>CAZBED010000002.1:0-482685 GCA_964490845.1 uncultured Chitinophagales bacterium | reverse complement strand
TGGACCGTGTCTCAGTTCCAGTGTGGCTGGTCGCGCTCTCACGCCAGCTATTGATCGTCGTCTTGGTATGCCGTTACCCTACCAACTAGCTAATCAAACGCACACCAATCATATACCGCCGAAACTTTAATTGCAATCAGATGCCCTCTCGCAATGTTATGGGGGATTACCTTCAGTTTCCCAAAGCTATACCCCAGTATATGGCATGTTGTGTACGCGTTACTCACCCGTGCGCCGGTTGTATTGCTACCCCCTTGACTTGCATGTATTAAGCCTGCCGCTAGCGTTCATCCTGAGCCAGGATCAAACTCTCCGTTGTAATGTACTTTTAGTACGAGTTTGTTTTAAATTAATAAGTTTTGAGTATGTATTAACATTCGTTTTAATGAACCATATTTGGCTCCCCAATAAATCAAAGAACTGTGTTTGCTAAATCTTCTTTTTACAGAAGGGACGGCAAAGATAATAACTTTCTTGCGATTTTCAACATTTAGTGGAAAATAATTTTCATTATTTTTATCCACATGGTGTATCGTTTGAAAGAACTGTGCTGATGATTTAGATGCTGTGTGTATCTGTTTTCAAAAGCGGATGCAAAGGTAGCAGTTTAATTTTAATTGTCAAGCATCTTATCTAAAAAAAATAATCTTTTTTCCGTTTTCTGCGTAACCGCCTTATTTCATTGATAGTTTGACGAGTTTAAGTAATTGTTTCCTTTGTTTGAAGCAGAATTAACATACTAAATTTGCTTTTTAGATGCGTTTTGACAGTTGACTGATTTTTATACCTAACTAATTAATTGTCTGATGATTGTGCGTAAATATAGTTTGACACGGATAAACGATACTTGTTATGACAACTAATGCCCGGCAGCGAAAAAAAGGATGTGTTTTACAGACGGATAGCAGACAGGCCGGTGTATAATTCACTTTCTGATTTCAAATATATGCCGACCGGAAAGTAATTAGTTTAATTTTTTGGGCAAATCAAACTGTATTTAATGACGTACTATCAATTTACACGATGCACTACCTTGTTCTGTATGAACGGAAATTATATAAACCCCGTCCTCCATCAATTGGAATTCAGGATTATTTTGAGTCGTTTTCATATTCATTACCTGTCGACCGAGAAAATCTGTTATAATTATCTCAGCACTGGTGAGTGGTAATTGAATCGTAAATTTTCCACTTGTAGGGTTTGGATAAATAGAAAATATTCTATCAGAGGTCTTTTCATCTATTCCTGTAGTGATACATAATGTAGATATATTTGACGAAACAGAATTTACAAACATTGGATACGCTCCATAAGAAGCATCTGATGTAATTGTATTAGACAATTTAGAGCTTGAAGCAGAAAGAGAAGACTGTGACATTATATATACTTCATTATTACAACTAGTTACTCCATTAGAATCCGTTTTTACGAGATAAACATTAGGGTTTGAAGTCGCATTTTCTCCTATAATAACAAATCCGCCATCATTGCATGGCTGCATGCATTTTGCTAAAGCACTATTAGATGGTTTATATTTTTTACCCCATACAAAATTACCAGTTGTATTTAATTTAATTGTATATACTGCATCAATACCGGAACTTGGGGTTAACACAGCGACATACTCGCCACCACTTTTTTGGTGGACAGAATTAACAACCAAGCTGGAACCAAATGTATTATTCCATTCAACAATACCATTGGCATCTGTTTTAATAATGTTTCCGTGAGATATCCCATCAGAATATCCCCCACCTATGATATATCCTCCATCAGTCGTTTTTTTAATTGATTTTGTAACAGAACCCCCAAATGATCGACAAAATATTGTGTCTCCTGCACTATTTACTTTTATTATACAATTGCTCCCTGTATTCCCACAGGCAACATAATTGCCATCATTTGCCTGTAAAACACAATTTAATGTCGCGGAAGCGCTGCCTAAATTATATTTTTTTGCCCATAATACATTTCCATTATTATCAACTTTCACCAAATATCCTGCACTCGACGTATGACTGTGATCAGATATATTGCCTGAGGCAATATATCCTCCATCATTAGTCTGTACTACAGATGTAAAGCTGTTATCTTCACTTCCGTAAGTTTTTGTCCAGGCAGTATCTCCAGCGGAATTTATTTTTATTAAGAAACCCCTATACGCGCTTCCGCTGAAATATGCTGTTCCAGACACGATATAACCGGCATCACTTGTTTGCTTAACACATGAAGCGTAATCATTTTGCGTACTACCATAAGTTTTACTCCATAGTACAGCACCAGTTAAGTCTGTTTTAACTAAATAAGCATCCTGATTTGACCCTCCTATAAAATCAATAGCTGAACCTGCAAGAATATATCCGTTATCACTGGTTTGCTGAACGAAGTTTCCTTCATCAGTATTCGGGCTTCCATAGGTTCTTTGAAAAGATACTTGGGCATTAATCTTTACAGCCCAAAAAACAAGAATGCAAATAGTTAGTATTAGATTTTTCATATTATACGTTTTATTGATTATTTATAACTACTAATTTATAAAACATTTAATTAAAAGTTTCTTTTTAACAGTATTTTAATACAAGTTTTTAGACAAAGACTGTGCATGTACATTTATGCATGGCTAAGCAGACTAAAAAGCAAATACCTGAACAGGAGAAGAAAACGGTTATAAAAAAGCTACTGCCTGAAATAGGAGAAAATACTATCGAACTACAGATTAAAAACTTGGGCGCGAGAATTAAAGAATTAAGAATTAAGAAAGGGTATTCGAATGCAGAATTCTTTGCTTATGACCACAGGATTAATCGCTCACAATACGGCAAGTATGAACGAGGCGAGGATTTGCGGTTTAGCAGCCTCTTGCGGATTATTGAAATACATGGATTGACATTAAAAGATTTTTTTAGCGAAGGATTTAAAATATAAAATCAACGTTCTATTTCATCATAATTCTATAATATATTCTATAACATAAATTTGGTAATTTCGGACTACGAAAAGAAAAGATCCTTCATATCGTCAGAATCTATAGGAAATGAAAAAACACAATTTCGGCGCGGGGCCATCCATTTTACCGAAGGAGGTTTTTGAACAAAGCGCCCAGGCATGCCTGGATTACAATGGCATCGGCCTTTCATTATTGGAAATATCGCACAGAAGCAAGGAATTTGATGCCATCCTGGAGGAAAGCCTGTCGCTGATTAAGGAATTGCTGGCTGTTCCGGACAATTACAGCATCCTCTTTCTGCAGGGCGGCGCCAGCACACAGTTTGCCATGGTTCCCTACAACCTGTTGCCGGATGGCGGCAAAGCCTGTTACCTCGAAACGGGTGTATGGGCAAAAAAAGCGGAGGATGAAGCGAAACTCTACGGCGAAGTCAACATCGTTGCCTCTTCCAAGGATGCCAATTTCAGTTACATTCCCAAAAATTATACGATAGATGAAGCCTCCGCCTACTTCCATATTACGACCAACAACACGATTTACGGAACGGAATTGCTGCACGATATCGACTCCCCGGTACCTTTAGTGGCGGATATGAGTTCGGATATTTTCAGCCGCCCGGTCGATATATCAAAATATGCACTTATTTACGCCGGAGCCCAGAAAAACCTGGGCTGCGCGGGTGTTACGCTGGTTATCATCCGCAACGATTTGCTGGAAGTCAATGCCCGAAAGAAATCCACGATGTGGAGCTATGCCACCTATGCCAAACACCACTCCCTGTACAATACACCTCCCGTCTTTGCCATTTATACGGCATTACTGACTTTGCGCTGGCTGAAAAAGAATGGCGGGTTGCAGGCGATGGAACAACGCAACCAGGAAAAAGCAGCGCTCTTGTACGCCGAAATTGACCGGAACCCTTTATTCAATGGGCACTCTGTGCCGGAAGACCGCAGCCGTATGAACATTACATTTACCGCCGATACTCCTGAAATGGAAAACGCATTTCTGGAATTTGTAAAACCATATAATATTCATGGCATCAAAGGCCATAAATCAGTGGGAGGTCTGCGCGCATCCTGTTATAATGCCTTGCCGATAGAAAGTGTGCAGGTATTGGTACAAGCCATGCAGGATTTTGAGCAATCCAGATAATAACTCATGTGATGGGTTGGGTGGTATTGATACAATGCTCAAAGTTATTATACCACAGCGACATCCTGAATATTTATTATGCCCACCTGAAATGCAGTTAATTCGTTAACTTTATTGAAATCATCCATCATGAAGTTCACTGCAACGCTGTTCTCCGGCATTTTCTTTTCATCCATGCTTTCATTGGCTCAACCCAAACTGAAGCTGGATACTTTTTCCAGAACGTTTGCCGCACCAATTGACATGGCGCATGACGGATTTACCTCCCGTGTATTTATCGCCCAACAAAACGGCATCATCTGGGCACTGGACTCTGATGGCGTGAGACTGGACACTTTCATCGATCTGCGTACAAAAGTTCAATCGGGCGGTGAAGAGGGATTGCTCGGTTTTGCTTTTCATCCCGGCTATAAAGACAACGGTTATTTCTACACCTATTATACCAAAAAGAACACTACGGATAATGCAGTATTCAGGTATAAAGTTTCCGCAAATCCGAACCGTGCTGAAAAGGATACCGAACAACTGGTTATCACATTACTGCATCCCGGTTTTACTAATCATAACGGAGGTTGTATCAAATTTGGAAAAGACGGATACCTCTACATTGCCGTTGGTGACGGAGGTGGCAGCGGCGACCCGAATGGAAACGGGCAAAATAAAAATACTCTGCCCGGAAAAATCCTGCGTTTGGATGTAAATAATTTCTCACAGCCATACTCCATTCCATCCACCAATCCGTTTTTTGCAGAAACGAATGTACAGAAAGAAATCTGGGCGTACGGCTTGCGCAATCCCTGGCGTTTCAGTTTTGACAAAAATACCGGCGATTTATGGATTGCTGATGTAGGGCAAAACAACCGGGAAGAGGTAAATTTTCAGTCTTCGGCGAGTCCGGGCGGCGAGAATTACGGTTGGCGCTGTTATGAAGGAAATGCCGTTTACAGTTCCACGGGTTGTGGAAGTGCCGGCAATTATAAATTTCCGGTTTTTGATTATCCGCACAACTCCTCCACAGGTGGGTTTTCTATTACCGGAGGATTCATTTACAAGGGTTCCAAATATCCGGATTTACTGGGATATTACATCTTCAGCGATTATATCAGCGGGAATTTCTGGATGACTAAAAAAACAGATACGGTTTTTACCACTACACAACTGTCCACTCCAAAACAAAGTAATGTCAGCAGTTTTGGAGAAGACCTCCGGGGAGAGTTATATGCGTGTAACCTTAATAATGGCGTCGTTTACAAGATTAGAGAACTATGTTCTCCATTTCAGTTAATCCTTGTCAGCAAAAAGAATCCGAGTTGTGCTGATGTGACAGATGGCAGGATAGAAGTGAACAGCACCGGCTCTAATGGCAATGTAACCTATAACTGGAGCAATGGCAGTAATGGCAGTATCATCACTAATCTTTCGGCAGATAAGTATATTGTAACGGCAACTGACGCGATTGGTTGTATACGTAAAGATAGTTTTAGTTTAATCCGTCCGGATACCATTAAAATACATTTAAATAGTAAAACTAACCCAAGCTGCCCGGATGTAGCCAATGGTTCGATTCAGGTAAATGGAAGTGGCGGAAACGGCATATATTCGTATAGCTGGTCGAATGGAATTACAACAGCTACTAACAATAATCTCAGCAACGGTATTTATACTCTGATATTGACAGACAGCAATCACTGCGCAGCCACAGACAGTTTTGAACTGGTAAATGCAGATACTTTAGCCCAGCCGATAATTCATTTATCCAATGACACGCTTTATACGGCCGATGGTTTTACCTTTAAATGGTTCAGAAATGACACCCTTATTGCCGATGCAACGCAATCAAATTATAAACCGGTCAGAAGCGGACTATATAAAGTGGAAATCACAGATATCAATGGCTGTAAGGCGTTGTCGGATACGCTAACGTATATCATTACTTCTGTAATCGACAGAAATGATGTGCCGGTTATATTTTCAATATATCCAAATCCTGTGAGTGAAACCCTGACACTGGACCTGCATCTGAACAGTACAAAACCGTTCACCTTAATAATCATTAATTCTATCGGCCAGCTTGTCTATTCGGAACACTTGCAGGAGAAAGACTTTGTGAAAATAATTTCGATGCAACAGTTTCCCAAAGGCGTTTACCAGCTCTTTATGAATTCGGAAGACGGACAATCAGACTGCAGAACTTTTGTGAAAGAGTAGCAGTTTGCCTGAATCCATGTAATTGCATTCGCATGATAAATCATAGATGCAAAGCTTAAACAACAAATGCCCTCTCTTGGAGGGCATTTATTAAATATCAAAAAAGAATTCAGACAGCTAATGCAGCCGCATATCTTTTGTTCACTTCATCCCAGTTGATGACATTGTAAAACGCTGCGATGTAATCCGGCCTGCGGTTCTGATAATGCAGGTAATAAGCATGTTCCCACACATCCAATCCTAAAACAGGTGTTCCCGGACATTCCGAGATATCCATCGTAGGGTTATCCTGATTCGGGGAAGAGCAAACACACAACGATTTATCCGCCTTCACACACAGCCACGCCCATCCGGAGCCAAAACGGGTGGTTGCGGCTTTGGTAAACTCTTCCTTGAATTTATCATACGAACCGAATGCAGCAGTTATGGCCTCTCCCACCGCTCCGGTAGGTTCGCCGCCGCCGTTCGGGCTCATCACCGTCCAAAACAGGGAGTGGTTAAAATGCCCGCCGCCATTATTGCGGATAGCAGGTGACAATTTAGAAATGTTTGCCATTAATTCTTCGATGGTTTTTCCTTCGTTCTCCGTTCCAGCCAGGGCAGCATTTAAATTGGTGACATACGCATTGTGGTGCTTGCCATGATGGATCTGCATGGTCAGCGTATCGATATGCGGTTCTAATGCATCGTGTGCATACGGTAAATTGGGTAATTCGAAAGCCATTGTATTTAGATTTAAAAGTGAGTGAATCAATTAATTTCAGTATCCAAAGATACTACTTTTAAAGACGTTTAAAATGTAAGAATGTTTAAATTTTGATGGATAAAACTGATAGGCTGATAAACAAAGGTTATATCAGGCCACTTTCAGTTTCGACAACTTGGATTTGTTCAGTTTGTCTTCGGCATACGCAGCCGTAACGACAAATTCCTTGACATCATTGGCGGAGGGCAGTTCGTACATAGCGTCCGTCATGATGGCCTCGCAGATGGAGCGCAACCCACGCGCACCGAGCTTGTATTCCAGCGCTTTTCCCACAACAAAGTCAATGGCGGCTGCATCCATCGTAAAATGGATGCCTTCCAGTGAAAATATTTTCTGGTATTGCTTCAGCAGCGCGTTTTTAGGCTTGGTTAATATATCCTTCAGGGCCTGCCTATCCAGTGGTTCTAGATGGGACAATACAGGTAAGCGTCCGATTAATTCAGGAATCAGTCCGAAATTTTTCACATCCTGATGGGTAATGTACTGCAGCAGATTTTCTTTGTCGATGGTTTCCCCCTGCTTTGCTTTTTTAAAGCCGACAACCGCCGTATTCAGGCGTTTGGAAATCACCTTATCAATGCCGTCGAAGGAGCCGCCGCAGATGAATAAAATATTTTTGGTATCTACCTTCAATAATTTCTGTTCCGGGTGCTTGCGGCCGCCGTGCGGCGGCACCAGCACTTCCGTACCTTCGAGCAGTTTCAATAATGCCTGCTGCACCCCTTCCCCGCTCACATCACGGGTAATGGACGGGTTATCGCTTTTGCGCGCAATCTTGTCGACTTCATCAATATAAACGATTCCTTTTTCTGCCAGGGAGGTGTCGTAGTTGCATACCTGTAACAGCCTGGACAAAATACTCTCCACATCCTCCCCGACATAGCCGGCTTCTGTAAAAACCGTCGCATCTACAATGGCAAAAGGCACATTCAGCAATTTGGCGATGGTCTTGGCTATAAGCGTTTTTCCGGTACCGGTCTGTCCTATCAGCAGTATGTTCGACTTCTCAATCTCCACTTCATCTTCCTGAATCTTTTGATTCAACCGTTTGTAATGATTATATACGGCTACCGCGATTACTTTTTTGGCTTCATCCTGCCCGATGACATACTCATCCAGGTGTTTTTTTATATCCACGGGTTTTAGCGCCTTTGACGGGGCAAAAGTGGCCGTGGATTTCGGATGTTCTGCCAGCTCCGAATCTACAATCTGTTTTGCCTGCGTCACACAACTTTCACATATATACCCGTCCAGGCCTGTAATAAGGATTTGAACGGCATCTTTGTCTTTGCCGCAGAAACTGCATTTACCTGGATTCTTTTTACTCATCTTGTCAAACAGGTTAAATTTACCGGGGATTAAAATTACATAAAAAAGATGGTGCGACAAGCATCGCACCAATCTTATTTCTTTATAAATGTTATTGTTTAACGCAATTCCACAGGTACTGCCTTATGCCGGCTTTTTCACCAACACTTCGTCAATCATGCCATATTCTTTTGCTTCGTCACCGGTCATCCAGTAATCGCGGTCGCTGTCTTTCTCTACTTTCTCATACGGCTGCCCGCTGTGTACCGCGATGATATCGTACAATTCCTTTTTAAGTTTGGTAATCTCCTTATAGGTTATTTCAATTTCAGAAACCTGTCCTTGTGCACCACCCATCGGCTGGTGTATCATCACTCTGCTGTGTTTCAGTGCGCTGCGCTTACCTTTTTCTCCGGCGCATAACAACACAGCTGCCATGGAGGCTGCCATGCCCACGCAACAGGTAGCCACATTCGGATTTACATACTGCATGGTATCGTAAATTCCTAATCCGGCGTACACACTGCCACCCGGACTGTTCACATAAATCTGAATATCGCGGTTGGCATCTGAAGATTCTAAAAACAAGAGCTGAGCCATAATTACATTTGCCACATAGTCGTCAATTCCCGTTCCCATAAAGATAATTCTGTCCATCATCAGACGGGAAAACACATCCAAAGCCGCCACATTCATCGGGCGCTCTTCAATAATGTTCGGAGTAAGGTTGGTAATGCTGGTTTGTAAGTAGTTGTCTACATAAATGCTGGATAAACCATGATGCTTGGTAGCATATTTTCTGAATTCTTTTCCGTAGTCCATATTTTTTGTATTTAATAATGAGTATTGAGTAATCAGAAAGAAAATTGAATAAATATAATCAGTTACTCAACACGCAGTACTAATTATGGACGGCTAATCTTCTTTCTTTTTAAAAAACTCGTCAAAAGCTACCGGTTTTTCATCTATCGTAACTTGCGACTCGATAAAAGTAAACAATTTTTGTTCCAATGCGCCATCGTATGACTTTTTGACATGCTCCTGTTTAGACATCATGTTGTCATTAAACGATTCAATCATTTCATCGGTGATACCTCCGCCATACATCATAAACTGATTGCGCAGTTGCTCCTTGGAGAAATTTTTCACATCTTCAAACTCCACTTTTATGTCATTTTCTTTTGCGATTGCCGTAGTAATGAGATTCCACTTCAGGCCTTTGGAGAAATCCGGGTATTCCTTTTCAATCTGTTCGTCGTCAATTGGTTTTTCATTGCTTGCTTTGATAAATTTTTTCAGAAATGCATCCGGGAACTTTATATCGGTCTGATCCATCAATGCCAGATAGATGTCATCTTTAAATTTATTTTGGGCTGATTTATCAGAAAAATCCTGCAGTTCTTTACGTACCTTTTCTTTGAAATCTTCCAGGGTCGTTACGATGCCAGGACCATATACCTTATCAAAAAATTCCTGATTCATTTCTGCCTTTTCAAATTGCGGCTCTTCCCCTTCTGCTCTGTCCGGATTCAGCAATTTACCATGACGTTCACGCAATTTCTCCAATTCATCATCCAGCGTCGTATCATCAATGGTGATTACATTTTTTGTAATTTTGGTTTTTTTACCTAAAGCGTCCACTTTCACTTCCGGCGCCAATCCGATTTCATACTCGAAAATAAAATCTGCCGGATTATTGATATCAAACTCCATATTTTCGGAAGCTATCGGCAACGGACGTCCCAGCATATTTAATTTTTCACCCTCGATATGTTTGTTCAGTGCTTCCGATACGGATTTATTCAGTTCCTCCAGCAATATGGAATTGCCATACATCTTTTTTATTAATGAGCCCGGAACATGTCCTTTACGAAATCCTTTGATGGCTACCGTATTTTTAGCCTGTGTAATAGCTTTTTCTACCTGCGGCAGATAATCTTCTTTTTTGAGTTCAATGCTGATAACCGCATTTAAATCGTCGGTGTTTTTTCTGGAAATGTTCACGTTGAATATGTTATTAGTTAAACGATGTCGGTAATAAGTAAAATAGTAAATGTTGAATGTAAAATAATATAGTCATCCGAATAACGTATATCATTGCACATTCAACATTTAAACGTGCGGGTGGAGGGACTCGAACCCCCATGGTTGCCCGCTAGATCCTAAGTCTAGTGCGTCTACCAATTTCGCCACACCCGCAAAATGGACGGCAAAGATACGTATATTTTACAAATTTGAAAAATTGTCGGTTTGAAAATGGTGTTAAGTTTGGTGAAGATGTCGGTTTAAAGGAAAAAATGTAGTTATCTTTGCCGGTATGAAAAATTTATCTCTCGCACTGAACGCACTGCTATTCATATTGGTAGGCGTCCTTTTTTATCTGCATTTCAGCTCATCGCCAAAGGCACCAGCAGGGCCGCAGGTGATACAGACCAATGGCAAAACGGTTACCGTACCTCAAATTGCCTATGTGGATATTGATACCTTTCAGACACACTATACCTTCTTTAAACTTAAAAAGGCGGAGCTGGAGGCAAGACAAAAATCCATGGAAGCGGAATTAGACAGAAGCATCAGCGCGTTCCAGTCTGAATACGCCAGCCTCGCGCAAAAAGCCCAAATGATGACTGAAGAAGAAGGAGCGGCAGCGCAGCAAAAACTGATGGCTAAACAACAGCAGATTCAGGACCGTAAAGAAAAGATGGAAGCACAATTCATGCAGGAAACTCAGGATTTCAATATGAAGTTGCAGGAAAAAATGATTGAATACCTGAAAAAGTACAATGCCGACGGCAGATACACTTATATATTGCCTTATATGAAGGAGACGATAAACCTGTTGTATGTCAACGAGGCCAATAACATAACGGATGAAGTGATAAAGGGAATGAATGAAGAATACGACAAGTTAAAAAAATAATATTGCGGATTATCCCTCAGTGGTTAAAAGTTCAAGTTAATGCTTGAACTTTTTTTTTTAGCCGGAAGATTGTATATTGTATATCCATGGAAGTAAACATAGAAGCTGAGAAGCAGGCCATTCTGAAAGACTATCGCCAACTCTTGCGCCTGGCGCGCCCGCGCATGCACAAGGGAGATGACAAACGCATCCGGCATGCATTTGAGATGGCTGTAGATGCGCACAAACACATGCGGCGAAAAAGCGGCGAACCTTATATTCATCACCCGCTGGCCGTGGCCAAAATTGTAGCCGGCGACATGGGGCTGGGTACTACCTCCATCATCTGCGCACTGCTGCACGATACGGTGGAAGATACCGAAATGACGCTGGAGGATGTAAAAAAAGAATTTGGCAACACAGCTGCCAAAATCATTGACGGCCTAACCAAAATCAGCAAAATCTCCCATCAGACGGAATCCATACAGGCGGAAAATTACCGGAAAATACTTTTGACGCTAAGCGATGACATTCGCGTTATCCTCATCAAAATTGCTGACCGCCTTCATAATATGCGGACGCTGGATGGTGTGAGCAGAAAGAATCAGTTAAAAATCGCCTCGGAAACCATTTATCTGTATGCCCCTTTAGCCCATCGTCTGGGCCTTTATTCCATTAAAGGGGAACTGGAAGACCTGGCGATGAAATATACGGAATCCGAAAAATACAAGGAAATTGCCCGAGCCCTTGAATCCACTAAAAAAGAAAGAGCCAAATATATCAACGACTTTGTGAGGCCGCTTCAGGAAGAAATGGATAAATCAGGACTAAAGGCTAATGTTTTCGGACGCCCAAAGTCCATCTCATCGATCTGGAACAAGATGAAGAAAAAGGAGGTGGAATTTGATGATGTGTATGATAAATTTGCTATCCGGGTCATTCTGGATTCGCCACAGGAAAAGGAAAAAGAAGATTGCTGGCGGGCATATTCCATCGTTACCGATAAATACTCTCCACAGCCCAATCGAATGCGTGACTGGATTTCACATCCGAAAGGCAACGGATATGAATCGCTGCACACCACCGTGATGGGGCCCGGAGGAAAATGGGTGGAAGTACAGATTCGATCGCAACGTATGGACGAAGTGGCGGAAAAAGGGCTTGCCGCGCATTACAAATACAAAGAAAACAAATTCAAATCGCAAAACACCACCGAAGAGGCTATTGAAAGCTGGCTGATGCAGGTACGCGAGTTTTTGAAAAATCCGGATGTCAATCCTATAGAATTCATCAACGATTTCAAACTCCAACTTTACCAAAAGGAGATTTATAATTTTACGCCAAAAGGAGAATTAAAAATTTTGCCCGCGGGTGCGACTGCGCTGGATTTTGCCTACTCTATTCACACCAATGTCGGCGATACCACGATAGGCGCTAAGGTGAATGGTAAGCTGGTGCCTATCAGCCATATATTGGGCAATGGCGACCAGGTGGAAATCATTACCTCGCGCAAGCAAAAGCCCAGCGAGGACTGGTTGAATATTGTTACCACCTCCAGAGCTAAATCAAAAATCAAGAACTCGCTGCGGGAAGAGAAAAGAAAAATCGCGGAGGATGGCAAGGAGATTCTGGAGCGGAAACTAAGCCAGCTGAAAGCCAATTTTTCCAATGATAACATCAATCTGATTACCACTTTTTTCAAGGCTCCCAGTTCTATGGATTTGTTCTATGGTATTGCCAAAGGAAATTTCAATTTAGCCGACTTAAAGCAACTTAAAAGTGTCGGCGGAACCTTAGAGGTCATTAAGATAGAGAAAGTAGGAAAACCAAAAGAAGAACAAACATTCTATCAGGAACCGGCAGGCGATATACCCAAAAATGCGGAACTGGTTATTTTTGATGAATCCTCCAAATTTCCGTATGAATTCGCCAAATGCTGCAATGCTATTCCCGGCGATGATGTGGTGGGTTTTATTTCCATTAACGGCGTGATAAAAATACACCGGACCGGCTGCCCGAACGTAATCAATTTGATGTCAAAATACGGGTATCGCATCATCAAAACACGATGGACAGCGAATACCACCCCTGCATTCCTGACTACGATAAAACTAATTGGCCTGGATGATATCGGTGTCATCAACAAGCTTACCACGATTATATCCGGCGATATGAAACTGAATATGCAGTCCGTTTCCATAGAAACCAAAGAAGGCATTTTTGAGGGGATCATTAAAGTATTTGTAAAGGATAATGACCAGGTGAATAAACTCATTCTCAAACTCAAATCGCTGGAAGGCGTGACGTCGGTTATACGGGAGGAGATTTAACGTAGATGATGTTTTTTGCAGGTAATACACTATTTTTAACATCGTAAATCGTAAGTTTGCACTATGGCTATTGATCCAAAATTATTTTCTGAAGTAAAACATCTCTTTTCTACTTATCTGGAGAATAACAAACAACGCAAAACGCCGGAACGATTTTCCATTCTGGAGGAAATATACAGCCGTGAAGATCATTTTGATGCGGAGGAGTTGTATCTGCAAATGAAGAACAATCTCCATAATGTCAGCCGGGCAACCGTTTACAATACATTAGATGTCTTGGTACAATGTGAACTGGTGACCAAACACCAATTCGGGCAGAACCATGCAATGTATGAAAAATCGTATGGCAACAGAAACCATGATCATTTAATATGCGTGGACTGCGGACATGTATTCGAATTCTGCGACCCGCGCCTGCAACAAGTCAAAACCACGGCGGGTGAATTATTCCAGCAGACAATAAAAAGCCACTCTCTTACGTTGTATGGAAATTGTAATAATCCGAAATGCACGTATAAAAAATCATAATCTGCATTTTCACATGAAACAATTTCTGTATCTTTTTTTTATAGCGTTTTGTTGTATCCCTTTACTTATGAAAGGGCAGGTTGCCGTTATTCCTATGCCCAATGAAATTAAAGTGGGCGAAGGCAAATTCAATTATTCTAAGGGAGTTAGTATAAAAATCATCCGGGGCGATGACCCCACCAAGCGCATTGTCCAGCAACTGACGGACTCCGTTAAAGCAAAGAAAATAAACATTCTGCCTATCGCTCCCGGCACGCTTTCCATCAACATCAACCTGCAGTTACCTGCCAACAGTACAATTGCCGCTGAAGGCTATACACTTGATATTACACCGGCGGTGATTACTATCAGTTCTACCGGAAATGCCGGCCTGTATTATGGTATGCAGAGTTTGCTGCAGCTCCTGCGGACAGATACATCCAGAAGTTTGAACTGCATGACTATTAACGACCAGCCGGCATTCCTTTATCGCGGCCTGCATCTGGATGTCAGCCGACACTTCTTTGGAGTAGACGTGATAAAAAAATACCTGGATGTAATGGCCAAACTGAAACTCAACCAGTTTCACTGGCACTTAACGGACGACCAGGGGTGGCGATTGGAAATAAAAAAATATCCAAAACTAACAGAAGTGGGTGCCTGGCGTACGGAAAAAAACGGCAAAAAAACAGGAGGGTTTTATACACAGGATGAAATCAGGCAGGTGGTACAGTATGCAAAAGAACGTTTCATCACTGTTATTCCGGAAATAGATTTGCCGGGACATTCTTCCGCGATTATCGCTGCTTATCCTGAATTGGGTTGTTATTCAAAATCAATAGATGTGCCGGCTACATACGGCATCAAAGATGATATCTTATGCCCGTCCGATTCAACTTTCCAATTTATTAAAGATGTCATGGATGAAGTATGCTCTTTATTTCCGGGCAAGTACATTCATATTGGCGGCGATGAAGTGCCGACCAAACATTGGCAGGAAAGCAGTACCGGGAAAAAATTTGCATTGGATAAAAGTATTTCCGCTAAACAGATTCAGTCTTATTTTCTGCAGCAAACGGAAGACTACCTTGCCAAAAAAGACAGAAAATGTATAGGATGGGGCGAAATCATGAATGGCAGTGTTTCTAAAGATGTAACGGTAATGAGCTGGCGTGGTACTTCTGCAGGTATCAAGGCTGCCAAACTTGGAAATGACGTCATCATGACCCCCCGTCAGTTAACTTATTTCGACTATCATCAGGATTGGGATGAAGAAAAGAAAGCCATTTATATGGTCTATCTGCCATTGGACAAGGTGTACGGCTTTGACCCGCTTTCAAAGGTTAAAGGTGCGGAAGCACAAAAACATATTTTAGGCGGGCAGGCTTGTGTCTGGACAGAATATATTGAAGACGAGGAACGCTTACAGAATCAGATTTTCCCCCGTATTACGGCGCTGGCTGAATGTGTATGGACAAAAAAAGCGAATAAAAACTATACCGATTTTTACAATCGTTTAACCTCCCTGAAAAATTATTTCGTCAAAGAGAAAGAATTGCCACCGGTTGATTTGGTTCGTATCAAACCGAAAAAAGAAAAACCGAATAAGGAATAATGCTAGGTTCCTCTAATTCATAGTAATCATTACAACACCCGTTACAATTACACCTATCCCCGCTACACGCATCCAGTTCATCTGCTCATGAAAGATGAAATACGAAACTAGCAGTAATCCAACTATTGTCATAGAAAAGAAAATAGTGCTTACCACATTCAATGGTATCGATTTCAAGGCTTCCGTAACACATACCGAATTCAGCAAACCAAATATTAAAGCAATACTAAAAAACGACCATTTTTTGACCGGTCTGTTCTGTACCATCGCGGCATATTTAAAACCTATATTGGTGAACACATTAAACACCACACCTGTTATCAACATGAAGTAATTCATACACTTATTTTATTGTGTCTAAATATACTTTTTTATACCGATTTTATTCAGAAAACAGGAGTCTAATATTTTCTTTTTGTTAAGAAATGTTTTCAAACAGCTTATTATCAATTAATTATGTTTCAGTCTTTAATTTTATTACTACATATAGTCTATATATTTGGTAGATTTTATAGATTTGTCACAATTATTAACCTTTATACGAACTATATGCAAAAAGTAAGACATATTTTATTAGTAACCTCAACAGCTCTATCACTCTTTACAAGCCATCTGAATGCTCAGGAAAGCGGGGTTGTTGTTTCAGAAAATCCAACTCTTGTTACATCGCGTAACGGAAATATAAGTACTGTAAAAGGGAAAATTGTTGATGAAACTAAAAAAGACGCACTTATCGGAGTAAATGTCACGATAAAAGGGACTACAGAAGGTGGCATAACAAATGAAAATGGTGAATTTAATATTACCACACAACAACCCTTTCCGTTGAATCTGGTTGTATCTCTCGTGGGCTATGCATCAAAAGAGATAAAAGTAACCGACAGCCTGATAATCGGTGTGAAACTGAGAGAGGAAAGCAATTTAATTAATGAAGTGGTAGTGTCTGCATCCCGTGTCAGTGAAAAAATATTACAATCACCTGTCAGTATCGAAAAGCTGGACAATGTGGCCATACGCCAGACAGCTGCGCCCTCCTTTTTTGACGCACTGGAAAATATTAAAGGCGTTCAGATGACGACACTCAGCTTAGGATTTAAAGTGCCGAATACAAGAGGATTTACCAATACCACCAACTCCCGTTTCCTGCAACTGGTTGATGGAGCTGATACGCAATCACCGGGTATTGGCGCACCAATCGCCAATGCTGTTGGCCCCAGTGAACTGGATGTTCAGTCCGTGGAATTAATTCCGGGTGCAGCATCTGCCATCTATGGAATGAATGCCATCAATGGTGTTTCTTATATCAGTACTAAAGACCCATTCTTGCACAAAGGCATCAGTATTTATCAAAAGGTGGGTTTTAACCATATTGGAGATGTCAACTCAAAAATCAAACCACTTACTGAAACAGCTGTTCGCATCGCGAATACCGTAAAAGACCGGTTTGCCTATAAGATCAACATCTCCTATTTCAAAGCCTATGACTGGATTGCCGACGACAAAACTGATTTGAACGCAACCGCTAACGAACGGCTGGGACTTGCAGGTGAAGACAACCCGGGAAAAGACCCTATCAACTCCTACGGAAACGAGTCGACCAACAGAAAGGATATTGTACTCAGAGGCAAAACCTATCAGATTGCAAGAACAGGTTATTACGAGAAAGATTTTATCGATTATAATGTACAAAACCTGAAAGGTGATGTTCAGTTGGCCTACAAATTCAAAAACGATGATGTATTATCCTATACCTACAGGGTGGGAACAGCAGACAATGTGTATCAGCGGGGCAACCGCATAAAACTGGACGGAATATTATTACAACAGCATAAACTGGAATGGACAGGAAAACATCATTTTTTCAGGACTTATCTGACTACCGAGAACACAGGGGATTCCTATAATGCCCGTCCGATGGCGGAAAATCTGGAAAGAAATTTTAAATCTGACACAAAATGGTATTCAGATTTTACCAGTCGGTTTAATGCACTGACAACTAACTCTTCCACGGGTGATTCCATTCTGAATGCACTGGAACTTGCCAGAAGTTTTGCTGACTCCGGCAGATATGCACCGAACAGTGAACTACTGAAAGAAAAGCTGAAAGCGTTGGCGCAAATCAACAACTGGGACAGAGGAGCTGGATTAAAATTAGTAACGAAATTATTTCAGGTTGAAGGCCAGTACGACTTTTCTCATTTAGTAAAATATTTTGATTTACTGGCAGGCATCGAATTCAGAGACCAAAATGTCACACCGGATGGTAATAGCTTTATCAATCCGATTGGCATCAACAAAGATGGAAGTTTTGATTCTACAAAATTATTCAAATCCTTTAATTATTATAAAGTGGGAGGTTTCTTCCAGGCAACCAAAACCGTTTGGAAAGACAGGATAAAATTTGTCGGAGCTTTACGCGTAGACAAAGTACAATATTTCAAACCTGCCGTAAATCCAAGGTTAGCAGTCGTCATTTCTCCTACGCCAAAACATAATTTCCGGATATCCTGGCAAAATGGCTTCCGGTTCCCGACTTTGTTTGAAGGCTTTTCCTTCGTGGATAACGGCGGTGTGAAACGCTTAGGCGGCTTAGAAGTATTGGCAGGAGATTTAAACATCGTAGAAAATTCGTATTTGCGAAATACCGTCCGAACGTTTAATAATGCAGTAAAAGACAGTACCAACACGGGCAGGTTCAACGAAGTTCAGGCAATAGAAGCGAATAAAGGATTGCTCGTAAAAAGTCCTTTCGGATATATCAAACCCGAACGAATCAATTCATTGGAAATCGGTTACAAGGGTTTGTTCTACAAAGACCGTATTTTTATTGACGTAGATTATTATTTCAACATCTATCATAATTTTATCGGACAGGTAGAAGTCACGCGTATCAACAAAGGAGTGATTGGCGTAGATGACTCCACGGTGTACTATGCCCGAAGCGCCGGCAGTTTTGGCAAGAACACCAACTTCCGTTTATGGACCAACTCCGCGGCAGTGGTACAAAATCATGGTATCAGCGCGGCAGTCAGTTATAATTTCTGGAGAACATTCACCTTCTCGGCAAATTACAGCTGGGCAAAATTAAAAGGAGTAAAAAACACTGACATCCTGATTCCGGCATTCAACACTCCGGAACACACCGTCAATCTGAGCCTCAGCGCTAAAGAAGCCTTTAAAAACTTCGGGTTCAACATTACCTGGAGATGGCAAAGCAGATTCTACTGGGACAGTCAGTTAGCGGCCGGCTACGTTCCTTCTTTCAACTCCTTGGACGCGCAGGTCAATTACAGAGTACCACAAGCATATAGTACGTTCAAGGTAGGCGGCACCAATTTGCTGAATAAATATTACACTCAATATATCGGTGGCCCTGCAGTTGGCGCGTTGCTTTATTTCTCCTGGACCGTGGAAGGATTACTGGATAAAAAATAAGAAAAATAGCCTCACTAATCAATTAAAACATGTGTTTGTTAATGGGAAAAATATATTAGCGCAATAAAAAAATGACAAAATACTGTATAAACATAAAACATCATGAAATCTCATCCACCATATTCTTTAACCGAGCTATCCGGATATTTCATTAAACTGGGCACAACCGGTTTTGGTGGCCCGGTGGCATTAGTCGGATATATGCACACGGATTTAGTAGAAAACAAAAAGTGGATTTCGGAAGAGGAATACAGGGAAGGCCTGACATTAGCACAGTTAGCCCCCGGGCCACTCGCAGCACAACTGGGCATTTACCTCGGATATGTGCATTACGGAGTCATCGGCGCAACACTATCAGGTCTGGCCTTTGTGCTGCCTTCCTTTATTATGGTAGTGCTTTGGGGAATAGTATATAAGCTATATGGCGGAATTTTCTGGATGCAATCGGTATTCTATGGTGTAGGTGCCGCTGTCATAGGTATTATAGCGGTAAGTGCTTACAAGCTAACTACAAAATCTATCAGCAGACTGCAAGTAGATGCCATAAAAACAAACGCGCTGTTATGGCTCTTCTTTCTGTCTATGGCTGTGATTACCTTTATTACCGAATCCGAAGAAATCCTGCTGTTTATAGGAATTGGAGTAATATATATGCTTTATAAAGCGCCGCCAAAATGGGCGGCAAAAAGAAATACCAAGCTGCCATTACTGCTATCCGGAATCGGCTTTTGGGAATTTAATTCCACCACATTATACAAGATGGCCGTTTTTTTCAGCAAAGCAGGCGCTTTTGTATTTGGAAGCGGATTAGCAATTGTCCCTTTCTTGCATGGCGGTGTCGTAAAAGAATACGGCTGGCTGAATGAGCAGCAGTTTTTAGATGCTGTCGCCGTTGCAATGATAACGCCCGGCCCTGTCGTCATTACAGTAGGTTTTATTGGATATCTGGTGGCAGGATTTCCGGGTGCGGCGGTAGCGGCAGGTGCGACTTTTCTTCCTTGTTATTTATTCACCGTGATACCTGCCCCTTATTTTAAAAAGATTGCTAAAAACACCAGCATCAAGGCATTTGTAGACGGCATCACCGCAGCGGTGGTCGGAGCGCTGGCAGGAGCCGTACTGGTCATTGCTTCCCGTTCCATCACGGATATACCGACGCTGCTGATAGCCTTAGCCACAATTGGAATTTTGATCTGTCTGAAAAAAATACAGGAGCCTGTTATCATCTTAGGCGCTGCTGTCATAGGCCTGTTGATAAAACAATATATTTTCTAATACCTTATCTGAACAGAATAACCAGAAAAGAAAAACACTATGGAAAAAATAAATCTGAAATATGTCGCCGCCACTATCTTAACATTAAAAGTGGGTTTGATTTCATTTTTATTCTGGAAAATTTTCAACACCCATCCCAATCCCCTGTATACATTCAGTTTTGACAAAGAATTTATTTTATTTATAAGTGCGGGGTTCATTGCTCAGATTATTGACGGCGCTCTGGGCATGGCTTACGGCGTAAGCTGTTCAACACTGTTATTGAGCATCGGCGTTCCCCCTGCCATAGCATCTGCCAGTGTACATACGGCAGAAGTTTTTACAACGGGTGTATCTGGCCTGTCTCATATTGCCATGAAAAACATAGACAAACGTTTATTCTTCAGGGTGGTATTTACGGGTGTTGCCGGTGCCGTCATCGGCGCATTCCTGATTTCCAAAATTCTGGATGGCAAGGTTGTAAAACCATACATTGCAGCATATTTGATACTGCTGGGTATATATATTCTTATAAAAAGTTTCAGACAAATCCCCAGTAAGAAAAGCAACTGGAAGTTTGCACCTTATTTGGGTTTTGCAGGCGCTTTCTTTGATTCCATTGGCGGAGGCGGCTGGGGTCCTATCGTTACCTCAAATTTAATCGACAAAGGAAGTTCTCCGAAAGAGGTGGTAGGAACAGTGAACACTGCCGAATTCTTCGTCACCTTCTTCAGCACGGGTGTTTTTATCTTTTTCCTTGGAATCGACAGCTGGAAACCGGTCCTTGCGCTCATTATCGGCGGAGTAATCGCGGCACCAATTGGCGCTTACATCTTACGCTTCATGAGGCCCAAAACAATCATGCGCCTGGTTGGTCTGCTGATTATTACCGTCAGCACCTACACCATCTATAAATCGCTGCATTAATGAAAAAAATATGCTGACCAATGTGTAACAAGTAGTAATCCATATATTTATCAAAATTCTTTTAATCCCGATTCCTCGCTCTTTTTTAACAGTAACATAGATTTTATCTATAATAATTGCATTTGCTGAATAATTTTCTCAATTTCAGAGTTGAATAACGCAAGCAACTTTTTAATTAAACAACAGATAATTTTTATGCAAGTAGATGTAATTCTCGGACTGCAATGGGGCGATGAAGGAAAAGGAAAGATTGTTGACTATCTGGCCGACAACTATGACATTATCGCCAGATTTCAGGGCGGGCCTAATGCCGGACACACATTGGTTATTGACGGAAAAAAACGCGTACTGCACACCATTCCTTCCGGTATTTTCAGAGAAGGCAAAATCAACTTTATAGGAAATGGAGTTGTGATAGACCCCATTACCTTACTCAAAGAAATAGATACATTGGAAAATGACGGCATTCCTGTAAAAGAACGGCTGATAATATCAAAGCGCGCCAACCTTATTTTACCAACGCACAAGATTCTGGATGCCGCCTCAGAAGCCAACAAAGGTACCTCTAAAATCGGATCAACCCTGAAAGGTATCGGCCCGACGTATATGGATAAAACCGGGCGAAACGGATTAAGAGTCGGTGACATTCTGGAAGATGATTTTGTGGTGAAATATGAGTTACTAAAAAACAAACATTTACAATTACTGCAGATATATAACTTCAGTTATGAGCTGGAACAAGCCGAATCAGAATGGATGGCAGCAGTGGAGCGACTGAAAAACTACCGGCAGACAGAATCCGTTTATTTCATTAATAACGCACTGAAAGAAGGGAAAAAGATACTTGCTGAAGGCGCACAGGGTTCCATGCTGGACATTGATTTTGGTACATATCCGTTTGTAACATCTTCCAATACCATTTCTGCTGCCGTTTGTACGGGATTAGGCATTTCTCCCAAACATATCGGCGAAGTCATCGGCATCACCAAGGCTTACTGCACACGCGTAGGCGGCGGGCCATTTCCGTCTGAACTGACGAATGAAGTAGGTGAAAAATTGCGAAAAGAAGGCGCTGAATTCGGCGCGACCACAGGCAGGCCCCGCCGTTGCGGCTGGATTGATTTGCCCGCCTTACATTATGCCTGTATGGTCAACGGAGTAACCAAACTATGTATCACCAAAGCGGATATCTTAAATGCATTCGGCGAATTTGGTGTTTGTTCCGATTATGTTATAGATGGTAAAGAAACCAGGGAATTGCCATATGATATGGTCAATAAGGTGATTATACCTAAAACTATTACCTTCAAAAGCTGGGGTAGTATTGACAGTTCCCGTCCGCTCCCGGATGAACTGAAAGATTATGTATCATTTTTGGAAGACTACCTGAAAGTACCTGTAGCCATGGTTTCTAACGGTGCTGCCAGAGAGGCGCTAATCGATTTGACGGAAGGAGCACTGCTGGCGTAACATTAATCTTGTTTTTCCTAACAAAGCAATATAGCTGATGAGGACATTCTTTCCATTTCCTGTAAATGACATTGAAAGACTTAAGCAAGACCTGCTGCAATCGGCTCACCAGTTCGATCATTTCTGTTTTTTAGACAGCAATAATTATCCCGACTATCCCTATTCCACTTTTGGTTCTTTCTTTGCCATTGATGCGATTGCTTCTCTATCCGTTAATATAGATTGCCTGCCGGAATTGGAATCATTCAGGCAGCAACAGCAGGATTGGCTGTTCGGATACATCAGCTATGATGTAAAAAATGAAATTGAACCCGGGCTTGTTTCAGAACACACCGACGGAATTCAAATCCCATTACTGCATTTCTTTGTTCCTAAATTCATTGTAAAAATTGAAAAAAAGAAAATTGAAATCGGAATCAATTATACCACCCACGATGAACAGGAACAACTATTGGCGGCGTTCAAAGAACTACTCAACGTATCAAAAACAACATCTTCATGTACATCAGCGGTAAACATACAGCATCGCATGTCCAGGCAGGAGTATATCTCGGCTGTAGAAACCATTCGACAGGATATACAGCACGGCGATATTTATGAAATGAATTTTTGTCAGGAGTTTTATGCAACAAATGCAGCCATACAGCCTCTGCCCGTTTTTCAGAAACTGAATAAGCTCTCAATGGCGCCATTTAGTTGTTACTTAAAAAACAAGGACAGGTATTTATTATGCGCCAGTCCTGAACGATTTTTAAAACGCACACAGAACACTCTAATATCCCAACCGATAAAGGGAACTCGCAGACGGCTGCCGGTAGAAAAAGAAGACAAGCAATTAAAACAGGAATTATTTTGGGATGAAAAGGAACGCAGCGAAAATGTGATGATTGTGGATCTGGTTCGGAATGATTTTTCAAAAGTGGCACAACAAGATTCGGTTAATGTGGAAGAACTGTTTGGTATTTATACGTTTGAGCAGGTGCACCAGATGATCTCAACGATTTCCTGTAAAGTAAAACCGGATATCACTTTTTCAGATATTATGAACGCGGTATTCCCGATGGGCAGTATGACCGGTGCACCCAAAATAGCAGCCATGCGCCTGATTGAAAAATATGAAATGACTAAGCGGGGCTTATATTCAGGTTGTGTGGGCTATATTACTCCAAAAGGCAACTTCGATTTTAATGTGGTGATACGAAGTATTCTTTATAATGAAAAAGACAAGTACATCTCCATACAGGCAGGCAGTGCCATCACCATCGATTGCGACGCTGATAAAGAATACGAGGAGTGCCTGCTGAAAGCAAGGGCAATGATGGAGGCATTAAAATAAAAAAAGACCTGTCCGATTATAAGACCTGACAAGTCTGTTTACTGCTTATGTTCCCACCTAAAAAAAGAGAGAATAAGCTATCCCATTTTATATTAATGATGATGTCCACCCGGTCCGTGAACGTGACCATGCGCCAGTTCTTCCTCAGTAGCCGGACGAACATCCACCACCGTAACGAAAAAGTTCAGCTCTTTTCCGGCCATTGGATGGTTGAAATCCATCACCACAGCATCATCCGTCACCTCACAAACGATTCCCTGAAACTGATGTCCCTGGTCGTCCATCATAGGCAAGACATTTCCCACTCGGATAACGTTGGTATCGATATTGCCGTCTTTATCTTTAAAACTGTCCAATGGAATGCTGACAATATCCTGGTCGTTACGGACGCCATATCCTTTTTCCGCAGAGATTACGAACTCAACTGAATCCCCAACTGTTTTGCCGGCTAAATTACTTTCAAAGTCTGGCAATAACATACCCGAACCATGTATAAATACTAATGGCTGCTCAGGTCTGGATTTGTCGGCAGTCACCAACTCACCATTATTATCTACCTTTAGTTCGTAGTGAACGCTCACTACCATGTCTTTCATTACTAATAACATATAAAAAATTTTGCCGAAGATAAGTAAATTAATACAGACAGGCGGATAATATCACGGAATATGAATAACAAATACCGTAAATACTTAAACATAATTGACACAAATCAATTTTTCTTAACCTGAAATTTGCATTTTGCTCGAACTAATTTAAAATCAAAGGGTTTTAATTCAAAAATAATTAATATGGCTGTAACGCTCGATTAATCCCTCAGCTCTAATTTTGTAGTATCAAAAAAGATACACATTATGGATTCAGCAAAAAAATTCCAACAAGCATTTGACGCGTTAATGAAAGATTTTAATGCAAAAGTCGAGGAAGTAAAATCAAACATCCAACATCTTTCTTCAGATGTTAAAGTACAGGTGGAAGGTCAAAAAGAAAACCTGCAGGAATACGGAGAAAAGATAAAAGGCAGAATCAATCAGATTGTTGATGTAGACAAAGTGCGTGCCAGTGTATTAGCAGAAGCTGAAAATCTGGTGGACGACGCAAAAGTAAGAATAGAGAAAGTATTCCAGTATATTAATGAGCAGGTAAATCAGGGAGAAGAGAGAGCAAAGTCTGCGGCTACGAAATTTTCCAAGAAAGCGGAAAAAGCTTCCGTGGAGTTGGAAAAAGAAGTAAAGAAAGCTACAAAGGTATTGCAGAAAGATGTTGAGCTTATATCCAATAAAGTAGACAAAGGACTAAGCAAAGTGACGAAAAAAGTGGAAAGCAACTTGCAGAAAGTTTCTAAAGAAGTGAAAGCAAGTGCAACAAAAGCAGCAAAAGCAGCGGCTCCGGCAAAAAAAGCGGCAGCAAAGCCCGCAAAGAAGGCTCCGGTGAAAAAAGCAGTTCCAGCGAAGAAAGCTCCGGCAAAAAAGGCAGCGGCTTCAGCGAAGAAAGCAGCAGCAAAGTCCGCACCTAAGAAAGCAGTAAAGAAATAGAAAATAACTTGGATTTTATTTGGTTAGTAAAATCTTGTGGCGCGCCTCCGGCGCGCCACTTTTTTTATCTATTTTAGTATTATCTGTTAACTTTACCACTGCCAATGAATGCCTTAACCAGAAAACGGCCATACTTTTTATTCCATATAGCGGGATGGCTGGCATTCATAGGATTTCAGTTTATTCTACTCCCCAAGCAGGAACTTTTTATAAAAGACGGCAAACTAACCCCCTTCAGTATTGACCAGTTTGTTGTCAATAGCCTGGCCGTGGCATTCTTCTACCTGCACTCCTATTTCTTATTGCCGGGCATGTATTTCAGGAAAAAATTCATCACTTACTTTTTCTGTTTAGCGGCATCTATAGGACTGGCGCTGTTTATAGTGGTCAAGGTCAACCAGCTCCATCCCCCGCCATCAGAGATTCCTACAAATATAAAAGGCATTCCGGAATTCAGTGAGAATCCGCTGGCGCCACCCTCACCGGTACAGCCGCCACCGCATGTAAAACTGATGGGTGAAAAGATATTCTTATTTGCCAATTTCTTTCTGAAATTTTTTCTGGTATTCCTGATGTCCATCGCCTTAAGAATATACAGAAACTGGCAGGCAGCTGAAGAAGAGAAATATAAAGCAGAACTCGCCTTTTTGAAATCACAGATCAATCCCCATTTCTTGTTTAATATCCTAAACGGCATTTATGTTCTCGCCATCCGTAAAGCTGAAAATACGGCACCGGCCATCATGAAACTGTCTTCCATCATGCGCTATGTAATCAGCGAAGGCCACCGTCCGCTGGTGCCGCTGGAAAAAGAAATCAGCTATATTTCTGATTACATTGACCTGCAAAAAATGCGTCTGTCAAATTCGATAACAGTGGATTATCAGGTAAATATTTCATTACAGGATCTGCAAATTGCGCCGCTGCTACTAATCACCTTCATTGAAAATGCATTTAAACATGGGATCAGTACGGAAGAAAACGGGATTATTAAAATCAATATCACAGTAGCCGGCAATCAGCTTGTAATGAATGTGCAAAACAAAAAATACAAGATGGCACTGAAAGAGGACGAATCATCCGGAATCGGCATTGAAAATACCAAAAGGCGTCTGGCGCTGATGTATCCGGATAAACATGAACTGACGATAGACAATAACGATACCGGCTATGGTGTCACTTTAAAACTGAATTTAGCATGATTGAATGTATTGCCATCGATGACGAACCTTTAGCCCTGGAACTTATCCAAGCATTTTGTGAGACCATAGATTTTATACACTTGCAGGGAACCTTTACCAAAACATCGGATGCACTCAAGCATCTCAGCAATAATGCAATTGACCTGTTATTTCTGGATATCAACATGCCGGACATTTCCGGTATCGACTTTTACAAATCACTCGATGAGAAAATGATGGTCATCTTCACCACAGCACACAGCGAATATGCAGTGGAAGGCTTTGATCTGAATGCCGTTGACTATCTGTTGAAACCCTATTCTCCCGAACGTTTTGAAAAGGCGGTCAATAAAGCGAGAGAATTTTACGAATTCAACAAGAAAGAGACCAACGACACTAATTATATTTTTGTCAGGGCTGATTACAGGCTTATCAAAATAGATTGTAATGAAATCTTATTCTTAGAAAGCACAGACGACTATGTAAAAATACATTTATCCGGGAAAAAGCCTGTCATGACACTTGGCACCTTAAAGATTTTTGAAGAAAAACTCCCGAAGAATAATTTCATCAGGGTGCATCGCTCATACATCGCAGCATTGAACAAAATAGAAAGCGTCAGAGGTAAAAACATTCAGTTAGTACATACAGAAATACCAATCAGCAGCAAGTATGAAGCGGATTTCTTTGCAGTCTACACCAAAGACTGGAATTAACACTCTCCCGTAAACTCCGATACTTTTTACAGCTTCACCGATTTAAATAAATTATTCTTTTTTTCTGGTATAAGTTTACACTGAAAATATTATTTATTCACCGTAAACAATCCATTATGAAATCACTGACCTTCTTCATCATTACACTGCTGAGTACAGGTATATTGATGACAGGGTGCATACCGACCACCCCTATTTCTCCCGGCGGCACAACCGACTCGACCACAGTACCTGCTGTTTTCCAAAAAATTTACGGAGCTACTGAAATTTACCGGGAAGGTAACTATGTCGTCATAAAGACCAACGGCCTGCCAGACCATAAGTCGCCTTACTATCAGGGGACACAATGGGCATCCACTAAGTATGAAGCATACAACGGCACCGGCACGTTCAGCATAAATCCCAACAGAATTGCAGAACAAAGTCTGACATTTAAGATTCCCGTAAATCCCGCTCAGGCTACTAACCATAGCAGTACTCCGATGGGGCCGATGGGTGTTGCGGTAAACGGGATTCCTCTGTTTAACCAATATGCTGCCGGCGGGTCGCCATTGACTAATGAAATCTACTCCTTTGACCAATACAGCGGCCATCCTCAGCAACAAGGACAGTATCATTACCATATTGAGCCGACCTATATTACCGCCAACAAAGGCAAAGACGCGCTTATTGGCTTTTTACTGGATGGGTTCCCCGTTTACGGCCCGATGGAAAACGGCGCTACCGTTGATGCTGCATCTCTGGATGTGTATCACGGACATTTCGCGGTAACCGCTGATTATCCGGGTGGTATTTATCACTATCATACAACAGCCGCCGCACCTTACATTAACGGAAATGGATTTTATGGTACCGCGGGAACGGTAACCTATTAAATATTTATTCAGTTGGGAGAATGAATGTCACTAAAACACTATCTGTCCTTGTAAATCTTCTTATTGTTGTTGCGTGTTCAGCTGTAAGAAAAGAAGAAACTGTTACCAATAGTTTCATGATTAAACGTTTGTATTACAAGGCAGATAGTGTAAAGGTGATGAATAAACAGGGAGTGTCCTATATCAATGACAGCCTGGCAAACGGATATACTATCCGGTTAAATCCGGCGCATGACACGATAATGCTGACGGGCTATGTGAATGGTAAAAAACAAGGCAGGTGTTATACAAGATTTCCTAATCGGCGATATCAGTCTGTTGAACATTTCATAAATGGAAAGGCGGAAGGCAGGCAGCAAAAATGGTGGGAAAACGGACAATTAAAATATGAAGCCTATTTTAAGAACGACGTTTTTGATGGCAGGTTGCTGGAGTGGAATCCAAACGGTGTTTTGATGAGAGACAATCACTATCAAAACGGACAGGAAGCAGGCAGACAAAAAATGTGGTATGATAATGGAAAACTTCGTGCAAATTATATTGTCAAAGATGGGAGAACTTACGGGCTAACGGGTACTATGAACTGTTCTAACGCAATAGAAAACCAACATTAGAAGTCAAAAATCAATCTATGAAAACTGTACGATTTCACATACTTCTTTTACTACTGGCCACAGGCCTTTGCATTGCCTGTCAGCAGCAACCGGAATCCCTGCCATTCTATAACACTCCGGATTTTGAACCTGTATGGAAACCTTCCCCATCCGTTGAATTACACAACATCCCGGCATTCTCGCTAACGAACCAGAACGGCAAAACGGTTACTGACAAATCACTGGATGGCAATATTACCATTGTCAATTTTATTTTCACCACCTGTGGCGGCATTTGCCCAGATATGACCAAAAACCTTCGAACCGTCTTAGATACGTTTGCCCATGACGCTGATATACGCTTTCAATCATATTCAGTCAAACCCTGGGAAGATTCCGTGTCGAGACTGCGTGAATTTGCCGCTATTTATGGCATTGAGGAAACAAAATGGGATCTGCTGACGGGTGACAAAGCGGCCATTTATACTTTAGCCCGGCAGGGTTACTTTGCCGAAGAAGATGCGGGATTCAACAAAGACTCGACTGAATTCCTGCATACGGAAAATGTCGTTCTCATTGACAGAAACCGACATATCCGAGGGTTGTACAAAGGCACTTTACGGCTGGATATGCAGCACCTGATCTCAGATATTGAGCTTTTACGAAAAGAACAATGATTTCCTTTGTCCAGCATTAAATATTGGATTTTTTTACTTTTTTTCACTTTTGCAGCTAATTACCTATACATTTTGGGCATTCACCGATTCCATTTGCCGGATAAGGATAATCTTCTCATCTTTGTTTAATCAAAAAAATTGTTATGCAAGTCAACAAGAATATAGCCATCAGTGATTCAGGTTTTATCTTCAATCCATCGTCCGGCGACTCCTTTTCCGCCAATCCGATAGGGCTGGAAATTATCCGCATCCTGAAAGAGGGTAAGTCGAAAGAAGTCATTCTGAAAGAACTGGAAGAGAAATATTCCGTTGACTCCTCCACGCTGGAAAAAGATGTGAACGATTTTCTGCAAATGCTTTCCATGCATCAATTGATTCAATACGATGAGCAGTAAGAAAAACATAACGGTTGCTGTAACCGGACTCAACAATATAGACAGTCCGGGGCCGGGAATTCCCGTCATCAGGGCTCTGAAGGAGAGTGCCGCTTATGATGTACGCATTATCGGACTGTCTTATGAAACTCTGGAACCCGGCATTTACATGCATGACCTGGTGGATAAGGTTTATCAGATTCCCATGCCCTCAGCCGGTACGGGCATTTTACTGGACCGCATAAAATATATTCATGGCATTGAACAGATAGATGTTATCATTCCTAATTTTGACGCAGAACTGCATAATTTCATTAAACTTACCAATACCTTAAAAACCGAGTTGGGCATTGCCACCTTTTTACCAACATCAGAACAATTTGAATCCAGGCATAAATCTGTGTTGTTTGAATTCGGAGAGAAAAACAATGTAAAAGTACCTTACAGCAAAATGATCTTCAACGCCTCCGAAATCCATCAGCTCAAAGACGAATTCACCTATCCGCTTGTGATAAAAGGGAAATATTATGATGCCTCTATAGCAGCAACGCCCGAACAGGCGGTTAATTATTTTTATAAAATCAGCGCGAAATGGGGCCTGCCGATTATAGTGCAGGAATTTGTATCAGGCAATGAAGTGAATGTAACAGCGATAGGAGACGGCAACGGCAAATGCATTGGCGCCATTCCCATGCGCAAATTGTACATCACAGACAAAGGCAAAGCCTGGGCAGGTATCTCACTGGATGACGAAGAATTGATAAAAATAACCAACCGGGTCATTGGAAACTCAAAATGGAGAGGCGGATGCGAACTGGAATTCATTAAAACAAACGACAATAAATATTATCTTCTGGAAATGAATCCAAGATTTCCGGCATGGGTGTATCTATCCGTTGGATGCGGGCAAAATCATCCGGAAGCACTGGTTCAGATGGCACTTGGTGAACAACTGAAACCCTTTACTTCATTTGAAAAAGGAAAGCTGTTTATCCGCTATTCCTATGACCTGATTGTCAACTTATCAGAATTTGAAAAAATCTCTACACTGGGGGAATTATAAATAAATCCAAAAAAATCTCATATGGCAAAGCAACATTATGAACGGCCTTATATACAGAAACTGAATACCGGTACCATGAATAAATTCGGTAATCGCACCGAATTCAGTCCTGTTACACAGATAGACGGTGTTCCTGTAAAGCGAATCATTGAAGAACACGGCACCCCGTGTTTCGTATTCTCTGAACGCACCATTCGCAAAACTTATCAGGATGCGGTAAGGGCTTTTAAGACACGCTACCCAAAGGTACAGTTTGCCTGGAGTTACAAGACCAACTATCTCAATGCAGTCTGCAATATCTTCCATCAGGAAGGCTCCTGGGCGGAGGTCGTTTCGATATTTGAATATGAAAAAGCGATTCAAAACGGGGTACCGGGAACAAAAATCATCTTCAACGGCCCTGAAAAATCCGCTGCTGATTTGCGAACGGCAGTAGAGAACAATTCCATGATTCATATAGACCATCTGGATGAATTATACGAACTGATGGATGTCCTCAAATCCATGCAGAAGAAAGCAAGGGTTGCCATCCGCGTAAATATGGACACGGGTGTCTACCCGATGTGGGACAGGTTTGGATTTAACTACGAGAACGGACAGGCGTGGAGTGCTATCAATAAAATTATGTCTCACGACGAAATGGAACTCGTCGGATTACATTGCCATATCGGCACCTATATGTTGTCTGCCAACGCCTATTCTGTGGCTGCCTGGAAATTATGTGACCTTGCAATGAACATCAAACAGAAATGGGGAAAGGTGATTCAATACCTCGATTTAGGCGGTGGATTTTGTTCCGCAAATACGTTGAAAGGCTCTTATTTACAAGGCGCTGACGTTATTCCCACCTTTGACGACTATGCAGAGGCCATTACCACCACCATCTTGAATTTTGGTTTCAGCAAACAGGATTTACCGACTTTATTTTTAGAAACAGGACGGGCATTAATAGATGATGCCGGATATCTGCTGGGATCGGTTGTTGCCACCAAACGGCTCAGTGATGGCCGCCGGGCTACCATCATGAATTTTGGCGTAAATCTTTTATTCACGGCTTTCTGGTACAATCATAAAATTTCGCCGGCGCAGGAATTTTCAGCACATTCGGAAGAGATGGTGGTGTATGGCCCGCTCTGTATGAATATAGACTGTATCCGAGAGAATGTAAGTTTACCTCTGTTGAATAAAAATGATGATGTGGTCGTTCATCGTGTAGGCGCTTATAATGTAACACAATGGATGCAGTTTATTCACATGCGGCCTAGAGTGGTATTAATTGATATGAGTGGAAAAATACATCTTATCAGAGACAGAGAGACGACAGAAACAATGAATACTTTAGAACAGACACCCAAACATTTAATCAATAATGTTCTGAGAGTAGCATAATCATTTTGCATGCAGCAACAGCAACACATATTAAAATTCTGGGCAGACAGCCTGCTGTACAGTTACAGTCAGTTATTTTTCTCGCTGAACAAACTGTTTGCTGTAATCATTTTAACTGTTACCTTTTTTGATATCAAAATCGGTGTCTCAGGATTTGCAGCCGTTGTCCTGATTAATATTTTCGCTTTACTATTTGGATTAAACAAAGAATCCATACGTCAGGGGTTGTATGGGTTCAATGCCTTATTATTAGGTATTGCACTTGGTTTCACTTATCAGTTCAGCATCACCTTCGGATTCCTGTTTCTTTTTACTGTTTTGCTTTTGTTAGTAATCACGGTGGGTATAAACGGCTTCTTTGAAAAGAACAATCTGCCATACCTGGTTTTTCCCTTTTTATTTACGTTCTGGATTATCTCTCTGGCAGGTGTAAATTTCAAACATCTTCATTTAGATTTTAATCACTTATATCCATTAAGCAATACCGATAACGCGTCATTTTTCCTTTACCGGCTTGCCCATTCGCTGGATACGATAAGGCTTCCCGCTTTTTTAATAGTTTATTTTAAGACACTCGATGGTATCTTCTTTCAAAACAGTATCTTAGGCGGACTGCTCATCAGCATTGGTTTGCTGATTCACTCGCGTATTACATTTACACTCAGTTTTGTCGGATTTATATCCGCATACGCCTTCTTCAAATTTTTCGGTGCCGATACCGATTTTTTAAGTTACTATCTCGTCGGATCCAATTTTATTCTAATGGCTATCGCCATCGGTGGTTTCTTCATAGTACCGAATATTTTCAGTTATCTGATGGTGGTATTATTAACACCAATACTGATTCTGCTGTTATTTTGTTTTGGGAAACTGGTGAGTGTCATTCAACTCAGCGGTTACACAATTTCTTTCAGCATTCTTGTCACGATGTTCTTGTACTTCCTGCATCAGCGGTGGCTTCAGAAATATCTGCACCTCGTCACCATCCAGTATTATTCGGCAGAAAAAACAATATATAAATACCTGAGTTCTGCCAGCCGTTTTGACAGCAAGCAACCGTTGAAAATGGCGTTGCCGTTCTGGGGAACCTGGAAAGTGAGTCAGGGGTATGATGGCGACATTACTCATTTGGGAGACTGGAGCAAGGCTCTTGATTTTGTCATTGTGGATGAACAGGGTAAAACCTACCATAACGACGGCAGCAAGAGAGAGGATTTTTACTGCTACAACAAACCGATTTTGGCACCTATGGACGGGTATGTACATACTATCATCAATACCGTGGACGACAACGACATATCCGACGTGAATACCAGTAAAAACTGGGGAAACACGATCATCTTAAGCCATTCCGAAGGATTGTTTTCTCAAATCAGTCATATTAAAAAAGACTCGTTTAAGGTAAACACCGGTGACTATGTCACCAAAGGAACCATTCTGGCTACCTGTGGCAACTCAGGTCGATCGCCGGAGCCGCACATTCATTTCCAAATACAACTGACACCCAAATCAGGAGAAAAGACGCTGCATTATCCCGTTGCATATTTTATTGAAACAAAGAATAATCAATCACATCTAAAGATTTCAGAAGTTCCTGCTCAACATGCATTCATCAGTAATGTGGAAACAACTACTTTGCTGGAGAACGCATTTGACCTGACTCCCGGCAGGAAACTACTGTTTTCAGAGCAGGACACAAACAATAAAACCGAATGGGAAGTGTATACTGATGCCTGGAACAGGACCTATCTTTATTGTGCACAATCAAAATCGTACGCCTATTTTACCAATGATGAAACGATGTTCTACTTTTACGACTTTGAAGGTGACAAAGAGTCTCTGTTATTTTATTTTTATCTGGCATTTTACAGAGTGCTGCTGGGGTACTACCCTGATATCCAAACCAATGACCAATTACCACTCATTCATTTCAATAATAAGGCCGTAACCTTCATTCAGGATTTTTTTGCGCCCTTTTACCTCTTTACAAAAGCTAACTATCAATCCAATTTCACATTCGCGGATAACAGCCACTCTCCTGAAATCGTTGAAATGAAGTCAAAAGTAACCGCCTCCGTCTTCAGTACCCAATTGAATGAAATCCAGTTTGATATTGTTTTAAAAAACAATATGATTCATCAATTTTCCATTTATCAACATCACCATAAAAAACTATACCTATGCGAGCATTAATTTTCACCATAACTATTATGGCCTTTGGCTATTTCCCTTTGAAAGCACAAGACCTACAACAGAAAGATGAAGTTGACAGGATTTCCTACGAACAGTTTCAGAAAAAACAATTTAAAGAACTGAAGAAAACGGTAAAGCAAGCGCTGGAAAACAAGATTGACTTCTATTATCTGCGGCTACGTGCCGGTATACTGGCTTACGATAACAAAAACTATGAATACGCTATCCCACAATTCCAAAAGGCACTTGTGTTCTTTCCGAGTGATTCCGTATCCAAAGAATACTTGTATTACGCCTATTTATTCTCTGACAGGAAAGAAACCGCTAATGATTTTGCATCCAAACAGACAGAACATTTTCAGCGCAAAGTGGGGTATAAAAAGAAACCATTTGACTTTATAGGCATCGACGGAGGAGCGATGATTACCAATAACATCACTACCAACCGGGACAAAATTTTCAAAACAGATACGGCTTTAGGAAAAGCAGAACGCACCCTGAACGGAAATTTATATTTCGGAGATTTTTATTTTCAGAACAGCGTCAAGAACAGGCTCCACATCGACAATTCATTTTCTTTCTTTTACACGCAGGCATTATATGAAATCGAAGTGTTATTGCCTACAAACAGATTTAAGGCTGGCAGGGAATTTAGAAACCTGAATTTTCAGTACAATTTCGGGCTGTCTTATGTCACAAAAAAAGAATGGTCGGTAGCAATCGGGTTAGGTTATTACAGAATTAAAGGAAATACATTCACCGCTTTAGAACCTGATGTTTTAAACAACCGTATTCCCATTAACAGCGATACCACTGCCATAAATTCATTTCTGGGTTCTGTCAGTATCAGCAAGCGGTGCAAATATGTGATGCCCTATATTCAGCTGTCCGGCTCCAACCTGAATGACATCATGCAGATACAAGCGGAAGGAGGCTTAACTTATTATCCATTAGGTAATTATAACTTTTATGGCAAGACATCAGGAACGTATTTACGGAATGGGTCACAAAATCAGTATGTAATTGGTCAAAAAATAGGATTTAAAGTATTAAATTGGTGGTGGAATGAGTTTAACTTTAACTACGGGAACACGATGATTAATTATATCAGCAATAATGGTTTTATAACTTACAACACCTCTGATCCGATTAAACTGCTTGCCGGTATTAATTTTAATTTCTATATCAAAAAACATGTTCAGCTTGGGCTAGAATATAATTTTCAGCAAAGACAACGAAGCACTCAATTTTATGTAAAAGAACTGACCGGGCTTGTCGTAGACAATCAATCATCAAATTATTTTAATCACTCTATAAAATCATCTTTACAATGGAATTTCTAAAAAAAACCATCTTTGTGTTGATATGTATTCTTTCCGTCAACACCTTTGCCGAGGACAGCAAAGCATTGCTCGAAGCGTTTCAGAAAAGTATAGCTTTTGAAAACAAGCAGGATTATACCAATGCCATTGATGTGCTTAAACCACTTGCCACACCTACAAATTATGAGGCGAATGTGCGGTTGGGATGGTTATACTATTCGGCAGGCAAACATACTGAATCCGTTACATTTTATACTAAAGCGATTGGCTTAAGACCAACGGCAACAGAGCCACTCTGGGGTATCACTTACCCGCTTGCAGAGCTCAAGAAATGGTCTGACTTACAAGCTATTTATCAGAAAATAATTACACTGGATCCTAAAAATACGACCGCTAACTATCGCTTAGGCCTAAGCGCGTATTATGGCAAAGATTATACCGTCGCTAAGAAATATTTCGACATTGTACTGGCGCTGTACCCGCTGGATTACAATACGCTCCTGATGAGCGCATGGACAACTTACTTTCTGGAAAAAGTAGCCGATGCAAAGACACTGTTTAACAGAGTGCTGATGGTGATGCCCGGTGACAAATCCGCTACCGATGGCCTTGCACTGATAAAATAAAGTATTTTTGAACGATTTCAGAAGCTGCATCCACGATGCAGCTTTTTTTATTAGCGGATATATGATTTCTTAAAACAAAAAAGCTACACCATTGCGGTGTAGCCAATCTGGGGAACAGATAATTAAGCCAAAGCGGCTTAATCTAAGGTAATATCTTTCATAGCATTGGGGCGTATCTCAATCTTGTTCGGATCTTCACTGTTGTTATATATCATATAGTTGGAAAAATTAGACTGGTCAGACGGTAAGGTGTTATCCAGCTCCATACCATAGCGCTTATAAGCAGGTTCTTTTTCCAGTTCGTATAAACTGATATGATGTTTTTGCATATCCAGCGTTATACGTTTTTTTATCAGATCACGTTCTAAGGCCTGATCATCCATCGGCTCTTCTGATTTTTTGTCAGCTGTTTCAAACAGGGAAAACTGCATTTCAGTTGAAGAAACCTTTGCATAATCCGTTTCTTCCATTTCCTGTACCAGATGCATTCTCGGCTTATCAACAATCTGTATATCAGACTCCGGTACAGTCAGATTGATTTCAAACTCAATTTCATTATCCCTTACAACATCCTGTTCCATCTGAGGAGTAAAAATCTCCTCATCCTTTTGTTCATTTTTCTCTGCAGTTAACTGATGCACTGTAATTTCAGGTTCCGGATTTTTTTGTTCCGATGGTGTAACCACTTCTTCTTTTGCAGCCTCTTTTACTGCTTCTTCCGTTGTCCTGGTTTGCAGCGTGTATACCACTTTTTCCTGTTGCTGCCGTTGAACCTGTTTGCGCTCACGGCTTACTTCGCCGGTCTGGAAACCTGTAGCAACCAGCGTAATGGCGATATCATCTCCCAGTTCTTCATCTTTACAAACGCCCCAGATGATTTCACAGTCCGTCTGTGTCTGCGCCTGAACACAATCTGTAATCATATCCAGTTCACGCATTTTAATACCGGTTCCGTAGGTGATGTATAACACAACCCCCTTTGCTCCAAAAATATCCGCATCCTCCAGCAATGGAGAGTTCATGGCTTCCTGTATAGCCTGAGACGCCCTGTTGTCGCCGCTTCCCTTGCCAATACCGATAATTGCAACACCGCTGTTAGACATTACTCTGCGAACGTCGTTGAAATCCACGTTGATTTTTCCGGGTTTTGTAATAATCTCCGTTATACCTTTAGCGGCAGTGGTTAAGATATCATCCGCTTTTGAAAATGCTTCATCAATATCCAAATCAGGAAAAATATCATACAGTTTATTGTTAGATACTACGATAAGTGCATCCACATTCTCTTTCATATTCTGGATGCCTCTTTCCGCCTTATCGCGTTTAGGTTTTCCTTCATTGGAGAAAGGAATCGTAACGATACCTACCGTCAGTATGCCCAATTCTTTGGCAATCTTTGCAACAATAGGCGCACCGCCTGTACCTGTACCGCCACCCATACCAGCGGTAACAAACACCATCTTGGTATTATTGGAAAGGTACATCCTGATTTCTTCTTCCGCTTCCAGTGCGGCACGGCGCCCTTCTTCAGGATCCGCACCGGCTCCAAGGCCTTCCAGCAGGTTGGTTCCAAGTTGAATTTTTGAAGGAACCGGGCTTTTCAACAAATCCTGTTTATCTGTATTGCAGACACCGAAATTTACACCGGGGATACCCTGCTCGTACATATAATTGACGGCATTACAGCCTCCACCACCAACTCCCAGTACTTTGATGATAGAGTTATTTTCGCTGAACATTTCAAATTCCATGTCTATATATTTTTATGGTTTATTATTTTGAATCAAAATCATCTACATCAGATTGCATCCAGGTAGTTAGCTTTTTACCCCATGTAGACACCAACGAGATTTTTTCTTTTTTTACAGTGTTACCCTTCTCCGATACAACTTCCTTTTCATTTTCCACTTCGGCTGTAATATCTACCGTTGTATCCGGCTGGACAGGAGTAGTCACTTTATCTTCTTCTACCTTTATCTCTTTAGCTGGTGTTTCGTGCGTCTTGAATGTATTATCACGGTCAAGCATTTCTTCGTCACGCAGTTTGAAACCACGTATCAATAAGCCAATACCTGTAGCATAAATAGGGCTGTCCACATCGGTCATTTTTGTGGACGCCAGATGTTCTCTTGGCAATCCCAGTCTGGCACACTGTCCGGTTTCCGCTTCTGTGAGTTGTGCCAGGTGCTTTAACTGAGAACCACCACCGGTCAGCACGATACCGCCAATCAGTTTTCGTTCAAAGTTGGATAATTTTATCTGGTAGGCTACATGCGCCAATATTTCTTTTACTCTGGCGGATATTACTTTTGACACGGCCAGCAAATTTACTTCGCGAGTGCCAATGGAACGGGAACCTTCACCCTGAATGGACACATGCTGATTTTTTAATCCGTCAAACGGAATAGCGCTGCCATAGTTCTTTTTCAGTACTTCCGCCTGATCTTTCAGGATTTTAAAATCTTTTAAATCTTCCGTGATGATATTTCCTCCGAACGGAATAACCGCTGTATGACGGATAACAAAATTTTCAAAGATTGCGATATCCGTAGTACCGCCACCTATATCCACCAGGCAAACGCCTCCTTCCAGTTCTTCCTTTGTCAGAACGGCATCCGCGGAGGCCAGTGGTTCTAATTCAATACTGGCCACTTCCAGGCCGGCTATATGGATACAACGCTCAATATTCTGAATTGCGGTTTCCGCACCGGTGATGATATGAAAATTTCCTTCCAAACGGATACCCATCATCCCGATAGGTTCGCTGTATATGCCGGGTTCATTATCCACGATATATTCCTGTGGCAGCACGTGCAGGATTCTGTCTCCGGGCGGCAGTGCAAGCTTGTACATTTCATTCTTCAGCTTTTGAATATCCTCATTGCTGATCCACGTATCATTGTTGTTGCGGGTTAAGATGCCGCGATGCTGCAAACTTTTAATATGCTGTCCGGCAATACCGACATGCACCTTCCGGAATTTAATGCCGGATTGTTGTTCCGCGTACATGACCGCTTTCTTAATTGACTCTACTGTTTTAGCGATATTGATGACCACTCCGCGCTGTACACCGAACGAAGGACAGTTTCCAATTCCGAGGATTTCAATTTTCCCGAATTGATTTCTTCTGCCTACGAGGGCTGCTACTTTGGATGTACCGATGTCGATTGCACATACGATATTATCTGATGGCTGTACTAATTTCTTTTCCATACCGGAGTCCGTTACATTATTAACTTGCATATTTATTATTTTTATTTCAGACAAACGACCTGATCTTTATACATTATGTTGATAACCTTATAGTAGTCCCAGCCCACTTTTTTCAAAACATCGAAATAGAAAACATCCAAACGTTTAAATTTTGAATCAACATCCCTATCATCCCCAAATAAAATGAGCGCATCGCCGATACGTGGTATCAGTTCCACCTGTTTTTTTTCATTGATATTATACTGCCCTATCAACTCTTTCCAGAGATTATTTTTACCAACCTCTCGGACAATCCTGAATACGCTTTTCAGTTCAGTACACCCTGCTTTTCTGGGCACGGTATATCGTTCGGTAATAAAGCCGGTAACAACAGGTACTTTCGCCGCAAAATGATTAACGGTCGGAAACTTAATACCATTTTCATCCATATAAAAAGTCTCTCCCTGAAGATTATAAACCCTCAATACCGGTTTACGTTGTTCAATCTTTATATTAAGGTTTCCGGCATTGTCAGTATAAGCATTGGAATGGAGCACCTGCGGAATCACCTTAAGGGATTGCTCTATTCGCTCCAGGTCTCTGCCCGAAAGTATGCGATTTTTCACTACAAACTTATCATCAAGGATGGCCGTCACCTGCTCCCTCGTTACAAAAAAATTACCAGACCATTCGTCAATACTAATCCGGATATTTTTTATTTCACTCAGCTCCCTGTTCCTTTTTGCCAACACCGCCAATACTAAAAAAACAATCAGTCCGATCAGCATCGAAACACGTATAATAATATTCCTGACTGTTTTATTCATACCTTGAAAAAGAGCTTTTTCCGTCTCTTTAATTTATATGGTTAATAATTTTTTTATTTCTGCGACTTTCGTATCAATATCCCCGGCGCCTACGGTAAGTACTACCTGTAAATCTTTTTTGTCTTTTAAGAGTGCTATCAATTCCTCTTTTGTGGCAAGCTGCTTATTGGAAATAGTTACTTTATCTAAAATAATTTTGCTTGTTACCCCTTCCATCGGTTTCTCACGTGCGGGATAGATATCCAGCAAAATCAGATTATCAGCATGCGACAACGACGCTGCGAATTCATCACACAAATCTTTGGTGCGGCTGAACAGATGCGGCTGAAAGACGACCGTCAGTTTTTTATCAGGATATAATTCCTTCGCTGCCGATATGGTGGCATCTAACTCCCGCGGATGGTGCGCATAATCATCAATATAGACATACTTCTCATTGCGCACCTGTGTCTCAAAGCGCCGCCGGACGCCTTTAAACGTCGTAATACCCTCTTTAATCTGTTCCGGTGAAATCTTTAACTGCAGTGCGATAGCGATAGCCCCCACAGCATTTTCAATATTATGTTTTCCTCCGTAGTAGGATTTTACATTTTCAATCACGCCATCGGGATGAACCACATCAAACACATATGCACCTTCACCGATTTTTAAATTCTTTGTAAAGAAATCAGCTTTCTCATCAGAGAGGCTGTAGCGGTAATTTCTCACTTTCTCGTTTAATATTTTTTCAGGGACACTGCTATTCGTTATTAATACTCCGCCTTCTCTTACTTTATTACAAAACTGATGGAATGAATTTTCTATGGCCTCGAGGTTCCCGTAAATATCCAAATGATCGGTATCTACTGAAGTAATGAGTGCAATATTAGGCTCCAGATGCAGGAAAGAGCGGTCAAATTCATCGGCTTCCGCAATGGCATATTCGGTGCCATCAATAAAATTTGAATTGAAATTGATACATATCCCGCCTAAGAATGCGGCGACGCTTCTATTCGCCGTTTGTAGCAGATGTGCCGTAATAGAAGACGTGGATGTCTTGCCGTGAGAGCCGGCAATGGAAATATTGAACATAGAATTAGCTGCCATCCCAAGCACCTGCGCCCTTTTTACTACGCTGAAATGATGCTGTATATACCAGTTGTATTGTACATGGTCTTTAGGGATGGCGGGTGTATAAATTACCATATCCGCTTCAGCATCCAGTGTTACAATACTGTCTTCAAAGGTGATAACAATTCCTTCTTTTTCCAGTTCATCGGTCAGATTCGTTCTTGTCTTATCATATCCGCTCACGGTTTTTCCGTGCAGGTTGAAATAACGAGCCAACGCGCTCATACCAATACCGCCAATTCCTAAAAAATAGATACGTTGTATGTTGGTTAAATCCATGTTTATTTTCTGTCCCTTTATAAAAAATCGACTGTCAGAATCTGCCCCTGTCAGGCTGATAAATTCCCGTTTATATATTCAGCAATTTCATTCGCCGCATTCGTTTTCGCCAGCCGCCTGATATTTTCTGATAGCTCGTTTAACTTATTTTCTTCTTTTATCAGCGCTGAAACGATCGCTCCTACCTTTTCAACCGCTTCGGTATCTTTAATCAAAACCGCTGCGCCTTTCTGTACCAATGCCATGGCATTTTTGGTCTGATGGTCCTCCGAAACATTCGGAGACGGAATCAAAACGGCTGGCTTACCTATTATGCATAATTCGGAAATGGACAAAGCTCCTGCCCTTGAAATAATAATATCCGCCGCACTGTAAGCGAAATTCATTTCCCTGATGAACTGATGAATTTTCACATCTGTTAAATCGTTTGACCTTGTCCGTTCCATTATACCATCGTAGTAAATCTTACCGGTTTGCCATAATAACTGATATCCTTGTTGCGTAAACAGCCCCATATTTTTCTCTATGGCTGTGTTGATAGTGCGTGCCCCCAGGCTGCCTCCGATTATCAAAATTGTTTTTTTATCTTCCTTTAAATTGAAAAATGACAAAGCATCTTTCTTTTCAGGCAGTTCGGCCGTTATATCTTTTCTGACGGGATTTCCGGTAAGCAGAATTTTCTCCGGATTAAAGAACTGGTTTAAATTATCGTAAGCTACGAATATCTTAGACGCCAGCTTCGACAAGATTTTATTAGTGATACCCGGATATGAATTTTGTTCCTGTATATAAATTTTCGTACCCATCAATGCCGCTATAAATAATACCGGACCGCTGGCATATCCTCCCACACCAACGCAGGCATCCGGTCGGAATTTTCTCAGAACGCTAAATGCCTGAAACAGGCTCTTTAAGAGCTTGAATGGAAATAATAAATTTTTCAATGTAAGGCTTCTTTGCAAACCCACTACTTCCAGCCCAACAATATCATATCCCGCTTGCGGCACTTTTTCCATTTCCATTCTTCCTTTAGCCCCGACAAATAAAATACGGCAATCCGGTTGATTTTGAGTTAATGCATCCGCAATGGCAACCGCCGGAAAGATATGCCCTCCCGTGCCACCGCCAGCAATAATATATTTACGTGTCTTACTCACTCCTATTAATTCTTCTTTTTAATTAAATACTATACATCCATCTCTTCCAGTTTCTGTCTTTTTGTCGTTGTCTGTGGTTTTTGCTGAGTCCGTTCGTTTACATGCCTGCTTACGCTTAATATAATACCCAACGCAAAAGAGTTGAACCAAATACTTGAACCACCCCAGCTGATAAATGGAAGCGTGATACCTGTATTGGGCAGCAGATGCACATTAACCCCCATGTGGATGATGGCTTGCAATACCATACTGATACCCAAGCCTATTGCCATCAACGCCCCAAATGCTCTTTGGCTGTTTTTCACCAGAATAATCAGACGCCACATAAAGAAGAGATAAAGAAACAATACAAAAGCACCGCCAATGAGGCCATATTCTTCAATCAGTGTGGAGTAAATGAAATCAGAAAAAGCATCCGGCAGGAAATTACACTGCGTACTTTTCCCCGGTGCAATGCGAAACAGGCCGCCCTTGGCAATGGCGATATACGCTTGTTTCTGCTGATAAAAATCATCTGAATTATAATCCGGATTCGTCCAGTTTTCAATGCGCTGCAGCCAAACATCCGCCCGGCCATGATCCTTAAATCCATACCAAGAAACGGCAAATATCAGGCTTGCCGCCAATGCGCCTGCGGCAACGATTGCAAGTATAAATTTGGTACTTACCCTTCCTACAAACAGTACAACAATGCAGGTAGCAAACAATATCGCCGCAGAAGAGAAATTATCCAGCATAATCAACGCACATACACAGACAATTGGAAGCATAATATGCAACACAACTTCCCTGATATCTTTGATAACGCCCTGCTTTTTAGAAAGCATACGGGAAGTATACATAATCAGCGCGAGCCTGGCAAAATCAGACGACTGGAAGGTCAGCCCGACAACCGGAATACGCACCCACCGGCTGGCATCATTTATGCGGACTCCAAAAAATTTGGTGTACAGCAATAACGGAATCGACAATACCAGCATCATTTGTGCCATTCGCGAAAAATACCCATGATCAATACGGTGAATGAAATACGTAATAAATAAACCTACCGTCAATATGAACCCATGCCTCAGCAGGTAATATTCCGTATCTCCACCGGTATCCCTGTATGCCAGGGAGCGGGTAGAACTATACACTAACAGCAAAGAAATAGCGCTCAGTATGGCAACGATGTACCATACATACTTATCTCCTTTGATATTATTAATAATCCTGCCTAACACCGGTATTTTTATTTTACAGGTTCAATACATTACGTTTGAATTGCTTTCCTCTGTCTTCATAATTTTCGAACAAGTCAAAGCTGGCACAGCAAGGAGACAATAAAACAACATCGCCTTTATCTGCAATATTGTAAGCCATTTGGACAGCCTGTTCCATGTTTTGTGTATCCACAATATATCCGACTTCTGAAGCAAATGCTTCGTGGAGTTTTTCGTTGTCTTTGCCCAGGCAGATAATTGCTTTCACCTTCTTGTTGACCAAATCTTTTATCAGGGTATAATCGTTGCCTTTGTCAACGCCGCCTGCAATCAGAACGGTTGGTTTGGTCATAGATTCCAGCGCATACCATGTTGAATTGACATTGGTTGCTTTTGAGTCATTGATAAAATCAACATTTCGGATGGTAGCGACAAATTCCAGACGATGTTCCAGGTTTTTAAAATCTTCCAGACTTTCTCGGATTTTGTCATTACGTACGCCGACTAATTTTGCGGATATGGCAGCGGCCATGGAGTTGTAGGAATTGTGGATTCCGTGGATAGAGAGTTCACTGATTGGCATGGTAAAGTTGGTTTTATTGAGTTCGATAATTAATTGTTTATTTTCTACATAAGCGCCATTGCTTACTTTGTGGTAATAAGAGAAAGGAATTTTCTGTACACGCGGGTTGGCGGTGCTCAGGTACTCCATTGTTACGGCATCATCATCACAATAGATGAAATAATCATGTTCATCCTGATTTTTAGCGATACTGAATTTGGACGCAATATAATTTTCAAATTTGTAATCATAGCGATCCAGATGATCTTCAGTGATGTTGCATAGAACGGATATGAAAGGCTTAAATGTTACACAATTATCGAGCTGAAAACTGCTGATTTCCAGAACAAAGAAATCCTTATCGCCATTTGCCACTTGCCTGGCGAAGGAGGTTCCGATGTTTCCGCCTAATCCTACATTATATCCGGCCTTCTCCAGCAGATGGTAGGTCAGGGAGGTTGTTGTCGTTTTACCGTTCGTACCAGTAATGGCAATTACTTTAGACTTGGTATATCTGAATCCGAATTCAATTTCCGATATCACCGGAATGTTCTTCTCTTTAATTTTTTTGACTATAGGCGCTTTATCCGGTATACCAGGACTCTTAATAATGGTTGTCGCTGCTAAAATCTTTTCTTCCGTATGCATTCCTTCTTCAAAAGGAATCTGCAATGCTGCCAGCTCTTCTTTATAAACGGGCTTGATGGTACCCAAATCCGATACAAAAACCTCCATACCCAGTTTCTGAGCCAGAATGGCTGCACCTACTCCGCTTTCACCACTTCCTAATATGACTATTTTGTCTGATTGCATTGATTATATATATGGTGTTTATCTGATCTTCAGGGTAACAAATGAGATGACGGCCAGCAGGATACTTATAATCCAAAAGCGCAAAACAATCTTGGCTTCATGATATCCTTCTTTCTGAAAATGATGGTGTAAGGGTGCCATTTTAAAAATGCGTTTTCCTTCGCCATACTTTCTTTTGGTATATTTAAAGTATCCAACCTGCAACATCACGGATACATTTTCTATAAAGAAGATACCGCAGAGAATAGGTATCAATAATTCTTTTCTAACAATCAGCGATACCGTGGCAATGACGCCACCCAGCATAAGACTGCCTGTATCGCCCATAAAGACGGTCGCCGGGAAAGAATTATACCAAAGAAATCCAATGGTGGCACCGATTAAAGCCGCACAAACAATTACAACCTCCTCAGAGTTTGGGATATACAGAATATTCAGGTAATCCGCGATTTTTACGTTACCGGATACATAAGCAAAAATGGCCAGCGTAGTCAGTACAATAACGGATACTCCGGCGGCCAAACCATCGATGCCGTCGGTGAGATTAGCGGCATTCGATACTGCAGTGATAACGAATATTACAAATGGAATAAAAAATATCCAGCCCCATTTCTGATAATCTTTTGTGAAGGGCTTTAAGAAATAGGAATAATCCAGTAAATTATCTTTAAAGAACGGGATATTGGTTTTGAGTGCTTTGGTTTCGTGCGAGAGGTACTCATCCCCCACTCTTATCCCTTTATTTTCATACATCACATGTCCTGAAGAAACCACCTGTTCAGGTTTATCCCAGTCAATCTCGCCCTTACTGTCAATCTTATAGATGAATACATTATCAAAATCTCTCACTTTCACGGAAGGATGGAAATACAACACACAACCGACGACGAGCCCCAGCACCACCTGTGCTAGAATTTTAAACATTCCTCTTAACCCTTCCTTATCTTTCTTAAATACTTTTATATAATCATCTAAAAATCCGATACCGCCCATCCATACTGTCGATACCAGCAGCAAGATGACATATACATTATCCAAGCGGGCGAACAGCAGTGTAGGAGCAACAATCGCAGCAATAATAATGACGCCGCCCATAGTGGGCGTTCCTTTCTTTTGTATCTGGCCTTCCAGCCCTAAATCCCTGACAGACTCCCCGATTTGCATTTTTCGCAACCATTGGATAATTCTTCGTCCTATCAGCATGGAAATGACCAGTGACAGAATGATTGCCAAAGACGCGCGGAAAGAGATGTACTGAAACAGCCTTGAGCCTGTCAATCCGAATGTTTCCTGCAGATATTTAAATAAGTAATAAAGCATACTATCTTATTTATGTAGTTCTTTAAACGTTTCCAGCAATATTGCCTTGTCATCAAAAGGGTATTTTACATTATCTATCTCCTGGTATTTTTCATGGCCTTTGCCTGCGAGTAAAATGATATCCCGTTCTGTTGCCAGATTACAGGCAACACGTATTGCTTCGCGCCTGTCGGTAACAGACATCACTTTATTATAATTGTGGGGCGGAACTCCCGCTTTCATATCATGTATGATGTCCTCCGCTTTTTCATTACGCGGATTATCGGATGTCAGAATCACCTTGGAAGACAATTCACTTGCAATAAGTGCCATATCCGGACGTTTCGTTTTATCACGATTGCCGCCACAGCCCACAACAGTAATCACCTGTTCATTGTGTGTCCGGATTTCATTGATGGTATCCAGTACATTTTTTAATGCATCCGGCGTATGCGCGTAATCTACAATACCGATAATTTTTTGATACGAAGAAGTGATGCAGTCAAATCTGCCTTCAGCTCCTTTTAAAGTAGAAATGGCAATTAACGCTTCTTCTTTTTCCATCCCAAGTAAAACACATGTGGCATAAATCGCAAGTAAATTATAAGCATTAAAGCGGCCTGTCATCTTCAGATGCACTTCCGTCTCATTGCATTGAATCACTAATCCTGTAAAGGCATTCTCCAAAATCTTAAAGCGAAAGTCAGCAAGGCTCTTAATGGCATACGTATATTTTTTGGCTTTAGTATTTTGGAGCATTACATCCCCTCGCTTATCATCGATATTCGTCAGGGCAAAAGCAGCATCCGGAAGCTGGTCGAAAAATTTCTTCTTAGCGTAAATATATTCCTGGAATGTTTTGTGATAATCCAGATGGTCGTGTGTTATGTTGGTAAAAATTCCACCTGCGAAATGCAACCCAAATACCCTGTCCTGATCCGCGGCATGAGAGCTGACTTCCATAAATGCATATTGCACGCCTTCATTAGCCATCCGGCGCAGCAATGCGTTGATAGCAATCGGGTCAGGTGTTGTGTGCGTGGATGGAATTTCTGTCTGATTAATTTTATTGACGATAGTAGAGAGTAATCCTACTTTATATTGCCGCTCCGTATAAATCTGATGGAGTAGTGTGGCCACAGATGTCTTGCCATTTGTTCCGGTTACACCAACCAGTTTCAGCGATTCCGAGGGGTGGTCGTAATAATTACAAGCCATTACTGCCGATGCCCTTCTTGCATCTTTTACTTCCACATAGGTAACTTCAGGATGTAACTCGGCAGGCATCGTTTCACATACAATGACACTCACCCCCTGCTCAATCACATTTGACAGGTATGCATGTCCATCCACAACCGTTCCTTTAATAGCAAAAAACACATCCCCTTTTCCTACTTTACGGGAATCCAGTTGAAGCGTATTCACGGATACGGTATCCACTCCCACCAACTTTTGTGGCTGAATATTTTTCAGTATGTCTTTTAATATTTTCACTAATTCAGTACTAATTGTATGTAACTTCCTTTCACAACCGGGGTATTGGCCGGAACAGACTGCCCCACTACTTTCCCTTTACCGACGAACCCAACCTTCATCCCTAAATTTTCCAAAACAGAAACCGCATCATCCAATAACATTCCATTCACACTCGGCACAATATTGTTTGATACCTGAATTTTCGAAACGAAAAAATGTTTAGCGGAGTCACTTTTCAGTTTTGCATATTCCCAGTTCTGTTTAAAATCATAGCGAACGTTGAATTTTTTATTCAATTCTTTTACCGCATTTGTCGTACCAGCAACTACCGGCAGTTTTTTATTACTTAAAGACGAATCCTTATTAATAGCTTTATTGGATGTAATATTTGATGTAATAATCTTATCCGCCATCGTTTTGAATACAGGAGCAGATACCACACCACCGGTAGTACCGGGTCCTTCCGCACCACCGATTACTACGATACAGGAATACAACGGATTTTCAGACGGAAAGAAACCGACGAAAGTGGACAGGTTCTTTTCTGAATATCCGCTGTGGTCGGTACTCATTTTCGCGGTTCCCGTTTTACCGGCAATACGGTAATACGGTGATTTAATTTTCCGGGCGGTTCCATTTTCATCTTCGACCACACGCAATAAGATTTCTTTAGCAAATTCAGCTGCTTTAGGGCTACAGATTTTATGCTGTGTACTTTGCGGTTTATACTCACGAACCTGCTTCCCGTTATCCAGAACACTTTGTATCAGATAAGGCTTCATGCGTGTTCCGTTGTTGGCAATAGCATTGTAAAATGTCAGCAACTGAAGCGGTGTAAACTTAACCTCGTAGCCGTGTGCAATCCACGGCAATGAGATTGCACTCCATTTATCCGGTTTCAGAATCAATGGAGAAACTTCACCTTTTAAATCAATTTGTGTTTTAGCCGTCAGTCCAAACTGTTCCAGCTTATCGTATAATTTCTGTTTGTCTTTACCGTAATACTGAACAATCCACTTGGCTATAGCCACATTGGAAGAAATGGCGAGCGCTTTACCGGGTGTCAGAAAATCATACTGGGTGTTATGCCCGTCATCTGTTAAAACCACATTGCCGAATTTTGCAGATGCATGATTGGAATTAATGGAATCCTGAGGAGTCAGGTATCCGTCATCAAACAAAGCCAGGTAAGCGGCTGTTTTAAAGACAGAACCGGGTTCATACCGAAGTGCCAGCGCGTAGTTATAATTTTCGGAAAAGCCATCGTTGCTTTTATTTTTCCCTAGATTTGCCATTGCTCTGATGGCACCAGTCTTCACTTCCATTAATATGGCACAACCATATTCCGCCTGATATTGAGTAACAGCCTGCAATAAAGTTGTTTCCGTGATGTCCTGTAGTCCCAAATCCAGTGTGGAGATGATATCAAATCCATTTTTAGGTTCAATTTGTCCGTCTCTGTTGATGGGTATCCATTCTCCTCCTGCAATCTTTTGTTTCAGGATTTTCCCTTTGGTCCCGCTCAATAAGGAATCAGCAGCCTCTTCAAGCCCGATATCCTTAGCATTTTCCCGAATCAGTCCGATGGTACGCTGCGCCAGATAACCATAAGGGTTGGTGCGTTCTTGTCGGGTTTCAATAATCAATCCGCCCTTAAACTTTCCTTCACGAAAAAGCGGCCATTGTTTTATTTCCTTCAATAATGTATAGTCAGCATTACTGCACAACAGATAGTAACGCTTCTTCAGATTTCTGGCATTAATCAACTGACGCTTGTACCCGGTGACCGTATTCTGATTAAACTTGCTCCACATATAATATGCCAGTGAATCGACATTTTCTTTGAAAATATCGTCTGTCATCGCTTTTGAAGCAAAATCCACGTGTAATTCAAAAAACGGAACGGATGTCGCCAACAATTTATCATCCGATGAATAGATGTTGCCGCGTTCGGCGGGTATCTCAAAATAGTCTGTTGTCAGACTGTCTGCCAATGATTTCCAGTATCCATTTTTATACGTCTGAATCTGATAAACCTTTCCCAATACGATGATGCCAAATACCGTACACAACCCGCCTATCAGGTAGATTCGAATGAGTATGTTGGATTTTATATTCATCTTATATGGATAAAGTAGCCAAATGTGCAGTAGCAATTACCTGTTGCATACTATCCGGCTGCTTGCTTTTTATTCTAATAGACCTTTCTTTACTTCTATCTTTTTAGGAGGTTCCTGTAACGATTTCAATCCGTAAGGTTCCAGTACTTTTTGCAATTCCGATTGTTTACTCTTCAGGTTCAGTTCTGTTTTAGCGCCTACATATTCCCATCTCAGTTCTTTTATATCATTTTGTTTCTTGGTAATATTCCGGTTCAGCCTTACTGCCAGATGCGTATTGAATATCTCCAAAACACCAATAAAGACAATAGCTGCCACAAACAGGTAGTTATGCATCACCTGTGCATAAGAAATGAAATCGTCGATACCAAATACCCGCAATACAGACTCCACTACACGCTGAATGCGGTTTCCCTGCACCGTTGCTTCTATATGTACTTCCTCTTCCGTCATTAGTTTATTTTCTCTGCTATTCTCAATTTGGCACTTCTCGCCCTTGGATTACTTTTCAATTCTTCTGTTCCCGCCTCTATTGGTTTTTTGGTAATTACTTTTAAATGATGTTCAAACCTGCCAAAGACATCTTTTTCCGGTTCACCCTCAAACACTCCGCTCTTCATAAAATTTTTTGTCAGCCTGTCTTCCAGAGAATGGTAACTCATGATGACCAGCCTTCCACCGGGTTCCAGAACTTCTTCACTTTGTTTCAGAAAATCTTTGATGGCGTTCAACTCATCGTTCACTTCAATTCTGATGGCCTGAAAAACCTGTGACAGGTATTTTACTTCAATACCTTTAGAAACTGTCTTGCAGATTTCCACTAAATCTTTAGTGGTCTCTATTGCCTGAATGTTCCGTTGCTCTACAATTTTATTAGCCAGTGTTTTGGCGTTGATGACTTCCCCGTAAAATCCAAGAATATGTTGAAGTTGCTCAACGGAGTATGTGTTCACAACATCCTTAGCACTCATTCCTTCCTTTCGGTTCATGCGCATATCCAGTTCTGCATCGAAGCGGGTAGCGAAACCTCTGGAGGGTTCATCGATTTGGTGAGATGAAATCCCAAAGTCTGCCAAAATGCCGCTTACCCGAGTTACGCCGTGCAATTTTAAAAATCGTTTTAGATGTCTGTAATTTGCTTGTATTAATACGAACCGTTTATCGTCCGGCACATTCTGTCTGGCATCTTCATCTACATCGAATGCAAACAGTTTTCCCTTCTCACTCAATTGTCCGAGTATTTTTTTACTGTGTCCCCCTCCGCCAAAAGTGACGTCTATATATATTCCGTCCGGATGTATGTTCAACCCTTCTATACACTCTCTGAGCATTACTGGAATATGATACATGCACTTTTTTTATCTGAATCTGTTCAAGAACTATTTACCGGCATTTAATTTCGCCCATACCTCATCCGCCATGTCCGCAAAATTCTCCGGCTCTTTGATTGTATCATGATACGTCTTGCTGTCCCAAATCTCAATGACATCGTGAAAAGCGGTGATAATTACTTCATCCGTGATGCCTACATTGTCTGAAAGACGTTTGGATATTAATATTCTGTCATTGTTGTCAATCTCTACCTGCGTAGCCAGTTGATAAAAAGAACGCAGAAAATCCCGTTCTACCGTTCTGAAATAACTGAACTTACTCATCTCCTGCGTTATGCTGTCCCATTGTGTTTTAGGAAACAAGCGCAAACATTTTCCCATCCCTTTGTTCAATACGAAATGTGTACGGGTGTCTTCCGGAATTTGCTGCAAAAGATTGGTCGGCAAACGCAACCTGCCTTTGCTATCCACTTTTACTTCATAATGTCCGGTTAACCCTATCATTTCCTGTTTTGAAACTTTGATGAACAAAAATAAAATAAAAGTCACACAAATTCCCACTTTACACCACTTTTTACCATTGATAATCATGTTAATAAGTCAAAAAATGTGCATATCTCTCGTTTTGATGTGGATTGAGTGTGGAAATGTTCTGAAAAAGCTAATTAGAATAAGGGGCTGGAATGCACAATAGGTTATACACCATGTGGAAATAAATTACCTAAAAAAGGCAGACAGCGTATTGTTTAAACTATCTATTCAATAAATTTGACTCTCCTTTATACCTGTTTGATTAAATGCAGCATAAAAAACGACATCTCATTCTTCTGTTCCAGATTTTCATTTTTGGGATTTCACCTGCCCAATCTTTTATTGACAAAGACAGTATTTTCAAAAAATCTGCAGAAGAAAATAAAGCGGTCTTAATTATTTTTTCAGGTTCAGACTGGTGTAAGAATTGTATACAATTTGAGAAAGGTATTATGAAAGACTCTTCCTTCCAGCAGTTTATCCGTGAAAATGTATTACTGTTAAATGCCGATTTTCCGCAAAAGCAAAAACTTTCTGAAAAGCTGATACAGCAAAATGAATTTTTAGCGGAACGATACAATCCGAAAGGTATTTTTCCCATGTTCGTTTTAGTCAGCCCCAATAAAAAAACGGCGATCATTTCATTTCAGCATGAGACGGCTGCTCCGTTTACAGATAAGCTAAAGGCTGCACTGGCTTCAATTTCGCAGCAATGATTGAACAGAAAATTAGTACAAAATTAATGGGCTCGCTTTTTGAGCTTATCATTACTGCAGAAGACAGACCGGCAGCAATGGCACTATTAAATGAAGGATTGCAGGAGATAAAACGCATAGAATCCCTGCTGACTGAATTTTCAACAACCTCTGTAACTGCAAATATAAATGAGTATGCGGGTATCGCTCCGGTAGAAGTTCCGGAAGAAGTCTATCAATTAATAAAACGCGCTCAGCAAATATCACATCTGACACAGGGGGCTTTTGATATGACAGTCGGCCCGCTAAAAAAATTATACAATTTCAAGCAGCAGGATTTTTCATTTCCTGCAAAAAAGAAAATCAAGGATACACTGCATGTTGTGGGGTATGAATATCTGAAGTTGCAGGATAACCGTCATGTTTATTTATCTAAGAAGGGAATGCATATCAGTTTTGCGGCAATAGGAAAAGGATATGCAGCGGACTGTGTCAGAAGATTATGGATAGAGAAGCAGGCGGAAGGCGGTGTCATTAATGCCAGCGGAGATTTGACGGTTTTTGGAAACCGTGCAAATGGAGCGTTGTGGAAAATCGGCATCTCCCATCCGGACGACAGGAATCAGCTTGTTTTTTCTATTCCTATGCAACATGGTGCAACAGCCACGTCGGGCGACTACGAACAATACTTCATGAAAAACGGCATCCGCTATTCACATACCATTCATCCAAAAACGGGGTTACCGCTAACGGGCATTAAAAGTGTCAGCATCATCCATTCCAGCTCGGAATTGTGCGATGCCCTGGCAACAGCCGTATATGTAATGGGCGCAGGTGCGGGAATTCATTTTATCAATCAACTGCCGGATACGCATGCTATCATTATTAATTCAGAAAATAGTGTATTTTTATCCAAACATATAAATGTAGAGCATGGCACTCTTTAAAGTATCCGTTTTCACATTATCCGCTATTGTACTTACCTGCAACTGCCATCCAGTTAAACCATATCAGAGAGTGTATCTGAATGACCGGGAAATGCAAATAAGTAATAGCCTTTCCGGAAAATTTGAAGAAAACGCCGAAGGTATACGCGAGGGAGCATCGCCTGCAGGCGGCATTTATACCAGCGGCGGATGCGGCTGCAACTGAAAAACATGAAGAAGACATTTTTCATATTCGGCTTAATGGCTTTCTACTATCCGCTGAAGGCACAACTTCCTGACAGCACTTCATTTGAAAAAAGAAAATTATCCAAAACAGATATAGAACTTACTTTTTCTTATTATAACCAGGATGGAAATAATTCCGCGGTAACAGGCGGAACCGGCACAGAAAAATTATCCGTTTATGCAACGGGCTTAACGATTCAGCATCAATTTAAGGAACTCAATAAACTTTCTTTTGACGCGGGGATTGATGTCATCAGTTCGGCTTCTACCGATAAGATTGATCATATCCGCTCATCAGCGTCTATCAGAGATAACCACTTTCACCTGGATGCCGGGTTTCAGCGGCGATTAAAAAATTTAAATCTTGTGATGGGCGGAGCAGCAGGTGTAGGTTTAGAATCGGATTATCTGTCAACTCCCGTTTCTTTCTCCCTGCAATATACCGAACCGTCCGAAATGCGTTCTTACCAATTTGGTGTATTCCTGTCTTTTGATGATTTACGCTGGGGCAGGCTAAATCCTGATTACATGCGACCGGAAAGGCTGGTGTATCCGGAGGAATTGCGTTATAAAGAATGGTACGATGTGTACCGAAGAAATTCCTATACTTTCAAATTCGGCTTTACACAAGTACTGTCCAGGAAAATGATACTGGGTATTTATCCCGAGTTTGCCTACCAAAAAGGATTGCTGGCTACTCCGTTTCACAGAGTTTATTTTTCAGACAGCAGTTTGCGGGTAGAGAATCTACCGGAACAACGATTTAAATTTCCGCTTTCCATAAAACTGAATGCATTCATAGGAACCCGGTTCATTCTGAAAAGCCAGTATTCATTTTACGCAGACAATTTCGGAATTATCGCGAATGCTATTGAGGTGCAGGGTGCCATAAAGATAGCGCCTCAAATTACGTTAAGCCCGTTCGTAAGAATCTATCATCAGTCTGGTTCAAAATATTTCAAACCTTATAAAGAACATCTGACAAGTGAAGTCTATTACACTTCGGATTATGATTTATCTACGATGAACACATATAAGGCGGGTGTGGAATTAAAATTCTTTCCAATGGGAAAAAGGCAGCATAAATTTTCGTTTGACAATCTGCTGCTGAGGTATAGCTATTATTATCGCTCCAACAAATTACATTGCCATATGCTCTCTTTTGGCATCAGTATGTATCACGAAAAAGAAAAGAAAAAGGGCAGAAAATAATACTATCTGTCTTCTCGTTCTCGGGCACGGTCAACCATCGGTTTCCCCGCTCCCTTATTGCGTTTGTATACAGCTAAAATCTGTTCCGCATCATCACTGCTGGTCGCGAAGAAAGAAAAATTATCCAGTATCCTGATATCATCAATTCTTCTGGATTCGATACCGGCATTTTTATTTAGTTCTTCCAGCAACAATCGTGGCGTCATTCCATCCACTCTGCCTTTTGCAAAAAACAAGCGTGTTGATGATGAATTCCTTCTGCGTGGCGCTCCTTCCCTGCTGTCACGGCGACTGTCACTTCTTCTGTCGTCCCGTCGGCCGCCTCTGTCATCCCTTCTGTCCCGGCTGCCGAAGCGGTCACCCCTTCCTCCAAATTCTTCTTTAACCGATTCTTTAATCTGTTTATAGGCTTTCGGATTCAATTCATCTTTCGCAAAGTGTTTAATTAATGCCGCCACAATAACCTGCGGTTCTGTTTCTCCCAAAATCTGTGATGCCAGGTCTATGTACTCACTGTAATGTTCTGTACCAACAATAGTTTCAATATGCTCGGTCAGACGACGCGTTTTTATTTTCACCATATCATTCGCATCCGGCAATTTTCCTTTTTTCATTTTGGATTTGGCAATCCTTTCCACAAACATCAGTTTTCTTTTTTCGGAAGGAGAAATGATGGCGATGGCTTTACCTAATTTACCGGCACGGCCCGTGCGTCCGATTCGGTGAACGTAACTTTCAGGATCCTGAGGCAATCCGTAGTTGATAACATGTGTCAGGTCGGAAATATCAATCCCTCTCGCTGCCACGTCTGTTGCCACCAACACACCAAACTTATTGGTCTTAAATTGTTTGACGACTTTTTCTCTAAGGTTTTGCTGAATGTCACCGTGCAAGGCGTCTGTTGTATAGCCCTTATCATTCAGGTGGTTAGAAATTTCTACTACTTCCGCTTTTGTATTGCAGAAAATAATGCCGTAAAAATCTTCTTCGATATCCAGCACACGGCACAGGGCATCAAACTTATCTCTGTCCGGTACTTCAAAATAAGACTGGTCAATATTGATATTGGTGATTTCCTGTTTGGCTATCTGTACCATATTGAACTTTCCCATGTAACGTTTCGCCAATGATAAAATCCTGTCAGGCATGGTAGCGGAAAACAGCAACATCCGTCTTTCTGTTGCGCAAGATTTTAAAATCAACTCGATGTCGTCAATGAATCCCATATTGAGCATCTCATCTGCTTCATCCAAAACCACGTATTTGACTTCATCGAGTATTAATTTTTTTCGTTCAATCAAATCAATCACACGGCCGGGCGTTCCAACCACCACATGCGTTCCTTTTTCCAGTTCGCGCATCTGTGAGCTGATAGGCGCACCTCCATAGACGGTAGTTATCCAGATTCTCTTTGAACCCTTAAAGCTTTTTATTTCTTCCGCCGTCTGAATGGCTAATTCTCGGGTTGGTGCCAGTACCAAAGCCTGTACACTTCTTTGAGTGGGGTCAAATCGTTCTAATATCGGCAATCCGAATGCAGCCGTTTTACCGGTACCTGTTTGTGCCTGTCCTACAATATCTAAGTTTCCGTTTAGTAAAAGTGGTATTGTTTGCTCCTGAATAGGTGTAGGTACTTCGTACCCTTTTTTTTCCAATGCTTCTAAAATATCTTCGCTTAATCCTAAGGCTCTGAATCCTTCCATAAAAAATAGTTATTAATAATGAACTGCGAAGATACGCTGATTCGATGAATGTTACAACGTGCTAATGTATATAAGATATTGCGATTGAGTTAATTAAAGTCGTTTTATATGGTTATTTCGTAGTATCTCAATGTAAATTTTACCGCCTAAAAAATGACATTACATAGTAATTATTCAACCTGAGACACTACTTGTAGCCAATGACCTGTTTACCTCCGCACGTGCAGATTATTTCGAAGTCTTAATGACTCAGCGTGACGCATTGGAAACCAAATTGGATCTGATTGAAACCAAAAAACAGCAGTTGAACGCCGTAGTGAATATCTATAAAGGCTTAGGCGGTGGTTGGAGATAGCCGTAATTTATATAATCAGAAGGGCTGTACAACCCTTCTGATTATGTATGAATCCGATTAGTTAATAGAATGAAATTATACCATGTGCCATGGTACGATATCGACTTTAATTACCTTACCATTTTTTAAGGTTGCTTCTATATAAACTAATCCAAATTTATGATTTGCTCTGAAAACCAGCTTTTCAATCACTGAGTCCCAAATATCACTGAATTCGGTTTGCTCCACCTTGATGGTTTTTATATAAAACATCGTAAATGGCCAATCATCAGAATCTGTTCTTTCTGTAACCGTTCTTGTCAGTGTCTTGCCGTTACTTGTGGTAAAAATATATTTATCCCCAACGTTAGCATCATACTTTACAATAGTAAATGGATTGTCACCTGAATTTTCTTCATAATCCTGTATGCCTTGTGAAGTGAAGCGCAATTTAACATCATGAAACACCCTGTTTTGCGCATCTTTAAGATACGCAGGAATTAATGGAACCAAAATGGCTGAATCGGGATGCCCTGTAAAGTCAAGCGTGATTCTGAATGTCACATCTCCTGAGTTATTGGATAGAACATTGGCATGGATGATTGGAAAATCGACGCCGGAACTGGCAGCATAAACGACGAAATCACTGCCGTCTACTTTTGTCAAATCCAAATCGGTACTTCCGCCGAGTTTGCCGCCTTCCTTGGTACAGGAGATTGCTGTAAGTACTAGCAGCAACATCATCAAATTATTCCTTATTATTTTCATGTTTAATTTTTTATCAAAGCTAAACCTCCTCAATCATTAAAAACAGGATATTCATCATGAAAATTTATGACAATAGTCATCATTTTAACCGAACTATGAACCTGTTTATAGTAATAAATTGTCTGCAAAACTATAATAATCTTTGTGTGCGATGATGATATGATCTAACACCGTCACGTCCAACAGTTTACCAACCTCCACCGCTTTGCGTGTTAACTGCTTATCCGGTTCACTCGGCTGAAGGTTGCCAGAAGGATGATTATGACAGAGAATAATGGCGCTGGCCAGTTCTTTGACGGCCACATTAAAAATCATTTTCATATCGGCCACAGTGCCGGATATGCCGCCGCTGCTGATTTTATGTTTGGAGATATAGCGGTTATTCCGGTTCAGGCAAATTATCCAGAATTCTTCGTGCAGCAAGTCTGACATAAAGGGTGACAACATTTCGAAGGCCGTTCTATGTGATACAATTTTGTCTTTAGGTTTTACTTCCGCCTCGGCTCTCCTTCTCCCAAGCTCCAGCGCTGTCGCAATAGATATTGCTTTTGCTTCGCCAATGCCTTTAAATTGCATCAAATAGTCAATCGGTTTTCTGCCTAATTCAAACAAATCATTATTGACAGTTGCCAGAATCTGACGGGAAAGCTCCACGGCAGACAGTTCTGTGTTACCGGAACCAATAATAATGGCCAGCAATTCGGCATCGGATAAACTATGTCTTCCCTTCATCAGAAATTTTTCACGCGGACGGTCTTCCTCTGCCCAGTGTTTGATGGTAAGTTTCGTGAATTCTGAATACATAAAATAAAAATTGGTGTACCATTGAGATACACCAGTCATTCATTTTCCATAAAATGGAGGAAATTATTTTTTCAACGCGTTCAAGTGTTTCATCACTTCTGATTTCAGGTGACCTGCCTTGTTTTTGTGGATTTGATTTCTTTTAGCCAGTTTATCTACCATTGCCACTACAGATGACATTGTTTTTTCAGCTTCACCTTTATCCGATAATCCTAAAAACTTACGTAAAGCATTTCTGGTCGTTTTACCGTAGTAACGGTTTTCCAGTCTGCGTTTAGTGGTTTGTCTGATTCTTTTCTTAGCCGATTTATGATGTGCCATTTTTTTTATTTGAGTGTGCAAAGATACTCAAAGGTTTATAATAAAAAAAGTGAATTTTAGGTTAATTGTAAACTTTTTATCCGAATTACGAATTATACAATAAGAAAATAACGCTTTTTAATGGCATTTTCCTCTTAAAACCACGATATTTGCAACCTGATTAATATTAATTTAATATGGACGATTTTTCGATACTTTCCAATGCTCATCCCAGTTTTATTGACGCTCAATATCAAGATTACCAAAAAGACCCCAACTCAATTGATCCGGAATGGCGAAAATTCTTTGCAGGGTTTGATTTAGCGTATAAATTCGGGCAAAATGGCAAAGCAATTGAAGCTGACAATACTGCCGTTTCAACACTCACTGGAGATGTTGTTTCCCCCAAAGAATTCAAAGTACTGAAACTTATCAGCGGCTACCGCAATAAAGGACACCTGCTGGCTAATACCAACCCGCTGCGCCCCAGAAGAGACAGGCATGCCGACCTCGAACTGCATTTTTTCGGGTTGGATGAGTCAGATTTAGAAACGGAATTCCATGCAGGTAAAGAAATCGGAATCGGCAAAGCAAAACTGAGTACCATTATAGCCAGATTGAAACAGATATACTGCCGCACTATCGGATGGGAATACAACTACGTGCTGAACCGCGATGAAAGAGCATGGCTGCGCGAACAGATTGAACAAGGCTATATTGCCTATGAACATCCCATTGAGAAGAAAAAAAGGATACTTTCCAAACTCAATGAAAGTGAAGTATTGGAAAAATTCTTAGGCACCAAATATATCGGGCAAAAGCGATTTTCTTTAGAAGGCGGCGAATCCACCATCCCTGCTTTAGATGCTATGTTTAATGTAGCAGCTAATCACGGAGTTCAGGAAGTGGTGATTGGCATGGCGCATCGCGGTCGTTTGAATGTATTGTGTAATATCGTCGGTAAGACTTACGAACAGGTTTTTTCAGAATTCGAAGGTATTGCACCGAACGATTTCTCTTCCGGCACCGGCGACGTAAAATACCATTTGGGCTATTCTTCGCAATATGAAACCATGGATGGTAAAGAAGTCTATATCAAATTGCTTCCGAATCCATCCCACCTCGAGGCTGTTAACCCCGTTGTACAGGGATTTTGCAGGGCAAAGGCAGACGCTATCTACAACTCTGATTACGACAGAATTCTACCCATCACCATCCACGGCGACTCAGCTGTAGCAGGACAAGGCATCGTGTATGAAGTGCTGCAAATGCAGTCACTTAAAGGTTATACAGTTGGCGGTACCATTCATTTTGTCATCAACAACCAGATTGGTTTCACCACCGACTTTGATGATGCACGTACATCCAACTATTGCACCTCCATTGCCTCTACGATTCAGGCACCTGTATTTCATGTAAACGGCGATGATGTCGAGTGCGTTACTTACGTAGCGGAATTGGCGGCAGAATACCGTCAGCGATTTAATAAAGATGTTTTTGTTGATATGGTCTGTTACAGAAAATGGGGACATAATGAAGGCGACGACCCGTCTTATACACAGCCGCAGATGTATAAGATCATCAAAGACCATACCGGCGTTCGGGATTTATATCAGAAAAAACTCTACGACTGGGGCATGGCGGAAGCGGAGTTTGCAAAAAAAATGGAAGAAGAATTCTGGGCAGAACTCCAGGCACGATTGAACGATTACAAACAGCAGGAGAAAAAATACAAACCACAATCCACAGAACTGGCATGGCAGGCTTTGCGCAAAGCCGGACAGGATGATTTTGATTGTTCACCGGAAACTAAAATATCTAAAGACGATTTAGTAAAAATCATTAAAGCGCTAATAAAAGTTCCAGAAGGATTTCGTCCGCTGAAAAAAATTCAGCAATATCTGGACCAGAGACGAGTCATGATGCGCGAAAATCATACGGTTGACTGGGCAGCAGCAGAGCTGATGGCGTATGGCTCCATCCTCCTGGAAGGAAAAGATGTAAGGCTGAGCGGCGAAGATGTGAAACGCGGTACTTTCTCTCATCGTCATGCCTGTTTGTATGATGAGGTGACCAATGAAGAATATAACCGGCTAAATCATATTGCTGAAGACGGGAAACAAGGAACCTTCCATATCTATAATTCCCACTTATCGGAATACGGTGTATTGGGATTTGAGTTTGGCTATTCTCTGCCCTCTCCGGCACCGCTCACGATATGGGAAGCGCAATTCGGCGACTTTGACAATGGAGCGCAGATTATCATCGACCAGTTCATCGCATCCTGTGAGACGAAATGGAACCGCCAGAGCGGCCTGGTATTATTACTGCCTCATGGTTATGAAGGCGCCGGACCGGAACACAGTTCCGCACGCCTGGAACGTTTCCTGCAATTGTGCGGGGAGTTGAATATGGTGGTGACTAACATCACCTCTCCGGCCAACTTCTTCCACGCTTTGCGCAGACAGTTAAACTGGTCATTCAGAAAGCCGCTGATTAATATGTCGCCGAAGTCCTTGTTACGGCATCCGAAATGCATCGATTCCATTTCTAAGATTTATGAAGGTAAATTTCAGGAAGTGATAGATGATGATGACACGGATGAAGCGGGTAAAGTGAAGAAGGTTCTGTTCTGCACCGGTAAAATCTATTATGACTTAATGGCGAAAAAAGAGGTGGATAACCGCAAGGATATTGCCATTGTGCGCGTAGAGCAATTGTATCCGGTGGCAGATAAACAACTGGATGCCGTCATTAAAAAATACAGTAAGGCTTCCTTTTATTGGGTACAGGAAGAACCCATTAATATGGGCGCATACAGTTTCCTGTTACTGAATTACACGAAAGCTAAATACTTGCAATGTATTGCGCGGCCACAGGCCGCATCTCCTGCGACCGGTTTCAGCAAGTTGCATGAGAAAGAACAGAAAGCACTGGTAGAACTGGCGTTTGGATAAAAAATTTTAATGTGAGAAAAGTTAAAAACACATACTACATACTTGCTTTAATACTATTTGCACATTATATTATTGCATGTAAGAAAGAAATCAACACATCAACAACATTGATTCATAATATTTACAATGACACTTTTAAGATAAATGTAATATATGGTCTTGCTCCTTTTCAGGATACAACAAAAATAGATACTATTTACTATGATTTAGACAATGACAACAATAATGATATAATAGGAATCTACTCCAAGATTAAGTATGACAATCATACTTCATTTACGATTGGCTCACTTACTAATTATTATTTTGCGTATTATCCTTTATATCTTGCCTTTTACTATTTTAAAACTTATAAATTAAATGACACTATTAAGTTAGATGACTTTATAAACGAATTAGAAGATCCTAAAGAAATATTCAACTCCAATCCTGCCGGAGAAATATATAAATTTGACATGGATAAAGTTGATACAACCGATAACACTTTCTATATTTCATGTATGGATAACAGCTTTAATAGTACAAAACATCATTACACATGGTTTAAGTTTCGAGTTCAAGATGATGTTTCTAGAGGTATTAGAAACCTAATACTGTTAGAATCTACTTATAATTTAACTCCACTAGAAACATTAAAGATAAAAGCATATTAACACATATTGAATTATTTTTCATTCATCTGAAGATTCTTAGTTAGTAAAATAAAAAAGTAAAATGAGCAAAGTAGAAATAAAAGTACCAACCATCGGGGAATCCGTTACAGAAGTAACGCTGGCAGCCTGGTTAGTGGAAGATGGCGCCTATGTAAAACTGGATCAGCCGCTGGCAGAATTTGAATCCGATAAAGCCACCTTTGAGATGCCTGCCGAAGTGGCCGGCGTCATTACCCGCATTGCAAAAGAAGGTGATGACATCAAAATTGGCGGTTTGGTGGCATACATTAATACAGATGCAAAAAGTCCACAACCCACGGTTGACAGTCCACAGAAAAAAGAAGAAAATCTGTCCGCAGTCAATGGTCTACAGTCGATAGTGGTGGAGAAAATTGAGAACGATAAAAAAGAAACTATTGACAATCAACCATCGTCCATCGTCCAAAAGACTTATGCCTCCGGAACACCTTCCCCATCCGCTAAAAAGATACTGGAAGAAAAAGGCGTAGGTGCAACTGATGTCCAAGGCACGGGCGTGGATGGAAGAATTACAAAAGAAGACGCGTTGAAAGCTGAAAAGTCCATAGTCGATAGCCCATCGACAATAGCAGAAAAAACTGAGAAAAAAACTATCGACTATCGGCCATCGACTAATAACTTTTCACGAAGTGAAAGAGTAGAAAAAATGACACGAATGCGTAAAACGATTTCTCGTCGTTTGGTGGCTGTAAAAAACGAAACTGCGATGCTTACCACCTTTAACGAGGTGGATATGACACGCATTCACCAGATTCGTGACCAATACAAAAAAACCTTTGAAGAAAAAAACGGCATCGGCTTAGGTTTCATGTCGTTCTTTACCAAAGCATGTGCCATTGCCTTACAAAAATTTCCTGCCATCAATGCGTACATCGATGATGAAAATATTATCTACCACGATTACGTAGATATTTCTATTGCGGTTTCCACACCAAAAGGCCTGGTGGTTCCTGTGGTAAGAAATGCTGAAAGTTTATCGTTTGCAGAAATAGAAAAAGATATCAAACGCTTAGCTATTGCAGGCCGTGACGGCAATCTTACCTTAGAAGACATGGAAGGCGGTACATTTACCATCACCAATGGCGGCGTGTTTGGATCTTTAATGTCAACACCAATTATCAATCAGCCGCAAAGTGCAATTCTTGGTATGCACAAAATACAAGACCGACCCATGGCTATCAACGGCAAAGTAGAAATACGACCAATGATGTATTTGGCTTTATCTTACGACCACAGAATTGTAGATGGAAAAGAAAGTGTTGGATTTTTAGTCATGGTTAAAGACTTTTTAGAAAATCCTGAAAAGATGTTATTTGCCGGCGACCCGGTAAAAACCTTATTAGAATTGTAATACTTAAAATAAAAGCGACTATGCAAGCAGTCGCTTTTTTATTTTACCAACATCTTGATTTCTTTGCATAGTTTATTCCAGTGGTCGATGTATTTACTATCGTATTACCATAGGCACTGAGTGTGTTAAAATTACCATTAGTAGTCATTTGCCTTGCGCCACAATTATCTTGTGTCCAGATCCAGGCCAGATAGCCAATGTTATTTGCATGTGCTGCCTGCATGATTGTTGCAACATCTAAATTATAAACACAGTTACCAGAATTATCGTCTTGCTTATTGGCAATTTCACCTAATACAATTGGTATATTCCAGGTAGCTGCATCGTTTAATAAATTAGTAATCGCTGTTGTGGTATTGGCATAACTTGTCCAGTAGGTATGTGCTGAAAAAATAAGATTGTGTTTTGGGTCGTACGCTTGCAGAGCAGCACCAATATTTTTCCAGATGTTCAAATGCTGTCCGCAATCAGATGCATCCAGCATTAAAGGCATATTCAATCCTGCGCTTCTAAAATTGGAAATAACAGATTGATACATGTTTTTAAATCCTGTTTCATTATTGCTGTTCCACAGCACATAGCCGGCTTCATTTACCGGATTTATAATTAACCATTTTTGATATTTAAGCAAGATAGACTTTACATTGGCTTGTGTATACCAATTGCAAGTGTTTATAATTGCTGACGTATCATTAGAACATGTTGCGTCGTGTAGCTCTAAGACAGGTATCATTTTGTGTTGTATGCAACGCGACAGTGCAGAATCTAATAATACTAAATTGGAATATGCCGGTGCACTATTTGTTTTATACCATACAATACGCACACAATTGGCGCCCGATTTCGCAATTTCCGGAAATAAGTTTTCAGTAGTATTCCAACCCCAGCCATATACTGCATAGTTCACACCTTTCGGGATAATAGTATCGCCACAAGCTGCGATAATGTGTTTTCCTTTTACTGTAATAGTAGTATTGGTTGGTGCAGGTGTGGTGCCGCCACCGCCAGGTGGAATACATGCATTTAAAAATAAAATAGAAAAAATGACAACAAACTGACCTTTCATATTTATGGATTTATTGTATAAATTAAGTTACAACTTTTGGTACACCATTGTTTCATCTTTATTTGTCCATGTCATTTTATTGCCCAAAAATGAAATTGTATACTCTCTAAACAAGCTAAAGTTTGTAACACTTATTTTTATTGTATTTCCATCTAATTTCCATTTTTGATTTTTCCAAAGTTTATTTTGTGTTTCTACATATTTGACATCACAAGCAGAAAAAGTTCTTATAATTTTACCATCTGTTTGAAATTCATAAATTGTATTTTTAGTACAGGGTTTTGACTGATGCAATGCATCTTCCATATTAGTTTTTTTATTATCAAAACTCGTGTAATTAGCAATGCATTTCCATTTACCCACTATATTTTGTGCCGAAATGTTATTTAGTAAGAATAACGTAAATATCAGAATAATATTTTTCATAGTTTTATTTTTATTGTTTCCAATCGCTTGGCCAATTTAATAATTTATCTAAACTTTTGTATGCACCATATTCTATGGCATATTGTCCGCCGGGTGTGCCCGGCACACTTGTTTTAGATTCTTTAATACGAAAATAACGCCAGTTTTTGTAATCAATAAAATAGTGCGAAGATGTGCCGACACCTGTGGTGACATTAAAATAATTATCTACGTTTTCCCAATCATAAGATGCACCTATAACCGATGAGATATCTTCTGGCAAACCAGAAACTGACATTCCTGTGCCGGATGCATTTGATTTGGAATATACTATACAAGTACCTTTTTTGAAAAAGAAGTGTATCATGTATCCTTCAAAACTTCCTGAAGCAGTAGGTTTTTTGAAATAATTCAATGCGCCAATAGTTCCATCTATTTGAGCTCCTTGAGTATATGGTTTTACATAGTTAGAGCCATTTCCAGACCAAGGCAATTGTATAAATACTCTTTTACCATTCGCATTTAAACCTGTTTGTCTTACACGTACACTATCAGAAAAAACAAAATCTGTCAGGTACATTCCGGAGTTTGCTGACTTTATATAAGATGGAAATGTACTCACATCAATCAAACTATCTAAGGTGTAAGGGCCTTCAGTGATTTCCATTGAATCCCGCACTATATCGTATATTTTGGCTTTAAAATATTTTTTTTGTGCTGAATTGTCTGCACCTAAAAGCATAAAGCAATAGTCGTCATCGTTTGGATCTCCAATATTATTTACATCATACAACACGGTCTTTGACGAATTTTGAGTTGGTGATGGTTGCGGTGACGGTGTATTGTTGTTAGTGCAATTTGTTGAAATTAATGCAAAGAAGATTGAAGAAAATAAGATAGTATTTTTCATAGGTTAAGAATTTACAGTTTTTCAATTATCCAGTAATCTAATGCATTAGCATCATAGCTCTTTGGTTTCAAATATGAACTATATGAAACTGATGCATTATCTGAGTTGTTTAAAAGATACAAGGAAGTATCTGCTACAGATTGAATTTTTACCTTATTGTTACCTATATCTGTGATGGTAAACAGTTGACTTTTATTTCCAAAATAGCTATATAATTTTATAAATAAATCATCTTTAGATTGAGCATCTAAACAATATTCATTGTGGTCTTTTGGCCTAATAAAATATTGATTCTTTTCTGTGCCAGGAAATAATTCGATTAATTCTTCGGTTCCAATGCTTACAGAAAATTGTGAAATACTAGCATTGTTATGATATTTTAATTTCCAGTTTCGTTTTGTTTCATACAATCTTACAGTACCTGTGTAAGGATGTGTTTCTTCCGGAATAACAGTTTCATTTTGATTGCAGCTTACTAATCCAATCAAACCTATCATTATCGTAAATAATTTTATTGTACTCATGATTCGATATTTAGTGTTTAGTTTATTTTTCACCAGCTCTGATTTCAACATTTGGTCTGATTTTGTAAGCGACTTCTTTTAGTATAACACTTTTAAAATCTGAACTGACAAATAGTTTCATCCAACCGTAATGATACTTTGAATCAATTACAAAGCGAATGCCTACCAATACATCTCCTGAACCTACCGCCGCTGTAAGGTTTTCAGATAAAGTCTTACGATACAAAATTCCGCTGCCACTCCAGATAGAGCTTGTACTATCAATTTTAGAATTACTATTTAGCAGGCTGGCTATTGCATCTTCACCGCTTTCATATACCAGCCATTGGTTTCTGGAATCATCACTGGCAAAAAACAGATCGTGATTGATGCCTCTTGGTGACTCTGAATAACGCATTCTTAAAAAGAAATCATTGTCAGTATCCTTATTAAAATTTATGAGTACTATTGTATCAAACAAAAAGCTTAAAGTGGCTTTGATTTCTATATTCAAATTTTGATGAACAATTTCATTGCTGCCGGTTTCTTCTTTTTTGCAAGACAGCAATGTCATGCTTAGCATTAAAATACTTAAAAATTTCTTTTGCATAGTTTTATAATTTTATTCGTGATAAATAAATTTTCCTTCTGAAATAACAATGGTGTTGCCTTCTACACAGTCCATAAATCCGCTGAATGTTGCTTCAATGATTTGTGGATCTTTTGATACTTTTGTAATATTTATAGTAAACTGACTGGCTTGCAGTGTGCCGCCACATAAATAATTGGTAGATGTGAGGTTGGAAAATTGTGCCACATTTTCGTTTGTACCGGCAGTAGCACCGATTGGAATATTTACATTGTATAAACCGGCAACATCTGTATTAAAAAGATTAATATTAAACGTTTGCTGTGCCGCACCACTTCCTTTTGCACCGGCAATATTGATTAATTTTGGACCAATGGACTCTGATAAATGATAACTTCCAAAGACTTCCTCTTTTTCAGATTCCCAATAAGTTCCGTCTATCTTAAAACTCAGGTGATTTTTTCCTGATGCTGAAACCTCGCTTTTTTTACAGGAACTGAAAACAGCTAAGGCAAATAGAAAAGTCAGGATTAAAAATGATTTATAATTTTTCATAAAAACAGGATATTTATTTTATCCAAATTTAGGTTCTGCTTCAAATGGAATTACTTCCTAATCGACCAACGACATTTTTTATCGACAAACAACATTTATTTCTTATTTTAGTACTGAAATGAGTTACTCATACATCATTGTAGAAGATAACGAGCTGGACAGACTTTCTTTGAAAGTATTCCTTAAATCCTATGCTGACTTTGTAGCTTCAGGCGAATACACTTCTGCAGAAGAAGCCCTGATTCCAATCAAAGAAAAAAAACCGCATGTTATCTTTTTAGATGTGGACATGGGTGAAATGAGCGGCATCGCATTGAGAAGCCAACTGCCGGAAATTCCGGTTTGTATTTTTATTACCAGTCACCCTGAATATGCAATAGATGGCTTTGAACAAAACGCTTTGGATTTTCTGACAAAACCCTTACAAAAAGAACGATTTGAACAAACTATTATAAGAGCAAGACAATATCTTCAGATCAAAGAAAAGGCAACATTGCTGGATGAAAATATTGGAGCAGACAACATCTTTATAAAAAACGGTCATGAGAAAATTAAGATAAATACGCACGAAATCTTATTTCTGGAGGCATTGAAAGATTATACAAAAATTGTAACTTCAAATAAATCTCATTTTGTTTTATCCAGTCTGTCAGCTTTGTTGCTGGAAAATGCATTTTCTTCGTTTATCAGAATACACAGAAGTTTTGCAGTACCTAAACATTACATAAAGAAATTAAAAGCTAATGAGGTTATTATAGACCAATTCACGATTCCGATTGGAAGATCCTATAAAATGCAATTACAAAACCTGTGAAACGACAAATTATCTTATTCTGTTTTATACTTCCATTTATTGTATCGGGAAATTCCTATCAAAGAGAAATGGACTCTGTAAAGCAGCTTATTAAATCGAATATTTCCGATGCAAGAAAGATTGAACTTTATACACAAATAGGTCAATGTTACATTGAATCAAACAACCATACTCAGGCATTGGATTATTTTTTACAAGCGCTAAACTTGTGTAAACATACACAGCAGGACAGCCTGAAAATAGTATGCTATAATCAGATAAGCAGAATATTTTTTTACCAGAAAAACTTTAGCAAAAGTGATTATTACAATAATCTGGCTTTACAATTATCCAGAAAAAATCCCTTACTGGAAGGTGATTACTACAAGCGTAAAGGCGATGCATTTACATCACAACTTATGTATGATTCAGCACAATACTATTATTCTATAACTGAAAAACTATACAATAAAGTAATAAGACCCGATTCCCAGCGTATGGCTGGTTTATATGCTAATTTAAGTATTACCTATTACGAAACAGACAAAGTAAAATCTATTGATTATGCTTATATGGCGAAAGATTTTTTTGGCAACAACAGAGACAGTAAGTACTATATCAATCAGGGAAATATAGGCAGTTTCTATAAAGACATAGTAAGATTTAATGAATTTGACAGCCTGTCTAAACTTTCTATATATGTTCCATTTTCAAAGAAATCATGTATCCAAAAAGGCTATTTATTCATTCACGATGCCATTACACTGGCCAGAGCATCCGGCAACAGGATTGATGAAGCCTACTACAAAGGCATTTTATCAGAATTACAGGAAGTAGACGGAGATTACAAGTCAGCCTTGCTAAATTTTAAAACCTATTACGAAATATCAGATTCAGTTTATTCTCAGGACATAAAAAATGAACTGGCAGAGAAAGAAAGTGCCTTGGAAATAGAAAAAAAGAATCAGGAAATTGCATTAAAGCAAATCCAGTTAACTTCACAAAAACGCCTGGCTATTGCGCTTATAACAGGCATTGTATTACTTTCTGTTATAGGATTATTACTTTACTTTCAGGCGCGAAACAGAAAAAAGAATAACATCATTCTTAATCTGTTAAATGCTGACTTATCACATGCCAATGAAATTAAAGCAAAATTATTCGGCATTCTCAGCCATGACTTAAGAAGTCCGATTACAAACTTAATAACACTTCTCCAATTGAAAAAAAACGGCAGCTTTGACAATAAAAAAGAAGAAGAACTTTACACAGAAAAAGTAATTCTGAGTGCAGAACATCTTTTAGAAAACATGGAAACGTTATTATTATGGAGCAAAGGTCAGATGCAAAATTTTAAACCCAACTACCAAAGTATTTTAATTTCAGATTTATTCAGGTATATAGAAATCTTCTTCGAACATGAAAAGCAAGTTGTTATTCAATTCAATAATCCGGATAATCTAGAAATTATATCTGATGAAATCTTTCTGCAGATAATCATGCAGAATCTAACTTCGAATGCTATTAAAGTTTTAAAAAATACAGATCAAGCGATCATTTGCTGGAATGCTAAACAAACAGAAGAAGGCGTTTTAATTCAAATTACTGATAACGGACCTGGCATGGATAAAAGCAAGTTAAACGAATTATTAGAATCCAAACAGACACTCAGTCAGAAAAATGGTTTAGGATTGCAAATTGTAATTGATCTTGCCAAAGTAATTAAGTGCAGTTTAAGTTTTAAAACTGCTCCAAATCAGGGATTTACAGCTTCAATATTAATTGAAAAGTCGGTAAATCAATTAATTGCCTGAATACATTCATAAGCAGCCGTAGGTATCATTGTAAATTACATGCAATCAGGCACACCTCAATGAAGGACTGTCATTTTACAACACCAGTTATTCTATTTCTGAATATCGCTATAGCTTATAAAACTATGTGATTAATTCATGAAATCTATTTTTTTATGAATCATAATAGCCTTAATTTTGTTAAAGAATATAAAAAGATGAACAAACACGACATTACCATCATAGGCAGCGGCCCCGGCGGATATGTGGCAGCCATTCGATGCGCACAATTAGGATTTAATACCGCCATCATCGAAAAGTATAATACACTGGGTGGTACCTGCCTCAATGTGGGTTGCATCCCCTCCAAGGCGCTGCTGGATTCGTCCGAGCACTATCACAACGCACAACATACCTTTAAAGAACACGGTATCGAAATCAGCAACGCGCAGGTGAGCTTCACACAAATGATTGCACGCAAAGCAAAAGTAGTAGAAACTACCTGCGGCGGTATCGACTACCTGATGAAGAAAAATAAAGTGACGGTATATAATGGACAGGGTTCTTTTGTGAACAATACTACTGTTTCCATCAAAAAAGCAGATGGCAGCGAAGAACAGATTGGAACAAAATATGCCATCATAGCAACAGGCTCCAAGCCGTCCACCTTGCCTTTCTTACCGATTGATAAAACCAGGATTATCACCTCCACGGAAGCCTTATCGTTGAAAGAATTGCCGAAATCAATGGTCATCATTGGCGGCGGTGTCATTGGATTGGAATTGGGTTCTGTATACCAGCGCTTAGGCACGGAAGTATCGGTAGTGGAGTTTTTGGATAAGATTATTCCAACGATGGATGACGACTTAGGCAAAGAACTGCAGCGCAGCCTGAAAAAACTGGGCATCAAATTTTATTTGTCACACAAAGTGACCGGCGCTGTCAACCATGGCGACTCTGTTACGGTAACGGCATTAGATAAAAAAGAACAGGAAATTAAACTGGAAGCAGATTACTGTCTCGTAGCCATCGGCAGACGTGCTTACACGGATGGTTTAGGCCTGGAAAATATCGGCATTACACCCAACCAGCGCGGACAAATAGAAGTGGATGAACACCTGCAAACAACTGTTCCAAATATTTACGCGATTGGCGATGTGGTACGCGGCGCGATGTTGGCGCACAAAGCAGAAGAAGAAGGCGTTTTTGTGGCGGAAACCATTGCAGGGCAAAAACCGCATATCAACTATAATCTTATTCCCGGGGTGGTTTATACCTGGCCGGAAGTAGCGAGTGTGGGACAGACAGAGAACCAATTGAAAGAAAAAGGAATAGCATATAAATCCGGCTCCTTTCCGATGCGCGCTTTAGGCCGTTCCCGTGCAAGCATGGATATCGACGGGCTCATCAAAGTATTGGCGGATGCTAAGACCGATGAAATTCTTGGCGTTCACATGATTGGCGCACGAGCTGCCGATATGATTGCAGAGGCTGTGGTAGCTATGGAATTCAGAGCCAGCGCAGAAGATATCGGACGCATTTCGCATGCACATCCGACCTATACTGAAGCATTTAAAGAAGCAGCATTAGCTGCAACAGACAACAGAGCATTGCACGTGTAAACAGCAAAGTGTACTATTGTAGTGCAGAAAAGTACAATTACTTTATCTTATCGTAGCGGACTAATCCGCTGAACCAACCTCTGGCGAACAGCATTGCGGGCGGGGCGCAGGCTTCATGTTTAGAATCACCAACGTCTATCAACTCGATATCCGTTCCACGAAGCCTGAAGACGGAATCCGCATATACTGCGTTATCAAAAAATACATTATCATCTCCATGACAATGATATAACCTCATAGGTGTTGTAGGTGTCCAGTCATCCACCAGATCGTACTCTTTTGCAGCCAGGCGTATCGGATGGTTAGGGTCATTTTTTATGGCTGTCCTCATAGAATCCAGTACAATATTACTGACATAGTACGGAAAAGAGGCATTGGCATATCCTGCTGAATGATATCCGTCAATAATCTCCGGAATTAATGAATCATAAGGGTGTTTAAATACTTTATTGTATGTGTCAAACACATTTGTTGCATGAAACAAACTTACAGCCAGATAGGGAAGATAAAAAGGGTTGGGATAGAACGTGGAATCCAGCATAACATCAAACTGTGTGGTTCTGCTCAATGCATAAGGGCCGGCCATAGGCGCGCTGGCTACTAATTTAAATTCTTTCGGATTTTCTTTCTCCAACTGGCGCTGAGCAGCCATCGTGGCATGGCCACCCTGAGAATAGCCGAATAGAAAAACCTGGCCGTTCAGGTGGGCAATCTTATCTCTTGCCACCAGCTTCCTGACGCAACGCATTAAATCCCGGGCGGAATTTGCTTCTTCTCGCGGATTTAAATATAAATGCAGCCCATCACCCGTACCTAATCCTAAATAATCAGGTACACAGGTAACCACAGCGTCAGCACCCGCCAATGCAAGTGTAAGCAGATATTCACTTCCTCTGCCAATAGAGGGCGCATCACTTTTTTGAAGTACGGTACCATGTTGGTAACTCACTAAGGCTAATGCAAAACTATCTTTCATTGGTACAAAGATGGAGCCACTGGCTTTTACCGTATCTCCGTCTTTATTCACAGACTTATATTCGACAATATAAGAATAGACTCCGTTGTTTATTGTCACCAGAGAACTGATTTCAGATGGAAGCATGGCCTGTATTTCCGCTACAGACAACGAATCTTTTTCAACTATCCTTATAATATCCCCCAATGCACCTGTATAGGTAAAAGAATCATCAGGAGATAAGGTATCCTTTTTACAGGAAGTAAAATAAAGCGCAAATAATAAGATGTAAAAACTTTTTTTCATGTTTTGGAATTTACCTAAAAATAGGTAACGATATACGAATTTACACCGTTTTTAACAAAATAAATTTGGTTTAGTGTAAAATAATACTCATCTTTACAGTATCAAATACGAATAAGATGGAATTTACACAATTCAAAAGCATTATAGATTTAGTTAGAACTTTCGATACTGAACAAAAGTGTATTGATTATTTACAACAATTAAGATGGGCAGATGGCATTATAAGTCCATTTGATTCAACATCCAAAGTATATTCATGTGCAGGCAATAAATTCAAATGCAAGAATACAGGAAAATACTTTAATGTTCGTACCGGAACTATGTTTGATGACACCAAGATGCCATTGCAAAAATGGTTCATGGGTATCTATATTGTAGCATCTCACAAAAAGGGAATTTCATCACATCAATTAGCACGTGACTTAGGTATTACACAAAAATCTGCATGGTTTATGTTGCATAGGATTCGTTATACATTGGGTTTAGACAATGATAACAATACCGATACTATTGAAACAATAGCAGAAGTTGACGAAACATTTATAGGTGGTAAAAGAACAAATATGCACACCAAGAAACGCAAAGAGTTGAGTAAATTAGGTGGTGGATATATGCACATGACACCAGTATTTGGTATATTAAAAAGAGGTGGTAATATTGTTGCCATGAAGGTTTCAGAAGTAAATAAAGAAACATTGAAACCAATTATAATAGAAAATGTTGGTAAAGATGCAACCATTGTTTCTGATTCATTTGGTGGATATTCAGGATTAAAAGACAGTTTTAATAAACATAAAATTGTCAGTCACAGCACAGGAGAATATACGAAAGGTATTTATCACACAAATACATTAGAAGGTTTTTGGAGTTTATTAAAAAGGGGAATTGTTGGAATCTATCACTTTGTTTCTCCTAAGCATTTAGACCAATATGTGACTGAATTTGCATATAGATACAATACGAGAGCAATGACTGATTCTCATAGATTTGCATTAGTTTTAGCTAATTCAAATAATAAGATTAAATATTCCAAATTGATTTCAAAATAATAAATTTACATATGGAAAAAATTAAAGTTAACGGACAGGAAATTAATATAATATCAAAAAATGATGACGATTATATTTGTTTAACTGATATGGTTTCAGGCAATGAAGAAGGTTCAAAATTGATTGAAAAGTGGCTAACTAATAAGAATACAATTGAATACTTAGGAGTTTGGGAACAGTTAAACAATCCCGATTTTAATTCCCCCGAATTCGGGGGAATTAGGAATGAAGCTGGAACTAATCGCTTTTTTATGTCTGTAAAACAATGGATTACGAAAACTAATGCCATTGGAATAGTAGCAAGAACAGGAAGATACGGTGGGACATATGCCCATAAAGACATAGCATTCCAATTTGGAATGTACATAAGCCCAATGTTTAATCTGCTGTTAGTTAAAGAGTTTCAGAGGTTAAAAGAAGAAGAGCAAAATAGATTATCTGGCGAATGGGATTTCAGAAGGCTTTTAGCAAAAGCTAATTATAAAATTCATACAGATGCTATAAAAGAAACTTTGATACCTATTAGCAATCTTCCTGAAAAAATGAAAGGTATAATATATGCAGACGAAGCAGAAATATTAAACTTTGCATTATTTGGAATTACAGCAAAAGCATGGAAGGAAAATAATCCTGAACTTGCATTAAAGGGGTTGAATATTAGAGATTGTGCTGATGCACACGAATTAATAGTATTATCAAATTTGGAAAGTGCAAATGCTTCAATGATAAAGAAAGGGGTTGATAGAAAAAGACGTTTAGAGGTTTTAAGGGATAAGGCAGAATCTGAATTAAAATCACTCAGAAGTAGTAATTATACATTAGATAAAATAAAAAGTCCTTATTTACCGAAATCAACAAACACAACAAATGAATTAGGTGACTTTGACAGAGTTGTAAAGAAATTCTTAGATACACCACCTCCCCAAAAAGAAGAAAAATAACAATACCATATAGCCAACTGATTGAGTTGGCTATATTTATGCCATTTCGGTGTAAATTGATATATCAATACCTAAAAATAGGTAATTATTCCCTGATTAAATAGTAAGAAGGCCTAAAAAAGTGTTGAATTTCCTGCAAATATCGAATGAAAGCGTCACTGTTGGGAATTTTGTTTAAGAACATATATAGTATAGCACCCGCAGTGTTTCACACAGCAGGCGAGTTAAAACATTCCTTTTTCCTCTCTACTTTAAGCATATTGCAAAGAAAAAACATTTCATTCCGGCATGGTGCCGAAACTGGGGAAAACCCTGAATTATCCTTTCGGACGTTTACCATTATCTCTTTGCTGCTGCAGTTGCAGAACTTTACATCATCAAATTATTCAAAACAACTAAAAAACAAACAGAATGAAAACAATGAAATTAGCAAAAAATGTACTGGCAATATTAGCGGTATGTTTTACGTTAACAGGAACGACATCCTGCAATAAAGCGGACAAAGAGGAAATAGTACCTCAAAAAGTAATCGATACAAATTTAGTGGGCAGCTGGGAAAAATTAGCTACAAGCCTTAGTTCGAATGAAATTCAGAATAAGCATGAATTTACATTTAAAGCGAACGGAACGGGTGTCGAAAGAAAATTCACCAGCAACAGAGGTGTTATTACAAATGATAGAATTGAAACGTTTGAATGGTTTGTAAAAAGCCCGGGAGTTATTCATCTGAAAAACAGCCTGAATCAGGAAGCAGATATCAATTACACTTTTATCGCAAATGTAGTATCAATATTAACGCTGGAATTCCCATTTGGTGAGAAAATTAATTTTTCGGCTAAAAGAAACTAACTTTATTCAGGCAATAAACCATTTCCGGGACTTACTTCCCGGATTTTTTTATTTTAGACACCAAACTGCCTAAGGTGATGATCCAGGTGTTTGTACATCATGTTATTCCACTCGGCAGTGGTGAGTACGCCAAATGACACCGATTCCTTGCCTTCAAAAAAAGACACTCCTTCTTCCGTCACTTTTTGGATGTAAGCAATTAGGCGGGACTTTTCCTTTTCAAAATCTTTGTTGTCGGCCATGATGAATGCCGGGCCGGTAGGTCCATTTTGTGTGTAGGGGGTTTCGCTCACAACCTTACCTTTTACAATTGTCTTCAGCATCAGCTTCAATAAAAAATTTGGCTTGTCTTTTCGTTCATCAAAGATATATTCATACGTCACACAACAATGCGCCAGCATTTGCGACACATTCATCTTTCCCCATTTTGGAGTAGTTTCCGGAGTGAGCTGGTTGATTCTGCTGATAAGACTTTGCGCCACTGCTGCATCGTACAAGTTTGGGAGTGCCATTCGAAAAGAATTTATCTATTAAATATAGCTACAAACTGAGTCCTACAATTCACCCGTGTACAGGGAGGTATTTGCTTTTTTCTGAAAACCTACAGACAAGACTTTTACCTCGCGGCCACTTGCAGAAACCTGTACACGCATCCAGCCATAATGTTTCAGATGAGCGGTAGCAACATCTCCGGTGTGTGCGCTGAAAACGATATACTTGTCTCCCTTACCGGCAAGATTTCCAGAATCAGCAGATGGATGATTGATATAATCATATGCAACAACCGCATCATTTGGCCCGCTCCAGGTTCCTGCAGTTGTTGAATCGATGGTAACGCCCGAATCAAACGCCTTAACAAATCCGTCGGCATCCATCAGCACATCACCGTCTAACTCATCGAAATGTATATATATACCATGTATGGAAGCATCGCCATACCAATATATTTTAAAAACCATGGCGCAAGTTATACTCAGTGGAAACTGGTTGAAATTCCATTTAAATATCTGTTCTTCCGAAGAAGAAGGTGTTGGTTTGGGATAAAAACTCTTCAAACTGGAATCAATCGTTACGGAATAAACATCCGCATTATCTATTCCCGGATCATCCGCTTTACTGCAGGAAAACAGGAAGGTAATACAAGTAATTATTAATCCTGCAAATAGTATTCGTTTCATAAGCATTTAAAAATTCAGAGGCAAAGATAACCTATTAACGCATCTGTCCGCTAATTATTTTTCAGAAATTGGTCTATTCCTCCCTTTAAATTATACAGATTCGAAAATCCCGCCTCATTTTCCAGATTTCGGATTGCCTTCTCACTTCGCGTACCGGATTTACAATAAACCACCACTTTTTTCTCTCTGGAGATTTTATGCTGATTGGACAAAACGGTATGCATGGGTATCAATTCCCCTCCGATATCCTCCAGATCATGCTCACTTGGCTCCCGGACATCTATTAACTGAACATCCTGATTATCTCTCAGTATCTCTCTAAGTTCATCGGATGTAATTTCTTTAACCGCCGAAGGCGATGGCATGCAAAAGAGCTCATAGTCAATTAATGTATCAATGATAATAGCCGGGTTTTTAGGAATTGTAAAGACAGACTGAACTAAAGATAATCCATCGAGCCGCAACAACTTCCCATCCAGCACTTCCCCAATCCCAATACAAATCTTGATGACTTCATTTGCCTGGACAGATGCTACGATGCCGCACATAGTACCCAGCACACCGGCTTCCGCGCAGTTTTGAACTTCATCGGGATGAGGCGGGTGTGGAAACAAATCCCTGTAATTAATCTTTGAATGAAAATTAAACACGGCCACCTGTCCGTCAAAACGGTTTACCGCCGCAAACACGTTGATTTTATTGGCCAGCACACAGGCGTCATTGACCAGATACCGGGTGGGAAAATTATCGGTTCCGTCACAAACAATATCATAATCCGCGAACAGCCTTAACGCATTCTCTGAAGTCAGCCGCTCCGCAAATATCTCTATCTTTACCTGCGGATTGAGCTGCGCCAGCTTGCGTTTCGCCACCTCCACTTTATGCTTTCCGATATCCTCGTCTGCAAATAAAATCTGTCGTTGCAGATTGGACAGGGCTACCGTATCATCGTCAACAATACCAATGGTACCAACACCGGCAGCCGTTAGATATTGCAACAAAGGACAACCCAGACCTCCGCAGCCAATGACCAGAACTCTTGCTTTTTTTAATTTCTCCTGACCCTGCCGTCCAACTGCCGGAATAGCGATATGCCGTGCATAACGTTGTTGTTCGTCCCGGGATAGTATGGAGTCCGAAGCATTCATCCTTACAGAAATGTCTTCATTATCTGATTCATGCGCAATGCTTCTGCGCGTGCCTTTTCAGCAAAATCTTTTCCGTTGCCGGCATAGATAACACTGCGTGTGGCATTCACCAGCAAGCCGACATCTTTATTCAGGCCAAACTGTGATAGTTTCTGCAAATCGCCGCCCTGTGCACCCACACCGGGCACCAGAAAAAAATGATCCGGGCAGAACTGCCGTATTTCCTTAAAGATTTCCTCGTGTGTAGCGCCGATTACAAACATCATATTTTCAGGGGTGCCATATAGCATACATTTCTCGATCACATGCTGATAAAGCGGTTTCTTGTTGGATTTCAGGAATTGAAAATCCCGTGAGCCTTTATTGGATGTCAGCCCTAATACAATCACCCATTTATTTTTAATTTCCAGAAACGGCATAATGGAATCTTCGCCCATATACGGCGCAATGGTAATCGCATCGAAGTTCATATGCTCAAGGAACGCCTTAGCATACCTATTGGACGTATTACCGATATCTCCGCGCTTTGCATCCGCAATCTTGAAATTTGAATCAGGTATCAGCTGCATTGTTTTATCCAGCGTCTCCCAGCCTTTAGCGCCATACATTTCATAAAAAGCCAGATTGGGTTTATAGGCAACACATATATCCTTCGTAGCTTCGATAATCTGCTTATTAAATTCCAGGATCGGATTTTTATATTTCAGCAGATGTGGGGGAATCTTCGCGATATCAGTATCGAGACCGACACACAAATACGATTTCTTTTTTTTTATCTGCTGAATAAGGTGTTTTCTGGTCATATCGATTACTTCGCGCTGCTTGCAATGAGTTATATGGCCTCTACCGATTTTATTTCCGGAACGAAATTCTTAACAGTACTTTCTACACCGGCTTTCATGGTGGATACACTCATTTTGCAACCCTCACAATTTCCTAAAAGCCTTACCTGAGCTACCATATCTTCGGTGATATCTATCAGTTCGATGTCCCCGCCATCTGAATTCAGAAACGGGCGGATGTTGTTCAGCGCACCCTGCACTTTTTCCATCAATTCTATCTTACTGTCTATTGTCATAGTTATCATAAAAGTACTAATTTACGGAGACACTTGCGTTAATAATGGCAATTTGTTGCGCTACACTTTGTGCCAACTGGTCAAACGCAGCTGCTGCAGCCGTTGCGGTTTGCAAGGCGATAGGCTTACCAAAATCCCCCCCTTCCCTGATGTCCTGTTCAATAGGCAATTCGCCTAAGAACGGAACCTCAAATTGTTGCGCCAGCAATCTGCCGCCGCCTTTACCGAAAATGTAATATTTCTTATCGGGCAATTCTGGCGGTGAGAAATAAGCCATATTCTCCACCACACCCAATACCGGCACATTGACGGATTCCAGCTGATAAAAAGCAATTGCCTTTCGGGCATCTATCAGCGCTACCTCCTGCGGTGTTGTCACTACAATGGCTCCGGTTACAGGCACCAACTGCGCCAGGGTAAGATGGATGTCGCCTGTACCCGGCGGCAGGTCCAGCACCAAATAATCCAGGTCATCCCATAAAGCATCTGTAATAATCTGGCGCAAGGCAGACGTTGCCATCGGGCCGCGCCAGGCTACGGGTTGTTTGTCCTGTATCAGAAAGCCGATAGACATGACCTGCATACCAAGATAATCTACCGGAACAATTTTATTTTTATCGTCCACCTGCCGGATACCGGGACGCGAGCTTTGCAATCCAAGCATGGTTGGTACGGACGGACCATAGATATCTGCATCTATCAATCCAACTTTTGCACCGGAACGAAGCAATGCAAGCGCTAAGTTCACTGATACGGTAGATTTCCCGACACCACCCTTTCCGGAAGCTACTGTAATGATATTTTTTACATTTGGTAAAATATCTGATTTCACGTTCCGAAGCGTAGTTACCCTCGAGGTGAAATCAATCTCCACCTTTATGTCATTGGATACAAGTTGGGCGATAGCATTCCGGCAATCATTCTCCAGTTGTTCCTTCAGCGGACAAGCCGGTGTGGTGAGTTCGATGGTAAATTTTATAACCTCCTCGTTAAACGATAAATTTTTTATCATCCCCAGTGATACCAAATCTTTTTTAAAATCAGGATCTTCAACCTGGGAAAGCGCTTGTAGTATCTGTTGTTCAGTAAATTTCATTGAGATGCAAAATTACACATGTAAAATGGATTTTTGCCTCTTTCGACTATATTAAGTAATTAAGAAGACGGGTGAAGTGTTCTCAGCAATTCCGCCTTTTCAATAAATTCATCAATAATTTTAGCTGTGTAACGGGGATTTACCATGTGGTATAAATGCTCTCTGAACAGGTCATTCTCTTTGTAATTAGTGATATCCAGCACTTCTATATTTATTCCTTCGTACAAACGGGGAACAAATTTTGCCACACTATCCCGTTCGCTCTTTAAGATTAGAACAGGTATATTGTATTTAGGCATGTTCACCAGTCCTCTCTGTTTGTCAAAAGCAATGGATTCCTGCAAAGCGGAATGTGTCTGTATGGCAAACACTTTGGACGGTGTTTTATTCAATGCCCGTTCTATCGGAATCCTGTTCAGGTGGGGCAGCGAGTCCATATTGGTCATTAAATAGATGATTCTTGATTTCACCGCATTCCAGATATTGCTTTTTTCAGTAGCTTCCCGGCTAATCAGCATTTCTGAAAGATTTATCCCCCGCTTGCGCACTCCGGATTTGCTGTCCAGTGGGATAATCCTTCGGAACGCCAGCAGAAATGGTTTTTGAATAACTGCATCAGAGAAATTCATGGATGGGATAATGACATTGTCTAAAAAACCCAACAGGGCATGCTTGGCTTCTTCGCCGAAAAACGGATTGGCGCCAATCCGGCCTCTCAAATATTTTTTAATACCATTGAGCTGTTCAAATTCCCTGTCCATCATGAGAAAATAGATATTGCCCATGGAATGGTCAAAAATATAAACAGGATGCCCTTTTGATCCAAAATAATCTACCACGGCATCTATGTTCTTCATGACATGTTTGGAGTAATCATCTACCGGCAAATCCGACGGAATTGTTCCATAGTGCATGGCTGCCGCGATGTATTTAGTTGTGGGTATGGTGGTGAGCAATCCGTCAAAAGAGTTGAGCCCCAGAAATCCATGTATCAGTATAATGACCGGTAATTTTTCCTTAGCATTTTCCTTGTACGGATAGGTAACATCTAACCGTATTGTACTAACGCCGTAAGGTGTTTCCCTGTTTATTTCAATTTGCGGCCATGTCAATGCTTTATCGTCAATGAATACAGTTACCCTGTTCTTCACATTTTCCATATACCGGATAAAACTCGGGCTTTCGTCCGGCTTTCCGGAGGTGGAATACAGCCAGGCTAATGGCCGGCGCTTATCTGCCTTGGTTGCCAGAAAGGCAATATGCCTGGATTGCATTAAAAAATAAGGCGTTGTAGTCAACTCCAGTTCTTTATTGATGGTCACTATTTCCGCTATCTCCTTTGATCCGAACGTTTTTGAATTGCGTTCTATCCCTGCCACCCTTCCTCTCGGATTGGAAGCCAGAAAAGCATAATCAAACCCTTTTTTGTTATTTTGTTGCAGAAACTGACCCAGCTGTTCATTGAACTCTGCGGCATATTCCTCCAGTGTATCTGTGTGAATGTCACTGCCTATCACCTGCGCAGGGGTAATCAATCCTTTCTTCATCAATGTCCTCAAGAAAGCACCGGCGTCCATTACTCCTTCAAGGCCTTCTTGGCTTTTCAGCGGAGAATTAACAAATGAAAAAAAGACATTGTGCGCACTGGTGAGTTCTCCGTAATGGTCAATAATATAGCGGTAAGCACCGGCAGGCGATTGACCATGTGATAAGCCGACCAAAAATTTATAGCCTCTCTTTAACGACCGGTTGGCATGATATAAAAAATCACATGCAACGGCTTCATCAAATTCTTCTTTAGTCTGAAAATACTTTGTATCAGGTGCTTTATAAGCCGTTTGTATATCTATGTCCATTTTAATTTCTTATTTCTAAAACCACAAACACGACTACCAACGTGCAGTATATTTTTTTTAAAAATAAAAAGAATAGTCGGGATATGCTTTAAGATAACATGATAAATAATCATGATAAATATCAGAAAATTAATAACTGGTTTCTTCTTACCAAAATTTAGGAAAGAAAGCGGGGGTATGTTTAATATACGCCTGATATTCCGGGTTATCTATATATTTACTTTCCAGCATAGGCACGCCGGAGACTTTTGTCAGCAGCCAGGTTATAGTAACCGGACTTAACAAGCCTGTTATCGTCTGAACAGGTGTAAAAAAATTAACAGACATCACCCAAATACCCCACCACATTATCATTTCACCGAAATAATTGGGATGGCGAGTATACTTCCATAATCCGTAGCGCATTGCTTTGCCTTTGTTTTCCGGCTTCTTTTTAAATGCTGCTAACTGATAATCACCTACCGCTTCAAAAAAGAAACCCACCAGCCATATGATTAATCCAATGAAAGTGAGATAGCTTACACTTAAGTAAGACGTATTGACATGTATAATCGGCAATGCGATAATAAACATGAAAATTCCCTGCAAAGTGAATACTTGCAATAAAGCGCCGAGCCAATGTGGAATATGGTGTTTCGTCCATAATTTCCTGAAATTAACATAACGCCAATCCTCCGGCTGACCGATATTACGAACTAAAATATGAGAGAATAATCGCAGGCCCCAGATAATTACCAAAAAATCAACAAGATGTTTTACCAGAAGAATCTTTTGGGTTTCGATATATGCATTGGAAGTCATTTGAAGATAGACAACAATCACCACAAAGCCGACACCCCAGAATATATCTACAATCGAATTATTCTCTTTCAGTTTGGCTAATAAAAAGACACCATACATAAACAGGAATATAACTCCCAGTACTTTCAGATAATTAAAAATCTCCATTTACAGATAACAATATACCCTTATTTAGGTTCATTTTTTGTCAAACGATGATTGTAATAATTTGGATTTTATCTAAACAAATTATAAATTACAAATAGAAAAACAATAAACTATGGTAAAATGGATTAAACGGATTGTAATTGCATTAGTACTTATCATTGCAATTGCATTGGGCTATCTTAAGCTGGCTTTGCCCAATGTGGGCAAGCCGGAAGAACTTAAGATTGTTGCAACCCCTGAAATGATTGCCCGGGGTGCGTACTTAGCGAACCATGTCACAGTGTGTATTGACTGTCATTCCAAACGGGACTGGACTAAATTTTCAGGCCCGCCTATAGCCGGGACAGAAGGTATGGGCGGCGATGCCTTTACGAAAGAATTCGGGTTTCCCGGAAGTTTTTATGCCAAAAACATCACTCCTGAAGGTGTGGGAAAATGGACAGACGGCGAGCTACTGAGAGCCGTTTCGTGCGGTGTCAACCGCGACAACAAAGCCTTCTTTCCGGTTATGCCGTATCCATATTACGGACACATGGACAAAGAAGACATTATCGCCATCATCGCGTATATCCGGACGTTGAAACCGATAAAGAATAATGTGCCGCCTTCTGAACCGGAGTTTCCGATGAGCATTATTCTCAATACTATTCCACAGAAAGCCTCCTTTACCAAAAGGCCTGAAAAAGCCGTCAACGCCACTTATGGCGCTTATATCGTAAATGCTGCCGGCTGTTCTGAATGCCATACCAATGCCATCAAAGGCAAAAAAGTGGAAGGTATGGATTTTGCCGGCGGGCGTGAGTTTGTGGTACCCGGAAAAACTATCGTATCTGCCAATATCACACCGGATAAGGAAACCGGTATCGGGTACTGGACAGAAGATGCTTTTGTGTCCAAATTCAAATCCTTTGAAGATAAATCCAAACTGGCTGATATCAAATCACCGTCCGACTTCCAGTCCATGATGCCCTGGAGCATGTATGCCGGTATGGACAGCCTGGATTTAAAAGCCATCTTTGCTTATCTGCAAACGTTAAAGCCGATAAAGAATAAGGTGGTAAAAAATATCTAACGGATAGAAATGGTTTCTAAGGCCTGTTTGACTGCCATAAAGTAGGCCAGGTAATCATTCAGTTCTTTTTTGGGTACCTGTCTTACTACATTCAGCTTTTCCCTCAAGGGGTCTACCTGAGTACCATGTTTCCAAAAACGGTAGCAAACATGCGGGCCGGTGGCCAATCCTGTGCTGCCAACATATCCTATCACTTGTCCCTGCTGAACGCGTACGCCTCTTCTGATGCCACGGGCAAAGCGGGACATGTGCAAATACTGTGTTTCATACTTCCTGTCGTGCCTTATCTTGACATAGTTGCCATTGTTTTGGGTAAACTGTGCCGCTTCAATGACGCCACTTGCGGTAGCAATAATCGGGGTGCCTTGCGGTGCGGCAAAATCAGTACCCAGGTGTGCCTTTTCTATCTGTAATATCGGATGAAAACGACGCAGGCTAAAACGAGACACAATGCTTCCTCCTTTTTTCAGCGGAGATTTCAGAAAAGATGTTTTCAGGTATTTTCCGGCATTATCTACGTACTGATAACTGCTGTCATCTTTCAGGAAATAGTCCACCGCGTACAGGCAATTCTTCTTAGTCTTAATGCAGATGGCCTGTACATGCCCATAATTCAGGAATTGACCGTTGATGCTGAGCTGGTCGTAAATAAACTGTAAGGTGTCTCCTTTCCTTATTTTATTCACATTATACTTTCCATTTAACGCCACATTTAATTTCTCTACCAACGAAGGATCAAGCTTGTTTTCTTTCAATGTCTTGTGCAACGATTTTTGTATGACCGCCGCGAAATAGATTTTAGTTGTATCAATATTCTTTTCGTAAAAAGATATCTGCAATGGCTGATAGAGAATTGTTTTCTGTTTCTTCAGCTTCCATCGCTTCTTTTTCGTTTCCGGTTCGTTTACATACGGTACCAAACTTGTATCTGTACAGTTGGCAATAACATATTCATAATCCGATGCCTTAAAGACCAGATACTGTAAAACCGAAGACGTATCCGTTTCTTTTGAGATGGTGAAATATTTTTGTGAAGGTTTACAATTCAATACATCAAAATACTCTTTAGTTTCCTTCACAAACTGATTATACTGATATTGGTTTAAATGCAGCGATTTAAAGATTTTTTGTATACTGTTTCTCCTGCCTACTTCCTTTTCCCTCACGCACAATTCCCCGACATCAATATCCAGAAATGAGATAGCAGCAGGATTTTCACAGGCGGTGGCTGTAGTTGTATCTCTTGCTTCCGTCTTGACAATAATATCAGTATCCCCACCATTTTGAGAATTTTGGCAGGAAGTAAAAAAAATAAGAAGCAATACAAGTACTAAAAGTTGTTTCGGCATTCTTTCAACTTAGTTGCAAGTACGAAGATACATATTTTATAAAATCCAGAAAAGCGGAAAAACAGGAAAAGAGTTGACTTAACTCAACAAATAATACAAAACAGGGAAGGCTAAGAGCAAGCGGACTACTTCCATTACAGCAGCCCACTTTTTACGTTCAAACAACGACCCGATGGTAATGGTTGATAAAACGATAAACCCGATTCCGGCCAGTTCCTGTGTAAGGTTGAATTTCTCAATGCCGAACAAAAAGTAAGATACAAAAGCAAGCATCAATAAAAACTGTACAAAAAGGTACACCTGCATTTTTGGATTGGTATCCGCATCATACAATTGCCGGGTGGTGTCTATTTCCTTCGGAACAATCGGGCCGCCCAGATAAGCCGGGCGCCAGCCAGGTGCCTTAAACAATACCAGAAAGAAGTCTTTCGCATTTTTTACATGTACCAGCTGTTTGGTTATCCAGCCGTAATAATCAAAATTGGCAACGGCAACATTCCAGCTCTTCAGTTGCGAAGTAATGCCATAATGCACCTCTTCCTCTTCTTCCTGAAATGTTCCGAAAATCCGGTCGTAGATAATAAACGTACCGCCATGATTCTTATCGATATATTTCGGATTCACGCCATGATGAACACGATGATGGGAAGGTGTATTCATAACAAACTCAAACCATGCAGGCAATTTCCCGATCAGACGGGTATGTATCCAGAATTGATATAATGTTTGAATCTGTGCGACGACCAGAAAGGAAAGCGGATCAAACCCGATAAATGCCAGCGGAAGGTAAAACCAGAAGGAGCCGAATACCTGAGTGGCAGACTGCCGTAAAGCCACAGACAAATTGTATTCCTCACTTTGATGATGCACCACATGCGTACCCCACAGTACGCTGATTTCATGCGATAGACGGTGAAACCAGTAATAGAAGAAGTCCACACCGAGCAACAGCAATATCCACGTGTACCAGGTTTGCGGAATGGTGGCAATACGGTAATTGTCATAAATCCAGATGTAAACCCCAATATTCAATATTTTCAGCAATACGCCGGTTACCTGTTGAACAATACCGGTATTGATATTGCTGATTGCATCATTCAGGCGGTACAGATGCGTCTTCTTGATTTTGTCGATAATGATTTCGATGGCTATCAGAATAAAAAAGGCGGGAATAGAATAAACAATCAGTGATTTCATGTTTTTATTTAACGATTAAAGTTATGGAGAAAAGTTGTAAAATCAGCTAATTAGGAAATTAGCTGATTTTCTTATTTCTCTGCTTCCACGAAAATATACAAATCTTCACTGTCACGTTTCATCCAGTAGTTTTCACGGGCAAATTTTTCCATCTGGTCAACACCGGAAAAGAGCTCTTTTTGCTGCAACTTCACCTTCTGAATTTCTTTGGTGTAATAGGCTTCCTCTTTGCTTAGCTTATGCAATTCCAAAGCGAGCTTAGCCTGAGAAACAAGTGTATTCTGATTAAAAAACAACAGATATATAAAATACCCGAAAAACAATAAAAAGAACTTATTCCTGAACAGCGGCGGAATCTTTTCTTTCAGTTTCGGGTCGAGGACGGCCATAAAGTAAAAGTAGCTAGTATTTAGTAATTAGTAATTAGATTTTTTGAACGCTTGTGTATTAAAGAAGCCCCAATATACTATCGGGACTACTTTAAAATTTCTAATAGGCTTGTTAAAAGAACCGGTATCCCTTACCCGGGTATAGCGCTTCACTTCCAAGTTCTTCCTCAATGCGCAACAACTGGTTATATTTCGCCATACGGTCACTGCGGGATGCGGAACCTGTTTTGATTTGTCCGCAATTCAGCGCAACCGCCAAATCTGCGATGGTACTGTCTTCCGTTTCGCCGCTGCGATGGCTCATCACGGAGGTGTATCTGTTTCGGTGTGCCAAATCTACCGCCTCTATGGTTTCTGTCAGCGAACCAATCTGATTGACTTTCACCAGAATAGAATTAGCTATATTTTTATCAATACCTTCCTGCAGGCGTTTTACATTCGTTACAAACAAATCATCGCCCACCAACTGGCATTTGGTTCCCAATGCTTCCGTCATTAATTTCCAGCCTTTCCAGTCGTCTTCCGCCAGGCCGTCTTCAATGGAAACAATCGGATATTTTTTTACCCATTTCGCCCAGTAATCTACCATCTCTTCGGATGACAACATTTTGTTATCCGATTTCTTAAAGATGTATTTTTTCTTCTTGGCATCGTAAAATTCTGAAGCCGCCGCGTCCATCGCAATCTTTACCTGATCTCCGGGTCTATATCCCGCACTCTCAATGGCTTTCAATACCGTTTCTATGGCTTCTTCATTCGATTTTATTTCGGGTGCAAATCCGCCTTCATCCCCCACATTGGTGGAGTAACCTTTAGCTTTCAGTACTTTTTTCAGGTTATGAAAAATTTCTACGCCCATTCTTAATCCGTCTGAAAACGTGGAAGCGCCAACCGGCACTACCATAAATTCCTGAAAGTCAATTTTATTATCGGCATGCGCGCCGCCGTTAAGGATATTCATCAACGGAATTGGTAAGGTGCGTGCATTTGTGCCGCCAATGTAACGGTACAACGATAAACCTGACACCTGTGCACCTGCTTTTGCAGCCGCCATGGAAACCGCTAAAATCGCATTCGCACCCAGTTTCTTTTTATTTTCGGTTCCGTCCAGTTCTATCAGGATGGAATCTATCTCACGCTGGTTCAGCACATGCTCTCCCACGAGCGCTTCTGCGATATAGGTATTCACATTGGATACCGCTTTCAGTACACCCTTTCCCATATAGGCTTTGCCCCCATCGCGCAATTCTACTGCTTCATGTGTACCGGTGGAAGCACCGGAGGGAACAGCTGCACGGCCGACAATACCGCTTTCAGTGATGACATCTGCTTCTACAGTCGGATTGCCTCGGGAATCCAGGATTTGACGGGCATGAACGGAAATAATGTGACTCATTTTATTAGATATTAAGTAGTAAGTAATAAGTAGTAAGCAAAAAACTCACTACCATTTTATTTTTTCTAATGCTGTTTTTAAAGGTGGTAAATAATTTTGAATAACTGACCAAATGATGTTCAAATCAATTCCCATATAATCGTGAATCAACCTGTTTCTCAACCCAGTCATTTTAAACCAGTCAATTTGCGGATTTTTCTCCTTTAAATCTTCTGATAATTTATTGGATGCTTCACCGATTATTTCAAAATTTCTGATTACGGCATCAATCGTCTTGTCATCATTCTTAAATGCTTCTTCTGAAATATCATTGGTGTATTTCAAAATCTTACTACAACTTGAGATTATGTCTTCAATCAATAAATCGTCGTTGCGCTTAGACATAAATTATTTCCTTTTCAATCTGCTTATAATAATTCTGTTTAAGGCCTTTTTTAGAAACCAGATCCACTTTCCTGTGTACAATCTTTTCTAAAGCATTTGCCAAGTCAATGAATTCAATTCCCATTGGTTTGTTATAATCAATAATAATATCTATGTCGCTTTTTTCCGTAAAATCATCTCTTACGACCGAGCCAAATAAACCTAACTCTGTTAACGGGTATTGACCAAACAATGACTGCTTGTTTGTTTGAAGTAGTCTTACTATTTTCTCCGTGTGCACCATTTATTTTATTTTACCGATATAGAGCATCGTGTCATATGCAAATGTAACAATTCCGTTTTGTTCGTAAGCATTAAAAAGATGAACGATAGCATTTTTTAACTGTGGAAAATTCGGATGGTCTTCATTCGGCATGTACGAGGACGAAATAATACGGCCAATCAGGCCTTCCAGATTGAAATGCTGCTCGTAATGGAGCACAAATTTCTTAAACTTATTCGGCGCATAAAAATCGCTGATGATATCAGGCGTAATGTTGCGGTGTGAGATTTCATTATAATCTATTGCAAAATCCTGAATCAGTTTCTCATAATCCTGCTGAAACGGTTCGGTTTCTTTGCGGTCATTCCAGATTAAACACAAGTGTGCGCCGGCAGCGGCGATACGTCTGAATTCCAGCTTGGTCTTCTCCCTGTCGAACCAGTGAAAAGCCTGCGCACACACTATCAAATCGACGGAATGTGCTTTCAGGTTCGTCGACTCAGAACTGCCGTGTACGCTGACAAAATGGTCATACTCCGCCAGAAGCCCTTCAGCTGCCTTGCGCATCGGCTCATTCGGCTCAACGCCGTAAACCGTATTGCCGTGTTCCAGAAACAGTTTTGCCGACAGCCCGGTGCCGCTGCCGATATCTGCCACCACATCACCGGGCACCAGGCCGATTTCGAGTTGCAGGGTGGCTATGATTTCTTCGGGATAGCCCGGGCGGTATTTGATGTAGTTCTCTACACGGTCTGAAAAGCGTTGTTTAAAGTCCATATGTGAATTTATATAAAAAAAAGAAAAGGTGTGAGAGTCAATCAATTTTAGAAACATGCGTATATTTATAAGTTAAGAGTCATCATAGCAGATAACCTGGCAAAACCAAACAGACAATACATTGGAAGACAAACTCCTAAACTATTTTCAAAGAATAATGCCTCTTTCTGAAGAAGAAATCAGTGCTATTGTGGAAACAATGACGATCAAGCATTATAAAAAGGGTACTGTCCTTCTAAAGGAAGGACAAGTTTCCACTGAAGTTTATTTTGTTTTAGAAGGTTGTGTCAGGCAATATTATTTAGTGGATGGTGATGAAAAAACGAATAATTTTTTCACGGAAGAACAGTGGGTAATTTCCATGAATAGCTTTAGTCAGAACAAACCTTCCAATCATTTCCTGGATTGCTGTATGGATTGTTCATTGGTGGTCGGGAACAGAGAAAAGGAAGAAAATCTTTATAAGCGATTTCCAAAACTGGAAACTGTTTCGAGAAAAGTGATGGAAAAAGTATTTGCTGAACAGCAGGAAATTATGTCGTCATACACTACCGACACTCCTGAACAACGTTATTTAAAATTATTAGCATCAAGGCCAGACTTGTTCCAAAAAATACCACAATATCAAATCGCTAGCTATGTGGGTGTAAAACCTGAATCGTTAAGCAGAATAAGGAAAAGGCTACTTAGCAAGTAAATTATACTTCCACCACCACATTCCCTTTCTTATGTCCTTTCTCTACATAAGCATGCGCAGTTGCAATTTGATTTAATGGGAATGTTCTGTCAATAACTGCCTTGAATTTACCAGCCGCTACCAGTTTTTTCAGAAAAATAATATCACTTGCCTGATGGCTTATTACACCTGTCAATACTTTTCTGCCGCTTGTCATAGAAATCCAGGAACCCTGCATCATTTCTGACATTCCTGCCGCACTTAAAATTAGTATACCGTTTTTAGCGAGTGACTTTAAACTTCGGGAAACGGATATCGTATTTACCGTATCAAAAATCAAATCATAGACTTCTCCATCTTGAGTAAAATCTTCCTTTGTATAATCCATCACTTTATCCGCACCAATAGATTTTACCAAATCAATATTTGCTGTACTGCAGACACCCGTTACAATTGCCCCATACGATTTCGCTAATTGAACAGCAGCACTCCCTACCGCTCCTGAGGCACCCACTATAAGTACTTTTTGATTGGGCTGTATTGCTGTTTTCTTTATAAAATGCAAGGCAGTAACTGCTCCGAAAGGAATGGATGCAGCATGATTGTGTGGAATATTTTCGGGTTTCAATGCCAAAGATCCATCTTCAGGAACGCATATATATTCTGCATACGCACCGAAATTCATATCGGTATGCCCGAAAACCTGATCGCCGGCTTTGAAAAGTTTTACATCCTTACCTGCGCTTTCAATTTCCCCTGAAAAAACAGTTCCCAATATATTCTTCTTAGGCTTTAGCAAACCAAAGAAAAATCTGACTGCAAACGGATCCGCTTTTCGCAAACGCACATCACCGGAATTAACTGCCGTCGCTTTAATTCGAATTAAAATTTCATTGTCTTGTGGTGTCGGCTTTGCTACTTCTTCTATTTGTAAAACTTCGGGTGAACCATATTGATTATAGACTGCTGCTTTCATTGTTTTATTTTTTGATTTATTTACACTACAAAATTAGTGGAGGCATTTTCCACTTTCATTGACTTCGGTTAAGATATAAAATATTACTTTTAAAAATACAAACCTGACAGTACAAACATGAGCATACAGAAACAAATCAAAGAATATATCATCAGGCAGCCTGAACCAAAACGAAGTGAAATACAGGTATTGAATGAACGGATACTTCAAATCTACCATTGCCTCAGTTCGTGTCCTCACCAATCGAAAAAGATAATAATATTGGTTGTGAAGACACGAACCGAGGCAAAAGGCTTTTGAATTTTATTTTGGATACATAAGGCCAAGTGACAATGGTACGACTGACGAACTGTTAAAATATGTAACAACTGACAATAAAAAATTAAGACCTTTTCATTTCCCAGCAGAGTCTCACGTAGTGGACTCTGCGTAAAATTCAATAACGCAGAGTCCTTTTCAAGAGACTCTGCTAAGAAAACTCTCAAGATTCACGCTTTCGGGAGAATGACATTTTTACCCTTTTCTTGACATGAGACGAACATAAAATCTGTTTTTTTGTTTGTATTTTTACGCAAACTAAAACAATTTTACCATGTTTTCTGCCATAAAATTAAAACGGGATATCTATTCAACGGAAGAGCATCTGATGTTGCAAAAGATGTGTCAGCAGTTCATCGAAAAAGAAATAGCTCCTTACCATGCACAATGGGAAGAGGATGGACAGGTCAGCCGTGACGTTTGGCTGAAAGCCGGCGAAGCGGGCTTGCTGTGCTTGGATGTGCCGGAAGAATACGGTGGCGCCGGCCTGGATTTTTCATTTTGCGCACTGATTACCGAGGAAATTTCAAAGGGTGGATTCACCGGCCCGGGTTTCTTCCTGCACTCTGATATCGTCGCTCCCTATGTTGTTGATTACGGCTCAGAAGCACAAAAACACGAATGGCTGCCTAAAATGGTAAGCGGCGAAGTGATTACGGCGATAGGCATGACAGAACCCGGCTGCGGCAGTGATTTGCAGGCGTTGAAATCAAACGCTCTGGATATGGGCGACCACTACCTTTTGAACGGACAAAAAACATTTATCACCAATGGCTACATGAGCGATATGGCGATAATTGCCGCCCGCACTATTGTGGACGGCAATGACAAAGGTATTTCTTTATTCATTGTAGAGTCTTCACGGACGGGGTATTCAAAAGGGAAACCATTCAAAAAAGTGGGTATGAAAGCACAGGATACCTGCGAGTTATTTTTCGATAATGTTGAGATACCTAAAGAAAATTTGCTGGGTGAAATCGGAAAAGGCTTTATTTACATGATGCAAAAACTTGGCAGAGAACGCTTGTCTGTGGCATTAATGGCTGTGGGCGGCGCCGAAGGCGCCTTAGAGCACACTATAGAGTACACCACTTCCCGAACGGCCTTTAAACAGCCGATTGCGGGTTTCCAGAATACACAATTCAAGCTTGCAGAATTGGCTACTAAACTGCAGATTCATCAGACCTTCGTAGACCGGTGTGTGGAACTGTATGTAAAAGGTGAACTGACTGCAGAAACGGCCTCGATGGCTAAATTCTCCTGCACGGATGCCCACCAAAACATTGTGGACGAATGCATGCAGTTGCACGGCGGTTATGGATATATGTGGGAATACTTTATTGCGAGGGCTTATGCTGACAATCGTGTGGCGCGTATCTATGCAGGTACCAACGAAATCATGAAACTGCTGATTGCCCGTGGTCTGCTGAGAGAAATGCATGAACAGCAAAAGAGGAAGAAAGCGGAAGCAGTAGCGGCGAATTAAGCACCCTTTTTATTTGATATTGATACTACTCCATCATCTTCATAAAATCATCGAAGAGGTATCGGCTGTCGTGCGGGCCGGGTGCGGCTTCCGGATGATATTGTACCGAAAACGCCTTTTTGCCAACTATTTCCAGCCCCTCTACAGAATTATCATTGAGATTAATGTGAGTTAATCTGGCTTTATCGGAATTTTTTAAGGCTTCCATATCCACCGCAAAGCCATGGTTCTGTGTCGTGATTTCACATTTGCCCGTTTTCAAATTGATGACGGGATGGTTACCGCCGCGATGGCCGTGGTGTAATTTGTAGGTCGGAATCCCCACCGCACGTGCCAGTAACTGATTTCCGAGACAAATTCCGAACAGCGGCTTATCTTCTTCCAATATCTGTTTCACCGTTTCCACCGCATAATCCATGGCTGCCGGGTCGCCGGGCCCGTTAGAGATGAAATAGCCGTTTGGCTGGAAATCTTTCAGCTCGGCAAAGGGTGTTCTTGCAGGAAACACTTTGACATAACAATCCCTGTTTTCAAAATTGCGAAGGATGTTTTTCTTTATACCAAAATCCAATGCAGCAATTCTATATTTTGCCGTCGGCTGCCCCATCATATATGTCGCTTGTGTCGTTACTTTAGAAGACAATTCCAGGCCTTCCATCGATGGGACATTTTTCAGTTCGTTTTTCAGAAACCCAATATCCGTATTTTCAGAAGAGACAATGGCATTCATCGCGCCCTTCTCCCTCACATGACGAACGACTGCGCGGGTGTCTATACCGGTAATTCCAACGAGGTTATTCTCGATAAAATAATCCTCAATGGAACTGTCAGCCTGCCTGCGGGAAAAGCTATTGGTATATTCACGGCAAATCAGGCCTGCAATCTGAATATGTCCTGATTCTTCTTCACTGTTCTTAATTCCATAATTGCCGACGTGCACATTAGTGCTGATGAGCAACTGCCCGAAATAACTGGGGTCTGTGAATAATTCCTGATAGCCTGTCATGGAGGTATTGAAACAAATCTCTCCGGTGGCAGTACCTATTTTTCCGCAGGCAAAGCCCGCATAAGAGGTTCCGTCTTCGAGTAACAAAATGGCTGGTGTGTTGGTAGGCATAATATGGCTTTATGATCGATAAAAATAAAAAAAAGGATAGCAAATAATGCTATCCTTCTGTATGTGTTGAAAAAATCATTTACTATTCTTCCGTTTTTTCTTCTACCGGTGCTGGTGTTTCTTCTGGTGCTGCCACTTCGTCCTTCACTTCTTCCGCTTTTTCCTCTACCACCTGAGCTGCTTCGGCTTTCTTCGTACCACCCGCACGACGTGTTTTCTTCTTAGGCTCAGCAGTTTTCTCCGCTTTTGGTTTATAGGTTTCGTTAAAATCTACCAACTCAATGATGGCCATTTCAGCAGCATCACCTAAACGTTGTCCCAAACGAACGATTCTGGTATATCCGCCCGGTCTGTTTCCTACTTTTGGAGCTACTACATCAAATAATTCTTTTGTAGCTTCTTTGTCCTGCAGGTAGCTGAACACCTCTCTTCGGGAATGAGTTGTATTGTCTTTTGCCTTTGTAATTAAAGGCTCTGCATACCCTCTCAGTTCTTTAGCTTTAGCTATCGTCGTTTCGATTCGTTTATGAACGAATAATGCAGAAGACAGATTTTTCAGCAACGCTGCTCTGTGCCCGTATTTTCTGCCTAAGTGATTTATTTTATTTCCGTGTCTCATCTCTTAATAGTATTGAGTAATGAGTAGTGAGTTGTAAGGCTCCCGCTACTTAAATTTAATTTTTAGTCGTCTAATTTATATTTTGACAAATCCATACCGAAGTGCATTCCTTTTTCGATAATCAGCTCTTCGATTTCCACTAATGATTTACGCCCGAAATTTCTGAATTTCAACAACTCATTGGTATCGTACTGAACCAATTCTGACAAAGAGTTGATTTTAGCCGCTTTTAAACAGTTGTATGCACGAACGGATAAATCTAAATCTTCCAGAGGTGTTTTCAAAATCTTACGCATGTGCAGGATATGTTCATCCACTACTTCTTCCTGACCTTTTTCTTCAGAATCAAACGTAATGTTTTCATCCGATACCAGCATCAGGTGTTGAATCAGGATTTTAGCGGCTTCTTTTACGGCATCTTCCGGATGGATGGTACCGTCTGTTTTTACGTCGATGATTAACTTTTCAAAATCCGTACGTTGCTCCACACGTGTATTTTCAATCTTGTAGCGGACATTCTTGATAGGCGTATAAATAGAATCTACCGGAATCAGACCAACGATGGAATTGTCTACGTAATGCTCTTCAGCAGCCACATAACCTCTTCCTTTGCCTATGGAAATTTCCAGTTCAATCTGAACATTTTTTTCCATGTTGCAAATCACCAGTTCAGGATTCGTTACCGCGAACACATTGGTATGCGCTTCGATATCGCCTGCTGTGAATTGTTCTTTATTTTTTAGGGAGATATAGATTTTTTCAAATCCGGCATCCGCATCCTGCAATACTCTTTTTAATCGAACTTGTTTGATGTTCAGTACGATTTCCGTTACATCTTCGATAACGCCCTTGATGGTGGAGAATTCGTGATTGACACCGGCAATCTTGATAGCTGTGATAGCGTATCCTTCTAATGAAGATAACAACACTCTGCGGAGTGCGTTACCAATGGTATTTCCAAAACCTGGTTCGAGCGGTGCGAATTCAAAGGTTCCTTCGAAGTCGGTTGCTTTCTGTAAAAGAATCTTATCCGGTTTTTGAAACGATAAAATAGCCATATTTTAAGTTTATTTTTGATGATGAAAAATGAATGAGCGCAGCCTGCTGGCGCACCTCACCCAATTTATTATTTAGAATACAATTCGACAATCAACTGTTCTTTAATCGTCTCAGGTATCTGGTCTCTGTTTGGAATTTCCACATACTTACCTTCCAGTTTTTCTGTATTTAATTCCAGCCATCCGTACTTTTTTACTCTGCCTGATTTCAGGGTATCCTGAACGATATCCAGTTCCTTGGATTTTTCTCGGATACTTACCACATCACCCAGTTTCACCGTTGCAGAAGGGATATTAACGATTCTTCCGTTAACGGTGATATGTTTGTGGCTCACCAACTGACGTGCTGCGCTTCTGGTAGGTGCAAATCCCAAACGATATACTGTGTTGTCCAGACGTTGTTCGAGTAAACGCAGTAAGTTCTCCCCGGTAACACCGTGTTTACGGGCAGCTTCTTCAAACGTTTTGTAGAACTGTCTTTCCAGCACACCATACGTGTATTTTGCTTTTTGTTTTTCTTTCAACTGAACAGCATACTCTGATTTTGTTGAACGTTTTCTGGAGTTGCCATGTTGTCCCGGAGCATATTTTCTTTTTTCAAAAGCTTTATCGTATCCGTAGATAGCTTCTCCGAAACTTCTTGATTTTTTAGTACGAGGACCTGTATATCTTGCCATTGTTATTTATAATTTTAGATTTAAGAATTCAGATTTTTTTCTGTTTCTTTTTTAATCTATTGCTTTATACTCTTCTTCTTTTTGGTGGACGACATCCGTTGTGTGGTAGAGGAGTCACGTCACGAATGACAGTTACTTCGATACCGGCATTTCCGATGGTACGGATAGCAGACTCTCTGCCGCCGCCCGGTCCTTTCACAAATACTTCCACTCTTCTCAAACCCGCTTCATAGGCTTTCTGGCCTGCATCCTGTGCCGCCATCTGCGCCGCGTACGGAGTGCTCTTTTTAGAACCTCTGAAACCGCATTTTCCGGCGCTGGACCATGAAATCACCTGTCCGCTTTTGTTGGTATAAGAGATGATGATATTATTGAAAGTAGCTTTAATATAAGCATAGCCTTCGGCTTCTACTTTCACCACTCTCTTCTTTGTTGTCTTTTTTGTTGCTGTTGCCATTGACTTAGACTTACAATTTATTATTTAGTTACTTTTTTCTTTCCTGCTACCGTCTTGCGTTTACCTTTGCGGGTACGTGCGTTACGTTTGGTACTTTGTCCGCGTACCGGCAATCCTTTACGGTGACGGATACCTCTGTAAGAACCGATATCCATCAGGCGTTTGATGTTTAACTGAGTCTCCGAACGCAATGCGCCTTCTACTTTAACTTCCGCATTGATTACGTTACGGATGGCAGTTGTTTCATCGTCATTCCATTCGTGTACTTTTTTCTCAGGGTCTACACCTGCTGATGTTAAAATGTACTTTGCCGTTGATCTGCCGATTCCGTAGATGTAGGTTAATCCGATGTAACCTCTTTTGTTTTTAGGAAGATCTATACCTGATATTCTTGCCATAGTATTATCCTTGTCGTTGTTTAAATTTTGGATTCTTTTTATTGATTACATACACTCTGCCCTTTCTGCGCACAATGATGCAGTCTTCGCTTCGTTTCTTTACAGATGCTTTTACCTTCATGGTAGTACTTCTTTAAGTTTATTATTTATATCTAAATGTTATTCTTCCCCTGGAGAGATCATACGGAGAAATTTCAACTGCGACTTTGTCGCCCGGGAGAATCCGTATGTAGTTCATACGCATTTTGCCGGATATTGTAGCTAAAATTTCGTGGCCGTTTTCTAATTTAACACGAAACATCGCGTTAGAAAGAGCTTCCGTGATCGTACCATCTAATTTTATTAAATCTGTTTTACCCATAATTTTCGGATTGCAAATATCGTAATAATTATCTGAAATCCTTAATATATTCTGACTTTTTTATGGCTTCGAATATTAAATTATGGTCACTAAGTACATCTGCTTTTCCGCGTTTTACCGCTACCGTATGCTCAAAATGAGCAGACGGTTTGCCGTCTTTAGTGACTATCGTCCACTTATCGGGTAATGTACGTACCTGATAAGTACCTAAGTTTATCATTGGTTCAATAGCAATCACCAGTCCTTCCTGCAACATTGGCCCTTTTCCCCGCTTTCCGTAGTTGGGAACATCCGGCTCTTCGTGCAGGTTTCTGCCCACTCCGTGTCCAATTAAATCGCGTACTACCCCATATTTATGGTCAATTTCGCAATATTTCTGAATAGCAAAGCTGATATCGCCCACCCTGTTTCCGGCTACCGCCTTTTCAATGCCGAGATACAACGAATTAAAGGTAACCTGCAACAGTTTTTTGACTTCAGCCGAAATCTCCCCTATCGGGAAAGTAAAGGCAGAATCGCCGTAAAATTCATCTTTGCACACACCACAGTCAATAGAGAGGACATCGCCTTCTCTGATCTCCCTGTCTGACGGAAATCCATGTACCACCTGCTCATTCATAGAAATGCAGAGAGTGGCGGGAAAACCCCGGTATCCTTTAAAAGCAGGCGTACCTCCATTATCCCTGATGAATTGTTCCGCTATCTCATCCAGCCTGGAGGTTTTCACTCCCGGCCTTATGTATTCAACTAAAAGTGCGTGCGTCTGGCTGACTAACAAAGAACTCTTTCGTATATATTCAATTTCTTCCGGAGTTTTAAGATGTATCATGTCTCCTTTAGAACTTTTAATATTCGGTTGTTAAGGCACTTCTGCCTCTGATTTTAGCACCGGATTTCGTTAATCCGTCATAATGGCGGCTCAATAAATGTGAATTGATTTGCTGCATGGTATCCAATACCACAGAAACCAGAATCAGCAATGAGGTTCCGCCAAAGAAATAAGCAAACTGGCTGTTAACACCCATTATCTTAGCAAATGAAGGCATGATAGCGATTAACCCAAGAAAAATGGAGCCCGGTAAGGTTATTCTTGACAAAACCGTATCAATATATTCAGCGGTATTCGGCCCGGATTTTACCCCAGGAATGAACCCGTTATTTCTTTTCAAATCATCCGCCATCTGCACCGGATTCATAATTAAGGCGGTGTAGAAATATGTAAATAAAACCACCATTAAGAACATAATGATATTATACGGCAATGAGGTGAAGTCTGTAATTTGTCTTAAAAAACCGGAAGCCGAACTGTCCGGAAATAATTGGGCTATTGTACCCGGAATAAACAAGAATGCCTGAGCAAAAATAATAGGCATTACCCCTGCAATATTCACTTTCAGCGGTAAGAAACCTCTGCGTTGCGTGTAGGCATTATTGCCACCTGACATTTGCTTGGCATAGCTCAGCGGCACTTTCCGGATAGCCTGAATCAGCATAATTGTTCCGATAACCACTACCGCCAGAATTACCAATTCCAATACCAGCATTAATATACCGCTTCCAGTTGTAGCCCTGGATTTTACTTCCGCCCAAAAAGAGGCCGGCAGCCTGGATATAATGTTGGACATGATAATAATGGAAGTACCGTTACCCAATCCTCTTTCCTGAATCTGCTCACCCAGCCACATTACAAAGATGGTACCTGCAATCAGGATTATCATCGTAGAAAGAGAAAACAGCCATAAAGATACCTGTGGTGAAACGATTCCCTGGGATTGTAAGAATTTTACGTATGCGAATCCCTGAAACGCGGTAACCACTACTGTTCCATATCTCGTAAACTGAGTGATTTTCTTTCTGCCGCTTTCGCCTTCTTTCTGTAATTTCTGAAAATAAGGCACTGCCAGCGTTAAAAGCTGCATAACGATAGATGTAGAAATATAGGGCATAATCCCTAATGCGAAAACAGAAGCTTTGGTAAAAGCTCCGCCGGCGAATAAGTCAAAAATCTGAAAGATTCCTTTTGCTCCTTCGCTTGAAATCTTGGTGGGGTCAACGCCCGGAATAACTACGAAACAACCTAAACGATAAATGAAGATAAGGCCTAAGGTCAAGAAAATTCTCTTTCTTAAGTCTTCTATCGCAAAGATATTTCTTAGGGTATCGAAAAATTGTTTCATAGGCTGATTATGCTATAACTGTGGCTGTTCCACTATTTTTTTCAATTGCTTCTTTTGCTTTATCACTGAATGCGTGAGCGGATACTTTGTAAGCGCCTTTCAATTCACCATTTCCCAGCACCTTTACCTTGTCGCTGTTTTTCACCAGCTTCAATGTTCTGTACGTTTCAAAGTTAAATTCCGTGATATTGTTTTTTTCCGCCAATGCCTGTAATTCTGCCAGGTTGATTGTTCTGAACTCCACTCTGTTCGGATTTTTAAATCCGCGTTTTGGAATCCGGCGTTGCAGTGGCATTTGACCACCTTCAAAACCTCTTTTTGATTTATACCCGGAACGGGATTTTGCCCCTTTATGTCCTTTGCCGGCTGTTCCGCCTGAACCTGAACCCTGACCACGTGCGATACGTTTGCGCACTTTTGTAGCGCCTTTAGCCGGTTTTAAGTTACTTAAACTGATACTCATTGATTAGATATTTTCTACCGTTACTAAATGTTTTACTTTTGCCACCATCCCCAATACCTGCGGTGTAGCTTCTTTCTCAACGCTTCTGTTTACTTTTTGAATACCTAATGCTTTGATGGTATCTTTTTGTCGTTGACTTCTGTCGATGGTACTTTTTACCTGCGTAATTTTTATCTTAGCCATAATTCTTAACCGTTAAATACTTTAGACAATTTGATTCCTCTGTCTTTTGATACGCGGAACGGATCTCTTAATAAGGTTAATGCGTGAATGGTTGCTTTTACAACGTTGTGCGGATTGGCAGAACCTAATGATTTCGCCAATACGTCATGTACACCGGCGCTTTCCAATACAGCACGCATAGAGCCTCCGGCGATTACCCCTGTACCATGTGAGGCAGGTTTAATTAATACCTTTGCACCGTCGAACTCCGCTAACTGGTCATGAGGAATGGTTCCCTTTAAGATAGGCACTTTCACCAGATTTTTCTTAGCGTCATCAATACCTTTCTGTATAGCTTCCTGCACCTCACGGGCTTTTCCCAAACCGTGTCCAACCGTACCGTTGCCATCGCCAACCACTACCAATGCTGAAAAGCTGAATGTACGGCCCCCTTTGGTTACTTTCGCCACCCGTTGGATACCTACTACTTTTTCTTTCAACTCCAGTTCAGCAGCTGCTCTAACTTTATTTTCTTTTACTTTTGACATATTCTTTTATCGTTATGCAATTAAAATTGTAAACCACTTTCTCTGGCAGCATCGGCTAACGCTTTTACTCTGCCGTGATATAAAAATCCGTTTCTGTCAAATACCACTGTGGAAATATTGGCTGCTTTCGCTTTTTCTGCTATGGCCGTTCCAACAGCTTTTGCCTGCTCCGTTTTAGTACCGTTCACCTTAAGGGATGAAACAGACACTATTGTTTTACGGGTTACATCATCAATTATCTGAGCATAGATTTCGCTGTTGCTTCGGAAAATGCATAATCTTGGACGATCTGCAGTTCCGCCCAGTTTACGGCGAATTCTGTATTTGATTTTTTCTCTTCTGGATAGTTTCGTTACTGCCATGACAATAATTTTATTTTAATGACTGGAGGGACTTTTGTACCTACCGATTATTTTTATTTTTTACCTGCAGATTTACCCGCTTTTTTGCGTAATACCTCTTCAGTATATTTAATACCTTTTCCTTTATACGGCTCAGGTTTTCTTAAGCTTCTGATTTTTGCTGCAACCTGGCCAATCAGTTGTTTATCCGTGCTCTCCAGTAAAATGCGGGGAGGCTGACCTTTTTCAGATACTGTCGATACTTTAATTTCATCCGGCAGCAAAACATATACAGGGTGTGAAAAACCGATAGATAACTCGAGCAGTTGTCCCTGATTGCTGGCACGAAAACCAACCCCTACTACATCCAGTGTTTTTTTATATCCTTCGCTGGCACCCACCACCATATTATTAACCAACGCTCTGTAGAGGCCGTGTAATGCTTTATGGCGTTTTTGTTCCGTTGGACGTTCAAGGATAATTTTACCGTCTTCCACTTTAACGATAATATCTCTATCCACTTTCTCAGACAAAGTTCCTTTTGGCCCTTTCACAGTGACAACGTTATTATCCGCAACGTTCACTTCCGTTTTTGCCGGTATTGTTATTGGTAATTTTCCTACGCGTGACATGTCTGTTTTTTTAAGATACTATGCAAATAATTTCACCCCCTACTTTCAGGTTTTTCGCCTGTTTGTCTGTCAAAATCCCTTTTGAAGTAGACAAGATAGCTAAACCCAAGCCGTTCTTTACTCTCGGAATACCCGCCACATGCGCATAACGGCGCAACCCCGGTTTGGATACTCTGATCAACTCTCTGATGGCCGGTTCTTTGGTCTCAGGATTGTATTTCAATGCAATCTTGATAGTTCCCTGAGGGCCGTCCTCTTCGAATTTGAATTTCAGGATATAACCGTTATCGTGTAAGATTTCAGTTAATTTTTTCTTCATGTTAGAAGCAGGAATATCTACGATGGTATGACCAGCGAGTTGTGCATTTCTGATTCTAGTTAGGAAATCTGCTATTGGATCTGTAACCATTTTCTTTTTTTTGTTTTAGATCGCTTAGATGTGAGACTTAAATTGGCTTCAATTCAGTTTCCCACCTTCACTGTTTATTTTTAAAATTATTTTTCTTTCTTACCAGCTGGCTTTCGTTAATCCCGGAATTTTTCCGTAGCTCGCCAAATCCCTGAATTGAATTCTGGATAAGCCGAAGAAGCCGATATACCCGCGAGGACGTCCGGTCAGTTTACATCTGTTTCTGTAACGAACGGGAGATGCATTCTTAGGTAGTTTGTCCAGCGCTGCATAGTCGCCTGCTTTTTTCAGTTGCTCACGCTTAGCTTTGTATTTGTTGATTAATTTCAAACGCTTCGCGTCGCGTGCTTTCATGGATTCTTTTGCCATATTCTATTTTTTCTTAAATGGTAAACCAATTTCTTTTAATAATGCATGTGCTTCATCGTCTGTATTCGCGGATGTAACAAATGTGATATCCATACCGCTGATACGGGATATTTTGTCGATATCGATTTCCGGGAAGATGATATGTTCCGTTATACCTAATGTATAATTTCCTCTTCCGTCAAATGACTTGTCGTTGATACCTTTGAAATCGCGCACCTGTGGCAATGCTACCGCCATCAGTCTTTCGAGAAACTCATACATTCTGTCTCCGCGCAAGGTTACACGAACCCCGATTGGAAGGTCTTCTCTGAGTTTGAAGTTGGAGATAGCTTTCTTAGATTTGGTAGATACCGCTTTCTGTCCCGCGATTCTTGAAATCTCATCGACAGCATTATCTATCAGTTTCTTGTCTCCAACGGCAGCGCCTACACCCTGGTTGATAACAATCTTCACCAGCTTAGGCACCTGCATTACTGATTTATAATTGTACTTTGACATCAAAGCCGGTACAACTTCTCCAGTATATTTTTTCTTAAGTGTAGGAATGTAGCTCATTATTTAATTACCTCCCCTGTTGTTTTAGCGATTCTAACTGTTTTTCCGTCTTCCACTTTTCTGCCTACTCGTGTAGCGTTGCCGCCTACAGTCACCATAAGGTTAGAAATATGGATGGGTGATTCTTTCTTTACGATACCACCCTGCTGATTTTGTGCATTTGGTTTGGTGTGGCGGGAAATAATCCGGATGCCTTCCACCAATGCGCGGTTTTCTTTAGGATACACTTCGAGAACCTTACCACTTTTACCGCGATATTCCCCGGCGATCACGACGACCGTGTCTCCTTTTTTTATTTTTAATTTCGGCGCAAAACGCTTTTGTGTTTGTGTGCTCATGTTATAATACTTCTGGTGCTAATGAAATAATTTTCATAAAATCTTTATCTCTCAACTCTCTCGCAACAGGACCGAAGATACGTGTGCCTCTCGGCTCATCCTGATTATTCAACAACACAACCGCGTTGTCGTCAAAACGAATGTATGTTCCGTCTTTGCGTTTGATTTCTTTTTTAGTTCTTACCACTACTGCTTTGGATACTTGTTTCTTTTTGACGTTTCCACCCGGCATTGCCTCTTTTACAGACACTACGATTTTGTCGCCAATAGATGCGTATCTTGCTCTTGTGCCTTTCAATACTCTGATGCAAAGTACTTCTTTGGCTCCGCTGTTGTCAGCTACTCTCAGTCTTGATTCTTGTTGTACCATTTTTATTTAGCCTTTTCAACGATTTCTAGTAATCTCCATCTCTTTGTTGCACTTAAAGGGCGTGTTTCCATAATTTTTACGGTATCGCCGATATTGCACTCATTGTTTTCATCGTGCGCATGGAATTTCTTGGTTTTTTTCAGGAATTTTCCATACTTGGGATGTTTCAGTTTACGGACAACAGATACGGTGATGGTTTTCTCCATTTTGTTGGAAGTCACCACTCCTACTCTTGTTTTCCTTAATTTTCTTTCCGTTGTTAACTCGGTTGTCATCTGCACTTTATTTATGCTTGTTTAGATAATTGTCTTTTCTTCAATTCCGTTTGGATACGTGCAATGTGTCTTTTGGTTTCGCCCAAGACATTGGTGTTTTCCAATGGTGTGATAGCGTGGTTGAATTTCAATTTGGTCAGTTTCATTTTTGTAGCTGACAATTCGTTATTCAACTCTTCTGTTGTCCATCCTGCTATTTCGCTATATGCTATTGTAGTTGCCATAGTTGTATTTTAATTAGTTACCGTCGTAATCTCTTCTAACAATAAATTTGGTCAATACCGGTAATTTCTGAGCTGCCAGGCTTAAAGACTCTTCCGCGATTTGTCTGGACACACCTTCCACCTCAAAAAGGATTCTTCCCGGTTTTACTACCGCCACCCAGTGATCCAGGGAACCTTTACCTTTACCCATACGTACTTCGGCAGGTTTTTTGGTAATCGGTTTATCCGGAAAAATATTGATCCAAACTTTACCTTCACGTTTCATGTGTCTGGTCAGTGCAATACGAGCTGCCTCGATCTGACGGTCGGTCAACCATCCTTCGTCTAAAGATTTCAGACCGAATGAACCGAATGACAATTGCGAACCTTTGTACGCAATGCCTTTCATTTTCATTTTGTGTACTCTTCTAAATTTTACTCTCTTCGGTTGTAACATAACAACTTTATTTACGATTTACGATTTACGATTTACGATTTAATTGCTTTACTTTTAAATCTTATTTTTTTCTTGGGCCTCTGTTTTCAGTTCTTTCACCTCTTGGCTTTCCGGCACCGCGTTTATCGCCGCCGCCTCTTCTATCATCACGTCTGTCTCCGCCTCTTCTGTCTTCTCTTCTGTCGCTGCCTTTTTTGCTTCCTTCATCCATACCGATGTTTGGAGACAAATCACGTTTAGTGAATACTTCACCTTTACAAATCCATACTTTCACACCTATTTTTCCATAGATTGTTTCAGCTTCTTTCCATGCGTAATCGATATCCGCTCTGAAAGTATGTAACGGTGTACGGCCTTCTTTGTATTCTTCGCTTCTTGCCATCTCTGCGCCGCCCAAACGACCGGAACATTTGATTTTAATACCTTCCACACCCAGACGCATAGCTGATGCGATAGCCATTTTCACGGCACGTCGGAAGTTAACACGCGCTTCCAATTGTTTACAAACGGTTTCTCCTACGATAGCTGCATCCACTTCAGGTCTTCTGATTTCAACGATATTTATCTGAACATCTTTTTTCGTGAGTTTCTTAATCTCTTCTTTGATTCTGTCCACCTCGTTTCCGCCTTTACCGATGATGATGCCCGGACGGGACGTATTGATGGAAATGGTAATTCTGTTTAATGTTCTTTCGATTACAATCTTAGAAATACCGCCTTTCTGGATACGGGCGTTGAGGTATTTGCGAATTTTCTGATCTTCAATCAGTTTATCGCTAAAATCTCTGCCGCCATACCAATTAGAGTCCCATCCTCTGATGATGCCTAATCTGTTAACTATCGGGTTAGCCTTTTGTCCCATTTATTGTTTTATTTTAATTTTCGTTATTTTCTTCTGCTGTTTCTTCAAATTTTGCAATGCGACTTGCCAGTTGCACCGTGATATGGTTAGAACGCTTACGGATTCTGTAAGCTCTTCCCTGTGGAGCCGGTTGAAAACGTTTCAGCATTCTTCCGCTGTCGATGGTAACTTCTTTTATAAACAATTCGCTGTCTTCCGCTTTCGTTTCAAACTTCTGTTCCCAGTTGGCGATTGCCGAACGAACCAGTTTTTCCATTGTTTTGGACGCGTGTTTGGTAGAGAACGTCAATATATTTAAAGCATCGAACACATCTTTATTCCTGATGACATCCGCCAATAATCTCATTTTGCGCGGAGACGTCGGAACGCCGGTAGCTCTCGCATCGCAAACTGCTTTTTTTGCTTCTTTTCTTGCTTCTGCAACTAATCTTTTTCTAGCTCCCATGGTTTACTTTATTTTCTGTTACCTGAATGTCCTTTAAATTGTCTGGTTGGAGAAAACTCACCCAGCTTATGTCCCACCATGTTTTCTGTAATGTACACCGGGATAAATTTATTGCCGTTGTGTACCGCAAATGTATGCCCTACAAAATCCGGAGTAATCAGAGAGGCTCTTGACCATGTCTTGATTACCGTTTTTTTACTTGCAGCATTCATAGCATCTACTTTTGCCTGCAGATGGTACGCTATGTAAGGACCTTTTTTTAAACTTCTAGCCATTCTCTTAACCTGTTATTTTGATTTTTTTGAGATAATGTATTTATTAGACGCTTTGTTTTTGCTTCTGGTTTTCAGACCTTTTGCAATTTTTCCGCTTCTTGAACGTGGATGACCTCCGGATGCTCTTCCTTCGCCACCGCCCATCGGGTGATCCACAGGGTTCATCGCAACCGGACGAGTACGAGGTCTTCTGCCTTTCCATCTGGATGCTCCCGCTTTTCCGCTCACACCTAAATTGTGGTCAGAGTTGGAAACAGTACCGATGGTTGCCAGACAAGTGCCCAATACCATACGGGATTCGCCGGAAGGCAATTTGATAGCAACATATTTTCCGTCTTTACCTGTCAGCTGTGCGAATGTACCGGCACTTCTGCAGATAGATGCACCTTTACCCGGCTGTAATTCGATATTGTGTATCACAGAGCCTAATGGCATATTGGCTATCGGAAGTGTATTTCCCACTTCAGGCGGAACGCTTTGTCCGGACACAATCTCCTGTCCCACTTTTAATCCTTCAGGAGAGATGATATATTTTTTTTCTCCGTCTTTGTACACCACTAAAGCGATAAATGCAGAACGGTTCGGATCGTACTCAATCGTTTTGACTGTAGCCGGAATATCAAATTTATTTCTTTTGAAATCAATGATACGGTACTGTCTTTTGTGTCCACCACCGATATAACGCATCGTCATCTCACCTTTCTGGTTACGACCTCCCGATCTTTTTATCGGCGCTATCAATGATTTTTCCGGAGTATTGGTGGTCACCTCTGCGAAAGAGTTCGTAACTCTGTATCTCAAACTGGGCGTGACCGGATTGTATTTTTTAGTTGACATCGTTTAAACTTTCTTTAGAATTAAATCTCGTTATAGAAATCGATTGTTTCACCTTTCGCTACTTTAACGATTGCTTTTTTGTAGCTGCCTTTTCTTCCGGAGATTACACGTGTTTTCGTGTTACGGTTTTTAGGTTTGGAAGCCATTACCGATGTATTTACTTCTTCCACGTTTACGCCGTACATTTTCTCTACCGCTTTTTTAATCTCTACTTTGTTAGCCTTTTTTTCCACCAGAAAAGTGTACTTGCCTGCTTTCTCAGAGAGGGCAGATGCTTTTTCGGTGATTAAAGGTTTTTTCAGAACTTCCATTCTATTTATTATTTAAGAATTTGCAATTGCTTCAATTGATTTTTCGCTGATCAGGATGGTATTGTTATTCATGATATCATATGTGTTCAGGTGTTCTGCCACAGCAATACCTGCACCCTGAATGTTTCTGCCGGACAAATACACATTGTCATTCAACTCCGGCAATACCAACAATGATTTTTTATTCTCTAATCCAAACGCCTGTAAGAATTTGATATATTCTTTGGTCTTTGGTGTCTCAAAAGAAAAATCTTCCACTACTTTGATCGCGTTATCAGCTGCTTTAACAGACAATGCGGAATGCTTAGCCAGTGACTTTACTTTTTTGTTCAGTTTGAAATCGTAGTTACGCGGACGTGGACCGAAGATTCTGGCTCCCCCTTTGAACAATGGGTTCTTGATACTTCCTTTTCTGGAACCACCGGTACCTTTTTGTTTATGTAACTTTCTGGTAGAACCGGATAACTCGGATTTTTCGAGCGTCTTATGAGTACCGCTTCTTCTTCCGGCCAGATATTGTTTCACCGCCAGGTAGATAACGTGCTCGTTAGGCTCGATACCGAAGATATCTTCAGGAAGCTCGATAGTTCTTCCTGTGGCTTGTCCGTTAATATTATATACTTCTGCTTTCATTTCCTGTTTTTTTATCCTGAATGGATTGAATCTCTTACTTTTTTTTCTCAATGATTACGTAAGATCCGTTGTGTCCCGGGATAGCACCTTTAACAATGATTAAATTTTCTTCCGGAAGTGTTTTGACAATCTTAATGCTTAATTCTTTCACCTGATCGTTACCCATTCGTCCGCCCATCTTCATACCTTTCATAACACGCGCCGGCGTAGAACAAGCACCCAATGAACCCGGAGCACGCAGACGATTGTGCTGGCCGTGTGTCTGGCCACCCACACCACCAAATCCGTGACGTTTTACAACACCCTGGAATCCTTTACCTTTAGAAGTACCGGTAATAGATACTTTTTCTCCTTCTGCTAAGATTTCAGAGGTTACTACATCTCCTACATTCAGATTATCCATACCTCTGAACTCCACTAATTTTGCTTTAGGGGAAGCGCCGGATTTCTCGAAATGTTTTTTCATTGGTTTTGTGGTGTTTTTCTCTTTCTTGTCACCATAACCTAATTGTACCGCGTCGTAACCATCTTTATCTTTCGATTTTTTCTGTGTTACCACGCAAGGACCAGCCTGAATAACCGTGCAAGCAATTATTGCACCGCCTTCGCCGAAAATACTGGTCATACCTATTTTTGTTCCTATTATTCCTGCCATGACTTATTACACTTTAATTTCTACATCCACACCACTTGGTAATTCTAATTTCATTAATGCATCTACAGTTTTTGGTGTTGCACTGTAAATATCCAATAGTCTTTTGTACGTACACAATTTGAATTGCTCTCTCGCCACTTTATTTACGTGTGGTGATTTCAACACCGTAAATATTTTCTTGTTGGTAGGCAATGGAATTGGACCAGTTACCACTGCTCCGGCACTGCGTACCGTTTTTACGATTTTCTCAGCAGACTTGTCCACGAGGTTGTGATCGTAAGATTTTAATTTTATTCTAATTTTCTGTGCCATGATATATACTATCTATTAATCAGCTTTTACTTTAGATTTTGCTTTTGCCACTACCTGCTCTGTTATGTTGTTCGGAGCCTGTGCGTAGTGAGAGAATTCCATGATGGATGTTGCTCTTCCTGATGTGATTGTTCTTAAGTCGGTCACGTATCCGAACATTTCAGACAATGGAACTTTCGCTTTTATAACGTTCGCGTTATTTTTCATCTCCATACCTTCCATCATACCGCGACGACGATTCAGGTCACCTACTACGTCCCCTGTATTTTCTTCCGGTGTAATTACTTCCAGTTTCATGATAGGCTCGAGCAAAATAGGATTTGCTTTTCTGCATGCTTCACGGAATGCGAATTTCGCTGCCTGCTCAAAAGAGAATGAATCCGAGTCCACCTGATGGAAAGATCCGTCATGTAAACGTACTTTCAGGCTTGGTACTTCATAACCCGCTAAAACTCCTGTTTTCATCGCCTCTTTAAAACCTTTCTCTACAGAAGGGATAAACTCACGAGGAATGGCGCCACCAAAGATATCATTCACAAATTCCAGTCCTTCTTTTCCTTCTTCGCCCGGGCCAATTTCCACTTGTATATCTGCGAATTTACCACGACCACCGGACTGTTTAGCATATTTTTCCCTATGATCAATCGTTTGTGTAATCGTTTCTTTATAATTTACCTGAGGTGCTCCCTGATTACACTCCACTTTGAACTCACGTAACAAACGATCAACAATGATTTCAAGGTGCAACTCACCCATACCGCTGATAACGGTTTGAGCCGTATCTTCATCATATCTTACTTTGAATGTAGGATCCTCTTCCGCCAGTTTACCCAATGCCATACCTAATTTGTCGGCATCTTTTTGTGTTTTTGGCTCGATAGCCAAACCAATCACCGGATCCGGGAATTTCATAGATTCCAGTACGATAGGATTTCCTTCAGCACAAAGGGTATCTCCAGTTCTGATATCTTTGAAACCTACCACCGCACCGATATCACCCGCACCTAATCGTTCGATAGGATTTTGTTTATTGGCATGCATCTGGAAAATACGGGAAATACGTTCTTTGTTTCCGCTTCTGGTATTCAATACATAAGAACCCGCTTCCAATACACCTGAGTAAGCACGTGTAAAGGCAAGACGGCCAACGTAAGGGTCTGTAGCAATCTTAAATGCTAAACCGGTAAAAGGCTCATCGTAGCTGGGTCTGCGAACTATTTCGGCTCCCGTATCAGGATGAGTACCCACGATATTAGGCCTGTCTAACGGACTTGGCATCAACTCCATCACTAAATCCAGCATAGTTTGAACGCCCTTATCTTTGAAAGATGAACCGCACAACATAGGGACAATTTTCATATCCAGACATGCCGCACGAAGCGCATCTAAAATTTCTCTTTCTGTGATAGAAGTCGGATCCTCAAAGAATTTCTCCATCAATTTATCATCATACTCAGATACCGCCTCCAGCAATCTTTCTCTCCACATTGTAGCTTCCTCCACCATATCAGCAGGAATTTCCACTACATTATAGGTCATCCCTCTGTCGTGCTCATTCCAAACAACACCACGGAAGTTGATCAAATCCACCACTCCTTTAAAGGTATCTTCCGCACCAATAGGCAACTGCAATGGAACTGCATTTGAACCCAACATTTTTTTCACCTGTTCCACCACCATCAGGAAGTCTGCGCCGGCTCTGTCCATTTTATTAACGAAACCGATACGGGCTACGTTATAATTATTGGCCAAGCGCCAGTTTGTTTCAGACTGAGGCTCTACACCATCCACTGCGGAGAATAGAAAAACCAATCCGTCCAATACACGCAGGGAGCGGTTTACTTCAACGGTGAAGTCGACGTGTCCCGGAGTATCGATAATATTTACGTGATAGTCATGACCTCTGTATTTCCAGCCAACGGTAGTAGCTGCAGAAGTAATGGTGATACCACGCTCAGCTTCCTGTACCATCCAGTCCATTGTAGAAGCACCGTCATGCACCTCTCCAATTTTGTGGTTAACGCCGGCATAGTACAAAATACGTTCAGTCGTAGTTGTTTTACCAGCATCAATGTGAGCTGCAATACCTATATTCCTTGTAAATTTTAAATCGCGTGCCATTTCTTTTTCTATTTAGTGCTGTTACGCACCTGCTATTTTTGTTTATTATACTTTAAAGTGTGAGAATGCTTTATTGGCTTCTGCCATTTTATGAGTATCCTCTTTTCTTTTCACTGCTGCTCCTTCCCCTTTTGATGCTGCAATCAACTCAGCTGCCAGTTTATCACCCATGGATTTTCCGTTTCTTTTGCGGGAGAACTGAATCAACCAACGGATTGTCATAAACAATTTTCTGTCTTCACGGATAGGGGTCGGTATCTGGAAGGTAGCACCACCGATTCTTCGGCTTTTCACCTCCACTGCAGGCATGGCGTTATCCATAGCTTTTCTCCAGATATCATATCCTTCTTCGTTAGTAGATTTTTTGATACGGTCCATCGCTTCATAAAAAGCGGTGTACGCCGTACTTTTTTTACCGCCAATCATCAGGTTGTTTACAAAACGCGTAATCAACGGATCTCCGTAAACCGGATCCGGGGCCAAGTATCGTTTTTTTGCTTTTTGCTTTCTCATCTATATACTATCTTCTGTTTTATAGAATTATTTTTTTCCTTTTGCCGGAGCTGCAGCACCTGCTTTACCTTTCTTCGTTCCGTATTTTGAACGGCTTTTCTGACGATTATTGACACCCGCAGTATCCAAAGCGCCGCGCACAATATGGTAACGTACACCCGGCAAATCTTTTACCCTTCCGCCACGAATCATGACGATAGAGTGCTCCTGAAGGTTGTGCCCTTCACCGGGAATGTATGCAATCACTTCAAATTTGTTGGTCAAACGTACTTTTGCAACCTTACGCAAAGCTGAATTCGGCTTCTTAGGCGTAGTGGTATACACACGGGTACAAACCCCTCTGCGTTGAGGACATGCATCCAAAGCCCTTGATTTAGAGGCATACTGAAGCTGCTCTCTTCCTTTTCTTACTAGTTGTTGAATTGTAGGCATTCGTTACTTTCGTTACTTTTTTAAAAATTTGGGACTGCGAAGGTAGGGAAAATGGGCAAGAATACCAAATAAACGACGTAAAAGAAGTTATTTTTTTGTAGTCTTACCTTCCCTGCGAAGGCAGTAACTACAAGAAGAATGCATCCAAAGAATGGAATTTTCCTCCTGAAGTGGGCGCAAAGATACAAACTAATTCCCAATTGTGGAAAATTATTGCATATTAATTTGGGGTTAAGAATATTGTACAAAGTGCATGCAGAGGATAAACACTTTTAATTATTTTATTAAAAACACACAATAAAAAATACAACTAATTTATAATCAATAGATTAATATGGATTACCCAAATTATTCAGAAGATAAATATAGGGAAATTAAGAAAATTAATAAAGAAGAAAAATGCCGTATAGCTAATCATTAAATAATTTATTCCAATGGATTTATCATTTCTTATCACTTTTTTGATATTAAATCGATAATTAATCATATTAATATACTTTGCCAGCCTTTAGTGAATCTTAAAAAGTATATAAAGCACTAAGTGATGTCCAAAGGCGATTAGGATTTTTCTGGTTATTTTTTTTGTAAATTATTTAGTCATTATGAATAGTTTAAAATTATTTATGTGTAGAGTTGTCATGAAAATAAATTGTACTTTTGTCCGTTATAATTCTTCTTGTGCGAAAAACCATTCTATCCATATTCCTGATTGTTGTTTCCTGTTATGCTTTCGGACAGTTTGAACTGAGGGGTATTGTCATTGACGCCCGGACAAAAGAACCCATGCCATACGTCAATTATAGCGTAAGTTCGAGCATGGGAGGCACCACAGATGACAGCGGGCGTTTTTCTTTTATGGTAAATGCCAAGACAGACTCCGTTATCTTCTCCTATCTCGGCTATAAGAATGAATCCTTAAAAAAACGATTTTTCAAAAAAGATTCCATTGTAGTAAAGATGCATCTGGAGAGTTTTATGCTTGAAGAATTCACGGTAAAAGCCAAGAGAAACAAAATTCCAAAAGATACGGTTGCCATCCGTATTTTCAGAAATGTGGTGCGCCATAAAGATGAAAACAAACCAAAATCATACGATACCTATAGCTATGAAGAATATCTGAAAACCGTTGCTTCGCTTTATAACGTTAGCAGCAAAATTAGTACAAAAAAAATATTTAAGCCTTTTCTGTTTATACTAGACAACAAAGACAGTACGGCAGACGGGACAAAATTCATTCCATTAATACTAAAAGAATCTTTAACGGATCATTATTTTAACAAAGACCCGAAAAAGAATATGACCGTATTAAAGGCGACAAAAACATCGGGGATTGAGCAGTTACGGTTTGTGGAACTATTGGATGTTATGTTTGATGATGTTGAAGTATACAACAACCAGACAGACATAAACGGAAAAAGTTTTGTTTTGCCGTTTGCTGACGGAGGACTAGCCTTATACAATTATTATTTGATTGACAGTGTTAAAGGCCCTGACAGTGCCTGGTTATATAATCTGGCTTTTGTAGCCAAAAGCAAATCGGATTTATTATTCAATGGCAAAGCAACCATACATGATTCTTCTTTTGCGATTATGAAAATTGAATTAGGTATTGATAAACGATCCAACGTAAACTTTATCAACGATTTTCACCTGACGCAAGGATTTGAAAATACCGGTAAAGGGTGGTTTAAAAATGAAGAATCCCGAAGCACCGACGTGGGTATAACTAAACGAAAAAAAGCAAAAACAGTAAGGATTGCAAGATATTTGCACCGAAATAATATTGTGGTGGACGAACCGTTAGCCGATTCTATTTTAAAACGGGACAATAATATAATCCTTAAAGATCACCGCAAAAAAACAGATTCCTTTTGGGTTGCAAGTCGCCACGACATCCTCAGCCCCCCGGAAAACAAAGTATACTTTCTTATTGATTCACTGAAGAGAACGAAATTTTACAAATCTATCTCAAGAGTTGGGAGCTTCTTCGTTAGCGGCTATTACAAAACCAAGACACTGGACTACGGCTCTCTGTATCAGTTTGTCAGTTTAAATGAAATAGAAAAAGTTCGTTTTAGAATTAACATCAAAAACAACTGGAGACTAAGTCCATGGGTCGCTTTTAAAGTCTACGGCGCCTTTGGTATCCAGGATAAACGATTTAAGTACGGTGTAGAATTTTCTTCTAAATTACCCGACAAAAAAGACCATTTCCATTCCATAGGGTTCAGTTATAAAGACGATTATCAGCGCTTATCTGTCAATGGAACCAATATGGATTTCGATTACATTTACACCTCCGCTCTGCGCAGAAGGGTAATTGCAGATTTAGTTTACCTGAAAGATGCAAAGCTATTCTATACCCGAGAATGGAAGAAGGATATATCCAACACATTCTCTCTCAATTTTAAGATGTACCAGTCACTGCCCGGAAATGTAGAGTTTATCAAGACAAATGAATGGGGTATAAAAGACACTATCCGCTCCTTTAAAATTTTTGCGCCGAATATTAATCTGACAGCTACTCCAGGTGCTAAGTTTTTACAAACTGAACGACAGAAATTATTCCTGAAAGGAAAAATGCCACGAATTTATTTTGATTTTTCTTTCAGTTTCAAAAAATTAGGAAGTGATTTTAATTATCAGAAAATTGAATTAATGATAGAAGAGCGCTTACCTTCTCCTATTGGATACACAAAAATTCAATTGAACGGAAGTAAGATTTTTGGAAATGCCCCCTACCCAGTATTAACCATTCACCCAGGGGGAAATCAGGCCCTGTTATTAGACGCCAAACGGTTCCAGAATATGGGAGATTTAGAATACGTGGCTGACCAGTCACTTACTTTGTTTATAGAGCATCATTTTGACGGATTTATTTTTAATAAAATTCCCGGATGGCGCAAACTTGGCTTGCGTGAAATATTTACCACCAAACTGGCGGTAAGTTCGTACAATAAAAAAACAGGTGCTTTTAGCGACCTTCCTCCTGGACTAACCGGATTGAACGGATTTTACGCGGAAATGGGTTTTGGTATCGAAAATATCCTGAAACTGATTCGCTTCGATTTCAGCTGGAGGCTCACACAACTCAACAAACCGGGAATTACCAAATTCAGATGGACAATGAGTTTTTATCCTAGATTTTAGTGTTTGCATCTTGACACTAAATAAACTATTTTTGCATCTCAATTTTATATTATGGATTTCGGAAAACTATATGTCAAATATCGATTTTATGCAGCTTTTGTAGTTTTAGGCATAGGCATACTCCTCCACATCTTTGTTCATAAAGGCTGGCAATGGTCAATAATGCTGTACATCGCTTCCGTTAGTGTCATCTTGTTTGATATTTTCATCGGGCCCATGCGCTACCTTCAGAAAAAAGTGGAAGCCGGTGACATAGAAGGCGCTAAAGAAGCGATATCATGGATAAAATTCCCTAACTTACTAATCAAACCGGTTCGTCAGGGATACTATATGCTGCAATCAAATTTTGATATGGCTAATCAGAATCTGGATGCCGCAGAAGCCAATATCCGAAAAAGCCTGGCTAACAGAAGCGATATGCTGGGTACCTCTCAGGAAGGCATTTCTTATTTGCAACTGGGTGGTATCGCTTTGCAAAAAGGCGATACCAAAGAGGCCCTGAAAAACCTAAAAATAGCTATTCAGAAAGGTGTTCCCGATGACGACAACCTTGCAACCGCCTACATACAAATCTGTTCCATCTATGCTCAGCGCCGGGAGATAAAAGTAGCCAAAGAATATCTGCGCAGGGCGAATGCGCTGAAGGTGAAGAATGAAGAAGTAAGAAAACACCTGAAAGACCTTAACAAACAACTGGCGAGGGCATAATTATAAATGTGCTAACGTCGCTCCTATTTACCGGGGAGTATATTCCTTTTATCTTAATATTCCAGATTCTTTTGAAGATAAATTATTTACCTTTGAGAGTAAGAATAGTGCCGTGTCGCACACTTATTAATCAAAGCTGAACAGATGAAGTATTTACCTATAAACGCGCAACTTTTTATTGACAACCGTAAGAAACTGGCTGCAGAATTGCCAGCTAACTCTATGGCCATCTTGCTGGCGAATGATGAAATGCCGCGCAGCGCCGACCAGTCTTATGTTTTTCGTCAAAATCCTGATTTGTTCTGGTTGTCAGGCATCGACCAGGAAAAAACGATACTGATATTTTATCCGGACTGCCCGAATCCAATCTACCGGGAGGTTTTGTTTTTGCGAAAGACCAATGAATACATCGCTGTATGGGAAGGGCACAAATACACGATGGAGGAAGCGAGAGCAGCTTCAGGCATCCAACAGATATTCTGGGAAGAAAATTTTGAATCCACCCTCAAAGGACTGATGGCGCATTGCGAAAAGGTGTATATCAACATCAATGAAAATGACCGAGCAGACAATCCGGTACCATACAAAGATATCCGTTTTGCCAATGACTTAAAATACAGCTATCCTGCTCACGAAATCAAGCGCCTGGGCCCTATTATGTCTAAGCTGCGCAGTGTTAAACATCCCGTAGAAGTGGAACTCATCCGAAAAGCCTGCGAAATCACCCGTGACGCTTTCATTCGGGTATTGAAATACATGAAACCGGGAGTGATGGAATATGAAGTGGAAGCGGAAATCATCCATGAATTTATCCGCCAGCGAGCCAATGGCCATGCCTACACACCCATCATTGCCAGCGGCTACAATGCCTGCGTGCTGCACTATATAGAAAACAACCGGCCATGCAATGATGGAGAACTGGTGCTGATGGATTTCGGTTCAGAATATGCCAACTATGCCTCAGACCTTACCCGAACTATTCCTGCCAGCGGCAGATTTACGGGACGTCAGAAAGATATCTACAACGCTGTTTTGAGAGTGATGAAAGAAGCGAAAACCATGTTGAAACCGGGCAGCATACTTGCAGACTATAACAAGGAAGTTGGTAAAATAATGGAAGCTGAGCTTATCGGATTAGGATTGCTGAATAAAGACGAGGTAGCCAAACAGGACCCTGATAATCCGCTATTTAAAAAATATTTCATGCACGGCACTTCCCATTTTTTAGGAATTGACGTTCATGATATCGGCGACCGGTATGCACCCATGCAGGTGGGAAATGTGTTTACCTGTGAGCCGGGTATCTATATTCCGGAAGAAAAAATAGGTATCCGCCTGGAAAATGATATCCTTATTACAGAAAATGGAATCGTTGATTTGATGCACGACATCCCGATTGAAGCCGACGAAATTGAAGAACTTATGAATTCGTAGTTGCACAGTATTTCAAACCCGTTTTATCACAACCTTATCAAATATGAAAGCAGAAGAACTGAAAGAAATATTCGACCAGGTGAAGCCCCTGCTGAAAAAATATGAAAAAGGCTGTATTCGAGCCCGAATGGACTTTGAATCGCGGTATGAACTATGGAGCGAGAAAGAAGTATTTGCCTTTGGAAAACAACGAAACGAAGTATACTTCGGAGCTCTTATCATTCAGGGCAATTATGTCGGATTCTATTTCATGCCAGTATATTCAGATCCTGAAACACTAAAAAAATCGATACATCCCGACTTATTAAAATTACTGAAAGGAAAATCTTGTTTCCACCTCAGGAAAACAGATAAAGACTTACTTCGCCATATAAAAGAAACTTTAGCCGAGGGTTACAGCATTTATAAGGAAAAGGGTTGGGTTTAAATGTTTATCGCAGGGAACAAACCTGGTCTGCCCCGTTTCTGTTGTTTTGCTCCTGATAGGAATCACAGACGCTTTTAGCACCTATTTTTCCCAAAGATTTTATTGGAGTAACATCCACTATGATTCCCAATCTTGTTTTGCATTCGCAATAATAAGTGGTACAGGATGTCGTCCCCAGCAATACAAACAGAAAAAAGACGATATATAATCTTAATTTTCTCATCTACTTAAAATTATCTGTTATAAAGGTAGATATATTTAATCATAATTAACACCTATTTTTGATAAAAAAACAAAAGCAGGAATGGTATCCATCCCTGTCTGGCGAACAATACATCACAACATGCTTGACAAGACGCAGGGAATAGTACTAAAAACCACCAAATATTCCGAGACGAGTATCATTGCAAAATTATTCACTAAAAAATATGGCTTGTTAAGCTTCATCATACAGGGAGTCCGCAGTTCTAAAAATAAACAAAAAGGCAATCTGATACAACCACTGAACATCCTGAATCTCGAAATCTATCTGAAAGAACAACGCAACCTCCATCGTATCAAAGAATACTCTGCTGCTTATATCTACCAAACACTGCATCATGATTTCACGAGGCAAAGTGTTGCCATTTTTTGTATTGAATTAATATCGAAATGCATCAAAGAACAGGAGGTGAACGAACGGCTGTATGACTACCTGATTTTTTTTCTGACGGAGCTGGACGGACAAACCCCTTTTACAGAAAACAAACCGTTGTTCTTTCTGCTGGAAACCGCCAGTATACTGGGATTTGAACCTTCGCTGCACAACATACTGAACGGCGCCTACTTTAACCTGGAAAATGGTCGTTTTGAAGATTCATTTGTGTCCGCACAACAATCGCTGAGCGTACAGGAAACCGCCATGCTCAAAAAAATGGTGGCGGTGTATTATGAAAAAAATGAGCTGAAGCTGACGAATGCCGAACGCAAAGTACTGCTGGAAAAATTACTGTTGTATTTCCGCTGGCATATTGCTGATTTCACAGACCTGAAATCTCCGGCAGTATTGAGTGAATTGTTAGGGTGATTACAAGCCGCCTACCTTTAGCTTCTCTGCATTCTCTTCAAAGTTGAGTTTATCGATGATGTCCTGTAAGTCACCATTCATAATTTCTCCCAGATTATAAAGTGTAAGATTTATTCTATGGTCGGTCACACGTCCCTGAGGATAGTTGTAGGTTCTGATTTTCGCACTTCTGTCGCCGGTAGAAACGAGGGTTTTGCGTTGTTTAGCAATAGCCTCATTGTGTTCGTTCAACGCCTTTTCGTACAAACGTGTTCGCAACACCTTTAAGGCGCTTTCATAATTTTTATGCTGTGAACGGCCATCCTGACACTCTGCGATAATCCCGGTTGGTATGTGCGTCAGACGAACGGCAGATTCCGTTTTATTGACGTGCTGCCCCCCGGCACCGCTGGCGCGGTACACATCCTTTTTGATATCTCCCATGTTTAGGTCGATATCCACCTCATCTGCTTCCGGCAAAACGGCTACAGAGGCAGCAGAGGTATGTACCCTGCCCTGAGATTCGGTTTCCGGTACCCGCTGAACGCGGTGAACTCCCGATTCATATTTCAATACACCGTAAACACCGTCACCCGTAACTTCCACCACGACCTCTTTGTAACCACCAGCGGTTCCGGCATTCTCATTCATTATCTCCGTTGTCCAACCTCTGCCTTCACAATACTTCAGGTACATCCGCAGCAAATCACCGGCAAAGATACTCGCCTCATCCCCGCCTGTTCCGGCGCGGATTTCCAGTATGGCATTCTTATCGTCTTCGGGGTCTTTAGGAATGAGCAGAAAACGGATTTCCTCTTCGAGTGCCGGCAGTTGCTCCTGCTGCTCTTCCAGCTCCGCTTTGGCCATCTCCCGCATCTCGGCATCCTTCTCTTCATTCAGCACCTGTTTGTTGAAGTCGATATTGGACAGCAGGTTTTTATATTTTTCATATGCCTGCACGATGGGCTCTAAATCTTTATATTCTTTAGACGTTTTTTTGAATTTTTGCATATCTCCCACCACTCCAGGGTCGCTCAGTTGTGACTCCAGATCCTTGTAACGAAAGTATATTAATTCTAATTTGTCTAACATAACCTAATAATCATTGTGCCGGATAAACGGGATGCAAAAATAAGAGTTTAAGGCCATAATAGTACATATGTACCTTTGACACTATAAGAAGTTTTTATTATCTTGTCTTAAAATCAGCTGCTATGGATTCTCCAACAGCCTCCTCATTCGGAGCCATTTTTGCAGGATTAGGCATCTTCCTATTTTTCCTCTTCGCATTGATTATTTTCTTTATCTTCTGCTCCTGGAAGTTGTATCAGAAAGCCGGGAAACAGGGATGGGAATGTATAATCCCGATTTATAATATTATTGTCTTTCTCGATATAATTAAGAGGCCAAGGTGGTGGGTTTTACTTTACCTGATACCTTTTGTAAGCCTGGTAGCTGCCATTATCAACTGTTTTGACCTGGCAAAAGCCTTTGGAAAGGATACTGCCTTTGGGGTTGGCTTATTATTGCTTTCTCCGGTTTTCTACCCGATTCTGGCACTTGGCGACTCTAAATATGTCCATAATGAGGAGAACCCTCTGATCAATGAAATACAGGAATTCAAATAAACAAGGATTTTTGCCATTCCGGAAGCAAGACTGACTGAACTAAAACTTTGAGTTTATCCATTAACATGGCTTATTTGCCTGTAACCTGTGTCACCACCTTTTTGAGTACCTTTGTATAGTCTTCCGGCATGCTTCTGACTATGCTGTCTGCTACATACGTTTCCGCTCCTATAAGTATTCTCTCATTTTTTTTCTCCACGCCTTTCAGTATCACTCTGGCTGCTTCTTCGGGTGAAGTACGTTCTAATGCTTTTTGGAATTTCTTATCCAAATCGGGATTGCGTTCATAATGAATGGCATCTCTGTAGATATTTGTATTTATCCCGCCGGGATGTACACTATGCACTCTGACATTTGTATCTGACAGCTCCATTCGGAGCGCCTCTGAAAACCCCCTGACAGCAAATTTAGTTGTGCAGTATGGCACCTGATCCGCAACACCAATGATACCAAACAAACTGGAAATATTGACAATGGCTGCTTCCGGCCGTGTGAGTAATATGTCAATAAATGCTTTGGTATGATTAATTACTCCCCAAAGATTAACATCAATAATTTTATGAAAGTCTTCCATCTTCACGTCTTTAAGGGAAATTTTCCCCAAAGCAAACCCCGCGTTATTAAACAACAAATCTATATGGTCGTATTTTTTAAGGATTTGCTTTGCAAAAGCATATATCGCCTTTTCATCCGATACATCCACAATATATGTATCACACAGCGCACCATACGTGCTGACTTTCTTTTCCGTTTCCGCCAGCGTATCCGCATTCTTATCAGATAATATCAATTGTGCGCCTTTCTTTGCCAGTTCTAACGATAACGCCTGTCCAATCCCGGACCCTGCTCCTGTAATCACTGCAATTTTGTTTTTAAAATTTTTCATCTAAATCAATTATTTGCGCCCAAGGTATTGATTTGCATCAATTAATGCACTAAACACATGTAAAAAACATACTTGTATATACATTTTTTGTAATTTTAACGTTCTAATTAAACAAAAGGGTCCGATATTTGTATATACAAGTAAAAAGAAAAACATGACAAAAAAATTATCCGTATCGGCTTTTTTATTACTTGCAATGCTGTTGTTTACAAATGTGCAGGCAGAATCCGTTGCTTTAAATACTGAAAAGAGTTCTTTGCAATGGACAGGAAAAAAAGTTCTTGGACAACATACAGGAAAAGTTAAAATACAATCGGGAACTTTATCTACCAACAATGGTGTTTTAACAGGTGGAGAGTTTACCATAGATATGACAACAATTACGTGTGAAGACTTAGCGGATGCGGATTATAATAAAAAACTAATCGGACATTTGAACAGTATGGATTTCTTCAACGTGAAAGAGTTCCCGGCTGCGAATCTAAAAATAACAAAAGTATTAAAAGTTACGAAAGTACCTAACACATATAATTTAACCGGAGATTTAACCATCAAGGGTATAACAAAAAGTATCACTTTCCCTGCTACTTTCAAAACTGCAGGAAAAGGATTTGTAGGAAATGCAACATTCACCATTGACAGGACACTGTGGGACATTAAGTATCGCTCTACTAATTTCTTTGAAGGATTAGGCGACAAAGCGATAAGTAACGAGATTGAATTTAAAGTGAACCTTGCATCTAATTAGTTTCGAACTCTATTGATTGCCGAGAGGCAATTGGGTTTTTCATAGTTTTATGGTTTTTGTGGCTTGTCCGATCTCCTAGGTCGGACAAGTCATTTTTTAGAGGCTTGGTAACAACGCTCTACTCTATTGCCAAAAAAACCGCTGATTGTTTTTGCATGAATCCTTATTGGCAGACTCCTTACAGTTGCTGCAAGTCCACCAGTTTTTTGTATTCGCCGTTTTGCTGCATCAGTTGCTGATGTGTGCCGGTTTCCAGTATTTGGCCTTCCTTCAAAACAATTATCTCATCTGCAAACTGCACGGTGGAAAGCCGGTGTGCAATAATAATTGCCGTTTTATCTTTCAACAGATTCTGCAGGGCATCCTGCACCAGCTTTTCGGCGTTGCTATCCAGATGCGAGGTAGCTTCATCCAGAATTAAGATAGGTGCGTTTTTCAAAATAGCACGCGCAATAGTAAGCCGCTGCTGCTCACCACCACTCAGTTTGACGCCGTTATCTCCAATATTTGTTTCGTATGACTGCGGCATCTTCTGAATAAAATCATCTGCATAGGCCTGCTTAGCTGCTATCTCTATCTCTTGTTTATTCGACTTATTACCTAAAGCAATGTTATTGGCTACAGTATCATTAAACAAAGTGGTTTGCTGCGTCACCAGTGCTATTAGTTTCCTCAGATCCTGCTGCCGGATATCTTTAATATCTTTTCCATCCATCAATATGGCTCCGCTGCTGACATCAAAAAAACGCAACAACAATTGAATAAATGTGGATTTTCCGGAACCGGAAACCCCCACCAACGCGACTTTCTTTCCTTTAGGAATTACAAGATTTATTTCCTTCAGCACATCGGCTTCGCCATACGAAAAACACACATTCTTCAATTCTATCTTATTGGTGAATTGTGTTATTTCAATCGCATTGTCCTTGTCTTTTACCTTATTTTCTTCGTTCAATACCTCCTCAATCCGCTTCAAGGAAGCCAGTCCCTTTTGAATAAAATAAAACGCATTGGAAAACGCTTTTGCCGGTTGTATCATTTGAGAGAAAATGACAATAAAGGCGATAAAGGCTTCCGCACTCAGCGGCGACGTGTGGTGAATAATCATCCTGCCACCGACAAAGAGCACCACGACGACAACGGAAATTCCCAAAAATTCAGATAAAGGTGTAGATAAATCCCGTTTTCGAATCATAGCAGTTCCAATCTGATAATGCTCAGCATTTAACGCCTTAAATCGGCCTGATAAACTTTTTTCCGCAGTAAATGATTTAATGACCCTGATGCCGGAAATCGTTTCTTCCACCAGTGAATTGATGATTCCCTGTAATTGCTGTGATTTGGAAGAAGCCTGTTTTAGAGTCTTGCCAATTCTGCCGATAATATAACCTGAAACGGGTAAAATAACCAGTACAAATAAGGTCAGCTGCGGACTCAGCAGCAGCATGGTGATTAGAGTAGCAATGATGGTAACAGGTTCCTTGAAAGCCACTTCCAGGAAATGCAGGATGCCGTATTCCACCTCCTGTACGTCGTTCGTCAGACGGGTTAAAATATCTCCTTTGCGTTGCTCTGAAAAATAGAGTACCTGCAAGGCTAAAATTTTATTGTACAGTCGCTGGCGGATATTGCCGGCAATGCCGGTGCGCATTGGCGCCAGGAAATGTACTGCCAGATACCGGAAAATATTCTTTACCAGAAAAACCAGTACTGTAAACAAACAGATAAACAGCAGCGCATTGGACTTTCCGGCTTCTATAGTTGTACTGTTCTGAATATAATGAATGACATTATTGTTAAAGCTAACCGCAATATATTCTTTGAGATGGGTCAGGCTAAACGGCATCTCTTTTACTGCCGAAGCCACCATTTTATCCGAATTGAAAATCAGGTTCAGAAACGGTATGAGCATCAGAAAGGAAAAAATGGAAAAAACGGTTGAAAGGAAATTAAAGACAATGTTCAGCAACACGTTCCATTTATAGGGACGGCAATACTTCAGCAGGCTTCGCAAATCTTTCATTGGATATGGCAAAGATATTATTTACTTTTGTTTTTATGGAATCTATAAGACAACGACAAGTAGCTAAAATCATACAAGTAGCCGTCAGCGATATCCTGCAGCAGGACATTTCGCAGCTTCTGGAAGGAGCCATGATTACCGTATCCGGCGTTCGCGTTACTCCTGATTTATATACGGCCAGAATCTACACCAGCATCTACAACCACAAGAATCCGGATGCCGTCATCGATATTTTCGATAAGAATAACAAACTTATCCGCGGATTATTGGGCAAAAAAATCAGGAATAAAGTGCGCTCTATCCCGCAACTGGAGTTTTTCAGGGACGATACGCTTGCCGAAGTACAAAATCTGGAGCGTATTTTTAAAGAAATCAGGGAAAAAGACGCGGAGATTGATAAATTAAGAGAAGGGGACAAAAGTGAATCGTGAAAAATATGGGCAATTTCACCTTTTATACCTCAACCAATAAACATGAATCTCGAACTGAACATAGCAAAAAGGTATTTATTCAGCAAGAAATCTACCAATGCCATTAATATCATCTCGCTGGTGAGCGGCCTGGCCATGTTGTTCGGCACGCTCGCCCTGATTTTGGTATTGTCTGTTTTCAACGGATTGGAGGATCTGGTAAAATCCCTATACACTGTTTTTTACCCGGATATTGTCGTGATTGCCAAAGAAGGCAAGACATTTGATGTCACCAATGAGCTGCGGCAAAAAGTTGCATCCATTCATTACATTGATGCATTCAGTTTTACACTAGAAGAAAACGCGCTGTTAGAATATACCGACCGCCAGCATATCTGCACGGTAAAAGGCGTTGACCCTAACTACTTCAATGTTGTAAAACAATTTGACACATTCATGATTGAAGGAAAAAAGGTATTAAAAAGTGACAGTATCAACTACACAATAGTGGGCGTGGGCGTGGAACAAAAACTGGGACTGAACGCCGCACAGGCTTTTCACCCGCTGGCAATTTACATGCCGCGGAAGGCTTCCTCTTCTTTCAGCTCTATGGAAAACGCTTTCAACAAAAGCTATGTGACCACCTCCGGTGCATTTGCCGTATCGGACGAGTTTGACACTAAATATGCTTTTGTTCCCTTGGATTTCTTTCAACAGCTGACCGATAATTTCCAAAGAGCCTCCAAGATTGAAATCCGCCTGAAGGACGCAAAGAACACGGAAGAAGCCATTGAATTCATGAAACATAAAATTGGCAACAGCTTTCTGGTAAAGAGTCGGTACGAACAAAACGAAGTGCTGTATAAAATTCTGAAAAGCGAAAAATGGGTCACCTTTGCCATCCTGGTTTTCATCATGATTGTAGCGTCCTTTAACATCATCGGCGCGCTTTCAATGCTGGTACTGGAAAAGAAAAAAGACATCGCCACACTAACGGCATTAGGCATTCACAAAAACAACATCGTAAAGATTTTTTTACTGGAAGGTATCTTAATGTCATGCGCCGGCGCGGTTATCGGCATGATGCTGGCATTTATGCTGTGCATACTGCAACAGGAAGTCGGACTGGTGGCCATGCCGGGTACTTCCTTTCTGGTAAAATATTATCCGGTGAAGATGCAGTTTCTGGACTTTGTCGCCGTCACGGCTGTGGTAATCGCCATCAGCGTGGTTTCTGCATATCTGCCTGCGAAAAAAGCAGCAGCTTCCGCGGAAAAAGAATATTTAAGTTATCTGTAAAAAGAGAAAAGGGATGCACAATAAATTGTAAGTTTGTTTCCTGTTAGACATTCATCTATGAAAAAAATAATTCCAATCTTCCTGTTGACGTTCAACACATTTTTTTGTTTCTCCGAAGACACTGTTTATCCCACCAAACTGGAACAGGCGGTAAATACAAAGGGTTTTCTGTTCAAGCAAGAAGTCTTTACGGTCGATAATATTCCCGCGTTCCGGCTGGATGTAGTGAAAATTACTAATCTGGAAAAATTTACGGTTATATCCGGGATTAAAGTCCTTCACAAGATTCAGGTTAAAAAAGAATTAAAGACTGTCTATAATTATATCGACAGCGATGAAATTGACGGACTGCTTACATCGTTACAATACATGAAGACCATTATAAAAAGCCAAACAATTCCGGGAAATTATACTGAAATCAAATATAGTTCCAAATCCGGATTCCAGGTTTCGCTTGCCACTATATTAAACGTTTCCAATAAATTAGACTGGAACTTCACCGTGCAAACCAACCTGTCTAATGAAAGCACAATGGTCATATTAACCTTAAGCGATATCGGAAAGTTGATGAATACCCTCGAACAAGCCAAGGGGAAATTGTAAAAAAATGTGCTTTTTTTCTGACAACTTACAAGTTCTGTGTATCTTTGCACATGGAAACACATTCTCTTTTCACCTCTCATCATAAGTTTGTCGGCGAAGGATTAACCTTTGATGATGTCCTCTTGTTACCGGCTTATTCACAGGTTCTGCCGAGAGAAACCGACATCCGTACTCAAGTCACCCGAAATATCTCCATCAATATTCCGATACTGTCGGCGGCGATGGATACCGTGACCGAGTCGAATATGGCAATTGCGCTGGCCCGTGAAGGCGGCATCGGCGTATTGCACAAAAACATGTCCATTGATATGCAGGCTCAGGAAGTACGAAAAGTGAAACGCTCCGAAAGTGGGCTGATTACCGACCCGATTACCCTGAAACCCGATAATAAAGTGGCCGATGCATTCGCCATCATGTCGGAAAACAGAATCGGAGGTATTCCTATCACCAGTGACAGTGGAATTCTAGTTGGAATTCTAACCAACCGCGACCTGCGTTTCTGCAAAGACAGAAATATGCTGATTCAGGATTTGATGACAAAAGACAGGCTGATTACCGCTCCGGAAAAAACAACCTTAAAACAGGCGGAAGATATCCTGCATGAATACCGGATTGAGAAATTGCCGGTAGTAGACAAGAATGGAAAGCTGGTGGGTTTAATCACCTACAAAGACATCACCAAAGTCAAAAACTATCCAAATTCCACCAAAGATACAGCCGGTAGACTTCGAATCGCTGCTGCTGTTGGCGTTACACCGGATATGATGCAGCGGATGGAAGCATTGGTGGCTGCCGGCGTGGACTTTATCTGTATTGATACGGCACACGGTCATTCGCATGGAGTGCTGGAAACGATTAAGAAAGCGAAACAAACCTTTAAAGACCTGGATATCGTAGGTGGAAACGTGGCTACCGGTGCGGGAGCCAAAGCGCTGGCAGATGCCGGTGTGGATGCTGTAAAAGTGGGGGTTGGCCCCGGCTCTATCTGTACCACCCGAGTGGTGGCAGGCGTGGGCGTTCCACAACTCAGCGCTATTTATGAAGCAGCTGTTGCACTGAAAGGCACCGGCGTTCCGGTTATCGGCGACGGTGGCATCCGATATACGGGCGATATGGTAAAGGCACTGGCGGCGGGCGCCAATACAGTGATGGCCGGCTCCTTGTTTGCAGGCACGGAAGAAAGCCCGGGTAAAACGGTGATTTTTGAAGGGCGTAAATTCAAAACCTACCGTGGCATGGGAAGCCTGGAAGCGATGCAGGAGGGCTCTAAAGACCGCTACTTCCAGGATGTGGAAGACGATATCAAAAAATTAGTGCCGGAAGGCATCGTTGGCCGCGTACCTTACAAAGGAACGATGAGTGAAGTCATTTATCAGTTTGTGGGCGGCTTAAAAGCCGGCATGGGTTACTGCGGCGCCAAAGATATTCCTGCCTTACAGGATACCGCACAGTTTGTAAAGATTACCGTTGCCGGCGTGAATGAAAGCCACCCGCACGATGTAACCATTACGAATGAAGCGCCAAATTACAGTAGGTAAAATTTCTGAATCTCAATTTCCGCCCGTATAGGTTGTCCACTCACCCACGATTTTCCTTTTCTGATACAACAGTATCTTGCTGAAGCACAACATGCCATCTCCCTCCCATGGTTGCGTAAAGATGAAATCATCTACCTGAATCCGGTTTTCATCTGAGCTGCTCAGAATACTCTGATTTGGCAGCAGATTGGAATAACCTTTATCATTTTCATCCCAAAATGTGTTTTTAATTATACCTTCCGGCGACACGATGTCACCGGGCCATCCACCGCCGATCATAAAATAGGAAACTTTCAGATTCGGATTCCACCAATTTACAAGTGGTGATATTTTCTCCGCATGAGGAAGTAAGGCCGTTTCTATTTTTTTCAACACCGGTGATGCCAGATAGAGCGCAGGCTGATGTCCGTATGCGTATAATTCCGGAAACTGAGCAGGCGCTAAAAATCCGGAACCCATGGCAATATCATTTACGTACATACTGTCTTTAAAATTTTTGTAATAAAAATAGGTACGGCTGCCTCCGCTGTTCAGTGTCATCATCCTAATTTCATCCTGTGTGTAATACGGTTTCAGGCTATTTACAAATCCGTTATATCTATTTTGCACATCTGCGAATGCCTTTAAAATCTGTTTTTCCTTGTTGATATAAAAGGGCACAAAAGGCACATGTCCGTCGTAACCCATCAAACCGACACACCGTACATACGCATGATTCGCTTTGATAAACTGAATGGCTTTAGCCATCTTTTCCGGAGTATCATATCCTCCACGCTGTAGCCCGACGTTGATTTCAAGTGCAATAAGCAGGGTGGTATTTTTCTGTCTGGCTAAATCCACATATTCCTTTAAACGCTGATCGGTATCTACGAGCCAATGTATGGTATTCCAGTGTTCTTTCCCGGACAAGCGGGCAACGGCATCTACCGGCAACGGCTTTCCCAATAAGATATCCAATGAATCTGCCGGACATTTATCTAACAGTTCCGCAATGAATGGTTCGGAAAATACCATCAGTCTGTTTGTATTTGCCTGTTGCATCAGATAATTCAGTAAATCGACGGATGGCAACGACTTGGTGACCAAACGTAGTTGAAAACGACTTCCCAGGTTGTGTCGGATGGCGGCAATATTCGCATCTAACCTGTCCATATCCAGTATGGCATGTGATGCTCCTTTATACTTTATATGAAGAGCCTCATTGAGTTGTTTGAAATAAGGTGAATAGGCACACGGCTTTTTCTTTGGTTTTTTGTAAAGCAAAAAGATGCCAACTACCAACAGACAAAACACTATCCATTTTTTCCAATGACGCATACAACAAATATAGGAAAGAATAGGTTGCGGAGGTCTGTTCTATTCACAACTTAGGGTGCTGTGAAATTGGCAGATTTCTCCCTGCGGTCGAAATGACGGTAACACAGATAGATTTCAAGGACAAGATTCGAGAAGAAACGAACCTGATTACTAATGTTACCTTACACTAACTCCGGTTCTTTTCGCTTGCTGACGACTTTTTCGAGTGTGTAGTCTTTCAGGTTGATAGTCTTTGTGCGGTTGCGGAATTCCAGCGTGAAGCCCGGCCAAACGGTGTGGTTCTTGCCGTCTTCACTTACATACCAGCTTTTACAGCCTGACTGCCAGACAGTACCTTCCAGCTTGCGTTGAATTTCTGCGTTGAATTTATCCTGTACGTCTTTTTTAACTTCGATAGAACGGATGTGTTGCTGTTGCATTTTGCTGACTGCATCAATAATATAATTCGTTTGTGATTCAATCATATAAATCATCGAATTGTGTCCGAGTCCGGTATTGGGGCCCAGCATCATGAACATATTCGGAAAATGGTGTACACAGGTACCATAGTATGCTTCCGGCCCGTTTTCAAAAGCTTTCTGAAAGGTGATGCCGTCCTTTCCCATTACATCATAATACTGGAAACTGTCTGCCACATGAAATCCCGTTCCCAATATCACGGCATCTATCTTGCGTGATGTACCGTCTTTCGTCACTACGCTGTCTTTGGTAAATTTCTCAATACCGTCTGTCACCACCTCCAGGTTCGGTTGTGCCAGCGCCTGATAGTAGTTATTGGATAACAATACCCGTTTACAACCCAGGCGATAAGTGGGTGTCAGTTTTTTACGGAGTTCCGGGTCTTTGATATACTTGTTGATATGACGTTTTCCAATCACCTCACCCATTTTCAGGATATTTTCATTATATATCATGCCAACGACCTGCGCTTCATTGAGATAATAGATGAAATCGCGGTTGAGTTTCTGCACCAACGGGATTTTTTCAAAAAGGGTATGCTGTGTTGGCGTAAATTCTCCGTCGGGCTTCGGAAGCACCCATGGTGGAGTGCGTTGCATTAGGAACAACTGCTTTACTTTGGGCTGAATTTCCGGAACAAACTGAATCGCGCTGGCACCGGTACCGATGACGCATACATTTTTTCCATTCAGGTCATAATCATGGTTCCACTGCGCGGAGTGGAAAACGGTTCCTTTAAAATCTTTTATTCCATTGATATCCGGGATGCTGGGCAGATGCAAAGGCCCGTTGCCGAATACCACCACATTAGAAGATAATTGCTCTCCTTTTGTATTGATCAGATTCCATATTGCCTTGTCTTCCTGATAGCGAGCGGATTTTACTTCCCAATTGAAAAGGATGTGCTTTTCTAAATCATATTTCTGTACACAATGTCTGGTATATTCCAGGATTTCTTTCTGCGGAGAATATTCCCTTGTCCAGTTTGGATTCGGCTCAAACGAGTATGAATACAAGTTCGATTTAACGTCGCACGCCGCTCCGGGATAGTGGTTATCTCTCCACGTGCCACCTACTTCAGCTGCTTTCTCTACTATTTTAAAATTGTGGAATCCCGCCTTTTTCAATTGAATACCAACACCTATACCGGAGAATCCTGTGCCGGTAATGAGAACGGAAAAATCTTTTTCTGAAGCCATATTGCTGTGTTTAAGTCAGGTAAAGTTAGCCGTAAATGCCATCCATCATCTATGCAAAAGCTAATTTATAAGCCGGAAATAATAAGTTATTATTAATTAATAACTTTGCAGCATGCTATCCCAGCGACAACTTTTTTTGCAACATGTAGCGCAAACCAGTGATGCACCGCTTGGTCTTGAAATCGACCATGCTGAAGGTGTTTATTTATATGACACCTCCGGCAAACGATACATCGACCTGATTTCCGGCATCAGCGTCAGCAGCCTGGGACATTGCCACCCCAGAATCGTGCATGCCGTACAACAGCAGACGGCACGCTATGCGCACACTATGGTCTATGGAGAGTTTGTACAGGCGCCTCAGGTGCAACTGGCCACATACGTTTGCACGCTGCTGCCGGATACTTTAAACTCCGTCTATTTTACCAATTCAGGTGCAGAGGCTACGGAAGGCGCGATGAAACTGGCTAAGCGCTTTAACGGGAGAACAGAGTTTATCTCGTGTAAAAATTCTTATCACGGCAGCACACAGGGTGCATTGAGTTTACTGGGAGATGAATATTTTAAATCGAATTACCGGCCCTTGCTGCCGGATGTGCGACATATACGCTACAATCATTTCGAAGATATTTTGCTGATTACAGAGCGAACCGCTGCCGTTTTCCTGGAACCCGTGCAGGCGGAGGCGGGTGTGTTGGTTCCGGATAAAGAATATCTTCACGCGGTGAGAAAACGATGTGATGAGACGGGCACCCTGCTGGTGTTCGACGAGATACAAACGGGATGTGGCCGCACCGGCAGTTTATTCCGTTTTCAGGCAGAAGCGGTAGTACCGGATATCCTGCTGCTGGGTAAGGCTTTCGGCGGAGGGCTGCCATTAGCTTGTTTTATAGCTTCCCATAATATCATGAAAGTGTTACAACACAACCCAGTACTTGGTCATATTACCACCTTTGGCGGCAATGCAGTAAGCTGCGCAGCTGCGTTAGCCTCCTTACAGGAAATTGTGGAACAAAAATTGCATGCATCTGTGGAGACAAAAGCACAGTTATTCGCAACATTGTTACAGCATCCCGCTATCGGAAAAATAAACCATTGCGGACTGATGATGGCCGTTTATCTGGATAATTTTGAGCAACTGAAAAAAGTGATAGCGAACTGCCTGGAAAACGGATTGATAACGGACTGGTTTCTATTTGCCAACAACTGCCTTCGGATTGCGCCACCGCTTATCATCACGGAAGCGGAAATTCGCGTATCTTGCCGGATTATTCTGAATGCCCTAAATAAAGTATATTCTTAGTATGACGAGGTCAAAAAAAAATATCTGCCTTCTGATTTTTGCGCTTTTTCTCAGCCTGAGAGCCAGCCTGTTCGCAAAATCAGACGGCAAACTACCCAAGCCGGTCTTCTTTCAATTAATTGATTCTACAGTATCTCTGGAACTAAATGATGCCGTTCAGTTTGCACATGTCAACCTTCCTAAAAAATTCCACAATACTTTTCTGAGTTACATAAAAGATTCTGCCGCAACAGAAATCCCAGGACTTAAGTCACCGGTTTATTACAACTGGCAACTGGCCAACGGCAAGATAATTAACGGAGATGTTTACTGGACAGGTACCATAGGATATATTGTCATAAAAATAGACGACAAGCGGTATGTAAATTCATTTTCTAATGACGGTATTATCCAACTCAAGACTTTATTTAAATTACAGCATTGAAAAAATCATTCCTGTTTAATGTCTTTTTTATGGTTTTTGTCAATTTCCTGATAAAACCATTTTGGGTATTTGGCATAGACAGAACGGTACAGAATAAATTAGGCGAACAGGAATATGGATTGTATTTCGCTATTTTTAATTTCACTTATCTTTTTCAGATTTTACTGGACTTCGGACTGCAAAACTACAACAACCGGGAAGTGGCGGCAGACAGGAATAAGATTAATTCACTGCTTCCAAACATCTTGTTTTTTAAAACGTTGCTGTTTATAATTTATCTGATATTATGTGTATCCGTCGCCTATCCGCTGGGATATCTGTCAAAGCCTTTTATCTGGATCATTCTGATTAATCAGATTCTGTTATCTTTCACCATTTATCTGCGTTCCAATATTTCCGCACATCAGTTATTTATCAAAGATGCGTTACTATCCGTTCTGGATAAATTGCTGATGATTATTTTCTGCGGATGTTTAATCTGGGGTAATATCAGCCATTTACAATTGACCGTTTTCAATTTTGCTCTGGCACAGATGGCCGCGTATATCATCACCTTTTTGGTTTGCCTGTTCTTCTCCTTTCAGTTAACCAGCCAGATAAAACTATCCCTCAATTTTCATCAGTTCTTGTCTATCTCTAAGGAAACATTGCCCTACGCCATCATTCATTTCCTGATGACCACTTATTACCGCATTGATGGAGTAATGCTGGAAAGGCTGCAGGGAAGCAACGGAGCGTCGGAATCCGGCATATATGCGCAGGGTTACAGAATCATGGAGTCGCTGAACAATATCGGTTATTTGTTTGCAACTATCCTGCTGCCGATGTTTGCTTACAGGATTGCCCAAAAGGCTGAAATAAAAACGCTTTTAAAATCGTCCTTATCCGTCATTTATTGCCTGGCTGTATCGCTGATTGTCTGTTTCTTTACCTACCGGCTGGAATTGATGCAGCTGCTTTACAACACCGCAAACAGCGCTTATTCCGCAGAGGTATTCGGCTATTTGCTGTTGAATTTTTTTCCCGTAGCGATACTTTATGTGATTGGAACGCTGCTGACCGCGAATCAGAATTTCCGCCTGATGATCCTGACCTTAGTAATAGCGGTTATTATAAACATTTCCTTAAATTATTTTCTAATTATCAGGCTGGGCGCCAAAGGCGCCGGCATCGCCACACTCATCACACAATTGTTTATGCTGGTTTGTTATTCGGTTTATACGTTCCGTATTTTCAGCTTGTCCATTAATATCCGTTATATCCTGCAACTTTTGGGGTTTGGAGCTCTCTGCATACTGCTCCTGTTTATTTTGAATAGCATACAGTTTTCGGCCAGTACACCGTTAAATCTGGCTTACCATATACTTTTATACCTGATTTGTATCCCTGTTCTGTCTTATATACTGGGATTAGTCAATTTAAAGTCACTGGAACTAAAAGTGGGTTATAAGGAATAACCCTCGTTAAGGATTATTACATAGTCAAATTCATAGTATTTTCGTACTTTTGGCAGATTCTTAAAATTATATAGTTGCTCTATGCTGGAATTGTTTAAAATCGTAGCCAAATGGAATAAACAGATTCTTCTGTTCACTATAATCGCTGTAATCGTCAGTTTTATTATTACGCTACCCTTCATTATGCCTCCCTATTACAAATCCAGGATGATATTTTACCTTTCCAACCCTACGAGCACAGACAGGGCCGCTTTATTCAATGAGAAGGAGGCAGGTGGTGTCAGCATGTTTGGCGGTAAAGAAGACATCAACCGTTTTCTCACCATAGTTTCTTCCGCACCTATGAGTCTGGCATTAATTAATAAATTCGACTTAGGTAAGCATTATAAAATCAGGGCTAAAACACCCGCTCTTTTCACCTATTATACTCAAAAGGAATTTTACGAAAATTTCAACGCCGTACGGAATGACCTGGGTGCCATTGAGGTCAGCATAGTAGATACGGATGCCAAGCTTGCTTCCACACTGGTCAAAGATATTGTCATGCGGTCTGATTCCATTTACAGGTCTATGCTGATTGAAAACAAATCCACGGTACTGGATTTGATAGACAAACAGATTGCCGAGAAGAAACTGATGCTGACGTCTTCCAATTCGCTAGCCGCATCGGAAGAACTCAGCAAATTAATGACCATCAGAGATCAGTATGCCGTTTCCTCTTCTAAAGATTTTAAAACCATCTATGTGGTGGAAGAACCTCAACCAGCGGTAAAGAAGGCAAAACCTATCCGTTGGCTGATTCTTTTGAGTACCGCCGTCATCTCATTTATACTTGCTGCTTTCGCCGCGCTCCTGATAGAATTGTATAAACATGCAGACAAATACGGATTTCAACGTTCCTGATATAGCGGCGAAATATGCCGGTTCTATTTTCTGGTTATTTGGGCTGTTCACCATCATTTGTTTTGCTGCAGGTATTTACACCGAAGATTATACCTTGGGTATAGTGCCTTTCGGCCTGTTGTTTTCCATACTGGCATTACTGAATTTCAGGCTCGTTTTTTTCATACTATTGCTCACCATTCCGGTGTCCGTCGAAACCTATATCGGCAGTTTTGGCACCGACCTGCCATCAGAGCCTATCCTGATACTATTGACCGGAAGTATCATCCTTTACTTTGTGCTTAAACCCCAGGTTTTGAATACAAAATCCTTCAGGCATCCCATTCTGATTGTATTATTTTTAATGTATGGCTGGAGTATCTTTGTTACGTTCTTTTCGACAGACGTCATACTGTCCATTAAATACCTGCTTGCAAAATCCTGGTATTTATGTGGTTTTTTTATGCTGCCCATTTTGCTGATACGAAACGAAAAATCCGTCCGTATCCTTTTCTGGTGTCTGTTTATTCCCACTTTAGGCAGCGTCTTATTTATCCTGATAAAACATGCTACTCTTCTATTTAGTTTTGACAATATACAAAAAGCGGTATACCCCGTTTATCGCAACCACGTAAATTATGCTGTTTTTATCACAATGTTTTTCCCGTTTCTTTTTCTTGCAAAAAGCTGGTATCCCAGACATTATGCCCGGCATACTGTTTTAAAATACGCCATTCCTGTATTTATCGCCGCCATCTTTCTGTCTTATACCCGTGGTGCCTGGCTCGCCCTGATTGGCATGCCTTTTTACATCCTTGTGCTTCGGTTCAGGTTAACAAGGTATATCCTTATCGCAGCAGGGCTGATAGCCATTTTGTTTACAGGGTACATGTTATCCAACAACAATTATTTAAAATATTCTCCGGATTACGAACATACTATTTACCATGATGAGCTGGGCGAACACCTTACCTCTACTTTTGAGATGGAAGACATGAGTACCGTGGAACGATTCTACAGATGGATTGCGGCGGTGAAATTATTTAAAGAACATCCTCTTGTGGGCGTGGGGCCGAATAATTTCGTCACAAATTACAAACAATACACTGTAACCGCTTATGAAACCTATATCAGCGATAATGAGGAGCGTTCTACCGTACACAACTATTTCCTGCTGTTGCTCACGGAACAGGGGTTGCCGGCATTGCTGCTCTATGTTTTTTTGATTGTTATTGTCCTGCTAAATGCAGAACAAATATATAGCCTGTCAGATACGGAGAACCGAAAATATATCGTTGTCGTTACCTTATGCATTATGGCATTTTTACTAAACAACACACTCAGTGATTTGGTGGAAGCGAACAAGGTGGGGTCCCTTTTTTTAATAAGTCTGGGCATGCTTGTTAATTTCAGTACGGGGCAAATTAAGATAGCTGTTCCTGAAAACAAGGAATAATTATTGCAAAGAAAAAAATTATCACATAAATTTTGCCGTCAGCACACTAATATCATCGTTAAAGAGCACATTGCCCTTAAACTTTCCTATAAAATCATACAGCATCTTATTAAATATATCAGGGCTCATCCGATGATTACTTTTCACAAATGCCAGCAGACGGTCTGTACCGAACTGTTCTTCGTCTTCGTTCTCCAACTCTGTCAATCCATCAGTAAAACAGACAATGGTGGTATTGGGGGGCAATATCTTCTTCCCGAACTGAATTTTGGGCAATTCCTCAAAAATCCCGAGTAGTGTACTGCCCGTTTCAAGCAGCTCGGCTTCTTCCCCTGCAATCAGTATCGGAGGAACATGCCCCGCATTAAAATACAGCAGCTCGCGGGTGAGGATATTGTATTTTGCCATAAAAAGCGTAATGAAGTTTTCACCATTAGTAATGGAATAAATCTTCTGATTCAGATTTTCTATCAGTTTTTTGCCATGCATGCTCAATGTCAGCGTCGCATTGAGATAAGCCTGCAGGTTGGCCATCACCAGCGCTGCCGCCACTCCTTTGCCGGAAATATCTCCGATACAAAAAACAAATTCATCTTTGTTTATATGAATGACATCGTAATAGTCGCCGCCTATACCCTTATACGGCAGGTATAATCCGGCAAATTCATACATATTGTTTTTGGGCAGTTTTTTTGGAATCAACATTCCCTGCACCTTAGAAGCCAAATCCAGCTCTTTATCGAACTGTTTCTTCTCCAATTCCTTTTTGAACAAGCGTTTGTTCTCTACCGCAACGGTTATGATATTGGTGAAAATCTGTGCAAACTCCAGCAACTCATTTTTCTGATGTGACACATCTTCATCGATATCACCCAGTAAAGCGAGCGCAAGAGGTTGTGTCTTATGATAAACCGGAACAATGTATTTGAAACCTCCGAAAATCTTCTGTTCTTCAGCAGTTAATTCAGCAGCAGTGGTATAATTCTGAAAATGGGCCTGAATCGGAATAAAAAAATCCAGCTCTTCTTTTTCCCAGACGGCACGTTTCCATGCCTGGTCGTACATAAACAATCCGATTTCTTTTACCCGTATCTGTTCGTTCAGTGTGTATTTATAAATCTGATACAACCCGTCAGCCGATACATTATCATTGATAGCCTTAGTTGCCTCCAGCAATGCATTCAGCTGGTTGTATTTCACCTGCAACAACTCCCTGAGGGCAATGGTATCGATGTCTGTCTCCTGTAAATTCACTTATCGAAATATAGGGAAATAAATCCAGATTCCTGTTTTTGGCTGTGGTTATTTTTATGCAAATAAAAAAAGGATATCCTTCGACAACCCTTTTTTGTATTCATGAATTCATACCTCTATTCAGCTACAACTTCCAAAAGCTGCTTAGTGGCATTCTTTGTATCCACTTTATCAATAACCTTTTCAATCACGCCTTTACTGTTAATCACAAAGGTAGTTCGCAATATCCCCTCGTATTCTTTGCCCATAAATTTTTTCTTCCCCCACACCTCATAAGCCTGTGCAATGGTTTTGTCGGTATCCGGAATCAGTTCAAAAGGCAAACTGTATTTCTCCTTAAACTTGTTGTGAGATTTTTCGTCCTGCGGACTAACACCGATAATGGTATATCCTTTTTTCGTCAGAGACTGGTAGTTATCTCTGAAATCGCAGGCATTGGCAGTGCAGCCGGGCGTATCGTCTTTCGGATAAAAATAAAGTATGGTGGTTTTGTCTTTAAAATCCACCCCTTTGATTTTAGGCGCTTTTGTTCCTTTTTTCAGCATAAAGTTATTTGTTAAATGTTATTAGTAATTAAACTTTTGAGTTATTGTATTCATATTTCCAACATTATCTGTAACAATAATTTTTAAAATATGTTCACCTTTTTGGCAATATTCATCGGGTTGATACTGTAAGATATCATTCTTTGAGTCGTAGTAAAAATTCACCCAGGTATTATCTATATATCCATTGTAGGTACCGATACCGGATAAATCGTCGCTTATCTTTACCTGAATGATAGTATTATTTGGTATCTCAGTTCCGGAATAGAGTATTTTCACTTCAGGCTTAGTTGTATCATAAGATAAGAAAAATGCACCGAGTTTTTTGGATTCTGCATAAAATCTTGTTTTTGTATATTTTGTCGGAAGTGCCGTTTCTTTTCCGTCCATATCTCTTCGTACCAACGTTATTTTACCTCGATGTTTTTTCACCGTAGCATTAAATTCTATCCTGGCTGATTTTTGTAATGGAATATAAGTACCCGGATGACTGACGGAATATACCGCTGACAACCAATTCTCCGGTTGAGGAGTCCTGCTGACACTTAATGATACATCATCATAGAAGCACTTTTCCGGGAATATCATTTTAAATCCGTTCAGACGAACACTATCCTTTTTGTCTGTCAGCATACTTCCGGCCACATCTTTATGTTCTGTTAAATTGCCCGAATCATTCCGTATAACGGTCAACCGGATACCCGTCTTGTTCTCTTTAAAATCGTAGCAGTAGATGACTATCTCTGCGGTATCATTATTTTTTAACTCAATCAGTCCATTGTCGCTCTGATAAATGGGCAATGTATTATTTTTTAACTGGTATGCATTGTAAAAATAACCGCTGTCATTCATCATTTCATGATAGTCAACAAAGGCATTACACATTCTTGTTTTATCAAAATCGACATCATCCATAGTATACCTGAATATGACGGCATTGTTTTTCAATACTTCCATTCTATATATACCGTTTTTATTTTCTGAGGTATCCTGTTTATCAAAACCTTCCAGAGACAGGCAGAAAAAATCATAGTTGTCAACAATAATCTGAGTATCTGTCGTCAGAAAACTTCCTGAACGTTTCAATTGCAGCACTTCCGTCTGTGCCTCATAAAACCGGCTCTTAAACTTATATATCTTTACTTTATTCAGTTGCGGGGGAATCGTATCTGTATAAAAATCTTTTGGGTAAAAATCCAGCGGATTAAGGGCGTGCTCTGTTTTTGAGTCTCTGATTTCAAAATGTAGATGCGGAGCTGTACTGCCACCTGTATTTCCGGAAAAGGCGATGGTGTCATTTTGTCTCACTTTAAACATTTCAGCATCCGGATACAGATCAAATTCGGATTGCTTTCTTGCATAATGCTGTCCATGCACATATTTTTCTATGGCATCACTGAATCTGCCAAGATGTGCATACAAACTTGTATAACCGTTCGGGTGAGTAATGTAAAGCGCTTTTCCGTATCCAACGGATGACACTTTGATACGGGAAATATATCCATCATAAATACTGAAAACAGGCTCTCCTTCCACTCCATTGGTTTTGATATCTATGCCGGAATGAAAATGATCGGGGCGCGGCTCACCAAACGACCCCGCGAGACTGAAAGACAGGTTCATGGGTTTGGAGAAATTCGTTGATTTGTCTTCTGAAAAAGAAAAAAAGCACACTGTCCATAAGAACAATGTGCCGTAATATTGCAAATTTTTTATTTGCATGTTAAATTAACTAGGAGAAATTCGGTGCCAAATCATGTTCGGCATAGAAGTTATTGATATAGGTTATCGCCTCTTCCACATCATCCGTTACCAAAAACAAGTCGAAATCATTTTCACCGATATTATGCTGATTATTCAACACCTCCGTCCTCATCCATTCCAGCATTCCTGCCCAGAAAGAAGTACCCATCAGCACTATAGGAACGCGGTCGATTTTCTTCGTTTGCACCAATGTCATGACTTCAAACAATTCATCGAATGTACCAAATCCGCCCGGCAGGTAGACGAATCCCTGAGCGTATTTTACAAACACCACCTTACGCACGAAAAAATAATGATGAGAAATCAGTTTATCATGGTCGATAAACGGGTTGTGCCCCTGCTCAAATGGCAACTCGATATTTAAGCCTACTGATTTTCCGTCTTTGTTCTGGGCACCCAGATTTCCGGCTTCCATAATACCCGGGCCGCCGCCGGTGATAACACCATATCCCTCTTCCGACAAGCGCTCTGCCACCCTTACCGCCAATTGATAATATGGATTGTCAGGTTTGGTTCTGGCAGATCCAAAAATTGAAATACACGGACCGATTTTATCCATCTTATCATACGCGTCTACAAATTCGCTCATAATGCGAAACATGCTCCAACTGTTGGAAGCGTTTACCTGTGTCCAGTTCCTCTGTTTAAAAGGACGCTTCTTCTTAAAATCCTCTAATGACATACTTTCTAATTTAAATTAAATGATTTACGATATTTGGCATTACCCAAAAATCCGACTTGCAAAGATAGTAATAAATCTTTGTTTTTACGTATTCAGCCCACGCTCAAGTGCCGAGATGCCGCTTGAGGGCCGGCTGATACCATACAGCCCTACAAAGGTGAGTAATCCGTTCCATAACAACATCTCCGGCCCGAACGAAAACCCCGGGAACAATTTATCTGAATTTTTATCCGCGATAAAACAAAATACCGGAGCCAGCAGGCAAATAAGCGGGGATAGTTTATCCTTTATCTTTCTTTTGGTTAATATCCCGAACATAAACAATCCCAGCAGTGGCCCATAGGTGTATCCGGCAAGTTTCAGCAGCAGGTCGATGATAGCTTGTTTGTTGAGTATCTTAAATCCTATCACAAACAACAGAAATACAAATGCCATGATAAAGTGAACCGTCAGCCTTGTTTTTGTCCGTTGTTGTTCTGTCAGCTCTTTTTTATCATTAATCCCAAGTATGTCAATACAGATAGAAGAGGTTAAAGCAGTAAGTGCACCATCTGCACTCGGAAACAAAGCGGAAATCAATCCGATGACAAAGATAACGGCAATGAAACCGGGCAAATAGGTCAGCGCTATAACGGGAAATAAATTATCTGTTAAGGCGGGAATTTCAATGGATTTTGCTTCTGCATATAAATACAGCACCCCGCCCAGGATTAGAAAAATCAAGTTGACCAGAAGCAAAATAAAACTGAAGGTAATCATATTCTTCTGCGCCTCACCCAGATTTTTACAACTGATATTTTTTTGCATCATTTCCTGATCCAATCCTGTCATGGAAATCGTGATAAACATACCGCCCAATATCTGCTTGATGAAATAATTCCCTTTGAGCCAATCAGTCATAAAGACTTCTGTATAGCCCTTTTCACTCAGAGAGCTCATCAGTCCGCCAAAGGACAGGTGCAGTTCATTTTTAATAAACCATACACAGGTGATTAATGCCAACAACATAAACGAAGTCTGAAGCATATCCGTCCATACAATGGACTTTACCCCTCCTTTGAAGGTATATAACAAAATCATTATCAGAATTACCAGCGCCGCTATAGTAAAATAACTAATACCTTCCGGTAATAAGAAAATCTGCAGGACATTAATTACCAGAAACAACCTCAGAGTGGCCCCCAGTGTTCTGGATAAGATAAAAAAACTTGCACCTGTCTTATAGGTGGTATTGCCGAAGCGTTTTTGCAGGTATGTATAAATGGATGTTAAGTTCAGCTTGTAATAAAGCGGCAATAAAACCAGTGCCACCACAAAATAACCAATCAGGTACCCTATGACTACCTGAAAATAAGCGAAATGAGCTGTCCCCACCTTTCCCGGCACGGAAATGAACGTCACCCCTGAAAGTGAAGTGCCTATCATACCATACGCAACAATATACCAGGGTGATGCCTTGCCGCCTACAAAAAAATCTTTGTTATTGGCATTTTTAGATGTTATCCAGGCAATAACAAATAAAAAAATGAAATAGATGGCTATGCTAACCGCAATCCAGACTGGATTCATGCTCTATATTATTTTATATTCTAAAGTTCTAAAAATAAACAGATAATTCAACATTAACCGAAAAAACTATGGACGATAAAGGGCGGACTGTGGACTAATTGTTATTTTTACGCCATGCAATTCCCTTCCAAACTGATAGAAGATGCCGTTAATGCGTTTGCTACCTTGCCGGGTATCGGCAAAAAAACTGCCTTGCGCCTGGTGATGCATTTATTGCAGCATGATGTTCAGGATACGAAACACCTGACGGAAGCGGTATTAAAGATGAGGCAGGATATCAGGTTTTGCAATGTCTGTCATAATGTATCAGACGGCGAGATTTGCAGTATCTGCTCCGGAAGCTACCGCGACAAAAGTGTGGTTTGTATCGTGGAGAATTTCCGGGATATCATTGCCATTGAAAACACCCGTCACTACAACGGATTATACCATGTGCTGGAAGGATTAATTTCTCCGATGGATGGCATTGGCCCGGAACAACTGAATATTCAGAGTCTGGTTCAACGTCTGGAATCCGGGGAAATAAAAGAAGTCATTATGGCACTCAATCCGACGATTGACGGTGACACCACCATTTTTTACCTTTCTAAATTATTTTCCGGATTTGAGGTAAAAATCACCTCTATTGCGCGTGGGATCGCTTTTGGCGGAGAACTGGAGTATGTGGACGAAATCACATTGGCACGTTCTATTCAGGCACGTCTGCCATACGAGAATTATATGAAGAACCACTGACGGCTGCTTTGCCGTAGCAGCCATTACAGGTTTTTAAGTATATTGTGTATCAAAATTATGGAGGATTCCTCTGGTCAATGAAATTATCCATTGTCATAGTCAACTACAACGTCCGTTATTTTCTGGAACAAGCCATTCAATCCGTTTATAAATCCAAAACAGATTTTGAATACGAGGTTTTTGTCACGGACAATCATTCATCGGATGATTCGCTGAAAATGCTTGCTGAGAAATTTCCAGATGTTAATGTTATTGCCAATAAAAATAACGCGGGATTTTCAAAAGCCAACAATCAGGCTGTCAGCCTATCCAAAGGCGAGTATGTATTGTTACTAAATCCGGACACCATCATACGGGAAGACACCCTGCAGCAATGTGTAGATTTTATGGATAACCATCCCGATGCCGGTGGCCTTGGCGTTAAGATGTTTGATGGCACCGGCCATTTCCTGCCCGAGTCGAAGCGGGGATTTCCATCGCCTATGGCTGCTTTCGCCAAAATGAGCGGTATGGCGAGGCTTTTCCCTCAATCCAGACTTTTCGGGCAATATCATCTAACCTATCTCGACCAAAACCAGACACATGAAGTGGACGTATTATCCGGTGCATTTATGTTATTGCGCCGCAGTGTACTGGACAAGACCGGCCTGCTCGATGAAGCTTATTTTATGTACGGAGAAGATATAGATTTATCCTACAGGATAAAAAAAGCGGGTTATAAAAACTATTATTTTGCCGATACCTCTATCATACATTTTAAAGGGGAAAGCACCAAAAAAGGAAGTTTAAATTATGTACGTGTATTTTACAATGCTATGCTTATTTTCTCCGCAAAACATGTCAGCGGCACACAGGGAAAACTATTAACCATCTTACTGAACATCGCCATATATATCCGCGCATTTTTCGCCGTTATACAACAACTGCTTGAGAAGATAGGCGCCCCTGTTCTGGATACGCTTTTAATCACCGCGAATCTGTATATATTACAACTCCTATGGGAGAATTATATCCGGGTACAGTACCGAGTTACGTTTCCGCTCACTTATTTTTATATAAACATCCCAATTTACGTATCCGCGTGGCTTTTTGCCATGTGGCTGAATGGTGTATACGAGAAGAATGCTAAGTGGCTGCGATTATTAGCCGGATTGAGTCTTGGCACACTTATGATATCCATCCTGTACGCCTTCTTCCCCGAATTCCTGCGTACTTCCAGAGGCATTATCGTAATTGGATATATCACCAACTTTATATTGTTGTTTCTAGTCCGGTTAATTTACCGCGTGTTTAACGGAAATACATCCGGATATTTCTCCGACATAAAGAACATGGTTATTGTAGGCACACAACAGGATGCCGATGAAGTCTGGAATTTCATACAACACACCGGACTAGACCGAAAGTACATTGGGTTTCTGAGTGCATTAGAGAAAGACCGCCAATCGGATAAATTTTTAGGGGAACCGGAAAAAATGGAAGAGCTGGTTTCCATCTTTGAGGTGAAGGAAATTATCTTTTACAGCAACACAGTAAGCGCGCACACCATCATAGACGCCATGAGCAGGATGAACGGAAAAGTAGAATATAAGATTGCTTCCGAACATTCCATTATCGGCAGTAACTCCAGAGATACCGCCGGTGATTTATATACGTTTGATATTGGCTACAACTTAAATAAGCCGCTGTACAAACGAATGAAAAGATTGTTTGATATTTTTGCAGCCATAACAGGTATCCTGTCTTATCCGATTTCTGTATTTTTTATCAGAAAAGGGGGGGCTTTCTTTAGTAATTGCTTCGCCGTACTGCTCAATAAAAAAACATGGATAGGCTACGACAGAAAAATAATTCCGGAAAGCAGCCATAAATTACCTTCAATACAAAACGCTGTTTTTTATGTATCAGAAGGAATCTCATCAAAGGATGAATCCATCAAAGAGAAACTGCATATCCTCTATGCTAAAGAATATACGCCTCTTAAAGACGCCCGCATATTATTTAAAAACTTGTTCTAAAGAGTTTCATTTAACAGAATATGCGTTGCTTCCGTTATTTTTTACAACGATTGCTGCACCCTTATATACCTTCCCGATATTGTCGTATACAGCAGGAACTATCATCTTTCCTGCTTTATCAATCAGTCCTATTTTACCATCCTTCAGCACTTTTGAATAACCATTCTCAAAGTCAGTAGCCCCATCATACTCAAAGGATGTCACTGAATTTCCGGAAGTATTAAGCAATCCCCATTTTTTATCTTTCTTTGCCCATATCAGATTCTCAACCATCGGCCTTACCTCTTCGTATTTAAAATCGACAAGGGTATTCCCTTTATTGTCTATCAACCCCCAGTTTAACTCTTTTTTCACAGGAAACGTACCATTTGCCGGATCAGCAGCGCCTGAGTATTTATCCGTATTTAATGCCCTTCTTTTGTTGTCAATCTGGTAGTATTCGTTGTTCAATTTGACCATGGCAACTCCTTTGGAGAAATTACTCACTTCATCATATACCGGCTGAATAACTCTATTTCCGGAGGTATCTATGTAACCGCATTTATTATTCAATTTAAAACCAGCAAGTCCATCATAAAAATCACCCAAATCATCATATTTGTCCGAATTGATTTCCTTTCCGCTTCTGTCGACGAAGAAATATTTATTACCTGAATTTTTAATCTTTATCCTACCATTCCGGCATGCCCCTCCTTCGCTTGCATACACAGAAAACTGCGTTTTCCCTTTCTTGTCCAGATAATATACCGTTCCGCCATACTGGCTCTTCGACATGGCCAGCCCTTCGGAATATGGACCATAGAATACGGTGGACAAGTCTGAGATTTTATTCAATGACTTATCCGCTAAATATGGATAGCTGTATGCGCTTTCCTGCAGCCCGCAAATCCCTTCTGAAAAATTGACTATGTTTTCAAATGTGCGGTCGTACGGTTTCTTTCCGGTATAATCATAAAAACTGTATTTACCGCTTTTTCCTATAAATATACCTTCTTCATTAAAATCAGAAACATCCGATATGTTTAACTTTTGCCTGGATTTCGTTAGTATATTATACAAGCTGATGACTTTGAAGTATGGAACCCTGACGGAATCATCGTTACTGAAAAAACTGGTCCCGTAGATATCTACATTTTCCTGAGCAATCGTTTTTTTAAGTTTTCCGTTAGTATCATATACTTTTACAAAATCACTAAAGATAAAGGCAATGGATTTTTTATTCACCAGCACTCTTTTAGCCGTGTCTGCAGGTATTATAACTTTCATGTCCTTATTATAAACCGCATACTTTCCGTCTTTTCTGGCATAAAATCCTTCATTCGAATACAGAAACGAAATTTCCGTGTAATCAGCAGGCAGCAGGAATTTTCCCTTGGTATTTATAACCCCATACATACCGGAAGTCTTTTCTACTTTTGCAATACCGTCATAAAATTCACCAATATCTTTGTTATCCGCAGGCAAGAGGATTTTGCCAGTGCTGTCCACCAGGCCTTCCTTCCCGTCTTTACTTACCACAAAAAGTCCCCCTCTTTTCTTCAGTGATACTGATTCATAAACAGGCTGAATCACTTCATTCCCCCGGGTGTCAATCAGGCCAATCTTATTCGTGTTTGCATTGCCTCCGCTCATATTGTAAAACTTCCGTTCTGCATACACGGTAGCATACCCCTCATAAAAACCATCCGCAAAGACATACTTAGGTTCAATCACCATTTTATTTGTTGTGTTTATATACCCGTATTTCCCATACTCGGCCAATTGAACAGGAGCAAGTCCATTTGCAAATGTGGCTGCATTTTGGTACATGGCCGGAATAACCACCTTACCTTGCTTATCAAGATATCCATACTTGTTGTTTTGTTTAAAATTCAACAGCCCATCTCTGCAATTTCCTAAAAAAGAAAAAGTGTCCGTGATTGCCAGTTTGCCAGTTTTGTCAATGGCTCCATAGTAATAATCATAACTGTAACCACTTCCAACTTTCCTCTGCACAATGGAAAGTCCTTCGCTGAAAACATCCAGTTTGCTATACGAAGGTTCCACTAAAAATTTATTGTCTCTGGCAGAAAACAGCCCATATCTTTCCAATGAATCCTGAACGATATACAATCCTTCTTCATAGGATGCATACAGCGAAGTATATCTCATCGGCAGGATTATTTTTTTCGTTTTTTCTTCCATCAGACCAAATATGGAAACTGTCGTAGAAGAGGAATAATAGGAAGTTCCGGGCTTGCTTTTGGTATAATAAATGGTTACCAATCCGTCTTTATGTTTGGTGCTCATCTTATAATCTGTCTGTGCCTTGCAGTATAATAAGTTAAAGGTGACCAGAAAAAATAGCGTCGCTTTTACATTCATAAACTCTGTTTTTAATATCCAATCAAATTAAATACCAATTAAATATAAAGTAAATACGTGATTTTTGGTATTTCTTAACCAACTCTTAGTATTTTGCCGTATTGTGTAATGCACACATTATCTTATCTTTGCCTATTATGGCTGAAGTTGAAAATCTACAGAAAATCGTTTCGCACTGCAAAGAATACGGTTTCATTTTCCCGTCGAGTGAAATTTATGACAATTTAGGCGCGGCATATGACTATGGTCCGTTTGGTGCTGAACTTAAAAATCATATAAAAGAATACTGGTGGAAGAGCATGGTACAGATGCATGAAAACATCGTGGGTATAGATGCCGCCATCTTCATGCACCCAACCACCTGGAAAGCCAGCGGACATGTGGATTCCTTTTCCGATCCTTTAATCGACAATAAAGATTCCAAAAAAAGATATCGAGCAGATGTGTTGCTCGAAGAGAAGATTGAAAAACTGAAAGAGAAAGGGGAAAAGGAATTAGCCAGGAAAAATCTGTCCGAGGCATCCGATGAAGATAAAGCAAAAGCCAGCCGTGATTATGCAAAAGGATTGACGCTGGAAGCCGAATATGTGAAAGCAGCTGAAGCATCCGACTTCAAGCGGTACAAGGAACTCATTGAAGAATATGAAATAGCCTGCGAAGTATCCGGCACCAGAAACTGGACGGATGTCAGGCAGTTCAACCTGATGTTTGCCACCAAATTAGGCGCGGTGGATGAGGAAGCAACCGACTTATACCTGCGGCCGGAAACAGCACAGGGTATTTTTGTCAACTTCCTGAATGTGCAGAAAACCGCACGTATGAAAATACCATTTGGCATTGCACAAATTGGAAAGGCCTTCCGGAATGAAATCGTTGCACGTCAGTTTATTTTCCGGATGCGTGAGTTTGAGCAAATGGAAATGCAGTTCTTTGTCCGTCCCGGCACACAAAAGGAATGGTTTGATAAATGGAAGGAAAAACGGCTGAAATGGCATTGGGCGCTGGGTACTGCGAAAGAAAATCTTCGTTTTCACGTGCACGAGAAATTAGCCCACTATGCAGATGCGGCCGAAGACATTCAATTTAAATTTCCTATCGGGTTTAAAGAACTGGAAGGTATCCATTCGCGAACAGATTTTGATTTAAGCGAACATCAGAAATATTCCGGCAAAAAGCTTCAGTACTTTGATTCGGAAATCAACGAAAATTACGTACCGTATGTAATTGAAACGTCCATCGGACTAGACAGAATGTTCTTGCGAGTTATCAGTGAATCGCTGAAAGAAGAAAAGCTGGAGAACGGCGAAACACGAACAGTGCTGAACCTGCCGCCTGCACTGGCGCCGATAAAAGTGGCGGTACTGCCATTGGTAAAAAAAGACGGATTGCCGGAGAAAGCCCGTGAAATATTAAACAGCCTTCGTTTTGTGGGACGCGCATTCTATGAAGAGAAAGACAGTATCGGAAAAAGGTACCGCAGAATGGATGCCATCGGCACACCGTATTGCATTACCATTGATCATCAGACACTGGAAGACAACACCGTCACCATACGCGAGAGAGATACCATGCAGCAGGACCGAATTCATATCAGCGAAGTAGAAAAAATAGTTGGCGAGAAAATTGATATGAATAATCTGCTGCGCAAAGCAATGGCATAATGTTGCAAAAAAAAACACATATCATCCTGTTATTACTGATTGCATTTAATTGTTTCTCCGGTAATCCTGCTATACACGGAAACTGGAAAGGGTTTCTGATCGGCAAGAACATGGATGCTGACAACAAAGATGGCCTTCCGGTGACACTATCCATCATTGATGATAATGACCAAGGCGATCTGGTAGGGGAAATGACGGCACAATACCGTTATCAAACAGACATCTACAAAGCGAAGTGGTCAATATCCGGAAATATAGACTATTACAATTACACTATCTATCTGCAACAAGGAAATTTTGTCTACTATGATCTTCTGCCTAAGGGGTTGCAGTGGTGTTCAGGATATGGGAACCTGAATATCTATAGAAGCACCTACATGAAAAAGATATACATGGATGGTAGCATGTACACGAATTGTGGCCAAGATCAGCTTAGACTGATATTGGTAAAGGAATAATCAGCACTCATAGTCCACGCATACCCTTTGTTCCGCTACTAATCTTATAAAACCGCCGGCTTCTTTATGTTTAGGATGTAGTTGGTACCCGTTCAGCTCTTCCAGAGAATCAAACTCAGAATACAATACAACATCCCAGTTATCGGCAGGAGTGCCTTCTGTATTGATACCCACTTCTATCTTTCGTATAAACTTTATATTATCCTGAAGCCCTTCCAGAAGCTGTTTAATTTTCTGTGCATTTTGAAGTTTATCCTCTTCTTTTAATTTCCAGCAAACAATATGTTTTATCATTATCGGGTAGTTTGGTTTTTTATTTTACGCATATTATGAAAAATATGTGAAAGGTAGTATCTTAATGGTATGAAAAAACGTAACCTTTCAGCCATCTTATTGCTATTCATCAGTATGATTGGCTGCAACAAGACTGAAGAAAATTTTCCGGCAGCAGGAACTTTTACCGTGTTATCCTACAATGTGGCCGGATTGCCCGAGCCACTTTCAAGCTCTCACCCACTGGCTAATACGCCACAAATAAGTCCTCGTCTGAATAACTATGACCTGGTGAATGTGCAGGAAGATTTTTATTATCATGATTTGCTGACAAAAGATGAGCATCATCCATATAAAAGCACCTATTATGCTCCGGACGGCGGCGGATTGGGAGACGGATTAAATATGTTTTCCAAATTTGTCTTCTTAAACTTTATGCGTACCCCCTGGGCCAATTGCCATGGAACAGATTGCCTTACCCCGAAAGGGTTTACCTATTGCAGAGTAAAAATTTCTCCGGATGCTTATTTTGATCTGTATAATGTGCATTGCAATGCCGGCTCAGATTCTCTGGACTTAGTTGCCAGAAGAAAAAATATCCTGCAGTTGTGCAAATACATCGACTACCGCTCTAAAGACCATGCTGTCATCATAATGGGAGATATGAACTGCAGATATACACGAACCGGCGATAATATCCGCGAAATCCTAGACAGAGGATTTACTGATGCGTGGGTAGAACTTACCCGTGGTGGTGAGTTACCTGATCAGGATGGAAACTCGCTGATGAACTGCAGCCCGCTGGCGACCAACCCGGACTGTGAGGTGGTAGACAAGATATTTTACAGAAGCAACAGCACACTGAAATTTACTGCCACCGAATATGAAATTCAGGGAGATAAATTCTTAGATTCCAACGGAGAGTGGCTGTCCGACCATCGCCCCGTGTTTGCAAAATTCAGCTATCAGGTAATAAAATAGATTACCCGAAAATATTTGCAGCACGCAGCAGTTCCTCCGCTTTTTGCAATTGCTGTACTGACCCGATATCCACCCATATATCATTATCATGGTGATATGCCTTTATGGTCTGAGAGCCGCAGACAGCCAGATACCAGTCAATCATGGAAAATTTGCCTGACTTTGTATTGTGCTTAAAAAGCTCAGGGGAAATAATATGGTAGCCGCTGAATGCAAACGGCCGTAATGCATCTCTTTCTCCTGATAAACGCGGAATAATCCGTTCATTTGTTCTGCTGTTTTCCCATCCGCACAAAACATTCTCATCGTCAAACAACAAATAACGGGAGGATGGTCGATTACGTACCGCTAAGGTGACCATCGCATGCTGCTGCAGATGATACCGATAAAATTCAGACAGGTTGATATTGGTTAAAACATCCGCATTGCATAATAAAAAAGGATTACCGTCATCAAAAAAATGCCTTGCCTTCCATAAGCCGCCGCCGGTTTCGAGAATTTCATCCGTCTCATCGGAAATTTCTATACGTATACCGAACGAATGTTGTTGTTCCAGAAACTGACGAATGTGCTCCCCTAAATAATGAATATTGATTACAATTTCATGGAATCCGTACCGTATGAGTTGTTCAATAACAATCTGCAGTATCGGTTTTCCACCAACAGGTATCAATGCCTTCGGACAATTGTCTGTTAATGGCTTCAGCCTTGTACCCAGTCCTGCTGCAAAAATCATCGCCTTCATACCTCAAATAAATTGACCTTGTAATTCACGTTCTATATGCTTCAGATGTACCTTAATCTTGTATTTTTCCTTGATATAACGGGCAGTCTGTTCCGCACAATATACACTGCGATGCTGTCCGCCGGTACAGCCAAAATTAATCTGAAGATGCTCAAAATCCCTTGCCAGATAATCCTGAATATTGATATCAATTAATTTATAGACACTCTCGAGGAATTCTTTGACTTTACTCTTTGCTTCCAGGAAATCAATTACGGAAGCGTCTTTGCCGGTCAGCTGTTTATACTCCTCATATCTGCCCGGATTGTGCAAGCCTCTGCAGTCAAATACGAATCCCCCTCCGTTACCGGATGCATCTGCCGGAATACCCCGCCTGTAGGAAAAACTGTTGATGTTAATCTTTAACTGTTTGGAAGATGCGTCAAATTGTTCCTCCCTGAATGCATCAGAAACAATCAGCTGTTGCAACACACTATACAGTTCCGGAAGCTGAATTTTCAATCGTACATTTTCCAGAAACCATTTCACGTTTTCCAGCGCGGGAATAATACTTTCAATAAAGTGGCTGCGTTTTTCAATCAATCCCCTGAATCCATAAGCGCCTAAGACCTGTAATATCCTGATTAACACAAATCCGTAATAACGCTCTTTAAAGCCTTCCACTTCTATATCAGTCAGGACTTCAACCTTCTGACAGTAAAACTCAAACAATTCTTCCCGAAGCGGATGTGGAATCTTCGCACCTGCCTGCCACAATAAGGATGCCGCATCATACTGTAATGCGCCTTTTCGCCCTCCCTGATAATCGATAAAATAAGGGCTGCCCAGATAAATCATCACATTTCGGGACTGGCAATCCCTGAACATGAAATACTGATGCGGCTCCTGCAGCAGATAATCACAGAGCGTATGAAAATCCTTATTCAATTCTATCTCACTGAACTGTACTCTCGCTATCCGTGCGAAATAATATTTAAATCCGTTCAAATCCCAGAACATGGAACTTTTATTGAATTCCTGTATGGGATAGCAGGAGGAAAAATCAAATCCTTCTGCACCTTTTATCTGTAGACAGGCCAACTGCTGTAACACCTCTTTCAGATAACCTACAACCGCATCAGACATTCCCTCTTTTTTTATAACCGCATAGAGTGAAGTATCTCCAAGGTCTTCCTGCAGGTAATATTGTTTATTTTCACTTGCTATGAACACTTGCGGGACCGCTATCTTTTTTTGGTGGAAATGACGGGTATGATGGATAAAAGTTTCATTTTCTTTCGCGTCTTTTCCATATGTTCCAATGGCAGAATAGACAGTACTATTTAACCGAAAATAGACTCTGTCAGAACCTGCCTGAGGCAACTGTACAACCGAGGTGCACTCTTCTTTAAAGTAGTCAAAGAATAATCCGGTAAGTATTTCCGTGTGATTCATATACAAATATACTAAAATATAAAACCACTCCCATAGAGCGGCTATTGGTCATCTTAATCTGTATTATAATTATTTAATTCGGAAACAGCATTTACGATATTTATATACTTATTATGATTTTTCCAAACTGCCCTCCTTCCTTCATTCTGTCAAATGCCGCGACGGCATCTTTCAGTTTGAATGTCTTATCGAGTATCGGTATAATTTTATGCGAAATACAAAATCGCAGCATATCGTCAAAGTCTTCATCGCTGCCCATCGTGCTACCCATCAATTGAAGGTGATTCCAGAAAATCTGACGCATATTCAAATTTGCCGGCAACCCTCTTGTAGCTCCATAAAAGACAAATCTGCCGGCAGGTTTTAAGCAGGCTATCAATTCGTTCATCCCGTCACCACAGGCAGAATCTACAATGATATCAAAACCGCCTGCACTCTTTGCCATATTTTTTATATCTCCTTCTTTGGTGTAATCTGCACCACCCTTTGCCCCCAACTCTTTACATGTATTCAGGACATCCGCCTTACTGGATGTAACATACACATTGGCTGCTGCAGCTTTAGCAAACAAGAAGGCAAATTGCGCCACACCGCCTCCAACACCTGAAATCAGGACATTCATCCCGGCCTGCACTTTTCCTTTATTGAACAATGCATTGTAAGCTGTTAATCCCGCTAACGGCAAAGCCGCGGCCTGTTCCATTGTAAGATGAGCCGGCTTTTCCTGTAATCTGTCTGCATCTACGACAATATATTGGGCCAGTGTTCCCTGTGCCGGCATACCCAGAATCTGATACTCTTTTGACTGGAAACGGGTATCACTACCCCAATGTATGTTCGGGTTGATAATTACTTCTTTGCCCAGCCAATGCTTATCGTCGTCGTTTGAAACCTGTTCTACCACACCACAACCGTCTGAGCCCGGAATAGCCGGAAGTTGTATTTTGGCATACTGGCCCTGTCGTATCCATTCATCTCTGTGATTCAGGGCGGCAAAATGAATCTTCACCAATGCCTGTTTCTCCTTTAAGATGGGCTTTTCTACTTCTTCTACCTGAAAAGTGTCTTGTTTTAGTACGAGTGCTTGCATTGCTGAAAGTTAAAATGCAAATGCCGGAATTCAAAATTATACTGAACATTTCCTTAACATTAAATTCTTGGAAACTTTAAAACCTATTTCAGTTTCCTGCGTTTATTGTCTTTACCTTTGTCACCGATGAGCGCTGTCAACATATTAAAACAGGAGAATCCCCTCTCAGCCAAAATCTTTGAGAAGGCCAGGCATTTGTTTTACACCATAGGAGTGCGGAATACCACTATGGACGATTTGGCAAAGGAACTTGGTATTTCAAAAAAAACACTTTACAAGACAATTGAGAACAAAGCAGACCTCGTAAAATTCTGTGTTGAATACGATTTGAAATGCGATAAGAATGCGATTTTATCCATATCAGAACATACGGAAAACGCGGTAGAAGAACTATTGCTGATTGCGGCGCACATTAATGCAGAACTACAGATGTTTCATCCGTCTATGATGCGCGATCTGGTGAAGTTCTATCCGGAAAGCTGGACATTGATTGAAAACCACCGGGATTGTTTTGCCAAAAGCAATATTTCGATGAACCTGAAAAAAGGGATTAAGCAGGGATTATACCGTAAGGATATCAATGTAGATATGGTAACTATGCTGCAATTGCACATGTCCTTTCTTCCTTTGCAATTAGACGGTAAAAACTACAAACCAACTGATATGTATATGGAAATCCTCAAATATAATTTCTATGCCATTGCTACTCCGAAAGGTATTGAAGAATTCCAACGATTAATAAAAAAGATAAAACTGTAAAAAATGAAAAGACCTGTTCTGCTGATTATTATACTTACTTTATTTTCGTCCTCTTTCTCGCAAAGCGTATTTACGCTTCAACAATGCATCGACTATGCGATGAAGAATCACAAAGACATTAAAGTAGCGGCTAATGATGTTGGTGTAGCGCATGCCAGAAAGACGGAAGGGCAATCCGCATACCTGCCACAGGTATTTGCACAGGCTAAATGGGATGATAATTTAAAGATTCAAACCACCATCATACCCGCTAATACCTTTGGCGCTGGAACACCGGAGCAAAAAGTACAATTTGGGAATCAGTATGTGAGTTCCGTGGGTGTTGAATTAGACCAGATACTGTTTAATTATTCCTATATACAGGGTATTAAAGCAATTAAGCCGGGATATGATATTGCTAAAATGAAAAAGATAAAGACGGAAGAAGGTGTGGTGTATGAAGTAATAGCTTCTTATTATCAGATTCTGTTGATTAATGAAAATGAAAAACTATTACGGCAAAGTGAGGAGCGCATGAACAAAACGCTGCCGATTATAAAACTGCAATACGACAAAGGAGTTATCCGAAAGATTGATGTAGACAAAGTACAAGTCAACTACAACAATATCTTAGCTCAGAAAGAAATTTTGTTAACCAACAAGGAAATCGCACTGAACAATCTGAAATATAATATGGCGATGCCTTTGGATTCCGTTATAACCATTGACACGACTTACCCAAAAGAAATAACTGATGCGGCAAACTATACGGATACTGCTAATATTAAAAACAGCATCGAATTACAACTGATGCGCAGGAATATATACCTCCAACAGATATTAGCCAAGCGCACCAAAGCGGCCTACTATCCTCAATTCGCCTTTTATGCAAAATACGGCGCTCAGGCATTCGGAAATACGTTTGCCAAATCCTTTACCAACTGGTTTGATTTTGCCTCTATTGGCTTTAAACTGGATATTCCGATTTTTGACGGGCTTCGTACAGCTAGCGCCATGAAACAGGCCAAGCTGAATATCGCGTCACTGAAGGAAAATATGTCACAAACCGAGGAAGGTTTGAAACTTCGCATGCTGAACTCCAGGACTCAGTTATCCAATTCCATTGAGAATCTGTCGGTAAATAAAGAAACACTGGAACTGGCAAAGAACGTATATGATGTGACGACACTGCAATACCAAAAAGGAGTTATTGCATATTCAGATTTACTTTCAGCGGAATATTCCTACAAAGAAGCGGAAACCAACTATCTGACTTCACTGGTAAAGTACCTGAATGCCAAGTTGGATGCGGACAGAGCGAACAATAATTTAAGCAGTTATGCTAAAAACTAAAACAATCTATAAAACAAAATAATAAAAAATGAAAAACAAAATCATCGTCGGAATTATTGCTGTATTGCTTATCGGAGGCATGGTATATAAACTGGTACAGAATAAAAAAGAAATCGTAAAAAATGAAACACCGGTTGACCGAAGTAATGTGCCGATTGCCGTCACTGCTTTTGATGCCAACTATCTTCCGGTTACGACAGACTATGCATTACCCGCAGTACTGGATATTAACAAGAGTGGTATTATCACCGTTGTTCAACCCGGCAGAATCGAATCGTTTAATGTAGAAGTGGGAACCCGTGTCACCAAAGGACAACTGGTTGGGAGACTGGATTCCAGGCTACGTGAAATTGGTATCAAAACTACCGATGTAACCATCAAAAAATTAGAATCCGATATAGAACGCACAAAAGATTTAATTGCGGGAGATGCAGCACCGGCAACGAGTATCAATGAATTAAATTACAACCTGGAATCTGCAAAGATACAGAAGGAGAACCTGCAACAACAGATCGCTGACAATAACATTTATGCCCCTATCAGCGGCATAGTAGTGCAAAAAAATGCCAATGCCGGTGAGTTCGCCAACCCAGGCGCTCCGCTGGCGAGCATCATGGATATTTCCGTTCTGAAGGCTATCGTGTATGTCAGCGAAAAGAATATCTATGAACTTTCCGTCGGCCAATCCGTACAGGTAACCTCGGAAGTTTTCCCGAATAAAACCATTAAAGGAATTATAAAATTTATCAGTCCTAAAGGTGACGAAAACCACAACTACAGAGTGGAAGTGGAAATCGCCAACAATGGCTATAAAGCCGGCACTTATGTATCCGTTAAATTTAATTTTAAGAAACCATCCGAAGCCTTGCAGATTCCTAAAATCGCTTTGGTAGAAGGTATCAAAAATCCATATGTATATGTGGTCAATGGAAATACTGTAGCCATCCGAAAGCTGGTATTAGGCGAAGAGGCCGGACAGAATATCATAGTTGTAAGCGGACTGACACCGGGCGAGAAAGTGGTTACCAGCGGACAAATCAACCTGAGTGAGAAAAGTAAGATATCTATTGTAAATTCTAAAAATTAAGCCAATGTCTATTACCGAATTAGCAATAAAACGTCCATTACTGATCAGCGTAGTATTTATTACGCTTATCATATTCGGATTTATCGGCTATAGTATGCTTAGTTATAATTTGCTGCCCAAATTCGAGGCGCCAATTATTTCCATTCAAACTATATATAAGGGTGCTTCCTCAGAAGAAGTGCAGAATAATGTGACAAAGAAAATTGAAGATGCCGTTTCTACCATTGAAGGTGTGGATGTCATTTCCTCTTCTTCACAGGAGAATGTTTCCATGGTCATTGTGCAGTTAAAACAAAAAGTGGATGTAACCACCGCACAGCAGGATGCGGAACGAAAAATCAATACGGTTAAGAACGAACTGCCGGATGGAGTAGATAACCCCATCATCAGCAAATTCAGTTCCAGTGAAATTCCGGTGCTGCGCTTAACCACATTCGCGGACATAGGAGAAACTGAGTTGTATGATTTGGTCGACCAAACCATCAAGCCCATGTTACTCAACATACAAGGTGTGGGGCAGGTGAAACTGATAGGCGGCAGCAAACGCGAGATAGAAGTAAAATTAGACAACGATAAACTGCAGGCCTATAATCTCTCCACAGCGCAGGTAAGCCAAATGGTTGCCGCAGGAAACATCTCTTATCCGGCAGGTAATATTGAAAGTGTTGACAACCGATATACAATCCGGTTGGATGCCAAACTTGCCACCGTGGACGAATTGCGTAATATAATTGTACGGGAAAACAGAAACGGCAGTAAGATTTTATTGAAGGATGTAGCCACAGTAACGGATGCTACTGCCGCCGCCACTACCATCAACCGTATCAACGGAAAAGTAGGATTAGGTATCGAAATATCCAAACAATCGGATGCCAACTCCGTAGAGGTAAGTACAAGGGTGAAAGAAAAATTAGACACCATCGTCAGTCAGTACAAATCCAAGGGGTTCAAATATGAAGTGGCAGTCGACCAGTCCACTTATACCATGGAAGCAGCTACTGCCGTTACACATGATTTATTCATGGCATTGGGTATTGTGGCACTGGTGATGTTATTCTTCCTTCACAGTGTCCGTAACTCATTATTCGTATTGGTTGCATTGCCCTCCGCTATGATTCCAACATTTATACTGATGTACCTGATGGGATTCTCCCTCAATCTGATGACATTACTGGCGCTCTCCCTTGTGGTCGGTATATTGGTGGATGACAGTATTGTGGTATTGGAAAATATCTTCCGTCACCTGGAAATGGGCAAAGACAAAGTTACGGCATCTATAGAAGGCCGAAGTGAAATCGGCTTTACCGCTTTAGCCATCACGCTGGTGGACGTTGTGGTATTCGTTCCATTATCCATGGCGGGTGGATTAATCGGAAACATCTTACGAGAGTTCGCATTGGTAGTCGTTTTTTCTACCTTGATGAGTTTATTCGTGTCTTTTACACTGACACCGTTGTTGGTTTCCCGCTGGGGTAAATTAACGGTGCTGAACAAAGATTCGCTCTGGGGAAAAATCAATCTCGGCTTTGAACATTTCATCGACAAACTGATAGAAACCTATGGCAAGATATTAAGCTGGGTTTTGGGGCACAAAAGATATGTTATCATTGGCGTAGTGCTGCTCTTCGTGGGTGCCGGCAGCTTAGGGGCGTTGGGTTTCATAGGCAGTTCTTTTGCAGGTAGCGGCGACAGGGGTGAGTTCAACCTTATCATTGAGCTGGAGCCGCAGGCCACACTGGCTCAGACCAATAAAGTAACAAAGCAGATAGAAGATATCATTTTATCTTATCCCGAAGTGACGAAAGTATTTACGAATGTAGGCGCATTGGGCACACAAATGGGGGGAAGTATCTCTACACCCAACCAGTCGGATATGACGGTTTCGCTGGTCAATAAATTAGACAGGAAAATTTCTACGAATGAATTGTGCGCGGTGATACGTACCCGTCTGGACAGTATTCCCGGTATACGTTTTTCCATGAAGCCAACTAATATTACCGGAAACAACCAACCACAGATTCAGATTGCAGTTACCGGTGCGGACATGGATGAATTATGGGCCGCAGCAAAGAAAGTACATGAGATTGTAAAAACAACTCCCGGCGCCGATTATGTAGAATATAGCACCAAGTCCATCAAGACGGAAATTGAAATCATCATCAACAGAGATAAAATTGCCAAGATGGGCCTGAATGTTCCGGCGGTAGGAACAGCCATACAGCTCGCTTTCAGAGGTAACGACCAATCTAAATTCAAAGACAAAGGAGAGGAATATGCCATTAATATCATGTATGATAAAGGCGACCGTAAGACATTGAAAGATGTTCAGAACACAACGATACAGACACCAACAGGCGCCATCGTAAGACTGGGAGATATCGCCACCATCCACGAGATTCAGGGGCAAGCGGTACTGGAACGATACAATCGACTCAACTCCATACAGGTACTGGCTTCTACAACGGGAAGGCCTACAGGTTCCGTAACGGCAGACATCAAAGAGAAAATCAAAAAGGCTAACCTTCCATCCACCATCGGCATAGATTATTTAGGCGAGGAAAAAAATCAGTCTGAATCTTTCGGCAGCCTGGGCTATGCCATGCTGTTGGGTATTTTGCTTGTGTATCTGATTATGGTGGCCTTATACGAAAGTACCTTATATCCGTTTGTAGTATTATTCTCCATCCCTGTCGCACTGATTGGCGCCATTCTGGCATTAGCGCTCACGATGGAAAGTTTAAGTATTTTCGGTATCATCGGCTTTATCATGCTGATGGGGTTGGTGGCTAAAAATGGTATACTCCTCGTCGACTTTACCAACCACCTGAAAGAGCAAGGGCTGGCGCTTAAAGATGCGCTGGTAGAAGCAGGCAAAGAACGGCTGCGGCCTATCCTTATGACCACGGTAGCGATGATTTTTGGTATGATGCCAATTGCCTTATCCAACGGGCCGGGTTCTGAGTTTAAAAAATCCATGGCATGGGTAATCATTGGTGGCTTGACAAGTTCCTTGTTACTGACATTAATCGTGGTGCCTGTCGTGTATTATATTTTTGACCGATTGAAGGAAAAGATAAGCGGAAAGAAAAAGAAAGCGCTGGCAGTGGTCTCTGCCGGTCCCGATTTTGGAGTGGAGAAATAGCTGGGATATTCTATCGAAACGTAAACAATAGAGCCGCGATAATTCGCGGCTCTTGATTTTTAAGGAATATTTATTGCATAATTTCCATTTCAAATATTAATACGGAATTTGACGGAATCTTGCCTACCGATTTATCGCCATAACCAAGTGCGCTCGGAATAAACAATGTGACATGATCTCCTTTATGGAAATTCTGGATCCCTTTATCCAGGCCTTCTATCACCTGTTTCTTTCCCACCACAAAAGTAAAGGTCTGATTCCGGAAATAGGAATTATCAAACTCCTGGCCATTCAGCAATTTTCCGATATAATGTATGGTCACACTGTCATTTTCCTGTATTTGCTTTCCCAAACCCGACTCCTGTTTTATATACCAGTTTCCGTATGCATCTTTAACCATACCTTCCAGATGCTGTTGTATCCGGTAATCTGTAATTGCTATGGAATCTTTGGCGTACTGATGCTTATTTTGTTCGTCTTTTTCCTTCAGGTAAATTTCTTTTGGTTTAAAATTCAGGAGGTTCAGCCAAAACGTATACTTTTTCTTATTACTCCCGTTGCTGTCAATCAGGCTGGCCGGAATTTTTACCTGGGCAGAATCGCCTATTCCCATATAAGCAAACACCTCCGTCACGTCTGTTTTTTTCACCGACTGTTTGAAATCCATTTCCACACCTTCTTCAGCATCAAAGATTCGGGTATTGAATACTTCCTTTTTATTGGGAGCTATTTTGCGCAATTGCATCCAGATATGATCTCCATATAAGGGTTTGGGTTTCGTCGTATCTTTGGTATAAATGATGTAGCTGATTCCTGAAGCAGTCGTCTTCCAGACTGTTTTACCACTGGCCAGTGCGCCGTTGGTCAGTACGTAAAAAAAAATTAAAATCTGCAGTCTCATTTGGTGTTGTAAGATAAAACAATCATTTTTGAAAAGAAATAGGAAAAAATGAAAGTATTAATGGTTTGTCTGGGTAATATCTGTCGTTCTCCGCTGGCAGAGGGCATCCTGAAACATAAATGTTCTCAACGCCAACTCGACTGGTATGTAGACAGTGCGGGCACCGGAAAATGGCACTTAGGCTCCGCACCTGACAAACGTTCCATCCAGATCGCAGCAAAACATGGTGTAGACATTTCCGGACAACGGGCACGAAGCATTCACAGCGCGGACTATGAAGAGTTTGATTTGATTTTTACCATGGATACTTCCAACTACAGAGATGTGATGAGATGGGCACTGGATAAAGAAGAGGAAAAAAAGGTGAGGCTGATCATGGATGAAGTGTATCCCAACGAGATGATGAGTGTACCGGATCCTTACTTTGATGACAACGGATTCCAAACGGTGTTTGATATGCTCGATAAGGCGTGCGAAAAAATTATCGAAAAATATGGGTAAACGAACACTCTTATTTTTGTCAGGATGGATGAGTTGCCTTTTCATCTGTCTGCCCATCCACGCCCAATCTGTTCATGGCAAGACTGTACAGCCAACAGGCATCAACGATTTTGTAAAATCTACTATTACCTATGCACACAATAAAGACTACTATGAATATGATGTGGCGTTAGACGCAGATGTATATAAACCTAATTTGTTTTCCGCCAAACTGCCGCTGGTCATCATTTATCACGGCGGTGGTTATGCTTCAGGCAATAAAGAAGTGGGCATCGTAAAGACCTTTGCAGATTATTTTACCCGAGCCAATATCACAGCTGTCGTTCCCAACTTCCGTCAGGGGTGGCCCGAATATGAAAGCAAGCCGTTTTGTGAAAGTGTCTCTGAAAATAAATTTGAAGATGCCGCCCACCGTGCTTATCAGGATAACAGAGCATTGATACGCTACTGCAAAGCCAATGCCGGCAATCTAGGTATCGACACCGGTAAGATATTTTTATTCGGTATCAGCTCCGGCGGATTTCTCGTCAATCATCATTTATATATCAATGACGATGCTGTTCCTGCGGACAGAATATCCAGATTAGGAAAACTGGATAATCAGGGAAACAGTTATACCAACTCAACCGATGTAGCCGGTATTATCAGCGTGGTAGGTGGTATTTATCGCAATGACCTTCCGATTCTCAAAAAGATACCGCTCTTATTGTTTAACAACACCTGTGACGGCGCTGTGAATTTTTTCAACGGATGGATAGGTAATTGCAGTAATGCTGCTCCATCCTATGGCCCGGGTATTTTTACCAAAATATTAGAACACTATAACAACCCTTACCTTCTGCATGTCTTTTGCGGGTACAATCATGGTTATCTTTCAGAAGTCTCTCCTGTTAATGCTGACCCCATTGCCACCAAATATATTGCTGATAAATCCGTCGCGTTTATCAAAGGTATTGCCGATGCGACACCTTCCTTCTCTACTTACATTGCCAGTGATTCCATTTCCATAGCGCCATTGGAGAAATGCACGAATTTCGAAACCTTTTACTGGTGCAGGCAGGACAGCCTGAGTATTGAAAGCCCCTTCTTTTCGTTTTCACCGAATCCGCTGACCTGTTTATTGCCTCCAAAATTAGCAGTGCGTTATCCGGTCAGTGAGACATTTCATCTGACGATTACGGATGAACTGGGAAGAGGTATCGCAGAGAAGAAAATAGATTATACCTCTTCCCAAAACGTTATTTACCTGGACAACTCAGATTTCACAATGGGAATCAATATATTAACGGTAAAAGACATCTCAGGGAAAGTGGTGTTTAAAACGAAAGTGATGCGCTATTGCGAATGGTAATCTATTCCGGTATGTATTTCTGAAGCGTAAAACTAAAAGTTGTACCCTTACCTAACTCACTTCTCACGTTAATGGTCTGCTCATGCGCTTCGATAATATTTTTTACTATCGACAATCCGAGTCCGGTACCGCCAATTTTCCGGTTACGGCTCTTATCCGCACGGTAAAAACGCTCAAAGAGGCGAGGTAAATGCTCCGCACTGATACCCGGACCGTCATCTGTAATATCAATTAAAAACTGATCATCCAGGTCATGAAAGTAGATATCCGTATGCCCGCCCTCTTTGCCGTATTTAATGGAATTGGAAATCAGGTTCTCCAGCACTTGTATGATTCTTTTCTTATCAGCAAAAACAAAATACATATTCTCATCTCCGTGAACGGCCATCGTCACCTGATGCTGCTGAGTAAGATGCTGGTACTGAAAAAAAACCTTCTTGATTTGTTTTACGATATCAAATGCTTCCTTTTCCAGTTGTATCCTGCCGGTTTCAAATTTGGATATCTCGAGCAGGTCATTGACGATATTCTCTAATCGTTCAATATTGCTGTTGGCTTTTTCAAGATATTGTTTGATAAATTCTTTATCCTCCATATCACTTTCCAGTACTGTTTCTATATACCCCTGCGCATTAAAAATCGGTGTCTTCAGTTCATGTGAGACGTTGCCGACAAACTCTTTGCGGTATTGTTCCATCTTTCGTAATTCACGAATCTGCTTGTTTTTATTGATGGCCCATTCTGCCACATCACGTTCTACTGTCTTCATCATATTGCTGCTGCCTTCCTTTATTTCATTTTGAAATTTCAGCGGCTTGCCAATGGTTTTATAAATAATCTTGATTTTATTATAAATGAAGCGGACCAGGATAAACCTGAAAAGAAAAAAAGTGATGACAAAAACGATGAGGGTATATACCAGAAAATGCAGCGGAGGCAGATAGAAATGAAAAAGGAGGCCAATTAACAAAAAGATGGCAGTAGAAAAAATTGCTACTGCCATACTACCATATAACGATATTATATTCGGAGAAGGGGTTCTTCTCATTGTTCTTCAAATTTGTATCCGATACCTTTTACTGTTTTAATTAAATCTTCACCTAATTTTTCTCTCAGTTTGCGGATATGCACGTCGATAGTTCTGTCACCGACGATAATATCCCTTCCCCATATTTCATTGAGGATTTCATCGCGTTTGAATACTTTCCCAGGCTTAGATGCCAGCAAGTAGATAAGCTCAAACTCTTTGCGCGGAACAGCCATTTCTTTTCCTTTGAAAATAATCAGATAGCGTTCTCTGTCAATCTGGATATCTCCTACTTCAAGGAATGTTGATTTGGATTCTTTCGCTTCATACCGTCGCAGTAAGGCGCGCAAACGGCTGACCAGCACTCTAGGTTTAATCGGTTTGCTGATATAATCATCCGCTCCTGTTTCAAAACCCGCTATCTGAGAATAATCTTCAGTTCTTGCCGTCAGGAACGCAATAATGGTATGTTCAAATTGCGGCATTTCTCGCATGGTTCTGCATGTTTCAATGCCATCCATTTCCGGCATCATAACATCTAACAGCACGATGTCGGGCTGATTCTTTTTTGCTTTTTCAAGGGCTTGTTTACCATTTTCTGCCGTTTCCACTAAAAATCCTTCTTTTTCCAAATTGTAACTCAGAAATTCAAGGATATCCGGCTCGTCGTCTACTACCAGGATTTTGAATACTTTTTCAGCCATATTATATTACATTTAATGTGTTAACGCAAAATTAACATAAAATTTTCAGACTACCAATATTATTCGGCAAACATATTAATTTTATCGTCCTTTAGTGTGTATTTTTGTGCAATAATTATTAACAAATACGTTTCACTTCAACTTTTCTTTTTAAAACCGACCAATGAAAGGAATTATTTTAGCCGGAGGCTCCGGAACGAGGCTGTATCCGATAACCTACGCTATCAGTAAACAGATTATGCCGATTTATGATAAACCGATGATTTATTATCCATTGTCCGTTTTGATGCAGGCCGGCATACATGAAATCTTAATTATCTCTACTCCTCACGATATGCCGAATTTTCAGCGCCTGTTGGGTGATGGAAAAAAATACGGCTGTACTTTCCAATATGCCATTCAGGAGGTACCGAATGGCCTGGCTCAGGCTTTTGTAATCGGGAAAAATTTCATCTCCAACGATAAGGTAGCACTGATTTTAGGGGACAATATTTTTTACGGTTCGGGATTGGAGGACTTGCTGATTAAAAATAACGACCCGGACGGCGGAGTCATATATGCCTATCACGTATCCGATCCGGAACGATATGGAGTCGTGGAATTTGACCAAGAATTGAATGCCGTTTCTATTGAGGAAAAACCGGAACAGCCTAAATCCAATTATGCAGTACCGGGATTATATTTTTATGACAACGATGTGGTAAAGATAGCAGAGGAACTGAAACCCAGCCCACGAGGAGAATACGAAATTACGGATGTCAACAAAGAATACCTGCGTCGAGGCAAACTGAAAGTGGGTATTCTGGACAGGGGCACAGCCTGGCTGGATACCGGTACCTTTGATTCACTGATGCAGGCTTCTCAATTTGTTCAGGTTATTGAACAACGGCAAGGACTGAAAGTTGGCTGTATCGAGGAAGTAGCATACCGCAAGGGATTTATTTCCGAACAAGAACTGCGAGACATCGCACAACCTCTTCTAAAAAGCGGCTATGGAGAATATTTGTTGGAAATTATAAAATAAAAAACCCGCCTGAATCCAATTGTGTAGCAACAAACAATAAACGTTACATATAAAATTCAGGTAAATCAACAGCATGAAAGTTATAGTTACAGGCGGTACAGGTTATATTGGGTCACACACCATAGTGGATTTAATGGAAAATGGATTCGAAGTTGTCTGCATCGATAATTTATCCCGGTCCAAAGAATACGCACTTACAGGCATAGAAAAAATAACGGGTAAAAAACCGGCCTTCTATCAGATAGACTTACGCCACAAAGCGGATACGCTTCAGGTTTTTGAACAAAATAAGGACGCGGTGGGAGTGATTCATTTCGCTGCACTGAAATGTGTTCCGGAATCTGTCGAAAAACCGCTGATGTATTATGCCAATAATATCGACTCCCTGCTAAACGTTATGATGGGCATCAAAGCATTTGGTATTCCTAATTTTGTTTTTTCATCCTCCTGCTCTGTTTACGGCAATGCCGACACTTTGCCGGTTACAGAAAACTCACCCATCAAAGAAGCGGAAAGCCCGTACGCACACACCAAACAAATCGGCGAAGCGATTATCAAGAACTATTCAAAAGTAAATACCACACAAAATATTTTATTGCGCTATTTCAATCCGATCGGCGCACATCCCTCCTCTTATATCGGGGAAATCCCGATAGACCAGCCGAACAATCTGGTGCCGTTTATTACACAAACGGCCATCGGTAAAACAGGCGAACTGACTGTCTTCGGCAATGATTACCCAACAAGAGATGGCAGTAATATCCGTGACTATATTCATGTTTGCGACATTGCCCATGCACACACCTTAGCATTGCAATACCTGCTCGAAAAGAAAAACACCGACAACTGCGAGCTGTTTAATCTGGGTAGCGGAAACGGCGTCAGCGTGCTGGAAGCCATACACGCCTTTGAGAAAGTAAGCGGCAAGAAACTGAATTACCGTATCGGCAACAGACGCACCGGTGATGTGGTAGAAGTGTATGCCAACAACGAACTGGCCAAGACGAAACTAAACTGGCATTGCCAATATTCCATCGAAGATGCCATGTTGTCGGCATGGAACTGGGAGCTTAAAATGCAGGAAATGGGATGGTAAACTCCCCGAATTCATTCCATTGTAATTATCACGAATACAGACACTGAAGGCTTTAGTGGTTTTCCCTGAATTTTATTTGTCGCATTTTACCTTTAAGTATTTCGTTGTATCTGGCGATAACTTTACATCATTCAGCAACACTAAAAAAACAATACCATGAAAACAACAACTCATAAACTCAGCTTTCTAATATTAAAAGAAATGAGTAAGTATACAATTATCAAAATAGCGTTCTGCTTGTTTGTATTCATCTCCTCTCTCGGATTACAATCCTGCCAGAAAGAAAATGAAGAAATAGTTCCGGTAAAAACTAATCTTTCAGTTATTGGGAAATGGAGAGCCGTAAAAGGAACAACCACGATAGAGCGCGAATTTATAAAAGGGCCAACTGACAACAAAGGAACAGGCCACAGCAAGGAAACCACAGTATCCGGTTCCAAAGTAGAAACAATCATCAATGCGACATTTGACTGGGAAATAAATGAAACTCTTCTTCATTTTCGCATAGTAGCAGACGAATTCTTCATCTTTAAAATAACTGAAAACGGAAATCGTCTAATCCTGTTTGATGAAGTTCACAGAGACCGGGTACTGCTTACCTTTGAAAGAGTCAATCCATAAAAATAAATTGCACTACCATAAGCAGGTTAAACACCTGCTTTTTTATTTCATGAATAAAAAATCCATTTGCCAATCTCCCTGAACGTGACTTTCTTGCCTTGTATCAGGATACCGACACGATATATTTTAGCCGCCACATATACCGTTGCGAGCGAAGAAAGCACCAGAATTAGCATCGACAGGATTTGCTCCCACCACGGCACATGAAACGGAATCCTGGTAATCATAATGATGGGAGAAGAGAAGGGCAGCATAGAACCCCAAAAAGCAGCGGATGAAAAGGGTTGCTGTAAAGTCACGGACATCAGCACCATCGAGATGATGATAGGTATTGTTATCGGAAAAGTGAACGACTGTGCATCGCTGTCATCCGTCATGGCCGCGCCGATAGCGGCAAACTGCGACGCATAAAACAAATAGCCGAAAACAAAATAGAAGATGAAGCTAAACACAATCCGTAGGATATTCAGCTCCTGAAAAGCGCCTGTAATATCCGCAATGATTTTAGTGCTTTCCGCCATATCTCCCATCTGACTGCTCACCGGAACCTGTTGTACTGCCATCAGCTGGTCGCCCATAAACAGGCCGATTATTAGTTGCACCACAAAGGTGAGCAGCCCCCACAATACAAACTGTGTCAGTCCTACCGCTCCGATACCGATAATCTTTCCTATCATCAGCTGGAATGGCCGCACACTGGTTACCAAAACTTCGACGATGCGATTACTCTTTTCTTCCGTCACACTCTTCATGACCATCGCGCCGTATACAATCAGAAAAACATAAATAAGCAATCCGCAAACATATCCGAAACCTCCCGCTATGGCGGCGCTTCCCGTCTTTTTCTCGTCTTTAATTATTTTTTCTATCGAAATATCTGAATCCAGCTTATCGATAAGTTCCACATTGTAATGCTCCCGTTCCAGCACACGTTTCCGGATTTCTTCCGTAATGGCTTTTTCAATATGGTGTTCAGTTGTCATTCCCAGTTCAACATCCGAGTAATACGTAATGCCTAAAGGTTTATCGATATCTAATGCGGGAATATAAAGCAAGCCGTCGTAATCCGCAGCCTGATAAACCCTCAGCAAGGTATCCAGGGGCTGCGGATTGTTCGTCAGGTATTTAAATCGCAGGCTCTCCCCGATATCCAGCCCCCTGAATTTATCTTCAAACAAGCCACTCTCGTCTTTCACTGCAATGGTCAGTCTTTCCTGGGCGCTGGTGGCAATCATGACCATAGCTACCATTGTAACACCAATCAGCACCGGCAACAGCAACGTCAGCAGGATAAACGACTTTTTCTTTACCCTCGTTATGTATTCCCGTTGAATGATGTACCAGATTTTTTTCATACTGAATGCTAAGTATCGCTAATTTATCTCTTTCACCGATTGAATAAAAATTTCATGGATAGATGGCAGCAGTTCTGTCATTCCTGCAATACCCACGTTATGCTGCAATAATATTTTCAGCATATCATTCATTGTCTGCTCATGCTTCAATTTGATAATCAGATGTTGTGGTGTTTGTTCGGCAATCATGATTTGTTCCGCAACGGCATCCTCTACAACAGCCTCTTTACTCAATTCAACTTTTATCAGGTTCTTTTTATATTGCTGTTTAATGGCCTGCACATTTCCGTTCAGGATAATTTTTCCTTTGTTAATCAGGAAGATATCCTCGCAGATTTCCTCCACATTTTCCATCCTGTGGGTGGAGAAAATAATCGTCATTCCCTTCTGATGCAATTCAAAAATCTCATTCTTGATAATCTCCGCATTAATCGGATCCAGACCGGAGAAAGGCTCATCCAGAATCAGCAAAACCGGATCATGCAGAACAGTAGCTACAAATTGCACTTTTTGCTGCATCCCTTTTGACAATTCTTCAATCGTCTTGTATCGCCAGCTTTCTATATCTAATTTTTGCAGCCAGTAATTAATCCTTTGTTCCGCTTCCGGTTTAGAAAAATTCCGCAATCGGGCAAAATAAAGCAATTGCTCACCCACCTGCATCTTCTTATACATTCCTCGCTCTTCAGGCATATAACCGATAAGGTTCTGGTGCTTTTCAGAAAGTTTTTCATTATTGAACGATATCGTTCCCGTATCGGGAAAAAAGATTTGGGTGATGTTCCGGATCAGCGTGGTTTTTCCGGCTCCGTTTGGCCCAAGAAGACCATAAATCTTAGCAGCATGTAATTGCAGGGAAACATCCTGTAAGGCAAGATTATCCTGGAACGACTTGGAAATATGCTGAACGTCGAGGAGAAACATGTTATCGTTGATGCGTTACATTACCGCTGATTAAGCGCACTTAAAAATAACCAAACTTCCTGTTTACTTTACGAGAAAACGAACCGTATTAGAAAAAAGTGCGGATTGCAGCCTCAGGAAATAGATACCGCCCGGCAACTCCGGCAAGGATACTGTTGTCTGGTGCATTCCCTTTGACATTAATCCTACAGATTCATCTGCTACCATCGCCCCATTCAGGTTAAATACAGAAAGGCCTAAGGAAGCCGATTCAGCCAGCGTGTAATCCAGCGTTATAAAGTCTGACGCGGGATTCGGGAAAAGGGTAAGTTTTTCCAGCAGCAAATTTTTGTTCTTAACCAGAGATACACTTGGCGTAGCTATTACATTACCGGATGAATCCACTACGTAAACCGAGAAATTCGCGCCATTCTGATTGCTGCCCGGAGCAAAGAAGCCGGAAGTCAAAGCCGTTGTAATCTGACCTCCGAGGCTGGTGAGGCTGAATAAAAAGTAAGAGATGGTAAATCCGCCATCCGCCGTATTCAATTTCAGCTTCAGAATGGTATCCTGCAAACTAAGCGGCAAGGCCTGATTCAATGAATCATTATCTATTAACAAAGTATTCAACCCATCATTCGAATATAAATCAAATGCCGGCGCATCGGTGCTGCCGTTTACAAAAGCGAGCGTGGTTTGCCCTGCTGACGGAACAGGAAGAACAGATTGGTCTATCACTACAATATTCAACAACACGCTGACACTATCCGGATTTTTCTGGAACATGGTATCATTAGTCAGACCGTTCAGCACAAAAACATATTTCTTTCCCGCATCCAATGTCTGTGTAACAGACACCGATTTGGCGGCATTACGAACCGATTCAAAAAGTATAGTATACGTAGAATCTCCGGCTGTAGTAATGAATGATGTCGCTTTTCTGTAAGCCAGGCTGTCCTTTTTCAAATCACCGTTCATGGATACTTTCACTAAACGCATGATGGAATCCGCTGAGTTATTGATAAACTGCACCTGCACTGTCTGTGCATGAGCGGACAATCCTAAAACAATGGTGATGAAAAGTGTAAATAGTTTTTGCATGAACAGTAAATTATGCCGCTAAGATACAATAAATGTCAAGAACGGGTAATTGGCTGTTCATGGTTAATGGAAAAACTTGTCAAAAAATCCTTTATTTTTTTCTTTTTGCGCCTGCGGACTGAAATTTTTGGATTGTTTCAGTTTTTCCAGCAAGGCTGTTTCTTCCGGTGTCAGGTCCTGAGGTGTAAACACCTGTACTTCCACAATCTGGTCTCCTTTGCCATAGCCTTGTATGCTCGGCACACCTTTTCCCTGCAGTCGGAACAGCTTGCCGCTTTGTGTGCCTTTCGGAATTTTTATTTTGGCGCTGCCTCCAATGGTAGGCACTTCCGAGTGTGTACCCAATGCGGCATCCGCAAAATTCAGGTACAGTGTATATAGTACATTTGTATCTTCTCTCTTCAGTTCCGGGTGCGGTACTTCTTCAATGCTGATAAGCAAATCGCCGGGATAGCCACCACGTATACCTGCATTTCCTTTACCATTCATGGACAACTGAATGCCTTCACTCACGCCGGCAGGCACATCTATCGTTACCACCTCTTCGCCGTACACTCGGCCTTCACCACGGCATTTGGTACATTTGTTCGTGATGATTTTTCCTTCCCCTTCACAGGTCGGGCAGGTTGAGGTGGTAGCCATTTGGCCTAAAAAGGTCTGTGTCACTTTTCGTGTAACACCGCTGCCATTACAGGTATTACAAGTCTGATAAGACCCGCTGTCTTTGGCTCCGATACCATTGCAGGCATCGCAGGTAATGTGTTTCTTTACTTTAATTTTCTTTTGCGCACCTTTGGATATTTCTTCCAAATCCATCTTCACTTTAATGCGCAGATTGCTTCCTCGCTGGCCTTTGCCGCGTTCTCTTCTGCGACCACCGCCGCCAAAAAACGATTCAAACGGATTGCCATCGCCGCCGCCGAAAATATCACCAAACTGAGAGAAGATATCATCCATATTCATGCCGCCGCCGTATCCGCCGCCATAGCCGCCAGCTGCTCCCTGATGGCCAAAACGATCATATCTCGCCTTTTTTTCCTCATTGCTGAGTACATCATAAGCTTCCGCGGCTTCCTTGAATTTTTCCTCAGCTTCCTTATCCCCGGGATTTCTGTCCGGATGATACTGCAGCGCCAACTTGCGGTATGCCTTTTTGATTTCATCGGCACCGGCACCTTTGGACACTCCCAATACTTCGTAATAATCTCGTTTAGTCATATACTTGGATGAACATTAGTTGTTTAAATAATCGGTTAGTTGTATAGTTTGAAAATAACCATACCGATTTATTATTTTCCCACCACTACTTTAGCATAGCGGATAATGGCATCATTCAATGTATAGCCACACTCTACCTCATCTATTATCTTTCCTTTCATTTCTTCACCCGGTGCAGGCACTTCGGCAATGGCCTCATGGTATTCCACATTGAAATCCTGACCGATGCTTTCAATTACCTTTAATCCTTTTTGCTGCAGGGTTTTTTGCATCTTTTCCTGAATCAACTGCACACCGCTGGCGTAATTCTCCGCATTGTTATCCTGTTCAAAAGCTTTTTTAGCTCGCTGAAAATCATCCAGAACAGGCAATAATTCCCGAATAATATCCTGCCCGGCGGTCTTGAATAATTCAAGCCGTTCTTTGGCATTTCTTTTTTTAAAATTGTCAAATTCAGCAAACAGGCGTAAATATTTGCTTTTTTGCTCATCCAATTCACTTTTCAAGACAGACAAATCGTCGCCTGACGGGTTAGCAACGTCGATATTCTGAATTTCATCCTGACTTTCTGACTGATTTTGTACCGTTTCCGTAACGGTTTCCTCCTGTTGGGGTTGTTCAACAGTATCCTTTTCTTCTGACATACCTGGAATTTAAAAATCCTTTGACAAATTACCTGCCAAAGGATTTATTAAGACAATTTGACATTTATACTATTTGGGGGCTTTTTTTACGGAAGAAGACTTTCCTTTGCTCAATTTTTTGTCCATGATTTGTTCCACCAGTTCATGATTGGGGTTGATGGCAATCACGAAGCCTGTTTCATCAATCAGCACGGTTTGCGGAATGGAGCGAATCCCGTATTTAGAAGCTCCGTCCGAATTCCAGCCTTGCAAATCAGAGACATGGTTTTTCCAAACCAGCCCGTCATCTTTAATAGCCCGTTTCCAGGAATCCGCATTTTGATCCAGAGAAACACTGTAAACCGTGAACCCTTTGGTTGGAGATTTAAATTTTTTACCCAGATACTTAGTGTATGTAGCCACTACCTGCGGATTGTTCCGGCGGCAGGGGCCGCACCAGGATGCCCAGAAATCGAGCAGCACAACATATCCCTTCAGAGATGACAGAGCGATTTCCTTGCCATTCGGGTCTTTATATTTCAAATCGATGGCTTTTGTGCCGACTGCCGGCATTTGCGCATTTGCCGTCAACACAAATGACAGCGCCAATGCCAGAGATAAAACTATTTTTTGCATGTTTAAAAATTGGTCAACAAAGATAGACAAATTTTGTGCCTGAAAAAGAGGTTAACAGAATTTAGCGGTCATGGCATTAGTTTTCGCGGAATCGCTCCCCGGCTGGCAACTTGACAAATTTATTTTTATTTCTTGGTCATATATATGGTAAGGGCTAAAGTGGATGATTTTGATTTTGAACCCATCGCTAAAGACCGTTGATGGATGAGGTCGCTTTTTAATGTATGTTCACTTTACTTTTACACTGCTTTTAGTGTAACCCTATTTCAGGACGGGAGAGTACTTTGATGCCGAACAAGCCAACACCCTGCAGCAAATCATCACCCAAACCGATAAGGAAATAGACCAAATGGTGTATAAACTGTACGAGCTGACGGAGGAAGAGATATCAATTATTGAAAATAACTAAAAGTCATTCCCTTGAAAAAGGGAATCTCATATATGCAAAAATGAGATTCCCGCTTCCGCGAGAATGACAGTTGTAATAAAAAAACAATATACAGTTTTGAGAAAGTTGGGATTATGGGAGAATAGATAAGAGTCATTCCAGTGAAAAAGGAAATCTAAAAAAAGAGATTCCCGCCTCCGCGAGATTGACATTGAAAAAAATAGAAATAATAAATACATTTGAGTTGAAATGAGAATTATATTATTTATAAAACTACTGTTTTTCATTTTGCTGCAAGTCGGTATTCAGCCGGCAACTGCACAGACACTGCAAAAGACAGATACAATATCGGCATATACAGCAGCAGAACTTGTAGGGCAGGAAGTGACAGTCAAAGGTCCGGTCGTCACTGTTTTCTATGCCAAAAACAGTACCGGAAGTCCAACTTTTCTTAATCTGGAAAAACCTTTTCCAAATAATCCAATGGCAATAATCATTTTTGACGAAATACGGGAAGAATTGGGTATTAACGCTCAGGAATACAAAGGTAAAACTGTAGTCGTGAAAGGTTTTGTGCGTCGATATAAGGATGAAGAGAAGCCCTATAAATATAAACCCAGCATTACCATTTACAGCAAAGACCAACTCACAATTGTAAAAGAATAATCGTACGGTCTGTTATTCCACTTCTACCGGTGTTTCCAGAGATGTGACATACTCATCCGTTACTGTGGCATTGTGTTTTTCCACCAACGGATTCATTACTTTAAACCACAACGGAGGAATCAATGCCAGCGGAATCATCGCCAGATAACCGGTAGGCATCTGCGGTGCATTTTCAAAATGCCTGAGAATCTGGTATTTTCTGCTCGGATTGAAATGGTGATCGCTGTGGCGGGTCAGTTCAAATAAGAAAATTCGTCCCAGCTCATGCCCGGAATTCCAGGAGTGATGTGGTTTTACTTTTTCATAAGAACCGTTAGGCAGTTGTTTTCGCATCAGGCCATAATGTTCTATATAGTTTACAATCTCCAGTAATAAAAAGCCTATAGTGGCGGAAGCAATAAAACCTACCATTCCCACCCAGCCGAATACGGCATAAATGGCGGCCACAAACAACCCCTGAATTATCTGGAAACGCAGCATCTCATTATGCATCGGGTTCCAGAAATTTTGTTTCATTTTTTTCAGGCGGTGCGCCTCCAGATGCCATGCAGACATCCAGGAACCAAACACCGTTCTGGGAAAAAACGCATAAATAGACTCATTCAGCCTGGATGTTGCCGGATCCAGTGGGGTGGAAACATTTTTATGATGGCCGCGGTTATGCTCAATAAAAAAATGCATATACAGGGAAGTCAGTAACAGCGCTTTTGACATGAATTGTTCATATTTTTTGGTGCGGTGGCCCAATTCATGAGCCACATTAATACCCAACGCGCCGCACGCCAACCCCATGGCACTGGTGATGCCCACATACTCATACCATTGCAACGGACGGGAGGTGATTGTCCACAGATATAATCCCAGAATTATATATTGCATAGGAACCATGCTGTAAATGAGGATATCATAATATACGTCTTTGCGTTCCACCGCTTCTTCCTCCGGCGTAAAATTTTCCGCTGTTCCGGTGAAGATAAACTCCATGGCCGGAATAAATCCATACACAAAAACAAAGGCAAAAAAAGACCAGTAACCCAGGTAGTAAAAAGAAATATACATGATGGCCGGAATGATGATTATGGGAGTAAAATACTTGTATCTTCTCCATAATTTATGCAAACGGGTCATTTCACTTTTTTGCATGGTACCGTTACTGTTGATTTGAATGGTATTCATATTTGTATCGATTTTGAAAATTCAACTAAATCCAATTTAAAAATATTTTTTGTAAAATAAAACTATTTTAACATTTTTAGTTTAATTTTATGCAGTTGATTGATATTTAATTAACATTCGTAAAGAAAAAATGGGCCGGAATGCTGTACAAAAAGAAAGAAATGCCAATCCCAAGAAACGGGATTTGTACATCTTTAAGCTGACGGAAACCTTCAAAAAGCACGGGCTGAAAAAATATTCTATGGACAGTATAGCGGCTGAATTGAAGGTTAGCAAAGCCACACTATATCATTATTTCAGTTCAAAGGATGAGATGATAGAGATTGTCCTGCTGCGCGTAATCGGACAACTCAGCGACTTTGAACGTATATCCAAAGATGAAACGCTGACGTTTGAGACGAGGCTGTACCGCATCCTCGAATTATTTTCTGAAACAATGACGGACATATCCAATATCTTCCTGGCCGACCTGCAGGACGGCTATCCGAAACTCTGGAAGCAGGTACAGGTATTTATAGAATATGTGACGGAAGTGCTGACGGACTTTTACAACGCCGGGAAAAAAGCGGGTGTCTTCACCGATATTCATACCGCCATTCTGGTAATGAGCGACCGCATGTTTTTCAATGCAATTTCCGATGTGGATTTTCTGCGCAAAAACAATATCACACTGCGTACAGCATTTGATGAATATTTCAGGATGAAGTGTTTCGGATTTACTCAACCATCTTAAAGCCCGCCCTGAATACTTCTCCGGGTGATAATAGCGGGCAGGTACCGGTATTCAGCGCATTGGTGGCTGCCGTCATGGGTTCTATGCAAACGTACGGCTTTTCGATATTATCCGGTGCATAGATTTGTGCAAACGGATAATTTTCATCGACTATTATCTGCAGTTGATTCAGCGCAAATTCAGTCTCGTTCGCTCCATTCCGTTTCAGGCGATGAAAGCCGTCGTCGAACGCGGCTCCCTGTAAATACACATGATCTCCGTAAAAATTCCAACGTGTTGTTTTGTGTGAAAATTTTCCGGTAGGTATCATCACATCATTTACTTCTATCGCCTCTTCCGCGGGTATCGTTAACCGATAATCAGCCCTTCGTTCCGGACGTATCAAAAAATAAGGATGAAAACCAAAACTAACCGGCATCGGTTTTTCATCATGATTAAGCAGTATGGTTTCAATGTATATTCCATTCTTCGTCAGTTCATGCCGGATTTGTATGGTATGCTCATACGGAAAGATGGCGGTTAAATCCGGCGTACGGAAAATAAACTCCGCCACATGGGTGTTTCGTGTTATCTCTATGGTTTTCCATCTGTCTGACTTTAACAATAAACCATGCAGCGGCAATCCGTTTCCATCCCTGTACAAGAACGGTTTACACTCCTCCGGGAAAACATGTTGTTGGTTTTGCAATTGGATGTAATCCCCCTCCAGACGGTTTGCCCAGGGATGCATGAAAGGATTACCCGCTAATTTCGTGTTCGACTTATATTCAGGCAGCGAATACGGAAAATAAATTTTTTCATCCTTATCGCTGCATAAAGAGAACAGTGTATTGCCCATATTTACTACTATTCTGGCAGACATGCCACCATTCACGAGTTCTACAATTTCAAAAGTATTTATGGTATCCATATCAGTTAACGGCTTGAAGCTCTAAAGTATCTATATATAACAGAAAACCGGAAACTGGCCGCCGCAGGATGGCGGCATACGCTTCCATATATTCTTTCACCTGCACGGCGTGCTTTTTTTCTTTCGCACCGGTTTTATAATCAATGATGATGCACCTGTCATCGTTTACTAAAATTTTATCCGGTCGTAATTCATTCCGGTTGAACCAAACGGATTGTTCACTCAAATGCTGCCAGGCAGGATGAAACCATTGATGCTGTTCGAAGAAATCAATCACTTTTTTGGTGGCAGTACTGTACAACTCTATTTCTTTTTTATCAGACACGGTGGACACCACTGCTTTATGCAATTGTGACGGATGGTGAACCTTGGATAATATGATATGCAGAATGGTACCTTTTACCAGTGCTTCATTATGTTCCTCGTTTTGAGCTAATGTCAGTTGCTCTTTAAAATCCCGAATGCGGGCAGGAGAAATTGTCTTTATTCCTTTCCGTATTTCTGATGATGAAGGAGAGATGGAAGGTTTTCCGAAAGTAAATTCATTACCTGTAAATGAACTGTTATCGAGCGAAATCCCCGACAGGATATTTTTAAGCAGTTTACTCATATTGGAAGGCAGTTCATCCTTTTGCTTTTCTTCCTGCAAATCCGATAAAATATACAATTGTTCTTCCGGACGTGTGCACGCCACATACAATAAATTGATGTTATCCATATAAGTCGCTTCTACTTCTTTTTTATAGTAGGGCGCGAATAAGCTGTTTTCCATTTTTTTATTCATCTCCACCGGAAATGTTTTTAACCGGTCAAATGGCGGTTCATCGCATGTCACCCATATAGAAGAATCTGACTTTGGCTTCATACTCCAGTCTGCATGTGGCAGGATAACCACCGGAAACTGTAAGCCCTTGGATTTATGAATGGTATAAATTTGTACCGCATCTATGCCATCCGGAGGCAGAATGGATAATTTGCCCTTATGCTCTTCCCAATACTCCAGAAAATCGGGAAGTGAACTCGATTGCTGTCGGCTGTGCTGCAAAACGATATCCTGAAATCGCCATAAATAGCTGTCTGTCTTTGTGTCGAGGTGTAGTTCTCTTATCAGCAGGAAGAGTAATTCGAGGATGGAGATTGCCGATAGTTTTTGAGCGTTCTTTCTGGTTAGAAACGGAATTTCCTTTTCAAAAGAATAAGCGCCGGACACCTGTTTTTCCAGATATTGTTCGGCTTGTTCCTTACCTGTAAAACAGGCAAAAAGATAATTCAGCTTGACCGCATAAAAATCTTCTTCCGGATGGGCAATGTACTGCATAGCGGCTATCAGCAGTTTAACAGACAACTGATGCTGCAGTAGCAAGGACTCTGCGGATACTACGGGAATATCATTTTTCTGTAAAAAATTAGCGACGTCAAAGCCAATTACGTTATTGCGTGTAAGCACTGCTATATCACCGTAGCGTTTTTTGCCTTTCAAAGTATCAATAATATTCAGAATTTCAGTCAGATGCAAATCTTCATCTTCCGCCGCATTCTTCTTATCCAGCCATTTGCACTGAATATAGCCGGACAACTCTTTCTTTTTCTCTACCTGTACCACATCCTCCAATACTCCCTGAAATAAGGGGTTTTCAAGCTGAATAACATCCCTGATACGGGTAAAAAAAGCATTATTGAACTGCACAATTTCAGAAGCGCTTCTGTAGTTTTCTGTAAGCGGTATGTCTTTCCGGCCTTCCCAGTGATAAGACAAATCGGGTGCGATACCGTCCACAATCAATTCCATCTTGCCGCCTCTCCAGCGGTAGATGCTCTGTTTGGGGTCGCCTACAATCAATACCAGCCCGTTGACCTGCTGTAAAATCTCCAGCAGAAGCGGAAGCATTCCGTTCCATTGCAGAGATGATGTATCCTGAAACTCATCTATCAAAATATACTTCAGAAAATTAGCGGACTTTTCAAAGATAAATGGTACTTCTTCATGCTGTGCAATCAGGCTGATGATATGATTGGTATCGGAAATCAGCAGGAGATTTTGTTCGGCTTTATACTCTTTAATCTTTGAATTAATATAAGCCAGTAATGCCAGGGAATATATATTTTTTAGCACCAGTTCTGCTGATATGTATTTTGCCGCATGTTCATCTTTCCATGCTAATACTTCCACAATGTAAGTCTTCAGATACATATTCCAGGCCTGTTCCAACTGATGCATGACGGCTTCGTCCTTTATTTTACTTTTGGAATACACCTCCCCTCCATCCAGCATTTTCAGAATATAGGAATTGGCTTCCGGAGCATATGCATTTGTCTTATTAATAAATGACTGTATGCTTCTGGTCCCCTGAAAAAAAAGGCTCATATTCAGATGATCTCTTGCTATCTGTTGTTCTGCTTCTTTAGTTAGTGCATCTAATTTCCGTTTGTATTGAACGATAATCTGTTTCAGTTCGGACAAGGCGTCTTTATATGTTTGTATATCAAAATCACGATCGTTATTCATAACCATCATCTGATATTCTTCCCCCAGGATTTGTGCGGCAAGTTTGGCAATAGTCTGTTCAATTTTCCAACTTTTATCTTCTTCTATCAGGTCAAACAGATATTCTTCCAGCCATTTAGAAAACTCATCCTTGTCCTGTTTGTACTCTTTCAAGGTGTTTTGAACAGCGACTCCGATGACTTTTTCAGTATCCAGTTCCACTTCCATCCCTATCGGCAAATCCAGTTCTTTGGCGAAGGAACGGATTATTCCCTGAAAGAAACTGTCAATAGTCGAGATATTGAAATTTGAATAATCATGCAGAATCAATTGCAACGCCTGGCTGACATTTCCGTCAAAATGTTGTGAAATGTCCGCGTTCTTTTCTTCCTGCAGTTCTTTTATGATAACAGCCCTAAGGTCATCCAGTTTTTTATCCTTTTTTTCCAGTAAAGTAAGGTATTCAATTATACGAGATTTCATCTCCGCTGTAGCCTTGCGGGTGAAGGTAACCGCCAGGATTTTATTGTAATCATTCGGGTTGAGCAGCACAATTTTCAGATACTCTTTAGCCAGCGTATAGGTCTTCCCAGAGCCTGCTGATGCCTTATAGAGTACTAAATTGGATGATTTTGTCATAATGGATTAGAACTACTAAATTAATTTATTAATTTTGAAATTCACATTTTGATGAGCGTGTCGTACAGTAGAATTTTTGATATCATTGAATACCAGCAACAAACACACCCTTTAAAGGTCTGTTTGGCCCGAAGAGAAGACAAGAAGAACTGGACTAACTATTCCACTTCCGATTTTATAGAAACCGCCCGCAAGGTCAGTCAGGGCCTGATACAGCTGGGATTGCAGAAAGGAGATAAAATTGCCATTATCTCCGTTTCCAACCGTCCGGAATGGCATTTCATAGATCTGGCCTGTCTGCAGATTGGCGTAGTCGACATTCCTATTTATCCTACTATCAGCAGCAAAGAATACGAATACATCTTCAATCACGCGGAAGTAAAATATGTATTTGTTTCTGAAAAACTGATGTACCGAAAAATCTCCCAAATCCTGCCAAACGTACCGAGCCTTAAGGGTGTATTCAGTTTTGATGCCATCGAAAATATAAGAAACTGGAAAGAACTGATGGTGGATGACGAAGCGCTGAGACAGCAACTTTCCGCAATAAAAGCATCTATCCTGCCGAATGATTTAGCCACCATTATTTATACCTCAGGCACTACAGGAACACCCAAGGGTGTGATGCTGTCGCATCATAATATTGTTACAAATGTACGGGACTGCCTGCAGGTCGTACCGGTGAAGAAAGGAGATATTATCCTGAGTTTTCTGCCGCTGTGCCATGTATTCGAGCGCACCCTCAACTATGCCTATTTCGGAGCATGCGCTTCCGTATATTATGCAGACGGGCTGGAAACCATTTCCGAGCACTTACAGGATATAAAACCTCATTATTTCGCTACCGTACCCCGTCTTCTGGAAAGGGTGTATGAAAAGATCATCAAAAAAGGGAAAACACTCACCGGCTTCAAGAAACAATTATTTTTCTGGAGTGTTAATCAGGCTCAGCAAATACCGTTGGGAAAAACCAAAACATTTACAGAAGCTTCCAATTTAATGGTTGCCAATAATTTTGTGTTCAGCAAGTGGCGCGAAGCCTTAGGTGGCAGAATCAAATCCATTATATGCGGGTCAGCGCCGCTGCAGCCGAAGCTTGCCACCATCTTCACCAATGCCGGCATTCCGGTTCTTGAAGGGTATGGCCTGACAGAATGTTCTCCTGTAGTAAGTGTAGTACCTTCCAACGAAAAAGAATACCGCGCCGGTTGCGTAGGGAAACTGCTGCCGAGTGTTCAGGTAAAAATAGCGGAAGACGGAGAAATACTGATTAAAGCGCCCAGTGTGATGATGGGTTATTACAAAGACCCTGAAGAAACAAAAAATGTATTTAACGAAGAAGGCTGGCTGCTGACCGGAGATATCGGGGAATTTACGCCGGACGGGTTCCTTAAAATCACCGACCGTAAAAAAGAATTATTCAAAACTTCCGGTGGAAAATATGTCGCACCTTCACCGATTGAAAACAAACTCAAGGAATCGTTTTATATTGAGCAGGTGGCACTGGTCGGAGATGGGGAAAAGTTCATTGCCGCCCTTATTGTTCCAAACTTTGAGAACCTGAAAGAGTGGGCTGCCAAACAGGATATTAGTTTTTTATCTAATGAGGAATTAATTCAACATCAGGCTGTAAAACAGTTCTATAAGGATATAATTACCGATTTTAATAGTAACTTTGGCAAAGTGGAACAGATTAAGCATTTTGAGCTGCTGTCCGATGAATGGACAGTGGAAAATGGTTTGTTAACCGCCACTATGAAGTTGCGCCGCAAAGCGCTGAAAGAAAGATACAAGGAGCTGATTAATTCTTTTTATAACAAAATCTGATGCATATGGAAGTTAAAAGATTATTTGACGTTTTACATTATCAAAAAGAAAATTACCCTCAGCAGGTCGCGCTGGCTAGTATAAAAGATGGTATTTGGTGGAAAGTTAGCACCGATGAATTATTGACCCTCTCCAATAATATGAGCCTGGGACTGCTGAAATTAGGCATTCAGAAAGGAGACAAAGTGGCTGTGGTGACCTCCGCCAACAGAACGGAATGGAATATCTGCGATCAGGGGATTGGACAGATTGGCGCTATCAACGTCCCTCTGTATCCTACCATCAGCGAATCGGATTATGAATATATCCTGAACCATGCGGAAGCAAAAATCTGCATCGTGTCAGACGCCAAACTTTTCAGCAAAGTTAAAAATCTGAAAGAAAGAGTGGCCAGCCTGCAGGGAATCTACACATTTGAAGAAGTGGAAGGCGCCAGCAATTACGAGGAAATCATGAAACTGGGCGAAGGCGGCGATGTTGCGCAAATCAAGGCTATCAGCGATACCGTGGATCCAAACGATTTAGCCACCCTCATTTACACCTCCGGGACAACAGGAACGCCTAAAGGTGTCATGTTATCGCACCACAATATCGTCTCCAATGTACTGACCGTAAGGGCGGAATTACCGCTGCAAACCGGACATACTTGTCTGAGCTTTTTGCCGCTGTGCCATATTTTTGAAAGAATGGTCATCTATACCTATCTGCATGCCGGAGCGAATGTATACTACTCCGATATTGATACGTTGAAAGATAAATTAGGTACTGTTCGTCCTCACTTTTTCACTACCGTTCCACGCTTACTGGAAAAAGTCTATGAAGGCATCGTGAACAAGGGACTGGCATTAACCGGCATCAAAAAGAAATTATTTTTCTGGGCACTGGAACTCGCTGACAAATATGATTACGACCAGAAGCCCTCTTTTACCTTTAAAATTGCGGACAAACTCATTTTCTCCAAATGGAGAGAAGGTTTGGGCGGACGCATACTCGGTATCGTCACAGGTTCTGCAGCCTGCCCGTTGAAAATGGCACGCGTATTTTCCGCAGCCGGCATACCGATTCGCGAAGGCTATGGCTTAACGGAGACCTCCCCTGTACTGACCTTTAACCGATTCGTGGAAGGCGGCGCCATGCTGGGTACGGTGGGAATGCCGATTAAAGATGTGGAAATCAAAATCGCAGAGGACGGGGAAATCATTGCCAAAGGCCCGAACATTATGATGGGGTATTACAAAGAGCCGGAAAAGACCAGAGAAGTATTGACGGAAGACGGATGGTTCTCCACCGGGGATGTAGGTACTTTTGTTACCAATAATGCCGGTAATAAATTTTTGAAAATTACCGACCGCAAGAAAGAACTCTTAAAAACCTCGGGCGGAAAATATGTAGCCCCGGCACCGATTGAAAGCAAGTTCCGGGAAAACTTCTTTATTGAACAGATTATGGTTGTTGGTGAAAGCAAAAAATTTGTTTCAGCCTTAATCGTTCCTGCGTTTGCGGTACTGGAGCAGTTCGCCGCTGAAAACGGCATCACTTTCTCATCCAGAGAAGAACTGATTGCACATCCTAAAGTGACTGCAAAATATCAGAGTATCGTAGATGAACTGAATCCGAATTTCAGCCACATCGAACAAATCAAAAAATTCAAACTGCTGAAAGCAGAATGGACACCAGAAACCGGCGAGTTGACACCGACGATGAAACTGAAACGAAAGGTTATCAATGAAACGTATCACAAAGAAATCGAAGCGATATACAACGATTAACAGTTTCGAGATTCTTGTTTACTAATCCGATAGCAAAAAATAATGAAACGAGTCAATTTTATGGCTCGTTTTTTGTTTTACTGCTTACGTATTAAAAAATTTACCGGGTATTCATATATTTATAGAATGAAAATATTAACTGCGTTTTTATGGATAGTGGCCACTGCATTTTTTGTGCAGGATGCTTATAGTGAGGACACCCTTTCTTATCAGGCACAGAAAGAAATTTTCAAAACGCTGGAAACATCTAAACTAATTTACATACAGCATTTATTAGATTCCGTTGGCCGGGCTGTACCCATGAAAGACGAATTGTTGGTTAAGCATACGGGCTTTATATCGAGCTATAATCCTGCACACCGTCAACCGAATTATGTAGTGCATGTTATTCCCAAAGACATTCTCTACGGCAATCAAACCCGCACCAATGATTTCAGGCCGGATCCGTTGATTAAACAGGGCATGTCGGATTCGTCCGACTACTGGATGAGCGGTTTTGACAGGGGGCATCTCGCCGCTTCCGCCGATTTCAAATGGAGCAAAAAAGCGCTCAGCGAATCTTACTATTATTCCAATATCGTCCCCCAAAACCATCTGCTCAATCAGGGCTCCTGGAATAAACTCGAAATGCAGGTACGGGAGTGGGCGATTGATAATAATGAGCTGATTGTGGTAACCGGTCCGGTTTTGCATGACAGCCTGCCCAAGATTCCGCAAGGCTCAAAAAAAGTATCGATACCCGAGTATCTATATAAGATTGTGCTGGATTATTATCCGCCGGTATACAAAGCCATCGCATTTATCTATCCGAATAAAGATGTACCGTATGAACTGGAAAAACATACGGTGAGTATTGACAGTATTGAAAAATTGACGGGTATAGACTTTTTTCCGAATCTGAATGACAGCCTCGAAAACAGTTTAGAGGCGCAGCACGATTTATTGGCTTTTGATAAAAATTATTATAAACAACTGAAAGCCTCCCAGTTCGCCCCCAAAGAGTACGGGAAAGGAAAGATCAATACCCTACAGGCGAAAGAGTATATAGGCAAAGATGCCTGTGTTTGCGGCAAAGTAATCAGCACTAAATACAGTGATAACGGAAAAACCAATCCGACCTATATCAATCTGGATAAGAAATATCCCGAGCAGGTATTTACCCTGATGATTTTTGGAAATGACCGGACAAACTTCTCCTACAAACCGGAAGAATACCTGCAGGGAAAAACGATTTGTGTGAAAGGTAAAGTTGGTGAATTCAAAGGTATTCCTCAAATCATTGCGAACAAAGAAAAGCAGGTAGAGATACTAAAGGAATGATATAACCTCTGTTTCTGCTTAAAATTGTATTTTCACCCTGTGAATACACGTCTGCCCGGTTTTCTGATTTTGGTGATATGCCTCTTGGGCCTTGCGTTTGTTTACGGATATCCGCACATCTGGCAGTTGTTGCCGCAGGGTTCACATATTTGGCGGCAGGCTGATTGTCTGGCTATGGCACAAAATTACCGTCAATTCCATTTTCCCTTCCTTCAGCCGGGAACATACAACCTGCAATCTGATGACGGAAGAGTAGCGGGAGAATTTCCACTCTTTTATTATGTCGCGTCCTGTTTCAGCAATACCGCTATGACACTGCGCATCCTCCACACACTTTTGTTTATGGCAGGGCTGCTATCCACTTATCTTATTGCATTCCATTTTTTGCGGCGACAACTGTTGTCCATTCTTTGCACATTGCTGCTATTTACTTCGCCGCTATTGGTATTTTACGGGAATAATTTTTTAAGTGACGTTCCGGCATTAAGTGCCTCTTTTATCGGATGGGCGATATTCTTAGCCGTCTACCAAAAAAGACAATTGGGATGGATAATTCCTGCGCTTTGCTTCTTTACACTTGGATCTTTGCTGAAGGCGAGTCAGGCAATAAATTTTTGCATAGTCTTTTTGCTCCTCTTCAATACCGGTATTCCTCAAACCAAAGCAAAGCTGATGCTCAGCAGTTTATTTTGTGTTCCGGTTCTGCTTTGGTATTACTATGCCAGGTCCTACAACAATTTTTATCATGACAGCTATTATTGTCTACATATCACTCCTGTCTGGAGCTTAAGTTATCATGATATCGGGCTGGGTATTTGGAGAATGACAGTAGCGCTCAGCAAGAATTACTTCTGGCGGCCCACTTCCCTGCTTCTGATAGTTTCCGTTTATTTGCTGCTTAAGTACAGAAAAAAACTGGAAAAGGATTTGAGGCGTATTATCCTCTCTTCCTTTCTGCTAACACTGTTATATATCCTGCTTTTTTATCAAAAAATGATTGGTCACGAATATTATTATACCGTTTTTTATGTTTTTGTTCTGTTCGCACTTATCGGCGTGTTAAAAATATATAACCGTTTTCACGCAGAGAACATATTTTCACATCTGCTGTTATTCCTCCTCTTAATCCCTAATATTCTTTTCTGCCGGCACTTTGTTGCGGAGAAACTCAGGGACAGCTTCTCTAACGGTTATCTTGCATCGAGCGATATGCAGGATTTCTTAATAACTCATAATGTTACATATAATAAAACAATCCTGTCGCTTCCGGATGATTCACCCAACAAGTCGCTCTGTCTACTGAAGCGAAAAGGATTCACGGAATTCAATGGCTATTCGTCTGTTCTTATCGAACAGAAATCCGACTTTTTATTGTTGGGAAACGATATGTGGAAAAAAGACAAACTACTTTCTTCGTGGCTGAAAGACAGCATTGGAAATTTTCACGGCTATACGCTGTATAAATTAAAATAAAAGAAGAAACATTATTTTCCCAGTTCACCGATAACGGTAATACCGCCTTTTACCTTTTGACCGAGGTGAACATTGATTTTGGTATCGAGTGGCAGGAATAAATCCACCCTCGAACCAAATTTAATAAACCCGAAATCAGCGCCTTGTTCTATAGTATCCCCTTCCTCCAGATAATAAACAATACGGCGCGCCACCTTTCCGGCAATCTGCCTGACCAGGACATCAATAGTACCGTTATCAATAACTAAAGAAGTACGTTCATTTTCAGTGGAGGATTTTGGATGCCATGCCACCAGGTATTTTCCATCGTGGTATTTGGAGTATTTCACTTCTCCAGCTATAGGGGCTCGATTTACATGCACATTGTTCGGCGACATGAAGACGGAAACCTGCAGACGCTTATCTTCAAAATATTCCGGTTCATACACCTCTTCTATTACCACCACTTTGCCGTCTGCCGGACAAATGATTTTATCGTCATCCGTGATAATGTGTCTGCGTGGATTGCGAAAGAAATAAGTGACAAAACAAAAAACAGAAAAGGTTATAATAAATACCACCCAACTCACCGTGTTACCGGCATGTATGACATAATTCGTAAGAAGGTTTATGAGCAATACAACAAAAAAAACAGTCAGCACAATCTTCCAGCCTTCTTTATGAATATACGTTCTTCTCATCTTTTCAATTTTTCGTTAGCAATTCTAATCCGACTCCACGTTGAATCAATACCCAAAAATAAGGATATAACTCAATTACACCAATAAAACACACAAGATACATTTCAAGTTCAACGATTTGTTAACCTTCGTCAACTAATTATCCGTACTTGTTTGGATTAACCATAAGAAAATATAAACAGCTGATTATCTGTCAGATACCCTAAACTGTTTTGCCTTTAACATCGAAGGCGTCTCTCAATCCATTTCCTAACAGATTGAATGCCAATACCATTATCATAATGCATATTCCGGGTGCCATTGCCAGAAAAGCCTTGCCGGGTGTTAATAAATAAGCCCTGTGGTCGTTCAGCATGGTACCCCAGCTGGGCGTAGGTGGTTTTACCCCAATGCCTACAAAACTCAAACCGGCTTCTATTAATATAGCAGAAGCGAAATCCGAAGCAGCAATCACCATGATGGGGCCGATAATATTCGGCAAAATGTGTTTGATGATAATACGGACATTGTTATAGCCCAGTCCTCTTGCCGCCTGTATATACTCCATTTCACGGACGGACAGCACTTGTCCGCGCACAATACGAGCTACCTCCACCCACATGGACAAACCTACCGCAATAAAGATGGCGAGGAAAGAAGGAATCTTATCTCCGATAGCAAAACGAATGGCCATCGCCAGCAGGATGGTCGGTATCGCCCAAATGACATTGATGAACCACATAATAATATTATCGACCCAGCCACGGAAAAATCCGGCCACACTTCCCATAAAGATGCCTATCGTCAGGGAAATCAGCACTGCCACCAGGCCAACGGATAACGATACCCGTACCCCGAATAGCAGGCGGCTCAGGATGTCCCGTCCGTAGCCGTCCGTTCCCAAATGGTAGGTTTTGGTAATTATTCTGTTCTGCTCAATATCTTTTTTCAGTTCCGCGATGGACGCTGTCTGTTGTTTCTCATCAAACGTGGTGAAAACGGCTTTGTCGCCATTGACCACTATTTCAGGTTTGGTAATGGATAAGGCATTGGTCACATCCGCAATCTGCAAGAGCTTTTTCTGCTCTGTACGCCCTTCACCTTCATAGGTCTGCAGCACAATATTAGCACTATCGTCAAACGTGTAAGATACAATCGGAATCATTTGGTTCGGGTTGTCCCTGCCAAACAACAGACGGCTGAAAAAAGAAGGGTTTCTTTCTTCCCTGTTTTTCTGCACGAGCAACATTTTTACCTGAAAGCCCGGATTCACATTGGCGAGCTCCAATACCTGATCATCCGCATCGGGTGTTTTATCCGGGGCAATACTCGGACCTATAATGGCTAGTACCATCGCTATGACAATCACCGCCAGACTAATGATAGCAGGCTTATTTTTCAATAAGCGAATCCACGTTTTCTTTAAAGGCGAGTCGTTGCCGTTGGCCATTCCGTAAAATTTTGGTTAAAGATAAGAAATGCCACGAATTATACGAATCTATTAAAAGGTGATTGAACAAATCCATTTCAATTTCATCAAAGTGATTGTACTTTTTTCTTGGCAATAAAAAGAAACAAAGATTGTCTCACTAATCTCCTAAACCAATGGGGTTTTTACTATTTTTATCTAACAAAAACATTCCGGAAAATCCATGATTAAAATCATGTCTGTCTGCCGTTTCTGTCATCACTCCCTGGCTAAATCCTTGCTAACTTTACAAAAAATGAAAACATGATCTTACGAAGCAACCTTTTAAAATTGGTATTAGCAGTACCTTTCTTCGCTACGGCACAGACGGAACCCACCATATCGTCTAAATATGATTTTATCGCCGGAGAAAAAGTAATTTTCTTCGATGATTTCACTTCAGAAAATATCGGGGATTTTCCGGTTTTCTGGAATACCACAGGTTCCGGAGAAATAGTGACTACGACAATGGCGGAGGGAAGATGGTTCAGGATAACGAACCCGCGTGGCATCACTACCCTGTCCGATCCATTGAAAATGCCGGAAAACTATACCATTGAATTTGACGTTATACCTCAGAAACTGCTCGAGAAAAAGCACAACTCAACGGAATTTAATTTTCTGGTTTTAAGCACCAGCAAACCTAAAGATTTGATGTATGGCCTTGCTCGCCCGGGCGATGCCGGTGTGAAATTCACCTTCGGCTACAATAATTATTATGTCGCATACTACCGCAACGGTACACCGGACATAAAAGGAATGGAATATGAACCCAAATTGAAAGAAGGACAGAAATACCGCATCTCCATTTGGGTACAGAAAAAAAGAATTCGATTGTATGTTGACCAGACCAAATTGTTCGATGTGCCGATGGCAATGTCACCTGATTATGCCTACAACATGGTTCGCTTCGACAATGGTACTCCGCTCATCAGCAATTTCAGAGTAGCTACCGGATTACCGGATATGCGCAGCAAGTTGATTACCGAAGGGAAACTTGTAAGCTATGGTATTTACTTCGACGTGAATAAAGATGTGGTAAAACCTGAATCCGCAGGAACACTGAAACAAATTGCCGACGTACTGAAAGAAAATCCTGCGGTACGCATCAAAATCGTGGGACATACCGACTCCGACGGTGACGATGCCTCCAATCTTGATTTATCCAAACGTCGCGGAGCAGCCGTCAAAAATACGCTGGTGAACAATTACGGCATAGATGCTGCACGAATCGAAACGGATGGCAAAGGTGAAAAACAACCTATTGCACCGAATGACAACGCGACCAATAAGGCATTGAACCGCAGAGTGGAATTTATAAAACTGTAAGGCTATACTTAACAAAACTGTTATGTATTTCCGGATAAATTACATGGTATCTTCTTCTTTACATAGTATCATTAAAATGTGTGTGTGTTTGATATTTGGAATCGGCATGTATGGTTTATGTATGGCTCAAAATAATGTTCCCGCAATCGATCAGGCAGGCAAATGGGATTATCAGTATTACACGGAAAGCGGTAAAGGTGGCTACCGGGCAGAAGCGAATTATGAACTCACTTCGGTTCAATTAGCTGCCTTTAAGAAAAAAATTGGTGATGTAGTTGAATTTTTACATCAAAACCCGCTTACCAAAGAACCGATTGGTTTCGAGCCCACCATTAAAGGCAGCATATGGACGGATATGTATGAGTTCCGGAAGAATCCCGGTTTATGGAAACAACTGCCTCCTCAGGGGGAAATTATCCTGCAGTTCTGCCCGCTTTATAAAAACACCAGTACGGCAAAAGTACATAAGAACTGTATTGAAGTTTCACATCTGGATGTTTTACTGAATGATTTAAATTCTACGACAGGAGGATTTAATACCTATAAAAAAGGAAATGCAACCATCAGGATTTTTGAATCATTGGTTGCCTGCAAAACTTATGCACCGGGCGTTGTCGCCTATAAGAATGGCACTATCATCATCTCCAATCCCGATAAGCCCTGTTGGCTTCCGCTGACTATCCGCGAGTATTTTGAATTAGAACTTAACTATTGGAAAGAACAGGCAATCAAAGACGGGAACACCTATGCCCTGGATTTTGCCAAGAGAGATTATGCCGTCTTTACCACCGAAGAACTTGATATGCCTGCTTATGTAGGTGCACAGACTAATTACTCTATGATTCTGGCTACCACACATCCCACAGACAGGCAATGGATGCGCTTAAATCCTGATTATTTTGATAAGACATTACCCAGAAATGCGGTGCAACTCATCACCATCCACACATTGCAGGATGCGCTTATACAGGAATTTACTCCTACTTTAGACAATAGTGATTACGGATATCATTTCCGTTTCGCCAAACAAGTTGATTTCAAAGATATGAGCCGGCTATTGGATTTGGCTAAATGAAAAAGATTGAATTTGAGAATTTTTTTATTTCTTTCGAAGAGTAAAAAGTTACTTTACCGGAAAAATTCTTACCTCATAAAGATTTCATTGTTTATCATAACAATTTGATTTCTAATAAAAAGTTTTCAAATCACGCTGGAAGGTTTTTGTCGATAACTTCCCTCCATAAATCCTGCCCTAAAACCTATCTTTGCAGCGCATGCGCGAGTTATCCGAATTAAACGAATCCCAGTTCAATGCCGTCACCACCATACATGGTCCGGTAATGATCATTGCCGGTCCCGGCTCCGGCAAAACGCGCGTACTGACCTTCCGCATTGCCTACCTCATCAAAAATGATATAGACCCGTTCCGCATCATGGCGCTCACCTTCACTAACAAGGCCGCCGCCGAAATGCGCGAGCGCATCGCGCACATCGTGGGCAGCGAAGCGAAGAACCTGTATATGGGCACCTTCCACTCGGTATTCGCGCGCATCCTGCGCGCAGAAGCGCACCGGCTGGGTTATCCCAACAATTTTACCATCTACGACCCGGATGACGCGAAAAGTTTACTGAAATCCATCATCAAGGAAGAAGGGCTGAACGACAAACTCTATAAACCAGCTACTGTTTATTACCGTATCTCGGGCGCAAAAAATGCCCTGATAGATGCCGGGAAATATGCCTCAAATATCGACCTCGTATCGGACGATGAAAGCAGCGGCCGTCCGAAGATAGCAGAGCTGTATGCCAAATATCAGGACCGCTGCTTCAAGGCGGGTGCGATGGACTTTGATGATTTGCTGCTGAAAACATATGAGCTGCTTACAAAATTTCCGGATGTATTGTACAAATATCAGAAGCGGTTTACACATGTCCTCATCGATGAATTTCAGGACACCAACAACGCACAGTACGAAATCGTGAAGTTATTTGCCGCGCAGCATGAGAATGTATGCGTAGTGGGCGATGATGCACAAAGTATCTATGCCTTTCGCGGCGCCACCATCGAAAACATTCTGAATTTTGAACGTGATTATCCGGATTTGAAAGTGTTCAAACTGGAACAAAATTACCGCTCCACCGAACATATCGTCAGTGCGGCAAATGCTATCATCAAACACAATAAAGCACAGCTGCCAAAAAAAATCTGGACCGATCAGAAAGGAGGCGAAAAGATTAAAGTATTTAAAACCGCGAGCGACACCGATGAAGCGCGCATCGTAGCCGACTCCATTTTTGACCAGAAGATGCGCCATCACCTGCTGCATGCCGAGTTTGCCATCCTCTACAGAACCAATGCACAGTCGCGTTCGTTTGAGGAAGCGCTCCGTCGGCTGAATATTCCCTATAAAATTTACGGAGGCCTGTCGTTCTACCAGCGCAAGGAAGTGAAAGACTTTATTGCCTATCTGCGTGTGACGGTGAACCCGAACGACGAAGAGGCCCTGAAACGCATTATCAATTATCCGGTACGCGGCATCGGCAACACGAGCATAGACCGCCTTATTGTGACCGCCAATGAACACGATTTACCGTTGTGGCATGTGGTGGAAAAACCGGAAATCATACAGGATATGCAGGGACGTGCGAAACAGGCCATCCGAGATTTCAGCATCATGATTAAGAGTTTCCGCGCTATGCTTCCGAATAAAAATGCGTATGAAATTGCGGAGTATATCGGTAAACAGACAGGCATCGTGCAGGAATTGTTTAAAGACAAAACTGCTGAAGGCATTTCCCGCTATGAAAACATACAGGAGTTGCTCAACGGTATCAAGGAATATACGGTGGAAGAAAAACCGGAATACGAAGAAGACGAAGTGAGGCCGGAAAATGATCTGGCGGCTTACTTGCAGCAGATATCCCTGCTGACGGATATGGATGATGACAAAGATATAAATAAGGACAGGGTAAAACTGATGACCATTCACGCTGCAAAAGGACTGGAATTTACGAGTGTGTTTATTGTGGGCCTGGAGGAAAATCTTTTTCCGTCCGTCATGTCAATGAATACCCGCGAAGATTTAGAGGAAGAACGCCGCCTTTTTTATGTGGCGGTCACGCGTTCCAAACGTTTCCTGACATTATCATACGCATTGACGCGTTATAAATTCGGACAGCTGAACTACTGCGACCCCAGCCGTTTCATCGATGAAATCGCTGAAGAGAATAAACTGTTTTTTGGACAGAAAGAAAAACCCAAAACAGAACAGAAACCTCTGTTCGACAATGACAGCAACAGCAAATGGTACCTGAGCAAACAATACCAGAAAAAAGAAGAGCCTGCTCCGAAATACGAACCGCCTAAACACCTGACTAAAATTAAAACGGCGGCGGGACATACCGCCTCCATCACCACAGACTTACAGCAACTGCAAGCCGGCATGCATGTGGTGCACGAGAAATTCAATGCGGGTAAAGTGGTGAGTGTGGAAGGTAACGGCGAAAATAAAATCGCTACCATCTTTTTTGAAGGTGTAGGTAATAAAAAAATCATGCTGAAATTCGCGAAATTGCAGATTGTGGAATAACATCGTTTTCTTTGAGACTGCTTATAGCCCAATGATGTCCTGGCATCCGTGCCGTCCTTGCTAAAGAAGTACCTGCCTGTCGCCTGCCTGTCGGCAGACAGGGCAGACAGGGCAGACAGGAAGTAACCTCTAATTCGAATGTGATTAGTTACCCAATATCCCAGCCTTCAGGCCTGCATCAACAGGATCTTCACCCAGCCAGATTCCGAATAGGGCTTTTCTGAAATCCTCTCCTTCTACCGTAGACAAAAGTTTTCCGTTTTTAAAGGATTTGACGCCTACCCCGGGAACATAATCCAATATAAATACATCACCTTCCTTGATTTCATCCTTGGAAAATATACCGATGAATGCATCAATCTTGCTTTGCAGAGGTGCGACATTTCCTTTCAGTGATTTTTCAAATCCTTCTTTGATAGCGGAAGACATATTGCTGCTGCTGACCACACCGGAAGTAATTTGTAAGCGCGCCGCCATTTCTTCATTGCTTTTCAGGATGGTTGCAGCATCCTTGCTCTTTTCATTGAGGTAAAGCCCCATCACATATACTTTGAAGAAAGCCTTTTTCCTTACCCCGCCGCCGTTAAGGGCTAATTCCCCTGTGGCTGTTTTAAGCTTGGCCGGCAAGGTAACATTGTTTATAGTCAGTTGCGCCCAGCTTTCCAGAGCGAACAGGAAAGTCATGGACAGTACAAAAAGAATCTTTTTCATGGTATTCCGTTTTTAGTGTATTAAATGTAGCAATAAAGTTATAAAATCCAAAACAAGGCTTACTGTTTCTATGCAATATAGCCTGCTGATTGTTTAGTATCAAAATAAATGCCAGTATCGTTTCTTCAAAAACCCTGTCCTTATTATCAGCATCCAGCAATAACAATTTACGGATGATGAAAGAAAAAAGGTTTATTTTCCCAGCCGATTTATTCCGGCTTTGGCTTCGGCTTCAATACTGTTGTGGTATTCATCTTTTTCAAGGTCAATCGCTTTCTGATAATACTTTTGCGCATCGGTTTTTTTCTGCTGCTGCTCATAGATGGATGCCAGTTTAAGGCTGGCATTGGCGGCATAATAATAGGTGAACGCCTCCCCCTTCTGAATGGTCACACTATAAAATTTAATAGCCTCATTCAGATTTCCCATTTCGTGACAAATTCTGGCAATGCGGTAATAATATTCTATTTGGTCGCGCGACCGTGTCAGCTTATCCACCTTTACCTGGGACATTATTTCGAGCGCCTTTTCATAATAAGCACCATCACACAACACCCTGGCTTTTAGCAAATCCCTGTTGGGGACTAAGCCGCGCTGTGCCTCTTTCTGTGCAGACTTATCTTCATCGGTAGGTGCATAAGGCACTGCAAGCAACTGCTGCATATATTTTTTATACAACACCGGATTATCCTGTATCAGATAATACCAGGCCAGTTTGCGATATGCCTCCTTTTGATAGGAACGGCCTTTGTTGTGCGCGATAAATTTTTTGATGTAGTCGTCGGCATCACCCTCCAGCTTATTCAGCCTGGCGTCACCCAGCAGAAAATCTAAAAAAGGAAACGGATAATATTCCGCAGAATTTGGTTTGGCAGCCAGGATGGCGATGACCTTATCATTCTTGCCGGTATGGGACGCTACCGTTGCTGCAACGAAATGATTCAGCAAGTTATCCCCCAGCGGAATATCGGCTTTTTCTATCATACCCCAGGCTCCTGCCTCATTTTTCTGAAGGTGCAGCATCAGCAAGGTATACATGATGATAGTTTCTTCCTTAAACTGAAAATGATCATCTTCAAGCACACTGTTCAATTCTTTCAATCCCTGTTCAATGGATCCTTTCAATCCCAGCAGCCGTGCGCCGAACTTATATTTATCGGGTACTGCGCCAAACAGCGTATGCAGCAATCCAAGGCTTTTTACATTCGGTTTGAAATCGGGGAATTTTTTCTGATTGGTTTGCAGCATGGAATATGCCTTCTTAACTTCAAATACCGCACTCACATATTCTCCGAACTTAATTTTGCAAAATGCCCACTGGAGATGTATGTCCGCCTGTGTGTAGAGATAATATGGTGACTGCTGATTTCCATCCTGCAATTTATCGAGGCGCATTTTTATTTTTGGTTCAATGGACTGGAACAGTTTTTCGTTGTCATTGACATATAATTTCAGAAAATCGATATAGTTTTCCATAAAATACGGCAGCAGGTTCTTGGGATTGGCTGCCTTCTCCTTTTCGAGCCAGTCCTGTCCTTCTTTGAGTTTTAATTTAAAGATGGCCTGATATCCTTTCCTGCAATCTGAACTATATTCAAAAGACTGTGCAACAGAAAGGAGTGTTGTCAGCAGGAAAACCAATAGCAATACGAAGTTTTTTCGCATGAATAAAAATAGGTATTTTATTGATGTTATTTATTCTAAAAAAATGAAATACAATCCTGCAATAATCGTAAAACCACCCATTAATTTTGTAATTTTCACCTGCACTAAATTCATCCTATGAACAGGATACTATTAGCCGGAATATGCATGCTCTTTTTTTCATCGCTGCATGCACAGGAAGATATTGTATTGAACCTGGACTCCATTAAGAACATCCGTACCACCCGGTATTCATCTGTCAATGAAGTGGGAGTGGCAATCAGCGTGGCCGGTACCAAACTGTTGAAGCTGCCTTCCGGTACGGTGAAAACAAACCTGGGAACAGACAAACCCAGCGTCATGTTTCGTACTGTACACGGCGCACTGATTAATCCAAAACTTTTCATCGGTGCGGGCTTAGGCCTGGACTTCCGTCCTAACAGCCCTTCGGGTGTTCGTTCGTATTTTTTCACATTTCCGTTCTTTGCTGAATTCCGGGAATACATTCTCGAAGGAAATTTTAATATGTTCTTCTCTGAACGGGTAGGCGGCGCAGTGTATATTGATTCATATATCAATTCCGCCATGAATCGCGGGACATATTCCGGTGCCTTCGGCGAGTTTATGATTGGAGGCAGGTATATTCCGCCGGTAAAAAGAATAGCAATTCATTTCGGGGTAGGCTATCGTTTACAGCATTTGCAGCGCAAGATAGATGTAACGGACGGAACCGGCAGCAACGTACAGATATTCTCGAATACTCCTGAAATCAGCATCAAGCATTATGTTCCCATCACACTGGGCATTACCTTTTAAATCAGCTCAATACTTTTGTTGTCTATCCAGCCTTCTTTGCCGTTAGGTTGTTTAATCTTAAACCAGTTTTTATCGGTATCTATAATTTGTACTTTTATGCCCGGGCGAATGGAGTCTGCTTCGTTCATGCTTTCCACCGGCGCTTTCTTTATGAATGCATTTTGCTTCATCACAACAGCGAATTCTTTTTTCTGCTCTCTATTATAGGCCAGGCGGGTATAGAAAGCCAACAGGATACTTATCCCCAATATAAAAATACCCATCCGTAAGTAACGAGTGTTGGTGGAATAAAAATAAAGGCACAGAAACAGCACCCCCGTCCATAAACAGATGAGCATCCATATACTCCAACTGGATGCTGATTTTTCATACACACTGCCTTTCACCCATTTCGTTACAAAAAACTCCTTACTGAATTCAATCTTAGAAAATAGCTTGTTATTGGTCAGCTGTATGTTTTGATTAATGGCCTTATCGTCCGGCAACCACTTTTTTGCCCGCTCATAATACAGCACTGCATCCGGATATTGTTTTAGATGGTAATATGTGTTTCCCAGATTGTATAAGGCGTGCACATTTTTTTTATCCTGTTTCAATACCAGCAGATACATTTTTTCCGCCTCATCATACTGTTTATTCCGGTAATATTTATTGGCAGCGCTGAATAAACTCTTCGCATCCTCCGCTTTCAGCAGAGCGGTTGACAGGAAGGGTATGCTCAAGCACACCAACCAGATTATCCTATTTACGCAAATCGTTCTCAAGCCTTCTTATTTCTTAATTGTTCCTCAATATCCACTATCAGTTCCACCGATTGGGTATAAGTTTCCTGCATGGCATCTTGCTGGCCAACCGGTGAGAACAAGGATTGCTCACAGGTATCCAATGTGTTACTTAATGCGGTAATCTTGTCTGTTGTTACATTCCTGAAACTCAATTTTTCAGCAATATTGTCCTTGGAAAGTTCGCTTTGCGGTATGGCCAGCTTATCGGATAAATACTCCCACAATGCACGGATAACCTCATTATAGAAACCTTCTTCATTGTTTTGTTGAAGCAGCTTCTTAGCTTTTGTCATTCTTTTAAGTGCAATCTTATTGGCTTTCTTTCTTCTCAGTGATAGCAACTCACTTTCAGTGTAATCCCGTTTTCGGAAAACGAATCCTATCAGCAACAATACTAGCGGAGAAACGGTAAGCATCCAAAAGGGATTGCTGCCGGCAAATTCCGATGTTTGCACAAAAGCCGTCTTGATGCCGTATATGCTCTTGGGTTTATCCTCTTTTTCCCGCTTAAAAAAATCAATTACATTCTGACTGATTTTTGCCTTGCCTTCCACATCTATTTCTGTTTCCGGTAATTTGAATTTTACGTAGTCTCCTCTTTCTACATCAAAATACGCAAACTCATACGATGGCAGTTTAAACTTGCCGCCATCCTGCGGAATCAAAATATATTCAAATGATTTAGATCCGGTGACCACGCTTCCATTGTTGCTGTAGTCATCTTTTGCTTTCGGCTCAAAGGCTTCAAACTCCTCCGGAAACGTCAGCTTCGGGGCGGTAATCAACTTCAGGTTACCGGTACCGTTATAGGCAATTTTTAATTTTATCTCATCCCCCACTTTGACCTTAGTCTTATCATAAGCGGCGGAAAACGAAAATTTTCCGACAGCACCACTGAACGTTGCCGGTTTATTTTTTTCAGGTAATGGTTTGATATCTAAATCAATCGAATTGCTCTTAAATTCATAATCATATGGCTCCAGCGTAGTAAAAAATCCACCGAAGAACGGGTCGGGTACTTCCAGCAAAACCGTTCCCTGAAGTTCAATCGGGTCTATGGCAATCTTTCCTGATTTGGTGGGAAAAAGGGATACGCGTTTAAATTCCTGAACGTAATACTTCTTGCCGCCATACACTTCTATAGGAGGCTGTTCATTTCTGTCAGGCTCCGGCAGTTTAAACTCCTCACTTAGAAATCCGTTGTAGCTCGGATTTTTAGTTGCCTGTAATGTTTGATATTGAATACGAAAATAAAGCTTATAGGAAAGGCTCAATTGATCTCCCTGATACAGTTGTGTTTTAGACGGAATGACACGGACAAAAATATTTTTCTCCACCTCTTTGCGAATATCCTCGTCACTGCTTTGACGTCGCTGCGGCTGAGACTGACGTCTGAACGCGTCAAACGGATCCTGATACTGCTGTGATTGCTGCGACTGTTTTGCAGGGGCCGTCACTACAATATTCACCGGATTGGACTTCATCTCACTTCCGTTAATGATAGCCGTTGCCGACGGAATAGAAAACTCACCCTGACGTTTCGGCTGCAACGTATACGTATAGGATACCGACTTGGACATCTTTCCGTTGATGATGGAAACATTGGTACTCTGAGCCGGGCCGTACGCTTCAAATCCGTCAAAACGCGGCGGAATAAACTTCTGCATATCTCCGTTCTCTACGGAGTAAGTGATATCAAACGTATAATTGAGCGGGACTTCTCTTGTATTGGCAATGGCGGTAAATTTTTGAGCGAATATCGTCCCTGAAACCAGCATTAACAGAAATGCAAAAAAGACAGCTTTGATTAAAGGATAGCTGTTATTGATGCTGCTATATGGTCTGCTGCTCTTCATCACCAGTCTTTTTGGACTTTTCCGTTTTGCGGTTTGCCTTTTTCTTTTGATAATTTTTGCTGCACTTTACTTTCCTCACTGCCAATGGCATCTAATAACTTTTGTGCCTCTTCATTGCTCATTTGCTGCGCCTGTGCCTGCTGTTGCTGAGGCTGAGAAGGACTGTTCTGCGGCTGTTGTTGTCCCTGCTGATTCTTTTGTTGCTGATTCTTATCCCCACCGTTCTGCTGTTGATTTTTATCCTGTTTATCCTGTTGTTGCTTATCCTTCTGCTGATTTTTATCTCCGCCACCGCCTTTGTTATTTTTCAGTTTCGCCATGGCCATCATCAAATTGTATTTGGCGTCCATATCTTTTGGGTTCAGCTTGAGCGAAGCCTTAAATGCTTTCACACTTTCTTCATATTTTTCCTGCTTATACCAGGCATTACCGATATTGTAGTGAGCTTTCGCTTTAATATCGGTATTGGCACTGAGATTCGCAGCAACCTGATACAATTCTTTCGCCTTATCCAGCTCATTTAACTTGTAGAGTGCATCGCCCTGATTGAAATTAGCACGAACATCTTTCGGCGCTTTTTGCAATGCCTTACTGTAGGACTCCGTGGCATTGTTGTATTTTTCTTTATGATACAGCTTATTTCCTTCTCTCAGCAGTTTGTTTGCAGACTGACCTTTCGCATCGTTGGCTTTCGCAATAAAAAACAGTACAACACCTATCTTCAACAATACTTTTAATACGGTCAGAATGATAAACAATGTTTTGTGTTTTTTTATGAATGCTTTTATATGTTCAATCTTTTCTTTCATTTAATAAATACCATAAGTTTTGTTATTTCTTAAAATCCAGCCACCGGTTTCTGTAAGTGACCAATAAATCTGCTAATAAGACTACTAATGCAAACACCAGAAAATACTGAAATTGTTCCACATAATCGGTAAATATCTTGTCATTGATGGTTTTTGTTTCCATTTTGGCTATATCCTTTGCCAGCAGGTCGCCTACAATTTTGGTGTTATCCAACACATAATAATTTCCGTTACCGCCTTTTGCTAACGCCTGCAACATATTGGCATTCATCCTGGAAATAATCACCTGACCGTTTTCATCTTTCTTATTATCTACTATTCTTCCATTGTTATCATATACGGGAATAGTGCCGCCATTCGGAGTTCCAACACCTACCGTAAAAACCTTCGTACCGTCAGAGGCCAGTTCTTCCGCCATGTCAATAGCATTTTCTTCATGGTCTTCGCCATCCGTAATGACAATAACCGCTTTGTATTTTTTTTCTGTCGCTTTAAACGCGCTTTCCGACTGGCGGAGCGCTTCTGTAATAATTGTACCTTGTGTCGGAACAGAATTCGTTGTGATAGAACGAAGATACAGCATCAGGGAAGAATAATCCACCGTGAGCGGCATTTGTAAATAAGCATTTCCGGCGAAGATGACTAATCCTACGCGGTCGCCATCCAGTTTATGAAGAAGAGTCTGAATCAGCAGTTTTGATTTCTCCAGCCGAGAAGGTGCAATATCCTGTGATAACATACTTTTTGAAACATCCAAAGCTATCATCACATCGATACCTTTTCGTTGTACCTTTTCCATCTTCGTTCCCATCTGCGGTTGCGCCAATGAAAGCACCAGAAATAAAATCAGCACATTCAGCAGTACCAGTTTCAGCAGTGCTTTTTTATCGCTCCGTTCCGGCATTAATCTTCTGATCAAATTTATACTGCCGATTTGCTGAAGTTGTTTTTTTGTTTTCCATTGAACATAGAAGTAGATGCCCGTAACCAGTGGCAGCAGCAGCAGCAGGAAAAAATATTCGGTATGTTCAAATCGCAGCATCGCTAAATCTGTTGATGATGATATTTATCTGTTACGTTAAAATAGTTTTCAAATACGTTTTACTGAGCACAAATTCCGTCAGCAGACAAATCAACGCCAAAAAGGCAAACAAATGAAACCGTTCGCTTTTTCGGTGATAGTTGCTGATTTTTATTTTTGACTTTTCCAGTTTATCGATATTGTCATAAATACTTTTTAAGGATGAATTACCGGTTGCCCTGAAATAATTTCCGCCCGTTTCCTGTGCAATTTTTCTCAGCAAAGGCTCATCAATCTGTACGGGAAAACTCTGGTAGAAAGTTCTGCCGTTCTGGTCCTTTACCGGATAGGGTGCATTCCCGTTCTTGCCGATTCCGATAGTATATACACGGACACCAAAAGCCTTAGCAATCTTGATGGATGTGTACGGGTCGATATAGCCCATATTATTCACCCCATCCGTCATCAGGATAATGACTTTTGTTTTGGACTTACTTTCTTTCAATCTCGCCACAGCCGTTGCCAGCCCCATTCCGATAGCCGTACCGTCTTCCACCATGCCGCTGCGAATATCTTTGAATAGATTCAGCAATACCTGATGGTCGATAGTGATTGGACATTGGGTAAAACTCTCTCCGGAGAACACCACCAGGCCTATTCGGTCATTTGGCCGGTCTTTGATAAATTTCATCGCCACTTTTTTGGCAGCTTCCAGCCGGTCGGGTTCAAAGTCACGCGCAAGCATGGATCCCGATATATCCAGCGATAATACGATATCGATTCCCTGTGTGGAAATTTCTTTTTCCGACATCGAACTTTGTGGTCTGGCCAGTGCAAATACTAAAAAAACAAATGCCAGCAGTTTCAGCAATGGCAACACAGGCATCACCCGCACTTTCAGAGACGGGGACTGAGTCAGGACACCTCCATGCTGTGGTATATTGAAGGACGGGAAAAATGAGTCTCTTTTATAATAAAACCAATACACTAAGAACGGCAGTGCCAGCAATAACCAGAAGTATTGCGGATGTGCGAACGTGTATGGAAATATATGAGCCATTTTCTCAGACGGGTTTATGTTGTTCTGCTTTCTTTACTTCTTCCAGTTGTTTTGTTTTGTCAATAAAGTCTTTGATGACTTTCAACGAATTTTCATTCTCTAAAAAATCCGGCTGCGCCTTGGCGAATTTCACAAAATCACTCAGCGCAAGTACTTCGTTCAATTCCTTTTTGAGCGACTGTTTCATGACGCCTTTATGCAGCGAACTCATCAGCTCTTCTGTGGTTTGTTCCATAGCCGGAATATGATAGCGCAGTTCTATGTAGGTTCTGGCAATATCAGTAAGACGGGAATAGTAGCTCTTCACTTCACCGGTCTGCCATAATTTTTCCTGCCCCAGTTTATCCAGTTCCTTGAGCGCCCAGACATGCGGAGGCAAGAGGTATTTCTCATCCACCGGCAGGTTTTTTTTCTTTTTATACCGAATAAACCACACAACAAATCCGATTAAGGCTGCCAATAACAGTGCGCCGATTATGAAGGGTAAAATTTCTTTGAAAGTAAGCGGAATTTTTAACGGTTCTTTTATGGCTTTAATATCTTTAGTCGTATCAATCTTCACGCCGGCTACATGTACCAGAATCGCTTCTGAGGTAATAGTATCCAACTTTCCATTATTATCCACCAGAAACTGGAACTGTGGCAGTAACACCTGTCCGGTGTCAAAGACAATCAAATTCACCAATTGATGGTATTCATATTGTCCGCTTTTCTTTACAGTATCAACCGGAGAAAAATCGGCTACTTCTATAACGGGTGAAATAGAATCTTTGAGGCTAGGAAAAACCACCTTGTTATTGGAAGCGGCAGATACAAATAAATCCACCGGTATCCAGTCACCTATAAGGTATTCTTTTTCTTTAACAGAAGCAGTTGCCGTCTGTGCGTTGGAATTATGCGTCAACAAAAATAATGTTATACACATTACAACTGCCGTCTTGAAACAATCAGCAAGGAATCCAACTGGTATTTGTAAAAATTGTTTCATTCCTGTCAGGCACGTTTCTTAAAGAAATTCATCAATATATGAACATACGACTGTTCTGTTTTTATTTTCAGTTTATCAGCACCGGCTTTTAAAAAACTGGAATCGTAATTTTTATCATAGAATGCCGCGCGTTCCCTGTATGTTTGTTGGGTGCTGGAGTCATTGGTATCTATCCACTTCGTTTCACCCGTTTCCACATCTTTTATCTGCAGCAACCCCACCTTAGGAAGTTCTGTATCAAGCTGATCATATACCTTTACACCTATCACATCGTGTTTTTTAGCAATATGGCGCAGCTCATCCGTGTAATTTTCATCAATAAAATCGGATAACACAAAAGCGATACTTTTCCGTTTAACCATATTATTGAAACTTTCCAGTGCCAGTGAGATATCGGTTCTTTTACTCTTTGGCTCGAAGTTGAGTATCTCCCGTATAATACGCAGGATATGCGATTTCCCTTTTTTGGGCGGAATAAACATCTCAATTGCATCGCTGAAAAACAAGACACCCACCTTATCGTTATTCTGAATCGCTGAAAAAGCGAGTACACCCGCTATTTCTGCAATGATTTCATTTTTCAGCTGGTTCTGTGTTCCGATAAAAGAAGATTTACTCACATCAATCAGCAGCATAATGGTCAATTCCCGTTCTTCCTCAAACACTTTGACAAAAGGATGCTGGAAGCGGGCGGTGACATTCCAGTCGATATTCCGGATATCATCGCCATACTGATATTCCCGAACTTCAGAAAAAGACATACCACGCCCTTTAAAGGCAGAGTGGTACTCGCCCGAAAAAATATGATTCGTCAAGCCCTTGGTCTTGATTTCAATTTTCCGCACCTTTTTTAGTAGTTCTGTTACTTCCATTTGTCTGAGATTGAAGATGAATAGATTGGAGCGGAGAAATGCGTCGCCACTCGTCTCATTTTTCTAAAATACTGCTAAGGAACCTCTACTCTGTTTAAGATGGTATCGATGATGTGTTCTTGGGTGATATTTTCTGCTTCCGCTTCGTATGTGATGCCTATCCTGTGACGCAATACGTCATGTGCTACTGCACGCACATCTTCGGGAATGACATAACCTCTTCGTTTGATAAACGCATATGCTTTGCTGGCCATTGCCAAACTGATACTGGCACGCGGCGAACCACCGTAGCTTATCAGGTGTTTAAGGTTATCGATTTTATAGTGAGCCGGTTCGCGGGTAGCAAAGATGATATCGAGAATATATTTCTCAATCTTCTCATCCATGTATACTTTACGCACGGTATCACGTCCTTTTAGAATGGTTGCGGCAGATATCACCGGGTTGATATTCGGATTCAGTCCACTCACATTCTGACGCATGATCTGCCGTTCTTCCTCAAATTCCGGATAAGAGATTTTTACTTTCAGCATAAAACGGTCTACCTGTGCTTCCGGCAGATTGTAGGTTCCTTCCTGCTCAATGGGGTTCTGAGTGGCCATTACCAGAAAAGGTTCTTCAAGTTTATAGGTCGTATCACCCAGTGTCACCACTCTTTCCTGCATGGATTGCAGCAATGCGCTCTGTACCTTAGCCGGGGCGCGGTTAATCTCGTCTGCTAAAATGAAGTTGGAAAAGATGGGGCCTTTCTTCACTTCAAAATTCCCTTTAGCCTGATTGTACACCATGGTACCTAAAATATCTGCAGGCAACAAATCCGGTGTAAACTGAATCCGGCTGAATCGGGTGTCTATCGCGTCGGACAAGGATTTAATAGCTAAGGTTTTTGCCAGCCCGGGTACTCCTTCGAGTAAAATATGGCCTTGAGACAAGAGTGCTATCATCAATCGTTCGAGCATGTATTTTTGCCCTACAATCGATTTGCCAATTTCCAGATTTAAGATTTCCAGAAAAGCGCTGTCTTGTTGGATTTGCTCGTTTAAAGCTTTTATGTCAATAGATTCCATAAGCGAAATTTTATGCGGTTTAATGAACTGCAAAAATAAAATCCTAACCTATGAACGCTTTTGATATATTGTTAAAAAATGTTACTTGTTAGGGTTAATTTAGAATCTCTACTAAGACTCCTTCTAAATAAAAAAACCACACTCATTTACAGTGTGGTTTTCGTATATGACTGCTAAATTTACAGGCTTTTCGCTTTGATGCCTTTTGCTTTATAGAAATTGGGATTATAGGACAATCCTATACCGATAATATCTCTGAATTGTGCCTGTGGTTTGTATTGAACGGGAGCTATTGTACCACTAACCGGTGTCGCCACATCCACATCCCAAACCAACTGCAGGAAGACGCTGGCTGATAAGTATTTATTGACTTTTAAGCCGATTGTCGTTTGCCAGTCAATGTCAATATTGCGTCTGTAATGGCTGATTGTTTCAGGCACCAACGCCGAGGTGGCAGGGTCCGATGTAAAATCAAAAACCTGTTCTTTATCTCTCAGGTAATTTTTATACGCTTTAAAAACGGAAAGAATGGAGATGTTTTGTTTCCAGAAATTCTGTTTATATGTTGCGATTAACACGGTACCAAATTCTTTTTTCAGTTTGGATGGAAAAGTATTGCCATAAGTGCCCGCTGCGGCAATGTCGTTATCTCCGACGAAGGTAATCTTAGCAGCTAAGGGGGAATAGAACAATGAAAAATACTGATTCGGCACATAATCCAAACCTACAGCTGATTCAAAAATTAAAGGTGCCGCAAACCTGGAAATGGGTTTTCTCGGCTTGGGTTGTGAGTAATCGTAGGTGTTTGAAAACTGAGAACGCAAATCTGCATAGACCGCGATATATAATGGTTTGTAGAGCTTATAGCCGTACTTGGAAAAGATTTCCCAACGATCAGCATTTTTTCTGACTTTATCTGCATCGCTTTTTACAAACTGGATACCATACTCAGCTGCGAACCAATTTTGCCACAAGTGATTCTTTTTTTTCAAATCGGCATAAAAACGGAAGTTGAACAGGAAAGAAAAAGAATTTGTTCCGCCGGGTGCCCAATTCACAAACCCTGCCTGATTAAACGTAATACTTCCCAATCCTCCGAACTTCCAGCCATCAGTTGTATCAGCCAGTTTTTTCTTTTCATCCGTTGATACGGCCTCTCCTTTAATTTGTTTTTCTACCTGTGCATACATAGAAGTTTGTAAAAGGAGCATACAAACTACACTAAAAATTATTTTCTTCATCTTCAAATTTTTTAGATGTTCAAAGGTAAGATGATATATCTTTCCAAACTTAAATTTAAGGTTATGAATCACAGAAATCTGAATTTATTCTGCACATTCGTTTATTAATATTCCACTTGGCCGATTTTACAGTTTTTCCTGTATGAACCGGTAGATTTTTAAAAAGAGGTCATACCTGGATGGTTTACCGGATATACCATGATCCTTGTCCGGGTAGAGATACATCTGGTACGTTTTGTGTGCTTCGTTCAGCGCATTGATCATCTGAATCGTGTGCTGCACCTGAACGTTATCATCCGCCATTCCATGTATCAGCAATAATTCGCCCTTTAATTTATGGGCGGAGACAATCGGATTGTTTTCATAATAGCCTAATGGATTTTCCTTCGGTGTTCTCATATACCGCTCCGTATATACATTATCATACAGGTTCCAATTCGTGATGGGCGCTACCGCAATGGCCGCTTTAAAGATGTTATTCGCTTCCAGTATAGCATTCAACGCGATATATCCGCCATAACTCCATCCAAAAATGCCTATGCGGTTTTTATCAATATAGGGCAATGTAGAAAAATAATTTGCCGCAGCGGCCTGGTCGGAAGTTTCCAGTTTTCCCAGATGCAGGAAGGTGGCTTTCTTAAAGGCAGCTCCTTTATTGCCTGTTCCGGTATTCTCCACACATGCCACCACATACCCCTGTTCAGCAAGGAAATTATAAAATAAATCCCTGCGTTTTTCCCACTCATTCAACACCTCCCTGTCTCCGGGACCGCCATACACATATAGCAACAACGGATATTTTTTTGTAATATCCAGGTTTGCCGGTTTGATAATCCACGCGTTTAAGAATTGTTTGTTTACTGGAATTTTTAAAAATTCTTTATGGGGTATGTTTTTAAGTTCCTCTCCCAATTTATTATTGCCTTCGAGCAATATGCCGCTTTCAGAATCCGTTTGCTGTATTGTAGCCTGCGGCGGTATGGAAGCATTGGAAAACCCTTGTATATAGCAAGAGAAATCCGATGAAAACCCGGCTGTATGCACTCCCTGCTGATGACTCAGCTGTTGCTTTGTTAGTTGATCATAATTCATTCTGCAGATGGCCGTCTCTATCTCATTGCCCTCATTGCTTTGATAGTAAATCAACGTATTCTTTTCATCTACTCCATATACTTCCATTATCTCAAAATCACCTTTTGTCAATTGCCTGATTAAATTTCCGTCCTTATCATAATGATATAAATGATTGTGTCCGTCTTTTTCGGAAGTAATAAGAAAAGAATTATCCGACAAGAATCTGACTGTATTCGGTACCTCCACATACGTCTTGTCCGTTTCGAGGTATAGTTGCCTGAATTTTTTCGTTTTACAATTAAATGCCACTAATTGCAGGGTATCCTGATGTCGGTTCAGCAGCATGGCTACAATCTCATTTCCGGAGCCATTCCAATAAATTCGGGGTATGTATTCAAACGAAACCGGTACAGACACTTTATAATTTTTGGAAGATTTCGTATCATACCACCATATCGACACTTTTGCATTTTCTTCTCCCACTTTTGGGTATTTATACCTGAAGTTATCCGGATACTTTAAATCATAATACATCGGCAAGGCGGATTCTTTCACATTCGTTTCATCAAACTTCAGGTATGCCATTTTATCTCCTGTTGTATTCCACTCGAAAGCCTTTGTCAGTCCAAGTTCTTCTTCATAGACCCAGTCCGACTTTCCGTTTATAATCCTGTTCCATTCGCCATCCTTTGTGATTTGCACTTCTCTGTTGTGCAACAGATCTTTGTAATAAAGGTTATTGTATTTTACAAACGCAATTTTTTTGTCATCGGGCGAAAAAGCCGGAAAATATTGTTTCCCCTCACTCAGGTCTGTCAAGATTCCTTTTGCATCTCCCAGCACATAATCACAAGAGGAAGCATAACGGTATAAGGTTTCACACGTTCTGCTCAGGAGGAAAAACTGATCCGTATTTGAAAACTCCAGCCCGGACCAGTCTCTGTCCGTATTAGATCCATTCATCACAAATTCAGACAGTTTCCATTCATCTACCTGCTCATTCCGGCAGTTAAAGAATCCGATATTTTTACCATGCGGAACGTCAAGAAACCGGGCATTCAGGGGTTTTCGATGCAGGAAAGCAATTTCCGGATATGCCTTTGCAACATATCTATCTGTTAAAAAAATATCTTCAAGTGTTAATTGACAATAAGCATAGAAGTTATAGAAGAAAAATAGTGGAAATACTATTATTTTTATGCTGAGTTTGTACATCAGACTATTTTTATCAAAGGTACGTTCTATATGCGATAATCCTAAAATCCATGAAATGAAAAAAAACACACTGCTCTATATATTTTTTTTATTGGTACTTTTTCAATGCAAATTTGCCGCTGCTCAGGAAGAAAACTATCAGCCCACACAGATAATAGAACCGCTGGATAACAGTAAGCCGGCTCCTAAAACCGAAAAAATAAAACCAGGGCCTAACGATCCTAAAACAGCTGCGGAGCTGAAAAAAGAAAGACTAAACCGCCTTCGTGTGGGATTGGGTAATTTCGGACTACAGTTCGGAACATATACTTATGTAAATTTTACACCAACAATCGGGTATATGGTCATAAAAGACCGCCTGGAACTGGGGGCCGGCCCTATACTTATTTATGAACGCATTCGCTACTCCAGTTCTACGGTATTAAGCTTTTTTGTATACGGGTCTGATATTTATGCTAAAGGATACATTTACAAAGGGCTGAATTTGGAAGCCCGGTACGATATGGTGAATAAACCCTCCAATTTTTATTATGACAAACGGGTGAACGTGCACCATCTTCTTTTAGGTGCCGGATATGCCGCTCCTATAGGGAAAGTGGGTGTCTTCAATGCCTCTTTGTTGTTTAATGTCATCAATAGCAAAGAGTCTATTTACAGAGGCACCTTTGGCAATTTTCCTATGATGCTGAATATCGGATTCGGGTTTGGAGTGGGCGGAAAAGATTAGCCTTTTTCTTCCTGTAAATATTTCTTGCAGCCATACGCCAGATACAGTAACGAAAATATCATAGAATAGACTATTATTTTCTGAGAAGTCTGCTGTACATACCCCACCTCATGAGGATTCGGCCCGAAAAAAATCATCCCTAAATACAAGGCGATTGCAACAACTATGGTCAGCATAATATTGCCGAATTTATTGGGCAATAAATGATGCTGGCGGATTAATACGGTATAGGCCAAACTCAGTGGCAACAGCAGCCCAAATCCTACTCTGACACAAAACATGTGTTTTGGCAAATAAAGATCGCAAGGTGTGAGCGCGATACCGGCCAACAGAAATGGAAATGCGCTGCCGCAAATTAATGCGGTGTAATATGCCGTTTTATTCAGCTCTATGCTTTTCGTTTCTTTCAGGAAATGAAGATTAAACCAAAACATTGCAGCAGCATGAATCAATAACGCAACTGTAAAACTGAAAAAAGACACCCACTTCGTTTCTCCCAGATGAGTACGCCAGCGGCCTAACTCCGAAAAAAAATTATTAAAAAAACTATAGCCTTTCGTGTAATGATCCAATATTGTACCGCCGGGAAAAGTGAGCATTCCTAATGTGGTTAGCGCTAAAAACAGAATACAACTGATATAGAGCAATTGAAAAGCAGATGGTGTATTTTTCATCGTACTAAAATACAAAGTTTTGTTGTCTTTGCTTTTAACCCAAAAGGAAGGTGAGTGATTTTCACAAAAATTAAACAAAAAAAATAGCCATGCTTCCCGGCATGGCTACAATATTGGAAACTTAACGGGTTTTATACGTCAATCTTTGCATATTTAGCATGAGCCTCTATAAATTCCCTGCGTGGCGGCACTTCGTCGCCCATCAGCATGGAGAAAATATGATCAGCTTCCGCCGCATTTTCTATCGTAACTTGTTTTAGTGTCCGGGTTTCCGGGTTCATGGTTGTTTCCCATAACTGCTCGGCGTTCATCTCTCCCAGACCTTTGTAGCGCTGTACATGGACGCTGTCTTCCTTTCCGTCTCCTGCAATCTTCTTGACCGCAGCAACACGTTGTTCGTCGTTCCAAGCATACTGCTCTTTATTGCCTTTTTTCACCAAATACAACGGAGGAGAAGCAATGTATATGTATCCATTCTCAATCAGTTCTTTCATGTGACGGAAGAAGAAGGTAAGAATCAGCGTAGTGATGTGACTGCCATCTACATCGGCATCACACATGATGACGATTTTGTGGTAGCGTAATTTTGCAATGTTTAATGCTTTCTCATCTCCTTCCACTCCTTTGCTGACACCCAGCGCGGTAAAAATATTTTTTATCTCCTCGTTCTCGTAAATCTTGTGCTCCATCGCTTTCTCCACGTTGAGGATTTTACCCCTTAAGGGAAGGATAGCCTGAAACGCTCGGTTTCTGCCTTGTTTAGCCGTACCGCCCGCTGAATCTCCCTCCACCAGGTATAACTCGCAGGCATCCGGGTTTTTATCTGAGCAATCGGACAATTTCCCCGGCAATCCGGAACCACCCAGTACACTTTTACGCTGTACCAGTTCTCTGGCCTTTTTGGCCGCCATACGGGCTGTTGCCGCCAGAATAACTTTATTGACAATTGTTTTGGCTTCTTTTGGATGTTCTTCGAGATAATATTCCAATTGTTCCCCTACAACACCTGCAACTATTGCATCAACCTCTGAGTTACCCAGTTTGGTCTTTGTCTGTCCTTCAAATAACGGCTCAGGTACTTTTACCGAAACTAAACAGGTAATCCCTTCTCTGAAATCTTCTCCGCTGATTTCCGTTTTCAGATTTTTAAATAAATCATTTTTAGTCGCCCAGTTTTTAAACACTCTTGTCAACGCCCTGCGGAAACCGACTACGTGCGTCCCTCCTTCAATGGTGTTGATGTTGTTTACATATGAATGGATGTTTTCGTTATAAGAATCATTGTACTGAAAAGCTACCTCCACCACTACATTATCTTTCGCGCCTTCCATATAAATCACTTCCGGAATCAGCGGCTGGCGGGTTTTATCTAAAAATGTAACAAACTCTCGTAATCCGCCTTCCGAAAAGAAATTTTCGGAAAAGGCTACATTGTTCTCATCTTTATTCCTTTCGTCCGAAATAGTAATGCTGATGCCCCGGTTCAGATACGCCAATTCACGCATACGGGCAGCCAATGTATCATAATTGTACTCCGTTGTGGTAAAAATAGTGGCATCCGGTTTGAAATGGATTTTTGTACCTCTCTGGCTGGAAAGACCTACTTCTCTTACCGGATATTTAGGAATACCGATACTGAATTCCTGCTGATATTCTTTTCCGTCGCGGTAAACGGTAGCAATCAACTGAGTGGATAATGCATTCACACACGATACACCCACACCGTGCAAACCACCGGATACTTTATATGAATCTTTATCGAATTTTCCGCCGGCGTGTAAAACGGTCAGAACAACTTCCAGCGCCGATCGTCCTTCTTTTGCATGCATATCGACAGGGATACCACGCCCGTCATCCAGCACGGAAATGGAATTATCTTCATGGATGGTAACAAAAATATTTTTGCAATGACCGGCTAAAGCTTCATCAATCGAGTTATCGACAACCTCGTACACCAAATGATGCAACCCGCGGGTATTGATATCTCCGATATACATCGCGGGACGTTTTCGCACTGCTTCCAACCCTTCTAAAACGGTGATATTATCTGCTCCGTAATGACTGCTTTTTACTTCTTCTAAGACTTCGCTCATAACTATACTGTGTTCTTATTTTTATCCGTGTTATGTCAATTTTTCCGGTTTAAAAAACCCGTAAATTTTGACAGCATAAAAGTACGAAAACGGAGACTGAAAACGGCATAAAAACATGGATGTTTATCCACATTTAGGTTAATAAAACATAACGTTTTCAACGAAAATAAGGGTACCGTAAAACAACCCCTAAAACAGGTTACAATCTCTTAATATCAGCGCCTAAATTCCGCAGGCGTTCATCGATGTACTGATACCCTCTGTCTATCTGGTGGATATTGGAAATTACGCTCTTGCCTTCGGCAGAAAGGGCAGCAATCAGCAATGCCACACCTGCCCTGATATCGGGCGAGGACATATTAATTCCCCGGAGAGGATATTCGCGATTAATTCCTATGACGGTTGCCCTGTGTGGGTCGCATAGAATGATTTTTGCGCCCATATCTATCAGCTTATCGACAAAAAACAGGCGGCTTTCAAACATTTTCTGATGAATCAGCACACTTCCATCGGCCTGCGTGGCTGTCACCAGCATAATACTCAGCAAATCGGGAGTAAAAAGCGGCCAGGGGCCGTCTGCAATAGTCAGGATAGAGCCATCGATAAATGTATGGATTTCATAGTGTTCCCGGCCATGTACTACAATATCATCTCCTGCGAATTCCAGTTGTATGCCCAGCTTCTGAAAATACGTCGGAATCAGCCCGAGCATATCCACCCGTGCATCTTTAATGGTGATATTGGACTTAGTCATCGCTGCCAGGCCAATAAAACTGCCAATTTCTATCATATCCGGCAATAAACGGTGGGTAGTGCCTCCGAGTTTTTTGACGCCTTTTATTTTCAAGAGATTTGAACCTATGCCTGTTATTTTGGCACCCATCCTGTTGAGCATGGAGCATAATTGCTGGAGATAAGGCTCACAGGCAGCATTGAAGAGGGTCGTTTCGCCTTCTGCCAGCACGGCTGCCATTACTATATTCGCCGTTCCTGTAACAGAGGGCTCTTCCAGCAAAATATATTTTCCAATCAGTTTATCCGTCGTTAGTGAATAAAATGATTTCTCCTTGTCAAAATGATAGGTTGCCCCCAGCTCCACAAACCCTAAAAAGTGGGTATCCAGTCGTCTGCGTCCAATTTTATCGCCACCCGGAGTAGGCAAGTAGGCTCGTTTAAAACGAGCCAGTAATGGTCCTAAAATCATGACAGAACCGCGTAAATGGCCCGCTCTCTTCTTAAAATTTTCTGTCAGCAGAATATCCGGGTCAACATTTTTTGCATTAAAAGTATAGGTATCCGCATTTTGTTTAGTCACCTGCACGCCCATCTCCTGCAAGAGTTCAATCAGCACGTTGACATCTAAAATATGGGGAATATTGGATATGGTAATATCTTCATCGGACAACAAAACAGCCGACAGTATTTGCAATGCTTCATTTTTGGCACCCTGAGGTGTGATGGTGCCGCTTAATGATTTTCCGCCATTTACCTCAAACGCATCTGCTTGCATATTTATTCCCGTTTTTATTTGCTGAAACGATTGCGGTTATTATTGTTGCGGTTCTGATTATTCCGATTGTTGTTGTTGCGGTTCTGATTGCGATTCTGATTGCGATTCTGAAAATTACCCGGTTTATTGTTGGGTGTAAACTTGCGTTGTTTCGGCTGGTTTCGGGACATGCTCTCAATATTCATATCTTCACTGATTTCCAGTTCACCGCCGGAAAGTGATTTCATGTCTTCTTTAATCAATTCATTGCTCACTTCCTCATTGCTCCAGTTCTTGTAAGCCATCTTCATGAAATTGCCGATAATTTCGGTGAAGATTTCTTTTTTACCTTCATCTTCCATGGCCTTCGCTTTCGCCACCAGCGCTTCCACATTTTTACCGTAATGTTTCAGTTTTATTCTTTGTTGCGGATAGGGCAATTCCGAAGGTTTAATTCTCGCGGTTGCCTCCGTCGGAATCGGATAGGGAGAATCTACATCTAACTGAAACTTGGAAATGATAAATATGTGATCCCAAAGCTTATGTTTGTAATCCGCTGCATTTCGCAATTGCGGATTCAGAATCCCCATCAGTTGAACAATATTTTCGGCTACTTTCTGTCGTTCTGCACGGTTGGAAATGGAAACGGCATAATCAACCATTTTTTGTACGTGACGGCCGTATTCACGCATTTCAATCTCATTTCTGTCTGTATTGTAATTCATTACTGTAAATTTATTTTATTGAAGTTTCCTCCTGAAAAAATCATTCTTTGCTGTGATTATTTAAATCATCACTTTCAGGCTATAAATTTTTGTGCTATTTATTATTTCAGTAAGACACTAAAAAGATGCTTTTCATTAAGTGTTTACGAAGCCCTACAAATATACTGCATTAATTTCAACTTTTCTGCTTTTTTTAATGGAAAAACTATAATTTTGTTGAACGCAACCATAATATAATTTTTACTTATATGGAACGTTACAAACAAGTATATACCACACTAAAATTTGAAACTATGATACATCTGAACAAAAGAATCATATTCCTGCTTGCAGCAGTGATATGCATGACATCCGTTAAAGCCCAGTTTCTGGGCCTGCGTGCCAGTAATTTTGGCGGAGTAAACAATGTCAACTTCAACCCTGCCATTGCAGACAATCGGTTTAAAGTCGACATCAATCTCTTCGCCGTTGATGCAACGGTCAGTAACAACTATATAGGCCTGAAAGGCAAGACTTTTAATTTCAGCAATTTCGATGACTCGGTCAACCTCTCCGAAAACCTGAATGGCAAAGCGAAATTTGCATATATCAGCAATACGGTACAATTGCCATTTTCCTTCCTGGTTTCTTTTGGCAAGAATATGAAAAACAATAACGCAATTGCATTCTCATCGCATCTGAATACTATCGTGAATGTAGATAATCTGGAGCAGGATCTGGCAAGAAACCTGCGCTGGGGCTGGGGTGACCGTGCATTTGATGTCATCGGAAATTTCTTAGGTAAGGATCATTCGATCAAAAACATGGGAATCAAAGGAATGGCTTGGGCTGATATAGGAGTTACCTATTCCCGTGTTGTATTAGATAAAGACAAGCACTTCCTGAAAGTCGGTGCTACCATTAAAGTAGTGAAAGGACTGGGTGCTTTATACGCCTACGCTAATCAGTTTGACTACCGCTTTGACAGCAAAGATACCATTACGTTATTAAATGCTGACATGAAAGTAGGTGCAACCAAAAATCTGGAATACTTCTTACCGGATAATGATTTTGATGCCATGGGATTATTAAAGGGTTTCATTGACAGCAAAGTCTCCAAATGGTCGGCTGCCGGGGATATAGCCTTGGTATACGAATTCAGAAAAGATAAAGACAAGTACAAATACAACATGGACTGCAAAGACATGTATTACAACGAAAGAGACAAACACTTTGTGCAGGTGGGATTTTCCGTCATCAATATCGGACGCCTCTCCTTTACAAAATCGGACTCGGTGTTTGATTATGATGTCAATCTTACTAAAACAGGTGAATTATTCAATGAAAATACACTGTTCGAGAACTGGCGGAATCTGGGAACCAAATCAGCTACTGACCAGAGAACATTTAAAATATGGCTGCCGACCACCATTAATACCTGGATTGATTTAAATCTCTATAAAGGCATTGGCATCAATGTGGCCGCTCAAATCAATCCGATACCGCAAAAGAAAAACAATGTCCATCACTTATCGATAGTATCCATTACCCCAAGGTATGATTACAAATGGTTCGGCGCTTACTTGCCGGTAGCGGTTGACCAGTTAGGAAATGTGCAATGGGGCATGGGATTACGCTTAGGGCCATTCTATATTGGTTCTCAGGACTTCTTTACCTACCTCATTAAAAAAGACAAGAGAGACATCAATGTTCAGGCAGGTTTAAGAATAACCGTTCCAAACAGAAAAACAGCGAAGGATAAGGACAAAGATGGAGTATCGAATAAAAAAGACTTATGCCCTAATCAGAAAGGAACGTGTGAGTCCAATGGATGCCCGGACAGAGACGGTGACGGCATTCTGGATACGGAAGATAAATGCCCGGATACGCCCGGCAAAAAAGAACTGCAGGGTTGTCCGGATGCAGATGGCGACGGTATTATTGATATGGAAGATGACTGCCCTAATCAGGCCGGCCCAAGAGAGCTGAAAGGCTGTCCGGACAGAGACGGTGACGGCGTTGCGGACAAAGACGATAGTTGCCCTGATACTCCGGGTAAAAAGGAATTACAGGGATGCCCGGACAGAGACAATGATGGCGTAATAGATTCGGAGGATGCCTGCCCGGATGTGGCTGGAGATAAAAACCATGCAGGTTGTCCGGATACAGATGGCGATGGATTGTATGACAATGAAGATAAATGTGTCACAGAAGCCGGACCTAAAGAAAACTTCGGATGCCCTTATCCTGACACAGATGGCGACGGTGTTTTAGATAAAGATGATGCCTGCCCTACCGTGAAAGGGCCGAAAGAAAACAAAGGCTGTCCGGTACAGGATGAAAAAATCAAGAAAGTCTTGCTGAAAGCGCGCAGCATACAATTCGAAACAGGAAAGGCTATTATCAAACCTGTTTCGTATCCTATCCTGAATGAAGTGGCTAAAATGCTGAAAGAATACAGCTACTATGATGTCAGCATCGAAGGCCATACCGACAATGTAGGCAAACCCGAAAGCAACTTAAAACTTTCTCAGGGAAGATCGAAAGCTGCTTTGGATTATTTAGTAAAACAAGGCGTTGAAGCTTCCAGAATGACTTCTTCAGGATTTGGTGACTCCAAACCGATTGGCGATAATAAAACCGCTGCCGGAAGAGCACAAAACAGACGTGTAGAGTTTAACCTGATTATGAAATAACATTCGGTTTTTCGTAATAAAAAAGCCCGGCGAATGCCGGGCTTTTTTATTACGCTTCTATCAATCATCATCCTTTTCCTGTTCGCTCTCAGCGCCTCCTGTCTCTGTATTGTTCTCAGATGCCGGGGCTGATGCTACCGTTCCTCTTATCTCATCATGCTTAATTTTTCCGCCAAGCCAACCGGATCTAAACATCAACCCATTCACCAAAACAGCTACCAGTAAGACTCCGAACGAAGATTTAATGATGACATCTTTCTTTGTGTTAATCAGCAGTATCAATGCACTCAATACGCCTAAAACAATCATGGTGTAAAAGGCAACAGCAGAAGCTTCTTCGTGTGCCTCTATCATAGATTCATTAACTCCTGCTGTGTTTTCTACAATTTCTTCAGCACCTTCTCCGGTGAAGAATGCCCCCGAAGAGGCAACAGCTACAATGAGGAATGTCCATAATGAAACAGTAAGAATAATATTGTCCTTCTTTACAAGCCCAACGGACAGCAGTACAGTTCCGAAAAATGCTCCTAAGACAGGTATATGGTTAAGCAATAAATGCAAATGTGCAGTATTCATAAAATATAAATTAAGGATTAGAAAATAAATAAAATCAAATCAAAAACTGATTATCGGGGCGGCCCTCTTTTATTATTTGCCGGGAAGGGATACCGGAGTATTAATGCCGGAGTATGGGTATATCTTTTCGCTGAAAAGATGACAACAACCGCCATCAAAGATGTGAGCAGCTGTAAAATAAAAGATAGAAGGAAAAGGGTGTGCTTATTCTGCGTATTTTCCAGTCTGACAAATATATTATTGAAATGCTCTGTACCGGGGTTAACGGATAAAACGGTATATAGAAAACCACCGGAAGATGTACTGTAGGCGGAAGCAATCTTTTTAGTATTTGTTCCGGCCGAAGCATGCTCATGAACAAAAATCCCATGAACCAGTATCAGCGCAATGGTCCAAAAGATAACACTATTCTTTACAGCTTTGGTCATGAAAGGTATTTACAAAAATATAGGTTTATAAAACTTGTTGTAATTTAATGATTCTGCAACTGTTCCTCAGAATATTAACCTAATTTAATACGCTATTATCACTCCGTATCTTCTCTATGCTCTTCCCGTATTTGTACATCCGCATGTTCCTCCTTGTAAAAATAATTTAGATACCCGCTTACCGCCGCTGCAAACTCCCCTGCGTTTTTTCCTGTCATTTTTGTTCGGATAGGGATACAATACAACGAAATCCCGTTAGCCATGAGCCAATTTCGGTGTGCCGCCAGCCGCACTCCATCCTTCTCTGTTGTCACCCATCTGGTAAAGCCGGGATAATTCTTATGAATACGCTCCAGCTCATATTCTTCAAAATGATAATGATCTTCAAATTCAAAGTGTATCACCCCGCCTGATTTGCCTTCCAGATACGTCTTCAATGGCGCCGGATTAGCAATGCCGGTTATTAGCAATACCTCTTCTTTTATATCAGGAATCAATCTGTCTTCGGGTTGTAAAATATTATAAGGCATACCGTATTCTATGCTGCTGAAAAAAATCCTTTGTCCGGCAGCCGGTTTTATTTTTTGGATAATTTCCTGCTGCTGCTGTTCGCTCAAATTTTCAGGACATTTGGTAACAACTATTATATTCGCCCGTTCTTTACCGTATGAAAACTCTCTCAGGGTACCTAATGGCAGAATCCGGTCATCATAGAATGGTTTGGAAAAAGTAGTCAGCAGAATATTGATATCCGGCCGTACACTCTGATGCTGAAAAGCGTCATCGAGTAAAATCACTTTTATTCCGGGATGCTCTGCCAATAAACGCGGAATGGCAAATACGCGTTGTTCGCCTACGCTCACTTGCACATCAGGATATTTTAATTTCAACATCAGCGGTTCATCCCCTACTTCTTTTGTTGTATGTGTCCGTTTTACAGACAGGTATCCAGATGTCTTGCGTTTGTATCCTCTGCTAAGCACTGCGACCGGATATTGACCTCTCAGAATTTCTATTAACAGCTCCGCCATAGGTGTTTTGCCTGTGCCGCCCATACTGAGGTTGCCAATGGTGATTACGGGAATTTCAAAATCTGTAGAGCCAATAAAATTGGTCTTATACATCCAGTTACGCAACCAAATGACAAAACCATATAGGATTGCGAAAGGAAATAATAGTATTTTTGTAAGTATACTCAAACCAGAATTAAAATTAACCAATGAAAATAGCAGATATTATTCAGACTATTGAAGAATACGCACCAATATCATACCAAGAGTCCTATGATAATGCGGGGTTACTGATAGGCGACAAAATGGCAGAATGTACCGGTGTGCTGATTTGTCTTGATGCCATCGAAGCGGTCATAGACGAGGCCATTCGTAAGAAATATAATTTAGTTGTGGCACATCATCCCATTATTTTCTCAGGATTGAAAAAGATAACGGGTAAAAATTACATTGAGCGTACCATCATCAAAGCCATTAAGCATGATATTTCTATTTATGCCTGCCATACCAATCTGGACAATGTCCATCAGGGCGTTAATCACGTAATTGCGGACAAATTAGGCCTTATTCATCGCAGAATACTTGACCCTAAGAAAGGCATACTGAAAAAACTATATACCTACACACCGGTATCGGCTACGGAAAACATATTAAACGGATTATTTGCCGCAGGCGGGGGGAAGATTGGCAACTACAGCGAATGTAGTTTCAGGGTGGCCGGAAACGGAACCTTTAAAGGAAATGAATTCTCCAACCCGGTTATCGGTAAGCCAAACAAACGGCATAGCGGGAAAGAGGATAAAATTGAGGTTATCTTTCCGGATTTTCTGGAAGGAAAAATTTTGGCTGCTCTTCGTGAAATCCATCCCTATGAAGAAATTGCTTATGAAGTCATGACTTTGGACAATGCCAACCAGGAAGTGGGTTCCGGTATGATTGGTGACCTAGCCAGACCGGCGGATGAATCAAAATTTCTGGATTTAGTAAAAAGGAAAATGAAAACGGGCTGCATCCGACATACGGCTTTGACAGGCAGAAAAATCCGGCGGGTGGCCCTTTGCGGCGGTTCAGGCAGTTTTTTGCTTCCGAAAGCCATCGCTCAGCAGGCAGATATATTCATCACGGGAGATTTTAAGTATCATCAGTTTTTTGATGCTGATAATCAGATAATTATAGCTGACATTGGGCACTACGAGAGTGAACAGTTTACTTCACAACTATTTAACAAGATAATATCGGAAAAATTCCCTACTTTTGCCGTTCAAATTTCAGCAATCAACACTAATCCAATAAATTACAGATAATGGCAAGAAAGAAAGAATTGACCACCGTCGAAGACAAATTAGAGCAGTTAGAGTCATTACAGGCTATCCACTCTAAGATTGATGCGATACATATTTTAAAAGGCGAATTACCGATTGAAGTGGCAGACCTGGAGGATGAAATCGCAGGCACCCAGAAACGTATTGCAAAAGTACAGGCTGAAGTAGACGAAGCGCAGGAAGAGATTGAACACCGCAAAACGCTGATGAAAGAAGCACAAAGTTTGATTACAAAATATGACAAACAGTTGCATAACGTAAAAAACAACCGTGAGTTCGATGCATTAAACAAAGAAATCGAATTACAAAAACTGGAAATCCAGTTGGCGGAAAAGAAAATCAAAGAGGCCAACTTCACCATTGAAAATCATAAGAAGCAAATTGCTGAAATCCAAAAACGTCTGGACAGCAAAGAGAAAGATTTAGAAATCAAGAAGAAGGAACTCGACAACATCATCCAAGATACCGAGAAAGAAGAAAAGGAACTGACCGCTAAAGCCAAAGAAATGGAAGAAGAAGTGGAAGACAGATTTCTGCAGGCTTTCACCCGTATCCGTAAATCTTACAAGAATGGCCTGGCTGTGGTGAAAGTAAGCAGAAATGCATGCGGAGGATGTTTCGGTTTTATTCCTGCTCAGACACAATCTGAAATCCGTAAAAAGAAAAAAATCAATACCTGTGAGCACTGCGGCAGAATTATCTCCGGCGTAGACGACAGCGCAGTAATGATATCTGAAGAAGAACTGGCATAACGTCATTTATTAACTTCTTAGAACATAATCAAGAGCCATGCATCTGCATGGCTTTTTTGTTTTATCTTACATAAAAATCTGCTGCATGAAAATGACATTAAAACTGGAAGAACTGGGTATGTTTTTCCTGTCCATCTTCTTTTTCGCTCAACTGCATTTTACCTGGTGGGTCTATCCCGCCTGGTTTCTGGCGCCTGATATTTCCATGTTGGGTTATCTCATCAATACTAAATCAGGAGCATACTGCTATAATCTGTTCCACCATAAACTTCTCGCCATTGTGGTGGGCTGCACCGGGTTTTATCTGCAAAATGAATGGTGGATATTTGCCGGTATTATACTTTTTGGACATTCTTCCTTTGACAGAATCCTGGGGTACGGATTAAAATATCCGGACAGTTTTAAAAACACGCATTTGGGAAAAATATAATCTTCATCGTGTGTACTTTGCTCTTCGCCTGTTGTTATAAACAACACCGAAAACCAACATCAGTAATAATGGAAAACCGAAAGTGGCCACCTGCCAGAAACCCTTCTGATTCAATAGCTTTGCTTTATCCAGAAGGCGCATCTTCACTTCCCGGTTGCGCGCATCGATGAGATTATTGTCGTCCACCAGATATTCCACACAATTCAGCAGGAAATCTTTATTGGCAAATAACTTCCCGGAATATTTGTCATATCCCAATGCTAACGGCACTCCTTTAGTATCCCGTTCCACACTGGCGACATCGCCATCTCCAATTACAATCATTTTATTTCCGCTGCTTTTCGACAGAAAATCCGTTTTTTGTATCTGCAGCAACTGCTGAAAGTCGGCAGTAAACTGATTTCTGTACAGAGAGGTGAAGTTTCCTTCCAGCAAAACGGCAAGCGGTATGTCTTTTTGATTAAACAACCCCGGGTCCGGTTTTTGTTTTGCTCCTTCTAAAAAGATGGGGAATGGGGTCTGTTGAACACGCGCATACATCGAGCTCGATAAGAGTACTGTTTTCCTTACTTCCGGATTATGGAGTGTATCGATTGAACTGCAAAATTTCAACGCTACCGGGTCCAGATTCTTTACAATCGGATGATTGTTCTTATTAATGGCCATAGGGTAGAATACCCACGGAAACAACTTGGGCTGCGGATTGCCGCCAATACTTTCAATTATCGGTATCTGGTTGCAATATAAATCCAGCACAAGGTTATGTTCCATGCGTACTCCGTATCGGAACAGCAAATCATCTAGATTCAACTCTCGGGGTATAGCCACAATACTCGGTGCCAGCTTAAAACTATCAAGGTCACAAATAGTATTATCCAGCAACCACAATGTCTTTCCGCCATGCATGATATACTGGTCAATCAAAAACTTTTCGTAATCATTAAACGCTGTCTTTGGCTTGGCAATAATTAAGATGTCAATCTGGTTATTCAGAAGTTTATCCTTATCCAGTTCCAGCTTATCCAGTTGAAAATTTTGTGCCGCCAACGCTTCCAGCAAGCCCTCCAGTTGTTGTATCCCCGACTCGCCATGGCCCTGCAGAAAAGCAATCTTTGCCGGGTGTTGTTTCACAATCTTCTGAATGCTGTTCGCCATTTTGTATTCCAGAAAACTGATAGAATTATTCAGAGATCCCTGCGCTCCCACCGAAAACTGGTTTTCCAATATCTGTAACGGAATCTCTCTGCCGTTGGCTTGGACAATCGCACCAGGGAAAACCAGCTTCTCCGTAAAGCCGCTTTCCGATTTCACTTCCAGATTGGTAGGACGCAGTCCTTTCTTTACCAGTTCCATCTGAAAATCTTCCCGCTTTTTCTGGTCTTTGATGGCATTGATATCAACAAACTTATAGGTAACACGCCCTTTTGACAAAGTTCTGAACTCCTGTAGTAATTCGCGGGTTTCGTTTCTCAGCACTTTTATACCAGCAGGCAAATCTTTCCCTTCCAGATAAACTTCTACAGAAATAGGCTGTTCAATATTCTGTAATAATTTTTTTGTGGAAGCGGTAAGCGTATATCTTTTCTCTTGTGTCAGATCGAAGCGATGAAAGCAATAAGATGATAATATATTAATGCCAATGACAGCCAGCAAACTGGCTCCCAACAACTTTACAGACCGTATGAAATAATAATTCTTCATTTCACCATTTCCTGCTTTCCAGCGCCGTTCGCGTTCCGATTAAGAACATACTGATTACACTCAAAAAATAAATTATATCTCTCGTATCCACGACACCCCTGCTGATGGAATCGTAATGCGCGTTCAATCCTATGGATTGTATAAAATAATCCAGTTGCCCCTGAAAAACCAACAGCGAACTGATTCTGAAAAAAGCGTCATACATCCAGTAACACAAAAACACGCCGACTAAGAATGCCACAATCTGATTATTGGTAATGGCGGAAGAAAATATCCCGATGGACACAAAAACAGCCCCCAGGAAAAATAAGCCGATATAGCTTCCCCAGGTAGCGCCACTGTCTATCGGAGCCTCAGCCAGGCTTAGATTTTTTATCGCCACAAAATAAATAAATGTAGGCAGGAAAGTAAACAGCCACAACAACATTGCCGCCAGAAACTTGCCCGCTACTATCTGCGAATCGGTAAGAGGTTTTGTCGTCAAGAGTTCTACCGTGCCGCTTTGTTTCTCGTCCGCGAATGTGCGCATAGTAATAGCCGGTATCAGAAATATGAGTATCCAGGGCGTCAGTGTAAAAAAAGTATCCAATGTGGCATAATTGCTTTCCAGAATATTACCCTGAAAAATAAACAGGTTTAAGGCCAGCACGATAAAGAAAACAGCCATACTGATATAAGCTATCAGTGACGAAAAAAACAGGTTGATTTCTTTTTTTAGGATGGCTGTCATAATGGATTACCGAGACGTACTGTTAGATGGATTGTTTATGGTTACTGGTCAATTGCTGAAAAACATCTTCCAGGCTTTTTGTCTCTTGTTTTAAAGTCAGTAACGGATTATTCTTACTGACCGCTAATGCAAAAATATCTTTTCGCAACTGATGGCTTTCTTTGCCATGCAACAGAAAATGTGTAGGTGACAGCTTCTCAACCGTCAGGATATTCCCGACAGCATCCCAGGAGTTTTCACTCATTTCCTGTTCAAACTCGACCTCTATCCGCACCTCACCTGATACCAGATTCTGAAGATTCGCAGTCTTGTCATCTGCTACCATCTTACCTTTATTGATGATAATGACTCTGTCACAAACGGCCTCCACTTCCTGCATGATATGGGTGGAAAAGATGATCGTTTTTTCTTTTCCCAACGTTTTAATCAGTTGCCGGATATCCGCTAACTGGTTAGGGTCTAATCCGGAGGTCGGTTCATCGAGGATCAAAACTTCCGGCTGATGAATCAGCGCCTGCGCTAAACCCACCCGCTGCTTATATCCTTTCGAAAGCTGTCCGATTTTTTTGTGCTGCTCTGTGCCCAACCCAACCAGATCGATTGTTTCTTTTATTCGTTTATTGCCGGCAGCAGTCGACGATATTCCGTGAACCTGCAAGGCAAATTCCAGGAACTCCCTTACATACATATCGTAATACAAGGGATTATTTTCCGGCAGGTATCCGATTTTTTTGCGAACAGATAATGGTTCGCGGATAATATCAAAATTGCAAACACTGGCGGTTCCGGCACTCGGCGGAATGTAGCAGGTCAGCATCTTCATCGTGGTCGATTTACCGGCGCCATTCGGACCCAAAAAACCCAGTATCTCTCCTTTCCGTACCTGAAATGTAATACCATCCACCGCTTTTTGGCCGGCGTAAGTTTTAGATAAATTCTGAACGGAAACAGACATAATGATATTCAACAAAAATAAGAAATAAAATCGCATTCGGATTCTTAAATTTACCTAAAGAGCCCCGTATACTATAGCATTTTGGAATAGTTTATAATTTGTATAGAAAACTACTATCTTTACACCTGTTAAAATGTACACTTCGCTCAAAAATTGCCTGATTGTTTTATCTCTGGTTATCATAGCCGGAATATCATCCTGTACAGTAGGCAATAAAGTCATTCCTGAACCCGGAGGTGGCGGCATTGTAGATACCACCGGTACGATTGGTACATTTTATTTAAACTTAACCGGCGATACTTCTTACTTACTGACAGTTGTAGCCGTTGACACTATCGTTGAAGACAGCCTGGTAGTAATTGGCGGTGATTTGACCATCAAAGACCAGGTGCTGTTTTCCATCGCAAAGGCGGAAGTGGGTACATACTATACGGAACAGTCGCCACCCGGCATCACCGGCGCTGTTTTCATTTACCGGAAACGCGTGATTACCGGATATAAAAACTATGCCATGCTGCATGGTAAAATTGTCATCACCAGTGTGGACATTGTTACAGGTGTGATTAAAGGAAGTATTGACGTGAACAATGAATATGTTGCAGGCGCTGATAAATATTACCGCCTCCGGGGCAACTTCATGATAAAGGTGCAGGTTTAATCATCAATAGCGTGTTGGATGTTTTCAAGAACGGCTTCCCATGTGTAATACTGTCGGGCAATTTTTCTTGAGTTCATGCTTAATTTTTCCCAGGCATCCTTATTGGTTAGCAATGTATCTATAGCCTTTACAAAAGCTTCCGGCTGGTCTTTGATATAAACAGATTCTCCATCTTTCACCTTTAGTCCCTCCGTGCCGATGGATGTCGTGACACAGGGAATCCCCCTGTACAATGCATTAATCACTTTCACTTTTATACCGCTGCCAAAACGCAAGGGAGTAATAAATACCCTTGATTTCCTAAAGTAGGGTTCCACATCTTCCACAAAACCCGTTAACTCTATCTGTTCATCTCTTTCTGCAATCTCTTTCAATCTTATATCTGCATGTTTTCCTATAATATATAGTTTAATTCCCGGATGATTATTCTTCACCCGTGGCCAGATTTCCTTATTGAACCACACTAACCCGTCAATATTGGCCTCCCAGCTCAGCGTGCCTATATATAACAGGGTCTTTTCCGTTTTTTCATACGACAAATCAGGCTGTTCGAGCAACAAGTCATCACCCAAATGATAGGTTTCATAAAACTTGGTTCTGTCAGCACCAATCATTACCAGTTCATCCGTATCGTTGGGGGCCGCTAATATCGACATCGCTTTTTTACAAATCTCCTGTTCGTATTTGCGTATCCTGCTTGCCTGATGGTACAGGGCAAGTTTTTTGAACCAGTTTTTCTCAATCGCAGCATACCGTTGCCAGATGAGGTACTCACAGTTATGCTGATGTAAAACGACCTTACCTTTATAATCCTCCGGAATATACTGAAACATCACGTAGTGATCACAGAAAATGACATCAAACTCATCTGCTATCGTATGTATTTTTTCTTTAAACGTCTTGGATTTATTTCGATACAGGTTTAATGGAATGTGCTGAAGATTCGAGATGAGCAGATTCCTGACAGAACGTGGAATATTCAATTCCAGCGTAATCAGGTTTTTGAGTTTTGTGTTATGTTGAAATTCCGCTTTAAAACTTTTATCCTCATTCTTTAGCAAACAAGCTACGGTCAGTTCGTACCGCTCACTCAGATACTGCACCACCTTATTAGATTTGATAACACCACCGCTGACCGGTGGATAAGGAAGAGTGGGAGTTAAAAATAAAATTTTTTTCATCTGCTATGATATTCGCCTCATTAATCGTAAAAAGTCCACGTAACGCCTACCCTGAATGTCCTGTCGAGATAGCCGTAATCGGGAGCCGTATAGATTCCCTTCTGTTTGAACATTCCCTGATTGACATGCTCCATGCGTAAAAAAATATTGGTGCGCTTCACGTTCAAATCAAAAAACAAATCCAGAATCGGATAAAACTTAAGCCGTTGTTTGTCCTGCTGATAAAAGACCGCCAGTGACGGATTGTAATCATTCCCCGTGAAGTTGGTGTTGTAGGTAATGTCAAAACCCAGCTGCGCGTTCAATTTGCCGGAAATCCAGCCGCCTTTATAATACAAGGTCTGCTTCATTGCGAACACCGGCAACCGGACGATATTGTTATTGGAAATCCACTGAACATATAATTCCGTGCCGGAATAGATATGCTTGGTATTAAAATCCTTGCGCACTTTTATCACCAGCGCGTTCAAAGGTTTGCTGTATTGCCGAGGCACAGATGCGGTATCATTATAGATGTAATGCTGAATAAAATAGTTTTGTACACCCACATACATCAGTTGCTTCTTCCATTCAAACACCCCTTCTACTTTTGCCTGAAATATTTTCTTGAAATCATTCACATATACATAATGATTGCCATAATAGAATAACTGCTTCTGTGAAGGCGATGCCAGTGACACATCACCTTTGACTGCTACGGAAATGCCCTTTTTAAAATTTAATTTTCCCAGAAAGCGCACATCAAAGTCACCGATATATTTGGGCACAATATCCACTGCCGCATCTACCGAGTAGCCAAAGAAAGCGGAGTCAGACTGATTGTATATCTTAGCTTTCAACTGCACATCCTGTATCAGCTGATTAGTAAAACGGTGCTGATATTTATTGAAGTCATACTGGATGCCGGCGGCAAACAAAAATTTCTTCGGCAACGTATCATTCTGTACATTCTTGAAATAGACTGCATTCCGTACTGTCCAGGAGGTGGTATTATCGATAGTAGTATCTCCGTTAAAAAACATACTGGTATAAAAGGAGGAGTCTTTATCGAAATCTTTGTACAGAAATTTCCAGTGGGAAAACTCAAAGAAATGCTCAATAATATATTTTGGCTTCACTATTTTCCGCCGAATGGAATCATTGACCTGAACTTCCTCCTTTTTGCCCAGATTAAACTGCTGCAAGAAATGGACATTCCGCTCATCCCACTTATTGACCGCATCATTCAGTTTGACAGGAACGAATTTCTTATTGCCCCGATACAGTGAGTTATCAAAAACATCATCTTCCAGCCAGCCGCCATTTTCCTGATTAATGATACCATTATAGATGAATGCAAATTTTAAATCGTAAAAATGATCTTTTGACTGAAACCAGTGATTGAAGGAGAATAAATTCTGGATGGACTGCTGGTGCTGGTTTTGGCCGTTAAAATTATTTCGATGGAAATTAAATCCAAAATTTATATTCGGCTTTATATTTACTGAAAATTCTCCGCCGCCGGCAATCTCTTCTTTTCCTCCGAATACAAAATCCAGGTAGGTATAAGGAGTTTTTGTTTTATAGTATTTTATCTTTTCGGGATGTATAAAAAATAAATCAAATGAACTAAACCCATGTTTGTAGCCTATGGGGTTCTGGTTTGTAAACATCAGGGAATAATAAGCGGTACCGAAATTGCCTAGATTATTATAGGGCACATATTGCTTTTCGGTGGTATTGTAGCGGTGGAAATTTTCAATCAGTGAATCCGGGCGACGGAACACCGGATTATCCGGAGTGACATATTTGGTATCGTAAAACAATTTCGGATTGGGCTGGGTGATGGAAATCTGTCCAACGCACTGAAAAGAAAGCATTACAATAAGATATGAAACGGAAATTTTCTTCACTCGCCAAAAATACGGATAAAAAGAAGGAAAATACAAGAGTGCGTTTTCACAGACAGATAAATCCCTATACGGAACATCCCATTTTTCCTTATTGAATCAAAAGGGTTTTGTTACTTTTGCGAATAAATCCCCGAAACGGATGGCCATTCTGGAATATGTATCACTCAAACCGTATAATACCTTCGGAGTAGATATATGTGCCCGCTATTTTTGCAGAGTAGCCACCAAAGAAACGCTAATAAATATCATTAAAAAAGAGTTGCAGTGTTATGGCCGGCACCTGATTGTAGGCGGCGGCAGCAATATCCTGTTTTGCAGCGATTATGACGGGCTTGTCATACTGAATGAAATCAAGGGAATAGAAGTGGTGAAGGAAGATGAACAATCCGTTTGGGTGAAAGCATTATCGGGTACTTGCTGGCAGGATCTGGTGCAATATTGTGTAGAAAAGGACTGGGGCGGTATAGAAAATTTGTCGTTGATTCCCGGCACCGCAGGTGCCGCGCCTATACAGAATATTGGTGCATATGGCGCTGAACTGAAAGATACCTTCGTATCGCTGGAAGCAATAGACATGAACACCGGCGAGGAACGGATTTTCAATAATACTGAGTGCAAATTCGGCTACCGCCAGAGTGTCTTCAAGCAGGAACTGAAAGGAAAATATTTCATTTATTCTATTACGCTGAGATTAGCCAGACAGCCAATTGTCAACACCCAATATGGCGATATCCGTAAAACGCTGGATGCGCAGGGGATTTCACAGCCTACCGTCCGGGAAGTGTCCGATACGGTAATCAGTATTCGCAGAAGCAAACTGCCGGATCCTGCCGAAATCGGGAATGCCGGCAGTTTTTTTAAAAACCCGGAAGTTGCAGCCGACAAAGCAGAAAACCTGCTAATAGCTTATCCGGATATGCCCGTCTATACACAAACAAACGGTATGGTGAAGATTCCGGCAGCCTGGCTGATTGAGCAGTGTGGCTGGAAAGGCAAACAAATAGGCCATACCGGCAACCATGCCCGGCAGGCACTGGTGATCGTCAATTACGGAAACGCCAACGGCAATGAAATCTGGCAGCATGCACAGAACGTACAACTGTCTGTGAAAGAAAAGTTCGGAATATTGTTAGAAGCCGAAGTAAATATAATTTAGGTAAATATGAACCACACAGGGTACCGGTCTGTTTGGCCAAACTCCTTATGTGATGTATCGATAATTATTTCTTATACTTTTTGCGGGTTGCCTTGTCTACTTCATCTACTCGCTTATTCAGGTCTAGGCCTTGTGTTTTTGTTTTTTGCGGTTTGATTTCTTTTTTCTTCGCCGCTTTCTTTTTATCATCTTTCTGGAAAGTGTATCCCATCTCAAGATTCAATCCGAAAAAATAATTCTTTGATTTTTTGTAAGCCGGATGCTGCCTGTATGCACTTGCATTAATGTCATTCAATCCTGCTTTGGCCTCCAATGCTACTCCTAAATACATATGATTATTAAAGATGTAATCAAACCCGAAACGCAACACGCCCACGCCCTGTACTGTCTTAAAATAGGATTTGTAATTATTGCTCTGGTTCGGTGAGTATGCAGGATAACCACCCAATGAAGGTTCTATCGGATAGCCAAACGGAGTAGTGACACCGGTGGTAGTATTGGTTATCTTATACGTCATCTGGGCATTCAGCAAAAAGTCGGTCTCAAATCCTACCAGCAATTTCATACGCCAGTGGAAAACATCTGTACGGATATGTTCTTTCTGGCCTTTCAATAATGGCGCAAAGCGGTATAAGACACCAAAGCCCATGTATTTGAAATCCACGGTCTTCTGGTGTATCCCTATCAGCGCCGGATATTTTTTCCATTTAAATTCATCTTTATATTTCTGCCCTTCGTCGCAGAAATTGGCAAATGCCACTATACCGTGCTGTTCCTTAAAATTGTAGCCCCCCTGAATGGAAACGTGATAACTGAATTTCGCCTGATAGTCCAGCTCCTTGCTGTTCTCCGCCAGATAATAGGTATTCTGAGCCAGCATATATGACAATCCGGGTGTTACACCTATACTGATATTGCCGCCTTTCTGGGCAAAAGAATTTGCGGAGAAACATAGGAGAAACAGGTAGCCGGTAAAATTTCTTAGATTCATTTGTAAATATTTTTTATACTTTAGAGCAGAAAAGAAATTATACAAGACAATACCCAGCCGGCATATCACGATAAATTTTTTCTTGCATACTTTCTCAAATATAATAATTGTACGAATAGTATCCTAACATTTGAATGAGTTCTAAAAAAAGCAGCCTCAGTAAGTCCACCTTAATCCGAAGCATACAATGTTCCAAATCGCTGTATCTATATAAGAATCATTACAACCTGCGCGACAAAGCGGATATCACACAACAACAGAAATTCGACCGCGGACACCGGGTTGGACTTCTGGCACATCAGCTGTTTCCGGGAGGCAAAGATTGTTCTCCGCCCAACCCGTTCAGCTATGACGCATCTATTGCCGCCACCAGATTATTGATACAACAACATTTCCCGGTACTGTATGAAGCGGCATTTAAATACAACGGCATCATGGCAGCCCTGGATATACTCGAATACAGGGAAGGCAAATGGTTTGCCTATGAAGTGAAAAGCTCGTTCCGGATTTCCAATACCTACCTGCTCGATGCCACTATACAGTACTATATCATCACCAGGAGTGGTGTGAAGCTCGAAGATTTTTCTCTGGTTACCATAAACAATGACTATGAATTGGGAGACGAACTGGATGTTCAGCATTTTTTCAAAAAAACATCTGTTTTGAGTGATATCCTGGAACGTATTCCCTTTGTAGAAAGAACCATAGAAGAAGCCATTGCCACTTTAGACAGCCCTTCGGTTCCGGATATTTCCATTGGCGCCCACTGCACCAAACCCTACCCCTGCGATTTTCAGGGTTACTGCTGGAAGAATCTGGAAAAAGATTCCATCTGGTACCTGCCCGGCGTATCCATGCAGGAAAAAAGTTTGTTTGTTGAAAGGGGTATCACCACCATCCACCAGATAGACAATACGGAAGAGCTGAATGCCCGTCAGAAAGTGATTATTAAATCGTTTCAGCAACAGCAACCTCATATACGGAATGAATTGCTGCAGCAATTCATTGAACCAATTCATTATCCGCTCTATTATTTTGATGTGGAAGCCTTCCAGCCGGCTGTTCCTTTGTTTAAAGGCTCCAAACCGTACGAACGTATCCCGTTTTTATATTCTTTACATTATAAAGAAAGTGAAAATGCACCTTTGCAGCATTTCAGTTATATCTCGCCTGTCGGCGATGACGACAGAATCCCTTTTATCGAACAATTTCTAAAAGACACCGAACGAGCAGGAAACATCCTGGTGTTCAATACGCTGATGGAAAAGAGTATACTATTCAGGCTTTCCGCCGATTTTCCCGACTACAAGAAAGCGCTGCTGGATCGCATCCTCCGCATCATCGACGTGGAAATACCGTTTAAGGAATTGTATTACTACCACCCCGTGCAGCAAGGCAGCTTTTCACTGAAAGCCATCGGCAATGCGTTACTGGGGAAAGACGAATTCGCCGCCAGCCGGGTGAAAGACGGCGAAGAAGCGATGGCAGTGTACAATGAATTGTTTTACACCGATGACACGGCTGCCATTCCCGCGAAACTGGAGCAACTGAAAACCTACTGCCGCACCGATACGTTTGTGCTGTATGAGGTGTTCGAAACACTGAAAAGACTGGTGTAGGTATCTGATACCATAAAAGGCATACGGCTTGTTTCAGCATTCCGTCAGAACGAGTAAGTACGAGCGGGAAATAGTGTATTTATTATTAGAACAGTTACTTTGTTTGGCAAGATATCTTACAACTTGTAAGTACATCAATATTCGGACTGGATATAAATTGGATTAAATACAGTGATTTAATTCTAAATATTTCATAAGGCTCAGATTACTTGGTGGATGAAGGAGATTGTAATACTCCATCCAATTCATGGATAGTTCTCTACGTTTGGTGATGTTATCAAACAAATAAACAATCCGGGATATCCTCTCTGCAACATCTGTTAAGTCGTTCAATGTATGCATTCTGAATCGGGTTTCCCGTAGATATTGATATGCTGTTGTTTGCAGGAATCCGTGAGTACACAGGATATAAATTCAGACACATTGACTCATTATACTTTGTGAGATTTTTCATACTGCTAAATTATAGCAAGCTGTTCTGATTTGTCGGCAGAAAGGCTTCGTACCCCGCAACGACGGCTGTGTGCAAATAGTAGAGGAATCAAGCTTCCGGATTTCCTCCGCAACGCAGCTTTTCTTATTTTCGCGCCATGCATTCCATTTCTACCCTCATCTTCGACCTCGGCGGTGTCATCATCAACCTGAAATCCGAGCAGGATTGGCTGGAACAGGACCTGCTGCCGAATTTCAATCCCGAATCATTACAGCTGCTGCAAAGGCAGCATTTCTTCCACGAATTTGAAACGGGAAAAATAACGCCCGCAGATTTTATCCGGCAGCTGAAATCCATCGCTCTGGAAGAAAACGTTTCCGATGAAACAATCATCCGGCACTGGAACGGCATCCTGAAAGAGATACCTGCTCACCGCATTGATTTACTCCGTCGGCTGAAGGATAGGCACCGCCTGATTTTACTGAGCAATACCAACGCCATCCATATGGATGCCATCCGCCGCTATATGCAGTCGGCATTCGGCGAGGATGTCCTCGAATCTTCCTTCCATACCTGCTACTATTCCCAGCAAATCGGGCTGCGCAAACCCGGCAGGGAGATTTATGAATTTGTCATGCAGGAGCAACAGCTGCCCGCAGAACGCTGTGTTTTCCTCGATGACAAGCAGGAAAACCTGACCGAACCCGGGAAATTGGGTATCCGCACGATTTTAGTCGACAGGGATATCTCCGAACTGATAGCGGGTCAATTTTTTTAGGAGCCTGTGAAATCAATGGACAGTCGACTGTGGACTATCGACTAAAAATCCTATTTTTGCACTTCAATTCATGAATTTATGCAGCATTTGAGCGAACAAGAACAGGTCAGAAGAGAAAAATTAGATAAAATAAAGGCGTTAGGCATAGAGCCGTATCCGGCATCGTTGTATCCGATAGATAGTACTGCCAAAGAAATAAAACAACATTTTGAAGACCAAAAGCCGGTATGTATAGCCGGCCGCCTGATGGGTTTCCGCGTGATGGGAAAAGCTTCTTTTGCCGTTTTGCAGGATTCCACCGATAGGATTCAGCTGTATATTTCCAGAGATGAAATTTGTCCGGGCGAAGACAAAACGATGTATAACGAAGTTTTCAAGAAATTGCTGGATATAGGAGATTTTATTGGTATCAAAGGATATCAGTTTAAGACACAAACTGGTGAGATCTCAGTGCATGCGAATGAGTTTACCCTGTTGGCCAAATCACTGCGCCCGCTGCCGGTAGTGAAAACTGATGCGGAGGGTAATGTATTTGATGCCTTTACCGATCCTGAGTTACGGTATCGTCAGCGCTATGTGGATTTAGTTGTGAATTCCGATGTCCGTGAAATCTTTATCAAACGAACCCGGTTGATGAACTCCATCCGTGAATTCCTGAACGCCAAAGGCGCGCTGGAAGTGGACACCCCGGTATTGCAGAATATACCCGGTGGTGCGGCGGCCAAACCCTTCATCACTCACCACAATGCGCTGGATGTGCCTTTCTACCTGCGTATCGCAAATGAGCTGTATTTGAAGAGACTGATAGTGGGAGGGTTCGACTGGGTGTATGAATTCAGCCGCAACTTCAGAAACGAGGGCATGGACAGAACGCACAACCCGGAGTTTACGGTACTTGAATTTTATGTGGCGTACAAAGATTATTTCTGGATGATGGAAACCACGGAACAGTTGCTGGAAAAAGCCTGTGTCGATACCAATGGTGATACCTTTGTGCAGGTCGGCGACAATATGATTAACTTTAAGGCGCCATACAAACGCATCTCCATTTACGATGCCATCAAAACCTATACAGGGTTTGACGTGTCGGGTATGGATGAAGCCGGCTTGCGCGATGTGTGCAAACAATTGCATATCGAAGTGGACAACACGATGGGTAAAGGCAAACTGATTGACGAGATTTTCGGAAACCGTTGTGAGCATAATTATATCCAGCCTACATTTATCATTGATTACCCGGTGGAGATGTCGCCACTGACCAAAAAACACCGAAGCAAAGAGGGACTGGTGGAGCGTTTTGAGCTGATGATAAACGGCAAGGAAATCGCGAATGCCTATTCAGAGCTGAACGATCCGATTGACCAGCGCGAACGCTTTGAGGAGCAGCTGAAACTGATGGAACGCGGCGATAATGAAGCGATGTTCATCGACCACGATTTCCTGCGAGCACTGGAATATGGTATGCCGCCTACATCCGGTATCGGATTCGGCATCGACCGTCTGGCTATGCTTTTAACAAATCAGGCATCTATTCAGGAGGTTTTATTCTTTCCGCAAATGCGACCGGAGAAATAATTTCTCAACAGCTTTTTTTAAATAAGATCCAAAGGTCAGGATTAAACAGGAACTTCCTTTTCCAAAGGCCGCCGCTGGTTGCCTGACCCATGATGGGGTAGATGCAAAACTCCTAAAAACTGTTAACCAATACCCAATAACTTATAACAATTCTCTATCTTTACCCATAAGATGAATTTCGTTTTTCCCTGGTTTCTTGTCGCACTGTTAGCTCTTGCAATTCCGATTATAATCCATCTTTTCTATTTCAGAAGGTTCAAGATAGTTTATTTCTCCGATATCCGCTTTCTTAAACAGGTGCAGGAAGAAAAATCGACGATTGAAAAACTCAAAAAGCGGCTGATACTCGCTTCCCGCTTGTTGGCTTTGTTGTTCTTAATCCTGGCATTTGCACAGCCGTTTATCAGCAATAATAAGAATAAACTCAATCAGGGCGATTCAGCTATCTGTCTCTACATTGATAATTCTTATTCCATGGGGCTGAAAACGGATGGAGAAGCGGCCCTGAGCGTAGCGAAGACGAAAGCCAGAGAAATTGTGAATGCATTCGACACAGGTGATAAGTTTGCTTTGCTCACCAACGACCTTGAAGGGGCTCACCAACGCTGGATGCAAAAACAGGATTTTCTCGATGCGGTTGAAAAGGTTGAATTAAGCCCGAATACGAAAACCATAGATGAAATCTCTAAAAAACAGGCGGCCTTATTTCAGTCGCTGGGTGCTAAAAATAAACTGGGTTTCTTCATTTCTGATTTTCAGAAAAACATGCTGACCAGAGCAGAGGATACGACTTATATTGCTCACTTCCTCGATATACAGGGCAACCCGGAAAAGAATATTTATGTCGATTCCTGCTGGTTTGAGCAGCCTGTATTCACGATAAATACCAACAATAAACTGATAGCACGTTTTAAAAATGCCGGCAATACACAGGCTGATAAGATGAGGGTGTCCGTCAAAATCAATGGTGCCGTTAAGGCTATCGATGATGTGACTATTCCCGCTGGCGGTACAGTGGTGGACTCATTCAATATTGCCGTAACGCAGCCCGGCTGGCAGCGCGGGGAAATCTCCTTCAACGATTATCCGATTACATTTGACGATAAATTCTATTTTGCCTTTAATGTGGATGTCAGTGAAAAGGTATTATCCATAGAGGATGTGGAAACACCCAATAATATCGCAGCTGTTTTCGCCAATGACGCGCATTTCGCTTTTGACAAGACCGGCAAAGGACAGATTGATTATTCCGCTTTTAAACATTACTCCCTGATTATACTGAATCAGCTCAGTGACATCAGTTCAGGGTTATCGGCTTCCCTGAAAGAGTACTCCGGTAATGGCGGAAATATTTATATCATTCCTGCGGCGAATGCAGACATCAGTTCATACAATGCGTTTTTATCCGGCAGCAATGCCGGTACTTATGGCGAGGTGCAATCCAAACAGGGGGAAGTCACCAAAATAAACATGAACGAAGAAGTGTTTAAAGGAGTGTTCAACCAATTGCCGAAAAATGTCGAAACACCTAAGATTAAGAAATACTATCCGGTATTGGCTGCATCAGCTGCAATGGAGCGGGAAATTCTCGCGACCAACCTGAATACCCCGCTGGTGGCAAAGTTCGATGCGGGAAAGGGCTTCATATACTTGCAGGCCGTACCGCTGCATCCAGATTTTTCGGACTTGCAGGCCAAGGCAATTTTTGCGCCGATGGTCTATAATTGCGCTGTGTACAAAAAAAACAATCAGCCGGTTTACTATATTATCGGCAGGGATAATTTACTGGAGCTGAAGAATGAGTATGCTAATGGTGAAAGCGTCTATAAGCTGTCTAACGGGAAAAATGAATTTATTCCGGAAAACCGTTCGGTGGGAAACACCGTATTGTTGAGGGTCAATACAACACTGGCTTCCGACGGACACTATGCCATATCTGCCGATAATAAGAATCTCGGTATCGCTGCCTTCAATTTCGACCGTACGGAATCCAATCTGTTATTCGCGTCGGTATCGGATTTAAAATCTATTTTCAACCGGAAAAATCAACTGGTGCTGGACAATACACGGGCGAATCTGTCGGCTTCCGTAAAACAAATAAAAGACGGCATTTTATTATGGAAACTTTGCGTAATTTTGTCCTTAGTATTCCTGCTTGTAGAAATTTTACTGATTAGATTCTGGAAATGAACCGACACCTGCTCAAAAATATCACTATCCTGGACCCTTCCTCCCCACAAAATGGAACAAAGACAGATGTCCTGATAGAGCAAGGTAAAATCAACTTTAGTTCTGACGCCACAGATGCGGAAGCCATTGATTTTTCGGGATGCTATCTGGCTCCCGGATTTTGTGATTTGTATGTTCACATTGGCGACCCCGGCTTTGAATACCGTGAAGATATCGAATCGGTGGCAAATGCGGCGCTATCGGGCGGGTTTACCACCCTCTGCGCTACATCGGATAACCATCCGATTACCCAGACCAAAGCACAGGTGGAATATATTCTGAATAAAGCGAAGAATACTCCCGTCAGGATACTGCCGGTGGGTGCCGTAACCGAAAATTTCGATGGTAAGACACCAACGGAAATGCTCGACATGCATCATGCCGGCGCGGTAGCGTTTTCGGATATTCCGCACAGTATCAAAGACAGCGGTGTGATGCTGCGTGCGTTGCAATATGTACAACCGTTTGATGGGCTGGTGATGACCTTGCCTTTTGATAAAACACTGGTGGGCGATGGGCAGGTGAACGAAAGTGAAATCTCTGTTCGCATGGGCATGAAAGGCATTACCAATCTTTCTGAGTATGCCGCTGTTCAGCGCGATGTGGAGTTGTTGAAATATACCGGAGGGAAACTGCATTTTACGGGCATATCCGCGAAAGAGAGTGTGGACATTATTCGCCGGGCGAAAAAAGAGGGACTGAAAGTGACCTGCTCCGTGTTTGTACATCATCTGATAAGTGATGAAAGCGCGGTTAAAAATTTTGATTCGAACTATAAGGTATTTCCCCCGTTGCGAACACAGGATGATCAGGCGGCATTAATAGAGGGACTGAAAGACGGAACTATAGATTGTATTTCATCACAACATACCCCACTCAATATAGATGAGAAAAATGTAGAGTTTGAAGTCGCCGGTTTTGGTATGACAGGACTGGAAACCGCCTTCGGGTTGCTGAATAAAAAACTGGAAGGAATTATCTCTAAAGAAAGGCTCATTGACTTATTAGCTATTCAACCAAAAAAAATTATTCAGCCGGATTACAAGAATGAGGACTTTGTGGTGTTGGATTTTAATGCGGAATGGACATTTACAGAGAAAGATATACATTCCAAATCAAAGAATACACCGTATATAAATCAATCGCTGAAAGGAAAAGTAAAAGCCGTTTATGCCAGGGGGAAATTCACGCTCCTTTCCTGATAACGGATAAAATAGTATGAACGAATTACCCCCAAATAATACAAGAGGTGTACTGAGCGGCATCACCATCACGCTGTTTTCGGCATTGGTGTCCGCTCTGTTTTTCGCCGCATTCTTTACCTTGGCCTATGTGAAAAAATTGCCCTACGGGCGTCCGCAGGCAATGATTCTTCAAATGACTTCCATAGTGGTGGTGGTGGGTATGACACAATTTCTTTCCAGAAAAATCCAAGGCAATAAACTTTCCCTGATGCAGGGATTTCTAGGCGGCTGGATGGCCAGTTTAGTATTGGCCATTTTTATCAGTACGTTTTACACGTTATTTTCTAAGGCGACAGGAACCCAACTGATGCCTAAAGGAGCTTTTGCCATTGTGTTGATGTTATACAGCGGGATAGGAATAATATTTTCATTACTTTTAGCCATTGTTTTAAAGAAAGAATAAGCTTGAATATCAGTATTGTCATACCGTTGTTGAATGAAGAGGAATCATTGCCGGAATTATTTGCCTGGATTGAGAAGGTAATGGCGGAGCATAATTTCACCTATGAGGTTATTGCCGTTGACGATGGAAGCAAAGATAATTCATGGCAGGCGATTAAGGCCGCTTCTGAAAAAAATCCGAATATCCGGGGGATTCAGTTCCAGCGCAATTACGGGAAGTCGGCTGCCTTGCAGGTAGGCTTTGAAGCCGCACAGGGCGATGTCGTCATTACGATGGATGCAGATCTGCAGGATTCGCCCGATGAGATACCGGAACTGTATAAGATGATAACGGTGGATGGTTATCACCTTGTTTCGGGATGGAAGAAAAAACGGTACGATCCCGTCTCCAAAACGATACCTACTAAATTATTCAATGCAGCCACACGTTCGGTGTCGGGTATTCATAATCTGCATGATTTTAACTGCGGACTAAAGGCTTATCAAAAACGGGTGGTCAAAAGCATTGAAGTGTATGGCGAGATGCACCGCTATATTCCGGTAATCGCAAAGTGGGCGGGCTTCGATAAGATAACAGAAAAACCGGTGCAACACCGGGAACGCAAATACGGAACTACCAAGTTTGGCATTGAACGTTTTGTGAACGGCTTTCTGGATTTAATGAGTATCACGTTTGTCGGAAGATATGGCAAGCGCCCTATGCATATATTTGGTACACTTGGAGTGTTATCATTTTTCTTCGGTATATTGATTCTGATATATCTTACCATTACAAAAACCATTTTTGGGATTGTCGGTATGACAAACAGACCCATCTTTTATTTGGGTATACTGACTATCATTGTCGGTACGCAATTATTTGTTGCCGGGTTTCTGGGGGAGCTGGTGGCGCGCAATGGTGCCGACCGGAATCATTATCACGTCAGTGATAAGGTTAATCTATAGACAGTTCAGCATACACCGGAAAGTGATCCGAGATTTTATTATTGATTTTTTCAAATGTATGCACATCGATGCCCGGAGAGGTAAGGATATAATCGATTCTCAGAAATGGTATTTTTCCGTTGTACGTTCGCCCGATGCCAAAACCGTAATCCAGAAAAGCGTCTTTCAGATTTTTTGAAATGGTATTGGCAACATAAGAATTGGGCAGGTCGTTGAAGTCACCGCAAAGGATAACGGGCTTCGTTTGAGCATTTAAAAATACTTTCAATTCATCTGCCTGCTGCGCTCTTCTTTCAAACGCCCGCTTGAGTTTAACAACAATGCTTTTTGCACCATGTTCATCGACATTCTGTGTGGAACGGAATTCTTCAATCGTCTCATAATCCTGGCTGCCAAAGTAAATAGACTGCAGATGGACATTCACAAACCGGATAACCGTATCGCCGACTTCTATATCGGCAAATTGCCCTCTGAATGGTTTTTTCCCATAACCGGTTTTAAAAGATTGTTTGATGATTTCTCCGTGTTCTTTAATAGGAAATTTTGAAAACAGGGCAATACCCCATTCATCCGTGTTGCGCAGCACCAGTTCTCTGGTGAAATAATTGTGAGTATATCCTAATGCAGTCAGATGCCGGATAGTATTAAACTCTTCGGTCGTATCATTGTAGAATTCCTGAAAACAGATGACATCGGGATTTTTTTCCCGGATGGTTTCAAATATTTTCTCTTTGGAATGGATATTTTCACTCCAGTTGTATAAATCGAAATCGCGCACGTTGTATGACATCACTTTAAGGACATGCCCGGAAGGATGTTTCGCCGTTGTCCCGATATTGGTAGCGCCCAACCGGAGTATTTGAGGCAGGCAGGCCGCTAATGCCAGACAGGAAATTATGGCGAAGTAGCGTTTTCTTAATATCCAGATGATGATAAAGATGAAATTGATAAACAGTAAGAAGGGCAGCAGCATACCTGCGAATGGGAAAAACCATATTTTCTCAGGACTGATATAGGATGAAGACAGGCTGATAAGCAGCAATACGACAAATACCACATTGGCGGTTCGTGACGTAAAGGATAATAGCCATTTTAAAAACTTCATCGGTTGTTTTGAAATCGAAAGATACTCAAAAAAAACGGAGAGACTGTGTTTAGTCTTCCTGACTGATTTTAAATAAAAAATCTTTTTCTTCTTTGGTCAGGCTGTCGTAGCTGGAACGATTGATTTTATCCAGAATGGCATCTAAGCGTTCCTGCTTGCTGATGGTATCCTGTTGCGTTGTATTTCTTTGCTGGTGTACTTTCTGTTGTTGATCCGATGTGAAGACATATTCCTTTTTATGCGCCACCTTTAATGCGGGTTTTTTCCTGAATAAACCGGAGAAAAAATCTGTAACGGCATAGAATGGTCTGGATAAATCATTCCCGTTCTGTAATTGTTTAATAAAGATAAATCCAAACAGCGCGCCGCCCAGATGAGCGATATGCCCGCCGGCGTTTTCATACTGTATATTGATAATATCCAGCACCACATACACTAAGGCAATCCACTTAATCTTGACGGACCCAAAGAGAAAAAGCATTAGCTCCATATTGGGTGCAATGGTCGCCGCGGCAAGTACGATGGCCATTACCGCTGCGGAAGCGCCGATACAGGAGGCGCTTCCCAATACATTGTTAAACACGGGAAAGATGTTATAAAACAGGATATACAGTAAGCCGCCAAAAATCCCTCCGAAGAGATACAAGGGCAATAGTTTTGGTTTGCCTACCATGTCCTGCAATATCTGGCCAAACCAATACAAGCCCAGCATATTCCATAAGATATGCCAGAAACTTTCATGTACAAACATATAGGTGAGGATACCCCATGGCTGATGTGCCAGTCTGGGAATGGATGCATAAAGCGACAACCAGTGCGTTAATTCAAAGGCCCCTTGTTTCTGTGCAAAAAACAATATAAGATGAATAAAGTTGATGACTATAAATACAGCGATGTTAACCAGGATTAGTTTGATTAAATCCGTGCCATACCTGAACTGCCATTTTATATCATCCCAGATGGAATTTCCGTACATACGCTGTTGGTTAACTCCTTATTAAAATAATTAGTAAAATGTTTCTTTGCTGGTTTTATTCCAAAATAAAATTAATAAAAATCCAAAGATTGCGCCACCGATATGCGCATAATGCGCCACATTATCCAGTCCGTATTGTGCAAAGGCGATATCGTATGCAATAATGACCAATGGGATCATATATTTCGCTTTAATAGGCACAGGGATAAACAGAAACATCAGCGGCGTATTGGGAAATAAATAACCGAATGCCGCCAGCAAACCATAAATGGCGCCGGAGGCGCCCACCACACCGGAGTAGTAAATAGCAGACAGATTCTTGATGGCCTCAGCGCTTAAGGTTAAGTTGGCGATACTTTCGTTGTTAAACAGTATAGTACCGGTATAGTTGTAGGCCATAATGGCATTGATGGCTAAATGAAAAAAGATGGCGCCGAATCCGGAGAATAAATAAAGGAAGGCAAATCGTTTGCTACCCAGCACACGGTCGTTTTCCAAGATGGCACCAAAATTAAACAAGGCATACATATTGAAGAAAATGTGCAGCAGTCCGCCGTGTGTAAACATGTGAGTCACTAATTGCCATGGTTTAAAATCCGGGTTGGACGGGTAGTGCATCGCGAACAACTCCGTCAGGCCGGGGTACAACAAACAGGCAACAAATACCAGTACATTCAAGAGTATCAGGTTCTTTACTACAGGACTCATGTCCATTATTCCGCCAAATCGTCTGAATTGATTCATCTTCGTTGTTGTATACTATAGTTCCCGTTAGGGGTTAGGAATTAAATTTTCGTTCAATTTCATCAAAAGAGTATTGTGTGAAAGTAGCCAATCCTACCGGATTAATGGTGGGTTGCTCACAGGCAAATAATTCATCTATCAGTTGCTGCATAGAAGCCTTGTCCAGCAACTGCCCCGACTTAACGGCAGTCTGATAGGCTAAAGTCTTTGCTATGTTTTTCCGTTTATCAAAATTGTCAGTCTTCGTACTGGTTTTGTAATCTTCCAGCAGTTTTTCTATTAACTGGATTTCATTTTCATCTTTCAAGTCCCCCGGCATGCCGTGCAGGACAAATGTAGCACCTCCGAAAAATTCAATATCAAATCCCAAGACTCGCAGTTCAGGCAGTATTTCCTGTAGTAACGCGGCATCGCTGTTGTTTAGTTCCACCGTTTTGGGAAATAGTGTCTGCTGTGAGGCTGCCGGTTGGTTGGCTAAGTTGCGCAAATATTGTTCGTACAATACACGCTGATGCGCCTTGTGCTGATCAATCAGAATAAACCCGCTGCGGATTTGAGTTAAGATATAACGCTCATGTAATTGTATGGGTTCGAAACGTTCATTCTTAAATGGATTGTTGGAGATTTCATTTTCGCTCTCCAGTGCCTGCAGCTGGTCCATCTTGCTGCGTATTGTTACCGTTCTTTCCTCCGTTTCCTCATCAATTTCATACAGTTTCTTCCAGTCATCGAATCCGCCTGTTCTTTCTTTTGAAAAATCTTTATGATGAGTGGCAGGAATATCTTTATCAAATGGGGAATGATAAGAACCTCTTGTATTCGTGTCAGAATTTAATTTGGACTGTACCACTTTAAACGGCTGTTCGTTATATACCCGTTCGTCAACCAGCAGATTGAAGTTGGATTCGTGTTCAAAATCTATGGTGGGCATCACACTGTATTGCGAAAGCCCGTGTTTTGCGGCGGCATTGAGCAGCAACCAGATGGATTTTTCATCTTCAAATTTTATTTCCTGCTTGGTGGGATGTACATTAATGTCTATAGCGCCCGGCTCGATATCGATGAAAAGGCAATAGAAAGGGAAGTTTCTATCCGTTATCAGTCCGTCGTATGCTTTTGCGATGGCGTGGTTTAAAAAATTATTCTTGATAAAACGGTTGTTCACAAAGAAGAACTGCTCACCCCTTGTTTTCTTGCTGAGCTCCGGCTTTCCGATAAAGCCTCTCACACTTACGTAATCTGTCAGCTCTTCGATAGGCACCAGTTTCTCATTATAATTTTTACCGAAGATGCTCACAATTCGCTGGCGAAGATTACCGGGATTGAGGTGATAAATTTCTATGCCATTGTGATGTAAAGAAAAAAAGATATCGGGATTAGCCAGTGCCACATGGATAAATTCATCCAGTATGTGTTTGGTTTCTATCGGATTTGATTTCAGGAAATTCCGGCGAGCCGGAACATTATAAAATAAATTTTTGACGGAAACAGACGAGCCAGCATTATGCGAACACGGTTCCTGTAATATTACTTTTGAGCCTTCGGTGATAATGATGGTTCCAAGTTCCTTATCCTGCAGCCTGGTTTTGAGTTCTACCTGCGCTACCGCGGCAATAGATGCCATCGCCTCCCCTCTGAACCCGAAGGTGTGGAGGGCGAATAAATCTTCAATCTGCTTGATTTTTGAAGTAGCATGACGTTCGAAGCACATCCGGGCATCAGTTTCGCTCATGCCGCAGCCGTCGTCCACAACTTGTATGAGTGCGCGACCGGCATCTTTTACGATTAACTGAATATTTTTAGCGCCTGAATCCACGCTGTTTTCCAGCAATTCTTTCACCACGGAAGCCGGTCGCTGAATCACTTCACCGGCGGCAATCTGGTTGGCAATGGCATCAGGCAATAATCGTATAATATCAGACATAACGTGTACACAATATTACAAAATTGTATGCGTTACCACGTGTTAAATGCTGTTATTTTGAAGCTAAATAAATAATGTCTGGGCTATCATTAATGTGATTTATGGAAGAAACAAGGTTTATGTGGTTAAAATATACTTTCCACGTCCGTTTAAAGTTTATAACCCCTGAAAACCAACTATTTTCTTATGTTTGAACCGGTTTGGGACTGATTTTTGAGGTAGTTGTGTAATTATTATAGGATAAAAAAAGAATGAAAAAGGCTGACTTGAAGATAGTTGCGCAAAAGAGGATAAAATTCTTTAATGCTGCAGTTGTATTATTGCTTACTGTTTACTGCTTAGGTTTTACTTCTTACTCAAAAGCTGCAGAAGTTCCTTATTTAAAAGACACATCGAATGTTTGGGTGGATTCCGTGCTGAAAAACATGACACTGGATGAGAAAATTGGCCAGCTGTTTATGGTGGCGGCCTATTCCAACAAAGATGAGGCCAGCTATCAGGCCGTAGATAAATATGTAAAAGAATACAAGGTGGGCGGATTGATATTTTTTCAGGGAACACCGCAAAAGCAGGCGGAACTCACCAACCGTTATCAGGCAGAAAGCAAAACACCGCTTTGGATAGGATTTGACGGGGAGTGGGGATTGGGCATGCGACTGGATAATACCATTTCGTATCCGCGCCAGCTTACGTTAGGCGCTATTGATAATACGGAGATGATTTATGAAATGGGTAAAGAAATTGCGAGGCAGATGAAGCGCATCGGCATTCATATCAATTTCGCCCCGGATATTGATGTGAACAGCAATCCCAATAATCCGGTAATCAATGACCGAGCATTCGGAGACAATAAATTCGGAGTGGTGCGCAGGGGGCTGGCCTATATGATGGGACTGCAGGATAACAACATCCTGGCCAGCGGAAAACATTTTCCCGGGCATGGAGATACCGACGTGGACTCACATAAAGATTTACCTGTGGTTAAACATCCCTTGGAAAGGCTGGAGGCGGTTGAATTATATCCGTTCACCCAATTTATCCGTTATGGGGTGGGTAGTATCATGGTATCGCATCTCAATGTACTCGCACTGGATGGTGCACCCAATTTTCCGGCTACTTTATCCCCTCAGATTGTCCGGCAGAAGCTGATCGATTCGATGGGTTATAAAGGGTTAATTTTTACTGACGCCATGAATATGAAAGGCATTACCAAATATTACCCGTCCGGTACTGCGGAGGTGATGGCTATTCTGGCGGGTAATGATGTGATGTTGTTTCCGGATGATGTTGACAAAGCCATCGAAGGGGTTCGTTGTGCAGTGTTACAGGACTCCATCATTCCGGAAGAATTAATAAACCGGCGGGTACGCAAAATTCTGGCTGCAAAACTCTGGCTGGGATTGAGCCGGTATGAGCCTATAAAACTTGATGGCATTAACGAGGATATCAACAGTGAGCCGGCAAAATTTTTGAAGTATAAGTTGATGGAAAATGCGATAACTGTAGCCAGGGACAGCGAGTACATACTTCCTATATTGAATCTGCAAAAACGCATAGCGCATGTAGGAATCGGCAGCAGTAAAGAAACCGTTTTCTCCTCTATTTTGGACAAGTACACGCAGATAGACCATTTTTATATTCCTAAAAATGAAAAAGCCACAACATTCAACGATGTACTGGCTAAGCTGAAAGACTATCATCTGGTCATCGCGGACGTACAGGATATGAGCCGTTTCGCTTCCAAGAATTTTGGATTAACAGATAATTCGCTCGCTTTTTTAAAACAACTCAATAAGCAAAACCAAACCATACTGACGTTGTTCGGTTCGCCGTACAGTCTTAAATATTTTCAGGATTTCAATACCGTTATTATCGGATATAACGAAGAAGAAGAAGCGGAGTCTATAACGGCACAAATCATTTTCGGAGCACGTGGTGCGGAAGGAATCTTGCCGGTTACGGTGGGTAAGTTTCAATATGGTGACGGGGAATGCACCAGTTCGAATATGCGCCTGAAATACGGACGACCACTTGAAGTAAATATGGATGCAAAAATTTTGCAGAAAGTGGATGGCATCATTTATAACGCGATAGACAATAAAATATTTCCGGGTGCGCAGTTGCTGGTGGCAAAGGATGGCAACGTAATCTATGAGAAGGCATACGGATTTCATACCTACGAAAATATATTGGCTACCCAAACAACTGATTTGTTTGATATCGCATCGGTGACAAAGGTATCGGCAACCTTGCCAATGGTTATGAAAATGCAGGAACAGGGTAAGCTCGACATCAATCACAAATTAGGTGATTACTACAGTTATCCCGAAGGATGTAACAAGAAAGATATTGTCATCAAAGAGATGCTGTGCCACCAGGCAGGCTTGCCAGCATGGATTCCGTTTTACAAGAGTTCATTGGACCCGGCAGGAAATCCGGATAGTTTATGGTATTCCAATGTACAGGACTCCGTGTTTTCTGTCAGAATTACAGATAGCCTGTTTCTGAAGAAATCGTTTCAGGATTCCATTTGGAACATGATTTATAACTGCACATTATCCGGAAAAGAATATAAATACAGCGACATAGGATATTATCTGTTAAAACAGATTATAGAAAAGTCGTATAAAGATTCGTTGCAGAACCTGACGAAGAAATATTTGTATGCCCCTTTAGGAATGAATTATACCCAGTACAATCCGAAATGGAATGGCTATGATCTGAACAAAATTATGCCGACAGAAATTGAAAAGAATTTCCGCAAATCGCTGTTGCTCGGAACCGTGCATGATCAGGGAGCTGCGTTACTCGGTGGCGTTGCCGGACATGCGGGCATCTTTACCAATGCGAATGATCTGGCTAAATATTTTCAATTGTTGCTGAACGGAGGTTCTTACGGTGGGTACAGGTATTACCAGCCTGCAACGGTGAAAAATTTTACGGCTAAGCAGTTTCCGAATAACCGTCGGGCAATAGGATTCGACAAACCTACACCGTCTGGCCAAGACGGACCAACCTGTGATGCCGCGTCACCGGAATCATTTGGACATACCGGTTTTACAGGTACTATCGCATGGGCAGATCCGAAGTACAATCTGATTTTTATATTTCTTTGTAACCGGGTTTATCCGAGTGCGGAAGTCAATACGCTGGCAAAACAAGGTATTCGTCCTAAGATTCAGCAGGTGATCTATGACGCAATTAAGAAATAGTAGATGGTACACGATTCCTGCACTATTGTATCACAATTTTCTTATTGTACAATCTCTCTCCGTTTCTCAATACCAGCAAATAAATACCCGGCGAAATATCACCAACCTCTAATTGTTCGGTTCGTTGTCCTGCATGTATCTTCGTTTCCCGTATAGTCTGACCGTTAATTGCCAGAAGCGCTAATGAACAATCGTTTGAGTTGCCCAACTGCGTTTCTATGATTAATACATTTCTGGCCGGATTAGGGTATACTTTCATGCCATCCAGTTCCAGTACATCGGGGTTATTCTTAATTCCTGAGATGAACCCATCAAAACTTAGTTTGTCGACAATCAAAGTGGAACCAAATAATGCATTTCTACTACCGCTGCGGATAATAATATCTGCAGAATCAGGTATAATGTCGGAGCTGTCATACAGGATAGGAATGCTAAACGGTGTAAAAACACTGACTGTATCTTTTTGTGTCATCGAGCCACTCCCTACAGCAACGGATCCTTTCAAAACGTGTATGTCAATCAGCATGGAGTCATCCTTAGCCGGGAAATATTTATAGTAACCATTCAATGTCAGATGTTTCCCTCTGATTGGGAATCCTCCTTTTTTATTATCCAATATTCCGTTGTGTAATGCCAATTCACCCGCACCGACCATATTCCCTTGAGACCAGAATATATTCCGGATTTGTACGGCATAATCATCGGGCGCATTAAAATAAACTTTCGAGACCATGTGGTTGGTATCCGGATGAATAGTGTCTATCCCGATGTACTTAAAATTAAACCAGGATTCAGGGCTTTCAATAGTGGTTGTCAACCACGATTCAAAATTGCTGTTCTGAAAAGTAATATTCCCCGGTTCGAGTGAGATATCATCTACTATAAGGAAATTGTTGTCAGAGGTATTAATGCCTGAAAAAAAGTTGGTTGTCGTAAAACCTGCCATTATGGTATCAGGTATTCCAATCGAGTCGTACTCTATTTTATAGGCAATACGATTGAAAGATCCATTTGAGTTACCGGTAATGGCTGTAAACGGAAGCGGTTCCGTCACCTTAGTAAGCGGCCTTCCCTCTTTCAATAAAACTAAGAGGAAGAGTGCCGTATCGCCTGGGTTGACAGAATAGTTCAGGTAAAACACCACAGAATCAGGCCTGGACGTTACGTTGATAGCCGCCCCTCCGAATAAACCATCCCCGACAACGGCATTCACGACAAATGTTTTTCGGGTCATTTTTAAGGCATAATTACCGGAATGCCCGGGTACGCGTTCAAATACCCCATCGACAAAATTCCAGTATTTAGGTATATTGACAGTATCTGTTTTCCAATATTGAAAATCCCAATTCGGAATTTCTGAAGAACCGGTGTAAAACTGCCTGATATCAGAATAAATACTGCCGGTAGGAGTCGTGGCTTTTATGCGGTAATAATACAATTGGTCCGTTAAAAGTCCGTCTAAAGAGACCTGAAAGGAATGGTAATTGGTATCTGAAATTATTGATGGATCAGGAGTAACGCTATTCCCGAAGGAAGGCGTAGTTCCATATTCAAAACTCAACGAAACCTGCCCTGAGTACAATTGTATATCACCGTGTAAAACTGCGGAATTATTTGAAATGGCAGTTGCATCAAGAATATTGAAGGCCTTCAGGACAATTCCGGAGTAGAAGGTGAGTGTTTCGCCAATATATGTACTTACCGGAGTGGTGCCTTTAAGCCGGAAATAATACCGCTTATCCGGCAAGATTTGAAGCAGGCTGGAAGAAACCGTATGGAGGAGTGTATCATTTATAAAATTTGGGGCCGCCGGTAATTCATTGGAGAGGGCAAGAGTCGTGTCGTATTGAAAACTGACCGTAACGGGCAACTGATAAAATTTATCAACGATACCATTGAGAACGTCTGTGGAGTCATTGATTTTGGTAGCGGGCAGGGTATTAAATAGTTTATACGGGATACCCGAAAAAAACAATTTGGTTTCACCATAAAATACTTCAGTACCATGCTCAGCTTTTAATCGAAAATAATATACTTTTCCTTTTGTCAAATGGGATAGTGCGGCACTGACAATATGTGGCAGCGTGTCTGAAACAATTGCCGGTGTGGCATTTGTTTCATTTCCGAAAGCAAGCGTAGTTCCGTATTCGAATTTAATGGTGGCATTTACTGTTAATTTATTAATGAACCCATTCAGTGTGGCAGATGTATCTGTGATATTCGTTGCTTCATCTGTCCGCAGCGGGTTGCCGCTCAGAAATAATTCTATATTTCCGTAAAATGGCTTGTTGTTATGTACTCCTTTTAAACGGTAATAGTAAAGAGTGTTTGGCGCCAGATTATTGATAGCGCCGGAAACAAGATGTAATAAGGTATCATTAATACTGGCAGGGTTTGCTGTGATTTCATTTCCTAACTGCGGACTGGTTCCGTATTCAAAGCTCAGTGTAGCGTCAGAAGGATAACGGTCTATTTTGCCGTTTAATATTGCGTCAGAGGTGGTAATGCCGGAGGCAGGTAGTGTCTGAAAGGTAAACTCAGGCGTACGGGTGGAGAAAGAAAGCGTGTCGCTATATATCTTTCCGGATAAGGTATGGACTTCCACGCAATAATAATAGGTAGTGTCTCTTATTAGTTGGATGTTTGTAAAGTTATCTCTAACCATGATCAGGCTATTGCTGTTAATCATAGACGGGTAGAAAGATAAATATCCGGCGTTTATGAAAGTACTGTCCAGAGAAAGCATGAAATTATAACGGGCATTCTCTCCGTGAGTATGTATAGCAGCCGTCAGTGTCAAATCTGAAGAGTCCGCATATCTCGCGCCTAAGGCATATACTATTGCGGGAGTACTTTGCGTATAAACATACAGGTCGCCGTATTTCCCGCCCAGCATCCCCAATTGGTCATTTCTGAAGGATACGCAGTAAAAGGATTGGAATGACTGCATATCCGGAAGCATTACCCTCGTCCAGTTTAATCCTTGGTCGGTTGATTTTAACAGCACAGATTTGTCGCCAACTATATAACCGGTTTTATTGGGTGAGAAGGTGATATCGTTTAAAATTCCTATGGCATCATCCCGAAGTACTGACCATGAAATGCCTCCGTTGTTAGTGCGTAATATGGTACTTAGCGAATCCCCTGATTCGGAACGCCCGCCTACCAAGTATCCAATGGTATCGTTGATAAAGGTTACGGCTTTCCAGAACCTGTTAACGGGCGACGCTACACTGTTCCAGTGCATGCCACCGTCAGTGGTTCGAAGAATGGTGCCGCCTTCTCCGACGGCTGTTCCATGGGTGCTGTCGGCAAAAGCGATACCATGCAGCCAGTAGCCGTTCCTGTCGAGTACAACACTCCAGGTATTTCCGCCATCGATACTTTTGAGAATGGTTTGTAAGGTATCCGAACGCGGGACACTTCCGCCTGCGATATAAAGTGTATTCGGATTTGTATAAATAACTTTATTGAACTGCCGGTTGATGGGTGTTGGGATTTTTACCCATGAAGCAGCACCATTTGTCGTTTTTATGATTGTACCGGTATATCCTGTCGCAATACCGGTAAGTGTATCTTTGAATGCCATGGATTTTAACCAGGGTGGTGTCAATATATTGTTTACGTTCTCCCATTCTAAACCTCTGTCCGGTGATACCCAGATTTCCTGAAGTGAGTCATTAAATTCATTGCCTCCGGCATATAGTATTTTATCATTGCTGAGAAATTTTAATGCATTCACCTCCCTTCCCCGCGGTACGTGTGTGTGATACCATTGTTCAGCATTGGCAGTCCCGGTAGCGATTAAAAAAAATAATAGCACAGAGACAATAAGATAGTATGAAGTCGACTCTCTCGGAAAGGATTGATGAAACTTTTGCTGTTTGGGGCCGGTGGATGATTTCATAAGAACTATAATATACGGAGTACGGTTATTTTTGAATAAAAATCTTCTTGCTAACAATATTTGCCCCACTACATACTGATAAAATATAACTGCCGCTTGCCAGTTCTCCTACGTTGAAAGTAATGTTATGGTTGCCGGGGGTAATTGTTGCGTACTTTACTATTTGGCCGTTTATACCATATATTGATACGGTATAAGGCTTAGATGAGGCAGAAGTAGTTTCAACAATGAGTATGTCTCTGGCGGGATTGGGGTATATCTTCAATCCATCCAGTTCCCATAAATCCGGGTGGGTATTTGGTATTCCTAAGACGAATCCGTCAAAACTTAATTTGTCGATGATTAACCGGGACCCTACTTTAGGATTACGAAGTATACTGCTCCCAATTCCGATGACGGCGGAATCTGGGATAACTGTACTTGCATCGTCAAAATATTCTATGGGAATGCTGAAAGGCATAAACTCACTAACGGTATCGCTTGCCTTGAAAAAGGCGTGGCCAATATCCTGTCGGTCTTTCATCATGACCACACCAATTTGCATGGTATCGCCATTTGCCGGAAAAAATTTATAGTATCCGTTTAGCGTCCTATGCTTTCCTTTCACCGGAAATCCACCGTCAAATCCGCTGGTGAAAATGCCGTTATTGGTAGAAAGGCTTCCGTTGATTATCCCGATTGACGGCCAGTTAATATTACTGATTTCTGCAGCAAAATCATCAGGCGCCTCGAAAAACACTTTGGATACCATATGGTTCTTGGTGGGGTCGGTTGTGTCGAGTCCTATATATTTTAATGTGTACCAAGATAAGGGGGTCTCCACAATCGATTCAAACCAGTCTTCAAAATTACTGTTTGGAAATGTCGTGTTATCGGGGAGGAATGAGATGTCATCTATTTCAAGAAAATTGTTACTTGGGCTATTTGTCTCAAAGATGGATATTGTCGGGACTAAAAAAACTAGCACAGTATCCGGTATTTCCGGCACATCATAGTTTATTTTGTAGGCCATTCTTTTAAATGAGTTAGCGGAGTTGCCCGTAACAAAACAATAAGAGGTTGATATTATCTGTCCGTTTTTCTTTAACATCAACATTATACCTGCGGTATCTCCGGCATCTACTGAGTAATTCATATAAGCAACCAGTGAATCGGGGGGGCGGATAACGTTGATAGGTACCCCGCCGTAAAAGCCATCTCCTATCGAAGCATTAGCTACGAGTGTTGTACCTGTCAACTTTAATGCAAAATTCCCTGTATTACCCGTGGTGCGCTCAAATCCATCAGTGTAAATATTCCAGTTGGCCGGTATGTTGACAGTATCTGTTTTCCAAAACTGAAAATCCCAATTTGGAATTTCAGACGAACCGGTGTAAAACTGTTTGGTGTCACCATAGAAAGTTATGCCGCCACTAACCGCTTTTAACCTGAAAAAATAAAACCGGTCAGGCTGCAATCCGGTTAAGTTAGCAGTGATAGAATAGGTGGCAGTATCTGTAATACCGGATGGATTGGCTATAACTGAACTACCCATTGAAGGAGTAAGGCCATACTCAAAACTGAGTGCAGCAGGGGTAGAGAGCCCCTTTGCCCTGGCATTGAGCTGAACGGAGTTCGCAGTAATTCGTGTGGCATCAGCGGTATAAAAATATGTATAACTTAACCCTGACCTGAAACTCAGGATATCTCCGTAAAAAGTACCCAGTGTGGTTTGTGCTTTCAGCCTGAAATAATACTGTGTGTTCGGCGGTAAATTATTGATGGTAGCGGAAAAATGGTGGAGTAAGGTATCATTGAATGAAGTTGGATAAAATGGAGCGTTATTTTCCAAAGATAAAGAGATGCCGTAATCAAAACTAAGGATAACCGGCAGCCTGAATTTATCAATTATACCATTTAAAATAACGGTGGAATCAATGATGCCTGAGGCGGGAAGTGTTTGTAAGGTTTTAAAAACAGTACCGGTAAAAAATGTTTGGACCCCGCCGTAATAGGTGATATTGTTTTGAACACCTTTAAGGCGGTAATAATAGACAGTATTTGAATCTAAGTTCGTGAGGTGTGCAAGTATAAGATGAGAGAAAGTGTCGCTTACAATGGATGGAACAGCGGAAATTGCGTTGCTGAAGAGAAGACTGGTGTCATATTCAAAGCTAAGGTTTGCCGCGGTAGGAAGTTTGTCTGTTAAGCCATTTAAGGTAGCATTTGAAAAGGTAATAGCCGTGGCAGGTAATGTTTGAAAAGTATATCTTCTTTTGGTAGTCCTGAACGTCAATGTGTCACCGTACGACATACCTGCTAGCGTGCGAACTTTTAAAAAATAGTAATAGGTAGTATCAGGAATCAGGAAACTGTCTGTAATAGTTAGTTCTTTAATAGACAATGTATTGGTTCTGATATTTTCCGGAATATAAAATGTATTGGAATAGGAGCTGAATGTTGAATCCATTGAATAAGTAAAATCGTATGTGGCAATTTCATCATGAGTGTTGATTCCTGCAGAAAATTTTACCTGAAAGGAGTCGACATAATTTGCATCTAATGTGTACGTGGTGGCCAATTCAGAAGTAGTATAAATGTGCAATCGGCCAAAATTTGCGCCAATCATCCCTAGGTTGTCGTTTTTAAATTCAACACAATTAAACGATTCATTTGGACCAGCACCGGGCAGCGTTTCTTTTGTCCAGTTAAGCCCGGCGTTAGACGTTTTTAAAACAGTAGAGCTGTCACCAACGATATAGCCTGTTGTGGCAGAGGAAAAAGTGATATCCTTTAATGTGCCTCCGGACTCGTCTGTCAGAACAGACCAGGAGCTTCCGCCGTTTGTTGTACGCAGTATTGTACGCTTTGTCACCGGCGTATGCCCTCCTCCTACAATGTAACCAATATTGGCATTGATAAAATATACTGCATAAAAATCCCGCACTACTGGCGGACTGATAGTTGTCCAGTTATCGCCCCCGTTGGTTGTTCTCAGAATATTTCCGTTATCGCCGACCGCTATTCCATGCAGGGAGTCCGTGAAGGCAACACCATTCAGCCAGTATCCTTTCCTGTCCAGCATCACCGACCAGGAATTTCCCCCATCCGTGCTTTTTATTATTGTCTGAAAAGTGTCAACATGCCCGCCTCCTATAATAATTTCCGGATAAGGAATACTTCCTCCTACAATAAACATAATTTTTGGTGTAACATAAATTATTTTATGAAACTCCCTGTTTTGTATAGGCTTTGGGATGCCTGTCCAGTTGTGGGCGCCATCCTCTGTCTTTAAAATAGTAGCCGAGTCGCCAACAGCATACCCCTGTAATGTATCTGAAAAGGCAAGTGATTTTATCCAGGGTTGTCCGGGAGGGGTGATGATTCCAATTTCCCATTCTAATCCCAAGTTGTTGGATGTCCATAATTCTTGAAGAGAACCGTAAAATTCATTGCCACCACCGTATAAAATTTTATACGGACTTAAAAACTTTAATGAATTAATATGCCGACCGCGAGGTACATAAGCAGTGGAATGCCATTGTTGGGAAAATGCCATTTGAGAGGCAATAGAACAACATAGCAAAAAGAACACTATACGTGCATAACCAGGATTCAAATACATTTGCCTCAGGGAATAAAATTGTTGGAGCAAGAGATTTTTTAGGCGATACATAAAAATGATAAGGAATTTGAACGGTTAATTTAAACAAAGATACCGGATGTTATGTTTAGTTTTAGGATGATTTTAGCTTATCATCTATTAAATTAAACAGAGCCCAAAACTTATAAAATGATTTAAATCAATTTTATGAGGGCCAACAGCCATTTTAAACTTCTATGGATAATTTATTAAACCATTTTTTTTACAACATTTGTGTGATATTCAAAAGATTAAGTACTTTTATGGCATTGTTGACTCTAAAAAACGTTATATGAAAAAATTATTTTACATTCTTTCATTCCTGTCTGTTACCGGTTTGTTTGCACAAACATCTTTCAAATCGTATGATTTGGGTGGGGATGACTATGGCAACAACATTGCCAAAGGGCAAGCCGCTGCCTATGTATGTGGCAGTACAAGTCTGACAGGTGCGGGCAGCTATGATCAGTTTCTTGTCAAGGTAGACGCAGCAGGCAATCCGTTGTGGCAGGCCCAGTTTGGCGGAGCAGCCCTCGAGATTGGAAGGGCATTAACTGTCAGCAGAACTAATGATGGTGTATTTGTGGTGGGGACAACTAACAGCTATTCTACTTCCGGAAAAAGTGATATCAGTGTCTCTTTAATAGATACAGCCGGAAACTATCAGGGTAGTATTGTTTTAGGATTTGACAGCCTGGTGGAATTTGCCAATGATGTCATTGCTACCAGCGATTCCGGATTTCTGATTGTTGGCCAGACACAAGCCAACGGTGATAATAACCATAACAATGTATTTGCTGTGAAGTTCAGCGGACAAGGTGCGCCACAATGGATGAGAACCTTTGGCACTCCCTTTGGCGATGATATAGCGCTGCGAGCAGTTGAGATTCCGGGGATAGGCTACTTTATATGCGGCAGCTCTGATGCTAACACAGCCGGCATGCGCGATGGTTATTTTGTAGCTGTAGCTCCTGACGGTGTGTTACAGGGACAGTTGCTCATCGGTACCGCCGGTGATGATGACGGACGATTTGTAACGTTTGCGGACAATAAACTTATCTTTGCCGGTATTACCGGTAGCACCAGCGGCCCGAACAGAAGCAATATTTACATCACTGCATTGAATCCTGAAGACCTGAGCATAGCATGGTCAAAAGTATATGGCGGTGATTCCGCTACCGCGATAAATGGTTTACATACCGACCCGATGGATGGTAATCTGGTGGTTGGAGGACAATCCAACAGGTTTGGCAATGGCGAACAAGGTCTCTTGTTTAAGGTTAACCCGACAGATGGAAGTGTAGTGTGGGCAAAGACATGGGGTGCTTCCGGTGATCAATTTTTACAGGGTTCTGAAATGCTGGATGACGGCACTAACCTCATTGCAGGATTTGGTTCATTTGGTTCGTCACCAAGCGATTTCTATATTGCTCACTCTGATGCCAACGGAGATTTTTGTAATTTTTCAGCTAACACCACGATGAGGGCTTCGGATTATTTTCCTACCGTTGCCGGCCCAAGTCTTGTCGCACAAAGAGATTCAGTTGTTGAATTCCCTGTTCAGGGACCATTGGAAATGACACACAGCACACATACAGTCACGGTACTTACAGAGTGCAGTACAAGTGCAAGTGAGTATACAGTGTCTACTTCCTCCAACCCTATCGGAGCAGGTACAACTTCCGGAGGTGGAACTTATTCAACCGGCAGCAGTGTAACAGTAACAGCAACGGCCAACAGCGGATTTACTTTTGTGAATTGGACAGATAACGGGACTGAAGTAAGCACTAATTCAAGTTATACCTTTACGATTTCTTCCAACAAAAACCTGGTGGCTAATTTTATAGCTACATATACTGTGTCTACCTCTTCTAATCCGCTTGCGGGCGGCACTACCTCCGGAGGCGGCACATATTCTAACGGCACCAGCGTAACGGTAACGGCTACTGTTAATAGTGATTATACTTTTGTGAACTGGACAGAAAACGGTTCAGAAGTGAGTAACAACACAAGCTATACCTTCTCCATTGCTTCTGACAGGACACTGGTAGCGAATTTTAATGCTATTACTTATAACATCAATACTTCCTCTAATCCTCCGGCCGGCGGTACAACTTCCGGTGGAGGAACAGTAACAAGCGGCAGCAGCGTGACAGTATCGGCAACGGCTAACAGCGGATATAGTTTTGTGAACTGGACAGAAAACGGGTCAGAGGTGAGCACCAACTCCAGCTATACGTTCACCGCGGCATCTAACAGATCCCTGGTTGCTAATTTCCTGTCTACTTCCGGACAGCATCTTCCAACAAGTTTTAAAGCATATGATTTAGGCGCAGATGATTATGGTAACAATATCGCGTTAGGTGATTTTTCTGCCTATGTATGTGGCAGTACAAGCCTTACGGGTGCGGGAAGTTATGATCAATTCCTGGTGAAAGTGGATACCGTTGGCAATCCGTTATGGCAGGTACAGTTTGGCGGTTCAGCACTGGAGATTGGAAGAGCGCTAACGGTTAGTAAAACAAATGACGGTGTATTTGTTGCAGGAACCACCAACAGCTATTCTACATCAGGGAAGAGTGATATCAGCGTTTCGTTGATTGATACGGCTGGAACATATATGGGTAGTATCGTCTTAGGATTTGACAGTTTAGTGGAATATGCCAATGATGTCATTGCCACCAGTGATTCTGGTTTTCTGATTGTAGGTCAGACACAAGCAAATGGCGATAACAACCATAATAATATGTTTGCTGTAAAATTCAGCGGACAAGGCGGGCCTCAGTGGATGAAAACTTTTGGAACACCATTTGGCAATGATGCGGCTCTGAGGGCTGTTGAAATTCCGGGACTGGGATATTTTGTATGTGGCAGTTCTGATGCCGGAACCGCCGGAATGCGGGATGGTTATTTTGTCGCTGTTGATCCTTCCGGTGTTGTACAGGGTCAGTTGTTGATTGGCTCCGGTGGCGATGATGACGGACGATTTGTAACATACACAAACGACAAGCTGATTTTCTCCGGTATTACGGGAAATACCAGCGGCCCCAACAGAAATAATATCTACATCACTGCCTTAAATCCGGAAAACCTGAGCATAGCCTGGTCTAAAGTATATGGTGGTGATTCAACAACGGCCGTTAATGGATTAAATGTAGATCAGACAGATGGTAATCTGGTAGTTGCCGGACAATCCAATGCGTTTGGCAATGGAGAACAAGGCCTCTTATTCAAAGTTAATTCTGCGGATGGCAGTATAATATGGGCGAAGAGCTGGGGAACTACAGGCAGTGAGTTCCTGCAGGGGTCAGCTATCTTACAGGATGGCAGCAGCCTTATCACAGGATATGGTTCATTTGGTTCGTCTCCGAGCGACTTCTTCGTGGCACACTCGGATGCAAACGGAGATTTCTGTGATTTCTCGGCAGCTGTTTCCATAAGAGTATCTGATTACAATCCAACTGTTGCCGGGCCGAGCCTGGCTGAACAAAGAGATTCTGTAGTTGAATTCCCGGTACAAGGGCCACTGGAAATGACACACAGCACACATACAGTGACTGTCCTTACACAATGTCAGTCCACTTCCATCCAGCAGAAAGATATCAGCAAGAATATTATGTTGTATCCTAATCCAACCGATGGCAAATTATTAATTCGTACAGATGCACCGTGGATGACCAATGTGAAAGTGGCAGTATATAATATGTTGGGCGCGGAAGTAAAGACTGCAACGATTGCTCCAAATACGAAAGAGTTTGTTCTTGATATTTCAGGCAATGCGGCTGGCATGTACCTCATCACCTTTAATGACGGCAACTCGACTAAAGCAGCAAAAGTTATGCTGAAATAAAATTATGAATGATATAACTAAAAACGGGATGCATTCGCATCCCGTTTTTTTGTAAAATAAATCTGCCACGCAGAGATTCTATATTTAGGAATAAAAAACGTTGCGCTCTTTACGCCTTCTCGTGAAAATATCAGACCTCATAATTGAAATTCACCTCACAGCCTTCGCTGCAGTTGGTGCAGATGTCAATTTCTTTGCGGCCTTTCACCAGTTTTGCCCGGAAATCTTTATACAAATCATTATTCCAGATTTGGTCGAACGTATGTGTTTGCAGATTGCCTAACTGATGTTGCGCGTCTTTATCAAAACAGCAGGGCACCACCTTTCCATCCCAGGTAATGACACAACTGTGCCACAATTTCCAGCAAGAGTTTTCCAGATTATTCTTAATGGAGTACGTGCCATCGCTGTTTTTTTTATAGCGTGAATACTGTTCGTTTTCAGGAATCAGCTCATTGCCGTTTTTATAATCATATACCTGTGCCGTTTTCAGGATGACTTCATCCACACCGATTTCTCTGGCCAGGACTTTCAATTCATCAATTTGATGTTCATTGGGTTTTACCACCAAAAACTGGAAGATGATATAGGGTGTATTGGCCCGTAGCTGTTTTTTCCATTTCACGATGTTTTTTGCGCCTTCCATCACTTTGTCTAATTGACCGCCCACCCTGTAGCTCTGATAGGTTTCCTGAGTAGTGCCGTCAATGGAAATAATCAGTCTGTCCAGTCCGCTTTCAATGGTCTTTTTTGCCATTGTTTCTGTCAGGTAATGCGCATTGGTGGAAGTGGCGGTGTATATTTTTTTCCCTCGCGCATAGGATACCATTTCCAGAAAATTCTTGTGCAGGTATGGCTCGCCCTGAAAGTAAAAAGTGAGGTAGATTAAGTCTTTTGAAATCTCATCTATTGTTTTCTGAAAGAAATCCTGCTCCAGCATACCGATAGGCCGTGTGAAGGAACGCAGTCCGCTCGGGCATTCCGGACAACGCAGATTGCAGGATGTGGTGGGTTCAAAGGAAATGGAAAAAGGCTTTCCCAGTTGAATGGGTTTCTTCAGGTATTTGGTGAGGTGAAATGAACTGTATATCAAACCCATATTCCATACCCTTCGAATAGTCAGCTTCGATAAAAAGTTAAGGGTGTTTCGTGTAGTGGCGTTCATTTTTGAGCCGGGAATCAAGGTACAAGATACAAGACATTTGAAGTTTCTTCAAACAAAAAACCGGACGACGCAATTATCCGTATACAGGTTGGCCATTAATTTATTGTCTTGGCGGAGGCAATGTTTCGGTTTTCGGGATATGCCGCTTGAAATAACGGATAACGAAAAACAAGAATATGACGATAAGGATACAGATAACGGTAGCGATAATGAATGGAATAATCAGGCTTAACAGGCTGCCTGATATAGCCAAAATATGTTCTATGGTTGCTACCACCGGATTCGCGGCTCCTGCCGTGGTGACGGTAGAAGTGGCACGTGTCATGGCCGTTCCTGCCTGTATGATTCCTGCACTACCACCTCCGACAATAATGGCGAGCCCCCATTTCAGCATCGGGTCAATGTCCGGAAGAATGGCGGATGCTGTTAATAAGGTTCCGGCCACCACCGAAGCGGGGGTAGTGATGGTATCCAAAATATTATCTACAAAAGGAATATAGTATCCCGCAATTTCAAAGACTGTAGCGGCTCCGAAACAAATAATAGCAGGCGTACTGCCCATCCATTGAAAGCCATCGCCCAGATGCAGTATTCCCATTCTAGACGCTATGCTGGCGATCAGCAGCGGAACAAACACCCGGAACCCGCAACTGGCACTCAATCCCAGGCCCATTACCAGACTCAGTAATACTTTATTGTCGCTGAAAAAATGCAAGGCATCTTTAGAAACGAAATGCATAATTGTGGTATCCATAGTATAAAAATACGTTTTAAAGCTATAAACATCAAATGATGCGCCAACATTCCCAGTCCGTGTTATTAATAAATTAAGAGAGGTGTTATTAATTTCAATTTCAGATGAAAAAGCAAAACTCTTTTTATTGCTATATTTGTAAAAAAATAGTAAGTCATGGAATTGAAAGGAAAAATTTATAAAGTGAACCCGGTACAAACGGGAGAAGGAAAAAACGGAGTTTGGAAAAAACAGGAAGTTGTTATAGAAACGGATAATGGTAAATACCCTAAAAAAGTTTGTGTCGTTTTCTGGACGGATTTGGTGAATGATAATTCCTTTCAGGAAGGAAACGATATATCAGTAGAGGCGGATGTGGAAAGCCGCGAATACAACGGAAAATGGTATACGGATGTAAAAGCCTGGAGAGTGAATAAATCGGAACAGGCTGCGGCATCTCGCAGAGAAAATACAGCGCCACCGGCCTATACAGAATCTGATATTCCTAATGAGCAGATTGAGGACGATTTGCCGTTTTAAGAAAATTTTTACCTGAGGCTTCCGTATTTGGAAGCCTTTTTTATTGATTAAAAGTTCTTTCTCGTCATTGCTAGATAAATAAAATAAACACATGTATTTGTAGGTACCTCATTCAGACAGGAATATGTCGGAAACGCACACTTCTTCCTCCTGTATGCTGTCATTTCTAGCGAGGCACGAGCGAGCAATATTATCTTGTTTAGCAGCAAACTTAGTTATAACAGGCGTATTTCAAAACGAAATGTTTACACCCGATACTAAGCAAAAAAAAAGATAATCTTTACTATATTAGTCCAATTCATGACTCCACCCACCACACAGGCCGAAGCCGTCATCTATTACATTCAGGAAATGGATGTGGACATGATTGACCTTATTTTGGATAAGGACAAAACGTATCAGAATATGCCGAAGGAGGTTTTCATAGAAAAACTCACGAATGCCATCGATATTTTCAAACATAATAAAAACGACCGACTCATCGGCTATACGGGCTTTTGCGACAGTGAGTTATGCACGAATAGTTGCAAGAACGGCTATTCCTTTATCGGCAATCGTTCCAAACACAGAATGGATATCATCCTGGAGGTGACAAATGGAAATGTGCAGGATTTGTGTGAATGTGCAGACTTCAGGATAATCGACAAAAATATCGACGTGAAAGCCTACAGCCGCGTTTATATTGATGAACCCCAGGATGGATTGGTGAGCGGAATAGAACCTTTTTTTTGATATCTTCTAATGCACCGGCAGAAATCCTACAGATTTGCATACAAAAATAGTGAAGTAGATAGTGTCATTCCCACGAAAGTGGGAATCTCAGAGTAAGCAAAAAAGAGATTCCCTTTTACAAGGGAATGACTTTTTATATCTTACCCTTAAGTGAAGAAAAGATCTCAATGCACCAGCACAAACTTCAGGCTGGCTTTCTGGCCTTTGCCGCTGCCGGAGCAAAGGGCAAAGTACACCCCTGTAGCTGCCCGCTGTCCGTTAATCAATTTGCCATCCCAGGTAGCCTGCCCGCCTGTTGCCGTGGTTTCAAACACTAAGTTGCCGCTCACATCCACAATCTTGACATTGCTGTTATTCGGAATACCCTTAATGGCTATCAGCCCGTCATAATCCTCACGAACCGGATTGGGATAAACAAACGGTGCAGGCGTCTCATCGGTCGTCACGGTAGCATCCGCCCGGTAAGAACAGATTCCCTTAGACGTTCCGATAAATACATCTCCCGTTTCCGGGTGTATGGCAACCGAACGGATATCATTACCCAGCAGCGGTGAGTTGGTTTCATTGAAATAATGAATGGTTTCCTGCCCGTCTGCACTCACCAGAAACAAGCCATTAGCAGTGCCTATCCACTTGCGGTTAGCCTCATCAACGGTAATACAGTTGACCACCTCATCTTCCAGTAAATTGTCACAAAATCCGCTGCTGTCTTTTCGGTCTATACAAATCTGCTCCGCTTCGCAGGCGTAGTCGGTTACATATCCCGCACAGGACACCACGGCAATTCCGGCAGTGGTGCCCAGCCAGATTACGCCGTCTTTATCTTTTGCCATACACACTACATGGTTGGAAGGAAGATTACCCAACCCCCGGCCAAGCGCTAAATTAAAATAGCGGTCATCCGACTTATCATCTAAGTCCGCACCATAATTCAGCACCACCAGTCCGCCGACACCGGGATGGTCTTTCGCAATCCAAATCTGATTGTAATCATCCGCCAATATATCAGTGACTAACTGCGCATTTAAAAATCCGCTGTTGAAGAAGAGGTAAGTGCCATCACTTTTCCGGCAGATAACCGGCGAAGTGGAATACGCGTTGGAAAACCAGGCATTGCCCTGGACATCCACATCCGCCCCGGTTATACGAAAAGAAAATGGGCTGTTAGGAGCATATTTTATTGCCTTAAAGGAGTTATCCGTCAGGGAGAATTCTAAAATTCCACCATCGGAATAACCGGCTGCACCAAAAAGTATTTTATTTTCTGAAGGCAGCGCCTTTACCACCGCAATCTGATTAAATGTATCTAAGATGGGAAAGTTGAACTTGAGATAGTTGGTCCAGGTATAATCACTGCAGGCGTAAAAGAACTTACTTTCCGGCAGGTCATTCGGATTAAATGAATTCCTTATGGCAGAAGAAGATGCCCATAGCGTTCCGTTTAAGAAATCCATTTCCTTATTATTAACTGCATACGGGCCGTTCGGAATTTTAGGATTGAAATTGCCGCCTTCCTGACGAACCAACCCTCTGTACAAATCGGCATGCCACAAACTTCCGTCCTCATTCGTTATGATTTGAAGGGGATAGGCGACATAATAATTGTTGGTATAAAAATTAAACCCGGATCCATTCCATTTCCCAATTCTTATATCCGCTACATTGCCGGAAATAATTTTATGCTGCACAATGGATAATTGCCCGTAAGAATTGTTTAAGTCCTTTGTCACCCAGGAAGGGTCTGAAAAAAAAGGGGTCCAGGTTGTTCCGTCAAACTGGTAAATGGTATTGTTTACCGCCGCCAGCACCTTGTTCTGATATTTAGTGATGGCAGATGCTTCCGTTGCAGGAATCCCGGACGTATATTTCACCCACTCATTATAATCCAGCAGGTTGATGGCGGGGTCTATTTTTCCCATCACCACTCCATTAGATGTGGCACAAAAGATAGCATTCTCATCCGCCCATACAGCATTTACTTTTGCTGTGGTAAAACCGTCATTAAACGTATAAGTATCCGCAATTTCCTGCTTCACCAAGTCTATTTCCACGATGCCGAATCCGGTGGCGAGATAAGCTTTTCCATTGAAACAGTATATTCTGTAAATATTCTTATCTCCGGTAATGGTAGCATTTTTCAGATAAGGCAGATTAATGGTTTTTCCATTTTTTACCAGGTCGATATTGGAGTTGGTATAACTCACGACCAGTGTAGAAGTAGCCGTATCGTAGCCAACCTGATCGGCAAACACTTCTGACAACCCGCTTACCTTAGTGTACCTTTCAATCAGGTTATTACCGATATCCACGCCGATAACCCCGTTCTGACAGGCGGCATATACATAATTTTTGCTCTGACAAACGGAATTGGAACTCTGCAGCGGCACATGGGCTACCCATGAACCCAAGGGAACATTCTGTGATTTCACAATCCCGGTTATCAGGAAAACACCAAGAAGTAAATTGACCGATAAAAACCTTGATACGCTATAATTTGCAAACATAAACGGGAATTGCCTTTTATTTCCCCAAATCTATGAATTTTTAAGGGAATATGTCGAATTATACGCATTTTTGAACGTTTGGAGTGGTGGTAATATTGTTTTTAATCTCATGGGCATTTGTTATCTTTGCGCAAATTTTTTTGGAGAGGAGCATGTTATGTCAAACGCAAAGCAATACAGAGAAGTAAAGAATATCACCCAAACACAGATTGAACAGGAAATAGCTGCCTTCTGGGAATCTCAGCATGTTTTTGAGCAGAGCATTTCCACGCGGGAAGGAAGGACCCCTTATGTTTTCTATGAAGGCCCTCCGAGCGCCAACGGCTTGCCGGGTATCCACCACGTTTTGGCACGTGGTATCAAGGATATTTTTTGTCGTTTCAAAACATTACAGGGCTATCAGGTCAAGCGCAAAGGCGGCTGGGATACACATGGTCTCCCGGTGGAATTACGAGTAGAAAATATGCTCGGAATTACTAAAAAAGATATCGGGAACAAGATTTCCGTGGCAGACTACAACAAAAAATGCCGTGAAGTCGTAATGGAGTTCAAAGATATATGGGATGATCTTACCAAAAGAATGGGCTACTGGGTGGATTTAAATCATCCGTATATCACGTTTGAAAACAACTACATCGAAAGTATCTGGTGGATAATAAAAGAATTGTATAAAAAAGAGTTACTCTACAAAGGCTATAAAATACAGCCGTACTCTCCTGCAGCAGGAACGGGTTTAAGCTCCGCGGAATTAAACCTGCCGGGATGCTACCGGGATGTAAAAGATACCAGTTGTGTGGCACAATTTAAAATCAGTGCGCAGTCGATAACGGACAGCACATTGTTCGTCGATAAAAATACCGACTACTATTTCCTTGCCTGGACGACCACACCCTGGACATTACCTTCCAACACCGCCTTAGCCGTCGGTAAAGACATAGACTATGTATTAGTAAAAACAGTCAATCCTTATACACACATATGTGTTAACCTGATTTTGGCTAAAGAATTATTATCTAAGTATTTTCAACCTGAAAATGAAAACAGGGATTTTGCCTCTTATCAAAATGACGGAAAAAATTTACCGTATCAGATATTAGCTTCGTTCAAAGGAAAAGGTCTGGCCGGTATCCGGTACGAACAATTATTACCTTTTGAAGCCAATTCAAAAGAAAACATAGACGGCGATGCTTTTAAAGTTATCATCGGCGATTTTGTAACTACCTCTGACGGTACAGGCATCGTTCATATCGCCCCGAGCTTTGGCGCTGATGATATGAAAGTGGCCGGAGAAAACGGCATCGGGGCATTAACACTGGTGGACAAAGAAGGCAAATTTATCGACGGTGTCGGGGAGTTTTCCGGCAGGTATGTAAAAGATTACAAAGATGACCCCAATTACGTTTCTGTAGATATTGACATCTCCGTAAAACTGAAAAAAGAAAACAAGGCGTTTAAAGTAGAAAAATACGAACACTCTTATCCGCATTGCTGGCGAACCGAAAAGCCAATCATCTATTATCCGTTGGATTCTTGGTTCATCCGGGTTACTGCAGTAAAAGAACGCATGGTTGAATTGAATAAGACCATTAACTGGAAACCGGAAAGTACCGGAAGTGGTCGATTCGGACAATGGCTGGAAAATCTGATAGACTGGAACCTGTCGCGCAGCAGATACTGGGGAACGCCCTTAAATATCTGGAGAACGGAAGACAAGGAAGAAGAAACCTGCATCGGTTCCATTGAAGAACTGTATGCTGAAATGCAGAAAGCGGTGGATGCCGGCTTTCTGAATAAAGAAAAGTTATCCGAGCAGCTGGATTTGCACAAACCTTTTGTGGATGATATCATTCTCGTTTCGGCATCCGGAAAACCCATGAAACGAGAAAGCGACTTAATTGACGTTTGGTTTGACTCGGGTGCGATGCCGTATGCGCAATGGCATTTCCCGTTTGAAAATAAAGAAACCTTTGCTCAATCCTTTCCGGCGGATTTCATTGCGGAGGGAGTTGACCAGACACGCGGCTGGTTCTATACCCTTCATGCTATCGCGACCATGTTGTTTGACTCGGTAGCCTACAAGAATGTGGTGTCAAATGGATTGGTATTAGACAAAAACGGCAACAAAATGTCGAAATCCAAAGGCAATGCCGTTGACCCGTTTGCTACTATCAGCAAGTATGGCGCTGACGTTACACGTTGGTATATGATTTCCAATTCGCAGCCATGGGACAACCTGAAATTTGATGAGGAAGGTCTGGCGGAAGTCTCCAGAAAATTATTCGGAACCCTCTACAATACCTATAATTTCTTTGCCATCTACGCGAATATTGATGGTTTTGTTATCGATAAGAACAATACTACGCCATTAGCAGAACGCGCAGAAATCGACCGCTGGGTGATTTCCAAATTGCACAGTCTGATTCGGGAAGTCACTGAAGCGTATGAAGATTACGAACCCACCAAAGCCGCCCGAGCTGTGGAAGATTTTGTAATTGAGCACCTCTCCAACTGGTACGTGCGTTTATGCAGAAGGCGATTTTGGGGTAACGAATTATCACAGGATAAAAAAGCGGCATTTGAAACATTACACGAATGTCTGCAGGTGGTGGTGCAGCTCATGAGTCCGATTGCACCGTTCTTCAGTGACTGGTTGTGGCAAAATCTTTTATCGAACAATACTTCCATCCATATTTCTGACCTGATACAGTCAGATGCCACTTTGATTGATCAGAAATTAGAGCAACGTATGGAATGGGCACAGGAAATTTCTTCGCTGGTATTATCTCTCAGAAAGAAGACTAAAATTAAGGTCCGGCAGCCATTACAGAAAATATTAATTCCGGCCATAGACAAAGAATTCATCGAACAGGTCGACAAGGTAAAATCGCTGATACTGGCGGAAGTGAATGTAAAAGAGATTGAATATATCAGCGACACATCAGGAATCATCTCCAAGAAAGTAAAGCCAAACTTTAAACTGCTGGGTAAAAAATTAGGCGGCAAGATGAAAACAGCTTCCGATGTCATCCAAAACCTCAGCAACAGCGATATTCAGCAACTGGAACAAAATGGACATATCGATATCCGCCTCGAGGGGGAGAAGTTCAACATCCTGCTGGAAGAAGTGGAAATCATTTCTGATGATATTCAGGGCTGGCTGGTTGCCAGCAATAACGGCATTACGGTAGCGTTGGATATTCATATTTCAGAAGAGTTGAAGCATGAAGGCTACGCCCGTGAAATTGTCAATAAAATACAAACAGAGCGTAAAGAGTCCGATTTTGAAGTTACTGACAAGATTGTTTTACATGTGCAAAATCAATTGGTTCTCAATAACGTTTTGCATAGCTATAAAGAATATATTTGCAACGAAACTTTAGCAAACGATATACTGTTTTCCGATACTATATCTGAAGCCAAGGATTTTGATATCAATGGTGAACCATTAAAATTATTCATTCAAAAAGTGTAGATGATGGCAAAACTGACTAATAAGAAAAAAACAGTCGCTAAGGCCTCCAAGCCGGTTGCTAAAAAACCTGCAGCAAAACCTGCAGCAAAAAAGGTTGCCCCTAAAAAAGCGCCGGTTAAGCCGGTTAAAAAGAGCGCAGCTAAACCTGCGGCGCCGGCGAAGAAGAAAGTGGCAGCTAAAAAAGCATCGGTAAAACCGAAAGCGCCGGCTAAAAAAGTAGCGGCAAAGGCAAAGCCAGTTGTAAAAGCAAAAGCGCCCAAAAAAGCTGTAAAAAAAGCACCGCCTGCAAAACCGGTGGCAAAAGCGAAACCGTCAATTAAAAAACCTGCCGCTAAACCTGTGAAAAAGGTAGCCCCGCCCAAAGCAGCACCTAAAAAGCCAGTGGCAAAACCAACACCTAAAGCGACTCCTAAAAAAGCAGCGCCAAAGGTGGCGGCACCAAAACCGGTTAAGGAAACTGCCAAGAAGGCTGCACCTGCACCACCAGCCAAAACTTTTCAAAAACCGGCTCCTCTTACCAAACACGAGCAATCGATTAGCCACCAGCCCGGCGGCGCACCCAAACATACGATGGAAGTCAGCGTAGTTAGATATAATGATGCTGACCTCGCTCTGTTTAAAGAAGTGATCCTGAAAAAAATCGCGAAGGCGAAGGAAGAAATAGATTTCTATTCTGACCAGATAAAAAACAGCTCTGAATCAGAAACACAATTTGCCAGCATTGATGATGGTTCCATGACTTCTGAAAGAGAAAACATGAACCAAATCGTTGTGCGTATGCAAAAACTGATTTCCCATTTGGAAAGTGCATTGGTTCGGATTGAAAATAAATCCTATGGCATCTGCCGGGAAACCGGAAAATTAATTCCGAAAGAACGATTGCTGGTGGTACCGCATGCCACTTTAAGTGTGGAAGGAAAAAAACTGGAAAAGAAATAATTATTACCGCCTATTAAAATTACCAAAGCCAATAAGGAGCCTTATCTTTGTTGGCTTTAATTTTTAAGACTTATGAGCAAAAGACTTATCGCTTACCTGACCATCGCATTATCGCTAATCATTGACCAGGCTACCAAAATCTGGGTAAAACTAACTATGAAGAGCGGAGACGAATTTAATTACATCGGTGAGTGGGCGCGTATCCATTTCGTCGAAAATGAAGGGATGGCATTTGGTATGAGCTTCGGCGCCGGAATGGGCAAATTCCTGCTCACCTTCTTCAGAATCATCGCCGTTATCTTTATCTCCTATTATCTGCGCAAACAAATTACATCAGCAAAATCATCCAGGTTTTTTGTTTTTGCCATGGCGTTGATTTTAGCGGGTGCCATCGGCAACATCATCGACAGTATCTTTTTTGGCCAGATTTTTTCTCACAGTGAAGGGCAGGTGGCTACTTTATTTCCTGCCGATGGCGGATATGCGGGATGGTTTCACGGCCGTGTGGTGGACATGTTTTATTTTCCCCTCATCAAAGGTGTTTTTCCAGGATGGGTACCCGTTTGGGGCGGAGAGTCATTTGAATTTTTTCGTTTTATTTTTAATATTTCCGATGCCTGTATTACAGTGGGTGTCGCACTGATTCTGTTATTCCAGAAACGATTTTTTGAAGAAGAACATGCCGCACAGACAGCCGAGGCAAAAAACACTACTGAGGCTTAAAAAAATTAGACCTTGCTCCGCGCCTTTTACAGCTTAGAACAAGGTCTTGTCCCCCAACTGGACTACTCTTTAACTTATATTTTCGCTTAATACATTACCGTTATTTTACTGCTGGGTGCTTTTTTGTCTGCTACATCCGATATGACGACTACATATTTTCCGGACTTAATCTGCATTTCATCAAACTGAATAGCATTTTCTCCGGTTTTAATGGTTTGTAAAATCTTGTGATCAAATTCTCCATTAGATTTATACATGTTGACGTAAATATCTCTAGGAATATTTGACTGAATAACATACCTCTTGTTGGAACCGGTGCCGATATCAACCGTAAAGACCTGATTTAATTTTACTTCATACCTGGAGGTATACCTTGAAAATCCTACTTCGCCGATATTGAGTTCTGTATTCATGTTATTGGAAAATGTAACAGAATAAACTTTAGCTTTGGGATTTTGTGCCATATCCTCTGTTACATAAGCCAGCAATGGCATTTCGTAATACAGATTTCTGTCATTAACAGAAATATCTTTAACTACCGTTTGCCTTTTATCGCCATCAGAAATCAATACCTGCACGGTTATTAATGAATTACCGCCTGAGCAACTGAATTGTAAATATTTCGGAATAGTAACAGAAGCGTCATCATAGCTGCACGCAACAGTGACTGGCTGCTTCTGGGTTAAGGACATATTGAACTCCTGAGGCGCTATATTGCGACCAATGACACACAACAACGAGTTCGTGTTATCTTCCGTAGATTGCGCATGTACACAAAGGGTAAATGATAGCAGTACAAGCGCCATGTGGGTTAAGGGTTTTAACATGGCTGGGTTTTTATGTAATGACAAAGGTATAGTACATTTTTGAAATTGTCAACATTTGTGAACATTATTTTTTGACATAAGTCGTACAGCTTAATATAATATGCTGATAATATGGTATTTATATTTTAATTTTATTTTAGCAGATACGCTCAAATGAACGATTATTACAAGAAAGTATACGCATTGGTTCGTAAAATACCGAAAGGAAAAGTAAGCACCTATGGCGATATTGCCGAATATCTCGGTACAAAAGGCGCAGCACGACTGGTGGGCTATGCCATGAATAATGCTCATTCGGTAGCTCCGTTTGTCCCGGCACACAGGGTGGTAAACAGAAACGGATTACTGACCGGAAAACATCATTTTGGTTCTCCAACGCTGATGCAGGAACTCCTGGAAAGTGAAGGTGTAAAAATTATAGATGACCAGATACAGGATTTTGAAAAAATCAGGTGGAATATGAAAAGAAAAACACGGAAAACAACCATTTGAAACGGCTAATATTCATTCTGTTTTTGTCGGGTATTTTTCAAGATAGTTATGCTCAACATAGCTTTGCCGTCTGGCAAGGGTTTTCCAATTACTGGACATACAATCACCGCGTCAACAGGCTGGGTGATTATATCAGCCAGTTGTCCTACCCCAACAATAAACAGGCAACAGTGGTGCATACCGCAGCTACCGGAATCGGAAAAGATTCTGCCTACTTTTCCTCCCGCTATGCTTTGGTTCAGGCAAAAGAGATTGTCCATTTTTCCGGAAAGGCTGAATTTGTTCTTCAGGCGGAAGAAGGTGCATTTAAAACTGTCCGAAAGAAAATTATTCTGCAACCAGATAGTTCACAGCAACAAAAGGAGGTATACATTGCTTTGCTCAATGGATTTGACTTAATTTCCTCAGGAGATGCGGACAAAGTGCAGGTATTCTCCGTTAGTATCGAAAATCCGGTGTATGATAAAACGAAACATGAACTGTCGATTCCGTTGGATGTAAGTTTTCAGGCGGATTGTTCTTCGCCTGAATGCAGTTTGCTGAATCAGACGGTAGATTACAAACTCAGTATCTATTACCTGATTTTGAGTGGAATGGCCAAAGAATTAAGTGCTAAAGAACTGGATTATGAGCGAACCATCCGGTGGGATACTAAAACAGAAACTCCCAAAATACCTTTGGAAAAATCCATCAGCATCTCTCCGGGTTACGAAGAGGGCTTCTTCGCCTATAAACGTTTTTCTTTGCACGTCAAAAAAGAACGCCACTATCTTGGTTATGAGAACTCTATAAATTCCGCCGGAATCAACCCCCTAAATCAGAGCGCATACTGCCGTATGCAATTGTACTACAGCAACTGGGCGGCACGAATGCGAAAAAGCCCTGCATCCGGAGGACAAGCCTTTTTTGCGTTTGCGCAACCGGGAGAGGCGGTTATACAGGGAAGCCTGCAATTTATACAGTTCAACGGAACGGTTTCTTATAACCATACAGACAATACTCTTTTCTGGGAAGGGAAAAATCATTCTCCGGAAAGTGATGCGGCCGTGAAGTCTAAGACCATCCCTATAAAATAAGAACCCGCGAATGAGATTCGCGGGCTATATAAAAATTTGGTTGGGGTTACTATTTAGTTATTCAGCATCACCGGCATCACAAGCATCAGCAAATCTTCATTCTCGTCTTTTTCCATCGGCCGTATAATTCCCGCTCTGTTGGGTGTAGACAATTCAATATTGATATCGCTACTGTCTAATGCTCCTAACATTTCCAGTAAAAACTTAGCATTGAATCCGATTTCCATAGGATTGCCCTGATAGTCGCAGGATAATTTTTCAGAAGCTTCGTTGGAGAAATCCAAATCCTGTGCAGAAACGGTTAACTCAGAGCCCGCCATTTTCAACACCACCTGATGAGTCGTTTTATTAGAGAAAATAGACGTTCTTCTCAGTGATGCATAAAAATCATCTTTGGAAATGGTCAGGAGATTCGGGTTTTCTTTTGGAATCACCGCATTGTAATCCGGATATTTGGCATCTATCAGCCGGCAAATCAACTGGATATTATCAAAACTGAAAAACGCGTTTGATTTGTTATACTGCACAGACACTTCCGTATCATTGTTGGGTACCACTGCCTTCAATAAATTCAATGCTTTCTTAGGTACAATGAAGGTAGCATTCGCTCCTTTCACATCACCCTGATTGTATTTCACCAGTTTGTGTGCATCGGTGGCAACAAATGTAATCCCGTTGCTATCCAGTTGAAAGTACACCCCTGTCATCGCAGGGCGCAGTTCGTCATTACTTACCGCGAAAAGTGTTTTTGTTACGCCTTTATTCAAAATAGAAGATGCTAATTTCACTTCCTCCACACCATCCGCCACCGGTTCTTTCGGAAAGTCAGCACTATTTTCGCCACTCAGTTTATACTTTCCGTTGTCTGTGGTTATTTCGATGCCGTTGGTAGTTTCATCCACCGCTATAGTGATAGGTTGCTCCGGTAACGCTTTCAAACTGTCCAATAATATTCTAGCCGGTATCGCTACCTTAAAGCTTTCTTTTGATTCTATATCCATGGAAACAGACATGGTGGTATCCAAATCTGTTGCAGTGATAGTCAGGGAATTTTTTTGTATATCAAACAGGAAATCTTCCAATATGGGCAATACAGTATTGGTACTGATAACGCCACTGATTTTTTGTAAATTTTTAAGTAATTGTGCTGATGATACGACAAATCTCATACTGTGTAATTTTTTTCAAAGTTAAGTAATTCAATCTAATATAAAATGCCTTGAAAATCTTATCTTTCGACAAGTTGTGTATAAGTACACATGATTGTGGAAAGTAATAAATACCGCTGATTTATGAAGATAGCCGTTAACACTCGTTTTCTTATTAAAGACAAACTGGAGGGTATTGGCATCTATACACAGGAGATTTTCAAACGGGTGACAGCCTTACTGCCTCAGCATGATTTTTACTTTTTATTTGACCGGTCACCCTCCGACGAATTCATCTTTTCTGACAATATCCATCCTGTTGTTGTTTCTCCACAGGCGCGGCATCCATTTTTGTGGTATTGGTGGTTTGAATATTCCGTTCCAAAGGCATTATCAGCCATAGATGCGGATGTATTCATCTCTACAGACGGCTATGCAAGCCTGAAAACAGAGGTTCCTCAAATCATCACTATTCACGATCTAGGGTTTGAACATTATCCCGCGCACACCCCCTTTCTGGTTAGAAATTATTACCGGCATTTTACTCCAAAATTCTGCCTGAAGGCTGAAAAAATCATAGCGGTATCTGCCTTTACCAAGATGGATATCATCCAGCATTATAAAATTGACGGTGATAAAATAGACGTGGTCTACAATGGTGTGGAGAATATCCGGGTGTCCGGCACACCACAAGAAATTAAACGAATAAGGAGCCATTTCAATATAAAAGATACTCCTTATTTTATCTTTATCGGCGCCGTGCACCCGAGGAAGAATGTACTACAACTGCTCAAAGCCTTCGAACGACTCAAGTCAGACTTACTGACAAACCATCAGTTGATTATTGTCGGCCGCAATGCCTGGATGAATCTTGAAGTAGAAAATTACATGCAGCAGATGGCCGGCAAACAGGATGTTGTATGGATTGAACAAATAGAGCGAAATCAATTGATGAGCCTGTTAAAAGATGCTTTCGCGTTAGTCTTTCCAAGCCTGTTTGAAGGATTCGGCATACCAATTATCGAGGCTATGCAACTTGGCGTGCCGGTCATTACTTCCAATACCGCTTCCATGCCGGAAGTGGCAGGTGATGCTGCTATCACAGTGAACCCGAAATCAACGGAAGAAATCGGAAGAGCAATGCAGCTTATCATCTCAGACACTTCGCTGAGAGAAAGTTTAATAGAAAAAGGAATAAAAAGAGCCGAACTCTTCAACTGGGATATTTCTGCGCAAAAAATGGCAGAAGTAATTACGGAAGTATTGGAAAAAAGCAAGCGGAAGTAACCATAAATTTACAACCGTCTTATATTTTTTGCCCTTTAATCAGTTTTTCCAAATCTGTTTTTACTTTGGCATACTGATCGGTATTGAGTGAAGCCTTCAGCTGCCCGTCCAGATCCTGCAATAACTTACCTAATTCCTGTGCAGCTGCCTGCGGGTTAGATTTTGCCAGCAGGTTGATGGCATCACCTCTTATTTTCCCTTGCACCATGACCAGTACAACTGCCATCAGTTGTACATCGTTCATATTGTATTGTGTGCGCAGTTTTTGAAGAAAATCTTTTTGTTCCTGCGAAAGATTTTTTCCGGAAAGGATATTATCCTGCATCGCCACCGCAACAGCCAGTTTTCCGACCTGATCATCGTTTAAATATAACTTTAGTTTCGGAACCGTCTGATTGTTCAACACTCCTATAGCGGATTGAATCTGCCCGTCATTCCCGGCATATTTTGTTTTAATATCGATGGCGCTTTTGTCATATCCTTGCAGGATGGGTTTTACATTCTGCACTTGCGCCGGAGTAACATTGATATAGCCCGCTAACTGCTCAAATAAACCGGTTACATTGGATTGCGCTTTGACAGATGAAGGCAGCAAAACCGTATTCACTGGTGCCACCTTGGCAACAGGGCTTGGAGCAGCAACAGACGGGGTGGCTGTCACACTGGTGCCGCCCGCTTTTGCAGGGTCTAACTTTCCTGCTTGTATCATCTGTGTTAGTTTGGTAAATTGTCCATCATTGAGATAACCTCTGAATTTTACCCCGGCACCTACTAATAATTTTTGGGTTTCGCTGTTCATCTTCTGCTGATTTGCGGCATTTACTGTAGTGTTTTGACCGTTTTTATTTAAAAACCAAACATAATCATTCGTGAATTTTATCGTCTGGTTTGGATTCAGTCCGCATTCCGTTTTTACGTTTTCCACTATCGATTTTAAGACAGGAGATAAATTATTAGCATCAATGTTTTGGGCATTTAATCCGGAAAAGAACCCCGCGAAAAAGACCATTAATAACAGTATGAGCAGTTTATTTTTCATAAGTACCATTTATTTAGTGAATCTAATCTTTCAAGAACTGTACCAAAGTTAATTTTTTGGTCCGTTATTTTGAATAAAATCCATTGCATCTCTAACAGATCTTGCCGGAATCTCTTCCTGAGGAGAATGCCCGACACCATCATACACTACCAGTCTGGAGTGCGGGATTTCTGTAAAATGATCCGCCATGGATACATCAATCAGCTTATCCTGTTTCCCCCACTGAATCAATGTGGGAGCCTGTATTGCCCTGACATCGGGATGGACTTCGCTGTCAATCAGCTGTACGCGTGCTGAAAAACTTTCACGATTCCCTTCCCTCAGCGACATATCATAATATAACTGAGTTTGCTCTTTCGTAATTTTAGCATCATCTTCATACACATCTTTCAGCGTCTGATTCACTATGATTTTAGTATCCATTTTACTCATCAGATTTGCGAGCCATTTTATTTTGGCAAGTTTAAAAATAATGGCACCATTGCCCTTTTCTTTAGAATAAAACCCTCCCGGATCCACTAAAATAAGGTTGTTTACCTTTTCCGGATATGTAGCAGCATAACACCATGCTATCTGACCACCAAGAGAATTACCGCCTATTGAAAAAGTATCAATGCCTATCTGATGCAAAAATCGATCTAAAAAACCGACATACATTTTTACTGAATAATCGTTGTCTTTGCGCGGCCCTGTCAGGCCGAATGCAGGCATATCTAAACGTACAACCTTGTAATGATTTTTTATAAGTGAGTCCGTCCAGACATCCCAGGTTTGCAGACAAGATCCTGTACCATGTATCAACACGACAGGCTTCCCTTCTCCTTCTACCCTGTAATGTACCTGCATTCCGTCCAGTTCTAAAAACTTAGAAGAAGCGTTGGTATATTTTTTTTTCAATTCTTCTAATGGAACGGCTTTCTTTTGTAATGCAAAGAATGCGATAAGCAACACCATTCCAACAAACGCGAGAATTCTGATTATTTTTTTCATAAACTAAAGATACTAAAAAACCCGATGTGACCATCGGGAACCTACAAAGTCTTATGAAATGTCCAATTACACTGTAAAGATAACAGAAGGATTCCAATAGCCTGTTAAGGCAGCTTGTATTCTGTGTGGTTTTATTTTTGAAAGTATGAACCTAATTTCACAAAAAACCCCGGAGCAAAGCTCCGAGGTTACACACAGATGAAAACTTTTACCCGCTTTTTTACACACACACGGGTAAGAGTAGGTGTTTGATTTATTTGTATTTTTTTATTTGCGGATTCCATTCTGACCAGCCTGTGGTCCAGTCTGTCGTTCCAAAAGCACCTTTGTATGCAACAGAAGTAAACGCGCTGCTTAATCCGGTGAAACTTGCTCCCGTTAATAAAGAAGAGCCACCTGACAGTGTTAAAGTAGGTGTTACCCCTGCCTCGAAGATGGATCCGTCTATACCTAAATTATCCCATCTTGGTACAATAGAATTCCCGAAAGCCGCATCTAAGAACCAGTCTTTAGGAGTGGCCCAGGTGCCTGTTGTCCAGGTTGTAGTGGCGGAAGGCACATTCACATCTCCGGTGACGAAATATCCGTTTGTACCAGTACCTAGCGTGCCGGCAATCACCGTATTTCTGATTCGCAGAGATGAATCCTGAGCATTCGCAACCGTTGTATTTCCATCCACACTGATGGCATTAGGATATCCGATAATTACGGTGTTAAATATTTTTTGTTTTGTATTTCTTCTCACCAGCGCACCATTTCTGAAAGGTGTCGCAATGGCTGTAGCCGTATCTTTCTTAGGGCCAACCAGTGTAACATTCGAGAACTCTGCTAACGTAAACGGAGCATTCGTGCTGGAGTTGGCATCGTTATCGCTTTCAAAGCCGTTAGAAGCACCACTTGGGCCGAAATCTGCAATATTTTTATCTCTGATGCCTAATGCAAACTGTACGTGACCGCTGAACCCGTTATCGGTATCGAAGTCGTCATCCACGCCTCTGTAAGCAATAAGGTGATCCGCATTTACGGTTCCGCCAAACCACTCGAAAGAATCGTCACCGCCATAGGATGACTGCAGATAACTTAAGGTGGTACCGCTTCCTACACCGCCAAAAGTGAAGGAATTGATTTCCTGATTCGGATTAATTGGAATTCCGGCATATTCTACACGAACATACTTTAATGACCCCGAATTATCGGAAGCATCATTTCCTCCGAAAAATGCGCCGTAGCCTCCTTCCAGTTCCGCATGTCCACCAGCGATATTTATAGGCGCCAATCCGCAAATGACCAATCCACCCCAATCACCTGCTGCTTTGGATCCTTCCGCTTTTTCAGATGTAAAGACAATAGGTGCAGAAGGTGTGCCATTGGCAATTAGCTTACTTCCCCGTTGGATAATCAATGTTCCTTTTGATGATTTTTCTCCGATTATGATAGTCCCCGCCTCGATGGTCAGTGTTCCTTTTGCACCTGCCGCGTTATCGATAGTGGTTCCGTCATCAGAACCTACTCTTACAAAACCTGATAATTTGTAAATCGTGTCTTTAGACCAGGTAACGTTACCCGTCAATGTACCTGTAACCACTTTTACCGATTTGTCTGTTGGCGGCGTGGTTGTGTCAGATTTTGTACAACTTGCAGCGAACAATGATACGATTGTTACGATTGCTGCTAAAATTTTTGTTTTGTTCATAAAATAATTTTTGTTTTTTGTTTTACTTGAATGTATACTTTACACCGAATGAAAACTGTGTTCCCGGCTTATATTGCTGAAATATTTGATCGTTCTTCTTGTCAATCTTGCCATCATCATTTCCATCCTGTACCAGAATCCCTTTTTGATTCACCAGATCCTGCGCACCAAAGCTGACCTCAACTCCTTTTTTAAAGGTGTAAGAAGCATTGAAATCCAAAGTATGTCTTGGCAACTCATAGATATCGGGGTAATTTTGCGCACCTACATAAACTATGCGTTTTCCGGTGACATTGTACATGATGTTGAATTGAATTCCCTTTTCCTTGTTGTTATAAAACACCCCGGCGTTCACCACATAAGGCGCCTGTCCCTGCAACGGACGGTTATTCGACTGCCCTATTGCTTGTGCAGAATCTAAGTGCACTCTGCTGAAAATGTAACTCGCGTTTGCCACCACACCAAAATCTTTCAAGAAATTATTCGCTCTTGTGAAATTTTTTCTGGCTTCAAACTCAAATCCGAAGACATCGGCATTTTTTGCATTCTGGAATGAGAATGTCCTGTTACCCAGGTCTCTGGTAAACATCTCTATCGGATTATTAAATCGTTTGTAAAATGCGGAAACGTTTATCACTTCACCGTTTGTTGGATAATACTCCCATTTCAAATCTACATTGTGAATCATGCAATTCTTAAGATTCGGATTTCCTTTTATCACATAACTGATGTTAAAATCATAGTAACCAAACGGTGCAATCTCCCTGAATTCCGGTCGATTTGTACTCATACCATACGCCGCACGGATAATCATCTTTTTTGTAATGTTATAACCAATATTGACAGATGGAAGGATAGCATGCTGCGGTTTTTTTACATTTATTGGATCGTTTGTAAATGTAAACGAATTCAGTTTCTGGAGATTATATTCATAACGTAATCCCATATCCATTCTCAGTTTGCTGTTAATCGCCACTTCGTATTTCACAAATGCCGCTGTCTGCAGATTGTCCGCCGTGTAGGAGTCGCTCTTATTAGTCTGCTCGTCCAGTTTTATCCCAGTGGTATTGTTGATATTTTCAGGCAGGAACAACTCTTGTATACTTTTATCACGGAGGGAAACATCAAACAGTGAAATGTTAGAGACAATAAAACCCATATTACGGGCATTGAATGATCTGTTCTTATAATCTGCAAAGACACCGGAAGAAAGTGTAGAGATAATATTGTGTTTTGATGCTATAAATCTATGGTTGTAAACAAATGATGCCGTCGCATCATTTTCTTTCATGTTCGAGAAAAACCTTCCCAATACTTCGGGCGTAGCCGAACCGGTTTGAATTCTCAGACTCGTTTTGCCGGTCGCTGTGTCCACATCTTGCGCGAATATCCTGTAGTCAGGCTGGTTTCTGTAAGAGTAATTATATCCTACCATCCAGTCTATGAAAGAAATATCTTTTTTGATATCCTGTTTTGCGGTAATCTGTGTGCTGTAAATCCCTTTATATAACTGATTGAAAGAACCGTTATCCGCATTTACACCATTGGAATAATCCTGTCCGGTTCTGTGTACATACTGGGAAGCGGAGTTTATATTCAACAGATTCTGGAACTGCAGGAATATTTTTGGAAGATTAAATGACCAATTGTGTAACAATCCGATTTTTACGGCCTGATTGTATTGCATGTCCAGATATTTATATCTGTATGTTGGTTTATTTTCCACAAAATTATAATCCTCAAAATCTGCTCTTTCAACCGCATTTGTTTGTCTTGTAAGTGAATAGTTGATAGCCGTAATATTTCCGATGATACCTTTTTTGGACTGCAAACGAGTACCTTTTGTAAATGAAATTCTCTGATCCGGAATGGAGGCTGTTTTCTTTGCCGTCCAGTCGTTATTCAAACTTCTGCCGGCAGCCTGCAATACATCCCCGTCTGCATCAACCAGAGAAGAAGGAAAAGATTTTGGCAAGTGGCTATAATTATCTATACCCGCATAAAATCCTGCTCCTGTCTTTTGCTGATAAAAAGGTTTGAACGTAGTGCCCGTCCGGATGGTGGTGGAATAACCTATCTGATAAAAGTTGCTATCCGGCAAACTCTTGGTATATATTTTTACCATCCCTCCCGCAAAATCACCGGGCACATCTGCTGAAGGGCTCTTCAGAATAATAATTCTGTCTAATTGTGAACTGGGAATGATATCGAAAGAGAAGGATTTGATATCCGTTTCCACGCTTGGCGCAATGGCATTGTGCAATAAAACATTATTATACCGCTGATTCAATCCACGGATATTAATAAAGTTTCCGGAAACCAGTACACCGGGAATCCTTTTCACCACCTGCGCCGCATCACGGTCGGTGGTTTTTCCTATCTGTTGTGAAGAAATGCCGCTGGCAATCTGATTCGCGTTCTTCATTTCCAGCAATACGGCTGTTTCGGTATTTGTTTTCTTAAAATCCATTACCTGAACTTCCGCCAGTTCATTGGCAGCCACATCCAAACTTACATTTAGCGTTATTGTTTTGTCTGCCACTACTTCTATATTCCCTATATTCTTATTCGCATAGCCGATATAGGAAAAAATAAGTTTATAGATGCCGGGGGTTAAATCTGCAATCTCAAATTTACCGTCCACGTCGGAAGTGGCTCCAGATAGAGAACCTTCCACAGAAACATTTACGCCAATTAAAGTTTCCTGCGTTATTTTATCTATAATGATTCCTGAAATCTTTCCGGTTTGCGTAAAACCGAGGAAAGGGAGCAATGCTATGATTGCCGTTACTGTGTGTTTAAATACTTTCATTTGTGTGTCTGATTTGATACTGCAAAATAATAGCATACATATCACCCCGGCGTAAAGGCAGGTTGAATGTTATGTGGTTTATATCTTCCGAATACGTCTTTTGAGTACTTTACTAAGTTTTATACAAGGTTATTGTGTGAACGATTTGTGAACACGATTTGGGAACTGCCTATAAAATATAGATTTTGTATCTTAGCCTTGTGGATGCTTTTTTAAAGAATATCGCCGAATCAGTTACGAAAGAAAATTTGCCGTACCTTTATCATTCGTGCTACATTTTCCCCACCAAAAGAGCGGCTCTTTATTTCAAGGATTTCCTGTTGCAAAAATTTCCTGAAGAAAACTTTATCCTTCCAAAGACAGTTACTATACAGGAATTTATCTGGGAACACTCCCGCTCCATCCTTAAAGACGACTGGCATCTTATCATAACACTTTATCGGGTACAAAATGAGCTGACTCAAACACACCAGCCTCTGGAAAAATTTTTACCATGGGGGAAACTTATCCTGAAAGATTTTGATGAATGTGATAAATATCTGATAAATGCTGCAGAATTATTTTCATTGCTGAAAGCGCAAAAATCAATAGAGGATACTTTTTCCATTTCAGAAGAAATGCGAAAATATATAGAACAATTTATCCGCACCACCGGCTCAAAAGACAATCCCAAATCCGCCATCTATCAGCAGGAATTCATAAAGACCTGGAGCCTGCTGGGTGAAATGTATATTGCCTTTCAGCAGAAACTCTCTTCCTCCAATTTCGCTTATGAGGGAATGGCTTACAGAGAAGTGTACGAGGGCCTGAAAACCGGATCATTAATCCTTCCGTATCAGAAACTGATATTGTGCGGATTCAATGCACTTTCCGTCTGCGAAGAAGAAATTTTTAAACTGATAGAACAGCATTACGAAAGTGAATTCTGGTGGGACGCGGATGCGCATTTTATGCAAAACACCTTGCATGAGGCGGGTAACTTTTTACGGTATTATAAAAAAATATTTTCTGGCAAGAAACATCACTGGTTGATGGACAGCCTGCTTAATCACGATAAACATATTGAGGTTACCGGCATCTCATCCGATGTGGGGCAGACACAATATGTGGCACAGCAATTGACCAATGAACCACAGGACCATACAACAACCGCCATCATTCTGTGTGACGAAAACCTGCTGACACCATTGTTACAGGTTGTCGATGCCCAGGATATCAACATCACCATGGGCTATCCGGTAGTACAGAGTGAACTGTATGTCTATCTGCAGGCATTGCTTGGATTTTTCTGCAATGCCAGGATACAGGAAAAACAAAAGGACTACTACCACAAAGACATCAGCCATCTGATACGTCACCCGTATCTTAAAAAGGAAATCAACGAAAAAGACAAACTGGAATCCATTTTGCCTTTTTTTGTTCCGTATATGCCACAAGATATTGTCGCCGGGTTTTTACCGACTTATTTCTTCCAAGATGCCGGCGAAACGGTTGATATAATAAACATCATCCTTAATATTATCGACTCCCTACAGGTAAAGGACCCTTATTTCTCGCCGGTGAAAGAATGCATCATGGATGGCCTGCTGTCCCTGCAGAATTTACTGGAAGAAAACACCATTACCTTAGACCGGAAAGCGTTACCGGGATTTGTAAAACAATTTATTGCCGGAGCAAAGGTACCGTTTGAAAAGCCGACAGGAAAGAAACATATACAAGTCATGGGATTCCTCGAAACGCGAATCATAGACTTCGATCAATTATATATATTATCCCTCAACGACGACCATCTGCCGGGTACCAATAAAACTAATTCTTTTATCCCCTATAATTTGCGAAAAGGATTCGGGCTGCCTACGTTTGAGCAATTCGATGGCATCAACGCATATCATTTCTACAGGCTGCTCAAAAGAGCAAAACATATTCACCTGCTCTACAACAACCAACTGGGTGACAACTCCAGTGAAAAAAGCCGCTTCATCCGGCAGCTTGAGCATGACCTGAACACTCCGCAAAACCATATCAGCGAACATATTGTGATATTGGCAGAAGACACTTCTGAAATAGATACTCCGTCAAGCCTGATACAAATACGAAAGACGGCAGAGATGATTGCGTCATTGCGTGAACGGAAATTTTCTCCTTCTTCCCTGAAAATTTATATCAAATGTCCTGTCCAGTTTTACCTAAGGTATATTGCTGGTATTGAAGAACCCGAAGAACTCAAAGAGGATATTGATGCCGCCGTTTTTGGGCTGATATTGCATAAAGTTTTAGAACTGACCTATCAGCCGCTGTTGAAAAAAACACTAACTGCTGCTGAAATAAAACCGTTATCACAAGCGGATACAATCAGACAACGGCTAAAGGAAGCAGCAGAGGCGTTACAACTTCCGAAGGAGATCACACAGGGCAGCAACAAACTGCAACTTAAGATAATAGAACGCATTGCCCAGAAAATAATAGAGAACGACAGTGACACCGACTCTCTTTATATCTTACATACCGAAGAAAAATTCATTTGGGATAAACTTCAGCTGGAAGACGGCACTTTTGCCACACTTCAGGGAACTTTTGACAGAATTGATAAATTGCAAGACGGCGCCGTACGCATTATCGATTATAAAACCGGACATATTGAACTTCCCCAATTCCCGGATGTGCAAAACCAGGAAGCAACAGATACATTTATTGACTTGCTATTCGTTTTTGACAAGAAAGATTACAGTGTCGCCTTTCAGGGGCTAATGTATGCCCTCATGTATTACAAATTATTTGATTGTCGTGAAATTTATGTAGGCTATCATCATGCAAAAAAAATGAAGGACGGCATTTCGTATCTGAATGATGCGGCTCCGATTCCGATTGAGTTGCTGTTAAGTTTTGAGAAAAGACTTTCACAATTAATCAGTACTATCGTCTACAAAGATGGCTTCTTCACACAATCCGACAATGAGCGTTCTTACCGGCATTCACCTTATGCTGACTTACTGGGTGTTGACTAAACAGTCCTGAAAATCAATTTGTTTATTATTTTGTTTAACATTTTTAAAAGTTATTTAAACAAAATAACAACCGCAATGTTATTGTTTTAATACATTCGTTGTGGCAAAGAAAAAGAAAGTTATCATTATCGGATCAGGCCTGGGTAGTTTGGCAACTGCGCTCCGGTTAACAACCCATGGATATGAGGTAGAGGTTATTGAAAAGTACCATCAGGCGGGTGGCAGGTTAAATCAGTTGAAGAGAGATGGATTCACCTTTGACATTGGCCCTTCCTTTTTCAGTATGAGTTATGAGTTCACTGAATTATTCAACTACTGCAACATTCCAAATCCACTGCAGATGAACGAATTGAATCCAGTCTATTCCGTTTATTTTGCCGGCAAGAAAGAGCCGTATCACATTTATAAAGAACTGAACAAGCTGGCACAGGAGTTCGCGGATATTGAACCGAATTTCCAGCAAAAAGCAGAGAAGTACTTAAAAAGAGCCGGAGAAGTCTTTCACGACACAGAGCACGTCATTGTAAAACGAAATTATGACAATCTGTTCCAATATGCACTGGCATTACTGATGGTTCCCAAAAAGCATTCGCCATTACTGTTCCGTTCTATGTGGACGGAACTGGAACGCCATTTCGATTCGGAACATGTGAAAGTAATATTTTCATTAGTGGCATTTTTCTTAGGCTCCACTCCTTTTGACACTCCGGCGGTTTACAACTTATTAAACTACACGGAACTTAAACACGATGGCTATTGGAACATCAAAGGCGGCATGTATCGCATCGTAGAGGAGATACAGAAAATACTGGAACAACGGGGTGTTAGATTCCACTTCAACACAGAAATCAATTCCGTAGAATATCAAAACGGAAAAATCACCGCCTTTAAAGATACTACCGGTAAACTATGGACAGCGGACATCTATATCTGCAATGCGGATGCTGCTGCTTTCCGCGGAAAAGTATTGAAGCGGGAGAAATTTTCCGAGCAGAAATTAGATAAAAAGCACTGGACGCTTGCCCCCTTCACCATTTATCTGGGCGTAAAAGGAAAAATTGACCAATTGCATCACCACAATTATTTCCTGGGTAGCAATTTCAAGCAATATGCTGACAGTATTTTCAAACTTTCTGTCAATCCGGAAAAACCTTATTACTACGTAAACGTTTCTTCTAAATCCAATCCAGATTGCGCACCGGAAGGATGCGAGAACCTGTTCATTTTGTGTCCGGTGCCGGATCGTCGCTACAAAAATGACTGGAGCGACCGGGAGCAACTGGCTGATACCATACTGAAAGATATGAGCGAACGCATCGATTTCGACCTCATTGGAAACAGAGTAACGCAAACGATATATGCGCCGGATGACTGGGAGCGAATGTTTAACCTGTACAGAGGTTCCGGTTTGGGATTAGCTCACGGATTGAATCAGGTTGCTGCCATGCGCCCGAACAATAAAGACGAAGAATTCAATAATTTATATTACGTAGGAGCAAGCACTGTGCCCGGAACCGGCTTACCTATCGTAGTCATCGGATCTAAATTAGTCACAGAAAGAATATTGCAAGATGAACAGCTTTGAATTATACCAACATAGTTGCAACAGATGCAGCGAACTTATCACAAAAAAGTATTCCACTTCATTCTCGTTGGGTATTCGCGTATTCGACAAAGAATTCAGGAATCCTATCTACAGCATATACGGATTTGTCCGATTTGCAGACGAGATAGTAGACACGTTTCATGATTTTGACAAGAAACTATTACTCGGTGATTTCAGAAAAGAAACATTTAAGGCTATTGAACAAAGGATCAGCCTGAACCCCATCCTGCAGTCCTTTCAGCAGGCAGTAAATACATATCAGATAGACCATCAGCTCATCTCCGACTTTCTGGATTCTATGGAAATGGATTTACATAAAACCACTTACGAAAGCGAAGCGCTTTACCAAAAATACATCTATGGTTCAGCAGAGGTGGTAGGATTAATGTGTCTGCAGGTATTTACCAAAGGAGATAAAGCATATTATGAATCGCTTTCACCGTATGCCAGAAGTCTGGGCGCGGCGTTCCAGAAGATCAATTTCCTGCGCGACATGAACAGCGACCTGGAAGAACGCGGCAGGGTTTACTTTCCCGGCATTGATCTGACGCGTTTTGACGAATACACCAAACAGGAAATACTGAAAGATATTCAGAAAGACTTTGACAATGCACTGGAAGGTATCCGTTTGTTGCCAAAGGGTGCGCGACGCGGGGTATATCTGGCGTACGTATACTATCTCAATCTCTACAAAAAGATCAGACAGGCCAGCATTGAGAAAATCATGGCAGAACGCATACGCGTGAGTGATCGCAGAAAAGCATTGCTATTGATGAACACAGTGGTCCGCAACTCCATGAATTTATTATGATTCCGTCAACATGCCTGCAAAGTATACATATCTGGCGTTGATGCTGTTTACGCTCGCAGGCCCTTTACTGCTCAGTTTCGACAAACGGGTCAGTTTCTTCCGCAAATGGAAATATTTACCCGTTCCGTTACTTGTTACAACAGTCTATTTTGTCGCATGGGATTCCAATTTCACAATAAATGGCATATGGAGTTTTAACGATAAATATATTCTGGGATGGAGAATTTTTGAGTTGCCCATAGAAGAATGGATGTTCTTCTGGTACGTACCATTCGCCTGTATCTTTATTTATGAGTGTTGCAACTACTATATCAAGCGGGATATTCTGGGTAATTATGCGCAAAAAATCAACGGAGTTATTCTTTTTATCATTACAGTGATTGCAGTAATGAATATCCAGCGGGCTTATACAGCCTTCAATTTCATCTCCGCAGCAGTTCTGATGGCTTATCTGCAATTCATCTCCAAACCCGCCTGGCTGGGACGCTTTTACGTTGGGTATTTATTTTCCTTACTCCCTTTCTTTCTGATCAATGGGGTACTGACTTATCTGCCCGTGGTAAGCTATGACAACACGGAAAACCTGGGCATCCGGTTGTACACGATCCCAGTGGAAGATACCATTTACTGTCTGCTGCTGCTATTATTAAACGTCAGCATTTATGAGAAACTGAAAGCGAAGAAGCAATCATCAGTCGAGTAACAATTCATTTTGAAACTGCATCTCATACAATTTCTTGTAATAACCATCGTCCTTCTTCAGTAATTCCTCATGCGTGTCGATCTCTTTGATCTCGCCTTTGTCGAGTACCATGATCTTATCTGCATTTTGAATGGTCGATAAACGATGTGCAATCACAATGGATGTCCTGCCTTTCACCAATGTTTCAATGGCATGCTGAATCAGATTCTCAGATTCCGTGTCAACGCTTGATGTCGCCTCATCCAGGATCAGTATCTGCGGATTAAATATCAGTGCGCGGATAAAGGAAATCAACTGCCGCTGTCCGACCGACAGTGTCGCCCCACGTTCCATCACATTGTGCTGATAGCCATCCGGCAACTCCATGATAAAGTCATGCGCACCGACCAGCTTACTAGCCTGAATGACCTGTTCTTCGGTAATGTGGGGATTTTTAAGAGTGATATTATCCATTACAGAACCGGAAAATAAGAAGACATCCTGCAATACCGTTCCGATATACGAGCGCAAAGCAGAAAGTTTGTATGCTTTAGCATTCATCCCATCCAACAGTATCTCTCCTTGTTGTATCTCATAAAAACGGTTCAGGATATTAATGATCGAAGATTTGCCGGACCCCGTAGCGCCCACGATGGCCAGTGTTTCTCCGGCATTGATACTGAAAGAAATATTTTTCAGCACGTAATCGTCGTTGTTATAGGCGAACCATACATTCCTGAAAGTAATGTCGCCTTTGATCGCAGCCGGCGACAAGATTCCTTTGTCTTCTATCTTTTCATCGGTATCCAACAAGCGGAATACGCGTTCCGCAGCTATGACACCCATTTGCAGTGTGTTGAATTTATCCGCCAGCATGCGCAACGGACGAAAGGCAAGGTTCAGGTATAAAATAAAGGACGTGAACACACCGACCGTGGCAAAACCATTCATCACCTGATGGGCGCCATACCAGATCAGCAGCGAGATGGCCAGCGCCAGAATCACTTCCACCACCGGAAAAAAAATGGAGTAATACAACACCGATTTATCATTGGCCGAATAATGTTCGTGATTCAACTTATCAAATTTTTGAAACTCCCGATCTTCCGCGTTGAAGATCTGAACGATGCGCATCCCCGAGATATGTTCCTGTACAAAAGCATTGAGCTGTGCCACTTTTTCGCGCACATCGTTGAACGACACACGTACCTTTTCTTTAAAGATATACGTGGCCACCAATATAACAGGGAACGTCGTCAGACAGACCAACGCCAGCTTCCAGTTGATGAACAACATAAATCCTATTACGAATGCCAGTGTCAGTACATCCGCAACTATGGTAATTAATCCTTCGGAAAAGATATTATTGATGGCTTCAATGTCATTGATTGTCCGGGTGGTGATGATGCCTACCGGTGTCTTGTCAAAAAACCGAAGTCGCATGGTCTGCACGTGGTTGAACAGACGCGTACGTAAATCCAGCATGATGGTTTGTCCCAAGGTGGTGGAATACAAACCAAAGAGATACTTGACCAAAAACTCGGCTACCAGCGTGAGCAGCAACAAGAACCCCATCCATTCCAGTCCTCTTCCGTTTTGGGCAATAATATTTTCGTCTACTGTCAGCTGAATCAGGTAAGGACGCAAAGGGGTAACTATAGAAACTAAAATCCCCAGTGCGAAAGAGAGGAAAAACAACCTTCTGAATGGCAACGCCAGCCGTATCACCCTTCGGAGGGTTGCCCAGTCGCTGCCTTTTACCTGTTTAGTTTTCATTAAAATCGTAGGTTATCTTCCACAAAAACAAACCTTTTGCCGGAACGGCAATCTTTACATCCAATGGTTGCACAGCAAGAACAGCATCTACCAACTCTTGTTCAGACATTTTATCTAACCCTACCATTAATAACGCAGCTACAATCCGGCGAACCATATTCCGCAAAAAGCGGTTGGCTGTGATGGTAAACACCAGCCCGTTTTCTGCTGACACCCAATACGCATCCTCCAGCCTGCAGACAGAAGTTTTATTATCACTTCCTTTTTTCTCAAATGTAGAGAAATCGTATTCTCCAAAAAGTTGCTGTATACAATGATTCATCTTTTCTATATCCGGCTGCCATTCGTGTATCTGAAAACTGAAATCTTCGAGAAATGGATTTTTATCAAAATGAATGAAATATTTGTACGTTCTGCTGATTGCATCAAAACGAGCATGCAGATTATCCGGCACCTGAAAAATAGTAGCGATGGAAATATCTTCCGGCAACATACGGTTGATCCGGTAAATGAAATTTTCAGGAAGGACTGCATCCGTATCTGTATGCGCATAATATTCCTTTGCATGAACCCCTGTATCCGTGCGTCCGCAACCAACAAGCTCAATAGGTGCATTAAATATTTTGGACAAATTATGCTCCAGCACCTCCTGCACGGAAACAGCATTCTCCTGTCGCTGCCAGCCGCAGTAATTTTTGCCGTTATAGGAAAGTCGCAGAAAATAACGCATGTTATAAAGATACGGGAAGGAAGATTTTTATAGTATTAATTTTTGACTTTTGGTTTATTCCTCCTAATTTTACCTTATGATACAACGTGTTCAAACCATTTATCTTATACTGGCCGCGCTGGCATGTGTCGCCTTTATTTTTGTTCCGTTCGGACAAATCAAAACTCCTGAAGGAGGTGCGGAAACCTGGGCGATTAAACAAGTCACTCCGATTATGATTTCCTCTGTCATTGTCGCCGCCATCAGTATCTTCTCCATCTTTCTATTTAAAAACAGGAAAACGCAGATGAAGGTGGTTTTAGTAAATATCCTGCTTTCCTTAGTTGTCATTGGATTATTTATCTTCGGTGTTACACAGCACATCGGACTGAAAAATTACATATTTGGAATAGGAGCCATTCTTCCGCTGTTTGTTTTGCTTTTCAACATGCTGGCATATGGCAGCATAAAAAGTGATGAAAATTTAGTAAAATCGATGGACAGACTAAGATAATTTCTGTATTTCAGATTTATGAATTAAGGTTTCAGAAACAGTACGCAATACTTTTAATCAGAACTTCCAGATTTCAGCAAATCCTTCTTTGTTGATACCGCAAATTATCGTTTTACCGATTTGAATGTTTTTCAGTTCCGGAGTTTTCGTATAACGGGTTTCTGAAAAGGTAAGATTGTCGTAACTGTAAATAAAATCATCCTTTATATAATAAATGATACCGTCAATGACCGTTACATTCCGGATATTCTCCAGCGGAATGTTTTTGATATAATTTCCCTGATTGTCAAAAATAAAAATACCGTTCTGCCTGTCAACCAGATAGAGCAGTATGCCTGATTCCAGAATTTGTCTCGGATTTATTTTTTTACCGACTAACAAAGAGATGGTATTGCTGGTAAAGATCGGTTTTTGGTCTTTATCAATCTTGACGATCCGCTGCGTGGCGGCATCCCATACCCACAGGAAATTATTATCATACGACGACCCGATACAGGTAATGATATAATTCTGCAAGTTATAGGCATCTATCTCATCCAATTCCCGAAGGCGGTTGTCGAGCTGAATGATTTTGCCGAAATCTGGAGAAAAGAGAATCGTCTTAAACCCATTTACACTGATAATCTCCGTATGTTCATTGATGTAGATACTTCCATAATTCTGTATAAACACGCCATCGGAATTATACCTTTCCAGCATACCCTTTTTCAACAGAAAAATGTCATTCGTTGTATTGATGAAAATATCATCGGGTTTTGATTTCTCTATCGTTGTAAAATATACAGGAGTGCCGGAAAAGGATACGGGGATGACTGATAAGGAACAAAGGATAAAGAAGACAAACGTGTATACATGCTTATTGAAACACAATCTATTTTTAAGGGAGAGCCTGTTTTTATTTTCAGTCTTCATATTTTTTCAGTTTCAGCTGTTCACCATCGTAAACGGCATAATTGCAATTGATGATCCAGTCTCCCAGGTTAATATAGGTGCTTTTATCGCTAAGCGGTATCTCCATAGGCAGGTGTCGATGCCCCATGACGAAATAATCAAAATGCTGTTCCGTCAGTTTTCTTTTACAGTATTGAATCAGCCACTCCTTCTCTTCCCCATGAAATATTTCTATGGCGGGATCGGTATAGGTATGCCTGCTCCAAAGTTGTGCAATTTTTATACCAATATCCGGATGCAGCCAGCGAAACAGCCACTGGCAAAGTTTATTGGTAAATATTTTCTTAAGAATCTTATACTTCGTGTCACCGGCGCCCAGTCCATCGCCATGCGCCAGAAGGAAAGATGTTCCGGATGTATTCCAAACCACTTTGTCGTGATACACTTTAACGCCAACTTCATGCTCCAGGTAATCCCGCATCCAGAGATCATGGTTACCCACGAGAACATGAATATCAATCCCCCGCTCACACAACTGAGCCAATTTAGCCAGAAAACGCACGAAACCTTTAGGAACTGCCGTTTTATACTCAAACCAGAAATCAAATACATCTCCTACTAAGAACAAGGTTTGCATATCGATTTCTACAGATGACAGAAACTGTATCAGTTTTTTTTCCCGTTCTTGTGAAGAAGATGAATCAGGTGCACCGAGATGCAGATCGGAAATAAAGTATACTTTTTTACCCGGCAGAAGCGTACTGTCAAGATTCATCCTTGTAAAAATAGGAAAAACCAATGACTAATGACGCTGTTCAAATGCCTCAATCTTATCTTTCAGGCTAAGTAAGTAGTCAATATCATCATAGCCGTTGAGAAGACAGGTTTTTTTGTACGGATTGATCTCAAAAAACTCTTTTTCGTGGGTATTAAGGATTTCAATTTCCTGACTCTCTAAATCCACTTTTATTTCGGTAGATGGATCTTGTCCGACAGCCGTAAACATTTTTTGTAAAAATTCCGGGGACACAACAACTGGTAACAATCCATTGTTTAATGCATTATTCTTAAAAATATCCGCGAAGAAAGAGGAAACGACCACCCGAAACCCGTAATCATAAATAGCCCAGGCGGCATGTTCGCGGGAGGAGCCGCAACCAAAATTTTTACCCACTACCAATATATCACCGCGATATGTCGGGTTATTCAAAACGAAATCCACTTTGGGAGAGTTATCTGCATGGTAACGCCAGTCGCGAAACAGGTTATCGCCAAATCCTTCGCGGGTGGTAGCCTTTAAGAATCGCGCCGGTATAATCTGGTCTGTATCCACGTCTTCCATATTTAAGGGAACGCAGTTGGTTTGTATTGTCTTAAATTTTTTCATAGATGAGTCTAAGTCTTTCAATCTTTCTAAATATAACAAGCTCCTTCACTTCGTTCAGGATGACATTAATTCTCTTACATCCGTAATTTTTCCGGTAATGGCTGCTGCTGCTGCCATCAGCGGGCTGGCCAGCAAGGTTCGTGCCCCTTGCCCTTGTCGGCCTTCAAAGTTGCGGTTGGAAGTCGACACGCAATATTTACCTGCCGGAATTTTATCTTCATTCATCCCGAGACAGGCAGAGCAGCCTGGTTCGCGCAACTCCATACCGGCTTCTGCCAGGATCACGTCCAGTCCTTCCTGCTTCGCCTGTTGTTCTACTTGTTTGCTTCCGGGAACAATCCAGACTGTTACGTTATCCGCCTTCTTTTTCCCTCTTACCAGCGAACAAAACAATCGCAGGTCTTCCATGCGGGAGTTGGTGCAACTTCCCAGAAAGACATAGTCTATGAGCTTGTCTTTCATCGTCTGGCCCTTTTCGAAACCCATATATTCGAGCGCTTTTTCCAAGCCCGCATCAACGGCAGTTGGAATCGTATCGGATATCTTGATACCCATTGCCGGATTGGTGCCATAGGTAATCATCGGTTCAATATCGGCTGCATCAAAAGTATATTCCTTATCAAAAATGGCATCCGCATCTGTCTGAAGCAGCTTCCATTTTTTCACAGCGATATCAAAATCTTGCGGAGCAAATGGTTTGTCTTTAACATATTCGAACGTAACTTCATCCGGAGCGATAATGCCGCCGCGCGCGCCCATCTCAATACTCATGTTACAGATGGTCATACGTGCCTCCATGCTCAGGCTGCGAATAGCCGAACCGGCGTATTCCACAAAATAGCCGGTGCCACCACTGGTGGATATCTTGGAAATAATGTACAAAATAATATCTTTGGAAGTCACGCCTATCCCCAATTCACCTTCCACATTGATGCGCATTTTTTTAGGCTTGGTTTGCAGGATACACTGCGTAGCCAATACCTGTTCCACTTCCGAGGTGCCGATACCAAAGGCAATAGCGCCGAATGCTCCGTGCGTGGAAGTATGTGAATCGCCACACACAATAGTAATACCCGGTTGTGTAATACCTAACTGAGGGCCGATAACGTGCACGATGCCCTGAGAAGGATGGCCAAGTCCGTATAATTCTATGTTGTGGTTTTTACAATTCATGATCAGCGTTTCCACTTGCTTTCTCGAAAGCGCTTCTTTGATGGGCAGCAGTTGATTCTTGGTTGGCACATTGTGGTCAGCAGTCGCAACCGTTTGATTCGGGCGAAACACTTTGATACCTTTTTGATCCAGTCCGGCGAAAGCCTGAGGAGTGGTTACCTCATGAATAAAATGTTTGTCAATATATACCACCTGAGGGCCGTTTTCGATGGCCTGCACTACATGTGCATCCCATATTTTGTCAAATAATGTTTGTCCCATTGTACTGATTGAAATATAAAACAGACTTACAAGTTATAGAATTTCCATACTTTATAATTTGGAATTTGATTAAGCTATCATTAAAAGTTGGAAATAATTCTGTATCTTTTGTGTCCAAATAATGAAGTATGTCAACGCCTGTTTATGGTTATGTAAAACCCGGTTTTGAGAAAGTAAAAACCGCCTTCGAGGAAAATTTTGAAAACCGAAAAGAAATCGGCGCCTCGTGCTGTATCTATCACAACGGAGAAAAGGTGGTGGACTTGTGGGGTGGTTTTAAAAATAAAGAAAAAACAGAACTCTGGGAAGAAGATACAGTATCCATTGTATTTTCCACCACCAAAGGATTGTCATCACTGGCTTTCGCGTTGTTGCACTCCAAAGGCCTCGTAGATTATGACGAAAAGGTTGCCACCTACTGGCCGGAGTTTGCATTCAACGGCAAAGAGGATATTACCATCCGCCAACTGCTGGCCCATCAGGCCGGCTTATTTACGAACGACAAAACTCTCTCGTTTGATGTATTGAATGATGAGGAACGCCTCTCGAACAGGCTGGCCAAACAAAAGCCATACTGGACACCCGGCGAAAAGAAAGGTTATCACGCCTGGACGATTGCGATGTACCAGAATGAAATTTGCAAAAGAGTAGATCCGTATAAGCGGCCACTGCATATTTTTTTCAGAGATGAGGTCGGAGAAGCGTTGCAGGTTGACTTCCATATAGGTCTGCCAAAGAATTTTCCGCACCACCGCTTAGCGCGTATAGTACCGTTTCTTCCGCAGGAAGCATTGTCCGGTATCGGCAGCGCCGATTTAGGAAAAATTATGAAAGGTATCTTAAATCCATTTTCCTATTTCTACAAGTCCCTCTTAAATCCTCCACACGCGTTGAACCTGAATAATTTCAATAAACGCAAATTTCTGGAGATACCGAACGGCTCCGCACATGGTTTCGGGAATGCCCGCTCGATAGCACAAACGTACAATGAATTCGCATTAGGCGGAAAAAACTTAGGCCTCCGCGCAGAAACACTTTCTCTTTTGGAAGCAGCGCCCATCCACCCCAAAAAGGGCAAAACGGATCTGGTGTTACACGTGGATATTCCGTTTTCACTGGGGTTTGCCAAACCGTCTGAGTTTCAGAACTTCGGCGTCAATTACCGCAGTTACGGCTCTTTTGGCGCCGGCGGTTCCGGTGGTTTTGCCGACCCGGAAAAGAAGGTGGCTTATGCTTACGTGATGAATAAAATGGGCACACATATCGCCAATGACCCCCGAGAAGTGGCGCTGAGAAATGCGACCTACGAATGTCTCTTTGATTTGGAACAGCAACAGAATTCATTGCAGGCGCAGGAAAATAACACCTCATTGGTTCCATGAATTAATTCTTAACCCTGCTTAATTCAATATTGTCCACTCCAAACGCCCAGCGTTCATTCAGTTTATCAATTACCTTACCGCAAAAAAGAGCGAAGAAAGGCGCCGCCATGACATCAACCGAATAGTGCACATGTTGCCACATAATGAGCAATGCCAATACCGGAGTCGCAAAGGTCAGATAAATCCTCCAGTGTCGATTCGGAGAAAAGTATATCAACAGGCACATAACGGAAACATGCCCGGAAAAAAATAAATCTTTTGTCACCACATTCACATTATTCAGAAAAAAGCCGGTAATCGGGTCCTGCAGATAAATCATTCCGGATGGCGGCTCTAACGGAACGGCATAAACGGTGATGGTGCGCAATATCAGTAATAACGAAACACCCTGCAGGGCTTTGAGTAATGCCTTTGGATGCAGCAGAATTAATATCAGAGAAATGAGTAAAGAGGAATGTACGATACAAAAAATAGGAAGGGAATGTTCATGCGGCGGCATGCGGTTCAGGAATGGATCGAGCAATTGAGTGCCCTTTCGCACCTCCATGATGCTCAGGTACAGGGATGAATAATAGATCACCAGTGCAAACACCAGCACTGTAGCCGCAAACTGCCTTCGAAAGAGCTGGGATGCCCATAGTGATTTCCATGTTGCCGCAGTATCTGAAACATACGATTTCATCATACAGTGAACTTTTAATGAACGATATGGCTATAAGCCAATACTATATTACAGCTTATTTTTCAAATCTCACAGTCACTCCCGGCACTTTAACATCGCATAAGATTTTTTAGCTACCAACATTTTTACTATATTCAGGTATGCTAAACTATATTCAGGACATCGTCACCCGCTTCGGCGGACGCTACTTTGGCAGTGAACAGGAAAAGAATGCGCAATACTTCACGGCAGGCATACTGAATGAATACTGTGATAAGGTCGCAGTAGAAGAGTTTCATTCTGCGCTGGAATCACATTTTCAGTCTCTGAAGATTTTCTCGCTGGCCTATGTGGCTGTTCTTGTACTCCTCAGGATCAATATTCCAGTAGCCGCCATACTGGGCATCATGAATACCGTGCTGTTTCTGCTCCACTTCGTCATGTACCGCCATTTCATCGTCGATAAACTATTCCCCAATAAACCTTCCTGGAACGTTATCGGCGACATAGAACCTTTGCAGGAGGCGAAACGCACAATCATCGTGGCCGGTCATATCGACAGCGTAAAAGAATTTAAGTGGTGGTACAAACTTAAACAAAAGGGCGCAGCACTGACCGTATTATCAGGATTTGTTATTTCCTTCCTGGGTATCTATGCATTGCTCCACTTATTTATACATGTCTGGTGGTTCTATCACATCTGGCTGCTATTTGTATTGCTCACTCCTATGCTGGTTGTATTCTTCAATATGCATGGCAACAAGGTGGTGGACGGTGCCAGCGATAACCTGACAGGCGTTGCTATGGCCGTAGAGGCCGCCAAAGTATTTTCCGCCAACCGTCTCCAGCACACGCGCGTACGCGTGATTAGCTTTGGCGCCGAAGAGGCAGGATTGCGGGGTGCTTGGGCTTATGCACAACAACACAAGGAACAACTGCTGAAAGAAAATGCGTTCTTACTGAATATCGATACCATCAAAGATCTGGAACATCTCACGATCGTTACCGCTGAACTCAATACGCTCGTCTTTTACAAGAAGGCATTTATCAAGCGTATACAGCGGTCGTTCGAAGCTATGGGTGTCAAATACAAGAAACTGCCGGTCGGCGTAGGAGCTTCGGATGGTTCTGCCTTTCACATGAACGGCCTTCCGGTAGCTACCATCATCGGGATGGACTCCGGCAACCTGGATCCCTGTTATCACACGCGATTAGACACTGTCGACTGTATCAATCCCGAAGCACTGGAAGCGACAAAGAAAGTAATGATACACTTTATCGAAACATGGGATAAAGAATAATTACCGGGAAGCCAACAAACCATAACTATGCACACTCTCCAGTAAGTTTTCCTGCAACCCTTCTTGCTGGAAGATATAGTTGGCTGCCATGGAGCCGCTTGTATACGCTGCTTCCATGAGCATCGACGGAACCGGTAATTTCACCCAGTCGCCCGCCAGAAATAAATTCGGCACCTCGGTGCTTACGGTTGGCCGTTGTTTATGCTGATTCAAATGAAACGCCGGAAAATCATCTCTGTGCTGGAAATAATCATGCTTTATCTCCAGTCCTTTCAGCTCCGGAAAATAGTGATAAAATTCATCCAGCAGCTGCTGTTTGACCTGCCCGTCCTCTTTTACATCATCCGGCAACGAATACGAATGCAACTCAAAGATTCCCCCCTTATTCTTTTCACTCCATACCACCGATTCTTTTTCCATCTTATGATAAAAAGTCACACTGTCCAGACATTTTAACCGGTCTGTGAAGATAAAGAACGGTAATTTTTTATTCGCTTCGAAACGATCCGTCCAGATGCGCAGCACCGCATAACGGTCCGTGCAATTCAATGCGTTGATTTGCTGCTTTAACGTTGGATAGGCTTCCAATCCTTCCGAATGCTGTAACAAGGGTTTTACGTGTTTCGCATCGAGGCTCAACACGCAATAGTCATACTGCTCACCGTTCACAGTAAATTGTTGGTCTTGGTAAATCAGATTATCTACCGGCGTGTTCCGGCGAATCACCCCTCCGTGCTGTCGTATAAATTGTTCAACGGGATGCAAAAAGGTATGTTCGAAATCATCATTCAGTACATCGTAGATCAGGCCGTCATCGTTGCTCAAAAAATAGAAATGAAACCCTTTGATCAATTCTGCCAGACTCATCTTATGCGGCTCTGCAAAAAAGGCACGGGCAAAACTGTTAAACACCAGACGCATGTGTTTCGGCATATTGGTTTGTTGGGCAAACTGCTCAAAACTAACGCCGTCATACTGTTCTAATGTTTTTTGCGGATGATAGCGCAGCAACTTTAAAAACGATATCGACATGGGATTGATGAAGGTCCAGAAATTCAGCACCCCTTTTTTGCGCAAGTCAATAATATTTAGTCCCGGTGTGTTGTCAATGCCCGCAAATCCCTGCTGTTTGCCGTTTTGATAGAAAATGATGTAATCATCGATTGGAGTCAGGTGGCGGTAGATATTCAACTTCCGCATGAAATTCCGCAGGTTGTAATACTGACGAAAGAAGGCATGAAAACCATGCTCTGCCCTTAGTATTTCCCCTTTGCTTTCAAACGTCCAGGAACCAAGTTTGCCGCCCAGGTATTCATTTTTCTCAAAAAGTGTCACCTCAAATCCGCGTTCGGATAAATTGGCTGCTGTGCTCAATCCGGCAATGCCGCCGCCCACAATCGCTACTTTCTTCTTTACGGCAAGTTGCCTTGGCAGCGCAGTATCCACTGTATTGATAGGGACTTTATAGTCTTTAAGTCTTGATTTTATCTTTTTTCGTAACCAGTTTCTCATCTTATCCGTCATTACGAGCGTCATGCAATGAAGCGAAGTAACCTGCCCAGCAAGGCGATTATTCCGTTCTCCGCAAAAAACGCTAACTATTTGTTTTGCGTTTCCATAATTTCATAAACTCAAACGTTACTTCATCAGACTTGATCAGTAAATCGCTCTTGCCGAATTCTTTTTTGATACGTTTATTGTTTTCCAGGAAATCAATATCCTCCCGTACGATTTTAACGGATTTATTGAGCATGAATTTTTTCGCAAAAGGCAATGGCAGGAATCCCATAATATTCCTCCACAAGGTTATCTGGCACATCATCACTTGCTCCTCATCAATCTGGTAGAAATGCTCGTAAATGACCATGTGTCGGTTCTTAAATCGTATGTCCAGTTTGGAAACATTAGGGAACCAGAAACCAAAATGCGTTTCCACTTTTTTATTGAATCCGAAATAATATTTCTCAAAGAAGCTGCGGTCATTATCACGATAATAGTTGCCCACTATCGAGTGATCTGTCATCTGCAGGTTAAAGTCGATGCGTTCGGTGTGGAGAGCGCCCATCATCCCTTTGATGGAATTGCGGTGGACGTGGCTGATGTGGTAGGCGTCAAAAAGGCTTTCCGCCACCAACTGCAGGTCGGCATTAATGCTGTGATAATTGTATACCATCGAATATTCGTCCATCTCCGGCATCGGAGGAATCAACGACATGTCTATCAATTCATCCTCGCCGATCCATACCCAGATAGATTTGTGTTTCACCTCCACCGTATATTTCTTCACCCTGGCAGATGCCGGAATGCGCTCATCTCCTGACAGAGACGGGATCAGCACGCACTTGCCTTCGCAATTGTACTCCCATCCGTGATAACCGCATTTAAGATGCTCACCCTGCACATAGCCCAGGGAAAGATTGACATTGCGATGGCAGCACCGGTCTTCGATAACACCAATCTTACCGGAGGCTGTTTTATAGATCACGATTTCCTCCCCGCACATCTTTTTCTTAAGCGGATTGTGCTCGTTTAACTCTTCCAGCAGACAAGCCAGGTACCATTGATTCTTGATGTACATATGCAATTGTACGTTTTAACAAAACAGGACCCTGTTTGTTTAAACTTACAGCAATAAATTGAGGACAGCGAAAAACAAAAATTGAATGGCCAATACAAAGGGAGCCAGGGGGTTGTGTACCGGCTTGTTAACCCTTCTGTAAAAGAAGAAAAGGAAAAAAGAGATTACATACCAGGCGAAGAAGTTTTGTGCCGGAATAAACTCATTCTGCCAATGCCAGAAATCCAGTCGGATCGCCACCGGTTCGATAAAATAATCCAGCAAGGTCATCACACCGGCAGCCACAGCGGAAAAAAGCGGCAAACTCTTGATTTTTTGAAGGGAAACGGTGATCAGGTAAACCAGCAAGAACCAGTTGACGCCAATCATCACGGGTACTTCCATCACTTTCCAGCCGAGGGTACTGCCGTACCAGTATACCCCAAATATGTTTCCTGTTTTTACTCCTAACACTTCTATGAAAAAGCCCGCTAAAAAAATCATGCAGGAAGAAAGGATTCCTTTCCCGTTCCAGGCGGGATGCAGCCACAAAGCGGCGGCTGTGGTGATGAATAAATTCAGCGGGGTTAGTTTTAAAAACAAGGCACGGTGTTCCATATCGGTGAAAGCGATCCCGCAGACGCCGACTATGTAGATGATAATCAGGTTGAAGGCAATGATATAAAAACGCTTGTTAGCCATGCATCAGGTCGTCTACAATTTTGGCGGAAAGCACACTCAACGGAATACCGCCGCCGGGATGCACGCTGCCACCGCAAAAATACACACCTTTGATGGAACTGCTAAAATTAGCATGGCGTAAAAAGGCAGAAAATTTATTGTTCGAGCTGTTGCCGTACAACGAACCTTGCCAGGAGAGATTTCTGGTCTCAATAATGCGTGGTTCGAGAATGTCTTCTGCTTCAATCAATGACTCAACATCTGCACCAAGGACAGCACTTAATTTCTGAATGACGTTCTTACGGGTTCTGGCAATCAGGGCATCCCAATCCTGACCGGTATGCGGCGGCGTATTCACCATCACAAACCAGTTCTCGCACCCCGCAGGGGCATCCGATTTCACATATTTTGAAGAAATATTGACGTAAATGGTCAGATCATCGGCCATGGTTTGCCGCCCGAAAAACGCATCAAACTCGTCTTTGTATTTTTTGCTGAAAAAGATGTTGTGCAATCCCAGTTCCGGAAATTCTTTTTTGACACCCAGGTAAAACACCATCGCTGACAAAGCCCTCGGCTGGTTCAGGGTTTTTTCCGGATGTTTTTGTCCGGGCATTAATTTGCGGTAGGTGTAGGCCACATCCATATTGCTGATGGCCGCATCCAGCGGCATGAATTGCACCTCCGAGGTATCGATATGTTGGTTGTCTTTGCGCTCCACAGAATTGTAGCGCACCCCGGTGGCTTTACCTTTTTCCACCGTGATTTCTTTTACAATCGTATTAAAATGGAAATACACACCCAATTCTTTAGCCAGTTCATAACAGGAGCGTGAAATCGACACCATGCCTTTTTCCGGAAAATACGCACCCAGATGATGCTCCAGGTGCGGGATGATATTCAAAGTGCCCGGCGCTTCGTACGGATTGGAACCATTGTATGTGGCAAAGCGGTCAAAATACTGCACGGCTTTTTCGTTCCTCAGTTTTTTCTCATTCGTTTCGTGCATCGTGTTAAACAAATCCAGTGTACCAACCTGCGCTCCCAATTTTAATAACTCAAGGGCTGATATATTCTGGAGCGTATGTATGGAGCGATGCAGGAACGTGTCTGCTGTTAACTCGAAAATTTTTTTGCTTCTGTCTAGATGCTCCAAGACCTTTTTTTTCGGCACACCGAGGTTTTCCTGCATTTGCACCGCCGATTGATTCCTGTCGGCATACGTTTTAAAACGGGTGCCGTCCAGATAGAAATAATGGGTGATGGTATCTAACTTCTTGTATGGACAATAATCAGAGAACTTCTTCCCCGCCAAGGCAAATAAATCCTCAAAATATTCCGGCATGGTAAAGAGACTCGGGCCGGCATCAAAGCGATAATCGCCGACCTGAATCTCACAAAGCTTTCCGCCCGGATAGCTGTTGGCTTCAAAGACATGAACTTCATACCCGCGAACTGCCATTCTTATAGCAGCAGCCAATCCGGCTATTCCGGAACCAATAATACCGACTCTCATTATTAATGCTAAACAATAGATAAATTAAATAGTTTAATTCCAAGATAAATGAGGGATTTCTTTTAATTTTAAGGTTCTAAAACAATTATTATGTCACAAATCAGAGGAGCCAACGTTTTAGTGACGGGCGGCGCAAACGGAATAGGGAAATTAATGGGTTTAAAATGCCTGCAGGAAGGGGCTGCCAATCTCATCATCTGGGATATCAATGAAGACAACCTCCACAAAACGGCCAGGGAGTTTTCCTCCAAAGGATATAAAAATGTCCACACATTTGTAGTGGATGTATCCAGCACTGACGATATAGAAAAATCGGCTACGGAAGTGCTGCTCGAGATAGGCAATATTGACATTCTGTTCAACAATGCCGGTATTGTAGCAGGTAAGAAATCATTTTGGGAACATTCTGCTAAAGATATTGAAAAAACACTGAACATCAACGTCAGCGGGGTGATGAATGTAACACGTGTTTTTATCCAGGATATGATTAAACAGCGCAAAGGGCACATCGTCAATATCGCATCCGCATCCGGATTAATTCCCCTGCCAAATGGTTCGGTATATGCTTCCAGCAAATGGGCGGTACTGGGCTGGAGTGAGAGTTTACGCATGGAGCTGGAAATGGAAGGCAAAGATCTGCACGTTACAACAGTTTGCCCCAGCTATATTGATACCGGTATGTTCAAAGGCGTGAAGGCACCTTTATTATTTCCGTTATTGCAACCGGAAGACGTGACTAACAGAACAATTAAAGCCGTTAAAAGCAATGAGCATATTTTAATGATGCCGGAAAATGTGAATATTGTACCGTTCCTGAAAGGCGTTTTCCCTACCCGCGTATTCGACAAGGTAGCCGGCTGGTTAGGTGTATACGATTCCATGAGCAGTTTTGAAGGAAGGCCGCAGCATGAGCGTGTACCGGAGAAAAAAAGCAAGGTGAAATAATAAAACAATAAAAGAAATTTTTATGGCAACGACAAAAACAACTTCCAATATATCTGCTGTTATACAAAAACAGCGGGACTTCTTTGAAAGCAATGTGACACGTGATATAGCGTTCCGTATTGAGCAATTGAAAAAATTCAGGAAGGCTATCCAGCAACAGGAAGAAGCTATTTATGCGGCGCTGAATGCTGACTTTAAGAAATCTCAGTTTGAAACGTTCGCCACCGAAATCGGCATCGTGTATGAAGAAATTACCCTCATGCTCAAACACATTAAAAAATGGGCTACACCCCAGTTGGTAAAAGATACGATTGCCAATTTTCCTTCACGCAATTATATCTATCCTGAACCATACGGAGTGACTCTTGTCATTGGTGCATGGAATTATCCGTTCCAGCTTACACTGGCTCCTGTGGTGGGCGCCATTGCGGCTGGCAATACTTGTGTTATCAAGCCGCCTCGCGCTGCCATCAATACCTATCATATCATCAAAAAAATCATCGAAGACACCTTCAATGAAAATTACATAGCCGTACTGGACGAACATTCCGATAACCAGGAAATGTTGTCGCATCGGTATGATTATATTTTCTTCACCGGCGGCGTTGAAATCGGCAAAACCATCGCACGGGCTGCAGCTGAATATTTAACCCCTGCCACGCTGGAGCTGGGAGGAAAGAGTCCATGCATCGTTGACAAACAGGTCGATATTGAAGTGGCGGCCAGACGCATTGCCTGGGGCAAATTTTTGAACGGCGGACAAACCTGTGTGGCACCGGATTACCTGTTGCTCCACGAAGAGGTAAAAGATAAATTCTACAAAGCATTTGCAAAAAGTGTGACAACATTTTACGGCAGCAATCCTCAGGACAGCGCTGATTATCCGCGTATCATTAACGACCGGCATTTCCAGCGGCTGTCTTCCATGATTAAAGACGGCGAAGTCATCGTGGGTGGGGTAACAGATGCTGAAACACGGTATATCGCGCCTACCCTGATAGAAATTGACAGCCTTGAACATCCGCTGATGAACGACGAGATTTTCGGGCCTATCCTGCCGGTACTGACCATCCATTCCATTGAGGAAGCCATCTCTGTTGTCAAACAATTTGAGAAACCGCTGGCGTTCTATATCTTTTCCAACAATTATGCAAACCAGCAAAAATGCCTGAATACAATTCAGTTTGGCGGAGGCTGTGTGAATGACACCATCTCTCACTTTGTGAATCCCGAGTTGCCATTCGGCGGCGTAGGCAACAGCGGCGTAGGTGCATATCATGGTAAATTCAGCTTTGATACCTTTACTCATTTCAAGGCGGTAACCAATAAAGTAACGTGGCCGGATGTGCCGCTACGTTATCCGCCTTATGTCGGAAAGCTGGGATTGGTGAAACAGGTGATGAAATAAAATCCTGAAACAGAGATCTATCTATTATTCGTTGCTGAACGTAACATAACCAAATGCGTAAGGCATTACCGTTGCAGTTTTAGAACTCAGCAATTCATCCCGGTAGCTGACCGATTTCAATTTATTGGGATACTCTTTTTCATAGTAGGTCTTACCGGCTGTAGCATATGGAAACTCTGCTTCAATGGCTTTCAATTGTACCTTAGACTTTACGGGCGCATTTATCGTCAATTGGATTTTTTTACCTGTACGATTGACAAAATAGACATACGTACTATGCTCTGCTTTATTCATATACAACTGACAAACAAACTTCCTCCTGAGGGAAGTATCCTTGGTGGCAATAAACTCAGACCCTCTGTACATGTTTTTATTCATTGTACCAGCTAAAAACTGAAACGCATAATATTGCACCGTAGTCATATCAATTCCGTTAGACATCAGAGGTTTCAGCTTTCCTTTTTGTATGGTAATTAATCCGTCAATGGAATGCAGGTTACTCACTTCGATATAATTGTTATAGCGTACATTCAAATCCGCCATCGTCAGGAAATTTTCAAATACATACGCCCCCTGCAGGAAGGTGTTATCCAGAAAATTTAAATTACCAAGGTTCCACTCAGTAATCCAGAGCTTTCTGGCCGGACCGTACTGCTGCATCAGATAACCACCCAACCCCAATAAATAATTAGTGGCCTGCGGTGCCAGTGTGTTCATATTCTTCGTGTACAGATTGTCGAAGTAGGCGTCATTATCGCACGGCGGGCAATCCTGATAGGGATGCCATGTAAAGGCATTGAAAAAATTTTCCTTACTTAACACATCATTCCATCCGCGCATAAATTTGCTTCTGGCATTCGTCTCGCCGGCAGGCACTCCGTCACCGCCAATTACCACTATTTTAAGGTCGGGGTATTTATTTCTGACAGCAGCAGCAGTAGCCTTTATTTTGTCAATATATACTTTGGCATTCGGAAACTTGTTGCGGTATTCCATCAGGCAAAATTCATTTCCCAGTTCCACCCCTAAAATGGGTATATTATTTTTCTTCAGTTCCTCGATCACAAAGAGAACTTCTGCCGTAGTGCCGGTGTAGACATTAGCACAATACACGACTCCTGTATTCACAGACTTTGCGAGCCGGATAAAATTGTACAGAATATTTTCCGAACGCTTGGATTGCTCCATAAACAAGGTACCTAATCCGGGCGGGATCTCTCCGAGCTTGTAGCCATACACCGGAAGTTTTGGATGATAATAATTGGCAACCGTACCGCCAGGAAACCTCAATGAATTCGGGTGCAAAGCACGCAACAATTGTACAAATCCGGAATCTTTGTCCAATTCACGTTTAAAGGCAAATCCTATATTAATACCGAAAATTTCAGGATGGACCGGCAAGGCAAAAGTCTGTTCTCTGGGAGTGATGACGAATGGAACGGCAGCATCTGGTGCAGTGAGCAGGTTATCTTCCTTCTTCTTGTCTTTTGACAGGCAAATGCGCAGCATGAAAACAGCCAGCAATAATACGATTACAATCTTATACTTCTTGTTCATTGCGTAAGTGAAGCTTTGAGCGCTTGTTCTTTCCAGTAAAATTTTTCTTTAACCCTGAAATATTCGACGATAAGCATAAAGAGCAGCAAGGCAAAGGGGCTGAAGAATATCCCTCCTGAAAAGAATGACTGAATAAAAACAACCCCACAACCCAACAATCCTGTATTAAACAACACATCGTATTTATAGTATTTCACCTTGCGCCATACGTAAAACGGATGCAGGAAAAACGAATAAATAAACAACAACCCAACAATCCCTTGTGATAACAATCCGCCGACAATACCAATATCTGAAAGAATTACATCACCGACATTTACCATCATCAGCTCGCGTTTAGGCACACCTATGCCGAAAAATATATGCTGCGGGTGTTTCATAAAATAGTTATAGACATGCGCCATCTCCGTCCATCGCATATCAGCGGATCCTTCTCCGGTTTTCTTGCCGAGGAAGAATTTGATAAACATGATATACATATCGGCGGTAAAAGATAATATCTTGGGATTAATATAATACGCAATGACAATAACCACTCCCGCTATGACAGCAATCGTAAATAGTTTCTTAATAATATTGTGCCATTTGAGGGTAACAAACATGAACAGGAACATCGGCGTTATTTCAGAAACCAGTTCTATCCTTCCTTTGTCGATGAACAGCTGATAGGACATCAGAATCATCCAGAAAATCAAACTGGTTTTATTATTCTTTAGTACATAATCCAGAAAATAATACACCATCCCGAAAATTAAAAACGCGCTGGAAAAACGATAGATATACCCACCCTTTGACGGGTTGTAACCAACTAATCCTTCACCCAAAGAATCCTTAAACGTTTCGGGTGGAATCGTCAGTGAGACGTAGGTATACAACAACAAACAGAACCAACAAAGCAGGATGTTGGCATAGATATATTGTTTGATAGTAATTTTATTGGAACGGATGGCATAATACACCAGACTAACCATTACGATAAAAAAGCGGGCTGACAGGTTAAAAAGCGATTTGAGTATTTTGACGTCTAAAACGATATTAATTACTATGGCATTATACAGCGGCAGCAATAAGCTGATAAAAATGATGACATCCAGCAGATTAAGCTGCCTCAGTTTAAATACTTTGTAGTAATAGTAGATACCTGTGGAGATAAAGATAAAAGGCATACCCATCACCATAATCATTCCGATGGCACCACTGGCAGATTTGAACTGCAGGAGGATATTACTCGTAAAAAACAAACTGAACAAAAACAAACCAAAAACCCTCAGCTCAAACAATGGCTGATCTCTTGTATATAAAGGCTTATAGGCGAAATTCATTCTTTCCTTTTTAACAATAAAACGGGTGTAAAATTACCTGTTTTTTGCTCATAATATCCATATTGTTCCGGATTCTTTAAGAAATTAAACAAGGCGGTGTCTTTCTGAACATTATTTAACATCGTAAGGGTAGGCGTTTTATATATGATATCAAAATCGTGCGTTTTCAGGAAATCGCTTAGTATGATATTCCTGTTTCTGTAATATACTTCATTGTAATTGGTAAAATTGGAAGGCAACAGATTGGTCATATAACCTTCTACATCAAATACCCGGACACTGTCTTTGGTGGTAAAATTACTTTTGATATACCGGACGGTTTTCAGGTTACACAAACTCTCTTCCTGACGAAACAAGCTGAAATACGTAAAATCTTCCGCTTCGGGAGTAACAAAAAACCAGATAGTACCGACTACCGTAATTTTTTGGAGGGATTTTTCAATCTCCACTGAAACAGAAGAAATGACTAAACCAGTCAGCAACAGCAGCAGGGGTACCTGTAGCAACAGATAGTGCTGACGAGGGTAGGCATAAATGCTGGCCATAAAAGAAGGCGCTGCAAAAAGAAACAGAACAATAAGAGTCAGGATATTGTCAGAAGCCAATGCCTTGAATCGTTTTCGTTTATCTTTAGATGTTTTGGTGAAGGAAAAATAAACAATAAACAACATAAAGCTCACCATGAGACATAACCAGTGTAGGTCTTTGGTAAAGATAGGCGCGAAGAAACTGAAAATAATTTTTCCCATCTGTATCCCATAGTTGCTGATATTGGAAACAATATGATGCTCAAATGCTCCGGGATTGGAATGAATGATGGCCGGCAAAGATGAAGCGTCTTTAAAGTGTCGCTGGATAATATCCGGGAAATCGAGCCAGAAGACATTTTGCAGACGGTTCCATTCTGTATAGTTCCAGGCGAAATGCTGGAGGAATACGCGAAGGCCTCTGCCGGTATCTCCGTTATTAAAAGGCGTCTTGAAAAAGTAAACGATAAACACGACAAGCGCAAACAAACTCATAGTCAGCACCCATTCCTTTTTCCGAAGTTGCTGGATGTTTACAACAAAAAAGAGAAATGTAAAAGCAAAGAAAACCAGAAACGGAAGGAACATTTCTGGACGTGCATATGCACACACCAATAGCGCACCCGACAGTACGGCGAGTTTTTCGAGAACGGTCTTCTGATATTTTGCAGCTATAATACCGGCTATAATCACTATCACACAAAAATGAGACACTCTGGGCCACAACGGCATATTGATGAACGTAGACAGGAAAAAAATGGATAAAATAAAAGCCAGCACACGCTGTACACCACAAGACAATAACAACAGGAAGAATGCTATACAAATGAGTATCGTGGTGAGTGAGAAATTGAAATAATAAAGCTCTACCCGATCTGAAATGAATAACGACAAAAACTTGTACCACAATGAGTAAGAAGGGCCCCAGGTTTTGGGTATCTGGTCAAAAAGCTGAACACCCCTGCTAAGATATAACGCTTCATCCCAGAACAGCAAATCCATATACCGCTGCAAGCCGTGTGTGACCTTGATACCGCAGACGATAATCAATAAGATACCCGCCATAGTAAATATGTTCCATCGCAGATAATTTTTTTCTTCGTACTTATTTATTTTCTGCCACACTGTTTTTCAGGTCTTGTGCTACGAATATACTTCTTATTTCTCTTGCTTGCCTGTTCAAATGATAGTAAGTATCGTAAAATAATGAATCGTCAAAAACATAACGTTCAGGAGTACCGACAACCGGCAACCCCTCATCCTTAAACCGCTTGTACAACTCATGGATGGCTGCCTGATTGTTCTTATATGACGTCTGCTGATAACCCGGAAATAAAATACAGAACCGTATTCCGCGGGCATAAAATTCCCTGTTCTTCTGGATCAGAAATTCCTGAATTTCTCCATTGATAGGGGCACCCAATTGGGGCATGGCCAGGAATGGAACAGGTTTTTTATCCAAATGCAATATTGCATCGCCGTATGCATTATAATTATGGCGGGTGTATGCCCCCAAGTCTGTCTTATTGCGCTTGCGGTAATTCGTGGGCAGATACTGAATATATTTATCGTGCAAATAACGCGGCAGATACATTAGCATCTTATTCCATTGCTTCGGTTCAATCAATTTCTTTCCATCCGGATATACATCCATGATAGTATGCAACAACTCACATTGTCCGTCGGCCATTTCATTATTAAAATTCCAGAAATTCTCATATTCGGGCATCAGCACGACGATATCACCTTTTCGGGCATATCGCAATGCATTATTCAGTTCAAACTTCAATCCCAGGCCGCCGTGAACAGCCGTATTGACACATGGCAGCAGCAACGAATCGGAAATCAGCTTGCTGTCTATTCCGAAATTGACGTTTGAGCCACCCACCCAGTAAACCAATGGTGTTGACGGATATTTCTCCTGCAGGCTGTCGATGATTTTATGTTTATCCTGCAATGAAAAAAGTATGTTGTTGGTATTAGTGGGCGGCAATAAAATACCTCCTGCTATTATTCCGAGGAACAATACCAGATACAATCCTATTTTTACACCAAATTTCCGCATCAGAATTGAAAATAGATAAACTGACGACTGTCAAATACACCGAATAAGATAATACATACCGTCATCCAAAAATAGATATTCCACCGGAACCATACCGGTTTCTGTTGCAGCCATTCCTGAATATTCGATTTTTGTTCCACATAAAACAGTAGAAAAACAGCCAACGACAAAACGAACATATCTACAGTGGTAAATTTCCAGAATTTGATATACGCATATCCTTTCAACAAATAAGTGCCCGGATGCAGGACGCCGCTCAGGCCATGCTTAATTACATAAATGGCTTCGTTTATCGTATCAGCACGGAAGAAAATCCACGCCATGACCACTAAAACAAATGTCGTCAGCCATTGCATAAAAGATGGCGCTTTAAGTTTGGGAAATAATTTATCTCTCCACAATGCCAGCATGATGAAACTGCCATGCATTGCCCCCCAAACGATAAATGTCCAGTTGGCGCCATGCCATAATCCGCTCAGCAAAAACACCACAAACACATTAAAATAGCGCCTGTTTTCCGAAACGCGGTTGCCGCCAAGAGGTATGTATAAATAATCCCTGAACCACGAGGAAAGTGAGATATGCCAGCGTTTCCAGAATTCATCAATACTTTTACTGATATAGGGCACGTTAAAATTCTGCATCAGCTGGATGCCCATCGTTCTGGCAGAGCCGCGTGCAATATCAGAATAACCGGAAAAATCACAATATATCTGTATGGAAAAAGACAATGCGGCAATCACCATCGGAAATCCATGAAACAGTTCCGGCTTGAAAAAAACAGGATCCGCCAGTAAGGCAATCTTATCTGCCACGACACATTTTTTAAAGAATCCCCATAACATCAGCCTCAATCCGCTGACAACGGAAACATATTCAAACTTCTTTTCTTCATGAAGCTGATGGATGATATGCTGTGGCCGTTCAATCGGTCCGGCTACCAGCTGAGGATAAAACATAACATACAGGGCATAGTACCCAAAATGCCGTTCCGCTTTCTGGTTGCCGCGATAGACTTCTATCGTATAGCTCATGGCCTGAAAGGTATGGAAGGACAAGCCTATCGGCAATATGATTTTGAGAAACGGAAGTGCGTGCGTTGTGATATTCAACCCTTGAAGCAATGTGTTTACATTGTCAATAAAAAAATTGAAATACTTAAACACGGCCAACACCCCGATATTAGCCACCAGACTCGCGATAAGGTAAATTTTCTTTCTGCCGGATTTTGTTTCTTCCAGTAATATCCCAGCGAAATAATCGATGATGATGGTGAAAAAGAGGATCAGGATATACACCGGAATAAAAAACATATAGAACACACAGCTGGCCAGCAATAAATGCAGCCATCGGTATTGGTGCGGCAGTAAATAATACAGAATACTGACTATGGGGAAAAATAAAAGAAATTCTATAGAGTTGAACAGCATATCGTATTTATCATCACTTCAGGGACAAACCAGTGCCTGTAGAATTAGTATCATAATTTCTGAAAAATACTAATATTTTATGATTTTACGAGCGCTGGATTCGGTAGCGGTACGGAACAGTATAGTATATTCCCCCGCCGACAGGTTTCTTACATACACTACATCTTCATTTAAACCTTTCGTGCGGATACCGAAATCATCGGTCTGTACGAGCCTGCCCTGCATATCATAAATGTCCACTTTCAGGTTGTCCATATTTTTCATAAAATACTGAAAACGGACATAGTCGCTGGCAGGATTGGGATAAAGACTCATGACCTCCACCACTTTCTGGTTGTTCTTCACCCCGACAGACACGCCATTATTTCTCGGATTATATGGAATGAGCGGCGGGAAGGTTCTGGGTGTAAAGGTAGGCCCCTGGTATTCTTTCAGATGGTTCTCATTCTGAATTGTACACAAAGTCTTCAGCAAAGTCTGACGGGTATTGGATGACCTGACAGAATCCATTTCCCAGTAATCACAACAGACACTGTTCGGAGTAACATCGACAATACAATACCCCTGTGATTTAAGTTTGATATACCTTAAGTGGGAGTTGTTCGAGTACATAAAACTCTCTGCATTCGGCAGCACATCGCCCTCACTGATGGCATCACAGACAAACTCCACCCCAACGCTACCGGCACCGGTAGAAGGATTGTACGGTGTCACCCCTCCCGGAATATCGAATGCCATAGCCACATGTATATCACCGCTGAGCACTACCATATTTTTGATATCATACGCATTCACGGTATCAATGATTTTTTTTCTGTCCAATGGATTGGCATCCCAGCCGGATATCTGATGTGCAGGCAACCCTCCCAGAATTGGAAGTTTGTAAAAATAAGATGCGAATACCACCTGATTGGCTAATATTTTCCATTTAGCCGTTGATTTTTTGAGTTGCTCTGACATCCACTCCATCTGCCTAAAACCATGCATGGTACGATTCGGAGTATCATACGCCAGCGGGTCAGTGGCAAGGCTCATATTCACTCCCTGGTCAAAATTGTTAAACTGGGATCTTTCTATCCGGTCTTCCGTATAGATAATATCAGCTAAATTGCCGGCAGTTTGGGTAAAGTTTATGACGTTCGTTCTGGAGGTATCTTCCCGCATCGGAATCCACTCCTTAAATACTCGGATAGCGTTTGCTTTGCGTTTTGCCCAGGTTCCCTGTGTTACCGGATTGTGGTTATCTGCTGTATCGGCAAAACAGTCATTCGCAAATTCATGGTCATCCCACAATACAACAAACGGAAACTGCTGATGTAAATTACGCGTGGACGGGTCAATGCGATACCAGGCATAACGCAATCTATAGCTCGTCAAATCATAGGCATCATATTCGGGAAACGTTCTTCTGCGAAGAGTATCTACTCCATCCGTCTTATACCCGTCTTCATAGATATAATCGCCCACGTGTAAGATAAAGTCCAGGTCATTCCTGTTCTTGATGGCATCATACGCGTTAAAGAATCCAAAACTGTAATTGGAGCAACTGACCAATGCCAGGCGCAGACTGCTTACATTACCGACAGGCATGGTTTTCGTTCTGCCGCGCTGCGACAACCTTCCTAGTGCTTCAAACTCATAATAATAATAGGTATTCGGTTGCAGTCCTGTCACATCTACTTTTACCGTATAATCTCTTGAGGTATCCGCAGTAGCGGTTCCTTGCGCCACCAAATTTTTCATAGCGGTATCTGTTGCCACGCGCCATTTCACGGGTACACTGACAGAATCAGTGGTTACCCTTGTCCAGATAATGACCCTGTCGGTTAACGGGTCGCCAGACGCCACACCATGATAAAAAGGCTGTATGGTAGAATCTAACACAGACCGGTCATTGGGGTAGGCTGTACTTTGGGCACAGGCAACGCCAATACCTGTGGTTAAAATAACAAGCAGTGTGTATAGTGCTTTCATAGGACTAAAATCTATTGACAAATATACGGGATAAAAACTGAACTCTCTTTTTCTGAAACATCCATCCATTTCCAAAAAGTTCAGAATGGAAGCTATTTAACATAGTTTAAACAATATACCGTGAAAATAATGTTTCATGCAACCGGGCTGTTTTTTCCCAGGAAAAATCCTTCACCCGTTCCAATGCATTTGCTGCCAGCAGATTATGTAACGCTGTATCTTCCATTAGTTTCTGCATGGCCGATCGTAACGCTGTTGTATCGTGGGGGTCAATGTACAATCCCGCATTTCCCGTAATTTCGGGACAGGCGGTGACATTACTTGTAATAACGGGTACCCCGCATGCCATTGCCTCCACTAAGGGCATCCCGAAACTTTCATGAAAAGACGGAAAGATAAAGGCGTAGGCCTCTTTCATGTATTTGGCTATCTGTTTTCTGGAAAGCGGTGTCGGGATGAGTGTAATCTTCGGATCGGATACACTCCCGGGATAGTTCGGACAGATGACTACCAATGGCAATTTTGTATCCTCCTTTAATTGGTTGTATGCCTCGATAATCCTGTCCACATTTTTCTTGGGCTGATAAACCGACACATGAAGCAAATACCGCTTTTCACCGCTTTGCCTGTAAAATAGCGTATCGTCATAGCCGTGATAAATGACGGAAACCTGATTAGGCTCGAGATGCAGGTATTCTATCAGTTCTTCTTTTGCATATTTAGACACCGTAATAACATGGGCTACTTTTTGTTTATAAATGCTCCACATGAATTTCCTTCGGGCATTGATATACCAGCCTATCAGCCTATCTGAGAAACCCGGGAAATTATACTTCAGCGGCAAGGAAAGATTTGACGCTCCATGCACTGTCACTATCCACGGTATTGACGTTTGCAAGATTTTACGGTTCGGATATTGTGCACCTGTACAGGTCGGATCCCATATGATATCAACAGCAGGTATTTCATCGTGCCTGCTAAAGAAACTGAGCTGATGGCCAAATGCTTTCAAATGTTCAATGACATTATCCGTGTAAATCCTTACACTCGTTTCGTCCCGCTGCGGCTTCCATACTCCTATCTTCATCTTTTGAGTTTTTCCCGCATCTCCGTCATCGGATGTTCAAAATATTTGAAACAAAGTATGGATATCAGCATGGATGCCACCACATACACCACAAACATCAGGATATTTTCCACTGCCGTAGCCGGTTGATATAGTTCATCTATGACATACATGACTATACTTCTGTGAAAGATGTACAATGAATACGAAATCAAACTGATGACAGTGATGAAACGTGCGAAGAAATGCGGGCGCGACATCTTCACTTCTTTCATATACACGGTCAGGCATAAAGATGCTGTACTGGACAACAGAAAGAACAGGGTGAATGAAATGATGGAAGTCTGATGCCGGATATCCGGCAATAATACCCTATAAAAGAAAATCAGATAGATGGCCATTAATATGACAAACAATATACCAAACAGGTTTCTGTTTTTTTCAAAGAACCCTTTATAATAATAGTTTACCCAGGCCATAAAAATGCCGGCAGCAATGGTATCCAAGCGAAAAAATGTCATCCTCGACATGTCTATCCAGGCTAATGAAGTATGTTGAGTAAACAGATAGATGCGCAACAGCATCGGAACCGCGAAAAACAACACAATAGATACCAGCATATTCTTCTTTATCTGCGCGGAGCTAACTGCATTGCCGGATAAAAAAACGGTATTGCCGATCAGCAGCAATATTGGAAATAATAAATAAAACCATTCTTCGATACATAACGTCCAGGCTTCCATCATGAAAAAAGGCGGCGCTGTAACGATTGTCTGCATAAACAAGGCATGCATCAGAAATTTTAATTTCAAGAACAACCAGTTACCGCTCATGACTCCCCATAATAAAGCCGTCAGGAACAATACCAGGTAATAATTCGGAAGAGTACGGAACCAACGTCGAATCCAGAAATTATAAGCCGTTTTGAGGTTGAACGTTTTTTCCTTCTCATAAAATTTTATAAGAATCATGCCAATCAGAAATCCACTGAGGACAAAAAACAAATCCATGAGCCAGAAGCCGATTACAGAGACAAAATCATTAAACCTTGGAAAGAAATGCATTTTGGAACGGCCGTGTGCATAAACTACAATCAGGATACCGACACCGCGCATGATATCAAAGCCGTACACACGGTTTGAATAGTCAATATCTATCGTAAAAAACTGTTTTATCTTAGCGAGCATAGCCGTGAATAAAGATAACGATATTTTGACTTTTGAAAATGAATTATTTCCTGCCGGAAAAGAATGGAATATAAAAGATATGAAAGCCGAATTTTCGTTTAATGTACATACTTCCCACCGTATTCCAGACCACTACATTCATCGCATTCGCCCATGCTGCGCCTTCAATGCCAAACAGGGGAATCAACAAAAAATTGAGTAAAATATTTACCCCTACGGCAAGAAAAGATAAATTTCGGATAGATGTATGATAACCCGTCGCGTTTAAAAACTGCGCGATGGGGCCGCAGGCGGTATTAAAAATCTGCCCAATCGTTAAGATACTCAAACAGAATGCTCCTGCCATAAACTCATTTCCATACAACCACATGACATATTTTGAACCAACCAGAAATACAATAAAGATGGGCAAACTCAGCCAAAACATCAGTTTGGAAGAACGCTGTGTCAACCTTGCTATTTCTTCTGTCTTGTTGGAATAATACAACTGAGTGATTTTTGGCTGAATGGTCGTATTTAAACTAATGAGGATGGCGGAAGCCAGTGTAGATATATTAACGCAGGTTTTAAATATCCCGATATGGTCTGTTGAAACATGATAATATTTCAAAATAAATACATCGATACTGATAGTCAGAAAAAAACTCAGATAGGTCAACAGCATTGGAAATGCCAGATGCATAATTTGACGGTAAGAAACCTGTTGCAATACGGATTCTTTTCGGGACGGATGTTTGAAATACCGGTAAACGGGAATACAGGACAACACCCACGGCAGCAGACAGAGTGTCCACCAGTGCAGGTATATCGGATTGTAAACATTAAAGAAGAAATAGGTCAGCACAAGGAGTACTATCATCCTCATTACTGTACCGACCACCAGCAGGATATTGGATACATGTACTTTCAGTATAGCCCGCAAACTAAAATAATTCAAATCGCTGAGTACAAAGAAAAGTAAAAACACTCCTGAAACCTTGAAGCACCACTCCAATTCCGGCTCATTCCATTCCTTACTCAGGATGTGTGCCGTAAAATACATCGCCAGCATGCAAAGTGAACTGAAAGCCGCAATCAGGAGATTTCCTTTCAGATAAATCTGATAGGCTGTGCGGAGGTTATATTTTTCCCTGTATTCCGGTATCAGTTTTTGCAGTGCATCTTTCACGCCGAAATTCGCCACGATCGCAAACATCGACATTACGGTTACAACCAGTGTAAGCTGCCCAGATACTTTAGCCCCGTAATACCTCGCGATAATGATGCCGGACAAAAACCTCAATCCCTGAACAAAAAACAAAGACAGAGCCGTCGTTATACTGCCTTTCAATACGAAACCGAAATGCTGGTCCTTGAGCAGCGTTTTGTATTTGTCTTTGTATTGTTGAAGCTTCAAAAGCGGATTCTTTTATAGTTAAGCAGATGCTTTGGGGGTGCAGAAAAACCATTCCATCGCTGCCTTTCTTCCTTCAGCAAAGATCATCCTGCGTGTATTCAAATCTAGAGCGTTTGTTTCGGGGAAGTTGTATGTCTGCGCTTTCTTCACATCATCTACTGAACCAATCACCTGAATATCATGCGTGGTGGCGAAAACATCTCGCAAATAGCCGGAAATACTTAAATCAAATAGATCGTGTACTTCAATCAGCACATCTGCCTGTTTCAAATTATGCATATTCTCTTTGGTAAACAACTGCTTTTCATATCCTTCACAGTCGCTAAGCACGAATGCTTTCTTATTGGTAAAATCAAAATTCGCCAGTCCGGCAGCGTCCATTTTATCTCCAACCATCACCCTGTCTTCGAGATTGTTAAGTTTGGCTATGTGCCGGCAAATAGTTCTCGCTCGTTCGTCTATATCATACGCGTAAACAGTTGCATAGGGCATTATCATAGAAAGCCCGTTGGCATAATACCCTTCCGCGGAACCTATGTCAAGTATCGTATCGTAACGCCCTTCAATGATATATTTAAATACCGGTATCAGTTCGCTTTCATAACTTCCAATAAATTTTGGAAATACGGCACTGCCGGCTGCTTCAAAGGCCGGATATTTTAACCCCTTAAACAATCCGTTTCTGACTACAGGCTGCTGTAAGACGGTATTTCTTATAAATGCCAGTACTGGTTTCTGCTCTACCAGCCTACGCTGAAATTCTATTTTCTTAAAGATGTTTACAAAAGGCCGGATAATGCTCCAAATAAAATTTACTCCTACGACTACTCTTATAGCTTTATTTACATATTTTTTCATGCGTTTCAAAGATAAGCATTTTACGGGAAAGAGAGTTTCCCGGCTTTATTGGTGATTTCTGTTTAAAGCCGTAAATTCGCAACATTCTATATACCATCCATGCTGTTCAACTCGTTACATTTTCTGCTGTTTTTTCCTGTCTTCTGCTTTATCTATTTTGCGGTTCCTAAAAAACATCAATGGAAAGTACTGGTGGCCGGCGGTTATTATTTTTATGGAAATTTCAGTCCGTTTTTCGCCATTATCCTGTTTGTCATCACCTGTAATGATTTTTTAGCGGGTATTATGATGGACAAAGAAACGGAACAGTCCAAAAAGAAAAAATGGCTGTACCTGAGCATAGCCGGTAATCTGGGTATCCTCTTTACATTCAAGTATCTGGATTTTGTTGACAATAATATCCGTGAACTTTTATCGGTATTACATATTCCGTGGATAGTGCCGGAGCCCTGGTTCAATTCCTGGATAGTGCCGGTCGGTGTTTCTTTCCTCACCTTTCAGTCGTTGAGCTATACTATTGACGTTTACAAAGGCATTACAAAAGCGGAAAAGCAGTTCGGTTATTTTTCATCATTTACGGCTTTTTGGCCGGTGATGGTCAATGGCCCCATTGAGAGAGCCAAAAACCTTTTGCCCCAAATTCATCAGCCGCACGATTTTGATTATGATAATTTAAGAAAAGGATTATTCAGGATGGGATGGGGATTATTTAAGAAAGTCGTCATTGCCGACAGGCTGGCTTTTTATGTAAATGACATGTACGCCCATTACGACACCGTAACCGGATGGACCATCTGGCTGGGTGCTTTCTTTTTTTTATTACAGGTTTATTGCGACTTTTCCGGCTACTCTGATATTGCCCTTGGGGCGGCAAAGGTAATTGGTATTGATGTTATGGAAAATTTCAGGCGGCCATTTTTCTCCAAAAATCTGGCGGACTTCTGGACACGCTGGCATATATCGCTATCCACCTGGCTGACAGACTATGTGTTTTTTTATCTGGGGGCTTATAAGGCCAGCGGGGCAAAAGTAGTTTTTAATGTCATTTTTGTGCTGGCTTTGTGCGGACTATGGCACGGTGCAAACTGGCCGATGGTTATCTCCTTCACTATGGTAGGCGTTTGTATGGCTATCCGGTATTTGTGGCAAAACAATGTGGTAAGAGCTATACGGCCGAGTAATTCTTATAAATTATTTGACAAGTATTTTCCAAACAGGGCCCACAGTGTAGTGACTATTTTAATTTTTCTGTTTTGCTTTCTGTTGTTCCGCGTCTATAGTGCACAAATGGCATACAACCATGCACATCCCGAAGCACCGATCGGATGGACAACCATCGCGAGTGCCTTGTATGGAAATCTGTTCAAACTGAATTCGGCGGCATATATGAACGACTGGCTGATGCACAAAGGCATGGTGCAGTTTGTGATACTTTTCGCGTTTATCTTTATTTTATTTTTAGTGGAAGCCCTGATTGGCGACACAAAAATTGAAACCGTGGTACTGGCTAAGGAGAAATTACAACGCTGGACTATTTATACATTACTGCTGGTGTGTATCGTTTGGTTTGGAGTGTTCAACAATACGACGTTTGTATATTTTCAATATTAATGACAATGACCAAAAAGATTCTGAAAAATATTGGCATCCTGTTCGGCATACTGCTGCTGCTGTCATTGGCGTTGAAATTCACATTGCCTTTTTACTGGGGCGACAGCACACAAACCGTGAAATTCGAATATTACAAAAAAAACAGCGAACAATACAATGCTGTTTATCTTGGTGGCAGCCTTGAATACCGGCATATTGATCCATCCATCATTGACAGTCTCCTTCAAAAAAATGGCATCGCCTTCCATTCCTTTAATATTGCGGTAGACGGCCACACGATAGTTGAACAAATGACGGATTTAGACGGCGTTTTAAAAATACGAAATCCCAATCTGAAATATATTTTCTTAAGCATCAGCAGCGAGCCTTATTTCTTTCCTGCCAATCTTCATACCTCCAAATGGGTATGCTGGCACAGCGCCACCTCTACGACACGCGCGCTAAACATTATTCCCACATTGCCGGATGACCTCAAAACACGGACTAAATTTTCCTATTTCTACGTAATGAGCTGGATGGAAAATATTTTTAAAATCGGGATGCTCCCTGATGTTATGAATTTCGTTGTTAACAAAGACAAACTGGATAACGGTTACTTAGGAAAGAACCGGGATGGATTTTACCCGTATGACTACGAGGCCAATCGTTCATTCATGGAATATAAATGGGAGGATACACTGATACGGCAATCCAAAAAGGAATATGAAAGCAACCCGGCAAAACGCGACAGCCTGACACAAGAAATATTAAAGAGTTTTGTGGAATACAAAGGCTCGGAGAAACCCAATGCCGCCATGGTGAACCTGTGCATGAATGCCTATAAAAAATGTGCAAAAAAAGGGATACAGGTATTCTTTGTGTTACCTCCGCGCGGCAGAACCAACTATAGTCTTTTGCTACCGGTGTTTAACGCCATGCCGGACGGCAGTAAGATTGAAGTGGCTGATCCGAGAAAATTCCCCAAATATTACGAGATGGAATACGGCTATAATTTCCATCATTTGAATTACAAAGGCGCTAAACTGCAAAGCGTGGATATGGCAAAACAATTGATCCGGTTATTGACTCCCGAAAAAGATTCTATTTAAGACACGAGTTCTGCAACGGTTACTGCTGAATACCTGAATGTAAAAGGGTAATCACAGCAAATGCTGCAGGAATATTTTTCATCTATCCGTATCTTTTCATAGAAAAATAATCGTCCTGCACAAGTTACCTGTCCATTCCCGGTAAGCAGCTCCTCTCTATTATTCATCAGCAAATGGGTATCTGATAAAACCTCCACTCCTCTGCCGTCGCATTTAATAGCGCTTTCTTTAACTGCCCAGTAATCAAAGAAGGTTTGCATAGCATCCGGGGAGGATTGTATAATACGCCATTCCGCATCATCAAAATATCTTCTGAAAAGGGTTACATCCAGTTCACGATGTTGCTCAATATCTATACCCACCCGGGCGTTTTTCACAATGGCAGCTATTACATAGTGTCCTGAATGTGAAATATTAAAATCAATTGGTCCGTCCAAAAACGGTCGGTCTTTTGGAGTTACCTTTATTTCCTCCGGCTTAACTCCTAATGCTAAGTGATCAAATCCATATTGCAGTACTGTCTTCCCTAACAAGGATGCCTCAGCGCTTTCACGATGTTTATAGGCTGCAATCTCCTCCTGCATACGCGCGGGCAATTGATTTCGTAATTTCAGAAACACCTCCTCTGAAATTTTATGAGTATGCTTAACACAATAAATATGTACGACTTTATCTTTCACGTTTGATTTTTGATTTGATATATCCGGATACTTCTGCATCCTCGTACAGGAAGAAATGGCCTCCGGCAAATAATCTGTATTCCGGCTTGTCTGTAAAGTAGTTATTCCACTCTTTTATTCGAATGGCATCATAGAGTTGCACATCATCTTTACCATTCATAATAAAGCAGGGTATTTTCAGCGGAGCTAACCCGACAAACTTTCTGTCGAAATGCTGCATCGCAATAAAGTCCGCTTTCAGTATCGGTTCAACTATTTCGCGTAACTCTTCATGTTCTACTATCGTTTCAGAACGGGCATCATACGCTACTATAAATTTCCAGAAAGCATCACTCGGCAATTCCAGTAAATTATCTTTAGTTTCATAATGAGCGAAAGGCAATCTGGATGCGAGAAAGATAACTGAAGGCAAAGGGAAGTTTTTCTCATTCAGCTGATGTGTCAGCAAAAAGGCAAGTACAGCGCCCATACTCATTCCCACCAAAATATATTCTTCGGTTAGTTCGCCTTCGATTTGCAGAAATAAATCTTTCAGCATTTCATCTATCGTGTACAAAGGCGGTTCTGAAAAACGGTCGCCTCTTCCAGGCAGCTCAACGGCAATACAGGAAATTTCAGGCAAAAGGGATTGCTGTAAATTCCGGTAAGCGTACTTATCTCCTCCGGCATGATGAAATAAAATTGCTTTCATAGACTCCGGATAGATTAATCTTTAACACTTGGAACCAGTTTGTCAAATTTCTTAAACCATCGAAGCAATGCATTATCTTCCGGTTTAATTTCATGCCAATTCTCGTGGTGCATACTTTCCATTTCCTGATTAAACATGATATCTGCCATTGTAATGGCCTGTGTTGTATCAATTTCTCCACCGCCAAAGTAAGTGTCAATGAGATAACGGTGCAGTTCTTTGGGCGTATTATACTGATGCAGCGTCTCCATGCGCAATTCAGCGCCAATATGTTTTTCCAGCAGCATCAGAAACTCACCGCTCATCATGCTGTCAAACCCCTGCTCACGGTAGGTTTTATGGATGTCCACTTTTTGTCCGGCTTCCAGCCCCAAAACTTTTGCCGCCTCAATCTGCATATACGCTAACAGTGTTTCTCGCGTCGCTTTTGGTGTATTGGGCCGACGGTCAACAGCCACCAACTGTCCGCCACTTTTATCGGTCACTGCAGACTGTGGGCTATAAACTGTAGACTTTTTTCCAAATACTGGACTTTCCCAATACACTTTCCGGTTCCAACCGTATGTTGGCAATAGTACCCGGTTAATCATTTTTCCGGAATACAATCGGGTCCACTTAATCGGTATTCCCGCTGAATAGAGTTGCTGTAGTGTTTGATGGAAATGAAGCGTATTGTCTTCATCTTTTCTGGCGGAAGACAACCATACCGCATGCTCATGAGTATTAGTTTGTTTGGCCAGACTGATTAAAACCGGTGTTGGCCCGACTTCAAGATAAACAGCGGTCTGCTGATGTTGCTCCAGATATTGTACACCGGCGCAAAACTGCACAGCATTCCGGATATGTTTGGAAAAATAATCAGCACTCAGTTCCTGTCTGGAAATCTTTCTGCCGGTCAGGTTGGATATCACCGGAATGTCAGGTGTCTTCACAGGAATCTGTTGCGCAAAGGCGGTAAACCTTTCTAATACCGGCTCCATTAACCGTGAATGAAACGCATGGGAAACATTCAGCGGTATCGCTTTTATATTATGTTCTTTTAATTTCTCTACAAAGGATTGTATGTCTTCTTTTTTACCGGAAACCGTGCAGTTTTTGACGGAATTAACCGCAGCCAGGTCTACAGATGCGTCTTGCAAAAACGGACGCAAAGTTTCTTCATCGCAAAACACCGACGCCATTCCTCCGGTTTCAGCGGGCAAAGCATTCATCAGCGCAGCGCGGGCCACCACCAGCTTCAACGCATCCTGCAGCGAAAATACATTGGCGACCGCCAATGCCACTATCTCGCCAATGCTATGCCCTATCAGCACGGAAGGCTGAACGCCGACACTCATCCAAAATCTGGCGAGTGCATATTCCACCACGAACAGAGCCGGTTGGGTATACTTTGTCTGGTGCAGTAAATTCTTGTCAATGCCAGCTCCCCACAGGATATCTTTTATGGAAAATTCCAAATGCGGCTTCAGCATTTCATCGCATTCATCCACCACTTTTCTGAACAGCTCAAAAGCATCATAATACCCTTTACACATTCCAAAATACTGCGCGCCTTGGCCTGTAAATAAAAATGCCGGTTCGTTGTTCCTGTGTATCTCCGGGTTGGAGACGACATATTTTTCAGATTTATTTCCCGATATAAAATCATTCAGCCCATCAAGGATATCCTGTTTGTTTTCTGCCAAAATGGAAACCGAATAATCAAAATGATTTCTTCCTTCTTGCAGGGTATAGCAAATTTCCGTTAATGTATATTTATCCAACCAGCTTCGGTCATCCAGATATTTTTGTGCTGTGTTCTTTAAAGCAACGGCATCTTTGGCGCTTAATATAAAATGAAACGGACCGGCAATCTCATCAGATATCCTTTTGAGCTTCGGCGCTTCAAAAATCATGTGTGCATTGGTACCACTGTACCCTGAAAGATTAATAGCCGCATACAGTGGGTTTTCTCCAACTGCTTCCCATACACTGTTTTCTAGCGGAATTTTTGACTGTATGGCATCCCAGTCTACATCCTGATTTAATGCCTTAATATTTATCTGCGCCGGGATAGTCCGGTGTTTAACTGCCTCTATTACCTTGAACAACATGGGCATACCCGTTCCCGCTTCGAGGTGGCCAATATTCGCTTTTACTGAACCAACATAAATCGGACGTGTTCTGCCGATATAACCTTCATGGATAGACTGTACCTCTACGGCATCTGTAAATCGATTGCCGATACCATGAGATTCTACAAAAGCCACATCGTTCACATCAATTCCTGCTTCCGACAAAGCTTCTTTTATGTTAGAAGAAATCACCTCCGGATTCGGCGCAGTGAAGCCGTTCGTATTTCCATTATGCTTTACAGAAGACCCTTTGATGATTAATTCAATTGTATCATTATTTTTTTCTGCATCACTGTTTCTCTTAAGCAATACTACCCCGCATCCTTCGCCGCGCACATAACCGTCGCAATCGTCTGCGAATGCCTTGCACTGATTCGTGGAAGACAACGAACCCAGTTTGGATAACCCTACAAACATTTCCGGCGTCAGCAATAAATTGGCGGAAGCCACAACAGCCAAATCTATCGTATTTTTCTGCAAGTCTTCTTTTGCCAGGTGCATGGCCAGCAGTGTGGAAGCACATGCCGCATCAACATTATAGCTCGGCCCGCAGAAATCATACAAAAAAGAAACTCGGCCACCGGCAGTACCGAATAAGATTCCGGTTGTATCATACAAATCGACGGTTTCCAGATTGCCACTTCTGAATCGTGCGGTAATATAATCGGAATTCCCCAGCGCCATATAAACACCCGTCCTGCTTCCTTTCAGTTGATGGCTTGGTATGCCCGCATGCTCGAAGGCTTCATAAGCCACCTCCAGCACCATTCGCTGCAGCGGGTCAATACACTTGGCTTCGCGGGGAGAAATGGAAAAGAAAGGGGCATCAAACGCACGGATATCATTTTCCAAAAACGTACCGAAACGCGCATTGGTTTTTCCAACTGCATTGCCATCCACGTCATAAATTTCATTCACATCAAATCTGTCCTTCGGTATTTCCGTTACCGCCGATTTCTTTTCCTGAATCAACTGCCATAATTTTTCCGTGGTATTAATATTTTTGGGCAATCGTACACCACAACCTACTATCACTACCGGCTCTTTTATATTAAGGGGCGCAACCGACGTTGGCTTTATGTTTTCCAGTTCTGCTTCCAGTGTCTTTATTTTAATCAAAGATTTTTGGAGCAATTGCTGCATCTGTTTTAGTTGTTCGTCATTCATGTGTGCTCACTTCGCAGGTTAGTTTACTTTATCATTCAGTTGTTTCAGAAGTTCTTCCAGACTCAGGCTTTCCACTTCTTGCTCTATCGATGCTGAATGCAGAACAGGCTCTTCAATTTTAACTTCCGGTAACTTATTTGTCAGCTCTTCTTGTTTCGTCTGTATCAGTTCTAGTTGTTTAGCAATATGCTCCGCTAATTTATTCACCGTCGGATGGGACCAGATAACAGACACATTCAGTGTAACCGCCAGTTCTTTCTGCAGTTTATTTTTTATCTGCAATGCCAGCAGGGAATCCACGCCGTAACTCTTAAACGTATCGTCTTCTTTTATTTTTAAAGCATTCATTTTGGTTACGGATGCTATTGCCGTTTTTATCTGCTGTTTTGCATATTTTACTGCCTCGGGAAACCCGGAAAATGCAGCGGGCTTCTCTTCTTTATCCGTTATAGCCGATTTTGTAGATACTTTGGCATATAACGGGTTTAATGCGGCTTTTGGATTGTTGTCCACCCATTTCTCAAAGTCAATATTCATCGCCATCAGTTGTCCGTCGGCACTCAGAAACAATCTGTCGAAATAATGGGACAATTCCTTTCGCGGAATAGGCTGCAATCCGAAATCTTTTAACCTGTCACCTCGGTTTTCCTGCCTTGCCGCCAACCCAATATCGGCTATAGTTCCAAAATTAACGGATAATCCGGCAAGATGATGGTGTCTTCGGTAGTGTACCAACGTATCCAGAAAGGTATTAGCCGCTGCATAATTACTTTGTCCCGCAGCCCCTAAGATTCCAATAACAGAAGAATATACCACAAAGATATCCAGGCTATTTTCAGAAAACAGGCGGTGCAGATTCCATGCGCCGTTTGCTTTTGCCTGTAGCGTATGTTCAAATTTTTCACGGCTAAGATTCTCGAACATGGTATCGTCCAGCACGCCGGCAGCATGAAACACGCCTTTTATGGTTGGTTGTTTTATACGGATTTGTTCAACAACCTGACTGACCTCACTCTCACTTGCAACATCCGCCAGATATGAAATTATCCTTACACCTTTTTTTTCCAAGAGATGAACTTCCGCCTGAGCAGTTGCATTCAGGCCGCTTCTGCTGATAATAGCAATATCTTTTGCACCTTTTTCTGACAGCCATTTTACTGTTTCCAGTCCTAATCCATTATTGCCCCCGGTCACTATGTACGTTGCCTCCGGCAATATCATTTTAGTGAGAGAAGTTGCCGTTTGTTTCACGATGGCAGGAGTATATAATTTCTCAGCCCTTATCGCCAGCTCTTTATAAGATTCTTCAGCGAATAAGAGTGACGGAATCTGACGCAGTTCCGGTTCATGAATGTAATTGGATATATCCAGCTGAACGAATGAAACATTGCTGTATTCATTCTGAACGGATCGAAGCAACCCTGTTAATAAGGCTGCATTCAGATTAGCTTGATTATCTTTTTCCAGGATCTGCGCACCATTCGTAAGTATGCAGATTTTCGTGTATTTCTTTTCTGAAAAATACCGTACAATACGTTGCAGTGAATCCACCCCGCAATCATAATAATAACTGTACGTTGAATCCTTGTACAAGCTGCGCATGTGCAATACGATATCCGCTTCGACTCCGGTCAGTTCCTCTTTAAAATCGAGTACCTGAACAACACACCCTTTTTCTTTCAGTAAATTTTCTATCTGCTGATAATATCCATACGTATCTTTTATAACCAGAATTTTCTTTGCTGATAATTCGGGCTTCAGGATAACTTCCTCCCACTGTAATTCATAGAGGTTATTGTCTATATTTTTGGTACCAGTTGCAGATTGCTGAACAACCATTGGCACAGCATCAATCCAATATCGTTCTTTTTGCCAGGCATAGGTGGGCAACTCGACAAATGTTCTTATTTCCGGATATACCGTTGTCCAGTCAAATGGAACATTTGAATTAAAGAGCTCCGTAAAATTTTCATAAAACGAAAGTTGTTCGTCTCGTTCTCTCATAAAAGAACCAACGCTTTTCACTTTATGTTCGGCGGATAGCAGGTTTTCGTTGATGGCATGCAGCAAAGTTGGATGCGGGCTCATTTCAATATAAACGACATGGTGCTTTTCTGACAGATGGTGAATGGCATTTCCAAACTGCACCGGCTGGCGTAAATTACTTGCCCAATACGCTGCATCTAATTCTTGCCCGTTTTTAAATCCGTTGTATACCGTAGAATAAAACTGAACGGAAGCATCTTTCGGCCGGAGATGTTCCAGACTTTTCTGCAGCACATCTTTGATGCCATCCATCTGCGGCGAATGGGAGGCGACATCCACTTTTACCTTTCTGTTGAATCTTCCCTGTTGTTCTAGAACCGCAAAAACGGCGTTGAGTGCCTCGGAATCGCCGGATAGCACCGTTGAGTTCGTGCTGTTCATTACAGCTATAGCCAGTTTACCTTCGAGTTCTTTCAATAATTCATTCGCTTCCTCTACTGTCAGATCTGTAGCACCCATCTCTCCTTTGCCGCTTACCTGCTTCATCAGCCGGCTGCGGATAATAATAATCTGTGCTGCTTCGTGCAGGGTAATATTGCCGGCTACATAAGCGGCCGCAACTTCTCCCATGCTATGGCCAACCACCACATCCGGAAAGACACCTTTGCTCATCCACAAATTTGCCAGTGCTATTTCCACCGCTACCAAAGCAGGCTGCACAATATCGATTTCATGCAGGCGTGATTCCTGCTCATCTTTATTCAGCTCCTCCAGCAAATCCCAGGATACGTAATTCTTATACACCAGATTGATTTCGTCCAGAGCAGTACGGTATACCAGTTCTTTCTCATAAAGTGCCTTGCCCATCTGTATCCATTGCGCTCCTTGTCCGGGAAAAATAAAAACGGTTTGTACTGCGTCTTCCTTATTAAATATTTTTTTTGACTCGTAAGCATTGTTATCGACAAAATCTCTTATTTTTTCCAGCAACATTTCTTTGCTATCTGCAACAAAGACTTCTCTCATGGGATAATGTGTACGGCGCAATGCCGCCATTGCACAAATGTCTTCCACAGCAATATCAGATGCAGCAATAAACTCCGCATATTTTTTTGCCAGTTGCAGCAATGCCTGTTCATCTTTTGCCGTTAGAGGAAGTACATAAATATCCTTCCTAAGTTCTACCTCTTTTGAAATGTGTTTCGGCGCTTCGCTTAAAATGGCATGTGCATTAGTACCTGTAATTCCAAATGTATTGACACCGGCAATCAGCGGTTTGTCCTGCACCCAGGGAATTGGTTCTTTCGGGATGGTCAATCCAATTTCATTCCATGCAACTTTAGGATTGGGGTTGTCGAAATGGAGACTCGGCAATATTGTCTTATGCTGAATGGAAGTGATCACCTTCAGCATACCTGCTAATCCAGCTGCGGCTTCCGTATGTCCGAAATTCGTCTTTACGGAGCCTGCATATAGCTTATCCTCTGTAGTCCTGTTATCCGATAACGCATTCCAGATAGATTTAATTTCTGTTGGGTCTCCTGCCTTGGTGCCTGTTCCATGCGCCTCCACATAGATGATATCATTCGGATGGATTCCTGAATTTTTGATGGCTTTGCGAATCATGATTTCCTGAGTGGTGGCACTGGGTGCAAACAGATTTTTATGAGACTGCCCGTCGCTGTTACAGGCGGTAGACAATACGAGAGCATGAATTCTGTCTCCATCATTCACCGCATCACTTAAACGTTTTACGATAATCATCGCGGCTCCTTCACTGCGTACATAACCCGTTGATTTCTCATCACCAAAACGGCATTCTCCGTATTCAGACAATAAGCCCGAACGGGAATAACCAACAGATACAAAGAAATCCGTAATGGTATTAGATGCACCTACGAATGCCATATCACACTCACCGGAACGCAAACTTTGTGCGGCTATATTCAGCGCGACTATTGAAGAAGAGCAAGCGGTATCTACCGTCAGGGATGGCCCCTGCAAATTATAAAAATACGATACCCTGCCGGAAAGCGCATAACGCCCGCTGCCGGTAGTGGCGTAAACATCAATATCCTGATTGGCCTTTTGAAGGCGATGTTCATAGTCGCTGGTCCAGTTGCCTGCAAATACGCCGGTGTTGGAATCTTGCAATATATTTTCTGTCAATCCTGCATTTTCTATCGCCTCTTGCGTTACTTCCAACAGCAGTCGTTGTGCGGGGTCTATCTTTTCCGCTTCCAGCGGCGAGATATTAAAAAAGTCCGCGTCAAAATATTCTATATTTTCAATAAAGCCGCCACGTTTGGTGATTATTTTATGCTTCTCGCGGTTGCTGTCCACATAATCGTCCGCATTGCTGTTTCTGGATGAAGGATAATCACTGATAGCATCTGTTTTGCTGATGAGTAGATTCCATAAATCATCCAAGGAATGTACGTTTCCCGGAAAACGGCATCCGATGCCAATAATGGCCAAAGGTTCTAACTTAGAAGTGTTTGAAGGATGCGTTTGCATGTATTAAAATTAACTAAATTCTTTAAAAAAAGAAGTCTTACTGAGCACTCGCAGTACCGGCCGCTGCCTGCTTTAACCGGTCTTCTTCGCGACCGTCTTGTATTGCTTTGCTGATTAACAACGGGATAATGATTAAAATCAATCCGACTGCAAAACCAATAGCAGTATATAATAATTTACTTAAATGGTTAGGAGCGGTGGAAAACATAGGATCATCCACAACACGAATAATGTTATTCGCCGGAGTCAGACCTGCTTTTGCATTTTCTCTGGAGGAAGCCGCCTCATTAAACATGACATTGAGTGTGGCGATTTCCTGATTCAGTTTTTGCTGCTCAACTACTGTCTGCCGTTTTCTGTTAAAGAGATTTTCATCCTGTGATTCGGCCACCATTCGTTGCCGCAGGGCAATCTGCTGTGAAATGGAATCAAAGCGTTTAGACACACTATTATAAGAAGCCGTAGCATTTTCCACTTGTTTAGTCTGGTAAAACTGCAGAGTATATCTCAACATGGAAGCTCCCAATTGCCTGGAAAGTTCGTAATCCGGTGTTTCCACTTCCGCTTTTATCATCCCTGTAGGCAAATCAAATTCAGCCGTCATCAATCCGCCAATAAAATCATCATACATGATGGACAATAAATCCATCTCTTTCTTTGAAATCTCTCTTATACTGTTTGCCTTAAACTTGAAACCTTTCCATTCCGGATCTTCATCAAAACCTTCGTCATACTTGTAGGCATGCATATAGACATTGGCAATCTTCTCTTTTTTACCATCCACATCCATATAATCCAGCATGGCGTTCAGGAAAATATTCCTTGATGAAAAAATACCGGTCAATACATCATTTGAAGAACCTCCCGCAAAAGAAACCCCCATCATAGACATAAGGCCGCCCATGGCGCTGGCACGGGAATCCACCGCATTAAACGAGATATTGGCGACATAAGTCGGCGGCGTCAGTTTTGCATAAAAGAAACCAGCAGCAGTCAGCGCTCCCACGCCAAGAATAGAAATATACCACTTCTTAAGTAAGTATATCAAATAGCTCTTGAACGATTCAAGAACATCGACCAGCCTGATATCTTCTTCTGAAAACTGTTGCATGAACGTATTTACTTTTTCAATACAAAAATTAATGTCAAGGTAGTTGCTATGGACGTTACTGCCGCAATGATACTTGGCAATACGATATTCCAGTTTAATGCAGATTCCGGCCCTTTCGGCGGCTTAGGTGTTTTCTTCTTCATGTCCACGGTAATCAGTGCACCTTCATTGTCAACTGTTGGATAATTTTTAATCCCCATCACAGACCGGGTGTAATCTACTTTTCTGTTAGGATAGATGACCATCGTGGATTTTTTCAACGCTCCTTTCTTAAATCCGCCGGCGTAATGCTTGATGTACCAACGTGCGCTTTTTCCCGGTACAAATTTTCCATTCACCGTTTCTGTGGTATCCAAATCTGGATATTTAACGGCGCCTCCCCGGATACTGACCAATTGATTCACGGTACTTATTTCAATTAAGTCCCCGTTCTTTAGAATCATATTAGCTCTTGATTTAGGATCTTTAAAGGCATCTTTCAATTCAAAAATGGTGGTCTGCAGCTGATTGTCCGGCCGGGTTAGTTTAGCCCCCTGAATATATGCATAGGGTGTCAAACCACCAGCTCGCTCTATGAGGTCCAGCACCGTTTCGTTTTTATCCAGGATAGGATAGATGCCCGGAAATTTCACTTCCCCCTTTATCGTCACATTCATCTGTTCTTCAAAACCATACATTTTGCGTACGTACACTTTATCCATCGGGGCCAATACGAATGCTTTGGAAGCATCATCCATTTCAAGGTTGTTGCCAATCTTGACGGTCTTTATTACAACTCTTTGAGGGGTAAAATTCTGGACTGAATCTTTGTTACTGATATTCATTACCCGAGAAACTTCAATCTTGGAGTTGGCGGCTTCCTTTTTCAATCCCCCCGCATAAAACAATAAATCATTCAGTGTCATTCCTTCCGTAAAATCCATGATGGTAGGCTTTAATACGGAACCATCAATACTGACTTTAAACCGTTCGACAAACTCTTCATTGGAAAACAATTGTATCTGATCGGCTTTTTTGAGCAATAGGTTCTCGGCAGAATTTTCATCCAGCAGGATTTCTTTCAGAGAAAATTTCTGATTGACATACGTATCATTATCCAATCTTCTCTTGACATAGGCACGATCCAGATAAGTTTCAATCTTTATCCCGCCCGCACCTTTTATCACATCTGATATTCTGTATCCTTCCTTCAGCTCATACTTTCCCGGATACCTTACAGGCCCGGTGATATTAATGAAGTTTTCAATTCCGCCCGGAATGGATGAAATGGAAACAACATCTCCATCCAGCAATTCAAAATTGGAATTTATGCCCAATAAATCTTCGTAGTTGACATCGATGATTTGTGATTTGTCTTTGTTGGTTCTCGTCACCTGAACGGATTTGATGTACGCATCGGGAGCTAAGCCTCCTGCGAAACGGATAATCTCATTCAGGTTTTCATTCCTTAATAGCTCATATTTTGCAGGCCTTCTGACCGAACCCGATATTTTTACCAGTTTGCTTTGAGTAGACACATAGATAAAGTCTCCCTTCTGGAGAAAGAAATTTTCTTGCAACAACGGATTAAACAGGAACTCATACAGGTCAAACCGCTTAATTGTCTTTCCGTCACGCCGTACCTGTATATCCCTAACGCTACCTATATCCGTAATTCCATTGGCGGCGTTAATGGCATTATAAATGGAGTTGATGGCAGGAATCTGGTAGGTTCCGGGCGTTTTTACTTCCCCAACAATATTTACATCTATGGTTCTGGAGTAGTTTAAGGTAATCTCATATTTTGTATTAGCGGTATTGATAAAAGTCGCCAGCCTCTTTCCGATTTGTGCTTTTACAGCGCCAAAGGTCAAACCCTTCACATAAATCCTTCCAAATTCAGGAATCTGAATATACCCGTCTTCGCTCACCTTAAACTTGTTGTTGTAATCGGCATATCCCCATACCGCGATGCTGATTTCATCATCCACACCCAATATATAGGAGTCCGGCGCCTTGGAATCGGAAGACTTTTCAAATAAGGCCAGTTTTCCGGAACCAAAAAAGTCATGGCCGAAGATTTCGTTCGGTTTTACATTATTGTTCGCCTCGGCGGATTGTTGCATTTTATCCATTAATTCCTGCATACCATCCTGTTTGGCTTTCATTTCCAGTACGGTTTTCAACACATCTTCTATCGGATTAGCACTTGCATCGTCCTTTTTACCTTCGTCTGCCTTTGCTTTCACATATTTCTGGATAGCCGTAGGGTCTAAACCTAATAACTGTAACTGGGATAAGTTAGAGGCAGCCGCAGGATTTCCCGCATTTAAAGACTGCATTTGCTTGGCGGCACCGGCAGCCGCAGCGGTTACGCCGCTTCCGGTTAGTGCACCGGAAAAATTACCGAAACTTTGAGCATAAATTACAAATACTGAGAATATTAGAAAACACAGCGCAACTAATTTTTTCATTCTGGTGGGTTGTTGAATTGGCAAAGGTAATAAAGAATGTGGGAATAATATAAGATTTTTGAGTTTAATGGAATCCCGGTTTTCCTAAATTATGTTATGATTATCCCGTCCTCACATTCTACGCCTTTAAATTAAAATTCCGCTGATTTCCGTTAATTTAGCTGTTTTATGAACCGTTTACATGTTTTCTATCCGCCAATTAAGCTGATATTATGCCTAAGAATGATTTTTCGGACACTATAGTTGCGCTTTCTACTCCACCCGGCGTAGGGGCTATTGGTGTGATTCGTTTGTCCGGAACGGATGCCGTAGCAATAACGAATATGCTTTTTGTGGGTAAGAACCTGCTTCAACAGCCGTCTCATACCATCCATTTAGGCAAACTGGTATTTCAGCAGGAAGTGCTGGATGAAGTGCTGGTTAGTTTGTTTTTCGCCCCGCATTCCTACACTAAAGAGAATGTGGTGGAAATTTCTTGTCACGGCTCTCCTTATATACAGCAGAAGATCATGGAAGCCCTGCTCAACAGCGGTGCACGTGCCGCACGTGCGGGTGAATTTACGATGCGTGCTTTCCTGAACGGACGGTTTGACTTATCACAAGCCGAAGCGGTGGCGGATATTATCGCCTCCGATTCCCAGGCTTCCCACAAGATTGCGATGCAGCAGATGCGGGGTGGCATTTCTCATAAACTGAAAGAATTAAGGGCAGATTTGGTCGATTTTACTGCCTTAATTGAATTGGAGCTGGACTTCGGGGAAGAAGATGTAGAGTTCGCCGACCGAACCAAATTGTTTGAACTGCTCCACCATATACAGGAAGAAATCAGACAACTGCAACAAAGTTTCAGATATGGCAATGCCATTAAAAATGGGATTCCCGTGGCAATTATCGGCATGCCCAATGCCGGCAAGTCCACTTTGCTGAATGCATTATTGAATGAGGAGCGCGCCATTGTGAGTTCTATTGCCGGCACTACCCGCGACACGATAGAAGAAACCATTACCATAGATGGTTATCTGTTTCGTTTCATAGACACGGCGGGAATACGGGAAGCCAAGGATGAAATCGAAAGAATAGGCATTCAGCGCAGTATGGAAAAAATCGCCCAAGCGAATATTGTCATTCATGTACTGGATTATCAGCAGGCGAATCAATACGAAGATGTTTTAGCATTAGAGGCATCCATCCTACAAAAGAACCCCTCGATAAAGATCGTGACCGTTATCAATAAAATTGACCTTCAGGGAAATGTGGATGCCATCCCGAAAAGAGAAACGGATATCACCATTTCCGCCAAGGAACATTACCGTTTAGATGTCCTGAAAAAGGAGCTGGTGGAATATGTCCACTCGTTGAAACAAGACAAACAGGATGTCATCATTACCAATATTCGCCATATGGAAGCGTTGAACAACGCCCATCAGGCCATTGAACGTGTAATTGAAAAACTGCAGCAACATATTCCAACCGATTTAATATCTCAGGATATTAAAACCGCCCTGCGTTATTTAGGAAACATCACCGGTGACATTGATGTAGATAAAGATATACTTGCTACCATTTTTGGAAAGTTCTGTATCGGAAAGTAACTTTTATAGATAAAATACAGATACAATATAGATATTTTGCTATCTTTACAGTATTGTTTATGGATACAATATAGATACAAAATGGATATTCTTAATAAACTCCAAACGGACTTTAAAACCCAACAACAAATCCTTAAACTCATTAGTACTATTGATGAGTTTAAAGGAAAATGGACTACTGTTGAACTGCAAAGCAATAGATATTTAAGGGAGCTGAAGAAGATAGCTACTGTAGAAAGTATTGGATCTTCAACACGTATCGAAGGTGTTTTAATGACCGATGAGGAAATTAAAAATCTGCTAAAAGATATCAAGATATCTAAACTTAAGACAAGAGATGAACAAGAAGTGTTTGGGTATTATGAAGCACTGGAAATCATTTTTGAGAATTATGTGGGCATGGATATTTCTGAAAATGCCATTAAGAACCTGCATAATATATTGCTTAAACACAGCAGTAAGGACAACCATCATAAAGGCAGCTATAAGACCTTATCCAATAAGGTAGTCGCTAATTATCCTGATGGCTCCCAACGGGTTATCTTTAACACTGCCGAGCCACATCTTACAGCAACTGAAATGTACAATTTGGTAGACTGGACGAACGAACAGTTGCAAAAGCAAGACATTCACCCGCTGTTAATTATAAGCACGTTTGTATATGAGTTTTTGTCAACGCATCCATTTCAGGATGGCAACGGGAGATTATCAAGATTACTCACTACACTTTTGCTCTTAAAGTCTGGTTATCCATTTATACAATATGTCTCTTTTGAAAGCATCATAGAAAAACACAAGAAGGAATATTATGAAGCATTGATGAGTGGACAAAAGAACAGAAATACACCAAGTGAAAAGATAGAAGTCTGGACTGTTTTCTTTTTGCAATGTTTAACAGAATTAATCCAGAAATTGGAAGCAAAATATAAAGCCTATCAATCAAAAGGCGGCTATTTGAATGACCGTCAGAAAAGTGTCTTAGATTTCATAACAGGAAATCAACCTGTAAAGCTAAATGATCTGGACTCCCACTTTAAAGATATTTCACCCAATACCCTGAAAAAAGACTTATTGTACTTAAGGCAAGAAAATTTCATAGAAAGCATCGGTAAAAACAAAGGAACTGTTTATGTAACAAAGGCAGTTGAAAAGGAAGGCTAAGAAAGTCTTTTTTGCTGTTTTTTTGCGCATTTTTTCAGAACTTTTGGCGCCTGTTTGTACCCGAAGTACCAAAATGCGAGTATTTATTGATGGTGTCACATTCTGTCTGTATCGGATAGTAACATCCTTTCTTATAGAATTCATCAAAAATGTTATTAGCTGTTAATCCAATCCGGTTTTGTGTAACTTATGTGAAGGAATTCCGATTCATGCCACACCCGCATCATAAAAACGCTAATTTTTCGTTGGAACTCATACAATAAATCAAAAAATAGTCTATTTTTACGGCTTCATCAAACATTAAATCAACATCATTTTAAACTTAAATTGACAATCATGGCTCAAGGACAAACAGCAAAAACCGCAAAAGGCGGATTTAAACTACCTCCCATCGTAGTTATCATCGTGGCGTTAATTGTATCCGAGTTGATATTCCACCTGGTATTCGGTGATTTATCACATTTCAAAGATTCTTTACGAAAAGAACCTAAACCGGGCGATTACATGGGTATCATCTACAAAGGCGGCGTTATCGTTCCTTTCCTGATGACGATGTTCATTGTAGTGATTACTTTCTCTATCGAAAGATACCTGACCATCGGCAAAGCTGCCGGAACAGGAAACCTGGAAGCATTCTTACAAAATGTAAAATCAAAATTAGCCGCTAACGACATTTCCGGCGCCATCGCTGAGTGCGACAAACAAAAAGGCTCTGTTGCGAATGTGGTTCAGGCTGGTTTGCACAAATACGCGGAAATGGAAAAAAATACCGAACTGGAAGGCGAGAAAAAAGTTTTAGCTATTCAGCAGGAAGTGGAAGAATCTACCGCATTAGAGTTACCTTCTTTAGAGCAAAACCTGCCTATTTTAGCAACTATTGCTTCGGTTGGTACATTAATCGCACTTTTAGGTACGGTAATCGGTATGATTAAAGCCTTTGCGGCATTAGCAACATCCGGTTCTCCTGACCCTGCTGCATTGGCATCCGGTATTTCTGAAGCCTTGATTAACACCGCATTGGGTATCTTTACATCCGCTATCTCCATCATCATGTATAACTTATTCACCAGTAAAATTGATAAGTTGACTTATGGCATCGATGAAATCGGATACAGCTTATCCCAATCTTTTGCTTCCAGAAAACATTAATATCTAGAATTCTAAAGTACGGAATATGCCAAAAATTAAAGTACCTCGTAAAAGTACCATAGTAGATATGACCGCCATGTGTGACGTGGCGTTCCTGTTACTTACCTTTTTCATCTTAACGGCAAAATTCCGCCCTACACAATTGGTTCCGATTGACATTCCGACCTCCAGAGCGGAAAAGAATGCAACGGATGACATCCTCACCATTTCAGTAGATAAAGAGGGAAAAGCATATCTGGGTATCAATATACCAAAACGCAGAACGGAGATTTTAGATAAAATCATCGCCAAATACGGAGATAAATATCCTAATGTGGCGGCAATGACACCTGCGCAGAAAATGCAATTCGCCAACCTCGAAATCATAGGTGTTCCCATTCAGGCCCTGCCTCAGGTAGTGGGACTGAAACCCGAACAACTGCAGGATTTCAAATTTCCGGGAATACCGAAAGATTCTACAGATAACCAATTGGGCGAATGGATAATGGCATCACGTTATGCCTATGCCGAAGATGATATAAATAAATTAAAATTTGCCATCAAGGGAGATAAAACATCCAATATTAAAGCCGTACAACGCATCATTGAAGTATTGCGCGAAAAAGATGTGTACAGCTTTAATATCATCACCTCTCTGGAAGGCAACAATGATTAATTTTTTAATGGAAGTTCCGAAGGAATTCCACCTAAAATAAAAAAACATGGCAGATATAGATACCTCGCAAGGGGGTGGGCATGGCAAGAAAGGCGGCGGTAAACGTTCCAAAAAATTGTCCACCCGTGTCGATTTAACCCCGATGGTTGACTTGGCATTTTTATTGATATCTTTTTTCATGCTTACCACTTCTTTATCCAAACCGGTAGCCATGGATCTGGCGATGCCTAAAAAAGATAAAGAAACCAAACAGGATGTAAAAGAATCGAAAGTACTGAATATCATTTGCGACAAAGACGATAAGATCTGGTATTACGAAGGGCTTAAAGTGGCAGGATTAAAAACAACCGATTACTCTTCCGGAGGCCTTCGGCAGATTATCCTGAACAAGCACAAGAAAGTAACTTCTATGCATGGCTTAGACCCGAAAGGAGATGTGCAGACAATCGTTTTAGTAAAATTAACAGATGACGCAAACTATAAAAATATGGTAGACGTTTTAGATGAAATAGATATCACGAAAACCAAGATTTATGCGATTCAGGATATTTCTGATATAGAAAAAGAAGCGATAGCTAATGGCGGAAATGTAAAATCTTTTGCCGCGGAATAGGCAGCTATTTTACCGGACGTTCTTTCGTTAAATTAAAACAACGCATACGAAATGGAAAACTTAAACTATAAAAATGCATCCTGGGACGATATTATCTTCGAAGGAAGAAATAAGGCCTATGGCGCATATGAATTGAGGAAAATTTCAGACAAACATAAACTGCGTGGTATTGCTATAGCTTTACTCGCATTCTTGTTCATCGTATTATCCTCTCAGTTCAAAATCTTTTCTTTCTTAACCTCCAATAAAAAAGAAAAAGAAGTGTCATTGGAAATGACCAATGTGGAACTGCCACCGCCTCCACCGCCGGTGGAAACACCGCCTCCACCGCCGCCTCCACCGCCGGTTCGTCCTACCATTAAGTTCGTAGAGATGATAGCGAAAGAGGATGAAAAAGTGGCTGAAGAGCAGCCTTTGACTAAGGTAGAAGAGATTAAGGAAACGCAAGTCGCCACTACCACACAGGAAGGTGATAAAAATGCCAAGGCTATCATCGAAGAATCCGGAAATGGAACAGGACAGGCCCCAGAGCCGGAGCAGCCGAAAGAACCGGAAATTTTCGACAGAGCCGAAGTAATGCCAACCTATCCGGGCGGTGTGCCTGAACTAATGAAATTCCTGCAAAAAAATATCCGTTACCCGTCACTGGCCCGCGAAAATGGACTGGAAGGAAAGGTAATCGTGAAATTTTATGTAGACACGGATGGTACCGTTCGTGAACCAGCCATTTTAAAGGATGGAGTTGGCGGCGGATGCGGCGACGAAGCTATTCGCGTTGTCAAATCGATGCCAAAATGGACTCCCGGCTCACAGCGCGGAAAACCGGTAAAAGTATTTTACACACTGCCAGTTACCTTTAAATTGCAATAATAAAAACACCTCTCACAAAAAATCCCCGATATTGATTGGGGATTTTTTATTTTTAGCCTATGGAATTTATAAAAAATCCCGGATTTATTCTTCGTATCATTATTGCCGCCGGCTACATTCTGCTCGGGATTCTGCTTATTTTTCACCCCTCCGCATTAGGCTTTCTGTCAAAAGATATGACCCGGGCCTTCAGTGTCGTTTTAATCCTCTATGGATTATTCAGAGGTTACCGTGCCTATCAATTTTACAGAGATGAAGAATAAGAACCTGCTTCCTGCCGTTGTTTATTTGCTCTTAGCATCTCTGTTATTATTTTCGTGTAAAATGAACCTGACGGAGAAAGACAGTATCTCCAACGAGTGGAACAGCGGCACCATTACCATTGCAGCGGATGAAAACCTCAAAAATATTCTACAGCAGCTAGTACAGATTTATGAATTTGAACATAAAAACGCCAAAGTAATTTTAAACTTCCAACCCCAGGACAAAATCATAACTGACTTCATAAACGGTGACATCAAATCAATGATCGTCAGCAGGAACCTTACGGAAGATGAAATGATGACCAGCCAGGAAAACCAAACGGTAAAGATTACTGCACAAACGTTTGCTTATAATGCCGTTGCCCTGATTGCAAACAACGCTTTCAGGGATTCTATCATTGATATTCGCACTTTAAGAGATTACCTGAATCCGTCATCTCCCATTAAACTAGTCTTTGACAACCAGCGTTCCGGCATAGCCAAATTGGTGATGGAAAAGGCGGCTATAGAAAAAGCATTGTTCAAGAATGCACTGGTCGTTAATAATACTAAGGAAGTGGTGGATTATGTATCGGCAAACCCACACACCATCGGGTTTATTCCTTTTAACATGATTAGTGATAAAGACGAAAATAGCACCTCAGCGGTGTTATCAAAAGTAAAACTTCTGAGCATACAACACGATGACGTTATTTCCGGTATCTCACAGGAAAGTATTTACGCATTTACCTATCCGTTGCAACAATCTCTGACCATTGTGCTGGGCAATAATCCGGAACTAACCGGCAGGGGTTTCAGCAATTTCCTGTGCAGAGAAAAAGCGAGTAAAATACTTTTAAAAGCAGGGCTGGTTCCGCGTTTCATGCCTACCCGCCGGATAAATATTCTGGACAACCTCAAGTCCGATTAGGCACAAAATCCTTATAATAATATCTTAACCTTCAATCCCTATTCTTTTTGTATTTTTATAGACACAATTTGAATTATGGCAGAAGATAAAATCATCATTTCGTATAACGGTCAATCAAGTGAATGCCCTATCATTATTGGCACGGAGAGCGAACCTGCAATGGATATTGCCAACCTGAGAGATGATACAGGATTAGTTACATTAGATTTTGGTTACAAAAATACCGGCGCTACCAAAAGCGCCATCACTTTTCTGGATGGTGAATTGGGTATCTTGCGCTATCGCGGATATGAGATTGCAGACTTGGCTGAAAAATCAAATTTCACGGAGGTAGCTTATCTCTTGTTGTATGGTGAACTGCCGACAAGTGCCCAGTTAAACGAATTTAATGCAAAATTACAAGCCCATTCAGATGTTCCGGCTGAAGTAGCTGCTGTGTTGAAGGCTCTGCCAAAAAGTACGCATCCGATGGCGCAACTGGCGGTTGCAACATTAGCGATTTCCGGAGTGTATGGCAAAGATGCGGCAAAAGTAAGCGAAGAAACCATCATCAATATTTTGGCAAAATTTCCTGTACTGGTAGCAATGGTGATGAGAAATTCGCAGGGGCTGGATTTTATCGCGAATGACAAGAGTTTAGACTACGTGTCCAATTTTATGAATATGGCATTTGGCAAGCAATCTTCTGCAGTAGTTACGGAAGCGATGGATAAATTATTGATTCTCCACGCTGACCACGAGCAAAACTGTTCTACTTCCACTGTAAGAATGGCGGGTTCTTCCAATGCGAATGTGTATGCATCCGTTTCAGCGGGTATTTCCGCTTTGTGGGGTCCGTTGCACGGAGGTGCTAATCAGGCGGTGCTGGAACAATTAGAAGCGATTGAAAAAGACGGCGGAGATACGGCAAAATTCGTGGCGATGGCGAAAGACAAAACTTCCGGATTCCGCCTGATGGGATTCGGACACCGTGTCTATAAAAATTTCGACCCGCGCGCCAAAATCATCAAAAAATCCTGTGACGAAGTATTGGGTGATTTAGGCATCAACGATAAAAAGCTGACCATTGCGATGGAACTGGAACAGGCAGCACTGCACGACAGTTATTTTGTAGACAGAAAACTATATCCTAACGTTGATTTCTACTCCGGTATCATCTATAACGCCATCGGTTTTCCTACCGATATGTTTACACCGTTATTTGCTTTGGGAAGATTACCGGGATGGGTGGCACAATGGAAAGAGATGAAAGAGAATAAGGAACCTATCGGTAGGCCACGTCAGATATACACGGGCGCTACCATACGACCTTACAGTGATGTAGCGGAGCGTTAAGACCTGCTGAGCATCTGTCATGACTAAAATCATAAATTATTCCGCCGATTTAAGTTACCTTTGCATGGAATGAGATTCATTTCGGCAATAGTATTTTCCATCTTCTTTTTGCTTACTACCATGCAGCAAACGACCTTGTTCCTGCTCTACAAGCTGAATGAGAAAGAAATTACAGAGAAATATTGTGTCAATAAAAATATTGCCGGCTCCTGTTGTCATGGCAAATGTCATTTAAATAAGGCGATTGCAAAGACTGAGAGCGAAAACACCGGCAATCCATTTGCCGCGTTCACTCTTAAAATCAAGGAAATAGAAATCATCTGCCACCAGTTGCAGTATACGGTATACCTTAATACCCCTGTCATCACGATACATAATGGTATATATGGCTTTTCTGTTTTAGAAGTATACCAGACACCGTTAGTAAAACCTCCCGCAGTTTTAGGTTAGTTTATTTTTTTACACCTAAAACAACTATCATGTACAAGTATTTATTAGCGGCTATATGCTGTATAAACAGCGTATATGCATGCGATTTTTGTGGCTGCTCGCCGTCGGTGCTGAATGCGGATGTGCTCGCTTTACAACCGCAAAGTTCCGTCGGTATATCTGTGCAATACAGAAATTACAAACATCTGGCTTCGGATTTTAATGCTAAACGAACACAGATTGTCACGCAAAATTTTTATGTATCCTATGCACCGGCCAAATGGGTGGATATAAGAGCGTCATTACCCGTATTATGGCTTATTAATGACTATCTGAAACTGGATGCCAATACACCAAAATTGCAGGAAAAGAAAGTCGGGATAGGTGATTTTATCATATTCTCTAATTTCAGGGTATGGCAAAAACCGCCCTTCTCCCAAAAGGTCGGACACATAATCAACCTGGGCTATGGCATGAGTTTCCCGACAGGAACAAAAAAATCATCTGAAAACATGCTGCTGCAGGATTTTAACTTTGGCACACAGGCCATAGGCTTCCTGTTCTCAGGCGCCTACAGTATTAGTATCGGAAGCTGGGGATTGGTAAACAATGTACTGATAAAGGTGAATTTGAAAAATAAACAGCAGGTCACGTATGGCAATCAATACAGTTATCAGGTTTCTGCTAATTATTCTGCTTATGTAAAGCATTTTGTTTTAATTCCATCTGTAGGATTCGGTGTAAATGTGCAGGATAAGAATATCCGGAACAACATTATCCAGAAGAAGTCCGGAGCATGGAATGTGGCACTCAATTACGGATTGCAGTTCACCGCAAAAGGTATTACATTTTCTGCAAGCGCGACACATCCATTAGCACAAAACACATCAAACGGAGATATTTTGCAACTCTCCGGCTTCAACTGCCTCCTGAAATACCAACTGCCTCAAGTACATAAAAAGAAAGTATCAGAAACAAATCTATCCATCACTAAAAATTAATCACCCTTAATAAATCAATTAACATGCAAAAAACATTCATTCCATTCTTAATCGCTCTGTTAGCATTCAATATCTCCGGCTGCAAAAAAGGCGTAGAAGACATTACCCCTCCGTCAATTACCATCTCGTCTCCTGCGGAAAACGAGGAAATCATGCAAATGACAGCTAACGACTCTTCAACAGTAACGGCTATAATCACAGATGAGGATTTACATGCCTACTCATTACTGATTGCAAAACCGGATGGTAGCGATACCCTGCTTTACATCCCCGAATCTCATCAGGAAGTGAATACACTTAACATTAGCGAGAAATTTAAACTCCAGGAAGTTACTGGTACCGTTGACTACAGAATTACGATACATGCAGAAGACCACAGCGAAAATGACAGCACAGCTATCCGGAATTTTAAAATTAAACACATGTAATCCCATGTATATTCCTGTTAATGGCCGGCATGTCAAAAGCATGTTGGCCATTTTAATTTTTATATCTTTGCATTCCGGCCTTTGCGGCTGATGATTGAGTATGATTGAAGTAAATCCGCAAATAGAAGAACGCGCTGTACTGGTGGGCATTATACGCGACAACCAAACTGCTGAACAGGTGGAAGAGTACCTGGATGAACTGGCATTTCTGGCAGAAACCGCAGGCGCTGTGACGCTAAAACGATTTACTCAAAAACTTAAACACCCGGACACCCGATATTTTGTAGGATCCGGGAAGCTGGAAGAAATAAAAACGTACAAAGAATTTGCCGACATCAATACCATCATCATCGATGATGAGATTTCACCGGCACAACAACGCAACCTTGAAGAAGAACTGAAGTGTAAGATTCTGGACAGAACCAGCCTGATTCTGGATATTTTCGCCATGCGTGCACAAACGGCGCAAGCCCGAACGCAGGTGGAACTTGCCCAGTTACAGTATTTGTTACCGCGCTTAAAAGGATTGTGGACGCACCTCGAACGTCAGCGGGGCGGTATCGGGATGCGAGGCCCAGGGGAAAAAGAAATTGAAACCGACAAGCGAGTCATCAACGACAAGATTTCACGGTTGAAGCAAGAGCTGCTCGTTCTGGACAAACAGGAGCAGACACGCAGGAAAACAAGAGGCGAACTGATACGGGTAGCATTGGTCGGATATACCAACGTAGGCAAATCAACTATCATGAACCTGCTCAGTAAAAGTGAAGTACTGGCGGAAAATAAACTGTTTGCCACACTGGATACGACGGTACGAAAAGTGGTAATCGATAACATTGCTTTTCTTCTGAGCGACACGGTGGGATTTATACGTAAATTGCCGCACAATCTGATTGAAAGTTTTAAATCCACCCTGGATGAAGCCAAGGAATCCGATATCATTGTACATGTGGTAGATGCTGCTCATGAGAATTTCAGGGATCATATCAATGTGGTGAATGAAACACTGTCCGACCTGAGCGTAACGCAGCAGCCGAGGCTGATTGTATTCAATAAGATGGATTTGTACCGCGAAAAATATTTTGACAAATTCCTTCCGGAGGACATCAAGAAAGAATTATCCGAAGAATTTGAAAAGAATATGCGCTCCTGGATGAACTGCAACTGCGTGTTTATTTCCGCCACCAACAAGGAAAATATTGAAGAACTGCGCAACACCATGATTCTGATGGTTCAGGACATGTACCATAAACGCTATCCGTACAAGAGCAGTTTTTACGGGTAATAATTAAAAAAATTATCTTGTAAGATTACCCCTTAAGCTTACATTTTTACCAGAAAGATTGGTTAAATCAACTGGGGTAGTTAAATTAGTTGTTCCACTTAATATGTCATACTTTACGCTTAAATTCTGAACTTGTTCACCACAGTTAAAATTACCAACTACAGTAATGTTAACTACTGCATTTTGGACTACAATCTGTCCTAAACTTGTAGTATTTATAACAAAACTATTAATATTATAATTATTTTTTACATAATAGTTTGTTGGTATTGTTTTTGTTAATTCAATATTATTCGAATTCAACAAGCGGGATGATATATTAATTTTATCATCATTTATTATAGTGTTAGTGATTATTACTGAATCCTGCTGTGTTTCAGTTAAACTTATACCATTTAGATAGAATGAAATGGGTCCTTTAAAAGAGCCAACATAACCGACCTCATTACACTCTTTAATCTTGATATAAGTTGTACCCGACTTTTCTCTTCCTCTTGGGTTTGTCCCTGTAAATGTAATTGGATAAACTCCTGGAGCGATTGAGGTGTCTATATGAATGCTGAAATTTGGACAGGAATTAGTTTGATAGTCAAGTTGACTAGTTGTAAAAACATAAGGAAAAGCTATACCAACCGGATATATTTTTGATGTAAACCCAGTTGCTGAAAGAGTAATATTCTCTAACTCTCCTCCAATGTAAGTAATTGGTTCACATTCGCTATAACTTAAATCATGTATTTGAGTCTTATACATAGTTACAGTATCTGAATATAATCTAAAAATCATGGCCGTATTTTCAGCAAACAAAGCATATGGAACACTTAAAAACTGAGAAGTACCAACAAACTGATAGTTTGTTCCACCATTTACATCAATCTCAATCTTAGCAAAATGAGGTTGTGCATACCATTGAATGTTGGGAAAATTGCCACTAACAATTGTACCTCTCCCGATTTCCACACTAAATATTCCTGATGCATTAGTAGTTGGAGAATGTGTTTCACTATAAACACTCGTACCTGTGGCGCTACCTGATAAGATACTAATTCTTAAACCGATAGTTCTGTTAACGATTAGATTATTAGAAGCATCTCTGGCTACAGCCTGATAATTGATTGCTTGTGGTGACTGTGCAAACAGTAAAACCACTATAAACAAGAAAAAAGAAGTAATAATTGATTTCATAGTTTGTTATTTATTAATTTTCTCTATTTTATAGGATTGGGATTCTTCCGATTCTTTGTCTTTTATTTCCAGAATATAAATACCGCTTGAAATCGAATTTATATCAATAGATTGTTTTGATAGATTATTAAAATCAGCTAATAAAATCTCATTTCCGTTTATCGTATACAATCTAAATAGAAAATTATTGTTATTTGATTTATTTTCAATAATCAGGTTTGATTGCGTAGGATTTGGATATACCAAAAACTCATTCTTTGAAAACAGGTTATTTCTAATGGCTGTTATGGTAAGATTGGTAGCATTCTGGAATCCATTCGATAAACTGACAGATGCATTATTTATCTTTGAGACAAGCGGTTCACCTATCGTGTAGGAGATTTTTACAGTGCTGTTGGCAGCATCTTTTCCTGTGGAAGCAAAAACCTGCTGTGCCTCTATTTTTGAACTTACCAGACAAATCAGCAACAAAATTAGCAGTATTCTCATAAATCAATATTTTATACAAGTTTAAAGAAAATAGTTTATATTCTTATATTAAATATTAAGGTTCAATCCTAAACACTTTTCACCTGTTCTTCATGATATTTGTTGGTAAATTTTCCGAGTACATAGATATTCCTTACTAGCAGTTTATTCAACTGTAAATTATCAATATCTTCCTGCTTTACCTTCCGGTAAATGGGATTCAGCGTGCCGCCACCTTCTCCCGGCATGACCGTTTTATCGTATTGGAATTCCGGATCCACTAAGGTTCCTCTAGGATACATGATGCCGGGCACTCCTTTTCCTATCAGGTTTAAATCCGCGGGATGGTCGAGGCCTAAAGAATGGCCATATTCATGCGCTGCTGTCGTGGAACCCGGATATAAATTATCGAGCTTGAAATAGCCGGTATTACTGCCGACTGCATCCACACAGGATACATTTAAACGGGCAAAAGTTTCAATACGGATATAGTTGTTCTTTGGATTTTTATTTTCCCGGATACTGTCTTCCCGGATAAGATGATTGTATTGTGGGGTAATCCGAAATCGGACCTGAAAAACGTTATCGTTCAGCACGATTATCCCGTTCGGTTCATTCCACATCGTCTCCACTTCGTCCGCAATCTGTTTGGTAAGTGCATAATCAGCAGCGTTGCCATAGGAAATAATAGCAGACGAGATTCGGATAATTCCCTTCGCTTTATCTAATTCGAGGATGCCCATAAGACAAGATAAAAACAATTTATGAATTGCTTATCACTATTGACATATTCACTATATTTACCGCATGAAACAACAAATTGAAGCCATTCTGAATGCCTCTATTGCCGTTAAACAGCAATTGGCGGCTGATGAAAAGATAGTACAAACCATCGAAGACGTTGCCAATATTATTGTCAGCTGTTTCAAGCACGATGGTAAGGTGTTATTTTGCGGCAATGGCGGTTCCGCCGCTGATGCACAGCATTTGGCCGCCGAATTTTCCGGCAGGTTCTACACCGACAGAGAGCCTTTGTACGCAGAGGCGTTACATGTAAATACATCCTACCTGACGGCCGTTGCCAATGACTACAGCTATAACGAAGTATTCGCACGACTGGTAAAGGCCAAAGGAAGGAAAGGAGACGTGCTGATTGGCTTATCGACCTCAGGGAATTCAGGCAATATTGTGGAAGCCTTTAAGGTGGCGAAGGAACGCGGAATGATTATCGTCGGATTGACGGGCGAAACCGGCGGAAAGATGAAAGAATTCTGTGATTTTCTGATTAACATTCCATCTTCCGATACCCCCAGAATTCAGGAATGCCATATCACCGTCGGACATATCATTTGCCAGTTGGTAGAAGAAAAGTATTTTGAGTAAATGGTAATGCGTATTTTTTTGCCAAACAATAAATCTGAAATCTGAAATCCGAAATCACAAATACTACACCGGTTATTATACTCGCTGGCGGTTTTGGTACGCGATTGAGTACTGTAGTTAAAAATGTGCCCAAACCAATGGCTCCGATTAACGGAAAACCTTTTTTGCATTATATTTTCAAAGAATTACAACATCAGAAGATAACCGATGTGGTGTTATCGGTCGGCCATCTGAAAGAAGTTGTACAAGATTTTTTTCAGTATAGTTACTTAGGCATTCAAATACAATACGCAATAGAGGAAATTCCGCTGGGTACCGGAGGCGGAATCAAAAATGCATTTGAGTACATCGATAACGATGCGTATGTTTTGAACGGTGATACCTTTTTTGATATCCCCTTGCACCGATTAAAAAATGAAAATGCAGACATCTCCATCGCGTTAAAACTGATGTATCAGTTTGACAGATACGGCACTGTCGAACTGAATGAAAACAATAAAATTATCGCCTTTAATGAAAAGCAACCGTGTGAAAGCGGACTAATCAATGGAGGTATCTACTATCTTAGGAAATCATTGTTTGACAGAATTGAAACGGGTATACAATTTTCGTTTGAAAAAGATATTCTGGAAAAACACCTGAAGGATATAACCATTCAGGGTATTGTTTTTGATAATTATTTCATTGATATCGGCATTCCTGAAGATTACAGGAAAGCACAGACAGACTTTCATTAATGAAAAATACTGAACTTCATATCGACGACTCCTGGACATTGTTTCTCGACCGTGACGGTGTCATCAACAAAAATATTGATGGAGGTTATGTACTGGACTGGGAACAATTTGAATTTTTGCCCGGTACCCTGGAGGCCATGCCCAAACTGGCAAAATTATTTCCTCGCATTGTGGTAGTCACCAACCAGCAATCTATTGCGAAGGGATTGATGACTGAAGATGAGCTGCAGGAAATCCATCAGAACATGATGAACATGATAGAACTAAACGGCGGCAGGATAGATGCCGTTTATTACGCACCGGGCCTTGCTTCGCCGGAAAACTACCTGCGCAAACCTAATAACGGAATGGCCTTTTTAGCCCAAAATGACTTTCCGGAAATCGATTTCGCAAAATCCGTTATGGTAGGCGATAAGCTCTCGGACATGCAGTTTGGCAAGTCCGTCGGGATGATAACTATCTATTTATCAAAAGATTACAAGGAATCAGAACTGATTGACAGAAGAATATCTAATCTGCAGGAACTCGTGGAAGCAATTCAATAACTAGCCAAAATAATTGGCATACTTATTGACTTTTAGCTGATGATTGACTATATTTGAATCTCAGTATATGTGCCATACCGCAAATAATAAACCCCAACTTATGCGTAAAACGTTTACACTACTGCTTTTATTGTTCACCACAATACTTATTTCTCCTCAACTATCTATGGCTTCGGCTTATGAATTAAGCAGCACAGATAACCGATATGGTGACAAAGAATTGATAAAATTGTATCCGAATCCAATGACGTCGGAAGCAAATATTAAAATCAGCGAAGATATAGATTTGCAATTTAGCAAAGTGAGTGTTGTCTTCTACAATATTGTCGGAAGCGAGGTATACAAAATCAGTCAGGTGAAAGAGTACGAACAAAAAATCACCCGTGATATTTTTAAAAATTCCGGCATCTATTTTTTTCAGTTGAAGGTGGATGAAAAGGTAATCAGCACCGGAAGGGTTACTGTAAAATAATTATTTACACAGCATAATAAAAAAGACCAACCTAAACGTTGGTCTTTTTTATTTTCTATCAATTTAGTTAATCATTCTGTTTTGAATAATTGGTCTTTTCGCAGCCAAATGCCTGCACAAAATAATCGTCCATCTCGTTCGCTTTCACTATCAGGTCGCTCAGATTTTTTTTGATGGACTCACCCCTGTCTGAGAAAATATCACTCATCCGGACTCTGTAAGACAGGTATATATGATGCTGGTAAATTCCCAGCTGAAACGGCGGAACCGGATTGCTCAACGTATATTTCAGAAAAGATTCGAGGTTATTCGCAGGCAGTTTATTCAGAGGGGAAGTGGCGTACAAATAATTTTTATCAAACACAAAAATGCGTACCAGTGCGCTGCCGTGATGGAATTCCCAATATTCCATTCCGCTCCGGGTCAGTATCGGATCGATACCCATTGCCTGAATAGCATCCTCCACATATTGCGACAGCTTACTGATTTCTTTATCGTCAAATATTTTTTCGTCGATGTCGGCTCCGCAATTCGGGCAATAATCCGTTTTCTCGCAAATCATCGACTTGCAAGAGTGGCATTTTATGGAATACTGACAGGGCGGATTTTGTGCAAAGGCATCCAGCTCTTCACGTACTGTCCTGGCCGGAATAGCAAACCCGACATTATCGGCGTCTGTAAATTTCGCTGTTGTCACCCCGACCAGCAAACCACCCGCATTGACCACCGGCCCGCCGCTGTTACCGGGATTGACTGCCGCATCCGTTTGTATATAGTGCTGCCCATCCAGCAGTTGGTTCTCATTTGAAACTATGCCTTCCGTAATCGTATAAGGCATACCGAAAGGGTAACCCAGTACAAATACCTTGTCCCGGCTATGTACTTCCTCGACCTTATCAAATGGAACATCTACCGATGGCGTATGTGTGCGGCAATTCAAAAAAGCGATATCGGCTTCGGGATTGACATATACCACATCGGCAATATACCTGTCCTGACGCTGGTCTTCTATGGAAACTTTTTTATTACCCTCTACCACATGATAATTTGTTACAAAAATATTCTGAGCCTTCAGATAAAAACCGGAACCACTGCCGCTGGCGGTATTTATTTTATAGACTGCTTTCTTTAATTCTGTGTGATTCATCTTACTCGTTCCGCAAAGAACTTTTTATAGTTTAAATAATTTCTTGAGGAAACTTTTTTCTTCTTTCGGAGTCTCCTTTTGTTCCGCTGCCGTATCATTTTTACCGATTCCGTTATTTTCCGTCATCACTTTTTGAACAGCTTCAAACAATCGTTTCGATGCCTCCTGTATGGGTTTGCCGGATGCTTCTTCCATCGCTTTTGTCAGGATTTCCGATGAAACATCCTCAACGTTATTACTGTACATCAGGTTCAGTATTCCATACTGCAGCGTAAGTGCCGCACCAACATAATCAAGCGCTTTTATTTCTTTATCTGCCGTTTCATAAGCATATTTCAGAATCGTACGCACCGTATCCAGATTAGCTGCAAATTTATACGAAACGAAGATTTCAATCTTATAAAGATCCTGCTCAAAGGCAGAACGCTCCATGGCCTGAATCTTTTTCAAAAAATCCTTTCCGGCGCTTAAGCGCTGATAATAATCTTCTTTTCCATTCAGGTAGTTCAGTGTTTTTTCTATCTCATTACGGATATTTCCCTGCGGGGCGCACAGGTAATCTATTTTCAGCAGCGTGATGACAATAACATCCCATAAAAAGTTCGTCATACGTTTATTCTCAAATTGCTCATACGCGGTGAATGCCTCCTGTATGTATTGCTGAATCGTATTCCACGCCAGATCTTTTTGTTCCTGTATGTAATATGAAACTTTTGGTTCGCGTATCCTTTTGGCATCGAACTTTGTAATAAATTCATCGTCGTAATTATCCGCGTTGATACAGATTTCTCTGAGGACATCATAGATTTTATACGGTTCACTGCTATCCAGGGGGCAGCTATACCGAAAATACAATTTATCTCCTTCCAGCACAATCTGCGAGATGGTCAGTGGTGTAAAATTAATCTGTGCTGTTTGCCTGAGTATTGGTATTTTCTTAGCACCTTCTATCGCCAGAAATGGAGCCTCGACCCATAGTTCGGTGTCTGTAATTTTTAACGTCACCACTATTGAACCGTGCGGAATATTGTATTCGGTTTTTTCTGGATTGGCAAAATTATATTCAATAGTCGGGTCTATGTAATTAATACAGCTTCTGACCGATTCCGCATATTGTTCATTTTCATATAAATGAAGTACTTTGTCCCAAAGGGTATCATCTATCTTACTTTTCAGAGGCCCGGAAATCGTTCTGACAAAAGAAAAATTGTTGTTCATGCAGTAAAATTGTACTTCATTGAGGGCTTAAAAATACCATTTTATGTTTTAATCATTTTAAAAATCATACAATTTTCAACCTATTTCGCTACTTTTGAAGTTGATTATTGCAGTCTGTTTATGATTAAAATTCTTATTGCTGATGCACAATACCTGATCCGGCTTGGACTGAAGGATTTATTATCGGCAGTAATGGATTTTTCAGTCGTATGCGAAGCCGCCAATTCCGCCGAATTGCATAAGCTGGTTTATGAACACCAGCCCGATGTCGTTATTTTTGATTACTTTAATAAAAATTTCAAGGCGGACGATATACAGACGGCAAAAAAATTATCTCCGACCACCCGTTTCCTCATTATTTCTTCAGATGACAATAAATCGAGTATTTATAAGGCCATCGAACTGGGTGCTGTCAGCTTCCTGACAAAAGAATGTGATAAAGAGGAAATCATCAACTCCGTTTATGCAACGGCTAAAAATGAAAAATTCTATTGCCATAAAGTGATAGATATCATCATTGAGAAGCATATCCATACGGATGAAGACAGTTGTAAACCATTCAATCTGTCTCTTCGTGAAACCGAAATTATAAAATTAACGGCAAAAGGCTGGACAGCCAAGACCATTGCGGGCCATTTGTTTTTAAGCACACATACCGTTTATACCCACAAGAAAAACATCATGAAGAAGCTGAAAATCAATTCTTCTTCAGAAATGATTGTTTATGCCATTCAGAACAGCCTCATTACCAAAGAGGAAATGGTGGCAGAGTAACCTATACCAAGAATTAGGTATTAAAATCACAATAATTGTTATTGCTTAGACTAAATAAAGATAATAAGTTTGCATAGTTATTTTTAATTAGTCTAAATAAGTATAAAATGAAAAAAATAAACTCTTTTTTATCTGTTTTATTCATCACCTTATTCATTTCCTGTCAAAAAGAGGCAGGCATTGTGATACTTCCTGATTCCTATAATTTTGACAATGTGAATCTCAGCGGACAAACATTCCGTATAAATATGTTAAGTGAAATTGTGACGGAATTAGGCAAAGGAAAAACTCAGGCATTGTCTTATACCCGTTTAATAAATATGTACTCCAATACGGGTAATGAATTTACTGATGCTGCCTTAAACACCTCGGGAAAGCAATTGCGCGATAAGACATTTGCGGCGGATATACCATTTTTTGAGTCAATGTTTCAGGCGGCGGCAGATAACAGCACTGCGTTTGCCGTTTCTGTCAGCGGAAACGGTACTGCCGGTGTGTCCACTTCTCTTTTTGATGCGACCAAAAAATACCTGGTAGATTCCAACGGGGTTGAATATGCTCAGATTATTCAAAAAGGCCTGATGGGCGCCATCTTCTATTATAGAATAGCGGAGGAATATACTACAAAAGATAAATTAGATCCGGCAGATAATACTACTGTGGTTCCCGGCGAAGGCACCGCCATGCAGCACTTTTGGGACGAGGCATTCGGATATTTTGGGGTTCCGGCCATTCTTACCGTTGCCAATTATGACTCGTTGAATACAGCAAAAGCGTTGAAATTTTATGGTACGTATGCTTCCAAAGGCAAATCAGTAGGGACTATAGAAAACACATTAAAGGCTTACATAAAAGGCAGGGATGCCATCAACCGGAAAGATTATACGACGAGAGATGCTGCGGCTGCGGACATCAGAAAGAATCTGGAATTAATCAATGCCTGTGCATTCATCAGTTATATGAACCAGTCAAAGGCCAGCATTGACGACTATGCCATCAGATGTCACACCCTTTCAGAAGGATTTGGTTTCTTACTAGCCTTACAATACAACTCCGAGAAAAAAATCAGCACTTCAGATTTTAATCTGTTAAAAGCTAATTTTTACAAAAACGGTAATTTATCAACCTATCACATTACCACTACTGACATCAACACGATGATAGATAAAATCAGTACGGTATATGGCCTGGATGCAGTGAAGACAACCTTATAATTTATTAATCTAAACAGATATATTTGTACTCACAAGACAAACCGACACAATGAAAAAAATCAGCTGTATACTCTTACCTGCCGTTATCACTGTCTTTCTTTTTTCCTGTGGTAAAAATGAAACCGCTGATAGTTTCGGGAAGAAAGATATGTTTATCAATTATGCTGACAACCTGATTTTACCGGCATACACCACTTATGGAAATACGTTAACGGCCTTGCAGACCGCATTATCCAATTTTACTGCCACTACTGACCTGTCTAATCTTACAGCATTGCAGACCGCTTTTTTAAATACCTACGCTGCGTGGCAAAGCTGTGAAATTTATGAAAAAACCGGCCCTGCCGATGAGGTGATGGCTCTCGCCAATACCAATTACTACCCTTGCAGGAACGACAGCATCGAAGCCTATATCAGCAGGAATGATAACTCCGCAACGTCTGTAAAGAATAAGATAAAATCCGATAAAGGATTGGCAGCCATTGAATATTTATTATTCAGCAGAACGCTGACTCCTCAACAAATCCTGGATAAATATACAACGGATCCCAATGCGGCATCACGCAAATTGTATTTAAGTTCTCTGGTTGAAAATATTACACAACTACATGCCGCTATAACCTCGAAATGGACCACTTACCGGCCTGCTTTCATTGAAAGCTTAGGCACGGACGCGGCCGGTTCTATCAGTGTAATGGTCAATTCCATAGCCTTGCGTACTGATGACCTAAAACGAATGCAGACAGGTATCCCTGCCGGTTATTTAGGCAATGTAGCCACAATCAATATCTTACCGGAAGCGGCTCAGGCTTATCATTCCAATAACAGTACCAGCTATATGTTGCTGACATTAAACAACATGAAAGATGTGCTGAATGGAAAAGGAAGCGCTGACGGAAAAGGATTAATAGATTATATACGGACACTCAATGTCACCAGTACCTTTGGCGGCAATCTCGCAGATGATATCCTGACGCAGATTGATGTCTGCATCGACAAGGTAAATGATTGCGCACCGGATTATTCTGCTACTATTGTTTCCAACAAAAGCAAAGCAGATGCCTTATTTCTGGAAACCAAAAAATTGCTGGTGCTGATAAAAGTGGATGTACCTTCAGCGTTAGGTGTTTCCATTACTTATACGGACAGCGATGGCGACTAATACTTCCGCTACAGAAAAGTTTTTCTCTTTCATCTTCCGCCAAACATCCATTGCGCCTTTAGCTTCCTTCCGGATTCTTTTTGGCGCTATGCTTTTATTCAGCAGCATCCGCTTTGTGGCAAAAGGCTGGGTACATCAGCTATATATCCTTCCAAAATTTTATTTTACGTATGAAGGATTCTCCTGGATACATCCACTGTCCGGAATCGGGATGTACATTGTCTTTACCGTCATGATTATTTGCGCGCTGCTGATCACAGTGGGGCTTTTTTATCGTATGGCATCTGTATTGTTCTTTCTGTTGTTTACCTATGTCGAACTACTGGACAAGACCAATTATCTTAATCATTATTACTTTGTCAGTATTATTAGTTTAATGCTCTGCTTTCTACCGGCCAATAAATACGCTTCTCTCGATGTTAAGTTCAGCTTAACCCCAAAAGCAACACATATTCCTAACTGGTGTATTCTCGTCATTCAGTTGCAGATTGGCCTGGTCTATTTTTTTGCGGGTATTGCCAAAATAAATCCCGACTGGCTGTTGCACGCGCAACCACTAAAAATATGGCTGAAGAGCAGGGATTACTATCCGGTAGTGGGACAATTTTTCGATTATCCAATAACACCTTACCTGTTCTCCTGGTTTGGGATGCTGTTCGATGTAAGTATCTTTTTTTTTCTAATCAACAAGAAGACAAGGCCGTTTGCCTATGCCGCCGTCGTGATATTTCACCTACTGACCGGTTATTTGTTTCAGATTGGCGTTTTCCCTTACGTGATGATAGTGGCGACATGGATTTTTTTTTCCGCGGAATTTCATCAGCAAGTTTTGTCACTGTTTACCAAAGTCAATAAGTCGCAAACAATAGCTTATCAGCCAAAGTTTGTTTCGTTCTGGATTTTCCTGCTCATTATTCATTTTACCATTCAGCTGGTCTTACCTTTCCGGTATTTATTGTATCCCGGCAAATTATTCTGGACGGAGCAAGGCTACCGGTTTTCATGGCGGGTGATGCTGATGGAAAAAAATGCCTTTACCAACTTTGTAGTGAAAGACAAGACAGGAAAAATTGAAGAAGTGAGAAACAGGGAATACCTGACACCGCAACAGGAAAAACAGATGAGTACTCAGCCGGACATGATACTGCAGTTTGCGCTTTTTCTGGCTGGGGAATACAACGAAAAAAAAGGATTTAAAGACACGGAAGTATATGCAGACTGCTATGCTGCTCTAAACGGGCACCCCAGCCGTGTTTTTATCGATCCTTCTATTGATTTAGCCAAACAACCCCTTAACTTTGCACCCAAAAAATGGATAATGCCATTTGAAGACCACTAATGAGAAAGCACCTGGCCATATTACTATTTTCCGTATTCAGCAGTTTACAACAACTGAATGCACAGTCTGTAGATTCGATATTTGAACGGGAAGACACGATGCGAAGCGCCATAGATGAGATTATGATACAGGCGGAAAAGATGAAAGAAATCCGTCTGAAAAGTGTGGAAGGTACGGTCATTTTTGAAGGCAAAAAAACGGAAATAGTTGATTTGTCGAATATTCAGGCGAATATGGCCACGAATAACGGAAGGCAGATCTTCAACCGTATAGCAGGGTTGAATGTTTGGGAAAACGATGCCGCCGGAATGCAGTTGGGTATCGGGGCGCGCGGCCTTAATCCGAACCGTTCAGCAGAATTCAATATCCGACAGAACGGATACGATATCACAGCAGATGCTATCGGGTATCCTGACGCTTATTTTACACCACCTACTGAAGCGATGGACAGAATCGAGATTGTCCGTGGTGCCGCCTCACTGCAGTTCGGTACTCAATTTGGCGGATTAATTAATTTCAAAACCCATCAGCCGGTGGCAAAGAAATTTCAGCTTACATCCCAAACTACAGCAGGCTCTTTTGCAACCGTAAGCGCCTATAATGCCATAGAAGGAACATATAAGAAATTTTCTTACTTCGCCTATTATCAGTATAAATACACCAAAGGCTGGCGTCCCAATTCCAGGTTGAATGCACATACGGCATTTGCTAATTTTTCTTATCAGATAAATTCCAAACTAAAATTATCTGCTGAGTTTACACATCAACATTATGTAATGCAGCAACCCGGCGGATTAACAGATAATCAGTTCAATCAAAATCCAAAACAATCCACCCGCGAGCGCAACTGGTTTAGCATCAACTGGAATATTCCCTCGCTGAAACTGGAATTTCACCCAACTGAAAATACTCGCTGGAATACCGTTTTGTTTGGCCTTATAGGTTCCAGAAATGCGTTAGGATTTTTGAGTTATACCAACAGGAGTGACGACTTGAGGGAGCGTGACCTGATAAAAGACAACTACAAAAATTTCGGACTTGAATCCCGAGTATTATATCAGTATTCGCTTGGAAAACAAAAATCCTCCCTCAGTGTCGGAATGCGATATTTCAAAGGATTCACCACTAAGCAGCAAGGATTGGGCAGCAATGGAGGCGACGCCGATTTCGACTATCTGAATCCTGCGAATCTGGAAGGGTCCGATTATCATTTCAACAGTCACAATCTCGCATTTTCCGCCGAAAACATATTTAAAATTACCTCACAGCTAAGCATTACGCCCGGCATACGCGCCGAATTCCTATTTACCGATGTAGATGGCTATTACAAATCTGACACCCTGAAGTATAACGACGCCCGCAACCGCAATCGTATTTTTCCTTTACTGGGTGTTGGCGTTTCGTATAAACCGCATTTCCTTACCGAAATTTATGCGAATATCTCGCAGAATTACCGCGGCATCAACTTTACAGACTTGCGCATCACCAACCCGAATGTCCGGGTTGACCAAAACCTGAAAGATGAGAAGGGGTTTAATGCAGATATCGGTGTACGGGGAAAAAACGGGGAGAAATTCAATTATGATATCAATTTCTTCGTTTTGTATTATAATCAGAAAATCGGTTCCATACAGCAGGTAGATTCCGCCTATAATATTTATCGTTTCAAAACCAACTTGTCCAACTCCCGAAGCCTTGGCGTGGAATCATTCGTGGAAGTGGATATTCTGAAATGCATTAATGAACATAGCGACTTTGGTGTTTCTCTTTTTTCCAATTTCACCTATACAAATGCCATTTATCTGAAATCACAGAATAAGCAGATTGAACACAAAAAAGTAGAATTTGCACCGCAATTTGTTTTTCGCGGCGGTGCCGGATTTAAATACAAAACGTTTGCCATCAACTGGCAGATTTCCCTTGTATCAAAACAATTTACGGATGCCACTAATGCTACCTACGCCTCCACTGCTACTATCGGTACTATTCCGATGTATTATGTAATGGATATTACTACTTCCTATTCCTACAAATTTGTAAAACTCAGCTGTTCCATCAACAATATCTCCAACAATAAGTATTTCACCCGCCGTGCAGAGAGTTATCCCGGCCCGGGCATAATTCCAAGTGATGGCATTGGCGTCTTCGGTACGGTCGCTTTCAAATGGCAAACTAAAAATTAAAAGCGTTCTCTTTCATTTTTGGTATATTTAGTAGCGTTTTTCCATGAACAAGAATTGTAAATATGGGTATTTTGTCTTATTGTTGGCTTTGGTAAGTTGCAGGTCGAACAACAGTTCTGTTCAGGAACCCTTCTACTATTCTTCTGAAACAGATTTTTTGTCGAATAATGACGGACTTTCCGACTCCGCACGGGTAGGCAAACTCATGTTCTTTGATAAAAACCTGTCTGAACCGGCAGGCACCAGTTGCGCAACTTGCCATTCTCCTATGAGCGGTTTTTCGGACCCCCGACATACGTCCTTTTCTGCCGGCTCCCGCAACGAGCCCGGCACACGCCATGCACCTTCCATCAGCTATATGAGTTTTGCCCCTAACAGAAGAGAAGAATCGGTACGAGGCGTAATGGAAGAGGTAGGGGGTTTTTTCTGGGATGGCAGGGCGGAATTCCTGAACGAACAGGCCTTATTTCCACTCATCAATGAGCACGAGATGAACAATGCCAGTTTCGCCAGGGTATCCGGAAAACTTAAACACGCTTCCTATTATCCTGCACTTGAAAAAATATTTGGCAAAGAGGCGTTTCAAAAACCTGACCTTATCGTTTTCTATGCCGTAGGGTGTCTGCAGGCATTTCAACGCTCTTATCAGGTCAATCCGTTTACCAGCAAATTCGATTTTTACTTGAAAGGTAAAGTTAAACTAACTACTCAGGAAATGCGCGGCATGCAGCTGTTCAGCGATACCAGCAGAGCCAAATGCTCCGTCTGCCATTCCATTCAGCCAACGCCTTATGCCTCCACCGACAAAATCATCTTCACCGATTTTTCGTATGAAAATATCGGACTGCCCAAACATCCGGCACAACTGAATCTGCCCGTCGACAGTGGTTTAGCCAAGACAGAAGTGAGCAATCCAAAAGAAATCGGCAGGTTCAAGACACCCACCCTGCGCAATGTAGCCATCACCGCGCCCTACATGCACAACGGAATCTTTCATACACTGGAAGAAGTGTTGGAGTTCTATAACGAACGGGATATCAACAAGAAATTCGTTCCGGAATATCCGGCCACCATGAACAGAACGGAAGTGGGTAATCTAAAATTATCTCCCGAAGAAATCAAAGACATCATTGCTTTCCTGCAAACGCTGACAGACGGGTATAAAGTACAGTAACCGTTTTCTAGCATCGGCAAAGCATATTTAGAACAATCTGCCATTGGTTTCTATCATTCCTGCTTACTTCTATACTGCATTTTACCACGATTTATATTAATCTATTTTAATCACCCACTATGACCTTGCCATGGTTCGTGTCCCCACGAACCATTATTATTTAAAACTCTTCTCTCAAATCCTTCAAGAAGTCGAATTCTTTAATTCCTAACTCGTAAAATTTTGCAGACGAATAGTTGTAATCACACGGATCGTTGGCGAGTTGCCATCTTTCAGTGCATGGATTATAATGTATGTAATCTAATTTTTGATAAGCCACTTCTTTTGTAAACAAATGAATGGCTAAAGAATCTCTTTGCCAAAACTCATATTGTTTGTTAGCGGCAGAAACTTTGAAGTTGTTGAGTATTATATCATTTTGTTGAAACAATTTCTTTTTAAAAGAATGTGCCGTAAACTTCAGGAGCGAACCTTGTGCTGTTTCTTTGCCATTTAATGAATTGATACGCCAGATCAAGTGAATGTGATTAGGCATGATAACAAATGCAAAAACATCGATGATATTGCTATTACTTAGGTAAAACAAAGAATCGATAATGATATTTTTAGCTTCATCTGCATTTAATAATTTTTCCCAGTTGTGAATGGTGGCTGTCCAGAAATAAATTTCATTAAGTTGAATGAAGTTCTTGCGATTGCCGTCATATATATTGTTCATCTACTAATTTAATAAAATTCGTTATTTTCATTAAATTAGCTACATGTTTTTTTGTAATGTGGTTCGTGAGGACACGAACCATGGCTATGGCTATGTTATCTCCCGAAGAAATCAAAGACATCATTGCTTTCCTGCAAACGCTGACAGACGGGTATAAAGTACAGTAACCGTTTTCTAGCATCGGCAAAGCATATTTAGAACAATCTGCCATTGGTTTCTATCATTCTTGCTTACTTCTATACTGCATTTTACCACGATTTATTTTAATCTATTTTAATCACCCACTATAGTCCATTAATACAATTAATTGATTATAAACCACAAAAGAAACAGCACTTATCAAAAGTCAAGTAATTTTCAATCCCCTGAAAACAGGGATTTGAAAATTAAATATTTTGAATATTTTAGTAACAAATTGTCGATTGCATTATATGATAATGAGTTTACTTACTGTTCAGGAACTAAAAATACTCAAACTGATTGCAGATGGTCTTTCAACAAAGGAAATTGCCTTGGTGATGTATCTTTCTTACCATACTGTAGAGAGTTACAGGAAAAGTATTTTAGAAAAAACGAATGCTAAAAATATGTACGAGGCAATATCCATAGCATTTAGGAGGAAATGGATTGATTGACATATCTAACTTAAAATTGCATACCACAGACCGCTTACTTAAGATTTTGACCGCTTACGCATTGGTCACTGATGGTTAATGAAGGTTCTTTTTAGATTAGTAAAATCAATACATAAACAACATAAAATTCAACTACACTAAGGTTAAGATCATGAAAAAGTCTGGTATCATCCTGTTATCCGCTTATCTCCTGCTGTTGTCAGGCTGCAAGAAAAATGACGGAACCGATATCGTCCCCGAAGAACGCGGATTCGGGTTGATACCTACACCGGACTCCATTCTGGAGTTGATTCCCGAGGTCGATACGTCATTATTGTTCGACGAAGGTGAACGTATTATGAATTGGGTGGCACCTCCGTCCTTTTCTTTGGATATGCCACCGATAAAAAGTCAGGGTGGTGAAGGGAGTTGTGTGGCCTTTGCTACAGCCTATGCCGCCAGAAGTTACCGCCTGCATATTCATTCCGGAAATTCATACACAAATCTTCGTGGGGAACCGGATAATTATGCGGTGTTTAGCCCTGAATTTCTATACAACATTTCTAAGTCACCCGGAGATTGCAATGCGGGTACCCGATTTTACAGGGCCCTTGATGAGATCAAATCCAAAGGGGTCTGTACCTGGCAACGTATGCCTTATTTTTCTAATAATGGTTGCACCACCCTTCCGAACAGTACCCAACTGGCAGAAGCGGCTTTTTTTAAAATTGAGTCCTATTACAGGGTATCGAATATCAGTGATATCAAGCGGATTGTATATTCCCAGAACCCAATTATAATCGGAGTCAAATTAGACCTGGGATTTTGGTTAGACGGTAATTTTATCTGGAACGGCCCCAGAGGCCGTTTTGTTGGGAATCATGCCATTGTGATTTGCGGATGGGACGACAGCAAGAATGCCTATAAGATCATGAATTCCTATGGAACAGATTGGGGCTTCGGAGGATATGGCTGGATAGGGTATGATTATCTCGATAATGTTCTGTTGGGCGCCCCGGGCAGGTATGAAATGTATGTGATGAAGACCAAGGCGACCGATTCTAGGCTGATGGATATTTCAACATCAGCATTGAGCAATCTGACACCTACTTCCGTCACCTCCGGAGGTACTATAAATTCAAACGCCGGCCCGCCCATCAACAAAAGAGGCATCCAGCGTTACAGATTACTTAATTTCGGATTGGGATCCCTTATCGTAGATCCGGTATTTATCGATGATGCCACTTCGGGTTTAGGTTCCTATACCCTGACGGCCGGCGGCCTTACTCCCAATACAAATTATCGTGTCCGTGCTTTTGCTAAAACAGCCTGGGGAACATTCTACGGAACACCCATAAGTTTTACGACACCTGCCGACCCAACAGTTCCCGTTTTGAGTACAACCAATGTCAGTAATATCAATGCTACGACGGCCAGCAGCGGAGGCAATATCACGTCGGACGGTGGGGCTGCCATTACAGCCAGAGGAGTGTGCTGGAGCACTTCGCCAAATCCGACAACTTCTGATAACAAAACAACAGATGGCACCGGTACCGGAACTTTCAGCAGCAACATGAATAATCTGCAATGGGACACCCGATATTATGTCAGGGCTTATGCCACCAATAGTGTGGGTACGGCTTATGGAAATGAAATTAGTTTTATCCCGGTGCATGCCGGATGCGGTACTGTTACAGACATTGATGGAAATGTGTACCAGACAGTGACCATTGGTACGCAGTGCTGGATGAAGGAGAACCTGAAAACTACCCGGTACAGAGACGGAACGGCAATTCCGAATGTAACCGATAGTTTGGCATGGGCTATTAATACCACAGGAGCTTATTCTCATTACAATAATAACTCTGCCAATAACTCCACGTATGGCAAGTTATATAACTGGTATGCCGTGAGTAACAGTAAAAATATTTGTCCAATCGGCTGGCATGTCCCTTCCGATACAGAATGGAGCACACTGGTAAATTTTCTCGGAGGAGAATCTGTAGCAGGTGGTAAAATGAAAGCGACTTCCGTTTGGGATAGTCCCAATACCGGTGCGACCAACAGCAGCGGTTTCAAGGGGATTCCGGGAGGTTACCGGGCAGAGTATTTTTATAATATTGGAGGAGAAGCATTGTTCTGGACATCTGATAATTTTAGTTCATCCGTTACAATTAATATTACACTTAATACTTTTAATTCAGAAGCGCTCAGAAATGGAAGTCTTAAATATGTCGGAGGCAGTGTTCGTTGTGTGAAGGATTGAAAATGAAAGAAAGGGCTATGTGCAGGTATTATAGTAAAAAGCAGCAATACGATGAATTCAGGAAGGTTTTTGTAAAACAGAACCTATAAAAAAATAAAGTCAAATTTTAACCTAAATATATTCTATGAAAAAATTATCCATCTATTTCATGTTGTTATCTTCTATCATACTCTTACAATGTACTAAAGAAGATAATCCTAATGGCCCCGGAGTCATAACGGATCTGCCGGTTTACATACAACCTACACAGCCTGGTTATATCCAAACCTCCGCTACCTCGTTAGTACTCAGAGCGGGCAACAGTGCAACCGTCAACGCTAAACTGTATAAGTCTGATGGTACAGTAGAACCCATCCAGCCTACCTTCCTGTGGAGTACACAAGACAGTTCTGTCGCACTTGTAAATAACGGTATTATACAGGCAGTAGGGAAGGGACAGGCTGAAATAGCTGTCTCTGACAGTATCCATGGCATCAGCTATATAACAGTATCGGTTCTTTCAACTACGGATACCATTACAGTGCCTGGAGGTATATATTCAATAAGCTATTCACAGCCTGTGGTAATATTGCAGAAAGGAGGCAGTAAAAGTATTACATACCGATTAAACAACAGCAGCGGGCAACAGATTGGTGGAACCATTGATGCGTTCATGGTTGACCCGGCAAGCGGTATAACTGTTTCAAATACGGGTACTATCACTGCCGGACAAACTACAGGAATATTTTATGCGTATGCACGTGTTGGAACGGACACCATTGGTCATCCACTCAGAATAGTAGTCTTTGACCCTGCTGTAACGAATACTACTCCTGTATATGACATGCGGGTGGTGTTAGCTCCTACTCATTTTTATGGTAAAAATAAAAGATCCAGACCGGTTCGCATTGAAGTGACGGAGAGTTTCATAGATTCTACAGGCACCCCCAATGTTCGTGTCTTTCAAACATCACCTACCAGGGTAGAATTGAATGAAAGCGGAATCTTAGAATTAGAAAGCACCGGCAGGTTGAAATCGCTAGACTATGGAGCAGTAAAGATGACTATTTATTACCACAATAAAAAAGAGCATATTTATGCAAGAGTCTTTTGGATACCGGATGGTTACTACAGTGATGACCAGGTAAGCTTGTGTGTTCAGTCCAATTTTTTTGCATGGGGTACACATTACTGGACTGGACCACTTGTTTTTGACAATACGCAAGTAAATATGAATTTCAAATACTTGTTTATACGTGGCATCCAGCAAAGTACAGCCACATTTGGTGGTCCCGAGTGGTGGGATTTTGGATTTAGAAAATGTGTTGGGAAGTCCTGTTCCAGGGGAACTGGTAAATCTCCGGTACAGAACGATACATTGCTTATTAACCCCTTCATTCAAAAGTACAAAGCACCGGGTATTGTTGGCCACGATAAATTAGTATTAAAGTTCATCAGTGAGGATCAATTAAAATTTGAATATGGAAATAATGAGTCGCATGTTTTGCGAAAGGGAACCGGTGATTGCATTCCCATTATCATCATCACTAACGCGGTAACGGCTATTACGCCCACAACAGCAACAACAGGTGGTACGATTGATTACTCAGGCACATCAAGCATTACTTCAAGAGGGGTTGTATGGAACACCAGCCCGGACCCCACCCTGAGAAGAATGATGAACAGGACCACAGATGGCACCGGCACAGGAAGTTTTACCAGCACTATAAGCGGGCTTAGTCCATTAACCACTTATTATGTCAATACGTATGCTATCAGCAGCAACAAAGACACCGTTTATGGTACGTCGAAAAGTTTTACAACACCTTCTGCTGATACCTTAGACTATGTAAGTATTGACGGCGTAGTAACCAGCCTGAAAGATTTAGATTTTCAAACGGACGAAGAACTGGATAGTTCAAGTTTTAAGATAAGAGGATTAATGTATGGTAATTTAATAGGTGGTAATGTTGATCCTATTCATTATTTTGACTTAATATATAAAGGAATATTGGGTACCACTCCCAAAAACTTATTTTTCAGAATGCCAGCATTTCAGGTTGGACTTGGAACTACCTTTCAGGGTATAAATGATTCTAATTTACGCCTGGAATATGGCTATTTGCCTGAACCTGATAATACTTATGTTTCCTCATCAGGTACTATTGTAAAAATTAACGGCTATGCACTGGTGGATGGTATTTTCAAAAAGTATGAAATATATGATTCATTAGGTCATGATAAGTATAGGTTTATTAAAAACGTCACCTTTAAGGCAAAGGTTAAATTCCCGTATTAATTTTTTACGTAACAATTAAGAAACCAATAATAACGTATGAAAAAGTTTATCTCGTTAAGTATTGCATTGCTCTGTATATCCGGTTTGTTCGCACAAACCTGGCAGGTTGTCGGTACAGGCGGCTTCTCCCCGGGCGGGGTAGTCTATAATACCGCTACCGCATTTGACCGCAGCGGAACTCCCTATGTGGCATTCCAGGACGCCGGTAACAACAATGCCGCCACTGTCATGAAGTTCAATGGCAGTAGTTGGGTCAGGGTCGGCAATGCCGGTTTTTCATCCGCCAATATCGGCCTGATCGCCATAGCGATGGACAATACCGACAAGCCGTATGTATTTTATACAGAGAATACCAGTGGACAAGGTACCGTCATGAAGTTTAACGGAAGCAGTTGGGTTCCGGTCGGGACAAGTATGTTTACGCCCAGTTCCGCACTATGGCCGGCTATCGCTATCAACCAGAATAATGTACCCTATGTGGCGTATCAGGATTTTCAAAACGACCGAAAACTTACGGTCATGAAGTTTGACGGCAGCAATTGGGTTCCGGTGGGTACTGCAGGATTTACCGGCAATATTGTACAGTGGGTATCCATAGCCATTGATCGGAATAATACCCCTTATGTAGCCTATCAGGATGGTACCGGTTCCAGTGCGGGTGCGTCCGTCAGAAAATTCAACGGTACATCCTGGGTATTGGTGGGCAGTCAGGGATTTACCCCGTCACCGGCCAGTTATGTATCCTTAATCACAGATAATGCCAATGATTTGTGGCTGGGATGCGCAGCAGGGTCAGCAGGCAGTTCAACGCCAGCACTGTACAAATGGAATGGCAGCAACTGGACTCAGACCGGCAATTTTACGGATTGCAGTCAATGCTGGTATCCCGGTTTTGCGATAGACGGCAGTGGAACACCTCATGTTGTATATAAAGATGCCTCGGGGGGTACGAATGATCATTATGCCTCTGCAAAATATTACGACGGAACCACATGGCAGCAGGAAGGCAATACCCGATTCTCAGGAACCATGATTAAAATACTGTCAGGAAGCAGCCGGTCACACCTGAGCATGGGAGTGGATAACCTCAACACCCCCTACGCCGTCTTTGCAGATTTTAATTTTGGGAATAGGGTGACGGTTATGAAGTTAAATGGCAGTGCTAATCCTCCGAATGTAAGTGTAAACAATCAGCAGGCAGCCACGAGGAGTTTGAGTGCCGGTGATTCAGCGGTATTCAGGGTAACGGGCTATGGCGCGGGAGTTACCTATCAATGGAGAAGAAACGGGATCGATATTTCCGGTGCAACCAGTGCAGTGTACAGGATAGCAAGTGTCAGTCCGGCAGATCAGGGTACCTATACGGTTGTCATCCGCAATGCTGTGGGGACGATCACATCCTCTCCGGTTACCTTGCTCATCACCTTGCAAAGTGTCAACAACAACAGTTTAAGTGCAGCAAGTTTACTCTATCCCAATCCAACCCGGAATGAGATAACCGTTCAGTTGCGGCATAAACCTGCTGCAGATATCTCTATTCGCATCATCAATATGGCCGGAGAGGTGCTGTATGAGAATACACATACATTTATCGGAGAAGAAAGGTCTTGTACCATAAAGACTTCTGAGTATCCGAAAGGAGCGTATTTGCTTCAGCTGTCTGACAATGACAATATGGTTACAAAGATATTTTCTATTGAGTAAAACCCCAGAATTCAGGGTTATTTTAAGAATATTAGATATAATAAATTTGTGTTTATCACTTGAATTCAGTAAGTATTTCCCCCACCGCGCACATTATAGTTGGCTGCATACCCGTTCAATGAGCCATTCCGGGGAGTAGGGTTTCAATATGAAATCGTCGAACCCTAAAGCATGAATTTCATCTTTATCCAATGTCATTAAAGAGGCCGTGTTGCCTATGATTCTGATTTTGGAGTGTTTATTGTTGCAGCGGATACTTTGTACGGTTTCCACGCCGTTCAGCACAGGCATATCCATGTCCATCAGAATCACATCTACTGCATGCTTGTCGAGCAGGGTCAGCACTTCCTGTCCGTTCTGCGCTTCTAGAATGTGTAGGGAAGGGTGAACATTTAACAAGGTTTCTTTTGCCACCAAACGGTTTTCCTCATGGTCATCTGCAATCAGAATGATCTTATCCTGCAGTTTGTGCATCAACACTTCCTGCAATGGCAGTTCCGGAATAACTGCTGACTCTTCGGCTGATTTGAGGAAGGGAATCACTATCGTAAATTGTGTCCCTTTGTTCAGCCTGCTTTTGACATCGATGCTACCATTCATCATCTCCACTATTTTCCTGGAGATAGACAATCCCAGGCCGGTACCGCCAAAGGTATTTTTAATGTTGGCATCCGCCTGCTCATAACGTTCAAAAATTTTATCCAGTTTATCCTTTGCTATGCCGATGCCGGTGTCCCGTATGATAAAGGTAAGCGTTTGATTATTGTCTCCTGCTTGCTGTGCAGATGATTCCAGGGTAACACTGCCTTTGTGGGTGAACTTGATGGCATTGGAGGTAAAATTCAGCAATACCTGGTACAATCGCACGGCATCCCCCTTAAGGGTCAGCGATGCATCAAAAAGTACAGTTGTCCGGAACGACATATTTTTCTCCTGTGCTTTGGGCTCCAATGCCTGATGGACATCCATCAGTACACGTTCAGGCCGGAAGGATTCGTGTACGAGTTCCATCTTCCCGGATTCGATCTTGGATATATCCAGCACATCGTTGATGATGCCAAGCAGATTCTCACCGGATCGTTTCAAACGGGATATATAATCCATCTCCACAACATCCAGTTTCCGTTGCTCCAGCAGGTAGCAGATACCGAGAATGCTGTTGATCGGCGTCCGGATTTCATGGCTCATATTGGCCAGAAAATCGTGTTTGATGTTCGCCATCTGTACGGCATTCTTCTTTTCTATAGTCAGGATATTGACTTTTTGCTGGGTTTCCAGGTTCCGGATGCGTTTGTCGGATTCAGTGTTCAGGAATTCATCCTTTACTTTCAGTAATTTTTTATGGTAGTACAATGCTTGCGCATAATCTTGGTTCTTTTCTGAAATATCCGACAGGATTTCATAGATATAGATGAGATTGTATTTCAGATCGTGTGCTTCGGAAATGGGGATTGTTTGCTTCAGCAGCTCAATGGCCGCTTTATTATCATTAAAATCACGATAAACTCCAGCGAGCGCAATTTTGTTCATTACTTCAAAATTTATGCTGTTTAATTGATGGTATAAATCTATGCCCTTTTTATAAGCGCGTATAGATTTGTTCTTTTCATTTTTTCTCTTGTATAATTCAGCAAATCCTACGTATCCTGAGGCTAGTGTCTTTTTTAAATTATCTCGTTTAGCAATCTGAAATCCTTTTTGAAGATAGGGTTCCGCTTTTTCCGGTTCGTTGAAATCGAGCAATATGGTGCTGTATCCGATCAGATAAAGGGAAATATAGTATGGATTTTTTGTTTTGAGTAAATATGGAATGCCTTTTTCAAAAGCCTCTATGGATGGATCCTTCATGTTCTGTCGGTGATACAGATTCGCCTGATTATTATAGCTGTTGGCAATGAAAACGTTGTCGTTGAATTTGTAGGCGGTATCCATCTGCTCATTGACCAGTTGCTGGGCACCCTCCAAATTGCCAAGGAATAATTGGATGCTGTATTGTAAGCTGATGGCTTCCAATAATTTTTGGCTGTTGTTATATTTTTCTGCCGCGTTCCTGGCGAGCTCCAGGTACTCCCATGCTTTGCTATATGTTGCATTATCCAGATAATAAAATCCAAATGCTACGCCAACAGGAGCATAAAGGTCTTCCCGGTTGTGCTGTATAGCGAGTTGATGTGCTTGCTGCAAATTCTGCAACAGTTCATCGTTGCTTAACCAGTTTCCATCTCGTTTCAAATTTAAAATGTACACTTCAGCCTGTTCAATGGTGTCTATTTTTTTCATAACTCTTTTATTGTTGATTGACTGTCTTTTTCTGTAATGAGAAAACGATATAAGTTAAGAAATAACGCTGAATTTTCAGGTAGTTTAGTTTATTTTTTACAGATTTTATGCACGGATGTACTATTCCAATGGATCGTTAAAATGAAAGCAGTTATTTCCATCTTTTTATGAACCCCAACAATTAGATTATGCTATGTGTTTTTAGGAATTGAGACAAAGAAGCACTACCTTTAATACACCAAAGTGATGAAAAGAATATCCATTCTTGTTTTATTGTCAACCCTCTTTCTCCTTTGCTGCAAACGCAGTTCTACAGAAGAGGAAGAACCCTTTTATTATAACTCCGAAGCAGAATTTATCGCCAACAACAGCGGCTTGTCTGACACGGCTCTCATCGGCAAACTTATTTTCTTTGACCAGAACCTGTCAGAACCCGCCGGTATCAGCTGTGCTACCTGTCACTCGCCGATGAGCGGATTTTCAGATCCACGACATACGTCCTTTTCTGCCGGAGTCGGTGGATTGTTGGGAAACCGCAATGCTTCCGCCATCAGCTATATGGTATTTGCACCCAACCGGCGTGCAGAGCTGGTGCGCGGTGCCTGGGAAATGGTGGGCGGTTTTTTCTGGGATGGGAAGGCCGAATTTCTCGATCAGCAGGCACTTTTTCCTCTCATTAATCCACATGAGATGAACAACCCCGGATTCGGCGCTGTTTCCCAAAAAATCAAGAATGCAGCCTATTATCCTAAGCTGGAAAAACTATTCGGAAGCGCCGTGCTGGCTGACAGTCAAACCATCGTCCTGTATTCCGTTTTATGCCTGCAAAAATTCCAGCAATCCCATCAGGTCAATACTTTCACCAGTAAATTTGACTTTTACCTGAAAGGAAAAGTGGCACTGACCGATCAGGAAAAGCGCGGCATGATTCTGTTCAACGACACCACGAAATCCAAATGCAGCCTTTGCCATCTCACCACTCCAACCAGCTATGCAACCACCTCTAAGATCGTGTTTACCGATTACTCCTATGACAATATAGGATTGCCTAAACATCCGGACCAACTGGGAATGCCGGTAGACAGTGGATTGGCAAAATTTGAAAGAAATGATCCGCTGGAAGTGGGAAGATTTAAGACACCCAGCCTGCGAAATATAGCCATTACGGCTCCCTATATGCACAATGGCATTTTCGCCACATTAGAAGATGTTTTAAAATTCTATAATGAGCGGGATACCAATCCTGCTTTTATTCCCGAATACGCTCCCACCATGAACACGAAAGAACTGGGAAATTTACATTTGACCCGACAGGAGATGGATGACATCATTGCCTTTCTGAAGACATTGACGGATGGGTATAAGATCCACTAAAACGCTTACTACTATGAGAAAAATACTGACACTAACAATTATTTCATTGATTATTTTTGCCTGCTCCAAAAAATCTGCTGCAGTAAAGACAATCACAGAAAAGACAGAAAGTACGACTGTAACCAATGAGCAATATCTGATAGGAAAATCTGTCTATGTATCTAAATGTAGAAAATGTCATCAACTGAAAGATCCTGCCAGGGGTAACATGAATCAATGGGACAAATGGCTGGATAAGATGGCACCAAAAGCAAAATTAACGGACGAACAGAAAGCACAGATAAGAGATTATATTTCTGTAAATGCCAAATAAAATCAAACCGTCCAGGTGGTCAGGCCTTCAGTAGTCAGATTGTACGGCATGACTCTTCCACCCAGCTTATTGAGTTGTTCAATTAGTTTATACTTGTGGATATAGGGCGCATAAAAAATCATGAATCCGCCGCCACCGGCACCCGATATTTTACCTCCGGTTGCACTTGCCTGCAATGCCGCATCATAGATGGCATCGATGGACGGATTGGAAATGCCTTCTGCCATCCTCTTTTTGTGCACCCAGCCGTCGTGTAATATCTTTCCGATATGGTCCACTTCACCTCTCAGGATCGCTTCTTTCATCAATATGCTTTGTTCTTTCAGCTGATGCATGGCTTCAATCGAAGCCGTCTTTTTGGCGTTTACATTGTCCGCCTGCTGCTGAATGATTTCGGACGACAAGCGGGATGTCTGTGTGTAGAACAATACCAGATTATGTTCCAACTCATGCAGGTATTTGGATTTGATGCGCAGCGGGTTGACAATCACCTTATCATTGGCATAGAATTCCATATAATTCACTCCGCCAAAGGTAGCTGCATACTGATCCTGTTTTCCGCCTGCCATCTTCAGGTCTTCGCGCTCAATAGAAAATGCCAGATGCGCAATATCGTATTCTCCTAAGGGCAACTTCAGCCACTCGACGAATGCACCTAAGATTGCCACGACTAAAGTTGAAGATGAACCGAGTCCGGAGCCGGGAGGCGCATCCACATACGTGTTGATCTCAAACGATAATGGCTTCTTCAGGAAGTCCCGGACAATGCGGTTGTAAACGCCTTTTGCCAAATCCAATGTACCGTCAATCGGCAACTGTGCTTCACTTTGAAATTCGATGGTTTCATTTCTGTCAATCGCATTGATAACAATCTTACCGTCGTCTCTGGGCTTTATGGATGCATAAGCGTAAAGGCTGATGGTCGCATTCAGAATAGCCCCTCCGTAAATGTCGGAATAAGGGGAAACATCGGTACCGCCGCCAGCTAAGCCAATTCGCAAGGGTGCTTTGGAACGAATAATCATGCAGCGAATTTACGAATTATGGTTTACGAATTATGGTTTACGGCAATTAATTAATGCTTCACAGAAAGCTCTTTACCTTCTCCACCATCACTTTCCAGCTGTATTTCTTTTTTTCTTCCAGGATATTTTGGATAAACTCCGCCTCTTTATGCCCGCTGTAGAATTTCAATATCGCATCGGCAACAGCCTGTTCATCTGGCTCCACTACAAACCCGACTTTATTGTCAGGAACAATTTCCGGGAGGCCACCCACATTCGTCACCAGCATCGGCTTGTTGAAATGGTAACAGACTTGCGTCACCCCGCTTTGCGTGGCATGTTTATACGGCTGCACCACCATATCTGCCGCACAAAAATAATGCACGACTTCATCATCCGGGATAAACCGGGTGTGTAATTCCAGCTTATCTTTCAGGTTCAACGCCCTTATCAGTTGTTCATACTCTTCCTTATTGGAATAATATTCACCGGCGACAATCAGTTGTATATCGGAGTTTCGCAGTGCATCCGTTGCCATTGCTTTCAGCAAAATATCCAGGCCTTTATAATCGCGTATCAGGCCAAAAAACAATATGTACCTTTTGGAAGCATCCAGTTTCAAACGTTGCAATGCCTCTTCTTTAGGGATGGGTGCGCCATAATTATCGAACAACGGATGCGGGCTTAACAGGCGTGGTTTTTTTGTATCAAAGACACTTAAATCATGATAGACACTGTCACTCATGGCAATGAATGCGTCTGCACTGTTTACAAAATAGGTCGTGAACAGTTTATCGCCGATGCGTTTTTCATGGGGAATGATATTATCCAGTATGGAAACAACTTTAGTATGCCTGTTCCTTTTTACAAGGCGGCAGATGGTGCCCAGACACGGCGCCATAAACGGAAGCCAGAATTTCACCACCAGGATGTCCGGCTTTTGCTTTTTTATTTTCAAACCGACCTTAATCCAGTTAAACGGATTGATGGAATTGACAGCCGCTTCAATGCTTAAATCAGCCGGTTTGGGTAATGATGAATATTGCGTGGTGCCCGGAAACAGAAACTCAGGATATTGCAAGGAAAACGTGACGATACTCACTTCATCCCCCTGTGCTGAAAATTCCCGTGCCAGCCGCTCGTTGTAAGCTGCCAGTCCGCCGCGCAGCGGGTATGCCGATCCGAGTATGGTAATTTTCATTATTGCATTATAAATTCAGCGATTTTATCGCCGACTTCTGAGGTGCTGTATTTTCCCTGATTGATATCTTCCGTCACGATATTCTCCTGCATAGCCTTATCGACTGCATCAACGATGGCTTTGCTTTCTTCCACCAAACCAAAACTGTATTCCAGCAACATGGCTGCGGATAAAATCGTTGCCATCGGATTCGCAATATTCTTTCCGGCGGCCTGCGGATACGAACCATGTATCGGCTCGTACAGGGACACCTTATCTCCTATGGATGCAGACGGCAACACACCCAGACTGCCTGCAATCACGGATGCCTCGTCGCTGATGATATCACCAAACAGGTTTTCTGTCAGGATGACATCAAACTTGATGGGTTTAGTGATGACCTCCATCGCAGCACTGTCGATATAGTTGCATTCCAATTCAATATCCGGATGATTTTTGGCATATTCCGTCACCGTTTCACGCCACAGGCGGGATGTCGCCAGCACATTTGCCTTATCCAACAAAGTAACTTTTTTCTTTCTGTTGCGGGCAAACTGAAATGCCTTCTCGGTAATGCGCAAAATCTCTTCCTTGCTATACACACAGGTATCGTACGCTATCGAGCGGTCTTCACTCCTTCCACGTGGCTTGCCAAAATAAATACCTGATATCAGTTCCCGAACGACTACAAAATCCACGCCTTTAATCCGGTCATTCTTCAGTGGTGATGCATCCAGCAAAGCATCATAACTCTTCACCGGGCGGATATTGGCATATAAACCCAGATTGCTGCGCATCTTCAGCAAACCCTGCTCCGGTCTTACTTTCGCTGTCGGGTCATTGTCATATTTCGGATCTCCGATAGCACCAAAGAGGATAGCATCCGCATGCATACACAATTCATGTGTTTCATCCGGATACGGATTGCCGGTTTTATCGATGGCTGCCGCACCAATCCATCCGTAGGTATATTCAAATTCGTGGTTATATTTTCGTTCAACGGCCTTTAATGCCTTAACGGCCTGTTCAATGATTTCAGGGCCGATACCGTCTCCCGGTAATACTGCAATATTTTTCTTCATGCCTCAAAAATAAACAAGATAATATGATTAATTATTTAAGTGGTGTTATTAAATTTATACAGATAGGAGTATATGTTGAAAGCAGCAATCTTTCCTTTATTACTGGTCATTGGTCTGGCACATGCGGATAAATTGCCTGACAGCACGGATGAATTCGAACAGGCGCATACCCTTTTTCAAAAGGAGGATTATTACAGATCGCTCGTATGCTTTACGGCTGCCCTGAAAAAATCAGATCCGAAATATCAGTCATCCCGGATGGCAGAAATTTTATCCGGGATATCAGAATGTTTATTGCAACTCAAGCAGTATGGCCCGCTGGATAAAACACTGTCTGTCAGTAAACCATATGCACAGCAATGCCATTCCGCTGCCTATACGAAACTACTGCTGACCGAGTCTAAATATTGGATTGAAAAGGGAAAATATGCCGATGCGATTCGTTTACTTAGGGCTGCAAGCACCCTCATCCATGACAAGAACCTCTTTGACGAATGTAAACTATTGTTGGGTGATGCCTTTTTCCGGTTGGATTCATTTACCGTCAGCAAATCCCTGTTTGATGCGGTTTATCATACTGCAGAAGATTCCCTGTTACGGGCAAAAGCCTGCAACCAAATCGGCAGCTGGTATTATCTTGAGTCGGAATTTGACAGTGCCTCTGTCTATTATACCAAATCCCATGAAATTTATGAACGAAGATTAGGAAAACAACATACCAAGACGGCGCAGGTCATCTATAACCTCGGATTGCTGGCCGGACAGAACGGCGACTACTATACCTCGCAACAAAACTTCAGGGAAGTCTTAAGGATTTACCGTTTGAAATTCGGCGAAAACCATCCCAGAACGGCGGAAGCCTATGCCGCACTTGGTGGAGCTTATCTGAATACGGATAATATTGAGAAAGCCGTTTATTACTTTAAAAAAGACAGAGCTATACTCAAAAATCTGTATGGCAACAATCAACCGGACATCATCTACAGTTACCTGAATTGTGGAACCGCCTATTACTATCTGCAGGATTATGTCAACGCGGAAGCGCAACTGCGGATGGCCATACAATTAACAGAAAAGTTTTACAGCCAAAACCACAATCTCTACAGCCAGTGTATCATTGAATTATCAAAAGTGCTGACAGAAAGAAAGCTGTTTCAGGAAGCTGAGATAAAACTCAAAGAGATTATTGGTTTTAATGCGAAGGAGAGAAATGAATTTTTAGCAGACGCTTATTATCAATTGGGAAACAACTACCTTCAGCAAAAAAAGGCGACAGATGCATCCCGCTATTTCTTACTGGCAGACGAATTATATCATGAAATTTATGGCCCTCACAATATCTATTCCATAGATGCTCTGACCGGATTATCGAACGCCTGTTTACAGGAAAACAATCCATCCGGAGCGCTGGAATACGCGAATTCCGCATTAAGGCATACCATGCCGGAGCGTAAAATTATTCACCCCTATGACCATTGGGAATGTGTTTTGCAAACACTCAAATGTAAAAAAGCTTTGTATCAGCATCATCCTGCCGATACGCATGACATAAAGCCTGAGATTGCTCTCCTTAAGGCTACCATTCGCGAAGCCAATACAATAAAACAAACATATTATTCTTCCGGGAGTCGTTTATATTATTCCAAAAAAATCACACAGCTCAATGAACTCGGAATTTTCTTCCTCACTCATTTTTATAAAACTCCCGATGCCTATTTCATAGAGCATTTGCTGTTTTTTGCCGAAAACAATAAAGCCAATCTGCTCCGAAGCAGGATTGCTGATTATACCTCCAATGAAATATTACCGGCCGGCGAACAATTGCTATCAGAAAAGATTATAGGGAGGCTGAACTATTTTATGCTGCAGCAGGAAAACCGGGATACTGAATCCGCTGCGTTAAATGATTCCATCATGTTTTATCAAAATGCGTATGAGGATTTTTCTAAAAGTATAGAACAAAAATACCCGAAAATATATGCTTTAAAATATGGCGAGAAACAATTGTCTATCCATACACTCCAACAACAGCTAAAGTCAAAACAAACAATGTTGTTGTATATGAATGACGGTGAAAACTATTATTGTACAGCCATCTCAAAAACCAGAATTACGTATAAGAAATGTGGCTCTAAATGCCGAATAGATTCACTGATATCCGTACTCAACAAATCCATTATTCAGAAAAAATATGACGCTGATGCCGGTTTTACATTATACAAACTGTTACTCCCAATGAATCTGGAGAAATCGCTAATTATCATTCCGGATGAATTGCTTCAATCTCTGGCATTTGATGCTTTGTGCCGGCAACCCAAGTCCTCAGATTATCTGATATATAATCACTCCGTCCTGTATGCATTTGCCGCAGGCACCTATTTCAACTATCCAAAGACGGATGACAATCATTCCATTCTTTTTTATGCGCCTGATTATGTCTCATCGGGGTTCGCTCCATTAAATACGGAGGAAGAATTGAATACCTTGCATTCCTATTCGCGCTTTGAAGCAATGACCGGAAAAAGTGCCACCAAGACGTCATTTATTGAAAAGGCCGCCAACACGGGTATTATCCATATCACTGCGCATATTCAGACAGATACTCTCTCTCCTTTGTCCTCTGCGCTGGTATTTCAGCCGGTGGGTAATTACATGTTATCCATCAATGAAATCTGGAAGCTGACAATCAATGCGCAGCTAATGACAATAGCGGCCTGCAAAAGCAACTTTGGAAAGCAGCAAGGAGGCGAAGGGATGCAGAATTTTGCCTGGGCCTTCCACTACGCCGGTGCGGACAACATACTATCCACCCAGTGGAATGCCTCTGACAAGTCGACCGGAAAAATACTCAGTGCCTTCTACAAAGCTCTTTTCTCAGGTTCTGCCAAGTCGGAGGCGCTTCAATCAGCCAAGATAAATTATATCCGAAATGCAGACGCCATTGGGTCACAACCCTTCTATTGGGCGAATTACACACTATACGGCAACAGCCACCCTATACATCTTTCATCAAATTTTTTATCAAAATTCTGGTGGATTCCCATAATATTTTTCTTTGTTTGTTATCTTGCACTGGTAAGCATTCAAAGATTTTCTAAGAAACGTACAACATGAATCTATACAAAGTAATATGGCGGGAATTGCTGAGATACATGTTTCTGTTTTTCATCTTAATGCTCTCTGGAACGGCAGGCTATATGCTTCTGCAGCATTATTCCTTTCTGGATGCATTGTACATGACCATCATTACGCTGGCATCTGTAGGATATTCAGAAACAAAACCATTAGATGATGCCGGGAGAATATTTACTATCCTGCTGATACTGGCCAATCTTGCCATCCTTACGTTTGTCATCACTAAAGTATCCCGGTTTTTATTTGACGGGGAATTTCGAAAACTATTTAAACAACTTTCCATGCAAAAGAAAATAGACCTGTTAAGAGACCATGTCATCGTATGTGGATGCGGACAGAACGGGCTGGAAGCCATCAAAGAACTTAAGAAAACCCATATACCTTTCGTTGCCGTAGATAAGAATGAAAGGTCGCCAATTAATGAATTTGAATACTTCCTGTATGATGATGCCACTAAGGACGAGGTGCTGCTGAAAGCGGGCATTCAACATGCCAGGCATATCTTAATCACTACGCCCAGCGATGCAGACAATATGTTTGTGGTACTGACGGCAAAAGAATTGAATCCGGAAATCACCATCATTAGCAGGGCGATGAAAGATACCTCTGTAAAAAAACTAAAGACTGCCGGCGCTAATAATGTCATTATGCCGGACAAACTGGGGGGCGTACACATGGCCAATCTGGTGTTATTTCCTGATGTAAAAGAATTTATTGACGAGATGAGCACCTATCAGAATAAAGGCTGTGCCATCAGCGAACTGATTCCATTAAAATCCCAGAGTCTTCAGGACATCAACTCATGGTATGTATGCGGTGCCACGATACTCGGTATCAAACAAAAATCCGGGGAATACATTATCAATCCCCCACCGGATTACACCATACAATTATCAGACAGGATTATCGCCATCGGCAGTAAAACACAACTTGAAGACCTGAAAAAAATTATCTGATTTCCTTTTCTTATCTGATATTTCAGCTTTACCTTTAAGGTATGTTGTTGCCGTTAGAATATCATTTTCCGGAACGAACATTGCCTGCCAGGCAATTAGACAAATTGCTGGCTACCGGTTATTTCCGAACCGGCAACTATCTGATGCGCACAAGGGTTTTGTATTTCAATGATGAAGTGCTCAATACGCTGCATATCCGTGTTTTGCTGAAAGACCATGAATTCTCAAAGAGCCTGCGTAAAAACCTGCGTACAAACAACGACCATTTCACCTATAACATACAACCGTATAACATTACGGTAGAAAAAGAACTATTATTTAAGGAACATCGTAAGCGATTTAAAGGGAATGCGTCTTCCAGTATTTCCGCATTTTTATTTGACAATGTCAATAAGCATATCTTCAACACCTACGAAATCAATATTTATGACAATGGAAAGCTGGTCGGGTATAGTTTTTTTGATGTAGGTATCACCAGCATGGCCAGCATCATAGGAGTCTTTGACCAGCAATACGAAAAATACAGCTTAGGCATATACACAATGTTGCTTGAGATGGAATATGCCAAATCCTTACAACTGAAATATTACTATCCTGGATATGTGGCATACGAGCCTTCGCAATTCAATTACAAACTCAGACTAGCTGACTCCTTTGAGTTTTATGACTGGTATACCAAACGATGGATTTCCTTTGAAAAAAGGCATAAGAAAACCAAGGTCAACGATTTTTTTACTCAAAAAATGCAGCAGGCCGTATCCTGGCTGAATGCATTTAAGCTGCCATTTAAGGAATTATTTTATCCATATTTCTATATGGGAAGTATGTACCCGAAGTCCGATTGCGTGAAGGGTGTCTACCACCTGCAAATTCAGGATTTTGATATTGAAGGTTTATATTATATCGTGGAATTTGAACCGCAAAAGATGGAGCTGATTCTCTCGGGGGTGACCATACACAAATACCAGTTTGAAGAATATATCGATTTCGGCGACACCTACGATGACAAAAAATGGAAACGTGTGTTGTTGTATCTTCATCCGCAGATTGTAGTACACAATGAATTTGAACTCTATGCAGGCTATATCTTTCTGCAGGATTTATTTAAACAGCATCTGCAACCTCCGCCTGTTCCGCGAAATCGATTCTAATATACGTCGCAGGTATTTCTCTGAGTATTTTTAGTATATTCACACATGGATTTAATGGAAATTGTCCCGAGAGCCCAGCGTGTCATGAAGTACTATGACATCACTTTTCTGACACCAAAGGAGTGGGCGACACTTATCCAGTACGGCAGCCTGAAGACCTACAAGAAAGGCGAAAACTTTATTAATGCCAATAATTTGAATACCAAGATTGCCTTCATATTAAAAGGAGGATTTCGGATTTTTTATGAAAAAAATGACAATGAAATCACCTGCCTGCTGGCATTCGAAAACGGGCTGATTGGCAGTTTTGAATCCAATATCCTAAAACAGCCCTGTACGCAGACGATACAAGCCATCGAAGACAGTGAGTTGTTTATTATTGACTATAAAGACCTGGAAACTTTATATGACAGGAGTCCGAAATTTGAACGGGTAGGGAGACTTATTCTGGAATATTACCTGGCGTTCCTCCAACAACGAATCACCTCTTATTTATTAGATACCCCTGAAGAGCGGTATATGCGCCTTATCCGCGAAACACCTGACTTGCTGAACCGGGTTCCTTTGCAATACATCGCTTCTTATATCGGTGTAACGCCGGTTTCGCTGAGCAGGATACGGAAGAGGATTTTGAAAAAATAGAATATTATCACACCTCCACACTATTGTTTTTAGCTACTTCGCCCATAAAAGTTCCGGCTTCCGTCATCGAACGTTTGCCGGTGGCAAAGTCAACAGCCACTAACCCGAAACGATAATATTGCCCGATATTCCATTCATGGTTATCCATGGTACTCCAGTGAAAATAGCCCAGAATAGGAATACCATCCTGCTGTGCTTTATGCACCCAACCCAGATATTCTTTAATACTTTCAATGCGTACTTTCGGATCGTGTGTGCAGATACCGCTTTCCGTGATGATAATCGGTTTTTGCGTTTTCTTCCAATACCGGTGAAAAATAGTATAAAACCCTTTCGGATCATATTCCCACATCAGGTCGGTTCTTCTTCCTAATTTTTTCAACTGCTCACTATGATTCATATTATCCAGCGGCAGGGGACGGAACGACATTTTTGCATAGTAACTTAAGCCCTGAAAATCCTGTTTCAAAAAATGGTTGTGGCAATACTCCATAAACCACCAGTCGAATATCTTGGCAAAAATATGTCCCGGAAAAATTTCGCCTTTGAACTGTACGGTATTGAAAGATATGCCGACCGGCGCTTTTGATTTTTGCTTAATGATGTCGTATGCTTCCTCGTGTGCCTTGTGCATCTCTTTCAGCACTTTTCTCGCCAGCAAAAGCCGTCCTTTCTTAAAGGGCGGAAATTCACCGGTCAGCCAGCCGTTGGAAACATAGACATTCGGCTCATTAAACGTATTCCAGCTGTCGACCAAGTGTCCGAATGTATCGACGGTTTTCTGTACAAAATCCAGCCACATCCTGCGGTTACCTTCTTTTTCCCAGCTGCCTTCTTTTTCAAACCACAACGGATTGGTGAAATGGTGCAACACCAGCATGATATGCTTGCCGCGGCGCTTTAATTCTTCCATAAACAGCAGATAGGATTCCACCTCTTTGGGATCAAATTCGGCAAACGGTGCTTTTTGTAATTTTGCCCAGTCATGGCTCATCCGATACCCATTGCTAAGCTGGCAGATGTATTCCAGATCTTCCTCACGGTGCAAATCATGCTGTGAACATTTATCGAATGTTGTACCGTCTTTGCACTTCAGGCCTTTCCAGTTATTTTCTGATGCTGTTTCAATCTGATAGGCCGCCGTAGAGGTACCCCAGATAAATCCTTCGGGAAATTGTATTTTCATTTTGATTGTTATTTGTCAATGGTTAATTGTCAGTCGCGAAAAAACGATGATTTTTGGCTATAACTATTCGCCAACAAACAAATATACTAAACAATTTTACGTTAAAAATCTTTTTATCTTCGCATTAGCTCCAATGACAGAAAATTCATCCTCAAAGAATCGTGTCCGGGTTTCCAGCAAGAAGAACCTGCTGGAAATCCGCATCCCTTTAAAAAAAAACACGAAGGCACTGGTTGCGATGATTTTTGCCACGCTGGTATGGATTTTTGTTTTGTTTGTGCTGGTAGGCACCACCCTCAGACACACTACGCACTTCTGGATAGAAGTTGGATTAATCATTGCCATTTTAGCTTGGTTCGCACTGGGAATGGCTGGTGCCAGTTTCTTTATTTGGCTATTTTTTGGCAGAGAACGGATTTTACTCAATAAGGAATTTTTTATCACTGATAAACCGTTGGTCTTTTTTTACCGCAGGAATTTTTATGATGTGAAAGACATCCAAAACATCCGGACAGATGTGGAGATTTATAAAGCCAACCGGAATGGCAACTGGATAGATGAGCAACGAACCGTTATAAAATTTGATACCGCTACCAAACTGGTGACCTTTGGCAGAGGTATAACAAAAGAAGAGGCGGAATTTATTTTACTGCAACTGGCGCAGTCTCCTTATCTGGACAAAATACAATTCGCGGTAGAGCATCGTATTTAATCAAAGTAACTCTTTCCCAAGCTTGTTGATGATTTGCAACCTGACATCTGCCTGCTGGTCTTTTTTTGCTCTTTCTTCAAAATAATATTTCAGATTTCTTACCGCCTGTTTGGCTCCGGTTTTTATAAAGTCCGATTCTTCATAACGGGCGATATCGTTTAAAAACAAAATCCCTTTTTCCAGGATGGAGGTATTAGCGACTTGCAGGTACTCAGTAAACGATTTATAATTGGAATAGAATGTTCTGGCATTGTTCAGCCAGATGGCTTTCTTAAAGAACTCAAGATGATCCGCGGTGGTGTCTTTAACTATTTTGGCTATAGCCATCAGTAAATCCGGGTTTTCCGTTACAGACAACTTTGTGGCATAAGCATACGCCTTCGGTTTATTGTATAGATTCAGGTTGTTTAACGCCGTGGAGAGTGTACTGATGGATGAATCGCTGTTTAACACATGCTCAAGCAATGCCTGGCTTTTATCTTTCTGGATTTTCACCATCTTAGTCAGCGCTTTCTCTCTCACCGCTGACTTTGGGTCTGTATTGATTATCTTCTGCAGGGTAAGCACCAACTGAGATTTATCTGAAAACTTATCCGGATCAACCATATTTGCGGCATCCAACCGGAGGTACCAGTTGTCATCCTGCAAAGCCTTCAGGAAAACCCCCTGTACGGCCTCATTGTCTTTTTGCCTATGCATCAACGCTTCCAGTGCTTCCTCTTTGTCCAGATATAAGGGTGCGTTATAAAACTTAAAAATGTTTTCCGCTTCACTCAGGTCTTCCGTCTTCTCGCAAGGCAGCACTTTGTCCGCATCGAAATTTACCAGCTGCGGGGCATTTGCGGATGCAAAATAAAACGTCATTACCCTGTCTGTGATGTCTATGATTTTTGTTTCTTTACTGCCGTTACTATAAATGTCCACTTTTGCAGGAATACGAAAAGTAGGTCCGTCTGTACTGGTTTGCGCCTGACGGACAGTCAGCTCAATGGTCTTGTTTTTTTCGTCATAACGGTGGGAGATATCTAAGATAGGGTGTCCTTTATCCAGCCACCACTGATTAAAGAACCAGTTTAAATCCTCGCCGGAAACATCCTCAAAGGCTTTGCGCAAATCAGACAATTCCGCGTTTTTAAATTTATGCTCGTTGAGGTATTTATTCAGTGATGCATAGAACGCTTTATCTCCCAGATAATTTCGCAGCAAATTCAATACCCGTCCTCCTTTTTCATAACGGATGGCATCAAAAAGGTCATGTGTCTTGTCATAGTAATAATTGACAATAGGTTCATTGGTATATTTAAAGGCATGCAGGTATTTTTTAAACGAGCTGTAGCCATAGCCATCGGCTTCCTCTTTTCCATATTTATACTCCATCCATAAATATTCTGAATAATCCGCCAATGATTCATTCAAGGTCAGGTTTGCCCAGGACTCTGCCGTGACCAGATCACCAAACCACTGATGGAACAACTCATGGGCAATAATGTATTCAAAATTTAAATCGACCAAATCCTGCCTCGTGCATAACAGTTTATCATAATAAACAACAACTGATGAGTTTTCCATTGCACCGGCGGTATAATCATTCACAATCACATTAGACAACTTATCCCACGGAAAATCCACTCCTAATTTCTGAGAAAAGAACTCCATCATTTCCGGCTGGTATCTGAATATTTCGGCCAGCGTCTCTTTGTACTTCGGAAAGGTATAAGAGGCAACTTCCTTATCTCTCCATTTATCGGAGTTTTTATAAAAATCGCCAACTCCTAAAAAGAACAGATACGGGGAATGCGGCTTGTCCTGCTTCCAGTGGTCGGTTTTGGTGCCGTCTTCATTTTCTTTCGTATCCATTAATAATCCGTTGGAGAGCGATGTTAGATTTTTATCTATAGTCACCCATATTTCCTGTGCTGATTTTTGGTTGGTGGCGTCTAATGTAGGGAACCAGCAAGAAGCCGACTCTTCTTCACCTTGTGTCCAGAGGTGCATAGGCTTGTAAGGATTTTTGTCTTCCACATCTATAAAATAGAGCCCTCTGCCATCATCCACCTGTGCGCTGTCTTGCGTGTACGGCATCGCCACATAATCAATCAGAATATCCAGCTGGTCGCCGGATGTGTAATATTTATCCAGCTCGATGCGCAACTTCAACGTGTCATAGCTGTATTGGAGTTTGCGGGTGCCTTCGAGTGTCTTCAATTCTACGGAATTTATAGCCATCCACTTCGCATCCAGCACCAGCTGTTTCTGTTCATAAAAGTGAGGTTTCAGTTTTAACTCCGCCTTTCCGTACAATTTTTTTTCTTTGAAATCGGGGCGGATGACAAGTTTCGTACTCATCAGGTCAAAAAATTTCTGATAGGAACCTTTATAAGAAGTAATAAGGTTTTGGGGCGTGACAACCACCTCATCCAATTGTCTCGAAATCTTGTTTTTGTTTCTTTTTTTAGGGCAATTTGCACTTAACGACGTGAAAATGAGCAATATAGATATGAATAAACAACTTTTACGCATGGACACTTATTAACATCTTTTGAAAAAGTAAAGGTAATGATTAAAGGCTAAATACTTAATATCGTGTTGTAATATGAAACAGGATAACAGCTATCAATCATTTGTTGTTCAAACATAAGAAATATTACAATCAAGTTGAAATGACCCAAATCAATAATTAACAAGCCCGATGAAATACAAAGTTTTTTACCAGCAGGACAAATCACATGAAATCGAACTGGACAATGAACAAATAAAAATCGACGGAAAACCTACGGAAATAGACCTGGTGAAATTACTCGATAACAAGTTTCATATTCTGGAAAATCACAAATCCTACAATCTGGAAGTCATACACGCCGATTACAGCCTGAAGCGGTTTTCCATCAAAGTAAACAACAATATCTACGACCTGAACCTGCAGACGGAATTAGATACTTTGCTGGATAAAATGGGCATGTCTGCCGCCGGTTCCGATAAAATGGAAAATGTAAAGGCGCCCATGCCCGGCCTGGTGCTGGATGTTTTGGTAGAGAAAGGGCAGCCTGTTCAGAAAGGCGACAACCTGCTGATACTCGAAGCGATGAAGATGGAAAACATCATCAAGGCCAGCGGAAACGGAGTAGTAAAAAGCATTCATATCAATAAGAAGGATGCCGTAGAAAAAAATCAATTATTGATAGAGATGGAATAAATCCTACGGCTTCCCCTCTGCATCGGGCTCGCCGAAAAATCACAGACGGCCTTATCTTTAAAGAGGATTATATCAAAAACGTTACAATGAACCTAGTTGCTCACGAAATAGAAAAATATATCGATGCACACACTACCGATGAGAGTGATGTACTGCAACAACTGAACAGAAAGACACACGCGGATATACTAATGCCTCAAATGCTGAGCGGAAAAGTACAGGGCCAGTTCCTGAAATTCATCTCTCAGATGCTGCAGCCAAGGCGTATTCTCGAAATCGGAACCTATACCGGCTATGCCGCCATCTGCCTGGCGGAAGGATTAACGGAGAACGGAAAATTATTCACGATAGATATCAATGAAGAATTGACAGAATTGGTAAACACCTATATAGACAAAGCCGGGTTGCGCAATAAAATCATCCCGATTGTCGGAGATGCGCGGGAAGAAATCGCGAAACTGAACGAAACATTTGACCTGGTATTCATTGACGCCGACAAACAGAATTACAGCCTTTACTATGATCTTGTGTTCGACAAGGTACGAAGCGGCGGATTTATCCTGGCGGACAACGTACTCTGGAGTGGCAGGATTATTGATGAGAAAAAAGATAAGGATACCCAAAAATTAGCAGAATTTAATACAAAAGTCCAGCAAGATAGCCGCGTGGATAACGTTATAGTATCGATACGGGACGGCATCATGATGGCTAGAAAAAAATAAAAGAATGAAACGACTGAGAAATATATTTACATTATTTTCCTTACTGATGGCGCTTACTACCCATGCGCAAAAGAAAGACTCATCCGCTATTGTCGCCTATATACAACAATACAAAGACATCGCCATCTCTGAAATGAAACGTGCCGGCATACCGGCCAGTATCACACTCGCTCAGGGTATACACGAGAGCAGCTTCGGAACCAGTTATCTGTCCACAAATACGAATAATCACTTCGGCATCAAATGTAAGAAAGAGTGGACCGGTAAAACCTTTAAATACACGGATGATGCACCGAATGAATGTTTCAGGGTGTATGATAAAGTTGAAGACTCCTACAGAGACCACTCCGATTTCCTGCGTTCACGTAGCTGGTACAACGACCTATTTGCCCTGGAGATTACCAACTACAAGGGCTGGTCATATGGGCTGAAGAAAGCCGGATATGCCACCAATCCCAAATATCCGGAAATACTGATCAAGACGATTGAGGATTTTGAATTGTATGCCTTTGACAAAGGAGAGAATCCATCCTATATGCAACCTGCTACGACCCCGGTTGTAAGCGAACTTGTAACCGACGAGAAAACCGTGGAAAGCAACGACGCTGCCTCAAATGCACCAAAGGCAGCTGTCGAAGAAAAAAAAATCCGATTGTAACCTCCGTTAAGCCAGCTGCGCCTATTACTCCCGACTTTAGCAAAAAAGTCAATAAAAAAATTACGAAAATCAACAAGGTAAAATGTGTCAAACTTTATAAAGGGGAAACACTGGAACTTATTGGAAATGTATTGCATATAGAGAAAGAAGATTTATTGGCGTATAATGATTTAAAAGACGATACACAGATAAAAGAAGGGCAGGTTATTTTTATACAGCAAAAAAAGAAGAAAAATAAAGAAGGCATCTACAAAGTTAAAGCAGAAGACAACCTGTGGAGTATCTCGCAGAAAAAAGGAGTCCGCCTTGCGGCATTATTAAAGCGAAATAAGTTGTCCGAAGGAGAAGAACCGGCGCCTAAAGAAACCATCTACCTGAAGGGGAAAGCGAAAGCCAAACCGGCTTTACGCGAGAAGAAAGACAATCTCATTACACCGGAATTAAAAAACAATTCTTCAAAAGAAACTATTGTCCGGGCAAAAGACACTATCTATCCGCCTGTGCAGGTACCGGAAAAATCTGTCATCGACAGTAATAAGCTGCTGGGATGGGAAAGCAACACGAAGCTACTGGAAAAAACAGGCAACGATACCTTTCCCGGAAAAACGGAAGCGGTGAAGATACTTCCACCACCCTTACAAATACAGGTTAATCCCCTTCCGCGTTCTGTATCTGTTTACGAAAGAGGACTGGAGCCGACCATTTATCCGGCTGTGATTGATTACGATAACTTACCTAAAAGTACCACAGGCATGCACATCGTGGTAAAAGGAGACACGATGTTCAATATTGCCAAACGCTATAAAATTTCCGTACAGCAACTGATGGAATGGAATAATTTATCAGAACAAACCGTTAAATTAGGGCAACAATTAAAAATTCAGCCTTAACGTGCAAACCATCCATATTAAAGACAAACTTTTTCATCAGTATATAACGGATGAAGAAATACAAATACGTATCACCTCCATTGTAGATGAATTGTCTCAAAAGTTCAGGGATAAGAACCCCGTATTTGTGGTTGTCCTGCGCGGCGCATTTATGTTCGCCTCCGATATTCTGAAAAAATTTAATTATCCGTGCGAAATTGAGTTTGTCAAACTCTCCTCCTATGCTGGCATGCAGTCGACCGGAAAAATCAACGTGGCATTGCCGCTAAAAGAATCCGTGATTACCGACCGCGATGTTATTATTATTGAGGACATTGTGGACTCCGGTCTGACGATGGATTTTTTCAAACATTATCTGGAAGGGCAACACCCGAAATCCATCACATTGGTATCGTTGCTGTTTAAACCGCAAAATTTACAAAAAGAGGTAAAAGTGGATATTGCCGGATTTATCATCCCGGATTTATTTGTTGTCGGCTATGGCCTTGACTACGACGGCGTAGGCAGAAACCTGAGCGCCATCTATCAGGTCGTACCCTGATTTTGGAGGCAGTATTCAATTTATAGTCAAATTTTTATTGAATATCAATCCATTACAAAACCCGTCAATTTAGATAAAAAATCGGTTTCTTTAATGAAAAATTAATAAATAGCTTAGCTGTATAAATAGACATTCTATTGTAAATCAACAAATTAAGAATACAGCATCTCTGTTCAATTAATTTCCAAAATTTCAAATTAATCCGTATTTTTGCAGTCCTTTTTAAATCTACTTAACAGGCAAGGCATGTCCGATTTATTCAAAGAATATAAAATTCCACATGCCGGATTGAAAAAGGATATTCATGAGTTTTCTTATGAATTGACTGAAAAGTTCTTTGCCAATTTCGATAATGCACTCATCAACAAGTGTTCCATACAGGTAAATATCACCTTTGATAACCGCCAGGAACCCTATGTGATTGAAGTGGATTTAGACGGAACAGTTTGGGGAGAATGTGACCGATGTACAGGCTCCATTCCTCTGTCCATTCACGCTTCGTTCGTGGTGTATGTTAAATACACTTATGACGAAAGCATGAAAGAACAGGAAGATGCAGAAATTATCTACATCGCCAGGGATGACAACAACATCGACATCACACAGTTTTTATACGACTATGTGCATCTCTCCATCCCTATTCACAAAATTTGTGATAACCCGGGAAAAACTGAATACTGCGACCAGGAAATTGTACGCATTCTGGAACAACAAACAACAGAAAATACCACCGACCCGCGTTGGGCTGGTTTAGATAAATTAAAAGACAAATTAAATTAGAAGATTATGGCACATCCTAAGCGAAGACAATCTACAACAAGACGCGACAAAAGACGTACGCACTACAAGATGGAAACTCCGAACGTACTCACCTGCAAAGTGACCGGAGAGAGCCACTTGTCACACAGAGCTTATGTTTCCGGTAATGACTTATATTACAACGGAAAAGTACTGATTGAAGGATACGTAAAATAGTAAACAGCAGCAAGCAGGCAGTAAGCAATTATTTAATGCATACTAATTTACCGCATACTGCATACTAAAATCTAACTTATGGCTTCAACATCAGACATCCGCAATGGCATGTGTATCAACTTCAACTCTGACATTTACAAGATTGTAGAGTTCTTACATGTTAAACCTGGCAAAGGCGCCGCTTTTGTTCGCTCCAAACTGAAAAGTATTACTACCGGCCGTGTGTTGGAAAACACCTTTCCGGCAGGCGCAAAATTAGATGAAGTGCGCGTGGAATACCGCGAATATCAATATCTTTATCCGGAAGGTGACTCCTATACTTTCATGAATAATGAAACTTATGAGCAAATTACCATCGAAGGAAAAATCATCAATGCTCCTCAGTTTCTCGAGGAAGGCATGATGGTGAAAATCGCTGTTCGTGCGGAAGATGAATTGCCGCTCACCTGCGAATTACCTTCTACCGTTACCGTTGAAGTAACGTATGCGGAACCGGGCATCAAAGGCGATACCGCCACCAATACCCTGCGTCCTTGCACCGTTTCCACCGGCGCTAAAGTGATGATACCTTTATTCGTCAACATAGGCGACAAGATAAAAGTGAACACCGAAACAGGTGATTATATGGAGCGGGTAAAAGCGTAATAAGCGTACACTCTATATTAAAATAAAAAAACTCCGCCGTTGGCGGAGTTTTTTTATACTCCCAGGCCAGGCTGCAATACCGAACTTAGTTTAGCGCCTAAAAAAGTTTTCTGTTTTCAGTCGGAATGACAAGCAAAATTCTTTATATTTGATACATGGATATTACTCAGATTAAGAAACTCATCCAGCTATTGAACAACAATAACTTAGGTGAAATATCAGTCAGAGAAGGTGATACAAAAATTACCATCCGACACAGAGATTATGCCAAAATAGGTGGAGCAGCATCTGTTATTGCTGCTCCTGCTGCAACGGCCAGCACCACACCTGCCGCACCTTCGGAAACAAAAAAAGAAGAAACTCCTGCAGGAAACTTCAACACGATAAAGGCGCCGATGATTGGCACGTTCTACCGAGCCGCAGGAGAAGGCAAAGAACCTTTTGTAAAGGTGGGCGACAAAGTAAAAAAAGGCGATGTACTGTGTATCATTGAAGCGATGAAACTCTTTAATGAAATCCAGAGCGAAGTCAGCGGCAAGATTGTGAAAGTAATGGTCGACAACGCACAGGCCGTCGAATACGACCAGCCCTTGTTCCTGGTGGAACCATAACCAAATTATAGAATTAGCTAATTAGCTAATTATTTAATTAAAACCATGTTTCAAAAAATCCTCATAGCCAACCGCGGTGAAATTGCCCTGCGTATCATACGCACCTGCAAAGAAATGGGCATCAAAACCGTGGCTGTTTTTTCCACTGCCGACCGTGACAGCCTGCATGTAAAAAGTGCCGACGAAAGTTGCTGCATCGGTCCGCCGGCAAGCAAAGATTCTTACTTAAAAATGGGCAGCATTCTGATGGCAGCTGAAATCACCAAAGCCGATGCGATTCATCCGGGTTATGGTTTTCTGGCGGAGAATGAAATCTTTGCTCGAAAGTGCGCGGAGAAAGGCATCAAATTTATCGGACCTACGCCGGAGCAGATCAACGCGATGGGCGATAAGATTACGGCAAAAGCAACGATGATAAAAGCCAAAGTACCCGTTATTCCGGGCTCTGAGGATTTGATTACGGATATTGTATTTGGCAAGAAGCTGGCGAAAGAAATCGGCTATCCCGTTATTTTAAAAGCTACTGCCGGCGGCGGCGGCAAAGGCATGCGCATCGTCTGGAGTGAAGAGGAATTTGAATCCAACCTGCACAACGCACAGGCGGAAGCGGGCGCAGCCTTCGGCAATGCAGGCATGTATCTGGAAAAATACATCGAAGAACCGCGCCACATAGAAGTACAGGTGGCAGGCGACCAATACGGCAATGCCGCGCATTTTTCCGAACGCGATTGTTCCATACAACGCAGACACCAAAAACTGGTGGAAGAAAGCCCCAGCCCATTTGTGGATGATGAACTACGAAAAAAATTAGGCGATGCCGCGAAGAAAGCCGTGAAAGCGATTCAATATGAAGGCGTCGGGACGATAGAGTTTCTGGTGGACAAGCACCGCCATTTTTATTTCATGGAGATGAATACGCGTATTCAGGTGGAGCATCCGGTGACGGAAGAAGTGATAGGACTGGATCTGATACGTTTGCAGATAGAATTAGCCGCTGGGAAAAAACTGGAGCAATCCGAATATTTCCCGCAAGGCTGTGCAATTGAATGCCGCATCAACGCGGAAAACCCTTATGACAATTTTAAACCCAGCCCCGGCAAGATACAGAACTACCAGCCGAGCGGCGGCTACGGCGTGCGCATCGACTCGCATGTCTACAGCGGCTATATCATTCCGCCGTTTTACGATTCCATGATTGCGAAGCTGATTGTAAAAGGCAATACGCGTTTAGAAGCGATTGAACGTATGAAACGCGCCTTGCATGAATTGAAGATAGACGGCATTAAAACCACGATTCCGTTCCACTTACAACTCATGGACAATGAAGATTTCCTTAAGGGAAATTTCACCACCAAGTTTCTGGAAGATTTTGAGATGAGTGAGGAGGCGTGATTGGAGTTGTTTCGTGGGGACACGAACCACGGCAGTTGGATTGGAGTATAGAGGATAATAAGCGGTACAGTTGTAATTTATACTATGCATTCAATAGTGAGGTTTGATGAAACCAGATTGTTATTTCTTATTTAATGCCTTTTCAATTAATGAATTTTTTCGATTACTCAGCCATGGTTCGTGTCCCATGGAAGATGGTTCGTGCGGACACGAACCATGGCGTTGTTAGGTTTATGATTGCGTTCTGTCTTTTTATTTTTTGTGTGTCAATAAGATTCTATATGAATTATTGTACTCTTCCAGTACTTTAAATTGGTACAATTCCGCAATTTCATTCAGCGATTTTTTCTCTAATAGTACACAAGAATTATCAGAAAACTCCAAGTCTTTATTTGCTTTTAAATTGAGTTTAATATCTTTTTGTGCGAATTGGTAGATATAAAACAATGTATTAATAGGTTTACTGTTGGAAGAATAAACAGTACATCCATTTAATGTTTTATCAAACTGATGACTCTTTAAAAATGAAATCAAATAGTAATCTTTAACCCTGATATGATACGTAGATAATATATGATATGTATAGTTTACGCAAGGCAGTAATGCAATTGCCAAAAGGATGACAAATGTTTTTTTATGATCTTTTATTTTTAGCCAAAAACCATGTAGAAATAATGTTGTTAAAAAAGCAAGCAATGGGTATATTGGGTAAATATACCATTCAATTTTTGTATGGCTGATAGAAATAACTACAAGAAAGGAAACAATCAAACATATGAGATAATTTCTGAGTGGTTTATCGCGTACGTCTGGTTTAACTTTAAACCAATTTCCGCCTACCAAAAAGAACAATAAAATAAAATCTAAATAGTGGTTCTTTGGTAGAAATAAATAATATATATAGAAATAGAAAGGTAAATTATGATATTCAATAACTTCAAAGAAACGTCCGCCTAGTTCATTGTTAATTACAGCATTCAAGTATCCAGGTGTAGCTAACTCATGTAAAGCATAGTAACTGCATATAATGGCTGTAAATACAAAAAAGCATAAATAAAGAGTGTAATTTTTTAAAATTGATATTGTTTTATTTGACATAACAGTAGCGATCATCCATGCAGGAGAGAATAACAAACCAGCAATACCTTTAGTAAGAACAGCTAACGTAAGCATTATGAAGAATAAAATTAAATATTTATTCTTTAGTGTATTTAAATAAAAATAATAATTATAACTTGCAAAAAAAGTTAAACAGACCAACAATGCATCATAATCGCCAGAGCGTGCACCATGAAATTTAATAAATGAATGTGAAAACATGAGCAGTACAACACTTAATACACTAAAAGCTGAGCTTTTAACCACTTTTTTAGTCCAATAAAACAGCAATAGACTGGTTAATAATGTTGCAAATAGCGAAGGAATTCTGATTGCCAGTTCAGTTATTCCTAAGGATTTAATGCAGAGTGCCTGTAAGATTATTAAAAGAGGGGGCTTTGTATTCCAAAAATCCGGATTGCCCTGAAAATAGATTACCAGGAAATTATTATTTTTAGCCATCTCAATGGCATTGATTGCATAAATGCTTTCGTCCCAAAGTACAATAGGATATGCTTGAATATTATACAACAATACTAGACTTGTAAAAAAAACAGCAAACAATAGATATAAGGCATTTTTTCCTATGGGTATTTGAAAATTCTTATGCATACTTTTTAGTTGCATTGATTTAATGAAAGAAAGTTATAAGACTGATTTACAGAGAATTTTTATAAGCATTATAAGGTAACTAATATAGTTGATTTACAGAATAATTCACTTTATAAATTTTCCTTCTCAGCAGAGTCTCTCGAAGAGGACTCTGCGTCAGATTGCCCATTTCGCGTGAGTCTTACGAAGGACGACTCGTGTGTACTAAATCTGCCGGTCTCTGACCGCTAAACATCTTTTCCAAACAAAAATACGATTATTGATATAAAAAATCCAATCAAAGATGGCTCATTTATATCACACATAAATATTGTCTATGATTTTCCTTCCCCAGCAGAGTCTCTCGAAGAGGACTCTGCGTCAGAGTTGCAACTACCTTTACTTACTTAAATCTATATCATGCATCTCCATAAAGGAAGTTACATATTTATTCTCTTTATCTAAGATATAAAATGCGGCTGAACTATGTAAATAATCTGAAGGGTTTTCCACTAAATTCCACTTACCCGAACATGGATTGTTGTGTATATAATCTAATTTCTGCTGTATAAAATCATCGGAGATACATTCTTTCCAATCAAAAGAGTCTTCAAATACTTCGTGTTGCTTCCCTCTTTGTTTATCAGTATACTTAACTCCTTTAATAAGGCTCTGCAACAACTCTAATTCATCCTTGTCTTTCAGTCTCTCAATAATACCATACGCCAGAAACCGTTTTGCATTTCCAATAATGGTATTAATTGATTTCCGGTATTTCTAAATCCGATAATTACATGCAAATGATTGGGCATTATAACGTATCCAATTACATAATGACCATTATCCATCAGATAATCGAACCATTTATAGACCAAATCATAAGAATTTATAACATCAAACAGGGGAATCCATTTGTAGTTGGTAATGGTGATATAGAATATGCCGTGATTATATGGAATGCTTGTTCTTGTAGGCATTTATAAATTTAGTAAAATATTAAATTAATTGCATTATTAACGCAGAGTCCTCTTCGAGAGACTCTGCTGGGAAGACAGACACCAACCGATAGTGAATGAAATCTCTACTTTCTCAGCAGAGTCTCCTGAAAGGGACTCTGCGTTTTTGAAATTACGCAGAGGCCACTGCGTGAGACTCTGCTGGGAAGATGAGTTTGGTCGCACACATATATAGTTACCTGGGGACACCAACCGGTAAGAATTTTACAAGGAGATTTTCTTTATTTTAACCAATTACATACTTTCAAATAATTCTATAACTTTATAGGTACCTTTTGACTCAAAACCACAAGCTTATGAAAGCTCCATCAATGATGCTCGGATGCCTGACCCTGTTTTTGGCGTCCTGTTCACCAAACGATAAAATCATAGAAGTATATACCTGTGGTGTCAGGGGAGACACTACATCCTCCGTATTACGCTATGAAGGTGTTTACTGGAAAAGTTTAACCCTGAATACTATTGCAACACCTACACCTCCCGACAAGAAGTTTGGTGCCATTGATATGACGATGGAAGGCTCGGATATGTATATTCTCGGATCCTTAAACTTATTTACAGATGATGCTCAAAAAACCGTTTACTGGAAAAACGGAGTCATCAACTATCTGGACAGAGGAGCTTCCCATTCAGCAGCAACAGACCTTCATGTAGAACATGGAAATACCTATGTTTTGGTGAACGATAATCTGGCCAATCTGATAAATATGGGTTATTATAAAAACGGAACTTATGTTTCTGTTTCCGCTACGCAGGGAGTTGGTAAATACGGTTCACAAATTTTTGTATTCAACGATACGGTTCACATTGCAGGTTATCAATATACAGGTAATTTCGAAGACACAAGACCAAGATTGTGGAAAGATGGTACTGAAATTATATTATCCACTCCTGCCATCAGAGACGGACAAGCCACTGCTGTTTTTGTTTCAGAGGATGGCACCACTCATGTAACGGGAGCCATAACGCCGGATGTTACTTTGTTACTCAGTACTCCTGTTTATTGGAGAAATGGTGTATACAGTGCCTTAACACTGAGCAGCGGATATGAAGCAGGTTTTGCCAGCAGTATTTTCGTCGAAGACGGTAATGTTTATATTGGCGGTGTGCAGTATGACAGCGGATACAATGCTGTTCTCACGTATTGGAAAAACGGAACGCCGCACATCATTGATAATGGTGTTGCCGGCTACTCGACAGTCTCAAAGATTGCTGTTTTAAACGGCAATGTATATTGTATCGGGTTCAGGGATATCAGGTACAGTGCGGCTTTATGGATAAACGGTTCAAGAGTTGATTTGGGAAGCAGCGGATATCAGACATATGTATATGGGCTGTATGTAAAGTACAAAGATTAACTAATGGTTGGTGTCCGCACAGACCATACCTTTCGTTAGGTGAAGACACCAAACGATAAGAAATAATCTTACTTCAGCTTCCCCTTCAAATAAATTGCTGTAATACTTTCCTTATTTTTTATGAGGTTTTCAGGTGTCCCTTCAAACACTAAGTGTCCGCCATCCTCTCCGCCTTTCGGGCCAAGGTCAACAATCCAGTCGGCGCATTTAATCACGTCTATATTGTGTTCTACCACCACAACGGTATGTCCGATTTCAATCAAGGCATTAAAGGCCTTTAGCAGTTTATTGATATCGTGAAAATGCAGGCCTGTTGTTGGTTCATCGAAAATGAACAACACCGGATCTTTCGTACCGCCTTTGGTCAGGAAAGATGCCAGCTTCACACGCTGCGCTTCGCCTCCACTCAGCGTGGAACTGCTTTGTCCGAGGTGTACATAACCCAGGCCCACATCCTGCAGCGGTTTTAACCTGTTCACCACATCTTTCTTTTCGGCAAAAAATTCTATCGCATCATCCACCGTTAAATCCAAAACATCAGAAATGTTTTTTCCGTTGTAATTCACCTCCAGGACTTCCTGTTTGAAACGTTTGCCATTACACACCTCGCACACCAGATGCACATCCGCTAAAAACTGCATTTCCACCACTTGTTCGCCTTCGCCTTCGCAGGCATCACAGCGGCCGCCTTCCACGTTGAACGAAAAATGCTTTGCCTGATAACCGCGAATTTTTGAAAGCGACTGTGCAGAAAACAAATCGCGTATCGCATCGTAGGCTTTGATATAGGTCACCGGATTGCTGCGCGAACTCTTGCCAATCGGGTTCTGATCGACCAACTCGATTTTTTTAATCTTATTTTTATACCCCGTAATTTCCCTGAACAGGCCGGGCTTGCCGCCAAATCCTTCCAATTGTATTTTAAGATAAGGATAAACAATTTGCTTGATGAGAGTGGTTTTACCCGAACCCGAAACACCGGTAATCACCGACAGCGCATTCAGCGGAATTCTGATATCTATATTTTTTAAATTATGCTGCTGTGCACCTTTAATCTCCATAAAATTAATCGGCTTACGTCGTTGTTTAGGTACTTCTATTTGCAGCTTGCCGGTCAGGTATTGCGTGGTCAGGCTGTTTGGATTCTTAACAATATCTTCCGCATTGCCCGCAAAAACAATCTCGCCGCCGAGCGTGCCGGCCTGCGGCCCCACATCAATCAGGTAATCCGCGGAGCGGATGGCTTCTTCTTCATGTTCCACCACAATCACCGTATTTCCTAAATCGCGCAAATATTTCAGGATATTAATCAGTTTGCCGGTATCGTGCGGATGCAACCCGACACTCGGCTCATCCAGTATATACAGTGAACCGGTGAGGTTGCTTCCGAGTGTTCTGGTCAGATTGATGCGCTGGGACTCGCCACCGGACAGTGTATTGGAAAAGCGGTTGAGGTTCAGATAATCCAGTCCTACATCCACCATGAACTGTAACCGGTTGTTGATTTCCAGCAAAATGCGGGAAGCGATTTGCGTGTCGTGTTTGTCAATTTTAAGTTGTTGAAAATGCTCGTATAAATTCTTAATAGTCATTTGCAATAAATCTCCGAGTGATTTATCGCCCACTTTTACATATTCCGAATCAGGACGGAGGCGCGTGCCGTTGCACTGGTCGCAGGCCGTTCGTCCGCGGTATTTCGCCAACATCACACGGTATTGTATCTTATAGGTCTGCGATTCCACATCTTTGAAAAACGCGTTGATGCCCTGAAAATACGGACTACCTTCCCACAGCATCTTGTACTGTTCCTTTGTCAAATTGATGATAGGTTTGTGAATCGGAAAGTCCGCTTTGGGTGCACCTTTGATTAATTGTTTTTTCCACCAGCTCATCACCTCTCCTTTCCAGCAAACCACCGCGTCTTCATACACCGACAGATTTTTATTTGGTATCACCAAATCGGGATCGGTGCCCAATATGGTGCCGAACCCTTCGCATTTCGTGCATGCACCATAAGGAGAATTGAAATTAAAAAACTGGGATGACGGAGTTTCAAACTGAATGCCGTCCAGTTCAAAGCGGTTACTGAAGGTGTAACGCCCCTGTCCGGGAATATCCAATACACAATAACCATCACTTTCGGAAAATGCCAGGCTAACGGAATCCGCGATACGGTATAAATTTTCTTCCGTTGGCTCTGCGGTTATTCTGTCTATCAGGATATAAACCCCTAAATCCACATCGGTGTACCTACCACTTTCTATTCCCCCTTTTGGGGTTAGAGGTTTCTTGCCGGAGAATATATTATTCAGTTTATCGAACTCTAATTCTTCTAATCTGATTACTTCTCCATTTATCAGCAATCGTTGAATGCCATCCTGCAAAAGTGTTTCTAATTTATTTTTAGTGATTTCCTTTAACGGAGATAGAATCTGGATTTTGGTGGCAGCATCCAGGGTTTTGATATAATCCATCACATCCGTTACTTCTTGCTTTTGCACCAATTTACCGGAAATGGGCGAATAAGTCTTACCAATTTTTGCATACAGCAAACGTAAATAATCATAAATCTCTGTAAGTGTGCCCACGGTAGAACGCGTGGTTCCGGTGGTGGTTTTTTGTTCGATGGCGATAGCAGGCGATAAACCTTTGATATAATCAACATCAGGTTTATCCATCCTGTTGAGAAACTGGCGCGCATACGACGACAACGACTCCACATACCTGCGTTGCCCCTCAGCGTAAAGCGTATCTATAGTGAGTGATGATTTTCCGGAACCGGACACACCTGTAATCACGACTAATTGATTGCGTGGTATTTCAACATCAATATTTTTGAGGTTATGCGTACGTGCTCCTTTAATTTGAATTTTTGACTCCCTGTTTATCGTTATATTTTTGTTTTTTGTCATGAATTGGTATGCTTTTTGCGTTAAATACTGTTAATGACAATACTTAAATCGTTTTTGTTTATTAATCTTGAGAATAGTTAACCCACATAACACAATAATCTATTGAACAATATTTACATGACATCAGCAAATTGTTTAACACGCAAAAACTTGACACCATGTACCCTATTGTTCAAACCGACAACGAACTCATCCAAAGATATATAAACGGGGATGAAAATTCACTCAACTTATTGCTGAATAAACATCAGCGGAAGATTTTTTCATTTATCTTAATGCGTGTTAAAGACAGGGCATTATCGGAAGATATTTTCCAGGATACCTTCTTCAAGGTCATCGACAGCCTCAGAAACGGAAAATACAACGAAGAAGGAAAATTCTTACCATGGGTAATGATGATTGCCAACAACTTATGCATGGACCATTTCCGCAGAATCAAAAGGATGCCTACGATTGTGGACAGCGACGGTAAAGACATCCTGAACGTGCTGCGCTTTGCAGACGAAAGCCGGGAAGATGAAATCATCAAACAGCAAACATCCAAAACGGTGAAGGAGTTGATAGAAAAGCTGCCTGCCGACCAAAAAGAAGTGCTGATTCTGCGCCATTATGCAGATTTAAGTTTCAAGGAAATCGCTGAAATGACAGGCACGAATATCAATACGGCTTTGGGCAGGATGCGTTATGCCTTATTAAATCTCAGAAAGATGATTGGCGAAAAGGCTATTTCGGTATAATTTTTTTTCAGACATAGATTTTTAAAGCCAACCCGCATGGGTTGGTTTTTTTATAGGAAGAAGGTAAGGTACAGGGCACAAGCCGGCAGTGAAAAAATCAGGCCGTCAAACCGGTCGAGAAATCCGCCATGGCCGGGAAGAGCAGAACCGGAATCCTTGATTTGCAGATTGCGCTTTATCATACTCTCCGCTAAGTCGCCATAAGTGCTGGTAACCGCGGTAATGATGGCCAAGATAATATAGGTTAGCAAATCAACACTGTAACCTGTCCATGTTGGGAAAAGCAGATAGATGATATAAGCAAACAGCACGGCGCCGGCCATACCACCAAAGAAGCCTTCCCATGTTTTTTTTGGAGAGATGCGTTCAAATAATTTATGCTTACCAAAGAAACGGCCAAACAGGTAGGCAAAGGAATCATTGCTCCAGGCAAACACCATAATCGCGAGCAGATAATGCCAGCTGTATTCTCCGGCATAAAAAGCCAACAATGATGCGGAAGACAAGGGTATCGCCAAATAAAAGATAGCCATTGAATTCAGGCAAACGTTGTAAAAAGGGCGTTCGCTTTTGGTATACATTTCAATCACCAGCCACGTGAGCGGAAACCCGCAAATTATGGACAACGAAATCAGTGAAATTTTCTTACTAGCCACTAAGAAGACAATACCAAATATCAATACGCTGAAAATCGTATTAATGAGCTTGTACGTCACCTTCCACTTTTCAGAAGACGCTAACAAATCACGTATAATATTATGATATTCACTGATACACAAGACAATGAGCAGGGAAAACAACACCAGAAAGGAGTATTCATTCCAGATTACACCACCAATCATCACTATCAGAAAAAAAATACCCGTTATTACGCGCGTTGTTATATCACCCATGTTGTTAAGTTATGCTGCTAATCAACGGTAACAAAGTTACTCATTTTATTTCTTTGAGAAAAACGGTAAAACAAATACCACAATCCTATAAAACCTGCCGTATACAGTGTGAACTCCCAAAACGGAGGCATTTCCGGATTATCCAGGTCGGACTGATAGATTCCAAGATTATCCAGATACATTAATATCACCTGTGCGCCGTTATTTACCAGATGCGCAAATACATTTACCCACAAACTTCCCGAATAATAAAAAAGATATCCCAGAAGCATCCCCAGGATGATACGCGGCAGAAATCCGGAAAACTCCGCATGCACCAGACTAAATAACACAGAAGACATAAGTACTGCAATATGAATATTAATTCGCTCTGATAAAAACTTCTGTAATGTTCCTCTGAAGAGCCATTCTTCGCAAACAGCGGGCAATAAGGCTACCGTCATAAAATTAAGCACAAACACCAAAGTGGATTTATCCGCGAGCAAAGCATCCACGATGGCCTTGTATTCTTCCTGTGAGTCTTTCATCCAGTTATTCCACGGCATAATTTTATTGACAAAAAAGGATACATCTATTATCGGATAAAATGTAAAGATCAGCGCGGGAATCAGCAACAGAAAAAACGGATGAAACCCTTTACCGGCATTTGAGTAGGCTAAAATATTGTCGGATTTAAATGTACTAAAGAGCAATGCAGGCAGCAGAAATCCAAGCACGGAAGCGAGCATCTGTGCGAAACGCAATACATTCAAATCTCCGGTATCCGAAATGATGGCCTCAACAGAAGCCTGTTTATAATGACTTAGGATGATAATACTGCTAATGGTTTGAGCCAAAATAAAGCAAGCGAAGAAAATTCCCATCCAGATGAGTAACTGCATGCCTTCACTGAATTTATTAATTCCTTGTTGTTGTGGAATTAATGCTGAGTTTAAGTCATCCCCTGTCGAATTTTCTGTCATTAGTCGTATCTTTGTGTAAAGATAGCAATTCAGACGATGGCCGATAGTCAATGGCTGAAAAACAATTGACCATCGACTACTGACATTGACCAACTATGGTTAAAATCGGCAACATAGAATTAGGTGACTTTCCGCTGTTACTGGCGCCGATGGAGGATGTGAGCGATCCGCCATTCCGTTACGTTTGCAAGCAATATGGCGCCGACCTGATGTATACGGAGTTTATTTCTTCTGAAGGGTTAATCCGTCATGCTGCCAAAAGTATACAAAAACTCGACATCTACGATTATGAACGCCCCATTGGTATTCAGATTTTCGGTGGCGAGGAAGATGCCATGGTGGAAAGCGCGCATATCGTAGAGCAGGCACAGCCCGATTTAATTGATATTAATTATGGCTGCCCGGTCAATAAAGTGGTCTGTAAGATGGCAGGTGCAGGGATCTTGCAGGATATTCCCAAGATGGTGCGCCTGACGGAACAGGTTGTTAAAGCAACAAAACTTCCGGTGACCGTGAAGACACGCCTGGGCTGGGATGAGCAAACGAAAAACATTGTGGAAGTCGCCGAACGATTACAGGATATCGGCATACAGGCGCTGAGTATTCATGGCCGCACTCGTAAACAAATGTACAAGGGCGAGGCCGACTGGACACTGATGGCGGAGGTAAAAAATAATCCGCGTATGCGCATTCCGGTTTTTGGAAACGGTGATATCGACTCGCCGCAGAAAGCATTGGAATATAAAAACCGATACGGTATAGACGGTATTATGATTGGACGGGCAGCCATCGGCTCTCCCTGGATTTTTAATCAGGTAAAAGCGTTTTTATTTGAAGGCAAATTGGCTGAGGCGCCGGGTATCGAAGAAAAGATATCGATTATCAAAACACATCTTCTGAAGTCCATTGAATGGAAAGGAGAAGCCTTAGGTATTCTTGAAATGCGGCAGCATTATTCCAATTACCTGAAAGGATTGCAAAATATAAAACCCTACCGTGCGCGGTTAGTAACGACTCAAAACAAAGACGAAATCCTTTCCATATTGGAAGAGGTGCTGAATGAGTATGCGGGTATTGAGGCTATGTCTTAAATCCAATTTATTGCCGGTTCGGGAAATGGGGTACTTACAGAGCGAATAGAATCACTAATAGTATTGAATATCGGCTGTAGTGTTACGTACTGAAGAACCCACAACTGATTTTATTAAAATCTTATTAACCTGATATTTATCATTCATTTCGTAGTTGTATTCATTCAATACTGACTGTATAAAATGATAAGAAGTTGATTTAAGTAATTTTTTGTTTTTCTTTCCAAAATTACATCCCAGTAATTTTAAAAAATAGTTGTCATATATAAGGTGTGAATCTCCAAAACCGATAAATATCTCCTGAACAGGCAACTGATTGTTAATATTATCAATATCCGTATAAGTCAATGTTATCCGCCCGGTATCAAAAGTTGGATTACACGGGTCAACGGATTTATTGGTATATGAAAAATGAACGGTTACACAATTATCGTCTACAAAATGTAAACCAAAACATTTTACATTCGTGTATTGATGATAGAAAGTAGGAACACAACCTCCGCCAAATGGCGTGTAAAGAACATCTTCCTGAAGCAATGTATCTAAAAGTATATCTTGATATTTTGCACTATACGGATAGTTCATTGCTTGAGTATAATCTTCATAATTGTTATACGCTAATATATTGTTATCCGCATTCAGATGAGCATAATAGAAACCAGTATCGGCAAAGTTGATATATTTTATTGTTATAAGATTGGGATTTCTTTTACTGTAAATGTACTGAAGTGTATCGTTTCTGTAAATTCTTTCCAGTAATAATGAAACCGAGTCATAATAGAAATTATATCTAACATTCCCTATCGGATTGTCAGAAACATAAATGATTTGTTTTATTTTCCCTTCCAATAGCTTTCCAGACACAGTATGTTCTTTTTGACAACTATCCATTAAGAGCATTATAGTTGCAAGCAATATAAACAGTCTAGTGTGTTTCATCACTATTATTTATGTCCGTAAAACCATTTTACAATATCTTTGCGCACCTGCAGCAAATCCCCTCCATCCATAGTATGGTTGGCATTATCATACATTTTCATATAATGTTTGTATGCCGTTGGATAGGTTGATGGCAATGTACTGGTGGTGTTTGGCAAACTGTCAATGCCTCCTAAGCCATTAAGTTTGTTTTTCATACCTTCGGCACATTTGTTATAGGGCACCAGCCAGTCCACTTTACCATGCATAATGAATGTTGGTATATTCTTACCCGCATTCGCCGCGTCTTTCGGGCTGATGGCAGATAATAAACTGCTGAAATATGGAATAGGTACAGGCTGTTTTACACCACTCTCAATCATCTTGTATAAATCAATAAATTTATAACTGTTATCATTAAATGGGGCGGTATTAGTCGTATAATTAGGCGGGTTAGGTTGTGTATATGTCGTTAAATTATTAATTGTACAATTAAATGTCAGTACAGATGCTGATACCTTTGAATAATCATCTATATCAAAGAAAAAATAAAAAGGAAAATCTGAAGGCGGAGGTGGATTCCAATATGGATTACCAAACCTAAAATTGCCGCCACAACTAAATGACGGTGAGGTTGGCCTATCCTCTTTTAAAAACCTACCAAACTGCTGTAAGTTCGTCGGCGCATACATGGAAATCACTGATTTTACATAAGTAGTCGTTGAATGTGTGCCGGTGTATGCCCACATCAATGCCAAATGTCCACCCGCACTTTCTCCTAATACCTGGATGCTGTTTGCTTTTAACGTTAAGCACGTTAGAAAATTACTTTTTATATGCCAGATTGCAGCATCAATATCATTTACCTGATCTTGCACAGATACATCATTTCCTACTGCCAACGTATCATATTTTGCCAAACGATAAAGTAGCGAAACTACAACAAACCCACTATCGAGTAAATTTTTTACAAGGTTCTGGGTATCGTTTACAGGGGCAAATTTTGTTGCCCAGCCATTCACGACTCCGGGATCAGGACCCTGAAACCATGCACCTCCATGGATTAGTACAGTAACGGGTGAATTTGGGTTTTTGTTTGCCGGGTAATATACATAATATATATTTCTTTCATCTGCTCCATATTGAGCCATTGCATTTATTTTATTCCCAAAAGGGTCAAGTATATATGGAATTGGCGTACACCCCGGGCCACAGTATGTTCCAAAAATTGATATTCCGTTACAGGTTCCGCCGCCGCCACCTGGATACGTCATAGCTTGTATGCCTGTTTCGGTATGAGGTAATTCAATACCGGCATCTCTCATTTTTACAATATCTCTTGTTGGGGAAAATAAATTTGCATAATAGTTCATTATGTCAGTTTCATCTACACCGTTGGCTTTTCTTGCACCAATTGCTTTATTGTTTGAAGATTCTAAAAGGACACTGTCTTCCAATTTATTACACGAACATACCGCCATAAAACCCAACAATATAATAGCAAATACTGTATGATTTTTGATTTTTGATTTTTGATTTTTTCATAAAAATCTTATTAATTATATGTAAACATAATGATAATTATTGTATTTATCAATACTAAATTTTAGGTAATGTATGCAAAAAAAGTTGGAGTCTAATAAGAGTACTCCAACTATAAACAGGGTAAAATCCATAAAGCAACCCGAAACCGGATTGTTCCTGCTATACTAACTCTTGAAAAGTTTTGTCTTGTCAACATTTCGGCGATTGCCAAAGTTGAAGAATATTATTTAGCTTTATAATCCATTATGAAAATACCTGTATCCGTACAATTCGCTTCTGTCATCCTGAAACACGGCAACATGGATGCCACCTATATTCCGGTTGAACTGGATGTAGAAAAAACGTTTGGTAAAAAACGACTGAAAGTAAAAGTCTGGTTTGATGATGTGCTGTACCGCGGCTTACTGGCAAAATATGCCGGCGAATACCATCTCCTCATTAACAAGAGTATCCGGGCAAAACTGGGAAAAGAAGCAGGCGACTCCGTGCGGGTGCAGATACAGGAAGATACCGAAGAACGGATACTGGATACACCCCTGCTCCTGAAAGATTTTTTCAAAAAAGAAAAAGAACTAAAACCTGTTTTTGATACACTATCTTATACCCACCGCAAAGAATATACCGACTGGCTGACTAGTGCAAAAAAAGAAGAAACATTACAGAATAGATTGATTAAATTTAAAGCGTTATTATCCGCTAAGAAAAAGTAAAACCATTTGCTTCTATATTCCCTCCTCATATCATTCGCGCTTACCATTTTTTATGTCAGCATCATGTGGACATATAAAAATGAATGGGAAGATTTGAAAGAAACGGAAGATTTGCCGCAGTCATCCGGCACTAATATATCTATCATTATACCGGCACGCAACGAGGCAAAAAACATTTTCAATATTCTCCACGACATTTCCGAACAAAACTACCCGGCTGAGTTATTTGATGTGATTGTCATGGATGACCATTCTGATGATGATACCTATACAATCAGTTCCTCTTTTGCTGAAAAACATCCGCAATTCAGGATATTTAAACTGGCAGATTTAATAGAACAGGCAGGAATCAAATCCGCGTATAAAAAAAGAGCGATTGAAGCAGCCGTAAAATTAGCCTCCGGCACACTGATTGTTACTACCGATGCCGACTGCCGGGTACAAAAAACCTGGCTGCAACATATCGCCGCTTTCTATGAAAAAGAAAAATGTAAACTGATAGCCGCGCCTGTCTGTTTTTATGGTGTTGACAGCAGGTTTCAGCAATTTCAGGCGCTGGACTTTTGCGGTATGCAGGCCATCACAGGTGCGTCACTCAGCATGGGTATGTTCAACATGGCCAACGGTGCCAATTTAATCTATGAAAAGGAAGCTTTTCTGAAGGTAAACGGCTATCAGGATATCGATAACAAGGCCAGCGGCGATGATATGCTGCTGGTGTATAAGATAGCACAGCAGTATCCGGAACAGGTAAAATTTCTGAAAGACAAACTGGCTGTCGTGTATACTAAACCTTGCGACACCGTAAATGAATTTCTGCAACAGCGTTTTCGCTGGACATCTAAATCCAGATCGTATCAGGACAAACGTATTACATTAATTTTAGGACTGGTTTATTTGTTCGTTCTTAGCATCTGGCTGAACGCCCTTTATTTTATTGGCAAGCTGACTTATTCTTCCATTTTCCCCGACAGAACCCTGGAAGGATTTCTGAATTTTCTGCCTGCTATAATCCTCTTACTGATGACTATCTTCCAAATTTTCTGTAAAAGTATTATCGATTACAGTTTCCTGAAATCCGCTTCCTCTTTCTTTAAGCGTCAGGATTTGATGAAATCATTTTTTACATCAGAATTGCTGCACATCTGGTATATTCCTTTTGTGGGTACTTTTGGAAATATCCTGCAATACAAATGGAAAGGACGAAAACTGAAGTGATTATTGTCGAATCAGTTTTGCTGTAGCAATAAGATCATTCCCGATTACAAACTGCAGCAAATACATTCCATTTCCGAAATCACTGCCATCCAGTTCAACACGCGATGATACATTCTTCTGTTGTAACATTCTGCCCGAAACATCATATACGCTCATTATAATATTTTGCAACGGCTGCTGTGATTTCAGCTGAATAACAGCTTTGTCTGAAAACGGATTCGGATACACCATCACTTCTGAAAGCAGGCTCTTATTTGTTATGGTGGCTGTCACTCTGAGCTGAACAGAATCTATGGTATGATATACTGAATTTGTACTCAACGGAGCATTATAATCAAAATAAATTTGTGCTCTGTTTTGAACCAGTGTCCCTTTGGGGATGGATGCTTTCGGCAGCAGATGAAAGGTAACAAATCCGTTGGATGCATCGCTATTGACAGATGAATCTGGCAGGCGTATATTAGTGAAATTTATCTGCAAAATATTTCCGCCAAAAACAGCATATGTATATGGGTGAGAGGATGCTCCCATGACAAGCGATGCCATATCCATAGCTGTTGAAATGGTATCTAACAACACGATGGAAAAGGCGGTATCCGTGCCTGTATTCTGGAAATGAAGTGTATATTTTATCTCCGTTTCCTTGCCGACTATATGCAGGTCCTGATATCCGACGGGTTGTGCCGATTTTTCGTTCGGGTCGTACGAGCTTCTGTTTTGCAGACAGGAGGTAGATATAGCAGCGACTCTGTCATCCATTGGAAACTGATTTACCAAACCCACACTGTCAATGGTTCCGTTACATCCTTCTATTACAACCGCCGGATAGCTGGGATACGGAAAATTAGGGTCCTGAAATGCCTCCACACGAACCGTATGTCCGTTAACCGCCAATCGTATCTCTAAACTGTCATTGGCATTCAACTGATAATTTTGCGGAGCCACTCTCAGAAAATCGCCCTCTATGACGATATATTTTCTTGGTGAAACCATATTGCCCGTTCCCACATTCTTTAACTTAAAGACAGCTGAATCTCCAATACAGGTTCCTTCCACCACAATATTGGAACCATCCCATAGTGCATTATCCGGAATACAAACAGCATCCGGATAAATATGCGCCGTCACACAATGTGTCTTTCCATCAGTTGCCGCACAATTAACCGTTGCGTTGACGGTAAAACTTCCGCAGGCCTGCGGAGGAATCTTTCCTATATCAAATCTATATTTATTTCTGCTGACATTACTCGATGGAAGCGAAGATCCGTTCACCTGTAAATCCGAATCAAAATCGATGATGATATAGGCATTGTAGGCAGTATCATTGCCGTTGTTGCAATAATATACTCCATAAGTATTCGGGAAACATTTCCTTAAATAAGGAGTAGAAACTTCCACATTCAGAAACGGGCAGTTTTGTGTAGGCTGTATTGGCAGGTTGACATTAATAGACGGACTCGCCGTTGTTAGATTGACCAGATAGGAAGGCTGGCAGCTCCTCCAGAACAGACTGTTTGGCAATTGCACGGAGATGTTATACACACCCGTATCGACAGGAAGGTTGTAAAGGCCGGCGCTGTCTGTAATTGTATAAAACGTCTGATTGTACTTTTCCGCTTTCACTACAAGACTCTGATAGCCTCGTTCATTGGCACTGGCCATACAGTTATTGTCAATGTCAGCGTAAACCCCGCCGTAAATGATTTTTGTTCTTGTCCTGCCATCTGCGGTGATATAAAATACAGCTCCCGTACTGTTATTATTATTAGTAGTCTGCGTGCCATTTCCGGCTACGATATAATTACCTTCCGGTGTTTCCGCATAACAGGTCAGGTGAAATTTTGTAGATGGGTTGTCATAAATACGTAAGTCGTCAAACGGCGTTCGTCTCCATACCAGCCTGCCTTTGTTATCCAGTTTCGTGATGGATTTTTGTCCGAGAATAATAATACTTTCATTCCTGTCAATAACAACATTGCGCAGGTTTTCATATCCTGACAAAGGAAGGTTATAGCTAAATGTATCCGTATGTATCAGCGTACCAGCGGAAGAAAGTGTATACTGTAAAAAAGTACCGCCGGTATAATTACCACCGCTGACATCATACAATGTCAGAAATTTATAATTTCCGTCGGGCAACTCTTTCTGTGTCAGCAACACATTTTTATTAGCCACCTGACTCACATCGTAATCCGTATTAATGGTATTTAACCAGACCGTTCCGCCACCGGAATTTTTCCTCACCAGATTGTAAACGCCTTTATAAACATTGGGCGCTGTCATTATTCTGTTCGCAATGCCAAAAATAAAACCGCCATTGCTCGCCTCGGATGAAACCGCCGCATCATACCGGAACTGCACACAACCATTAGTAAGAGGTGTTTTCTCTTTCCAGACTAATCCGCCCGAAGAAGAGTATTTGGCTAAAATATATCCTTTGTTATAACAATCGGCGAGATTACTTCCAGCGATGGCAAATCCTCCGTCAGCAGTGGGGACAATCTTATTGACCGATAAATTCCATCCGTTTAAGAAAGTTTCATCGAGGCCAATACTATCCGTGCCTGTAAAAACCGTGTACACAGAATCAAAGCCGGCATTGAATTTCCGGATAATGCCATAACGTCCGTTATTTGTAGAAGACGGATAAGTATTCACAAGCAGATAACCGTTATCGGGTGTTCGGTAAACAACCCCTTCATCCACCGCGGAAAAATCGAGCAACGGAAGATTTTCAAACTTTTTTTCCCATTGCACTTCTCCGCGTTGATCAAATTTTACAATTTGCGGAACATATAAGTCCGTGGGACTCTTTTTAAAATATCCCAGTATGGTGAATCCATTATCCGCAGTCGGAATAATATCGCTGATATAACTGAATGATTGTGGCTGGAAATAACGGGGTAATTCCGCAGCCTCAAGCAGCTCCACAGAATAGAAATAAAAGAACAGAAAAAATGTAGAAACTGTTTTTTTCATAACGGCATATTTCTAAAATTACAACCAATATTAGAAATTTTTATTTAAAAAACAGCATACAAATAAATATCAATGTATAAACAAAATAAATTTAATTATCACAAAATAATGTTTATCAGATTTTTATGAAAAATAATGTAATTATTCTTTGATTAATTTACCGGAGGCAATCTGTTTATTTCCAGAAGAAATAGTGAAGAGATAGAGTTGATTATTCCACCCATCTGTATTTAGTCGTAATGTATGTTTGAACAAAAACAAACCGACAGCCTTGCCGGAAACATCAACTACATCCAGCTGATACCAGGAATTATCTGGATACATACCTGACAACTCAATCGTGATCTCGCGGGTAAATGGATTCGGGTAGGATTTTGCCGATACCTGCTGCTGATATTCTTCTTTGATATCAAGCAGCACATTGAATACATTTTCTTTAATGGTATGAAATACTTCATTCGTTGCTACGCCAATATTATAGTCGAAATATATAGCTGCATGATTTGGAATAACAGTATAATCCGGTAATGTATTTTTAGGTAAGATGGTAAACTTAAAGAATCCGTTGGATGCGGTTGCATTCGTTGCGGAGTCAGGAAGCTGTATCGAATTGAAATATACTTTCAAGACACCATCTCCTTCTATCTGACAGGTATATCGGTGTGAAGCAGCTCCCATTTTCAATGTGGCTATATCCAGAAGAGCGGAGAGCGTATCGGTGACAATCACGAGAAATGCCGTATCAGTTCCCGTATTCTGAAAATGTACGATGTACTCAATGGGTGTTTTATTGGTAATGAAATGGAACGTATCCAGACCAACAGGCAGCGACGTTTTATAATTCGGATCGTAAGAACCGATATTCTGTGCACAATTCACAGCCACGAAAGGGGAGGTATTATTTTGTGTAAAATGGTTTACATAGCCTGGCTGCAAGATACCGTTACACGCCTCAACGGATAATACGGCGTTGCCCGGATATGGAAAATTATCCGATTGTTCAGCCAGCAATGTAATTGTATTTCCGCTGGCAGCCACTTTGATTTGTTTCCGTTCACCGGATGTCAGCTGAAAACTGACCGGAGCAGCCCTTAAGAAGTCCCCTTCCAGCACATAATACTTTTTTGGCCTGACCATATTTCCGGCTCCGGTATTTTTTATTTCAAATTGCACGGAATCACCTATACATTGGCCTGCCACCTGAATTATGGCGCCATCCCAATCAGGGTTTCGGGGAAGACATAATGAGTCCGGATAAATAAACGCCTGCACACAATGTGTTTGCCCCAACTCTGCCAACCCGCAATTTAAATTAGCGGTGACACTAAAATCACCGCATTGCTGTTCTGCAATATTGCCCAGAAAGAAGCTAAATGTATTTCCGTTTACACTTGACCACGGTATGGAAGATGACGTAACCTGCAGCAGCGAATCAAAGACTACTTTTATATAAGCATTTTCTGCGTTCGCGGTTCCTTCGTTGCAATAATGAATCTGATAGGTATTATCAAAACATCTGCGCAAGAATGGAATCACCACATCCACATTCAGATAAGGGCAGTAAATCTGTTTCTGAACGGCAAAATCCGCATGCGTTGTATCGGTCAGCGTATTCACCTGCACCGCAGGAGTACAGGCCTGCCAGTAAGTATTATTAAGATGTGCTTTTACCGTATAATTTCCATCCTCAACAGGGATGGTATAATTTCCCGATGAATCCGTCAATGTATAAAAGGAAGCATTGGCAGCGGAAGCCTCTACCAGCAATTGATTTAAACCCTGTTCATTATTATCCTGACAATTCTTGTTTTCATCCGTATATACCCGGCCATTAATCAACCGCTCGTATACCACACCGTTTTTATTCGCTTTAATAAGTGCGCCAAAACACAGACAAATATTATTGGGAAATCCCCTGCCGCCTCTTCCGATGATGTAAAAGGTGCTGTCGCTTAATTCTGTAAAACTTTGCATAAACACAAAATCCTGTTCTACCGAATTAGCAGAAATTACCCGATCTGGAAACAGGACGCGGTTCCAGAGTATGCCGCCGGTGGCATTTCTTTTGTAGATGGAATTGGGTTTCAGAAAAAACAGGTTCCCTGCACCATCAATATACAACCGTTGCGGGAAGTGTGCATTATTGCTGGAGTCCTGAAAAGTATATACGGCATTCCGGGTGGCATTCGAAATATTTACATCACTGATAAAATAGGAATTAACGGGGATGGAAACATCATAATTCATCAACGCGATTCTTACCACAGTGGAGTTCAGTATACCTTCTTCAAATAAAATGGGATGGCTCCCATTACTTACAATTGCTTCCGGCATCTGAAAATGATTGTATTGGAAAGCAGAGGTGATTGAATTGAATATTGCCTGAAAAAGCTCGTATTTACCAGCGCCCTGATTCCATCCAATGCCGGTTATCAGATATGTTTCCGGTGTCATTCTTTTTATCCTCAGCTGATGTTGCAAACCAAACAAGGCTACGGTATCAAGGTTTGCATTGAAGTTTGCCTTATCTATATTTTTAGTCCAGACAACTTCTGCCTGTTGGTTTGTTTTCTGTAGATAAAACTGCCGTGTCGTTTTATTCTGCACTACCTGAATAAAGCAACTGTCATCTGTACTCACAAATGCCCTTAACGGCAATGGCTGCAGCGTATCCGGATTAGATATATTAGTCGTGGAGAGTATCGCTCCGTTTTTTATCAGCGTTAATTTCTGTTGCAGCATATCCACACCGTTCCTATGGTGAGTGATGGCATAGATAATTCCATTACTGAAAATACCCATATTTACTCCATACAAGACAGATGTATCCTGTATCGGAAATAAATTAGCCAGCCATTCAACATTACCGAGTGAATCTGTTTGCTGAATATAGTTAAAAGGATGACCGGCAAAATATCCCTCTGTCAGTACAACCGCGCTTTTATTGTGCCCTTCGAGTACATATTTGGGTTCGACGCCAAACAAAAGTTTTACAAATCCCGGATTGGCAGACAAATAGAAAACACTTAAAAAGAAAAAGGGGAAGACGGTATATATTCTTTTCATATTCAAACTAAAGTTAAGACAATTAACAAAATACTTTTTAGATATTTTTTCAACTTTGTATAATGAAAATATAATCGTATATTTCGTATTCTATTGTTATACAATAAATTACAAATAGATGGAAAACAGTAAAGTATTTAACGTGCTCGTAGTTCTGACAAAATGGGAGCGCAAGGGGCTGGAAAAATTTATGCAATCCCCTTATTTCAACCATCAGGAAGAAGTAGCCATGCTTTACCGTATATTGAATGAATGTATTGATAAAGACAGCTCTTTCCCAAAGAAAGAACTGATCTACAAAAAGCTACATCCCAAGCAACCGTATAATGACCAGCAATTCCGCTTGTACATGAGTTACCTTTTCAAGACCATTGAAAAATATCTCATCGTCGAGCAGGTGGAAGGCGATACCTTCTTACAGAAATTAAAACTGATGGGTGCATACAACCAGCACAATCATCACAAGAATTTTCATAAGACCTATGAAGATGCTGCAAAACTGCTGGAAGAGTATCCGTATAAGAACAGCCATTATTACAAAAGTTATTACGATATAGAAATTGAGCGTTATAATGAAAAACGGAATCTGAGCAGAACGGCAGAATACAATTTCCAGTTGCTAACATCCAATTTTGACATTTATTTCATCACCGAAAAACTGAAACAGGGCTGTATCCTCGTATCACACGAGCAGGTACACCAGGTTAAATATGATTACGGTATGTTTGATGTGGTGCTGAACCATGTCGAAAAAAACAACCTGCTGGACATTCCCGCGGTTGCCATCTATTACTACATCTATCAGACACTGAAGTTTGCAGACAAGCAGGAAAATTTCGAAAAACTGTTGGCGCTCATCAATAAGAATCTGCATTTGTTTCCAAAAATGGAAGCTCGCGACATCCTGATTTATGCCAATAATTATTGTATAAAAATGAACAATATGGGTGTGGAAGGGTATGCCAGAAAATCGTTTGACGTCAATAAAATAGGAATAGAGAGCGGGGCGTTCTTGGAAAAAGGGTTTTTATCCCGATTCACCTACAAGAATATTGTAACGGTGGGCATAAGGCTAAAGGAGTATAAATGGACTGAAAAATTCATTGAGCAGTATAAAGGGTTATTAGAAGAGAAATACCAGGAAAGCACCTATGCCTATAACAAAGCCTTCTTAGAATACGAGCGAAAAAACTATGCGGCGGCCATCAAGCTCTTACAAAAAGCAGACTATGATGATTTACTGTTAAACCTTTCAGCAAAAAACATTCTGATGAAAATCTATTATGAACTGGAGTACATCGAACCGCTGGAATATCTCATCGGCAGCATATTAGCTTTGCTGAAACGGAAGAAGCTGGAGCAGGTATATAAAAATAATTATATCAACATTGCCAAACTTACCAAACGCCTGATCAGCCTTAAGACACTGACGAATACGCAACGCCGGCAGCTGATAAAGAAAAAAGAAATCACACATAAGATTATCAGCGAAACGAATCCGTGCTTTGAAAAGAAATGGCTGCTGGAACAATTAGAAAAGATAAAATAATTGACTGCTGCCAAAACCATACTAATCGCCCCGCTGGACTGGGGGCTTGGGCATGCCACCCGCTGCATACCTGTCATTGATGTATTGTTATCCGACGGACATCACGTTATCATTGCAGGCAATGGCGACTCCTTATATTTGCTGAAAGAACACTATCCGGCTCTGTCTTTTTACGAATTACCGGGATACAACATTTCATATCCTGCAGGCAAGAATGCCTCTTTTTATGCGTTGTTGCAAACACCCAAAATCCTTCAGACCATAAAGGAGGAACATAAAACTATAGCCACTATCGCGGAGCGCGAACACATAGACCTGATTATATCAGACAACCGCTACGGTGTACGGCATAATTCCATTAAGAGCATTCTGATATGCCATCAGATTGCGCTTCAGGCGCCGCATTCTGCCCGATTTATGAATCCCGTATTTTTAAAATTACACCTGCGGCAAATAGAAAAATTTGATGCCCTCTGGATTCCGGATGAAGAAGGTGTCTCCAATCTTTCCGGAAAATTATCTCACGGTATTTCTTTTTCTATCCCAGCAAGTTATATCGGCATTCTAAGCCGGTTTTCAAAATTTATAAAGAAAGATTCTATAGTTGACAACATGGATTTTTCGATCCTCGTAGTTCTGTCCGGCCAGGAGCCGCAGCGGACACAAATGGAACAGGAACTGAAGAATAAATTAAAAGGCAAGGCCGATAAGATATTACTGGTACAGGGAAAAACCGAAAAGCAAAACATCCACGAAGAAGACAATATCACTACCATCTCCTACCTGAACAGCAATGATCTGTTTTCTGCCCTGCAGAAAGCGGATAAGATAATTTGCCGCTCCGGATATTCTACCATCATGGATTTGGCGGTATTGGGCAAGAAAGCCATTTTCATTCCTGCGGAAGGCCAGACAGAACAGGAATTTTTAGCCACGGCTATGGAGGAAAAAAGATTTGCCGTTCAGTGCTCCCCACAATCCTTAAACATTGAGGAAGCACTCCGCAAATTAAGCCATTGTGCAGGATTCCCAAAATATTCTGTCAGTGATGAGCGCTTAAGAAAAGCAATTGACGATGCGCTTTACTTGAACAGCGGCAAATGAATCAGATGAATAGATTCTTTGTAAAAGAGTTGTGTCGTTTTTTCAAAACTCTCCGTGTAATCTGAGACATAAAAAGCATGATGCCCTTTTTTTTCATAGTTAATCAGGCCATGCTCAATCATAAATTTCTTGATATGTTTCGCAACGATTTCATTGGTCGCCAGGACTTCCACCTGCCGGTTTTTTTTTCTGTAGTACTCTTCAATTTCTCTTTTTATCAGCGGGTAATGCGTACAGGCAAGTACGAGCGTATCTATATCCTGTAACTCGGTCGCATTCAGGTATTCTTCAATTACCAGGTTGGAGATATGCCCATCCACGAATCCTGACTCAATCATAGGCGCCAGCAAGGGAGAGGCAAGCTGGTGTACACTCACCGTAGCATCTTTATGTGTAATCTTGTTAAAATAAGCATTGGAGTGGATTGTACCAAGCGTTCCGATTACGCCTACTTTCTTATATTTTCTAGCAATTATTTCGTCTACAACCGCGTCAATTACATTAAAGACATGTGCTTTGTCGCCTGCCATATTCTCCAGCATTTCAAAAGCGACGGAAGAGGCCGTATTGCAGGCAATAACGATAATCTTGCAATCTTTGGATAACAAAAAAGCACCAATGGTTTTAGTATAATAACGAATGGTATCCGCCGATTTATCACCGTAAGGCAGATGAGCGGTATCCCCGAAATAGATGAGTGATTCATTGGGTAGTTCCCGCAGGATAGCATTAGCAACCGTCAGTCCGCCAATACCGGAATCGAACAACCCGATAGGTGCATGTGCATTGTTATTCATAAGAACGAAGTTCTAAAAACTTATTTAAAAAACAAAGGTTCGGAACGCGATGCGTTCCGAACCTGGTCAACTATGATAACTAACTCTTAATTAGGTTTGGTGGGTGCTGGTGCTGGTGCAGTTTTGGTTGTAGGTTTCGGATCCGGTAATTTCATGTATGTTTTTACCAGCGGCAGTATATCATCTGATTCTTCCGCATACAGAATAGATCCAGCACCGGAATCGAACACATATGTATATCCGTTTGCTTTGGCGACAGCTTTAATACCTTCATTTGCTTTCTGCATAATAGGAGCATATAATTTTTCCTTTTTCGCCTGAATTTTTTCCTGGGCAGACTGCTGGAAATCGTTAATCCTTTTTTCCATATCGGACAACTCTTTCGCGACCAGTTCGGTTTGTTCTTCCGTCAATAATTTCTTTTCCACTTTTGATTGTGCATCGGCAGCTTTCTTTTGGTATTCAAGATACATTTGTTGGCCCAACTGGTCCAGCTCTGAACTATATTTATCAATGGCAGAATCCGCTTTTAATACTTCCGGCATTAAAGACAATAATTCTGAGGAATTCAGATAACCGAATTTGTTCACTTTCTGCGCGTATGAACTTGCCAGAAATGCAATCATAAGAATAAGGATGGTCGTTACTTTTTTCATTGTTTAAATTTATTAATTACTAGATTGGTTTATTATCAATTACAAATTACATGCCTAATTTCTTAAGCACTTCTTCACTTACATCATAAGCGGGATTGGTGTACAACATGCCTGTATTACCGGATGCTTTGTCAAATATAAAATCGTATGAACGTGATTGTGCCAGTTTCTGAACAGCATCAAACACTTTATCCTGAATGGGCTGTACCAGTTCCTGTCTTTTTTTAAACAGGTCGCCGTTGAAACCAAAACGATTCTTTTGCAAATCTTTCAGTTCATCTTCGGCTTTCACAATTTCATCTTCACGCTGTTTTTTCAGGTCGGCCGTCAGCAGGAATTCTTCTGCCTGATATTTCGTATACATCTTCTTTAATGTTTCGTTTTTCAGGTCAATTTCTTTCTGCCATGCCGCAGCCTGATCATCCAGTTTTTGCTGGGCTGTTTTATAATCGGGCAACTTCTCCAGAATGTATTTTGTATCCACATACGCAAATCGTTGCGCATAGGCACGCTGCATCAGAAGTGAGATTCCGAGTACCAGCATCAATGAAAGCATCTTTTTCATATCGATTAGTTGTTTTTAATTATTAATCCGGTTCAAATCCGAGAATGAACGAAATATTTCCATTCTTTCCGAGGTAATCAAAGAATCCGCTGGATGATTTGATCGGACTACCATTAGCACTATCAAATCGTATGCCATAGTCAATACCTATCAAACCAAACATCGGCAGGATGGCCCTGATACCAACACCCACACTTTTCTTCAGTTTAAACGGATTATAATCCTTAAAGCTGGCATAGGTATTGGCCGCTTCAAAGAACACCAGTCCATAAATGGTAGCCGATGGGTTTAAAGAAAATGGATATCTCAACTCCAGTAAAAATTTATTATAAATCGGGTCACCTCCGGAAGAGGAATAATCACCTTCATAACCGCGTTGAGCAATAATATCGGTTCCAAATAACGTCACGTTGGACGGAATACCGTTTCCACCGACCTGAAAGCGTTCGAACGGAGTAATACCGGTGCTTTTGCGATAACTGCTTAAGAAGCCAAACTTGGCGGATGCCCTTAGCACGAACTTGGTCTTACCCAACGACTGATACCAGTCTACTAAGAATTTCCATTTATGGTATTCAATCAATTTATATTTCTCGGCGACAGTCTTACCGTCATAATTATTGTCTTTCTTAAATAAAGAATAGGGTGGCGTAAACTGAACAGAAGCCTCGATTCTTGCTCCGCCGGTTGGGAACACCGGTTGGTTAATGGAATTTCTGGATAAGGTGATCTTGAAATTGAGGTTATGGAAATTACCACTGTCTAACGGCTGATTGTTCACAAAATACCGATTCCTGAACGTCGTCAGATTATATCCGTAATAATTAGCAGCCGCCTGAACAACAAAGAAATCATCCGGTTTCTTCAGGCGTGTACCGATAGACACAGAAAACCCGTTGGTAATTTGTTTTCCCAATACTGACCCGCTGGATATATCCCTGATTTCCGAGTGGAAGGCAGCAATCGTGAATGCGTTGGGTTTTTTGCCTCCCAGCCATGGCTCCGTGAAAGAGAAATTATAATTCTGATATCGCCTTCCGTTACTTTCCACGCGAATACTTAATTGTTGTCCGTCTCCTGTCGGCAGCGGTGTCCATGCTTTTTTCTTAAACATGTTTCTCAGGGAAAAGTTATTAAATTTAAGGCCCAGCGTACCAATCAGTCCTCCGTCTTTTCCACCCCAACCTGCAGACAGCTCTACCTGATCGGCGGATTTTTCTTTCACTGTGTATTTAATATCTACCGTACCGTCTATCGGGTTTGGAATAGGTTCTACTTTCGTCTCCTGCGGGTCAAAGAATCCTAAGTTGGCAATCTCCCGCTGCGAACGGATTAAGTCGGAACGGCTGAATTTATCGCCGGGAAATGTCCTGAGCTCCCGACGGATAACATGCTCATTTGTTTTATCGTTGCCTTCAATAATTACATTCTTAATCGTCGCCTGCGGGCCTTCGTTAATTCGGATTTCGATATCTATGGAATCATTCTCCGCGGCAATCTCCACCGGGTTGATGCTGAAGAATAAATATCCGTCGTCATAGTACAATGAACTGATATCGCCGCCATCCGGATCCATCGTCAGGCGTTTTTGCAGCAACTCCGCATTATAAACGTCTCCTTTCTTAATATTCAGTACTCTGTTTAGTGTCTCTGTCGGGAATTTCACATTGCCTTTGAAGGTGATATTTCTAAAATAATATTTATTGCCTTCCTCCAGATATATTTTGATGCTGACATTACCGTCTTCATCATCTATAACGGTATCGGATTTTATCTTCGCATCCCTAAAACCATTGTTGTTATAATAATCTATTAACTTTTGTTTGTCGTCTTCATAGTTTTGTTCATTAAATTTTGAACCTTTGAACCGGATGCGGAAACGCTCCATGAAAAAATCTTTGACGGAATTAGAGTTCAGGTTCGCCAACGTGTACAATACGTCTTTTACCTTCTGCTTGACGCTTCTGTCGTCTTTTATCCTGATTTCTATTTTGGTGCGTTCTTTCGTCGTTTTCATGGCTTTCCTCATCTTAATGATGTCGCCTTTCTCCCTTCCAATAAATTCTATACTGTTAATCTTAACTTTAGAGCCTTTGTCTACATTCACAATAATTGAAGTGCTGTTCAGTAATCCTTCGTCCTTCTTTTCTACAATATCAATAACGGGATGGAGGTATGATTTTTCTTCAAACTGGTCTTTAATGGTATTTTTGATATTTAGTTTCAGCGCTTCTGTAAGCGGTTTGCCTTTCAGTAAATCCAGTTTCTTCTTGATATCATCAGCTTCGCTTTTTTTCAATCCTTTTACGGAAATATCATTCAGCCTTGGTTTCTCCAGAATGCTTACTGTCAGATAAACATTGTCTCCATCAAATTTATCCGCAAAAATCTGAACATCACCGAACAGCCCTTGCTTCCAGAGATTTTTTATACACTTGGTGATTTCATCACCCGGAATAGATATCTGATCGCCCACTTTTATGCCCGTCAGCGAGCGGATGATATTCTTGTCCAGGTACTGAGTACCTGAAATCTCCAAAGCTGCAATCTTAAACTTGCGGGGTTGTTTGTAGTTGATGTAAGTAGTGTCTAATTCCTGCGCGTGTGATACGTTTATAGCAAAAGTACAGGCAAGTGATAAAATCAGAATTAGTTTATTGTTGAGTGTCATCTTCATTATTAGTGGGTGGTAGTATTTAATTGTTCTCCGATTTGTTCACCTGTCATTCCAAATCTTCTTTCTCTGTTTTGGAAATTATAAATAGCCTGGTATAAATCATTCCGGTCAAATTCCGGCCAGAATTTATCTGTAAAATACAACTCCGTATAGGCCAGTTGCCACAGTAAGAAGTTGCTGATTCTGTGCTCACCGCTGGTCCTTATCATCAATTCGGGATCAGGCATTGATGTAGTATACAGTGCATTCCCCACCCTTTCCTGACTGATTTCATTCAGTGTAATTTTATTGTCCTTATAATCCGCAGCAATTTTCCGGACAGCTTCAGTGATTTCTTCTCTGGAGCCATAGCTAAGCGCTAACGTCAACGTCATCCGGGTATTATTTTTGGTGGCCTCCATAGCTTCCTGCAAGGCTTTTCTGTTGGATGCCGGTAAATTATCAATGTGCCCGATAGTATTTAAACGGATGTTGTTTTTCTGAAGTGTTTTAATTTCTCTTCCTATGGTCAAAAATAACAGTTCCATCAATGCGGACACTTCCGTTTGCGGACGGTTCCAGTTTTCCGTAGAAAATGCATATAGTGTAAGATACTTTACGCCGATTTCCGCACAGCCTTCCGATACCTCCCGAACTGCCTTTACGCCATTCTTATGTCCAAAGATACGATGCTTGCCCTGTGCCTTTGCCCAACGTCCGTTACCATCCATGATGATGGCAATATGCTCCGGCAATCGTGCTTTGTCAATCTTTTCCTTGTATGATATTTGTTCCTGCGTACTCAAATTTTACACTTCATATTTTAAAATACCTTCGGGCATTTTCCGGTGTTAATCGTATAACTTATCCCTACACCCACAAATAAGAAACGGTCTTTGTCTTTGCTGGTACCCCGTTGTTTTCCGGGAATACCGATACTAGCCGTTGATCTGTCTGCCAATAAGGGAGCGACATTTACGCTTCCCACAAAATAATTCAAATCTTCGGCTTCTGCATAAGTTCCGCTCACATCGTCAATATAATCTGTGAAAGTGAATCTGCTGCTGGCCTCCACGTGTACCGCCCAGTTTTTTGTCAACCCGATTTTCACCCCGCCGCCATATGGAATAGAAAAGGCATAACGGTCGTATCCGCGGTTTTTTGTTGGACGGTTTGCTGTCTTCTGTCCTTCCGTTCCTACGGATTCTAACGTGTAGCGCACTCCGTCAAGTGTTGTATACGGATTGTAATAAAAAATACCGAATCCGGCAAAAAGGTAAGGTGTCCAGTTTCTCGTATCTCTGGATTTTACGAGTGAATATTTAAAAAAGTTGATTTCGTATGTAGCGGCCAGTTCAACAATATGTGATTTAAAATTGAGGTTGCGCGCCTGCAAATACGGGAAACCTTTGATTCTTCTGTCAGCAGCATCTAAAAATCCATAATTCATCTGTGCTCTGAAGGCCATTCTGTTGTTTAAGTTGTATCTGTAGAATATGCCGGTTGCCCAACGCGCGTTCTTAAACGACATCGTCGGGTTTAAATCCCCGAGGTAAACCGATGTTCCTACCCAACCGCCAAACTCATTCTCTTGTGAGAAAATCGATTTATTACCCAAGTGCATGGTTATCAACAGACAAAATATTTTTAGGCTCTTGTTCAAAAGAGTAATTTAAAAAGAGGAACAAAGATACAGATTTAACGAACAAAAGCGCCTATTACGGTGTTGTTATAAGGTTTAATTTATTGCGATTCCGTTATTTTTCACATTTTTTAAGTCACCGGCCCTGATTTTTATCCGGCAAATACCTTTTTGAAATATTCTATGGTCAACGGCAAACCTTGTTCAAACGAATATTTCGGGTTATATCCCAGTAAATTCTGTGCTCTGGAAATATCCGCTAAGGAGTCTCTGATATCCCCCGCTCTGGGCTCCCGGTGAATGGCCTGTATATCTTTACCTAAATAATTCCGGATAGCCTCAAACATCTGGTTGACTGTAAACCGCTGCCCAAATGCCACATTGTAAGCCCGGTTAAAGGCTGCCTTATTTGTGGTGGTTAATGCCAAAATATTAGCCTGAACGGCATTGTGAACAAAAGTAAAATCCCTCGTCTGCTCGCCATCTCCATTGATGTGGGGTGCTTCACTTTCCAATAACGCCTTGATAAACAATGGCATCACTGCTGCATACTCGCCGTACGGATCTTGTTTAGGGCCAAATACATTGAAATAACGCAGCCCTAACATTTCCAATGGGTAACAACGTGAAAAAACCCCGGCATATACTTCATTGGTAAATTTTGTGACGGCATACGGAGAAAGCGGATTCCCTATTTTTTCCTCTCTTTTAGGCAAATTAGGCTCGTCGCCATAGACAGATGAGGAAGATGCATATACGAAACGGCGAATACCGGCATCTTTGGCCGCAGTCAGGATATTTATAAATCCGCCCACATTGATGTCATTGGATGTAACCGGATCTTTAATGGACCGCGGAACGGAGCCAATGGCCGCCTGATGACAAACGGCATCCATATCTTTGACTGCAACCGCACAGTCTGTTACCTTTCGGAGGTCTCCTTCCAAAAATTCAAAATTTGGATGATTTTGGAATTCGCTAAGATTATGGATATTTCCGGTCGCCAGATTATCAAATACCCGCACTTTTGCCCCGTGTGTTAACAGATATTCCGTGATATTGGAGCCGATGAATCCGGCGCCACCTGTGATTAGAAACCGCTTATTTTCTATGGGCGTAAGATGGAGAGGATGGATGTACATGTTCAAAAATGGATTTTTCCTGGATATTAATCGTCGCGCACAAATTTAGTTTTTTCCGTTCATTTCTCCTATTTGGCCACTGCTATTATCCTTATCGCATCAAATGTAATTTTCCTTCTGCCAGAAAAACGGCATGAATACCTTCATTTTCTATTGTTATACGTTCCAGATCGAGGTCATTAATGACACCGCTGATCCAATTGGACTGACTTTGCAAAGAATTGATTTGTAGCTGTGCTTCCGTCTTGGCATGAAATAATTCTTCCTTAAAATTATATTGCAGGAAACCGCTTAAGAACTCCACCAACTTTATGTGGTAGAAGTTATCAATCAATTTAAGAATATAACTTTCCGTTTCAAGTTCATAATTCAGGTTGCGTGTTTTCAGCACATATTTTGGATGATGAAAATTGATGGAGCCTTTGAAAACAGCAGTTCCTTCAATTTTTCGCTTTAGAAACCATCTCTTTGACTCCATCACAAAAGGCATCCTGACGACAGCCTTGGTACCCTGATTGCCAAATTGAAATTGTTCGATGAACAGGAAGTATTTACCCTCTTCAATGGTATAGGTCTGCCTCGCGAAATGATGATTGAAAAATTTTGACACCTCCGCATACGCCATATCCGCCTTAATGAGAATATCAAAATCATAGGCCAGTGCATCTTTTGGTTTATTATACAGGTTTAATGTCAGCAAGCTGAGTGTGCGCTCTATCCTGCGCTGCATCATGTTCTCGACGGTACTCTTAATGGACAGTTTGACTTTTGCCGAGTCAATCTCCAGTTCTGTTTCCGTCTTGTAGATTTCAATTGGCTGCAGCGTGATGAGCTGTATGAACCGTCCTTCGGAAAACAGATACTGCTGGAGTTGCTTCCAGAAGTCGTAAAAGATATTTCCGCCTAAGACGCGTTCGAATATGGTCATAACAAGTAGAACAAAGGTACTATTTACAAATAAGCAGCAGGAGAAAAGTGTTTAAAATTATCGCTATATCACAAACCCAGTTTCTTCAGATAAAACTGCAGCTGACCGTCTTCAACCGGCGTTTCAAAGAATGCCTTTTTATTCCGGTTCACGTTAATAATCATGGTAGCCGGGATACTGCCCTGCCAGCGCTTGTCTATATACGGCAGCCAGGAATAATCCGCCGATTCATTCAATACATAAACCGGAGCCAGGATTTTCATCTTTTTTATCCATGCCGGTAATTTTTTGAGTGATTTGGAATTATCCAGACTCACCATAATCAGCTGAATGTTGGAATTTTTTGTATCCTCCCGGAATTTATTCAGCACCGGAATTTCCATCACACACGGGCCGCACCAAGTGGCAAAGAAATTGACAACATAGGTGGTATCATTCGGGCGGGAGTACACTTTCTTCAATTCCTCCAGTTTAACTACCTGAATTTCCTGAGCACGGGCAATATGCCCCATTACTGCAAATAGTAATAGACCTGCTATTTTTTTCATACGATGAAAGATACAAATACTCTGCCAAATTAATGGTAAGCTAACTTACAAAAGCAACTGACAGACTGCTGTTCCTCTAAATAAATTTTACCTTTGTTCCATCTATGGAAAAAGCCAAAAAGATACAGGCAGGCGATTGGGTAATGTTCACCGGACTATCCGTCATCTGGGGATTTTCCTTCTTCTTTATTAAAAGAGGGCTTGATGTATTCACACCGCTGCAGGTAGCTGCATTCCGCATGAGCATTGCATTTTTAGCGCTGATACCGTTGATTGTCATTCACTTTAAGAAGCTGCGTATCCCGCTTTCCAAATGGAAATATATTCCCCTCCTGGGTCTGTTCGGCAATCTGATTCCGGCTGTATTGTTTTGCACGGCCGAGACAAAAATCGACAGCGGGCTGACTGGCATTATGAATTCCACCACGCCTTTATTTGCATTGCTCATCGGAAGTATGTTTTTCGGTATACAACTGACCAATAATAAAATCATCGGTGTGATTATCGGCTTTGTGGGAGCATTAATCATCGTCTTGTCCAAACAAAAAAGTTTTACCCAATTAAATCCTTATATTCTGATGCCATTGGTCGCTACTATCTGTTACGGCCTCAACGCAAACATATTTAAATCCAAATTTCAGGGTGAAAACCCGGTGGTGATTGCTCTGTTGCAATATAGTTTTGTGGCTCCGTTTACACTTGCCTATCTCTATTTCTCCGGGGCGTTTCACGAAATCGGGCAACATCCGGTTCCTGCATGGGATAGTTTAAAATATTTGCTCCTACTCGGCATATTCGGTACGGCCTATGCACAGGTTTTCTTTAATATTCTTACACAACGAACATCCGCCTTGTTTGCCACTATGACCACTTATCTTATTCCGCTGGTATCTGTTTTGGTAGGCCTGCTGGATAAGGAGCGCATACTACCCATCCACTTTTTCGGATTGTTTACGATATTGATAGGAATATATATCGGTTCGAGGAATTAATGCTTTTTCGTATCGCCGAAGGTCGGGCAATTGCATTTTTTGGCCTTAGCAGAAACACAGGAGGTAAAAAGCATCGGTGTAACCAGCAGCAAAATACCGGCAAGCGTTTTTACTTTTCTGCTTTTTATTGATATCTTCATTTCCGAAATTTACAAAATAGAACGGAATTGCTATGGCATTAATTTTAGATTGCAGAGGATACACGCCAAAATTTGGAAATAATAACTATTTAGCCCCCAATGCCACGGTAGTAGGAGATGTCGAAATGGGTGATGATTGCAGTATCTGGTTTAATGCGGTAGTACGCGGCGATGTCAACTCCATCCGAATCGGCAATAAAGTAAACATTCAGGATAATGCAGTCATTCACTGCACGTTTGAAAAAACTAAGACAGTTATCGGAAATAACGTTTCCATAGGGCATAGTGCGCTGGTGCATGGCTGTACCATTGAAGATAATGTACTTATAGGAATGGGGGCTATCGTAATGGACAACTGTTATATTGAAGCCAATGCGCTGATAGCCGCAGGAGCCGTGGTACTGGAAAATACAAGGGTAGAGGCCGGCAGCATATACGCCGGTGTTCCCGCAAAAAAAGTAAAACAACTGGATGCGGATACATTCAAGGACCAGAATGAACGCATTGCAAATAATTATGTGAAATATGCGGGGTGGTTTAAATAACTATTTGCCCAATTCTTTTTTAAAGTAATCCAGCGTTATTTTCAACCCTTCGCTTCTTTCCACTTTAGGTTCCCAGTCCAGAATGTTTTTTGCCTTGGTGATGTCCGGCCTGCGCTGTTTCGGATCATCGGTTGGCAGCGGCAGATAGACAATTTTAGATTTTGTATCAACCAACTTAATAATTTCTTCCGCAAACTGCAACAGGGTAATTTCCTGAGGATTGCCAATATTTACAGGTAAATGATAATCGCTCAACAAGAGCCGGTATATACCCTCCACCAAATCATCTACATAGCAGAACGAACGGGTTTGTGAACCGTCTCCGAATACCGTAATGTCTTCTCCGTTCAGTGCCTGACTCATAAAAGCCGGCAATGCACGTCCGTCATCCAGCCGCATTCTGGGGCCGTAGGTGTTGAAGATTCGGACAATTCTCGTCTCCACACCGTGAAAGTTATGATACGCCATGGTAATGGCTTCCTGGAAGCGTTTGGCTTCATCATATACCCCCCGCGGTCCGACGGGGTTTACATTGCCCCAATATTCCTCCGGCTGTGGATGCACAGTTGGATCTCCGTACACCTCGGAGGTGGATGCGATAAGCATTCTCGCCTTTTTTTCTTTCGCCAGACCCAACAAATGATGCGTACCCAGAGAACCTACTTTCAGTGTCTGTATGGGCATTTTTAAATAATCAATCGGAGATGCAGGCGATGCAAAATGCAGGATATAATCCAGTTTACCCGGCACGTGCACAAACCTGCTTACATCGTGGTGATAATATTCAAAATCCTGAAGCGGAAAGAGATGGTCAATGTTTTTTATATTTCCCGTAATCAGGTTATCCATGCCTATCACATGGTATCCTTCTTTAATAAACCGGTCACAAAGATGCGATCCCAGAAAACCGGCGGCACCTGTAATCAGTACTCTTTTTTTATCTTCAGTAGCCATGATAGCTGTATTTAGTTATTTTAAAATTTTTAGGCTGTTATTGTTTTTCTGCCAATGCTGTTGTAATAAAATCCGGCATCCTTCACCACGTCCAGATCGTATAAATTCCGGCCATCAAAGATGACCGCCTCTTTTAATAATGATTTTACTTTTGCAAAATCCGGTGTCCTGAACTCAGTCCATTCTGTTAAGATAGCCAGAAAATCTGCTCCTTCCAGCGCTTTATAATAACCGTCTACAAAATGTAATCTTGTTTTTTTATCTTCTGGGAGCGAAGAAAAGTATTGTTGAACATTCGGCATACCTTCAGGGTCATACGCAATAATTTCCGCACCGGCATTTAATAAATCTTCTATAATGTATAAGGCAGGCGCCTCTCGGATATCATCCGTATTAGGCTTAAATGCCAATCCCCATACTGCAATCTTTTTCCCGGATAAATCATTGCCATAATGATTGATGATTTTTTCAACCAGAATATGTTTCTGGATTTCATTCACCTTCATCACCGCCTTCAAAATCTTGAAGTCATAATTGTTTTCTTCTGCTGTCTTTGCCAGTGCCTGCACATCTTTTGGGAAACAACTTCCGCCATACCCGATTCCCGGAAATAAGAAACGTTTGCCGATTCTGTTATCGGTACCCATCCCCTGACGGACGGTTTCAACGTCGGCCCCGGTGAGTTCGCAAAGATTCGCCAGTTCATTCATAAAAGAAATACGAGCAGCCAGATAGGAGTTGGCTGCATATTTGGTCATTTCTGAGCTGCGCTCGTCCATAAAAATAATAGGATTGCCCTGGCGGACAAACGGACGATACAGTTCTTCCATTAATTTGCGTGCTCTTTCCGAGGTGGTTCCCACCACTACTCTATCCGGCTTCATGAAATCATCCACGGCCACCCCTTCGCGTAAGAATTCAGGATTGGACACCACATCAAATTCCACTTTGGCATTTTTCGCAACGGCATTTTTTGTTTTTTCAGCGGTACCCACCGGAACTGTACTTTTATTGATGATAACCTTGTACTCCTTCATAATCTTGCCCAACTGCTCGGCAACCCCCAATACGAAAGATAAGTCTGCCGAACCGTCTCCGCCGGGAGGGGTCGGCAATGCCAGAAAGATCAATTTAGCTTCTTCAATAGCTTCTTCGAGATTGGTAGTAAAATGGAGCCGGCCTTCTTTTATGTTGCGCTGAAACAGAATATCTAATCCGGGTTCGAAAATTGGAATCTGTCCGGATTTTAATTTTGCTACTTTATTTTGATCGATATCAACACAAATAACATTATTTCCTGTTTCTGACAAACAGGTTCCTGTAACCAATCCTACATATCCGGTGCCTACAACTGCTATATTCATTTTATAAAAATTAATTATTTTTAAATCGGGCCTGTGCAACCGCTGTTTTATCAGGCTGTTTTTGCCATAAAACCTTATACACTTTGATTTTTCAGTGATGTCAAAAAAATCAGGCTTGCGAAGATAAGGATATCTTGTTAATTTTTTACATGCAGAGCGGCCTCTTTTTTTTGCGAATCCGATAATATAAACAGGGCGATGTAATAAAACGGCATAAGCGGAATCTTATACCTTGCCAGCGCTCCAAAGTTGTAACTGGTGAATCCCACGGCGAATGCAAAAATGATGGAAAAGACCAGACAAAATTGCACCTCCGGATTGGACGCAATCATCCTGAAGAAGTTGAGGAATCCAGCTCTGAACAGTAACCGTACCGTTAGGAAAAAGGTAAAAATCCCTTCTATGGCTGCCGGAACGAGCATTGGTTTCTTAGCCTCCCATATATATGGCCGGAATAAGGATACATTGACTGCTTTAGGGAAGATCTTTAACATCCCCGAGGTCGTATATTCCACATTGCCCAAATTATAAAATGAGGTACTCCCTGACATCTGTGATGAAAATACCAGCCAGTTCTGAGTATCTTGTGCTGTCCGCATCATATTTTCAAAGGCATATTTTTCAGCAACGCTACCCATCAGGCTTAAAACACCGACACCGCTTATCAGCCCGACACCAATAAATAAAGGAGTTGCCAAGGCTTTAATAAAAGGACTTTTGATAGTATACCTGTATCGGGCAAATACCCATACCGCCAATGCCGGGGCAAAGGCCAGGATGATATAAACTTTAATCTGGACCAGGCCCCAGACACACACCGCAATATAGATTATATTAAGAAAGATATTCTTCCGCTTAAAGAACAATTCATAAGTGGCATAGGTGAGTACCCCCAGAAACCCTATACAAATAGAATCTTTCATTATACCACATGCCCAATACATAACGGAAGGGATGAAAAGGGTTGCGATAGCCATTTCCCGCTCCAGATGCGGATACATTTCCCTAAACATTTTAAATACCCGCCAGCAACCCATTAATGCGAAAATCGCCATAATGCCGGATATATTTATATACGAAAAGAGTCCTATAAAACTTAGGAAAAAACCAATTAATATAACTATATACGAACTCTTGTCAATGATATAAGTCCCGTAATTGAGGAAGTAATCTCTCATATACAGCCTTGTCTGAAAATCATCGCTGTTAAACAGTACATTATAAGCCATCGTTGGATCATCAAAAAGCATTTGTTTGATTTTCAAAATATGCCAGTAATAAACATACGTATCACCACCTTTATAATAGAACTTGTTTATAGCCCAATACATAACTATACATCCTAACTTAACCTTTACGGCCAGCATAAAATATTTTCCGTATGGAACATCCTTGTACTTTTTTAAATACACCTTCTCACATGCCTGATAAATCATATATAAAAAAAGTGGAGCAAATAATAAATCGCTCCATGAGAATAAGTTTACACTATACCAGCGGGTTGCAAATGGGAAAAGTGTTGTTGACATATTACTGAATATTCAGCCTAATTACAATAATTGATTTGAGTTCAAATATAGTTCATTTGAATAGTAATGTAATGTTGTTTAAATGAAAAATAACTTCATTATTTCAGGGATATTTTTTAAATCCGTAAAAAAATACTCTACTTTTACGTTATGTTTCTTTCGATAGTTTCGCCTATTTACAACGCAGCGTCGCATCTCAAAGAATTTGTGGCTGAAATAGAAAAACAGATTTCCGGCATTGCTTCAGAACATGAGATAATACTGGTAGATGATTTCAGTCCGGACAACTCCTGGGCTGTGATTCAGGAAATTTGTTCGACAAATCTAAATGTGAAAGGCGTGAAACTGAGCCGAAATTTCGGCCAGCACTACGCTATCACTGCCGGACTGGACTATACGAAGGGTGACAAAGTGGTGGTTATGGATTGTGATTTTCAGGATGCTCCGTCAGAAATACCCAACCTCTATAAAAAAAGCCTGGAAGGTTATGACATTGTGCTTGCCAGACGAATAGAACGGAAAGACAATTTTACCAAGAAACTATTCTCCAAACTCTTTTGGAAAACCCTTGGCTATCTGACGGGAAGCCACATCGACCACACCATCGCTAATTTCGGTATCTACAGCAGGGCTGTGATTGACGCAGTATGTTCTCTCAGAGAATCTATCCGGTTTTTCCCTTCCATGGTACTCTGGGTGGGGTTTTCCAAGGCTACACTGGATGTAGAACATCAGGAAAGGCAAACCGGCAAAAGCGGCTATAATTTCTCAAAGATGTTTAAACTGGCACTGGATGTTATGCTGGCTTATTCGGACAAACCCGTTCGCATTGTTATCAAAATGGGTTTTGTCATTTCTTTGTTTTCTTTACTGATGGGTATTACCTACTTCATCTTAAATTTTACCCACAAAATTGCAGTACCCGGTTATACAAGTATTATGATTTCTATCTGGTTCCTTGGGGGATTGATTATCGTTATCTTGGGCATCCTGGGCCTGTATATCGGAAAGACGTTTGAAGGTGTGAAAGAAAGGCCGATTTACATCGTCGAGAAAGAATTAAACTTATAAGGTCATACCGTTATAAAATTATAGATGGAATTTAAAGACTATACGGCTGAACTGGTGGAGAAAGACGGCATCTTTTATTCAAAAGACAAAGCAGCCATTTCCTATCCTGAACAAGGCAACGACAACTACTATCAGATAGAAGATATGAGTTTCTGGTTTAATCACAGAAATGACTGCATTAAAGATGTCGTTAAAAAATACAACAATAAGAGATTTTTCTTTGACATCGGCGGAGGGAATGGCTTTGTGGCAAAAGGGCTTGAAGATTCAGGCATACCAACCGCCTTACTGGATCCGGGTGTCAAAGGTTGCATGAACGCAAAAAACAGAAACCTGAAGCATATCATCTGTTCAACACTGGAAGATGCCCGCTTTTCTGCCTCTTCCATAGAGTCCATCGGTTTATTTGATGTGGTGGAACATATTGAGGATGACAATGCCTTTTTAAGAAATATCCATCAGATTCTTAAGCCGGACGGAATGGTTTTTTTGACAGTTCCAGCCTATTCGTTTCTGTGGTCCGTTGAAGATGTTGACGCAGGCCATTTCCGAAGGTATTCCTTGCCGCAAATAGAAAACAAGCTAACGGATATTGGTTTTAAATTAGTATACTCCACCTATATTTTTTCTTTATTGCCCATTCCTGTTTTTCTGCTTCGTACACTCCCCAGTAAATTGGGTTTTTATAAGAAGCCGGCAGAACTGAATGAATTAAAAAGCAGCCACAGTGTGCGCAATGGTTTTCTAAGTAAAATCATAGATAAGTTATGGAGTTGTGAATTGAAATGGATTCAGAGAAACCGAAAAATCCCGTTCGGCGGCAGTTGTCTGGTGGTAGCAAAAAAAGTATAATTTGCTGATTCTATTTCAGCCGTTTCGCATGATTATAATATTCAGGGTTACGTTAATATCTTATGTTTATTTTGTAATATTGCACTATATGCACAATACCATCCGGATTCCTTGTATTTTGTAAAGAAATGTTATGTTGATAGAAAAATTAGCCTGGGACTCTTCATTCTTTAATATTAATATCGGGAAAATCAAACCCGGCTGTTTTGATGCAGAAACCTTTTTACAGGAAATCCGTCATTTCGATTTAATTTACATCTTCGAGTTTCCAAACAGTGCGCTTTTGCCTGAAATTGAAAGATACTGCAACAATCCGGTTGACATCAAAGTAAATTATACAAAACCCGTCAGGGATACACTTTCCATAGATAAACACATTGTTGAATATCTTTCTAAATTGGCCAGTGATGAACTTATTTCCCTTGGCACCCAAAGCGGCCTCTACTCCCGATTCAAAACCGATCCGCACTTCCCTGCGGGCGCGTATGAAAAGTTGTATACCGAATGGGTAGTAAGGTCTGCAGACAAAACACTAGCTGATATTACATTAATCTACCAAACCGAGGAAGATACGATTGCAGGATTTATCACGCTTGCACTGCGCGGAGCGGTTGCTCATATCGGGCTGATTGCCGTTGATGAAGCTTCCAGAGGAAAAGGAATCGGAAAAAAACTGCTGCATGCCGCAGAATACCACGCGTCTAAGCATAACTTCCGTCAATTGAGCGTCTCCACACAAAAAGCAAATGCCACAGCAGCCCATCTGTATGAACAATTTGGCTTTGTGGTTGAGGAAGAACTAAATGTATACCACTACTGGAACCATCCATCACATTAATACGAGCAGCAAAACACCATAATCAACATGCATCCATTTCCTAAAAAATACCTTTTCTTTCTTTTTTTTATTTCAATATTTTATACTGTTCTTGTCACGCAGATCAATATTCATTTTATCAAGCAAACAAACCCCACCAACAAGGAATCCAATGCACGAAGCCTTGTACACAACAGTACCATCTATTCGATAGATAATTACTGGTATGTGAATCATGTAAAAAATTACCTGCAATACCACAAATTTACCGTAGATGTAAAGATGCCGCTGTACGAAGTACGGAGAACCCCCGTCTATCCGCTTTTTTACGGACTACACTACTGGTTGTTTGGCGAAGAAAACAGTTTCTTTTTCATCCGGTTTTCACAGACCATCCTGCTGGCACTGGCCGTGCTGGCTTTGTTTTCAGGTATCTATAATTTTACTCAAAACAAAACGATAGCGCTGCTTTCGGCGCTGCTTTACGGGTTGTTTCCGGTATTCGCAATGGCAACCAGTTTCACGAATGCCGAATCCATCAGCACGGAACTGGTTTGTATTTTCATCTATATGCTTTCGCTTTGTTATATCCATCCGGGCAAGAAACGGATTTGGCTGCTTACAGGATTTTCATTTGCCGTAACGGCGTTATGCAGACCAAGCAATGTATTCCTGATATTCACCTGCGTTTTTGCCGTACTGCATTTTAACCGATACAATATTAAAGCCATCATAACGAGAGGCGGCTTTTTTGTTTTGGGCGCCTTATTGTTATTTGCCCCGTGGACCATCAGAAATTATAAGGTGACGAATGGCGATTTTGTATTTCTCGAAAAATATTACGGCGACCCGATGGACTACGGCATGCCTCATATCCAGCTCAGAAGCTGGGTAGCCTGCTGGATTAACCCCTGCAATTACAGCGTTGAAGATTTATCCAACAAGATGCTGGTCAGCCTGACAATTGAAAAAGACACGACAAAGAGAGCCGAAATTATTGACAATTATGTCAACAATATGCCACAACGGGCATTTATCGGCAACTCAAAAGAAGAAATTAGAGGCGCTGTTTCTGCACTTTATGATTATTATAAAATCAAAACATCGACTTCCGATAAAGAACTGCTGGCCGAGTATGAAAAGAAGGCTGTGGAAAAATCGGTCAGACTTAGAAGCAATTTCATACACACATCTGTGATAGATTACTACCTGATAACCCCTTTGTCTTTTGTGCAAAGTATTATCTTTCAGAGCAACTCTAACTCAATGACGTTTTTAGACAATCCGGACAGCAATTTTATCAAGATAATTATAAAAGCTATTTTATACCTCTTAACGGTTACAGCTTATTTTTCTATTTTAGTGGTATTATTCATGCATAGAAGATACAGTCCGTTTTACTGGTTGGCGCTGTTATTCATTATTACCAACTTCGCTGCGATTATTTATGTACTCCGGTATTTTGAGGCACGATACAACCTTCCGTTGTTTCCATTCTTATTCGGCTTATTGGGAATCACCCTGTTTGAAGCTGCTGCAACTGCAAAACGATTATTTACTAAACCTCCGGCACCAACTTCCGGCAAGTAATCCAGGTATTTATTTGCTTATCAAACGCGCTATTAAACTAAAATGCTAAACAAAAAATATATACTCCTTTATTTCATCATTGTAATCGTTTACGCATTTTGTATCAACGAATGGAATGTCCGTTCGGTAAAGAAATTCAACCCGGATAATATTACAGACAATAGTGGCAGCCTTGTTTACGGACATACGCTCTACTCCATTGATAATATCTGGTATGTTTCTCAAATCAAGAACTACCTGAATGGCGATGGGTTTACGGTAGACCCTACCAAAACCCACTATTCCGTCAGAAGAACTCCGGTTTATCCTGTGTTTTACGGAGTCCATTACCTGCTTTTCGGTGAAGAAGGGAGTTACTACTGGATACGCTATACTCAGATTTTTATCTATGGCATTTCGGTCATTGCGCTGCTCTTTGCTGTTTTTAACTTCACATCAAACCTCAGGGTTTCATTGCTGGCCTCTTTTATATACGCATTTAATCCATCTATTGTCTCTTACCTGTATTATACCATCACGGAAGCGTTAAGCATCTCCCTGATTTGTTTTGTTTTTTATGCGTTATCAAGGTGTAAACAGCATCCAACTTATAAAAACTACTTATGGGCGGGATTCTTTTTTGCACTCACTGTACTCTGCCGTCCCGTTGTCGTTCTGCTGCTCTTTTCCTGCCTGTTTTCCCTACTCTATTTTAATAGCTGGAATCTGAAAAAGACAATTCTGCCGGTTATACTTTTTGGTGCCGGCGCATCCATTCTGGTCTTTCCCTGGACCATCAGGAATTATAAAGTTACGGATGGTGATATTGTTTTTCTGGAAAAATACTATGGCGACCCGATGGACTACGGTATACCAAACGTTCATCTCAGAAGGTGGATTTCCTGCTGGACCAATCCGGCTGATTTTTCTTCGGAGCGGATTTCCAACTATATGCGCACCAATCTGGTAAACAAGGAACCAATATCTAAAGAGCATTTAATTGATTCCTTAACGGCAGTGTTACCCGAAAAGGCGTATATAGGCAATGATAAAGCCGCTGTAAGGTTAGCATACAACAGCCTCTACGAATTTTACCGGAAAAAATATTCCGCTGGAAATATATTGCTTTCTAAAGATTCTCTGGAAGCAGCAGCTACAACCAATATCAAAAGATTGAAAACAAATTTTCTGAACGTTGCCGGTTTCCGGTATTATGCCATTACTCCGTTAATATTCTTTAGAAGTGTCATCTTTCAGAGCAATTCGAGTAACCTGATATTTTTAAGGGATTATAAAGACCATTGTTACAAATTTGTAATAAAAGCGCTTTTATACCTGTTAAACGTACTCACATTTCTTTCGCTGCTTTTGCTTCCGTTGCTGGGCCGAAGGCACTTGCCGTATTATGGCATAGCTGCTCTTTATACTGTTTGTACGTTTGTCGTCATAACCTATTGTTTCCGTTACTTTGAATGCAGGTATATCTTCCCATTACTTCCATTCCTGTGCACAACATTAGCCGCCTGCATAGTGGATATAGAAAACCGGCTTAAAAATAAATTAAACTTCTAAATACCTCATCAGGCTGTCGTAGCGGTCTTTTAGCTGCATCTCGTATTCCGACTGATGCAGCACCGCAAGCACGGTATAGTGATATCTCTCAAAAGCAAGTTGAATATCTTTTAAATCATTCTTGTTAACTTTCAGGGATACCTGCATCTGATGCTGATTTGTGGAAGTTGCAACCATGCAATGTAATATCATAGCACCATTGGATTCTACAATCTTAGATATTTCAGTCAGGGAATAATCTTTAGTTTCCAGCTCTAATACGATTATTCCTCCTCCTGACATAAACGAGGAATACATGGCCAGTGTGCTTAATATCTTTTGCGGAGTGGTTATCCCCATATATTCCTTCTCGGCATTTATTACCGGCATATAATAAGAGGAACTCTCTGTTGTTTTTTTAACAACATCAAAAAGATGAGTGCCTTCCGTAATGCTGTCTGTGATTAAATTCTCCTGCAAGTTTTCTATCAGGCAACGATCATCGACTTCCAGTAGTTGATTTTCTGATACAATACCTACGAATACCCCTTCATTTACAACGGCTAAAGCCGGTGCCTTATATTCCTGCATCAATTCTAAAGCATAGCCGGCATCATCCGTCAGTCGGATAAAGGGCAGGGAGGTGTCTATACAATCTTGAACAAACAATGGACGGATTTTATGTAAATGTATAAAATATCCTTACACTAAGCAACCGATGAAGTGCTAAATATGGTTACGATGCAGGAAACTAACTATAAGGTAAACTGGAAACCGAATGTCATCATCCAATTGTAGGACCTTGGCTCATTTCGGTGGGTAACCCTCCACATCACATCCCAGCGGATAAATTTCAGTATATTTTCTAATCCGAATCCAACCTCAACATATGGTATCTTTCCCAGGGGTTTTATAAACGAATTATTTAAGCGGTTAAAATCCTGATTTTTTCCAGATACATTTCCCCAGACACCACGCACATGAACCACCTCCCGTAGTTTCAACTTTCGTATACCCGGTATCCTGTTTAAAAAAAAACCTTCGAAGTGATGTGTAATATTCCATTGAACATACCGGTCGCTGTAATACTGGTAATCATTCATCAGATTAAAAGCTGTATTACTGAAGGCAAACGTCTGATTGCCATCATGTACCTCTGACAACAGGAAGGGCACACGCCCGAAGACCATGCCGGCCTGCAGTTTTATTTCCAGCCGGCCAACAGTTCGGACAGGAATAATATCTGCAAATGCAAGGGTGACTTTGTGATAATTGAACTGACTGCCGGCCAATCCTTTCATCCCGTATACATACTCCAGTTGCACAACCGGAATTTTGCTGGTATTGATGCTGCTTCGGAACAGGGATGATTTCCGGATATATTTTTCCCCAATAGCAAACCGTGCCCGGAATACCAATTCGCTTTGACTTAAACGGTTAAATGTATCTTTGACTCCTTCTTTGTTGACGTACTCATATTGAAAAGGGACTGTACCCTGCTGTATTCTCCTGTTCTGAAATGCCAGTCCCATACTAAAGCCTTGTTTATATTCTATTTCATATCCGAGTTTGGCTTCATCCATATACATCAGCCTGTAGACGGGTCTCCTTCGAAGAATGATAAAATTCAGCAGGTTATCCACTGCGAGCAAGTCAGTAGTACGGCTCATTTTATTGGCGTCATGCATATAAGAAAAATTAATCACCTGCCGGGGATTGTTATCCGCCAATATTTGTAATCCTACTCCTCCTTTTACACGTTTATCTTTAATGCCGTATGCAATATAGCCGGAGGCTTTTATCCAGTCGCTCATACGGGAATTCGTCTGAATTCCGGCCCTAAACCTCCATCCTTCCAACTGATTATTACTGAACGTACTTAATATCGGCCCCAACTCAACCGGTCCGGTTCTGTAATACCCCGTCAGAATAAGATTGATTATCTCTATATAAGTCTTATAAGCCGGGAGCGTCTTTATCGTATCAATCAGATGGTATACCGCTGCCTCATTTTTTGTAAGCTGTACAAACCGAGAAGTGTCCCAATACGCCTGGTCTTTTTTTACTTCATCCGCATCAATAATTAGTTGCTCCGTCGTATTATTGATAATAGAATCATTATAAGGATTATTTATCTTAAAGTTCCGGTATATCACATTTTTTCGCGTCACCACTGCCGGAATTTTATTCAAAGGCGCAAAATCTATCAGCAGGTGGTCATCCGTAATCATCCAGAACTGATGATCGACAAAATCGAACCGCTGATTGACTTCTATACGTTTGACGAAATTGATATTCACATGCGGCGCCATCCTGAGCTGTATGTCTTTTATGGCATAATTATTTTCGGAAACAATCAGACTGCCGAAGAAAGTATAGTCTCCTTTAGTGCGGGGTTCAAACATCATTTTGTAATGCACCACATTATCCAGTACAAGCGTATCAATGACTTTATACTTGTAAAATGTTTTACAGGAATTTGCTATCGGGCTGATAAATTGTTTATTCAAAATCGGATACGCATTCTCATAAATATTGATATCCTTGTAGGTAGCACTCAGAAACTCATTAAAGCTGGGGTCATTCATACCAGACATCTTTGATGCCTTCATTATTTCGCGCTTCTTGTTCAGTTTTGTCGTGTAATAAAAATCCGAGATGTTTTCAGAAAGCAGCAATGGCAGGAACGGCTCATCTTCAGAGGTACTGTCAATGTTATTAAATACAAACTTGAAAGGTTTAAAAATTTTACGGTTCTTGAATTTTTCCGACATGTTTTTTATATCCAGTTCTATTTTGTTGTAAGATTCATAGCTGTAATTCTGCAGATTATTTTTATTATTAGAATCTTTGTATTCTAAAATTTTACGAATCAGGTAGTCTTCCAGGCTTTCCTTACTGGCTACTATCACCGCTTCTGCCAGCATGCTCTCCGATGACTGCAGGTAGAAGTTGATTCGGTTTTTGGGTTGTTTTTTTATTGGCCGGGTTTGTTCATTATAGCCTAAATAAGCCGCTGAAATTGAATCCCGAAAAGTGTTTAGCTTCAATTGGTAGTAACCTGTATCATCCGTAGTAACACCAACCGTTGTTCCTTTGATATAAATATTAGCATAACTGATGGGTGTTTTAGTCGTTGCGTCAAAAACTTGTCCATCTATAAATGTCTGTCCTTTTGAAGAAAGATACAGGAAGAATAAAAGGATTAGTATATTTGTTTTGGCGAACGGCATGAATGGTGAAGTTAGCGATTTGTCATTAATGATGAAAATAAATGGTATATCAAAATGAATACTTTAGAGATAATATCATACAATGTAAACGGCATCCGTTCTGCGATATCCAAAGGCCTGGTGGACTGGATAAGACAGACTAATTATGATGTTTATTTGTTTCAGGAAATAAAAGCAGATGAGCTGAGCATTCCTAAAGAGTTGTTTGACGAAATCGGGTATACACATTACTGGTTCCCGGCACAGAAGAAAGGTTATAGCGGCGTAGGTGCATTGGTAAAGAGCGCACATTCAGACGTGGTAAAGGGGATGGATATACATCGCTACGACTTTGAAGGAAGGCTGATGCGGCTTGACATAGGAGATGTCACTTTGGTCAACAGTTATTTTCCGTCTGGCTCCAGCGGAGATGAACGACAGAGTGTGAAAATGGATTACCTGAAGGATTTTTACAATTATATACACGCTCTGAAAAAAGAAAAAAAGAAAATTATTGTTTCGGGTGATTACAATATCTGCCATCAGGCGATAGACATTCACGACCCGGTAGGCAACAAGAACAGCTCCGGGTTTTTACCCGAAGAGCGCGAATGGATGACCCATTATTTCAACAGTGGATTTATCGATACGTTCCGTCATTTTCACCCGGATAAGAAACAGGAATATTCCTGGTGGAGTTTTCGGGCAAATGCACGTAACAATAACAAAGGCTGGCGTATCGATTATCATGCGGCTACCAGAGAACTGGAACAACAATTGGTGGATGCGAAAATATTTATGGATGTGAAGCACTCCGACCACTGCCCGATTTACCTGAAAATAAATCTTTAAGCCTGTTTGGCCGCCTGGTCTAATGCTGCGTAGAAATCTTCGCCGAATTTGCGAATCAGGGCATCTTTTACAAAAACGTATACCGGTACTTTCAGTTTTTTCCCAAGCGTGCAGGCATCGCTGCAGATGTCCCACACGTCGTAGTTCACCGCCGTTACGGTTTCCATAGGCTTTATTCGTATCGGATACAGATGGCAACTGATGGGTTTCCGGAAATCGGTCACACCGTCTTTCCAGGCTTTTTCTATTCCACAGGTAATCGTGCCATCCTTTTCATAATTGACATACGCGCAGGCTCCTCCATCAATCAGCGGAGTCGCATAAGGAGTATATTCATCATCCGGCTCATCGACAAATGTGCCCTGTGCCTCTATCGCCTTAACGCCTTCCGGTATCAGGTACTTCTTTATTTTGGGATAAATCTTCTTCAGGATTTTTGTTTCCGATTTTTCAACCGGCGCTCCGCTGTCGCCTTCCACGCAACAGATACCCTTACATTTTTTGATATTGCAAACGAACTGTTTTTCGATTACATCATCGCTGATTAATATATCGTCAATTAAAATCATTTCTGTTGTATGTATCCCGCTAAAGAATGAAAACCCTATTTACCAAGGACAAATATACATGGTTTTTTATGCAAATCCGATTTACGTTTTTTCCATTCAGCCATGGGCAACGTTTTGATATATTCATCCTTCGCCGTTATATTACAGGCTATACATAGCATCGTATCGTATTTCAAGGCCTGCAACAACTCCTCCAGCAGTTTTGCATTCCGATATGGGGTATCCATAAACAACTGTGTGTGCCCTTTCTTTGCCAGCGTTTCCATCTGCAGCAATTTGGTTCTTCTGTCTTGCGCTTCAATAGGCAGATAGCCGTTGAACGTAAACTGCTGCCCGTTGAATCCGCTCGCCATCAATGCCAGCAGAATGGAATTAGGCCCCACCAACGGTATTACCTGCCAGTTGAGTTCATGTGCCAGCTCCACCACCTTATTTCCGGGATCTGCTATGCAGGGTGTTCCTGCTTCGCTTAACAATCCAATGGTTTGATTCGTCAGTGCCATCAACTGTGTCTCATCAAATTGATAATTCGCATGCTTATCCAGTTCAATGAACAAACATTCGTCTATATTCTTTTCACGATTGACTGCTTTGATAAAGCGCCTCGCCGTCTTCAGCTCTTCCACAATAAATATGTCACACCTGACAACAATTTCTTTTACATAATCAGGAATGGTGTACAACGCATTTTCTGCGAGAGGTGTTGGTATTAAATAGAGTGTATTCACGCAACCAAAGATAAAATAATTTTATTTTGCACCGTCAAATGAAACTCTCTAAAAGATACTATCGAAATGAAGATGTGGTACACCTTGCAAAAGACCTGTTAGGCAAGCTGCTCTTAACGGAGATAGATGGTGTCAAAACCGGCGGCATCATTACGGAAACAGAAGCGTATTGCGAATCTGAGAAAGGATGCCACGCCTATAACCAACGTAAAACGGAACGCACCAAAATCATGTTTGAGGAAGGCGGATTATCGTATGTCTATTTCTGTTACGGTATGCATCATTTATTCAATATTGTAACGGGCAGGAAAGACGTGGCACAGGCGGTACTGATCCGCGCCATACAACCAACCATAGGGGTAGAAACCATTTTGCAAAGACGACATGCCACAGGGGTAACTAAAAACTTATGCAACGGGCCCGGAAAAGTATGTCAGGCACTCGGCATTACGAAACAACATTACGGCATACACCTGACAGACAAAGAAATATGGGTAGAAACCACCAAAACAAAAATTAATACCGCTAATATTATCACCACAACACGGGTCGGTATTGATTATGCCGGAGAGGATGCGTTGCTGCCCTGGCGTTTCATTCTTAAAATTTAACATCATTTGTTACCACACAAAATGGAACTAATTTCGATTTAACTATATTTATACATCAAACATTTCCATGAAAAACCGTAACCTCCTGATATCATTCCTGGTTTCCACTTTACTGTTGTCATCTTCAGTTCCGATTTTTGCATCAGCAGGCGGTGGCGGTGGCGGCCACAGTGGTGGCGGTGACGGAGGTGGTGGAGATGGCGGTGCCATCATTTATCTGGTTTATTACCTGCTGCGTGCCATATTCATGTTGCCGTTCCCGCTTAATATTATCGTATTGGCGTTGGTCATTCTGGTGGTATACAAGATTGCCAAAGGATACGCAGCTTCCAGCGGATTAAACTACCTGCCCAATGCCTCACCGGGTTCACTGGTCAACAAGGCAGATAAACTGCCGGATGATTTCAAGCAAAAAAATCCGGAATTCAATGCGGATAATTTTAAATCGAAAGTCCGGACGGCATTTATCGACATACAGAGTGCCTGGATGCAACAGGATTTATCTAAAGTCCGGAAATGGATATCCGATGGCGTTTACCAGCGTTTCAATACCCAGTTTATCATGATGAAGGCTATTGAACAGGTCAACGAAATGCATTCCATTCAGATCCGTAATGTATTCATTGATGATGTGGAAACAGATGGTGTGTACGATATCATACACGTTGGCATTCAATACAGCATGTACGATGCCTTCGTTTCTAAAAAATATACGCAACTCAATGACGGCGGGCCGCTGAATGCCACTGAATACTGGTCTTTCATAAAGAAATCCGGCGTCCAGGAAAAAGATTTATACCATACGACCAACTGTCCGAACTGCGGGGGAAATTTACCGGAAGACGGCGGTGAAACGGCCAAATGCCCTTATTGTTCCACCATCACCTATCTGGGTGACTATGACTGGATTCTGGCAGAAATCACACAACCCGATGATTACTTCAACTCCAATTCAAAATACGAGAAACAGGGGAAATTTTCCAAAAAGATACACGAACAGATTGGGGAGCAGCAGGATTTCTCCCTGCAACTGCTGGAAGACAAGGCCAGCAACGGTTATATGCAGATGATGACGGCACAGGTATTGAAGAAACCCGAAATCACCCGAAGATTCGTGTCGGACCAGCTGTATGCAAAAATAGAAGGTCAGATACGTGCGCAGCCTTCCTTTGTATTTAACCGTTTATACCTGAATCATGTAACGTCCTTTGATTACTTCAGGCAGGAAAACAAAGACAATATTGTCGTTGCACTCAAGCGGTCATCACAGCGGATTACAACGGTTAACAACCAGCCGAGTTTTGAGGTGAGCATCCTCACATACGATGAAGTGCTCATCCTGTCCAGAGATATCAATGCCGGAAAGCCACAGGGTTCGTTGTATGCGCACAGCTGTCCGAATTGCGGCGCTCCGGTGAAAGATACGATTGAGATCAATTGCACGTACTGTCAGGCAACACTCAACAGCACTAAATACGAATGGATTATCAGCGACTGGATGTCGGCCGCTGAATACAACCAGTTCAAGTCTAATTCTGGTACTTCTTTCATTGTTGATAAGGAGCTGGACACCTTAGAAGAGTTATTTGCCGTAAGGGATTATGCCTTAAACAATGTATTGATGATGGTGGCGGCAGATGGCAGGATTTCTGAAGAAGAAATGCAATATATAAATACACTGGCGAAGAAATGGAATTATGACATTAGTAAGATTCAGGGTTTTCTGGAGCTGGCGAAGGCGAATAAACTGGTCGTGCGTATGCCTCAAAATCCCAAACAAAAACAAAAGATAGTGGCTTTGATGGAAAAAGCCGCCAACTTAGATAACTCCATGACTGCCGAAGAACGTACATTACTGGAGCAGGTGAAAACTTTGTGATTTATTTTACATCATTCGGGTGTATTTTCCCGTTGTGGCAAGTCATGCAGGACACCGTTCCGGAATTTTTGCCGAAATATTTTTTATTGACGGCATTCGTCATTTTCTGCATCTTGCGGGCAATGCTTTTCTCCACTTTTTCATCAGATGCAAAATCCATCTTTTCACCATTCTTCACGTGGCAATGGTTACATTTCACCCCCAATGCCGTGTTATAATTCTTCATGATGGCAATCAGGTCATCATGTGCCATCTTTCTGGAAAACACTTTCAGGTTGGTAAATTTTGGTTCTTCCTTCTTCTCATCGGAAGCATCTTTAAAACTCATAATTGTGATGGAAAAAGCCAGTAACAGCAAAACAACCAGTTTCTTTTTATGGTATTGCATAGTGTATTTTTTTCTAATATAGGAATTATACCTTATCTGTGAAAAAGGAATCTCCTTTTTCCTGTGTAAATTTTTGCTTATTGTATTCCCTTGATTTGTTTCTGGGAATTGACAAACTCTTCCATTCTTCCGCATGTAGCAACTTTGCCAGGAAAACAATTTGCCCGACATGATAGGGATAGTGCGCCAGCTGCCGGTTAATGGCCTCCAGGACAGTGTGTCCTTCGTTTCGGATGTAAATGATTTTTCCCAAATCTTCTTCGGTCAATGAGCCCATCGCAGTTTCAAGACATTGCCACCCTTTATTCCAAAACAGCACTAATTCCTCTCTGCCGGTAGTATTCGACTCAAACTCCGCATCCCGGTTTCTCCACTCCTTTTCACCGTCCGTTGTCAGGAAATCAGTCCAGCGCGACAGCATATTGCCGGCTAAATGCTGCACAATAACGGCGATGGAATTGGAATCTTCGTTGGGTTGATAAAACAGTTTCTCTTCACTCACCTGCGCCATCGCTTCTTCTCCTATTCTTTTGTAATATGCGAATAATTTATTAGCCGATGTGAGATAGCTTGCCTGCATCACCAAATGTACAAAATGTTGTAAAAAAAGAGGGTTCGGCAACGTTTCGTTTTGAACCCTCTGTATAGACACGGTGCTGAACGATTATTTATCTAGTACCTTTACCGTCATCCTTATATCCTTGGCAGGCCGGTCTCTCTGGTCCCGCGGTTCAGATGCGATCTTATCCACTACTTCAATTCCGGAAACCACCTCTCCGAACACTGTGTAGTTCATATCCAAAGAAGGAGTCCCGCCAATTTCTTTATAGGTTTTCTTTTGTTCTTCGGTCCAGGTTATGCCTCTCGCTTTGCTTATTTGCGTCAACTCTTCGTCGGAGTATTTTTTTCCCTGTGTGATGTAAAACTGACAGCCGGAAGAAGCTTTCTGCGGATTGTTATCACGTGCGGCAGCCAGCACACCTCGTTTGTGTATCAGATCCTTGTTGAATTCTGCCGGAACATAGTATCCCACATCACCCATTCCAAGAGGCTCGCCGGCTTTGGCTGTTTTTGACTGCGGGTCACCACCTTGTATCATGAATGTAGGAATCACCCGGTGAAACAAGGTAGAATCAAAAAATTTCTGATTGGCTAATTTGATGAAATTATCCCTGTGCTGAGGGGTCTCATCATACAAGCGGATTTTAATATCCCCGTACTCAGTGGAGATTAGTACATACGTCGAAGAGTCCATTTTTTTGTTGATTTTTTCCTGAATAATTACTTTTCCATCATTGTCTGCAGCCAACAGCGCCACACTGAAACAAGACAGCAAAAGGGTAAAAATGTTTTTTTTCATAGATAATAATTTAAAGTTCATTAAAATATTCAATAATCATCTTCTTCAATAACTTTTCCTGCTGAACGGAATCTAATTTAGGTTGTTCCCTGTTATATTCAAAATGCGGCCAGCCATCCTGATCGAAATCCAGAAACGTGTAATAATTAGCCCTGCTTAGCAAGGTGCAGACTCCTACGTGAATCAGATCCTGTTTCTGTTCTTTGGAAAATTTCACCTGATGTTTACCCAATTCACGATGCCCAACCAGGAAAATAATCGTCTGCACATCCGGTTTTTTCCCAAATTGTTTTTCCAGCCTTTCCAGTACATCTTCCCACACCGCCTCATCAAAGGTTATATTTGTTTCTATTTCCTGCATAACTATCTCTACCTTTCTATAAGGGAGGCATAAAGGTATCTCTATCTTTCCAAAAAGGATAACGTTCTTTATGTTTTTCTAAATTCTGTTTGGAAAGTTTAACAATTTCTGTGCCATTCCTGCCTTCTATGCAAGTTATCCGGTTTCCGGCATAATCATATACACTGCTGCATCCGTCGTGTTCATTCCCGAAATAATCCGTTCCTGTTCTGTTTACACCCACCACATAACACTGGTTTTCTATGGCTCTTGCCTGTAAGAGATGTTTCCAGTGATGAATGCGCTTCTTCGGCCAGTTGGCTGCATACAGCTGAATATCGGCATTGTCATCATTCTGGCACCATGCCGGAAAACGCAAATCATAACAGACAAAAGGTTGTATTGTCCAGCCCTTATAATCGATGACAGTCTTATGCATCCCTTTTGACAACAGATTATTCTCCCCTACCAGGCTGAACAAATGATGCTTGTCATACGATGTTAGCTTGCCATCCGCCTCCACCCATAAGAAGCGATTGTAAAGATGACCCGCTTCTTCAAACAGGATACTGCCGCAAATGGCGGCGTTTCGTCTACGCGCCATCCCCTTCATCCATTGTACCGTTCCACCCTCCATTCCTTCCGCCAGGCTGCTGTCATCAACACAAAAAGCGGTCGTAAACATTTCCGGCAAGGCGATGATATCAACGGGCTTGCCTATGGACGCTATCAGTTTCTCCATATTGTTCAGATTCTTTACCTTATCCTTCCAGATTAGATCCGGCTGAAGCAGGGCAATTTTCATCTCCTTGTTCATAATGGTACAATTAGTGGATATTCAATGCATGCATTGAATTATTTTTGTTATCTTTAATACAAATAAAGTTACCAATGTCTACGAACAAATATCCGCATTTATTATCAGAACTCGACTTAGGTTTTACAAAATTGAAAAACCGGGTGCTGATGGGTTCCATGCATACCAATCTGGAAGAAGAAAAAAACGGTTTTGAAAAACTCGCCGCCTTTTATGCTGAACGCGCTAAAGGCGATGCCGGTATAATCGTAACAGGCGGTTTTGCACCCAATTGGGAAGGCTGGCTGAAACCTTTTGCCGGAAGAATGACAAATCACGGACATGTAAAAAAACATAAGATTGTAACAGATGCCGTACACAGCGAAGGCGGAAAAATTGCGTTGCAGATTTTACACGCCGGACGTTATGCCTATCATCCACTAAGTGTAGCACCATCCAGAATTCAGGCACCGATTAATCCCTTTAAACCAAGAGCACTTACAACTTGGGGGGTAAAAAGAACCATTAATGATTTTGCAGATAGCGCGGCTCTTGCACGGGAAGCGGGTTATGACGGGGTAGAAATCATGGGCAGCGAAGGTTATCTGATCAATCAGTTCATCGTAAAACATACCAACCAGCGCACCGACGAATACGGCGGCAGCTATGAAAACCGAATCAAGTTTCCGATTGAGATTGTGCGGAAGGCACGGGAAAAAGTGGGCAAGGATTTCATCATCATCTATCGCCTGTCGATGCTGGATCTGATTGAAGACGGCAGCAACTGGCAGGAAGTGGTACAGCTGGCTAAAGAAATTGAAAAGGCAGGTGCCACCATCATAAACACCGGTATCGGCTGGCATGAGGCGCGCATCCCGACGATTGCAACATCGGTGCCGCGCGCCGGTTTTTCCTGGGTGACTCAAAAACTGAAATCGGAAATCTCCATCCCTTTATGTACGTCCAACCGTATCAATATGCCGGAAGTGGCGGAACAGGTGCTGGCTGATGGCTGCGCGGATATGGTGAGCATGGCGCGTCCGTTTTTAGCCGATGAAAACTGGGTGAAAAAGGCGAAGGAAAACCGTGCCGATGAAATCAACACCTGCATCGCCTGTAACCAGGCTTGTCTGGACCATACTTTTTCCAATAAACTATCCAGTTGCCTCGTCAACCCGCGTGCCTGCCATGAAACGGAATTAAATTATCCTCCGGTCTCCTCCGCCAAAAAAATAGCGGTGGTGGGTGCAGGGCCTGCTGGAATGGCATTTGCTTCCATTGCTGCAGAGCGCGGCCATGGGGTAACATTATTTGAAGCGGACAAAGAAATCGGCGGACAGTTTAACATGGCGAAAAAGATTCCGGGCAAGGAAGAGTTTTATGAAACCCTGCGCTATTTCAATAAGCAACTGGAATTACATAAAGTGGATGTGCAGCTGAATAAGAAAGTAACTGCCGATGAATTAAAAGGGTATGATGAAGTGGTGATTGCCACGGGTATCTCACCGCGTCATTTACAATTGGACGGCAGTAATCATCCGAAGGTGCTGAGCTATATTGATGTGCTGAAAAATGGCGCAGCCGTAGGCAAGAAAGTGGCGGTCATCGGTGCGGGCGGTATCGGTTTTGACGTCAGTGAATTTCTGACTCAGGCTGGAGAAAGCCCTACCCTGCACCGGGAGGAATGGCTGAAAGAATGGGGCGTGGATCTAAAGAATGAGGTACGCGGCGGCGTGGCGGGTATTCAACCCCATATTACTACTCCGGCACGCGAAGTGACGATGTTCCAGCGCACCGACGGCAAAGTGGGGGCCAAACTGGGCAAGACCACCGGGTGGATACACCGCACCACATTGAAGATGAAGAAAGTGAAAATGGTAGCCGGAGTCGAATACACCAAAATTGATGACGAAGGGTTGCACTACATAGACAAGACTAAAACGCCGCAGGTATTCCCGTGCGACAATGTGGTGATCTGCGCCGGACAAATTTCGCTGAGAGATTTGGAAAAGCCGCTGAAAGACCTGGGCAAAACGGTACATGTCATTGGCGGCGCTTACGAAGCCGGCGAACTGGACGCCAAACGCGCCATTGACCAGGCGGCGAGGCTGGCGGCGATAGTGTAGCGTCATTGCGAGGAGGAACGCCTATTTTACCAGCAGAGTCTCACGCAGTGGACTCTGCGTAATTTCAACAACGTAGAGTCCTTTTCAAGAGACTCTGCTTGGAAATAAAAACCAACAAAGGCGAGTTAGGAACGCATGCCGCTACTCCATGCACCCTGTCATTTCGACGAGGAACGAGGAGAAATCTTGCTATACTTACTGAGGAATATCTATTGGAAAAAGTAAGATATCCCTCGATGTTCGAGATGACAGCTGCCAATAAAAATCCGGAACAACTCTATCCATCACCAAATCACTGCGAGAAACGCAGCAGTCTTTTTGTCAATAGAAGATATCTTTCTGCTGTTTTCATGCTCCCGGTGCTTGTGCTGAAAATTTTTTTACACTTTTTTATGGAATTTATACTGTTCGTGTCTCTCAATGACTGAGATAAATACAAACACACTAATTAACCATTAAAAAAGCAACCGTATGAAAAGCACTATCCGTATCATGACAGCGATTATCTTATCAGCAATCCCATTTTACACTTCTTTAGCAAAAACCCAGACAATGACCACAGACCGGTATAATCTTCTGTTTCATAAAGTAGACAAGAGTATCGTAGGTACCTGGGAGATGAATGTGGGAAATCAGCCAGACAAACAACCCGTATTCTGCCAGTTCAATGCCAACGGTACATTTATTTCCTTTAATTACACAGAAGGTTTTTATCACGTCATCGGCAAAGGGAGGTGGCTGATAGAAGATAATGTTATCTATATTCTCCATGGAGAGGAAAAGTCTGTTCCAATCACCTATGAGGCGTCTGACAACCGATTGGTTTTCGGAGAGCAGGTGTCGTATACTAAACTGAATCCCGTATACGCCAGCAGGTAAAACTGGAAAGGTTGTACCATCCACTATATTTTATGCATTTCAATTGTTAGATTTGAATATGAAAAGATTCCCAGCTTTTTTACTGCTTATTCCGGCACTGTTCATCATCCTTTCCTGTCAGAAAAATGACATTCCGGTTAAAGACGGCATCCTCCCCATTGTTTTTGTACATGGCTATTCCGGAAGTGGGGATTCCTACACCAAAATGATTGGGTATTTCAGGGCGAACGGGTATCCCACCAACAAATTATATACCTACGACTGGAATACGCTCGACTTGCAGAGTGCACCTAAAAACACAAAACCACTGAGGGATTTTATAGTGGATGTACTTAAAAAAACCGGATATGATAAAGTGAACCTGGTAGGCCATTCTTTGGGTGGCTCCCTCACCTTTAACTATTGCAGTAACACAGAATATGCCGGCTCCGTCAACCGGCTGGCGTGGCTGGCTCCCTACCTGAAAGACAGAACCAAAATTCCCGATTCGGCGATTCCTACGCTGAACATCCGCAGCAATGCGGACTATGTGGTGACGGATACCAGTACTATTCCTTTTGCTGTGAATAAGGTCATCCCCGATAAGGATCATAATGAAATTGCATCCTGCAAAGAATCTTTTGCAGAGATCTTTAAATTCTTTAATGATGACAAAGAACCGGTGACGACCATTCCGGAAGACGACCGTATTCTGATTTCCGGCAAAGTAGTCAGTTTTCTGGAAAATGCCGTAGGCTCCGGCAATACGATTGAAATTTACGAAGTCAGCGCAAACGACGGAACACGACTGTCAACAACGCCCGTCAGTATGCTGCGCACGGACGCCAAAGGATATTACCCCGAATTTGCTGCTAAGAAAGACACCTACTACGAGTTCGAAGTTTCTACCGGCAGGGCAGCAGACCGTCCGATTCACTTTTATTTTGAACCTTTTAAAAATTCCAGCCACGTCATTTACCTGCGCACGTTTCCGCCGCAAAGCAGTTTTCTAAACCTCGGATTCAATGCCATTATTCCATTTAGTGAAACACAGGGTGTTTCCATCTTTTTTTCGGTTTCCAAGGCTGTATTACTGGGTAGAGACGCCCTGACCATAAACGGATATGATTGTGTCACTTCGGCCTTCTCTCAAAAAGAAATGAATACACTGGCGTACTTTATGTACGACGAAAACAAAAATAATGCATCAGATTATACCTCCGTTGCATTATTCAGCAGTGCGACAACCTTCAAAGGTATTGATTTTTCATTGCCCACTACCGGATTCTCCACCTATACTTACAATGGCAGGATTCTGCATACCCCGAACTGGCCGTCAACTTCAAATGGGTTGAGTGTTGCTTTATTTTATTAAATGTCCTTCCTTTTAATCGTATGTCCTTAGTCAAGACCCGTGAGAAGGAACCAAAATCTAACTTTTTTAGTTATTTTTATTCTATGAAAAAAATCACCATAACGGTTCCGGACGATAAGGCGGAAGAAGTGGAAGCTTTTATCAGACAGTTTATCCAGCAACTGAATATTTCTATTTTGAAAGAAGATGAAAAACTCAAGGTAGAAGAATGGCAGCGCGATACCGTTATCAAAGATGAATCCTCGGAAGGCTATATCAGCAGCGATGAAATAGAAAAAACATCCTTTAGCAGAGAAAAATAGATTTCACAAATGAGAACCGTCATTTCGATCCGCCAACTGGCGGAGAAAGATCTCGAATTGGTTTAGATAGACCGTCTCGATATCGGGATTCCACTCTGCATTCGGAATGACGTGGAATTCGTTTTCGCTACAATGTTTACTATATTAATAATAACTCTAAACTTTCCTCTTCTTTCTTTCGCATCAGCTCCGAATCCACTTTCTTTTTGTCTTTATAGCCGCACAAATGAAGCAGGCCATGCGCCAGCACCCGATACAACTCATCCTCAAAAGAATTCTTGAATTTTAGGGCGTTTTCCTCCACCCGTACCAGCGAGATGAAAATGTCTCCTTCTATCCGTCCCTTTATTCCCGAGTTGTCAAACGTGATGATATCCGTATAGGTATCGTGATTCAGGTATTCGATATTGAGTTTCAATAATTCCTCATCTGTCATGAAAGCATAATTCAACTCTCTGATAACCGCATTTTCTCTAGCTGCAATTGCCTTGAGCCAGGGCTTTATCTTCGTGGCGGCAAAGAATTTAGGCTTTGATATACTATTGAAATGAAATGTAATGGCCATTGCCGTAAAAATGCGATTTTTTTTGACGCAAAACTGCAAAAAATACAAAGTTTTTTATTTAATCGCCGCTAAATAATTACATACAATTTTAATTACAAGAATTTGTTGATTTTCTGATATGATACTGATCGGCTTTATCCGATAACTCGCTGCATTACGACAAAAAGAATTTCATTTCGACGCAGGTGCCACCCTCGCGGAATCTTACTTCATCGGCGAGTTTGCGCATCAGAAATACTCCCCGGCCATCGGGCTGCTCGCGGAATTCTGGTGTAGTAGGGTCCGGCAGCCCGTCGGGGTTGAATCCTTTGCCTTGGTCACGGACAAAGACATTAAAAAACCGTTCACATTTATAGGCTTCAATCTTCACTTCTTTCCGTTCGTCCAGATTATTGCCGTGTTCGATAGCATTCGTTACTGCCTCCACGGAAGCCAGCAGCATATTGCCATATTGCCGCTCACTGATTTTGAACTGGTCTCTCAATGACTCAATCAGGGTTTCTACTTTTGCGATATTTTCCAGACGGGAGGAGATTTTTAACTTTACTACTTCTTGCATACCAATAGTATTAAACTATAATTAATTCAATTGGGGATTTGTGTTTTTAAGACATAGAGAAATGGCCTGACTGTAGCAGACATTGATTATATACGTAAGATTAATCAATTAGTTAACAAGTCGCAAGTACTTTTCTACTAAATTTTTGTAAAAAGGGCGGAGTGATGGTGGAACCGTCTGGTAGATTTCCAGAGCGGATTTACGTTTTTGCAGGTATTCTTCCAGACTTGGCGGCAACTTCCGGGTTATTTCAATGCCGGATTTGGACTGTCGTTTTTCATCTTCTTCCTGGTCACGTTGTGCTTTTTCAAACTCTAACAGCCTGGTTTGTATGTCTTTATGTCGTTGCAATGTTTCCTTTGACAACCTTTTAACAGCTAATTCTTTCTCAACCTCATCCATCTTTTTCATCATATCGTCCACTCCGCCACTCTCTTTCTGTTGCTGGCTCATTTTTTCTTTCATCTGGCGCAGAGCTTCGCGGATGGCTGCCTGTTTTTGTACGGCATCAGCAAAATCTTTTCCCATTTGTTTCGGGTCTTTGCCTTTCTGCATGCCTTCCTGCATCTTTTGAAGCTGGTCACCCAGTTGTTTCTGCAGTTCGCTCATCGATGGCTTCTGCCCTTCTCCTCCCGGCTTGTTGCAGGAGCCGCTGCCGGGCTTTTTGGATTTTTGCTGTTGCTGCAAATTATCCAGTGATTCACTGAGCATCAGTGCGAGGTTATTGGTCGATGTCATCACCAGCTGCTGCGCCACACCTGTGACGGGTTTATTTCTGGCCTCCAGATTATCCAGCGCTTTTTTCATCTCGCGGTTAAGTTTGTACATCTCATCGGAGATGAAGGACTGAAGCTGAAACTGCCGTTTACCCAAAGTCTGCAAGGTATCTTCTATCAGTTTGGCATCATCCTTCAGGTCGAATTGTTTCTGCATCAGCTGAACATATTTCGGGCTTTCGGTTTCTGTTTTTTTCAATTCGTTCATCAACTGTTCCTGATCGAATGACAGTTTCACAAGGTTTTCCAGCAACTGACGAATCATCTTTATATCTTCAGCATTCTGATCCATCTGCATCTTATCCAGGTCGTTTTTCATCTTCTGTGCCATCTTTTTCATTTTCTGTGCAGATGATTTCTGGGACTTGGATGCTTTATCATTTTGTTTCTGCTCCAGTTCGTCGCTGCTTTGCTCCATATCCTGTTTTATATCATCGCTTTGTTCCTGATTGCCTTTTGTATCGAGTTTATTATCATTTTCTTTGTTAAGCTTCTCCATTTGTTTCAGGTTATCCCTGATGTCATCCATCTTTTTGTTCAGGTCTTCTTGTTTTTGCTGCAACTGATCCTGTGATGCAGAATTATTTTTGGTCTGATCACTCAACTTTTCCTGTTCTTTTGCCAGTTCATTTAACTTATCAATGGTTTCCTGTGCCTTTTGCTCCAATTGCAATTGCTTGAACAACTGCTGCATTTTATCCAGTTCCGATTTCAAATCCTTATTGCTCATCTCCATCTTATCGAGATTCTCAAACGTGTTCTTTTGTTCCATCTTTTGTAGAATATCTTCAATCTGCTTCATCAGGTCTTTCATCTCATCGCTCATCAGGTCTTTCATCATTTCCTGCAGCTTTTCCTGCTTTTGTAGGATATCATCGTCCGGTTTTTTAAATTCCTCCTGGTTTTTTAGATTTTCTTCGTATTTGTCTTTTATCTGTTTCAGTTCTTCCTGTAACTCGGCGTGTTTTTTCTGAATCTGCTCGAGTTGTTTTTTATCCTCCCAGGACAATGTGCTTTTTGTCAGGATTTTCTCTTTCATTTCCTGAATCATGGAAGCCAGTTTTTGCGCCTCCTTGGCTGCATCTGACAAATCAGATTTAATGTCTTCATTATTTTGAAACTCCTGTTTTTCCAATTCACGGACAGTAGGTTTGTCGTAAGCAAATGTCTGTGATTTCGCAGACTTTGGCCCTGAGACACCATCGTTGTCCCATACTTCAAAATAGTAATCCATTTTATCGCCGGGAGTTAACTGATATTTTGAAAAATCAATCTGATAATTAAAATCGGAGATGGATTTACTGGTTAATGGAAGCAGCTGTTTTTTGCTTTCTTTTACACTCCCTTTTTCATCTTTTATGGTGTAATGAAATTCCAGTTTAGACAAGCCGTAATCATCCGCCACAGTACCGATAAAGACAGAAAAATCTTTTTGTGCAGAATCCTGTATCTGTTCTATGTTAATTGACGGGAAATTATCCGGCGTGGCAGAAATAGTAAACGAAACGGAATCACCTTTGTCCACTTCCCTGTTAGAAACAAATACAGTATAACGCGTATCCCTGACAATTCTTCTGGTAAAAGCGAATTTATCTTTACCTGTTTTTTGCGAAGAATAACGTTCACCGTCTAAAATTATTTTTACTTCATCTGTTCCGGATGTTTCAAAATTCCAGTTTATGGTGGTGCCTGCAGGCACCACCAGATCGCCTGTATTTTTTACAGATTCGCCGGGTCGGTTTATATACGCCGGATATGCCAGATGTGTAATAAAATTGGCAATAAGGGGTTTTTGCAACACCCGAATCTGATGTTCTTCACTGTTGAAATCACTTGCGGTAAAATAAAAGGATATCGCCTTTTGAACATTGGTAAATCGATAGGAAAATTTGTCGGCGGCTGTCTTCTCCATTTTGTATTTTTTCCCGTTCTCCACGATATATACTTCATTGGGAACCGTCTTTCCTTTTACAGACAGCTTTATCTCCATATCTTCATACTGGAGGATCTTCAGGTTCTTATTTTCCAGCACAAATTCAAATGGCGCTTTTTTGGCAAAAGTCTTGTTGGGGTTCAACAGACGCGTGCTGCTTTCTTTCAGCACATTTGGGGCGGCAATCAATAAAAATAAAATAAGGAAAAGCGGTGGCAGCGCGTACTTCAGGTATTTCCTGTTTTCATTCAGGTTTACTGCATTCGAAAACGGCACCAGTTTTATAGCTTCTGTTTTCTGATGAATACTGGCCTCTATAAGATCTCTGTTATAGGCGTTTTGCGATTGCTGTTTGAGCTGCAGTATATTAAGCAGTTTATCCCTAACATCCGAAAAATGTTTTCCAATTATGGCAGCTGCCTGTTCATGAGAAATCTGCCGGCCTAACTTCAGGTAATGCGATAGCGGAATCAGCACGTAGTAAACAAGCGCTGTTAGTGTTGATACTACAAAACAGGAGAGCAGCAACTTCCGTACTGCCGACGAAAAATACAACTGATATTCAAACAAAGAAATGAAGAGGAAAAAACCTAAAAGCAACCCGACAAACAACAAACTGCCGCGCAGCAATTTATTCAGATAATATTTTCTGATAAATGCGTCTAATTTCCAGAGCAGCAGGTCGTAATTGGTATTCATGCCAAATGCTAAAAATAGCGAATAGTTGGACTATCCGCTGTGAAAATCTGTTATTTAATTTTAAATCATTTCCCTTTCATCGGGATGAAATACACCTCGGAAAAATCCCGTTGTTCCATCGCATTTTGCGGACAGTTGCGCACGTTCGGCTGCAACAGCCTGAAATCGATATCGTAATAGGTAGGCATCACTACGGCATCGTCTATCACCTGTTGGTCTGCTTTAGTGTATAAGGCATTCCGCTTAACTTCATCTACTGTTGCTATCGCTTCATCAAAATAAGCATCAAAGGCTTTACTCTTATAACGGAATGAGTTGATATAGGTCTTTTCATTGATATCCGCGGGAACGTATTTGCTGTGGAACAGGTTGAGGAAATTTTCTGCATCCGGATAGTCCGCAATCCAGCCCATTCGGTAAAAATCTGTTTTCGCCGCTTCCACCGCTTCCGTATGCTGAGCCCACGGAATAATCAGCAACTCGACCTGAATGCCCAGTGTTTCTTCAATCATTTTCTTCAAGGCTTCCGCCACCTGTGAATTGCGAGAGCCTCCGGAATTGAGCTCAAGTGTCACCTTGGGAAATCCTTTACCTTTAGGATAACCCGCCTTAGCGAGACACTCCTGTGCTTTTGCGGCATCATACGTAAAGCCGTGCACGGTTTTTGAATCGAAGGTGCCTGTTCCCGGTGGTACGGTTCCGTAGATAGCCGGGAATCCGGTACCCTTCAGTGTAAAATCGCACAATTTCTGACGGTCAATGGCATAACAAAAGGCCTTTCGCACATACACATTGTTAAAAATTTTTCCCTGATGCTGGAAGCCATAATACTGCAATGACATCGAGGGCAGGTATTGCAACTGAAACTGTTTATACTCCGGTTTCAGGTTTTTCTTGAAATCAACAATCTCATCTATCATTTCCAACGGAAATTTATACACCAGGTCACTGTTACCTTTTTTGAACTCCATCAGTTCATTTTTCTTTTCTTTCACATATGAGACACGGATGGCATCCAGATAAGGCAGCTGATTGCCAAATTCATCCTTACCCCAGTAATTCGGATTGCGTGCGAGAAACGTGACCTGATTATCCTTGTTGATTTTCAAATAAAAAGGTCCTGTTCCGACGCAATGCAGGCGCATTTCCGTTCCGTATTTTTCAACAGCCTCGTGCGGATATATCTTTGCAAATATAAGACCGAGACGGGCTAAGAATACCGCATAAGGTTTTTCAAGTTCTATTTCCACCGTGTAGTCGTCTATAATTTTAACGCCGTTCACACCCGTTTCCGGAACTATTTTTTGTGCAGTCAATGAATCATATTCAGTTGCGCCCTTCACCACATCTTTAAATATCCAGTAACCCTGGTTGTCGGCTGGATTATGATAACACAACCTGTCAAGGCAATATTTAACGTCTTTAGCAGTTACTTCCCTGCCCTTGCCACCCGGAAAACATTCATCATCGTGAAACGTTACCCCTTTACGCAAGTAAAACGTATATTTCGTGCCGGAGGGGTCAATCTCCCATTTTTCAGCCAGTGCGGGGACAACCGCCAATGTACTGTCGTCAAACGTAACCAATCCTTCATAAATCTGTTCGCATATTCTGTGTGCTGTCACTTCCGTAATATTGAGGGGATAGAGCGACTTGAAATATTCTTCTTCATTATATCGGAATGTGCCTCCGTAATACTTGCCACCTTTAGCCTCGCGCAATTTAAATTCGCGTTTATTCTCTCCGCCGCAGGAGATGATTACTAGAGTGCAAAAGAAATAGAATAGCTTTTTATGCATATTGAAAGAATTGAAACGGTTTATGCTAACAAAAATAGGAATATTTAATCGAAGAACCGCTTAACAGAAGCAACTAACAAGTACCATCTACAGGGTTTTTAACGCGATTTTTACCATATCATTAAACGAGCCCTGACGTTCTTCCGCAGAAGTGGACTCATGCGTCACCAGGCTGTCGCTGATGGTAAATACAGCTAAAGCGTTTGCCTTGTATTTGGCTGCAATGGTATACAAAGCGGCTGTTTCCATTTCCACGCAAAGCACACCGTACTTCGCCCATTTTTTGTAGTAATCCGGGTCTTCATCATAAAACTCGTCGGAGGATAATATATTTCCCGTTTTCACGGGAATATTAAGTTCCTGCGCAGCGTGATAGGCTTTTATAAGCAACTCGAAATTTGCCGTAGGCGCAAAATCCGCACCGCTGAATTTATTCCAGTTGACCGCCGAGTTGGTACTAGCCGCCAGTGCCATGACAATATCTTTAACATGAACTTCTTCCTGCAAAGAACCGGCAGTACCAATCCTAATCAGGTTTTTTACCTCATATTCACGTATAAGTTCATTGACATATATTGAAATGGAAGGGATGCCCATCCCTGTTCCCTGAACGGAGACGCGCTTGCCGTTGTAGTAACCCGTATATCCGAGCATGCCTCTTATCTCGTTGTAACAAATGACATCCTGTAAAAATGTTTCCGCTACATGCTTGGCTCTGAGCGGATCGCCCGGCAATAAAATGGTTTCAGCGATTTCTCCCCTTTTTGCTCCGATGTGTATGCTCATTTCCCTTTGTTCTTTGATATTAATAAATCCCTTCTCTTCCTTTCTGCCCTGTGACAATCTGTATTCCGTTACTGGTACCGATTCTGGTAACTCCTAATTCAATATATTGTTTTGCCGTTTCATAATCCCGTATGCCACCGCTCGCCTTGATTTGTATTTTACCCTGTGAAACCGATTTTATCAACACGATATCTTCTATCGTCGCGCCGCCTGTTCCGAAGCCGGTAGACGTCTTAACGAAATCTGCTTCCGAATTAACGGTTAGTTGTGTAGCTATCTTTTTTTCTTCCTCAGTCAGATAACACGTTTCGATGATGACCTTTAAGATATTTTCACCAATCACCTGTTTTACCAGCCTGATCTCTGATTCGACTTCTGAATATTTTCCGGATTTCAGCAACCCGATATTGATAACCACATCCAGTTCATCTGCTCCGTCGGCAACTGCAATTTTTGCTTCTTCTGATTTAGCTATTGCTGACATGGCGCCTAGCGGAAATCCGATTACGGAAGCTATTTTAATATCCAATCCTGTCAATGATTTCTTACATAACGGCACATAACAGCTATTTACGCATACCGCATAAAAACCATATTCTGCAGCTTCTTTGCACAATAGAAGAATGTCGTTTTCGGTAGCGGTTGCCTTTAATAAGGTGTGATCGATATATCGGGAAACATGCATCGTTTTGTTTTGAAATTACAAATATCTGAATACTACAGAACAATTTGGCATTTTTAGTTGTATTTCGTACAGCGTAAATCCTTAATTTTACACTATGACAGATATTTTAGTAATTGGCTCCGGTATTGCCGGGTTGACGTTTGCCCTTAAAACAGCAGAACAATTTCCGGACAAGAAAATTCTTGTCCTGACCAAAGCCAGCGAAGACGAGAGCAATACCAAATATGCACAGGGGGGAATCGCTGTGGTAACGGATTTTTTAAAAGACAATTTTGAAAAGCACATTCAGGATACCCTGATTGCCGGAGACGGTTTGTGCAACAAAGAAGTGGTAGAGATCGTGATACAGGAAGGCCGTGAGCGGGTAAATGAATTAATTTCCTGGGGTACCCGCTTTGATAAAAGTGATGAAGGGGATTACAAATTGGGCAAAGAAGGCGGCCACTCCGAATTCAGGGTGTTGCATCACAAGGATATTACGGGCTGGGAAATTGAACGAGCCTTACTCGAGAAAGTGCATCAAGCCAAAAATATTGAGATTTCCCAGCATCATTTTGTGATTGATTTAATTACACAGCACCACCTTGGCAGAATCATCACGCGAGTGACTCCCAATATCCGGTGTTATGGCGCTTATGTATTAAACAAGCGAACCAACCAGATAGAGAAGATAGAGAGCAAGGTGGTGGTGCTGGCATCCGGGGGTTTCGGGCAAATCTATCGGGCGACCACCAATCCAAATATTGCCACCGGTGATGGTATCGCCATGGTGTATCGCGCCAAAGGGCGTGTAGCCAATCTGGAGTTTGTTCAATTTCATCCGACAGCATTGTACGAACCGGGCGTAAGTCCTAATTTTTTAATCACGGAAGCGGTACGTGGCGACGGCGGCATTTTGAAAACCAGGGAGGGAAAAGAATTCATGTCCCTCTATGATGAGCGGGGCTCATTGGCGCCAAGAGATATTGTCGCCAGAGCCATAGACAATGAAATGAAAAAAAGCGGAGAAGACAATGTGTTCCTCGACTGCCGGCACATGGACAAAGACAACTTTCTGCATCACTTCCCGAATATTTATGAGAAATGCAAATCCATCGGTATTGATGTATTCAAGGACATGATTCCGGTAGTGCCCGCAGCGCACTATGCCTGTGGCGGGATTAATGTCGATACATATGGACGAACGTCGATTCAGAACTTATACGCCTGCGGAGAGTGTAGTAATACCGGTCTCCACGGGGCCAATCGCCTGGCCAGCAACTCTTTGTTAGAGGCGGTGGTATTTGCACACAGGATATTCTTAGACGTCTGTGAGCGATTGGAAAACATTGACTTTTCGGATGAAAAATTTCCAGAATGGAATGCCGACGGAACCAGCGACCCGAAAGAGATGGTTATCATCACACAAAGTATAAAGGAACTGAAGGATATCATGAGTAATTATGTTGGTATTGTGCGCAATAACGGCCGTTTAAGACGAGCGCAGGAACGGCTCTATCTGTTGTTTAAAGAAACGGAAGAATTATATGAGACCACCACCATTTCGCCGCAGTTACTGGAGCTCAGAAACATGATTACCATCGGCTATCTGATTACTCGCAGTGCCATGCTGCGCAAGGAAAGCCGGGGGTTGCACTATACCACCGACTATCCGAATCACGCCACCGTAGAAGAAGAAACTATGTTGTAAAGAGTACGGTCATCGGCTTTTTGGCGCAAAATTCAACCAACCTCTTCTGCTGGCTTTATAATGAAACCACTTAACAAAAACGGCAGACACCGGCAGATTATAAGAACTGAATGCATATGGTTCTTCCGGAGTAAAGATGTGCCCGGGATTACCCATCATCTTCCCTGTGTTTTCATTACTCCCTGTCAATACCAGATTGAACGGCACCGGTTTAATCTTTTTAGAAAAACGGATACTGGATAATTTTATGTAGTTGTTTGAGACATTATTCTCCAGGTCTTTATAGTAGGCACAGTACAAAGACACATCCGCCTTTTCAGGATTATCCACTATCATAAAATTCTGATTCTGCTCACATGCATTTCGGACATGATTGGTTAATATTGCCGGAACAGGCAGGTAGATAAAATAATTCTGTCCGGAACATAGCTTCCGGATGACTGCCGCTGACGGCTTCAGTTTGGTTATCATCTTCTTTGTATTACCATCCACATACGTCATACTTGTACCGTCATTGCTGATATAAATTTTAGAGCAGGTGCTGTCTGTCCGTTCATATGGGAGAAAATGTACATCCCGCAGCAATGGTTTTATCAGTTTCTTGCAGAGTGTATCCAGTCTGCCAAACGTGCATCCTCCTCGGGGTATATAAACGTTGAGCAATGCTTTTTTGGATTTAGCATACCAATCTTTCACGACGAACGTATCCCCCGGACTGACAAATATCCCGCTGCCGGTTATTATCCGGGCTATCGAAGAATCCTCATTTATAAATTGCACAATTTCCGCGGTTAGGGTTGGCCTTTCCTTATGGGCGAGCAGATTTCCGATACTCAATCCTGAAAGCAACCCTTTGTTAAGCACCATCATTTGATCTGTAATCCGTTCGCATCGGATTGAAAAATCATTTCGGATACCTGTGGTATCCATACCCAGAAAATTCTGATACTGTCTTGCCGGCGATACGCTTAATTGAGGTGTTTGTATAATGTACTGATCAGTCAACTGACTTTTTATTTTCTGGTAAACCTCTGTCATTGCAGCCTTTGCCGATGATTCTTTATAAACATTGATCAGCGCCTTCGTCAGGACGCCGTGCCGGACTCCCGACTCATCTGCCTTTTCCGCTGCCTTTTGCCTGTCATTGGTTGCCGACAAGAATAAAAACTGAGAATTTGGCCTTTCTGATGGAGGATTAGAAGGGAAAAACTCATATCGAAAATCCCAGACAGAATTTCCGGGAATATCGCTTCTGTAAGAAGCATACTCCTTAAAATCTATTTCCCTGTATTTTTCGTTCGATGTCTCTACGGGCGCAGGCAACGAAGCAACAGGATACAGCAATTCAATATTAGCTTTCAGTTTTTGGACGGTGTACTTCTTTTCTTCCCGAACCGCATCCTCTTCCTTTTCTTCCGTCAGATCAAACAGTTCGGTATTTTCCTGCCGATATACCGCTTCTTTGTACATATCCTTTTTTTTGCCGGTGGTGCCGAAACTAAAACAACAATCAAACACCACTGTCGTTGTTATTTTTTTATCCACGAACTTATTGAATTTATTAGCAAGCGCAGAAGTCTGGATTGAAGCATTCTTTTTTCCGGTAAAGATGTCGGAAGGACAAATCACCTCCGCAGTAGCATCATTCGCTTTTCCATATTTATAAGACATTCCATGTCCGGAATAGTAAACAAATACAATGTCTGCGGTATCACTACGATTTAACAGAGAATCCACGGCATCCAGTATATTCTGCCTGGTAGCAAGCGAGTCATATAATTCCGTAATCTCCCGCTCTTTGAAACTGAATCGCAACAGTAACAATTCTTTTATGGATTTGGCATCGTTAATACATCCTTTCAGGCTGTTGACAGAATCGATTACTGTTCGCCCATTTTCTTTTTTATAATACTCATTTATTCCTATGAGGAGTGCATGCCTGGATTGTGCGGATACAGGCAAACAAGAACCACTTATCATTATCGTTAAGACAATCCGGTTAAAATACACTGATACTTTGTTGTACGGCATTGACAATATTTACGGATTCTCCAGGGGATTGCTGTTTAACATTTCTTCATATACGATATATATCTGACCGTCATCGGGATTCTTGTAAAGTTTCATCAGTTTTTCACCGATATCGCCGTACAAATCACAGTGCCAGCGTTGCGTGAACTTCAATGTGATTCCGTTTAAATCTTTATCAACGATATTGATATTATGAACGGACACACTCAGGTTTTTCGCCTGACCGTATGTTTTTTTTCGCGCTTTTAACCATTGTTCCTGGTTGCAATATTTTGTTCCGGCTGCACCTTCCGTATACACCCTTCTTATTCCCTGAAATTGTGTGGAATAATATCTTGAGTAATTTTCAAACCTGTTCAGGTTCTGAAATGTCGTCCAGTTCGTAAAGAAGCTATCTAATTCACTCAGGGAAATTGTCAAAACCGCAGTGTCGGGTATGCTTGATTTATCTTTCTCTGCAACAGATGTATCTTTTTTTTCCGCCCCCTTCATCCATCCGTCTAAGATAGCCTCCATACGATTATTTCTTGCCGGATGGGATTCCGTTTCACGTTCATCTCCGAATAATTCCATTGCCACTAATGCCTGTTCTTTGGTGGCACCCATCTTACTTAGTATAAATCCTGAAAACCTGTCTGCCTCCAGCTCATTGATGCGGCCATTGCTGTTATTCATTAAAGTATGCCCGGATAAATGATGCGCCACTTCATGCGCGAGTATACTCAGTACCGACCAGTTGGTATTTGTTAGCTGTCTCACGCTATCAAAAAAATCTTTGTTGTAGACAATAAACCGTCCATTTTCCAGCCCATCAATGAATGCACAGGCATTACTCACACTATCTGAGTTCCAGACGGAAAAATGGGCAGGCAATCCCGTAAAGTCCATAATTTTTTCCAAGTCTGCTTCTGTCTCAGTATCTGCAGGCACACCTTCAAAAAGACCGCTCATAACAGTTCCTATGAAACTGCAGGAAGGGCCCACCAAAAAACGGGCAGTATCTTTCTGCTTCGTTAGTACAGCATTAAAAACAACAGGCTTGTCGTGGGCGGTTTCTTTAAACTGATTATAATACAACAGCAACACCCAGCAGGCTAAAATGATAATGATAAAATTTTTTGCCATGCTTTTTAGACTGTAAGATTTTTATTGGCTGAGTAATACTATTTCCCGACGGAAGATGCTGGACAGAAAGGAAGCTGAATTCTTTGGTACTAAATATACGGATTATCTGCTAAAATCAGCAGTGCCGGGATAGAAATTCAGTAACAGCAAATAAAATAGTGCTATAATAGTATATGATATTTAGGCAATTTACATATTCTTCATAGATCTTCTCATTCAAGACACCTAAATGTTCCTGTAAACGGAATTAAATCTTCATAAGGTACCGGACAAGGATGAGGGCATAATTCTAATGATGGTGTTAAAGTTGACGATATTGTATAAGAACTGTCACTATTTTGTTTAATCGTGCCCGAAATACTACGATACAACCACCATGGCCCCCAACCGTCTCTTACTATACCATGTACAACAAGATTTATCTCGGGTTTTGAATATGTAATACAATTAATATCTAATCCATCAAAATCCTCAAACGAAACTAATCCTTGAGAAAACCTTGGTGGATTAAAGATTATTAAATTAATTGAATCACTTAAAAATCTTGTATACCTTCTATTGCAATACACTTGACTATCCCTATCATCATAGTATGGTACAAGTACATTCTGATTGCAAGAATAACTCTCTATTGTATCTATAGTACCATTAAAAGATACTAATTGGATTGGTCTCGTTGGCTCACACTTTCCGGAATCTCTTCTCAAAAGATAACGAGTGCCACCATAATTAAACTCAAGCAAATCCGGTTCGTAAAAGATTATCTTGCCTGTCTTTTCTATATTTGTTCCACTACCGATGATGCATTTTTTCACATAGTTTCCTATATACATCTCAAACCCTTTTGTTGGGTATTGTCCCAGCAGGCCACCAACCAACCCCTTACCATCTGTACCGCCGAACAAGAAAAGATGTTCCATGCCTGGAAAGTCCTCTACATTTTCACACCCCTTAAAATAGTATTTAATAAATGCATTAACCTGATTACTGGAGAATGCCTTTCGTCCGCTATAATAATCAACCCTGTTGTACCTGTATCCGGCCATGGTCACACAAATGCTGACATCCGCATTCCCCCATTTGCCGGCAAATGGGTAAAGAACCCGGGCAAATAAGTTCTCCTGTTTATCCTTGTATTTGACGGTATATTTTACCGCGCCATACCATTCCGATTTTAATCTGCCACTGGCATCCCATCCCAGCACCCCGGACTGATGGATGGAAACATAATCCGGCGATGTTTGAAAGACACGCATCACCAAACTTCCGCTTGAATCCACATAACTCTCCGTTACCTCTATCCGTATCTTATTTCCTGTCAAACCTTTATCCCAAAACTGAACCGGTGCATACACGACACGCATATTCATACTCACCGGACCGTTCGTTGCCGCCGGATCATATACAACCACCTGCAGAGGTGTATGGATGGTATCCCCGCCCACTATTGCCCAGACATAATAACTGCCCGTCACCTGCCCGGCTGTAATGGTGTTCGCGCTGACAGAAATGCCGCTGCCGGGATCCGTTACAAAGGCATCCGGACTGCCGGAGACTTGCTGCCCGCTGTTATTATTCAACCGATAGCTGAAAGATTTGCTTTCCCCTTTCTGCAAGAGAATAACCGGCTGTGTATAGCTTATGGATGCCACATCATTGGGAATAGCAACGGACGATGCCACTACCGTCACATTCACATAACTAATACCATGAACACTGTCTGAAACGGCAATAAGCGTATTTCCTTCTGCGACAGCTTTAATTAAACCATTATTTACTGTCGCCACAGAACTGTCGCCCGTACTCCACAAAAAGAAAGGCTGCGGAGCGTTTAAGGTTCCGTCCGACTTATACAATTGCACCGTTACATTTACAGTATTTCCCGGATGCAGCACCAGGATACTGGAACTCGTTTGAATATACCCGGGAGAAGTAGGTGCTATAAAAGCTGGGGTAAACGTACCGCCATCACCTGTTGTGGAATTATCTTTCTTACAACCCGCTACAAGCAACAGCGCTGTTATAAGACAAGTGGAAATTTTTCTCATAAGAAAGTATTATTCTATTAGTTTTTGTTATTAATATTCAGTTTCTAGTCCTTAATACAACGAATAGAATAACCCTGCTTTTTGGATTCATTCCCATAATATATATTATCCGAATTGTATACTAACCCTGCTACAAAATTCTCTATAATACCCCCGCAACAAACAGACTCAGTTTTACTCCAAAAGTAAGTACTCTGTCCCATTCCAAAAAAACCATTGCAATTTATACAATTTGATTTTCTGTATCCTGTCGGAACACCTGTAAACCCACTACAATTATTACCAAAATTACCTGTAGAATTATCCCATAAAGTTCTCTGTTTCATAGCACTGCCTGCCATATAACCTACACCTATAATATTTACTATAGAATTATACAATGTATTCCATTCTGCTTGAGTTGGTATATGCCATCCGGCCGGACAAACATTCTTGTTGCTATTAACAACATACCCATTGTATAATTTTCCATTTACTGCATTATAGCTGCTGTTATTCTCAAAATAACAATATGCCCCTGTTGAGTCATTTTCCCATGCTAAACTATCGGTCACATTTGGTATCGTTATTCCATTACGATAACGGGTGGTTCTTAGATTCTCTTTCATCCAGCATTGTGTGCCGATGGTTACGGTTTGATATACATTTCCATCTATATCAGTAACACTTCCGCAACCTGGTGGTTCTGTTATGAAACTAATCTCGTTACCATAAGCTGTACCCACACTGTTGATGGCATATGCCCGTACATAGTATCGCGTATCACACTGTAGGTTCAATAAACTACTGAAACTTCCTGTACCGCCACTACTATCTATTCTTTTATAACTGGCAGTCGTTGGGTTAGGAGTTGTGCTATAGCAAACACCCCGTTCTGTCACCGCAGCATTACCGTCACTGGTCACATTTCCGCCGCTTAATGCACTGGTTGTTGTAATGGAACTTACTGTTGTTGTGATAACAGGTAAAGTTGGTGTAACCACAGATGGTGTTGTGAAACTAATGGCATTGCCATAAAAGGTACCCCAGCCTGTTTTTGCAAACGCACGGACATAATAGGTAGTATTGGGAGTTAAACTGTCAGCAGTAAGTGTATAGGTACCCAGTCCCGTTCCTACGGCATCAATAAAAACATTATCATAAATAATCGAGCCAATTCCTATATTCAATCTTTTGTATCTACTTATTCCTCGTTTGATAATGGATGGTGTGGCATTAAAGGATATATTTCCCCCGGATGTTACAGAAGTAGCAGTTAAATTAGTTAAAGAATTGGTTGTTATACCTATCAGTCCGGATCCGTTGAGCGGGGATGTTTTCATGACATAGATTTCATAATTACCTGGTCTGCCATGCAATACATTATCCAGGTAATCATACCCAATCCAGCCAAATCCACTATATCCCCATCCCGTACCCCAGGAATTCATAACCTTGTATGCCTGTTTGGAGTCGTCCCAGCCACATATCACCATCGCATGTCCTCCAACATCATTTCCTCTTCTGCCGTTCCAAACAAATTTTCCGTCTCTCCAGAATCCGTCGTCTATTCTTGCGGCTATGATGACAGGATTTTTGCTATACAATATCCTCTTAATTAAACCCAAGTCTCCAACCCGGTAATAGGAGTTTATTTTAAAAATTGCGGCGTTGTTGTTTTGAGTGCTGTTAGATTGTGTAGTGCAACCATTTATGGAGGAATAAGGCATGGACTGCCAGGTACACACTCCTTGTGTCTTTAATAAATCTAAAGCCTTATACACATAAGTCCCTGCATTACAATCTCCGGGTAGTTTAATCTTGTTATAAATATATTCAGGACTAAAAATTACAGTTTGATCTAAAACACCCCCGTTTGTATAGGTATTACCCGCATCCCTGTGCAGATGGTAGCTTCTTGCAGCATAGCCTGCTGCAAACGCCACACAACTTCCTTCGCCACCCTGACTTTTTATTGGCGGCATGTCCAAAGAAAAGGATGGCGGCGGAGTCCATTGAGCTATCCGTTCAGCGAATAATTCAGTGGTATCAACATCCGGAATTAAATCCATGATGGAATCCGGTGTCTGTAAAGCACCTAACCCTCTTTCTGAGGTCACATCAACATCTGCTTCATTTTTCTTACAACCGGCCAGAAGCAGATTGAAAAAAAACAATATCAATAGCATCTTTTTCATATTATATGGTTTCAATTAGAACATAAATGAGATCCACCATTGAAGAAATATTACTAAGTAATCAAGACAGAATCATCAAATGTTACTCTTACACATGAAGTTACAAAAAAAATATTAAAAGCAATAATTTACATATGTTAAATTTTAAGTGTCATGTGTCACAATTAGACACACAAATAGCAATAGTTATGAACCTTTTATGGTGGAATCCTGCTTAGTCTAAAAATAAGCATATGGAAAGAAATCTTGTTTTATGAAATTAATCATCTCAATAACGTAAACGCTCCTTTAACGGAAAAGGGCTTGTTGTCTTTCTTTATTCCCTCTCCTACATACACATAGTTGTCCACCGGACAAGGTGTTCCTTTATAAGTGCCGTCCCAGCTTTTAGTCAAATCGGATGTTTCAAAAACCAACTCCCCCCATCTGTTATAGATACGCAACACAAATGACAACACATTGACTGGAATAAAATTAAATACATCATTATACCCGTCGTTATTGGGTGAAAATGCGGTAGGAATATAAATGTCACAATTGAGTACAATTCGGACAGAATCAGAACTCTTGCAGCCCGATTTAAATCCTGTAAAAGTCACCGGTGATTCAGTGCCGTCAATAGTCGTGGGATTCACGGTAGTACCATTGCTCCAGAACACACTGTCAAAAGCTCCGCCCGCCACAACACTTCTCAGTTCACCGGGACACATAATAATACTATCATCCAGTGTAATACGAGGCAGAGGCAATACCGCAAAGTTCTTTGTCACGCTATCTGTTCCGCAGTTCTTATTCTGTACGGTTAAGCGAATGCTAAAGTTTCCTTCCGTAGTATAAGTATGTAGCGGGTCCTTAACGGTAGAATTTTTACCATCTCCGAACAGCCATGTATAACTAATATTATCCCCTTTAGAATTGTCAAAAAACTGGGCCGGGTTACGGAAGCAGACAGATGCGGGGATTATCATATCAGGAATGAAAGTATCGCGCAGGGATAAAACCCTGTTGAAAGTATCCTTACAGCCAGCGTTCGTTATTACAATAAGTTGTACATCATAATTTGTTATCTGATTCAGATTAAATACCGGCTCTTTCTGCTGGGCCGCAAAGGCACCGCCGTTGATGTTCCAGTTATGCAATACTATGCTGTCAGGTGCGGCAACCACAGACGTATTGATGAATGCAGTAGGTTTGTTACTGCAATATTTATCGGTTGCAAAATCTGCAATTGGCTTAGGTTTAATAATTAATGCTGTGGTAGCTACGTTGGTACATCCATTCTTAAAGACACTGATACTTACCGGATTTTTACTTCCGTTCAGCGTTATGCTATTTGTTGTTTCATTGGTATTCCAGCGCAGGGAATCATACTGATTCGGAACGGAAAGAACCGCAACACTTCCATTGCACAATGGAAGGCTAGAAGGCAACGAAACCGTTGGTTTAGGTTTTATAATGATATTTTTTATTATACTGTCTTTGCCACAAATGGCATGATTGACAATTAACTTAACCGGAAAAGTACCATCCAGCGAATAGGTGAACGAGGGATTGGATGCAGTAGATGTGCTATTGGCTGCATCCCGGAAAAACCAGTTAAACCCTGTATAATTGCCGGTAGATGTATTGGCAAACGGCACGGGGCTAAGCTGACAATTGCTGACGGGAAAGGTAAAATCAGGTTTTAAAGAGTCTATAATGGAAATATCTTTGACAATGGTATCCCTGCATCCGAAATCCGATACGGCAATTAACTGTACGTTATAATTAGCGTTAACCGGATATGCTGTGACAGGATTCGTATTTGTAGAGTCTGTGCTGCCGTTTCCAAAATCCCAGTATAATTTAGGAATACTGCCGCTCGAGATGGTCGATTGATTCGTGTATAAGGCCTTTATACCATAACATACCTGTCGCAAACTAAAATCAGCGTTTGGCTTTGGCTTTAGTTGTAAAGTGGCCGATGCAGATGCAGAACATCCGTTCTTAAACACATCTACGCGAATCGGATTTATGCTGCCATTTACATTGATGCTATTCCCCGTCTGATTCGTATTCCAACGGATGGAATCAAATGTATTGGGAACAGTCAGGGTGGCGGTGGTTCCGTTACAGAACGAAACGCCCGACGGCAGGCTCACTGTTGGTTTTTGTTTGATGGTGATATTTTTCTGAATACTGTCTTTGCCGCAGATCGCGTGATTCACTATCAGTTTCACCGGAAAAGTCCCGTCCAGCGGATAGGTGAATGTTGGATTGGTGGCTGCAGATGTTGAATTTCCTGCATCCCCGAAGTGCCAGGTATAACCGGTAAAATTTCCGGTAGAGGTATTTGTAAACTGAACGGCGCTGAGCTGACAATTATTAGCGGGAAAGGAAAAATCAGGTTTTAAAGAGTCTATAATGGAACTATTTTTGACAACGGTATCCCTGCACCCATTGTTGGAAACGGCAATCAGCTGCACTGTATAATTTCCATTGACCGGATATGTGGTGGTCGGATTGACATTCACCGAATCTATCACTCCATTTCCTAAATTCCAGTAGTAATTGGAAACTGTTCCGCCGCTGATGGTAGTCAGGTTAGTGTACAATGCCCTGATGCCATAACAAACCTGCTTTAGGCTGAAATCCGCGATTGGACCCGGTGCAATTGTCAATGATTTGCTGACTGTACCGAGGCAACCTCTGGTGGTTACTACCTTCAGCACAATGGGATACGTGCCCGGTGTAGTAATGGAAGCAGATGTATTTTGAGTAAAGACGCTATCAATACCCACTTTCCACCTCCATTGATTAATATCGTTCAGTTCTGAAAAAGAGGCATCTGTCAATGTTACCTTCACACCGGCACAAACATTGTTCTGGCTCATCACAAAATCGGGTGTCACTTTCGGATTGAGTTTTATGTACATTCTGCCTGTATCGGCACACTCCGTTCCCCTGTTGGTAATCAAGGTAATTTTGTAGACGCCCGTATCTGTGTAAGTGAAAGTTGGATTTTTCAGATCGGAGGTATCGTCTGTCCTTCCGGTGATGCCAAAATCCCAAAGCTGATTGAGGACCGTTCCTGTTGTTAAATTTTGAAAATCGATAGTCTTTGACGAGCAAAATACGTACGTGGAATCATTGATTTTTCCAATGGAACCGGGATCGAGTATCGCTGCCGGTTTTGCTTCCGGAATTTTACAATCGGTAACATTAAACTGGAAGTCCCTAATTGTTTGCCCTATGAGTACATTGTTTCTGAATTCATTTACACACACACCAACGATATACAATCCAACGGTGTTGGCTGTAACCTTTAGCTGTCCGGTTGTTGAATTTATCGTAATCGGTGCTCCCGAACCGAGCGGGCTATTAAAACTGAACCCCGGGCCGTATGGAATGGTCGGATATGGCGGCGGGCTTGCCTGCGTAGGCGCCGGGTCTGTAAGGTCAGCACCTTGTTTGGGTGCACAAAGCTCATAAGTCAGTACATCGCCGTCAGGGTCCGTCGCGGAGAAATCAAAAATAGATTCCTGATTGACACAAATAAAATTAGGTGCCGTATTATCAAACGAAGGGGAACTGTTACACGCCGCTGTGGAGGCAGGAGGTATCGTTAATTCATAGGTACTGCCAAAACTGCCGGCATTCGGCACATTGGATATCCCCGGATTTCTGCAACAGCGCTGGTACACCAGCCTGATACCATTCGGAGGAACATTCAGTGTGGCATTCCCCCTATACAACAGTTTATCTACACATACCGGTGGCGCCTGAAAACAAGGCGTACTCGGCGGAAGCGGAATCCGTGTGGAGGATAGCTGAGGAATTGTAAACGTGGAAATAAAACCGCCTGTGTTTTTATCAAAGACGGTGATAAAAGATTCAATATCCAGATTATTATTGGTACTGTTGCAATTCCTGTAAATAATCAATGAAACTTCATAGTTGCTGCCTCCCAGGCATTTATAACTGAACTCCCCTCCCATCAGGTGGTCACTGAATGCAGGTTTGCTCAATAATAATAGAACCGACAGCAATGGGATGAATCTTCTCATAAAACAAAAATAATCAAAAAATTACGCGGACAATAAATAATTAACTTCTTTATACATCATTTTGTTGCATCAAATAACCATTCTATAACAAAAAATCTCCCTTCATTCAGCGCATCACTTCTTACTTTTATTATCTTTGTCAAACTTTCCCAAAATGCCAAAAGACACTTCGATTAAATCCGTGCTTATCATCGGCAGCGGACCTATTATCATCGGACAAGCTTGTGAATTTGATTACTCCGGCTCCCAGGCTGCCCGTTCCCTTCGAGAAGAAGGTATTGAAGTATCACTTATTAATTCGAATCCGGCTACCATTATGACGGATGAAGTGACGGCAGACCATATCTATCTCAGGCCATTAACGATTGACTCTATCCGCGATATTCTGGAAGAGCGCAAAATTGATGCCGTTTTACCCACAATGGGCGGACAAACAGCCCTGAACCTCTGTAAAGAAGCAGCAGAAATAGGATTGTGGGAAAAATACAATATTCGTGTAATCGGTGTTGACTTACAGGTAATCGAAACGACTGAAAACAGGGAGGAATTCAGAAAATTCTGCGTGGATTTAGGCCTCGGAGTAGCACCTTCCTATGTTGCCAATTCCATGCTAGAAGGAAAAGAAGCCGCTCAAAAAATTGGATTTCCTTTAGTCATCCGCCCATCCTATACTTTAGGCGGTTCGGGTGGTGGCTTCTGCCATAGGGCTGAAGATTTTGAAGTAATGCTGGCTAATGGCTTGAAAGCGTCTCCCATCCACGAAGTATTAGTGGAAAAGGCTGTATTGGGCTGGAAAGAATTTGAACTGGAATTACTTCGCGACCTGAACGACAGTGTTGTCATTATATGTACCGTTGAAAATCTCGATCCGATGGGTGTTCATACCGGCGACTCCATCACTGTCGCTCCGGCTATGACCTTACCGGACCCTGTTTTTCAGGAAATGCGCAATCAGGCGCAGAAAATGATGCGTGCACTCGGAAATTTCGCCGGAGGCTGCAATGTGCAGTTTTCCGTGAATCCGGAAACTGAAGAAATCATTGTCATAGAAATCAACCCTCGGGTATCACGCTCATCAGCGCTGGCCTCTAAAGCCACCGGTTACCCAATAGCCAAGATTGCCGCCAAACTGGCTATCGGCTATAATCTGGACGAATTAAACAATCAGATTACTAAAACCACTTCGGCCTGCTTTGAGCCTGCATTAGACTATGTGATTGTAAAAATCCCACGCTGGAATTTTGATAAATTTTACGGCTGTGATTCCACCCTTGGCCTCCAGATGAAATCCGTCGGGGAAGTGATGGGTATCGGCAGAAACTTTGCAGAAGCGCTCCAAAAGGCTTGCCAGTCACTGGAAAACAACAAGGTAGGCCTTGGCGCAGACGGCAAAGGATTATCTAAGACCGAAGAGATACTGGACAGCCTGCAGCATCCGAGCTGGGACAGAATCTTTAAAATTAAAGACGCTATCTATTTGGGGGTTCCGTTACACACCATCCAAAAGTTAACCGGTATTGACAACTGGTTCTTGATGCAGATACAGGAATTGGTAAAACTTGAGAAAGAGATTCAAAAATATTCCCTACATAACATTCCTAAAGAACTCCTTATAAAGGCGAAAAAGAAAGGCTATTCTGATATGCAGTTGGCATTCTTACTAGGCAGAATAGAAGAAGATGCCGTTTATGAAAAACGAAAAGAATTAGGCATCCGGCGTGTCTATAAAATGGTGGACACCTGTGCCGCGGAGTTTGAAGCGAAAACGCCTTATTACTATTCTTCTTTCGATACGGAGAACGAAAGCCATGTTTCCGACAAAAAGAAAATCATCGTTTTAGGCTCAGGACCCAACCGTATCGGACAGGGTATAGAATTTGATTATTGCTGCGTACATGGTTTGCTCGCTATCAAAGAAGTGGGCTATGAAGCCATTATGGTGAATTGTAATCCGGAAACAGTTTCTACCGATTTTGATATTGCAGATAAATTGTATTTCGAACCGGTATTTTGGGAGCACCTGTGGGAACTTATCGAACATGAAAAACCGGATGGAGTGATTGTGCAGTTAGGCGGACAGACAGCATTGAAGCTGTCTAAGAAATTACACGAAAGAGGTATAAAAATTATCGGTTCTTCTTTTGACAGCATGGATATCGCGGAAGACCGTGGACGTTTCTCCGATTTGCTGAAAGAACTGGAGATTCCATATCCGGATTACGGTACCGCTACTGATGCGGACGAGGCATTAGCCGTGGCCAACAAGGTAGGCTATCCGGTGTTGGTGCGACCAAGTTATGTTCTGGGTGGTCAGCGCATGCGTATCGTCATCAATGATGCGGAATGTGAAACATCGGTCATCAATCTGTTAAAAGACATACCAGACAATGTCATTCTGATTGACCATTTTTTAGACCGCGCGAAAGAAGCGGAAATCGACGCCATTTATGACGGGGAACAAGTTCAGATTATGGGTGTAATGGAACACATAGAACCGGCAGGGATACACAGCGGCGACAGCAATTCGGTATTGCCTCCTTTCAGTTTAGGCCCAATCCTGATTGAGACCATGAAACATTATGCGGCGAAATTGTGCAAAGCGCTGGAAATTCGCGGTTTGATAAATATTCAATTCGCTATCAAGGGCGATAAAGTGTATGTGATTGAAGCAAATCCGCGCGCATCCAGAACGACGCCGTTCATTTGCAAGGCCTACCAGATACCTTACTTAAATATTGCCACGAAAGTGATGATGGGTACACACAAACTGAAGGACTTTACATTCAAAGAAAAACTGACCGGTTATGCCATCAAGGAGCCGGTATTCTCGTTTGATAAATTCCCGAATGTAAACAAGGAACTTGGACCGGAAATGAAATCTACCGGCGAAGCGATTTACTTCATCAAAGATTTATTCGACCCGTATTTCAGGCAGTTGTATAAGGATAAGAGTATGTTCCTGAGTAGGTAATTTTATTATTCAACTGCTCTCTATTTCTTTGTTGCCATCAGGTTGTTCATTCCCATCATTTCTTTCATCGTACGCTGCATTCCTTCTGCGGAACCATCCAAGAATATTACATTGCCTTTTCCGTATTCCGCAAAGTTTTTAATTGATTCTGTCCACATGGAGAACAATATAACAGAAGTATCCAGATTGGCCTGTTCCATTTCTTTGGCAGCCTGTGTCATACCCTTGGCCACTTCTTCCCTGAACAAAGCGACACCCTGTCCGCGCAATTGGGCAGCCAGACGTTCAGCCTCAGCCGCAATCTTAATCGCATTTCCTTCCGCTTCTGCCGCTTTTGTTTTGGTAATCAGCAACGCCTGACCTTCATTTTCCGCAGCGGCCTTCAGGTTGCTGGATGCCACCACCTGTGCCATCGACTTGATGATTGCCTCGTCAAACGTGATATCATTCAGTTGCAGGTCCAGTAAATGGTATCCCCAGGTTTCCAGAGTCTGATCGATTTGCTCCTTCACATCTTCTACAATCTCTTTTCTCAAAGAAAGAACTTCCGCTTGTTTTTTAGTCGCAACAAATCCACGAATGGAACCCTCAATGGTACGTACCAGCGCCTGCATGAGATTGCGGTCATCTATAAACTTAAATGCAACATTCTTAATAGTATCTTCATTGGTATTGACTACTGCATACAACAGCATGGCTTTAAAATAGACATTTGCCTGGTCGATGGTAATCGCCTGAAACTCCAGTTCAACGGAGCGGTTCTGAATAGATATTCGTTTGTATATCTGTTCAATAAAAGGAATCTTAAAATTTAAACCGGGGCTGAGTATTCTGCGGTATTTGCCAAAAACAGTCACCACGGCGATGGTTCCCTGCTGAACTGTCACAAAGGACAAAAACGCTGTAATTACCAACAGGGCTAAGAGAATAGTGGATACGGCCATAATTTATGATTTTTAATAGATGAATAATAGCACCATAACGAGAAACCTGATAGTTAAGTTCCAATGTTCGGAAATTAAATATACTATTTTTTTTCTGCTTTCGCATTGGCCAAAAGAATATCCGTATCAGCACTTAGCCACAAATACCATTCATTCTGTATATTCATGATACCCCTGTCGGGGTTATCTTTGTTTTCGGATATACGCAATTTTTGGCACAGATGTTGATTTAATGGAAATGTTTATTAATTTTGTAATCTAAATAATTAAATTTCTATGAAAAAGCTATTAACTACAGTATTTTTTGCATGCGCCATGGTAGTGGCATTTGCATCTGACAAACTTTTTCTGCACAGCGGAAAAACCATTGACGGCAAAGTGGTAAAGGTGGAAGAGTTTACCATCGTTTACAAATATGAAGGCGAAGATGCCGAGCAAACCATCGGTAAAAAGGCGGTGGAAAAAATCCAGTATTCCAGCGGCAGAACAGAAAATATTTCTGAGAAAATTGTCATCGCATCTAAAGATGACTGGGAAAAAGTGGAGATTCTTTTAGATAAATCTGAAATTGTAGGATTGAAGAAAGTAGGCGAAGTGAAAGGAAAAAGTACCGGTGGTTTCAGTGGTTCTAAATCTGATAAAAAAGCGAACATGAAACTGTTACAGGCAGCTGCGGCTATGGGTTGCCCGTTTGTATATATGACATCTGACCAAAAATCAGGCGGCGGCAGCTATGGAGGCTGGGGCGGCGGTATTGCAGGTATTGCAAGCGCTAACCAATCTTTGAAAAAAGGTATAGGATACACCTATGAAGATGCTCAATAAATTATATTCTGAATAAATAAAAAACACGACCTTCTTGGTCGTGTTTTTTATTTTACTGCTTTTCGCAATGCTATTATTGTTTATACATCTATCTTTATGGAATGAGAATATTATTACATTACCTCCAAAAATACAGATGGCTGGTAGCACTCACTTTCTTTCTGGCTATTATCAATCAGTGCTTTTCTCTGCTCGACCCCTATATCTTTGGAAAAATAATTGACGGATACGCCACCAAACCCTCTGCTCATACCAGTTCCTCTTTTATCAGGGGTACGCTCTTTCTGATTGGCTGCGCCATTAGTGTGGCCATGGTAAGCCGTATCGCCAAAGCCTTTCAGGATTATTTTATGAATGTCGTTATCCAGCGTTTCGGTGCTGACGTTTATACCGACGGGCTTAAACATGCCCTTCAACTTCCCTTTCAGGAATTCGAGGACCAGCGCAGCGGCGAGACGCTGAACATCTTGCAGAAAGTTCGACTTGACTCTGAAAAGTTCATGCAAAATTTCATCAATGTATTCTTCTTCGCCATTGTAGGGATTGTATTCGTAATCATCTATTCCATACAGGTATATCCATTAATGGTTATGGCCTATTTCATTGCTTCTTTCATTCTCGGATTCAGCATTAATATTTTATCTAAAAAAATAAAAGCAGTACAGGCCGCCATCACCCGGCAAACCAATGTACTGGCCGGCGCCACAACGGAGAGCTTGAGAAACATCGAACTTATCAAAAGTTTAGGATTAACCAATCAGGAAGTGATACGTTTAAATGACACCACATTAAAAATCTTACACCTTGAACTTGAAAAAGTCAAAAAAATACGGAGTATCGCCTTCGTTCAGGGCACTATGGTGAATTTTCTGCGTCAGTGTATCTTATTTTTTTTACTCTACCTTATTTTTAAAGATCACTTGCGGGTCGGGCAGTTGATGACCTTACAGTTCTATTCCTTCTTTATCTTCAACCCCCTTCAGGAAATGGGCAATGTGATTATGAGTTACAGGGAAGCGGAAGCTTCATTAAAGAATTTTGAAAAGCTGATGCATACGCCCATCGAACAGAAACCGCAGCACGCCATCCATTTAAATGCTATCGAATCCCTTTCCTTTCAGGCCGTAAGTTTTCAGCACCGAACCGCCAAAACAAAAGCAGTAGAAGATATATCATTTCACGTAACAAAAGGGAATACGGTCGCTTTTGTAGGGCCATCCGGCTCCGGAAAAACCACGCTTGTAAAACTGTTGGTTGGACTATATAACCCGCAGGATGGAACTATATCATACAATGGAATTGATTCCGGCAATATTGATGTAGACGAACTTCGTGCCCAAATCGGATTTGTTACTCAGGACACACAATTGTTTGCAGGCACCATCAAAGAGAATTTACTGTTCGTAAATCCGGAAGCTACGGATGAAGAGATACTGGAGGTGCTGAACAAGTCTGCCTGCCAGCATCTGCTTGCACGCAGCGAACATGGCATCGACTCCATTATAGGGGAAGGTGGCATAAAAATATCCGGAGGGGAGAAACAGCGTTTATCTATTGCAAGAGCATTGCTGCGCCATCCTAAAATCATCGTATTTGATGAGGCTACTTCTGCTTTGGATTCCATAACGGAAGAGGAGATTACGCAAACCATCAAATCCGTTGCCGCCAAAAAAGAACACATCACCGTAATGATAGCACACCGGTTATCCACCATCATGCATGCCGATACCATTTATGTATTGGAAAGAGGGAAAATCATCGAAACCGGCAATCACCAGCAATTACTGGATGAGAAAGGCCTGTATTACGCGATGTGGCGTCAGCAGATTGGGGAAAGAAAAAATGAGTAATATCTGCAATTGTTTACTTTCACGTTGAAATTGGAAAACGAAAATATAACTACGTATGAAAATCAGAAACTCCAAGATTCTTATCACGGGTGGCAATTCGGGAATTGGATTGGCTACTGCCAAACTCTTAGTTTCTAAAGGCGCACAAGTCGTCATCAGCGGACGTAATAAAAGAACATTAAAACAAGTGGCGGATAATATCGGCGCCATTCCGGTAGCCGCAGATGTTACCAAAGAAGACGAAGTGCTGAAACTGGTGAAGACAGCTGTCAAGAAAATGGACGGGTTGGATGCCCTGATTAATAATGCAGGTTTTGGCTATTTTGATTTACTGCAAAATATAAATACCGAGAAATTCAAAGCCATTCTGGAAACGAATGTGGTGGGCGCCATGCTCTGCGGCAGGGAATGCGCCACCTATTTTATGGAACAGAACCATGGCAATATTATCAATGTCGCTTCAACATCTGCATTGAAAGGACACCAGATGGGTACCGCCTACTCAACATCTAAATGGGCGTTGCGCGGCATGACGGAGTGCTGGCGGGAAGAATTGCGCCCTTACAATATCCGGGTAATGATGGTACACCCCAGCGAAGTGCAGACGAACTTCGTGGCCAACTCAGGAAGGCCGAGACGCAACTTCAACCCCACCAAACTGGAAGCACAGGATGTGGCACACCTGATGGTTTCCATGCTCGAACTGCGGGATGTCGGCTTCATCCCTGAGGCTACGATTTGGTCAACAAATCCGAAGTGATTTAAGCAGTTAAAAAATATAATCCTTTACTGTTTATATTTTTTATTAAGTGAATCAGTTGTCACATTATTGCTTATTTTCGACAACAATATCATCTACTACATATATAAAACCATTCTTATCTTTCAACACATTTCTCGGATAAAGGTCGGATACTGTATATTGTCCATTTGTAAATGTAGTTTCATTGTCCCCACCCCAAAAAATAGTGCCAGTAATAAATTGAAAACTACTTAAATT
>CAZBED010000001.1:0-818467 GCA_964490845.1 uncultured Chitinophagales bacterium | reverse complement strand
GCAGCATCAACCTCAAATCCCTCGAACGTTTCGATATGCAGGTTGACCCGTGTAAACAGTGTCCATTCTAAGATAAATCTTATAAATGTTTTAAAAAGCAATCCATTATGGATTGCTTTTTTTGTTTGTCTTGATGCGAAGAGGTCAGATTTAAATGTTAAAAATGAAATGGATTTATGGAATTGTAATACCTGTTGTCTCTCAATGAATAAAGAAAACTATATGAAAGAGCAGTTATTACATTATATCTGGCAGTATAAGTTATTTAATACAAGCGAACTTAAGACAACTATTGGAAATGAGTTGCAGATTGTTGATTTTGGAAAATATAATACGGATGGCGGCCCGGATTTCTGGAATGCAAGAATAAAGATAGATGATGTAATACTTGCAGGAAATATTGAGTTGCATGTATATGCTTCTGATTGGAAACAACACGGCCATCAGGAAGACAGGAAATATGACAATGTAATTTTGCATGTAGTATATTTTAATGACACTCCATTGCCGCATCTTCCAACATTGGAATTAAACGGACGAATACCCGTGATATTACTGGATAGATATGAGGCGATGATGCAATCACAGCATACATTGATTTGCGGGAATTCCATTAATTCCGTAGATGATTTTGTGCTGGAACACTGGAAAGAGCGGTTAATCATAGAGCGATTGGAGCGTAAGTCTGAAGATATACTGTTTAATCTGGCAGTTAATGGGAATGACTGGGAGCAGACCTGCTATCAGCTGCTGGGAAAATATTTTGGCAGCCACATCAATAAAGAACCGTTTGAGCAATTAGCCAGGTTATTGGATTACAAACTACTAATGAAACATAAGACAGACAGTTTTCAGATTGAAGCACTGTTGTTTGGTGTCGCCGGATTTCTGAATAAGGATTTTGTGGAAATTTATCCAAGAGCCTTGAAAGAGGAATACCTGTTTCTCAAACATAAATATGGATTAAAGCAAATGTATGAGCATCAATGGCAGTTCCTGCGCATACGTCCTGTTTCTTTCCCTACCATTCGAATAGCCTTCTTTGCACAGTTTATCCGGCAGATGCCATTCCTGCATAAAATTATAGAAGAAGATTTATTTGATACTATAGCCGAGACAATGGCAGTTTCAGACTATTGGAGCAATCATTATGTCTTTGATAAGATGAGTAAGTTAAAGACAAAGAAAATGGGACATGATTTTAAAGCGGTATTGCAAATCAATGTCTTTATCCCATTGTTATATGCTTATGGTAAATATACTTCATCGGAAAAGTTTATAGAAAAAGCAATTGATTTGCTTCGTCAGATACCGGCGGAACAACATTCCAAAACCGCTGTCTTTGAAGAAGTGCGACTTGCTTCACATTATGCGTTTGACAGTCAGGCTTTCACGGAATTATATGACAATTATTGCTCGCTCAAACGTTGCCTGCAATGCGCTATCGGGCATAAGATTTTAAGCAACACAGGTAGCAAAATATCTGCGAATATTGTTTAATTTTAGTTTATGTTAGAAAAACCGTTCAGATTATTTAAGTTCAGGTCATTGCGAGATATTATTGAAATGAGCGTATATGGTGTATGCTCATATCTGGGCAGAAAACTATCCATTCCCTCTAAGAAAGTACGGATGTTCTTCATCTATACCTCATTTATTGCATTGGGTTCTCCCGTTATCCTATATCTGATTCTGACATTTGTGCTGAACCTTCGGTTTATGATAAAGACAAAAAGAAACCCCGTCTGGGATATTTGAATCCGGTATTAAACAGCATGAAGTCGTTTCCCCTTTCAAAAGAGCAAATCATTCAGAAGCTCGAATCGTTTTGCAGTTATCGTGAGCGCTGTGTGGCGGAGGTCAGACAAAAATTATATCAGCTGAAAGCGGATGAACAGGATTATGATTTTTATCTGAATTATCTGGCCGATAACAATTTTTTGGATGAAACACGTTTTACTAATGCGTTTGTTCGCGGTAAGAACTCCATTAAAAAGTGGGGAAGAAAGAAGATAGAGATGGAATTAAAAGCAAAAAAAATTGATGCAGAAAAGATAAAATATTCCATGGCGCAGATAGATGACGGTGTGTATGCGGTACGGCTGGAGGATTTGTTGCGCAAAAAACTAAAGTCTGTCAAAGACACAGACCCGTATAAGAGGCGGCAAAAGTTGCTTGTATACGCCCTGCAAAAGGGATATGAGGCTGAAATAGTTAACGAAGTATTAAAAGATGTGTTAGCAGATTAGTTTTCTGGACTTTTTTCTATTTTTAATACATGGAAAGACAAATATTTACCGAAGGCTCGCCGTGGGAGCCGATTATAGGATACGCCCGCGCGGTGAAAGTTGGAAATATTATCGAGATATCCGGCACCACAGCCAGTGTGAATGGAGAAGTGGTGGGAAAGGGGGATGTCTACCTGCAGACGAGATGCATTCTGGAAAAGTTTGAGAAGGTGCTGGCACATTATGGAACGAGTATGAAAGAGGTGGTTCGCACCCGCATTTTTTGCACAGACATTACTCAGTGGGAAGCCATTGGCAAGGCGCACGGGGAGTTTTTCAGTGAAATACAGCCGGCAACGGGAATGTATCAGATTTCAAAATTGATTGCAGACGATTTGCTTGTAGAAATAGAGGCTACCGCAATCGTAAACCAATAATCGAAAATTCTGTTATTCTTTTTATATCTTTATCGTATGAACGCAACAAGTAAAAATCTTACCCTCGGTTTATTCCTGTTTATTTTTTCCGTATTGGTCATGTCCTGTCATGAAGGTGTGGGATGCCCGGCCGATCAGTATAACGACTGGAAAAAAATTGAAGCAAACCGAAAACAGCAACTCAAAAGCCCAAATAACCCGAATAAGGGCGCTAAGAATAAAAAGCCTAATGTATATGGCAATGGTGTAGTGCCTCAATAATCAGACTAAAACGCATGCAAAAATATATCTGGTTGGTTATTGTCTTTACGCTGGCTTGTAAAAAGAATGACAGAGATATCCGGATTACCACCAGCAAACAACCCAAGAAGATAGAAGTATTTGAAGTAAATGTTTCTACGTCCGCTGAAACACCGTTACATTCCATTTATTATTTTTTTAACGACAGCACGGAAAAATTCGACAGTATCCGGATGGATGATTTTCTGTATGTCTATGATTATTCCCGCTTAGCCGCTGAAAATAAAATCCTGTTTAATTACAGAGGAAGCAGCTCACCTTATCAGGAAATAAAATTTGATGCTTCCAGCTACACGCTGCAATATTATCAGGAAAATCTTCCATCTCCCGGTGTTCCGTCAATATATACATTTCAGTACGATACAACCAACCGTATTAAAAGTTATGCATACACCGGTGCAACCGGAACTGATAATTATACCAAAGTATTCAACCTGAAATCAGACAGTATATTCATTCAGACGAATCGCCTGTCGGATGTCTGTCAGTCCATCGATACACTGGTGAATGGCTTATACAGTTTGCATCCCGCTTTGCCGTATTTATTGCTGTTCAGAAGTGTACCATCCTGTAATGCGGAACTTTTCAATATACTTACAGCGTTGCCGGTTTCCAATTATACCAATAAATTGCCCTCAAAAATCATAAATGGTAATTTGGAAATCATATATGCATATACCGGCGATACAAAGGGAAGGCTTGCTGAAGTTGCCATAACACACAGGCAAAGAGCAGAAAATGATACCATATACAGGGAAAAGATAAAATTTGGATATTAATTTGGCTGTTTTTTGAGTTAAGATACAATCGTTTTACTCATACAAACACTGTTTTCTATTTGTGCATACTGGCCGTAATTTGGAATGCTTATATACCCTGATTTTTCATAAAGATGAATGGCATCCGTCTGTTTTTTGTTGGTTTCTAAGATGGCTGTTGTAAAATGCAATTCAGCCGCCCATGTTTCCAGCTCTCTTAAAACAGCGCCTGCAATTCCTTTGCCTCTCGACTCCGGAAGTACAAACATCCGTTTTATTTCCACCGTGTCGGTGGTATATTCCCTGAGTGCACCGCAGCCGACTGCCATGTTTTCTGCATAGCAAACCACCACATGTTTAAGACTATCGGTTTTGTTGTACTGCGCATAAAAGGCATGATCATCCCCGTCAACGACGCTTAGGTAAGCATCCAGGAGTTGGACGAGGCCGATGAAATCCGCATTGTCCGATGTGGTTCTTTTTAAGCTAAACATGGTTTAAAAATACTACAACAACTTTTTTAATTCGGTGATGTCTTTGAAAAAAGTATCGGTTTCCTGTTCTGACGTATTTTGAATGGCTTTTAATGCCAGCCGGATTTGTGCTGCTGCCTTTTCTGTGCTGCCTGAGAGGATATGCGCCCGTGCCGCCGATTCGTGGGCGTAGGCCGTATAGAATCCGTCCGGTTTCCCGGCCTTGCAGAGCCTGATGTTCTGTTCTGCAAATAACAATGCGAGGCTGCCGTCGCCGATATGCGCATACGCTCTTGAAATCTGCCAGAGGCCAATGGATTGATGTGTTGCGGTATGTCCCTTTACCTGCTGCCATAAATAAAAGGAAGTATGAACGAGGTGTAGCAACATTGCTTTATCTCCAGATTTCAGTTTTTTCTTATCCAGATATTTCCATGCTTCGTTGAATGTCTGTTTGGCGGATTGCTGGATATAAGCTGCTGTTTTATTGTCGGTAGTCATGATGTTTATCTTGAAGTAAAGATAAAAATTTTCAGAGGGATTGCACTGTCGGGATTTCCCACCTGGAGGAGGGATAGAGGGAGGTGTAAGAAGAATCAGTCATCTTTGCATCAACGTCAACGAGGTTCGCTTAGCTTAAGCCGTGCAAACCTCGTTGGCGTTTGCCTAGCGATACGAGAGTTCGCTTTATAGTTGACAGGTAACGCGCTTGCCTGCGTTACCTTGCTACGCTAACGCTAAACACCTGTCAAGGGCGGGGGGTCGGGTGGTGTTCTTTTCTTTCGTCTCACACTCATTTTTTTAGCAGAGTCTCATGCAACGGACTCTTTTTGTTATATGTCGATTTCTGGCAATTGAATTCCTAGAGGATCATATAAATGCTTTTTGAGCAATTCTTCAATTATAGTTGCAGCAAAAATCAATATTTCTGGTTCATTAAACTCATCATAGTATGTTTCAGTGAAATGAGCAAGTTCTTTATTAGCTCGTAAGAAGACACCTGATAATATCCGTTGTTCTGAATCATTAATGTCTTCTAGTTCAATTAAACTACCAATGAATCTGTCAACCTGTACATCATTTATATTGTTAGATTTGAAAGAACGAAGTTTATAAATGCCATCTTCTTTTATCCCTTTTATCCCAAGAAATTCTAAAAATAAACGGACAGCAATTAGATTACTATCTTTCAAACATCTGTAGATATCCTTTTTGTCATTAAAATCATATCCTTCATTAACACGATTTCGAAATGCTCTCAATAATGTAAGCCTATGTGGAATATGATGGCTGAAAAATTTCGCTTTCTCTTCTGTCGTCATACATTACCATTTTTAAATAATAAATTAATTACTCAACTAATCTTCCTCCAAACGCTATTGCTATTTTTCTGGTGCTGTAGGTAGTATTTCAGTCCGGCGTTTTCCGGCTTTTCCATCGTGGCATCTGCTTCCAGTAAAGCGATGGCCGCATTGCGTGCTTCTTCAATAATCGGCCCGTCGGTGGCAAGGTTGGCCAGCCGTAAACCCACCGCGCCGCTCTGCTGTGTGCCCTCCAGGTCGCCGGGGCCGCGCAGCTGCAAATCCACTTCTGCAATTTTAAATCCGTCATTGGTGTCGCACATTGTTTTAATGCGTGTTTTGCCGTCCTGTGTCAGTTTGTGGCTCGTCATCAGGATGCAATAGGATTGCTCCGCACCCCTGCCCACACGCCCGCGCAACTGATGCAGCTGCGACAAACCAAATCGTTCAGCGTTTTCAATAATCATCACGCTGGCATTCGGTACGTTTACACCCACTTCTATCACCGTCGTAGCCACCATAATCTGTGTTTCGCCTTTCACAAACCTTGCCATCTCGAAATCTTTGTTCTCCGGTTTCATTTTGCCGTGTACAATACTAACATTATAATCCGGCAGCGGAAAGGAGCGCGAAATGCTTTCAAAGCCATTCATCAGATCCACCAAATCCAGTTTCTCACTTTCTTCAATCAGCGGATATACAATGTACACCTGTCTGCCTTTGGCAATCTCCTCGCGGATAAAATCAAATACGGCGATGCGCTGCGTTTCATAGCGGTGTACCGTTTTGATAGGTTTTCTGCCGGGCGGCAATTCATCCAATACAGATACATCCAGGTCGCCGTACAAGGTCATTGCCAGTGTGCGTGGTATGGGTGTTGCCGTCATCACTAAGATATGCGGGGGAATGGTATTTTTTTGCCAAAGTTTGGCGCGTTGCGCCACACCAAAACGATGTTGCTCATCTATCACCACGAGTCCCAGATTATTAAACTGTACATCGTCTTCCAGCAATGCGTGTGTGCCTAATAAAATCTGTATCTCGCCATGCTGTATGCCGCTCAGCACTTGTTTGCGTTCTTTGGAACGCGAAGAACCGGTAAGCAACGCGATGCGTACACCAACGGAATCGCATAATTCTTTCAGTCCGTTGTAATGCTGCTGCGCCAGGATTTCCGTTGGCGCCATCATTGCCGCCTGATAGCTGTTGTCCGTCGCCATCAGCATGGATAACAATGCCACTATGGTTTTGCCGCTGCCCACATCGCCCTGCAGTAGCCGGTTCATCTGTTTGTGCGATAAGGTATCACGGCGGATTTCTTTCAGTACTCGTTTTTGAGCGTTCGTCAGTTCGAACGGAAGCGCATCATTATAGAATCGGTGGAAATAGTTGTCGACTTTTTCGAGGAAGATGCCGGGTTCTCTTTTTTTTAGAATTTTTAATTGCAACAGGTTGAGCTGAATGAGGAATAATTCTTCAAACTTCAGGCGTTTTATAGCTTCGCTCTGCAATGCCAGTGTAGCCGGCAGATGTATGTTTTTTACTGCATCAAAACGAGGCAGTAATTTATATTTGGAAAGAATGGTTTGCGGCAGATTTTCGGTGATATGCTCCGGCTTTAATTGCAGCAGCAGTGTTTGCATCAGTTTGGAAATGCCTTTGCTGTCGAGTCCTTTCGTTTTCATTTTTTCCGATGTGTTGTACATCGCCCGGAAGGTGCCGGTTTCTTCAGCGTTGAATGCGGATAATTTTTCTAACTCCGGATGTGTGATATTCAGCTTGCCGTTGAACCAGTTGGGTTTTCCGTACAGCACATAAGTTTCTTTGGTGTCCAGGCTGTTGACCAGCCATTTGATACCTTGAAACCATACCAGCTCAATACTGCCGTCGTTGTCATAAAAAATGGCGGTCAGGCGTTTCCCCCTGCCGTTGCCGATTTCCCGTATGTCGCGGATTTTTCCTTTAAGCTGGATATAGGTTTGTGTATTATCAATATGCTGGGTGGAGTAAAATTGTGTTCTGTCGATATAGCGATAAGGATAGAGTTTTAGCAGGTCGCCGAATGTAAAAATCTGTGCTTCTTTTTTCAATACATCCGCGCGTTCCGGCCCCACACCTTTCAGGTATTCGACAGGAGTGGAGAGGAATGGTTTATTTTGCAAAGAAGACATGAAGCAAATATAATTCTTTGCGACTCAAAAAATGCCTAATTGATTTTACTTCCACGCCAGGCTTTCGATGATATGTTCCACATCTTTTCTGAAATAGGCAATTGATGGTGCAATGGAATCCGCATTGGGAGCGGCATAGAAATACAGGGAGCCTCTTAAAAAATGAAGAGCGCTGTCTGTAACATAAAACTGCACTCCGCTGGCGGCGTTGCCGCCCACATCATACAGAATACCCGTCACATTCTTGTTTTTTCCGCGGACAGGTGTCTCATCAATATAGTCTGCTTTTACAGTATGCTTGAATGTCAGCTTGTAGCTGTCGCGGATGAGTTTGTCTAAAGTATTGTTTTGGTCAATGGAGGTATAGCTTAAATAAATTTTTCCTTTGTATTCCGGATAAATAATGTTGAACCAGCAAGGGTGTGCATTGATTTCTTCCGGGTTGGAGGAATCTTTCTGTATCAGGCCGTAGTCGGCATATTCAAATGTGAAAGGGCAGGCCGGATTGTTGAAGGTGGTGTATGTCCGTTCCTTCGGAAATTCTATCCGGAAGTAGGCGTTGCGTTTCGGGGTGTAGTTTTCCTTGCAGGAGCTTAGAATGAATGTAGTAATGAAATAAAAAAATAATGTAGTAATGGTAAGTTTTGTAATAGATGTAGCGTGTATTATTTGTCTCATTATTTAATCGTTTCATTGTTTAATTACTTATCGTAATCTTCACCCTTATCACTCTCGTCTTATCTGCTTCTAAAATCAGGAAGGTGAACTGTTTGAATTTCAATACATCTCCTTCCACCGGTATTTCAGCGTTTAATTCCAGAATCAATCCGGCCAGGGAATCCGCGTCGCCGCTCACTTCTTCAAAAGTATTACCCGGAATTTCCAATACCTTACAAACATCGTTCAATGCGGTTCTTCCTTCAAATATAAAATTATAGTTGTCAATTTTCTTGTAGTCGATTTCACTGGCGTCATCAAATTCATCTTTGATATCGCCGATAACTTCTTCCAGTACATCTTCCAGTGTCACAATACCTGAACTGCCGCCGTATTCGTCCACTACAATGGCCATGTGGACACGTTTGGTCTGGAAATCTTCAAGCAGGTCGTCAATTTTTTTGGATTCCGGAACAAAGAAGGGTTGTTTGATTAATTGCTGCCAGTGAAAGTTTTTGTCGGCATCAATATACTTCAGTAAATCCTTGGCATAAATGATGCCCACTACTTTGTCGAAGTTGTCTTCTACCACCGGAATACGTGAATAACCTGACTCCCGAACGGTGTTGAGCAACTCCTCAAAAGTAGCCTCCTTGTCCACCGCCACCACATCCATGCGGGAGCGCATAATCTGCGTCACGACGATATTCCCGAATTTTACGATACTTTTCAGAATCCGGGTATCGTTCTTTTCGGTGTCGTTCTTATCCTGAGAGGTGGTAATGTCTATGGCTTCATCAATATCTTTGGCGGTAACGCTTTTATTGACACCTTCCAGCCGCTTTTCAAAGAAATTAGATGTAAAGATAAGCCCTTTTACGAAAGGCGCGAAAAGGGTGCTGAAAAACTGTATCGGATGAATCAGCAGACGAGCCACTTTGAGGTTATTTTGTGAGGCGTATATTTTTGGTATCACTTCGGCAAATAAAACGATAATGAATGTCTCAAAGGAAACCTTGATAATAAACTCCAGCGTTTCGTGATGTTCGAGAAATTCCTGCCGGATGAGTATACCGATTAAAGACTCGAACAATAATACGATGCTCAGACTAAACAACGTGATGGCGAGCAGGATGGTGGCTAATAGCCTTCTTGGCTTTTCAATAAATTCAAGAATGGTTTTGTCTGTTTTATCGCCTGAGCTTTCTAATATATTCAGTTGCCTGTTGTCCAGCGAAAATAAAGCCACTTCAGTGGAACTCATGACACCGGTGAGCAGTAATAACACGAAAATACTTATGATTTCGTAGATGGATGTGATATCAAACGGATTGAATACCTCATTCCATGGAATTACGAGCAGTAGGTGAGAGCAGAAGCGTATGGGGATATCGTCGTCCAATTTTGTAAAATTTCTTTAAACCATTAGAACGGTAAATCATCATCAAAACTCGGTTCCGTCAATGCGCCGGAAGTCGTGGATGAATCTGTTTCTGATTTATGTTCAGAGGTGCCCTGTGGCGACGAAGATGGATCTTTTTTGTCCAGCAACTGAAAATTTTCTACCACAATTTCTGTAGTATACCGTTTATTGCCTTCCTTGTCTTCCCAGGAACGGGTTCTTAATTTACCTTCAATAAAAACATTTGAGCCTTTTTTCAGTATGCGTTCAGCCCTTTCGGCCACACCGCGCCACATGACAATATTGTGCCATTCCGTCTGTTCGGTATAAGTACCATCCTGGTTTTTGTAGGATTCATTGGTGGCTAAGGGGAAATTACAAACTGTGGTAGTCGCATTAATTTTTCTAACTTCGGGGTCTTTGCCGAGGCGACCAATCAGAATAACTTTATTAACACTCATAGTTTTACAATTAGATTACAAATATACGTATTTTGATGTCAGTCAAGGATATTCGTTAATCTAAGATAAAAAAATTAATCTATCTTCCAAATAAGTACGGATAATTTTTGGAAAGGCATAGTTTAAAATGGTGTTTTTGGGAATTTTGATATGCGATTTACCCGGTTTCGGCAATTTTTCCAGTCTGATTTCATAAAAATATGCGTTAATGTACTGATGAGAAAGGGTTTGGCGGCAGGTGAATTTTGGTCGATGGTCGATGGTCGATAGCCCACGGAGAGAAATGCCTGAGTTTTTGAGGAGAAGGTTACTGTCTATTATGGACTGTGAGCTGTGGACTTCAATCATGGGAAACTCAAACAATCCCTTCCAGATATCCTGGCCGGTTCGCTGCTGAATGAATATGTTTTTTGCATCGTAGAGGACGAAATAGTGGAAATGCCGGTTTTTTTTAAGCAGTTTTTTGGATTTGACAGGCAACAGGCTGATAGCATCCGATGCCAATGCCTTGCATTCCGAACTAAACGGGCATTGCCCGCACAGCGGTTGTTGGGGTTTACATATCAACGCGCCGAAGTCCATCAGTGCCTGGTTGTGCAATGCAGGATTCTTCTTGTCCAGCAACTTTTCTGCCAATGCTTCAAATTGCTGTTTCCCCTGAGTTGTGTCAATGGGTGTCTCTATGCCAAAAACTCTGGATAATACCCTGTATACATTGCCATCTACCACTGCATACGGCAAGTCGTAGGCAAACGAAGCTATGGCCGCCGCTGTGTATTTCCCGATGCCTTTCAAATTAAGGATGGTATGATAGTCGGATGGAAATTTTCCTTTATGTTCATCTGCAATCTGGCGTGCGGCGCTGTGCAGGTTTCTGGCGCGCGAGTAATAGCCCAGTCCTTCCCACAGTTTCAGTACTTCGTTCAACGGTGCTGATGCCAGCTTGCTGACGGTCTGATATTTTTTGGTAAATGCCAGATAGTAAGGTGTTCCCTGTTCTACTCGGGTCTGCTGCAGGATGATTTCCGACAGCCATATTTTGTAGGCATCCTTTGTTTTCTTCCACGGCAAATTTCGGGTGCCTGGGTCGTACCATTCTAAGAGTTTTCGGGAAAAAGATTTCATTAAGGTTGTAAAATAAGGCTTTTTGGACAAATCATTCGATTTCACTTTTCTTTGGGATAATTACTATATTTGAAAAAAATAATTTTTATGAAAAACAACAATACTTGGCTTTTTCCGGCATTTTTACTTTTAGCAGTATTTATAACTATATGCAGTTGTAACAAAAATACACCTGTAGTAACGTATAAAATAGGCGATACAGCTCAAGGGGGTATCATTTTTTATCTGGATTCTACCAATCAGCATGGATTTGCATGTGCATTGACAAAACAAAATGATACTGGAATGGTTTGGAGCTGTCCGGATAAACTGGATATCCCGAATGCTGAAGATACTTCACTTGGCAGTGGATTAGCAAATACCAAAGCAATACTGGATAGCTGTACAGCAGATTACACAGCCGCATATCTTTGTTATAACTTAACGCTCAATGGTTATAGCGATTGGTTCTTGCCGTCCAAACAAGAATTGCGCTTGATGCAAGCATTACTAAATTCACGTGGAATTACTGAATGGTACTGGTCTTCAACGCAACGGTGGGGAAACAGAGCGTGGATGTCCCCTGGTAATGAAGTTTGGTATTACATGCCATACAATGCTAAAACGAACGTTAGAGCAGTTCGGGCTTTTTAGCATACTGCTTAATAAGATTCTGTTTCAATCAGTCCTGTTAGAATTTATTGACTTATTTCAAGCGGAATTACGTGTTTGAATAAATAGTTTGATAGTTAGTAGTAAAAAAAACAGGATTATATTTCTACTAAATGGAATTTAGAATTAACTTTTTATCTCTCCATATTAAAAAAACCTAATTTTACCTGATTCTGTTTGTTTTTTATAAATGCGCAGATAGAATATCAGTATTAATTTTTCGTAACATGCACATTTTCTTATTGATATTTCGTGTATATTAGTAAGTTAGTTGAAAATATTTTTGCATTTTTGTAGTCCAATTAAACAATAACCATGAGAAAAGCAGACATCATCACCACCATTTCTGAGAAAACAGGAGTACCCAAAGTAGACGTATTAGTAGCTATGGAAGCCTTCTTTAAGGAAGTAAAAGACACCCTGGCTGACGGTGAAAATCTGTATGTGCGCGGATTTGGCAGTTTTATCGTAAAAACGCGTAAAGCGAAAATCGGACGTAATATCAAGAAGAATATAGCCATTGAAATTCCGGAGCATCAGATTCCGGCATTCAAACCATCTAAAGTCTTTGTGGAGCAGATTAAAGAATCCAGCGCCAAACGTCTTAAAGACAAAGAATAGTTAATTTAAGGCAGTGCAGAAGGGACAGATAGCATTAGGTGCGGGGGCACTGATTTTAGCAGCAGCACTTTATTTCGGAGGAAAGACCACCGCTAAAAAAGATAATGTCACCACACCGGTGAATGCACAATCCTTTTCGTTTGAAGCATATGAGAAGAACAAAGAAGCGGCATTAGCTGCGTCGGACAGGGAAAAACTGGCCGGTCTTGTTTCCGCCCTAAAAGTGCCCGAAAGCGATACTGCCATCTCCAAAAAAGCCTGTATTCAGTTGTCTGAATTCTGGAAAGAGCAGCATAATCCTGCTTTAGCCGCGTATTACATCTATCAATATGCCCAAAAAGACCAGACAAAACCCGCATTTGAGAATGCCGGAGATGCACTTTTAAGTGTATATAAAAGCGGCTCAGACTCAATAATTTCAAATAATTTGATTACCTTTGCGCTCCGTTCTTACGAGGAAGCAGTCAGGATTGACGGAAGTGATGTGGAATTGAAGATAAAACTGGCGGATGTGTATGTACAGGGTTCGCAGGAGCCGATGAAAGGAATCGGAATATTGCGCCAGCTCTCGGACAGCCTTCCTGATAACATTCCGGTTTTATTAGCGTTAGGAAGACTATCTATTCAGTCCGGACAATTCGATAAAGCGAAGGAACGGTTACAGAAAGTGCTGAAATTGGAGCCGCAGAATACGGAAGCCATGTATTTTCTGGCCATAGCCGAAGCGCAGTTAGGACATACGGAGGAAGCCATCCGGATGTTTGAAATGTGCAAACAACTAGTAGGAAACAAAGAATTCGATAAAGAAATAGACGAAATCGTCAAAAATTTAAAAAGTAAAAAAGTTTAACTATGCCTTGCGGAAAAAAAAGAAAGCGTCATAAGATCGCGACGCACAAAAGAAAGAAAAGACTGAGAAAGAACCGTCACAAGAAGAAATAAGTCATAAGTCGTGTGGGTAAAATATGTACACGCACGGCTATTAAACTAGACACATGATAAAAGAATTAGTGATACATGCTAATTCCAAAGGTGTGGAGATTGCGCTTCTTGAAAACAAAAAATTAGTCGAATTTCATCTGGATGCTTATGATAAGGAGGGTTTTGCAGCGGGAGACATTTACCTGGGAAGGGTAAAGAAAATAAATCCGGGTTTAAATGCAGCCTTTATCGATATCGGGCATGAAAAAGATGCTTTCATACACTATTCAGATTTAAGTCCATATGTCCGTTCTGTCAGAAAGTTCAGTTCGGATGCATTCAGGGGCGAGCAATCACACTTATTGGATACCTTTGAGTTTCAGACTACCATTCATAAGAACGGGCAGATGGTGGATGCTTTGGATAAAGGCGATATCCTTATTTTCCAGATTTCCAAAGAAGCCATCTCTACGAAAGGGCCGCGTCTGACCTGCGAATTATCCATTCCCGGAAGGTATGTGGTGCTGGTTCCATTCACCAATACGGTGGGCATTTCCAAAAAAATTGATAAGCCGGAAGAACGCGACCGCCTGCATGACATCATGCATCAGATAAAACCTAAAAATTTCGGCTTCGTTGTTCGGACGAATGCGGAAGGAGTTGGAAAGGATGAACTGAAACACGATGTGCAGAACCTGATGAACAAGTGGAGAATCATGACGGAAAATGCGCGCTACCAGAATCCACCAAAGCTGCTGCTGAAAGAGATGAACAAGACTTTCTCCATTGTCCGGGACCTGATGAACGACAGCTTTTCAAAAATCATCACCGACAATCCTACCCTGCATGGCGATTTAAAGGCCTATATCAAAGAACATGCGCCGGAACAATCTTCCATCCTGAATAAATACGACGACAAAACACCTTTGTTCGAAACGTTTGACATCAGCCGCCAGATAAAAACGGCTTTCGGAAAAACCGTTACCCTGAAAAGCGGCGCTTATGTCATTCTGGAACATACGGAAGCGCTGCATGTCATTGACGTGAACAGCGGGCCGAAGGTGAAGAGAGATGTGGAACAGGATACGCATGCCTTTAACATCAATGTGGAGGCGGCACAGGAAATCGCACGTCAGCTCCGCCTGCGCGATATTGGCGGCATCATTGTGATTGATTTTATTGATATGAAATCGTCGGAATACAAGCATAAGCTGTATGAGGCGATGCTGGAAGCGATGAAACCGGATAAGGCGAAACACGTCATTCTGCCGGTGAGTAAATTCGGACTAATGGAAATTACCCGCCAGCGGATGAAAGAACAAATCAGTATTGACACCCGGGAACCGTTGCTGCATGGCAACAGCAAATATAAAGTGGACCAGCCCCTTCAGATTATCGATAATATTGAAACGGAATTGATGCACCTGAAAACACATGAGGCTAAGAACTTTTTGCTGTACGTGCATCCGTTCATCTATGCCTATATGAAAAAGGATACTTTCTCCTTCCGGATGAACTGGTATTCGAAGATCAAGAAATGGGTTCGATTGATCCAGGATTCCTCTCTGCATCTGGCAGAATACAAACTGGTGACGAAGGAAGGCGAAAAAGTGTAGGTATTAGGTATGAATAATGATTAAAGAACAAGGTGCCTTATCTTAGCTCTTTATTCCTGATTCTTTATTCATTCCTATTTAAATGGTCATAATCTCTTCTTCTTTCAGCTGCAGCATTTTGTCCACTTTGGCAATATGATCGTTGGTAAATGCCTGGATGGTTTCTTCCGCATCTTTGCCAATGTCTTCGCTTAATCCGTCTTTCACCAATCCTTTTATCATTTCGTTGCCGTCTTTGCGGGCGTTACGAATAACAATTTTGGTCTGCTCACCATGGTGTTTGGCTTGTTTTACCAGTTCACGGCGGCGCTCTTCCGTCATTGGCGGTACGGATAAGCGGATATTCTCTCCGTCGTTTTGCGGGGTGATGCCTATATTGCTCTGGAAGATGGCGCGTTCTACATCGCCGATGATTTTCCGTTCGAATGGTTGCACCAACAATGTTCTTGCATCCAGTAATTTTATGCCTGCCACCTGGTTGATGGGAGTGGGCATGCCATAGTATTCCACCATGATTCCCTGCAGCATATCAGGACTGGCCTTGCCGGCCCGCACCTTGCGCAGTTCGTCCTCCAGGTGTTTCAGGCCTTTATGCATGGATTCCTTTGTTTCGTCGAGTATCAGTTGTACTTCTTCTTCCATCGTTGTTAATTTTCGTTGGCAAAGATAAAATAAAATGCGGACAGTTGTCAAATGACAGTTCTCAAAATATATAGTTACTTGTCTGTATTTTTTTGAACTTGTATCATACGATAAAATAGTATAATTTTGATTTGCGATGAATAAAGTCAGAAATATATTACTCCTATTCTTATTGTTTTTCTCTCAGTCGGGGATGGTGCAAGCACAACAATTGTCATTGGTACATTGTATGGATGGCGGCAGGGCGGATATACTGCGGTCGTTTGATGTATTGCCCACTGGAGGATATTTGCTGGACATACGTTCTAACTCGCAATCAGTATATTTTGAAAGGGATAATGTGGATTCATTATCGTATTACTCCGGCTCAAACTGGCTGATGAAATTAGACGCGAGAGGAGATACCTTGTGGCGTAAACGACTCGTATATACTGAAAAAGCCTTACATACTGAAATTTTCCCAACGTGGTCTGGTGGTATTATTTACCCTGCTTTTGGATATCCGCTTATCCATAATTTATACAGCGCTCTAGGTGACGAGATTATTCTGCATTATAATTTTTTTGAATCCATGCAGCTGCAATCCCCGTATGCAGCTGTTAATGATTCTCTTCGAAACAATATTCTGACGTTTGGAATATTGCGAAATGATAATGGAGCAGAGATGGTTGAACCGTTCCCGATAGATACGCTGATTTTTATCCCTAAAGATACAATAGTTGATATTGAACATTGTTTTGTAAACAAGATAAATGACAGCATTTACCAGATGGCAGTAGAGTATTCTAAAACACAGCCCTATTCTTTTGGGTATAATTCATGGGGATTTAAAAATTTTTACCGAACTAATATCAATTCGAAATCAGTAATTAAACAAAGTTATTCAGGGTATAACTATAGGGTTTTTAAGACCAACGAACACTTCTACCTGCTAGAAACATCTGTTACAGGAGTTAATCTTTCATTGTTGTCTGAAGAAGGCGTTATAGTGCGTACAGTTTCTTTGAGTAGGTCTAATCAAAACCCCGATATATTTGACTTGCTGACAGTATTGGATAATGGGAGTTTAGTATTGGGAGGTACAATTACAATTCATTCAAGTGATACCACGAATCGTTCTGCCATCGTATTGTACACTATTAATAAAGATGACTTGACATATTCAGTACAAACTTTAATAAATCATCCTGATGCCCAGTATGTCAACATGCAGATTAGTCCGGTAATGAATTCGGTTAATCTTTATCCCTGGGATTTTAATCTGAGCGACTATCCGGAGACAGACAAAAAATCAAATTACTTTTTGATGGTTGAGTATATCACAGATATAGATACATTTTACAGCGCTAAATATTTATATAAAATGGCGGAGGGAACCGGGGACATTGAATGGCATCATGCCATTGAAAATATAGAATCGGTCTTGGCAATTGAATTAGAAGATGGAGTATTATTGCAGGAATACACTATTAACGGAGATGGGCTTGCTATTCCTGCGTATAGGAATGTATTTGAAAAAATGGATGCGTTCGGAACGCTTGTGTGGTCATCTGCTTTGCCTGACACCATCGTGCTGGACAGTATTGTTTATTTCAGCAAAGAATGGGCTATACCCAATGTGAAATTAAATTACGGCGATAAAATGGTGTTCAAAGCCGATTATATTGATACTACCAATAACAACAGCTATAATACTACCCCTTTCTATTTTATCCTGACTTTGTCGAATGGTCAGGTGGAGCAGATAAAATTACCATTAGGATTTACCTCTAATGATTATAATCCGGGGGCACTATACTTTAGGGATATTAAGTTTTTTAATAATGCATCCGGAGAATTATTTGTAATGACAGATCAAAATAATCATTGTACGGATTCTTCTATGGGGGATATTGTAATATATAAATATAAGGATATCCTGAGCAGCACGTTTAACCCAACAGTATTATTATCATCGCCGGACATTACAGTCTATCCAAATCCAGCTAATACGTCCATTACAATACGATTCAACGGAATGCGGACAACAGAGAATACGTTATATGTGATTTATGATTTTACCGGAAAGAATATAGCTTCCGGAAAATTGACTCCGTCTGAGACAACTGTCAATGTTGTGAATATTCCGGCAGGGATATACATGTTACAGATTAGCAACGATCGAATGACTGAAACTAAGAAGTTTCAAATCATAAAATAAAGAAGAAGAGAATGAGTAGATGCTGAAAAATCTCACTACTTAATACGCACTACTCAATACTATATCAAGTTTTCTCCTCGTTCCTCGTCGAAAGGACACAGTGTACTGAAAAGTTACAAATCTCAAATCCTAAATCTGAAATCTAAAATATATTTAGCTCACCAACGTTCCAATCTTTTCGCCTTGCAGGATACGCAGAATATTGCCCCTTTCCTTAATATTAAAAACGATGATTGGCATATGATTCTCCTTACATAAAGCAAAAGCTGTCTGGTCCATGACGCGCAGATTTTTTATCAAAACATCATCAAAGCTGATGGATTCGAATTTGGTGGCATTCGGATCTTTTTTAGGATCTGCGGAATAAATACCATCTACACTGGTGCCTTTCAGAATAACATCCGCTTCAATTTCGTTGGCCCGTAATGCCGCCGCTGTATCGGTGGTAAAGTACGGGTTGCCGGTGCCGGCCGCCATAATGATGCATCTGCCCTTTTCGAGGTGACGCACCGCTCTGCGGCGGATATATGGTTCGCAAACCTGTGAGATGTTCAGCGCGGATAACAATCGGGTATAAATACCCCGAGACTCAACAGCGCCTTGCAGCGCCATGCCGTTGATGATGGTGGCAAGCATACCCATATAATCCCCTTGCGAACGCTCGATGCCGATATTGCCGGCCTGCAAGCCTCGGAAAATATTGCCGCCGCCTATCACCACACCTACCTGATAGCCGGCCTTGATTACTTCTACAATTTCGTCGGCGAAGAGTCCGAGTGTGTCCGCTTTAATGCCGTATTGCTGGTCGCCCATCAGGGCCTCGCCGCTAAGTTTGAGTAGTACTCGTTTGATAGGTTTATTCATGTGGATGGTTACTTTGTTATGATTTTTAAATTATCAATATACTGAAAATGCTTATCTAAAGTAAATAATGGAATTTTATTAGTCATGCAGATTGCTGCAATCCAAATATCATTTTCAGGAATTGGTTTTCCTTTCTCTTTTAGTTTGTACCGGATTGAAGCATAATTTTCGGCAGTCACTAAGTTTGAATCCAATAATACACAGCTTTCGATAAATTCAAGATATCGCTTTGAGTTCTTTGTAGAAAGTTTAGAGTTTTTGGCACCAAATAATAATTCTCCACAAACTGTAATTGGAAGATAAATTATATCATACTTGCTTATGACAGAATAAATTGTTGATTGATTGTTTAACAATGCTATGGCGATATTTGTATCAATTGCAATATGTTTTACCATTCGCCCTCTATTGAGTTGAAATTTTCGTTAACACTTTTTGTAATTGCTACCGCCTGCTTGTCTGAAAGTAATCCGGCAAATTGTAACACTTTATCTTTATTGGGGGCGGCGTTTTCCAGTTTCTTTATGTTTTGAATATATTCAAAACATTGATGAAGCAATAGTGGATTTTGTATTGCATTCAAGTCTTTTAATATATGGTCTTTCAAACTCATACAACAAATTTACCACGTATTTTGTAAAATAGACAAAAAAAAAGAGAACTTAATGTTCTCTTTTTAATTTTTATTACGATAAGGTCACTCGCTTGAACGATAATACCGTCAAATCTTTGTCCACGGATTTCAGATATTGATCTACCGTCTTGCTGCCGTCTTTTACGAACGCCTGTGGCAATAAGGTATTTTCTTTCAGCATGGTGTTCACCGCGCCTTCCGCTATTTTATCTAGGATGTTTTCCGGTTTGCCAGCTGCTATCGCTTTCTCACGTGCAATCGCCTTCTCTCTTTCTTTCAGGTCGTCTGATACACCGCTTGCATCTACTGCTACCGGATTCATGGCAGCTATTTGCATCGCTACGTCTTTCCCAGCAGTAGTGATGTCATCATTCAGGCCTTTGTTCAACTGCACCAATACACCCATTCTGTAGCCCATGTGTATATAGGAAACTACGCCTTCGCCTTCTACTACTTCGTATTTTTTCAATTCTATCTTTTCGCCGATTTTCGCTAAGGTATCCAGCAATTTGTCTTTGATAGACACGCCGTCCAGTTGTGCATTATTCAGCTCTTCCAGTGTTTTAACTCTGTTGGTTAATGCTACGTTGGCAATAGCTTTTGCTAAATTGATAAAATCTTCGTTTTTTGCCACGAAATCTGTTTCTGAGCTCAAGTTTACAGCGCATCCGAATTTACCGTCTTCGCTGGTCAGCGCAATGACAACGCCTTCGTTGGCTTCTCTGTCAGCGCGGTTGGCTGCTATTTTAGCGCCTTTTTTTCTTAAGTAATCAATAGCCGCTTCAAAATCACCGTTGGTTTCTGTCAATGCTTTTTTGCAATCCATAATACCGGCGCCGGTTTCTTGTCTTAATTTATTTACTTCTGCTGCTGTTATAGTTACGGTTGACATATTAATTTGAAAATTTGAAAATGAGTTAATTTGAAAATGGAAGAGCAGTAACCTTTCTATTGTTTACTGCCTTTCCGTATTCTTTTTTGCTTATTCAGCTGTCTCTGCTTCTGCTGCCGCTGTTGTTTCAGGCTCTGTTTTTGCATCCGCTTCTTCCTTATCTTTCTTACGTTCTGCTAATCCTTCTTTAATTGCTTCTACCAGGTAGTTGGTAATTAACTGGATGGATTTAGTAGCGTCGTCATTTGCAGGGATAGCGAAGTCCACCTTAGTTGGGTCGCTGTTAGTATCCACCACACCGATAGTTTTGATGCCTAAATTCTTAGCTTCTGCCAGTGCGATATGTTCATGAGTGATATCCACTAAGAAAAGCGCAGCCGGGATACGAGGCAGGTTTTCGATACCGCCTAATACTTTGTCCAGTTTTTGCTGCTGACGGCCCAACATTAATCTTTCTTTCTTCGTGATGTTGTTTAATGCGCCATCACCCAACATCTTTTCGATGTTTTGTTTTTTCTTGATGGATTTTCGGATAGTAACAAAGTTCGTCAGCATACCACCCAGCCAGCGTTCGGTAACGAAAGGCATGTTTACCTGCTTGGCGGCTTCCTGTACAATCTCTTTCGCTTGTTTTTTCGTAGCGACAAACAATATTTTCCGGCCGGATTTGGCGATAGAGCGAAGTGCTGCTGCCGCTTCTTCCAACTTCTCCTGTGTTTTGTTCAAGTCGATGATGTGGATACCCTTCCGCTCCATAAAGATGTAGGGTAACATTTTAGGATTCCATTTTTTCTTTAAATGTCCGAAGTGTACTCCGGCATCCAACATTTCTTGCTGAGATAATTTAGACATTGCCATATAATTCTTATAAATTTTTGAAGATTAACGTTTACTGAACTGGAAGCTTTTACGAGCTTTTTTCTTACCGAATTTCTTGCGCTCCACCATACGTGAGTCACGAGTCATCAGGTTTTCTGCCTTCAAGGCAGGTTTCACTGTCTCATCGTTTTTCACCAAAGCACGGGAAATACCCAACGAGATGGCTTCCGCCTGTCCTTTGATACCGCCGCCTTTCACATTTACGGTAATATCAAATTTGGAAGCGGCATCCAGCACGTTCAGTGGTTTCAGAGCTCTGTCTACCAGTTGTTTTAATGCGATGTATTCATTGATGTCTTTGCCATTAACGATAATGGTGCCTTTGCCGTTTTTTAAATAAACACGAGCAACTGCTGTTTTACGACGTCCTAATCCGTTGATTGTTTCCTTTGCCATTTATATTTTATTTGAATTTTAAAACTTCCGGTTTTTGTGCGGTATGCGGATGATCCGTTCCTGCAAACACATGTAATTTTTTGAACATTGCTCTTCCTAAGCGGGTACGCGGCAGCATGTGGCTGATGGCGTTTTCCAACACGAACTCCGGTTTTTTAGCCAGCGCTTCTTTCGGTGTCATGAAACGTTGTCCTCCCGGGTAGCCTGTGTGGCGGATATATACCTTGTCCGTTAATTTCTTACCGGATAAATGAATTTTTTCCGCGTTGATGATGATAACGTGGTCACCGGTATCAATGTTAGGGGAGTAAGAAGGTTTGTTTTTACCTTGTAAAATTTTGGCAATTTCAGAGCTGAGACGTCCAAGTGTTTGGTTTTCAGCATCTACAATATACCATTTACGCACGATGTCTTTCGGCGTAGCTGTCTTGGTTCTGTACGATAATGTATTCACTTTATTGAAATTTTCTGTTTTTTCCTTAAAATTGGACTGCAAAGGTAGTTTTTAGTAGTTGAATTACCAACATTTACCCTAAATATTTTATATTGATTTAACACAACTGCTTGAAAATGAGGTTTTGAATGGACAAAGATTTTTTACGGCGCATGGTGTCCTTTCGACGTGGTGACGGATAAAACCTGTTGGAATTTAGATTTCGGTTTTGTTTATTTATACATAGTTTATAGAAATCGTGAGAACAAGAACCATTGCTAGTAGAAATGTAATTTGGGTTACTTGCTGAATAAACAAAAAAGCCACCTCTGAGGTGGCTTAGTATAGTTTAAAGACTTTTCGTATTAATCTCTGCGTCTTACACCGGCAAAAATGGAAATATAGTACAACAGTGTCACCAGAGAACCTAATGCCGCTACCACATAGGTGGAGGCAGCCCAGCCTAGTGCATTCTTGGCTTTGTCGTATTCTTCGCCCACCAGCAATTGTGTGCTGTCCAGCCATTTCAGGGCACGTGCGGAAGCGTCAAATTCCACAGGCAGCGTGATAAAACTGAAGAGGGTTGTTAAGGCAAACAAGATGATTCCGGCCAGCAATACCCAAGGCACAGCGCCTTTCGTGAACATCAGCACGGCAAAGCCGCCCAGAATGACCCATTGCACCCACTGAGATGAAATCTGCACTACCGGTACTAATTTGGAGCGCATATTCAGCCAGGTATAGGCAGTAGCGTGTTGTACGGCGTGCCCGCATTCGTGTGCAGCTACGGAAGCCGCGGCCACATTGGATTGGGCATACACCCAGTCGCTCAGGTTCACCGTCTTGTTGAGCGGGTTATAGTGGTCGGTCAGTGCCCCCGGAACAGAAACTACTTGTACGTCAAAGATGCCGTTATCGCGCAGCATTTTTTCGGCTACTTCCTTTCCGGTCAGGCGGATTGGCATTTGTGAGTATTGCTTGAACCGGCGCTGCATGGTAAAACTCACCAACCAGCTAACGCCCATGATAATAATCGATATTAAATACACTCCATTCATCGTATAATTTTTATTTTTTGATTTAACAAAGTTACTGCAAAAATAGTTCCGAACACATATTTGCCAAAACGGCAGTCATCATATATCACCTCTCAGTTTCCGGTAGCGTTTCCTGGCTTCTATGGCAAAGGTGCTGTCTTTGTAATCCAGAATAATTTTTTCATAATATTGTTTTGCCTTCTCTTCGTTATTCAGGAACTTTTGGTTCAGCTCCCCCAGATAAAAAATGGCGTTATCTGCTAAAATATCATCTCCGTAAAAAGAAACTATCTTCTCCAGATATTCCGCGGCTTTGTCATAATGCTGGCGGTCTCTCTCTATTTTGTATTTCAGATACAGTATATCGTCCTGCAGAGCGGTACCGCTGTAGTTTTTGGTGATATCATTCAGCGTATCTTCCGCTTCATCCAGTTTGTTCTGATAGCGTAATAAATCAGCCTTGGCGAATTTCAGCAGGGCGTAGTCAATAGTATCCGTATTCAGATTATCTAAAATAAATACGGACAAATCAATGGCATCGTTGGATATAAACTCCGAAGTGTTCGCTTTAATGATTTTTAATTGTGTCTGCGCCCATTCAAAGTCGCCTTTAAAGTAGGCTAATTTTGCATTTCTGAATTTAGCCTCTTCGCCCAGCGGATTTCCCTTTTGTTCTTTTTCCACCTGTGTATACAGCAACAAACTTTCCCAGGGCTGGTCTGCAATCAGGTAGTAATCGCCTAAGTACATTTTTGCTTTTGCCAGCAGGTCTTTGGGTGCGCGGTTGTTTTCCGAAACCGGAATGACATGGGCAATGGCGGAATCTATGTTGTGAATATACAAGGCTTCCAGTTGTGCGAGTTCCAGAATGGCATATGTGGTAGTGTATTCATTCTTAAAGGTGCTGATGAAATGCTGATAGGTTTGTTTTAGAGAGAGCAGTTGCTCTTTGCTATAGTTGGGAGAGTTGACTAACTTATCCCTTTTTACATTGATGAGCTCCAGATTGGCGCTGACATACCACGGATAATTTGCGCCTTTATTAATGACGTACTGATAGCCTTTTATAGCCGCATCGAAATCTTTCTGTTCTGCTGCCGTTTTAGAAATCCGCATAAGGTTTTCGCCGCCTTCATTTCTGAGTAAATCCAGTGACTTCGCCTGTAAAATAGCGCCGTCAAAATCATTGCGCTGCATATACAGCCATACCAGCAGGTCCTGATATGCAAACAACGTTTTGTTCGCCTGGATGCGCAACAGTAATTCTTTTTCCAGTGCGTCTTTTGATTTTTCGTCAGTCAGCCCTTTCTGCAATCCATTTTCAATGGATATCAAATCATTTGCCTGATAAGGCGCTTCATCCAAGTAGGCATTAATCATGCCCGTGATATCGTTTTTCAGGAACAGCAGATTCGCCAGGTCTAAATTGAAAGCGGATTTATCCCTTAATATTTCTTTTGCTTTCAGATAGGTTTTCTGTGCGAAGTCCAACTGCTTCAGACGTATAAATTTATCCGCTATCTGACTGATGGTGTACCTGTCCGGTTTCAGTTCTTTTATAGTTTTGGAAAATTGTTTTTCCGCATCCGCATCCCGGTTCTGTTTTAGATACAAATCAGCCAAATCCAGTATATACAACGGGTTGCCGCCTGATTGTTTGTATTGCTGTTTGATGGTCTTTTCCGCTTTTTCAAAATCCTTAAGCTGTACAAGTACGCTTATGTATGCTTCATAATATTCATCGGGATTTTCACGGTATAACCCGGCATAGTATTCGGCTGCCTTCGCTATTTCGCCGTTCTGTAAGAATTGTCTTGCCAGAAACGCGTCATAATCGCCATTCTGGGCAAGACTATTGACAGATAAAAAAACGGTAAGCAGGAAGGCAATTTTTTTCACGAATTAAACATATCAAAAATAGTGCAGAAAATAAAGTTAATTAGTCTTATGTTTTGCGTATGCTGTGATGATGCCTGCCACCACACCGACTGCGTTAGCCACGATATCCCTTACGTCAAAACTTCTGCCCCGGATGAGCGAAGATTCCTGAATATATTCAATGAGAATGCCTTGTGCAAGGCAGATAAATCCGGCGGATATGAAATGTACTATCGTTACCCGGCCTTCTTTGCGGGCGTTCATGATTAAGAGAAAAAAAATCAGGTAGAGAAAGACATGCACAATTTTATCAAAGTAGATTTTGTCCAGCCAGTCTTCATGGGGTAATGTACTCCCGGGAATGAAACAAAGAAAAAAAATAAATGCCGACCATAAAATAGCCGGCAAATAGAATCGGAATATTTTTTTATCCATCATGTGCTCACTTCCTGTCTGCTACAGTCTGGCAGGCTTGTAACGTATTAGCCGATGAGCGCCTGATAAGCAGCAGCATCTAACAATAAAGCAGTTTCGTCAGGACTGGAAATTTTTATTTTAATCATCCAGCCTTCGCCATACGGGTCGGAGTTGACCAGTTCCGGTTTGTCTTTCAGGGCTTCATTGAATTCAATGACTTCGCCGCCGACCGGCATAAATAAATCGGATACTGTTTTTACCGCTTCAACGGTGCCGAAAATGGCATCTTTAGCGACGGTATCGCCCACAGAGTCAATATCTACATAAATGATGTCACCCAGCTCTTTCTGAGCGAATTCTGTGATGCCGATTGTAGCGGTATCGCCGTCTACCCGCAGCCATTCGTGTTCTTTAGAGTACTTTAATTCAGCAGGAAAATTCATTTTTACTTATTTTTCACGAATGTAAGATTTTTTATTGCAAATCTTATAAAAAAACCGCTGAAATATCGGAATGCTTTGAAGTAAGTAAAAAGAAAAAAATGGAGGTGTTAAGGTGTCAGAGAGAACCTGAATGTGATGCCGCCCCTGTGTGAACGGGTAGGATATGAAGCCAATGTGGCCGGAATTGTTTTTCTGAAATCGTAGAATAACCGAACGTTCAGCTTGTTGTTGATGACATAGTCAATTGTAGCGGCAAGGGAGATGGTTTTTTGCCCTCTCGTCGGTTCAGCGATATTCTGGTCTAAGCGGTAATTGACTGTTTTGTCATCGCGGTATGAAAAATCAGCCCTCAGGTTGATATCGTTGTTGAGTGTAATTCGTTTCCCTCTGATTTTAAAAGGCAATTTGAATTTTGCCAGTTTATAACCTAACGCAGCCACATATTCGGTGGAACGGGTTTCCGTCAGACGGTAATCCAATAAGCTTAATCCAAGAGTACGGGATTTTTTAAATTCAAAATTGGTAATTAAACTGTTTTTCCAGGCAATCTCGACACCCAAAAGAGGAGAGAGTTGTTCTGTAATCGTGACCTGCGGAATGGTGTAATACGAGAAATAGTTACCGGATAAGGAATCAATTTCCTGTGGCACCACAAACAGGTCTTCGTTAAAATAGCCCGGCGTGCCGACGTATTTTAAGTTGGTGATATAAGAACCTATACTGAACGTTGAGTTGTAACCGTGTGTGATGTTAAAGGAGGTGAACAGTTTTTTACCCCACTTGGTTTTACCTATTCCGTTGTAAGAAACGCGCCAGTTGGGCAATGGTATTGTTTTTAAAGGATTCAGTCGAACCTTGCTCGGGTCTTTTCCGGTGTAGGCGGCTATCAATGCAGGTACCAGTACGTCCTGAGAGAATGGGCCATATCCTTCCTTAAAATTCGGCAGCTGTATGCTGTCATTTATGTATATACCGGTAGAGTTAGGATTCAATGAACCGAATTTCTGTGAGTATACTTCGCGCAATTCCTGAAATTTATAGAAGGCGTTGCTGAAATTGTTCTTGTCCACTTTTCCAAAAATGGTGTTCAGCATAAGGAACGACATCGACATATTTCCCGTAACCTGTGGAGTAAGGTGTTGGAAAGGACCGTTTGCAGAAGTCTTCTTGAAAAATTCGGAATACGTTTCACCTTGTGTCTTCTGCATGGTGATATCTATCCTGAAATCACGGAATGGTTCCAGAGAAACACGAAGGTTGAAGGATTGCTGACGGGTCTGAATGAACTGATAATTCATGGTGGTGTCGGAAGATATCAATCCTTTTGCCGCTATATTATTCAGCCAGTTGGTATCCCGCTGTGCACCGAACAGGAATCCAGCTCCCGGAGCTTTGTTTTTAAAATCCTGGCCGAATAGCAACGGTGTAGCCATAAAGCCGGGAAGTAAGGTGGTGTTTTTTACATCGTAGCTGAAAGATGCTCGTTGCAACATCAGGAGCGGCCGTATAATCGGATCTAAAGTCGGATTGGCAGGTTCGAGTAATCTGCGTTTGTCCACTTTCAACTGCCGCAAATCATTTTTTAGGCGTTTCTTGTCGTCTATCAGTTTTTTAATATCCTCTTTTGTTTTGGAGGTGTCTTTCTCAGCGATTTCTATATCCTGAATTTTCTTTTCTATCTCTTCTTTCTTCTGAATGATTTTTGTTTTGGCCTGTTCGTTCAGTTCTTCATATTTTGAGTAAGCGTCCTTATATTCCTGTTTTGTTTTTCTCAGATCAGGTTGTGTGTAGGGCTTTAAGAATTTAGCCTTCTGGTATAAGTTTTTGAAATTTACATCAGCGGTGATCTGATAATCCTGACCGTTTTGAATGGTATTGCCCAGGCTCTTTAAAGCTAATGGTGATGCCAGCCAGGAGTAGTTGGCACTGTAACGGGCCTTGACACTCATCCAGTCTAGCGAAGGGAACAGCTGCAAAGGCAGATTGTAAGAGGCGTTAAAGATGTGCTCATAACTAATGTTTCTGCCGAATCTCCAGAAGTTGCGCCATACGGAATCGCGTTTTGCCTTGGTATCCAGTGCACCTGCGGGTTCATCGATACGCGCTTTGTTGGTAGCCGTGAAATCCAGGTTAATAGATTTCGTGATATTGTACTTAATACTCCAAAAACGATCCCAGGTGAAGTATTTGTCAAACGTTGGATGAATGACCAGACCGTCATTTCCGATGTCTCTGATTTTGGAGTATGCATATTGCCTGTTGATGTCCGTTCGGAAGGTGACATTATTAGGTTTCAGGCTCAGGTTAAATTCCTTCACCGGCCGCAGGTGAATGTTGTTGTTCTTCAGTTTCTTGAATGGCTGCCATGATAATGGTTTTGGAGAAAAATTCCAGCCCAGCGATCCTCTGTGTACGGTAATCCTCTCTTGTTCTATCACCGGGTTGCGCCTGTCTGTTTGTGTAAAGGCATATGACAGATTGAAATTCTCAATGTCATAGACACGTGGCTGTCTTTCCGTATTGGTTCGTACTTTCTGCAGGTTGGTGACATTAATACTTTTGATGGTGGTCACATCCTGTGCAACATATCTTGCAGAGTCTTTCAGCTCTTTTTTACGGGCTTTTGATAAATTCGGATCAGCGTCTATGGTGCTGAATTTGTCTTTTAATTTTACGTCCAGTTCGTACGGGTCGTATTGAGGGGTGCTAATGGTTTGAGAAAACTGGGTGTAGACAGGAATCTTCAATCCCGCTTTTTCCGGCAACAAATTCCCTAACTGCAGATTTGCGGCAATATCGTATTGGTAGTAATTATCTCGGTAGCGTTGGTTCAGCCGTTGTTCCAAATCTCCGTATCCGATGGTGTGCATATTGCCTGCTAATACGAGATTACCCAGATTTCCGAGTTGCATATCAACCCTTCCCATCGCAGCCCATCCGCTTTGTTCGTCAAACCCGGACATACGTAATTCATTAACCCAAATTTCAGCACATTTGGATAATCCGTCATCTGTTGCATCGTTTTCGCCGATAATCCGTTTAGGATTTTTTATACCAATCATAAACACGGAAGCCACACCCAGGTCGGGATTACCTTTAATGCTGATTTTTGATCCGTTTCCCAATGTAACATCAAACGGCAGTATGAGCGAGGCATTGCTCTGGTTGCGAATCTGTTTGACCTTCGTAAGGGAATCCAGTAAAATATTCATCTGATTGGAATCAGGCCATATTAATCTTTTATCCGCATCGGATTCTGTATTGTAATTGCCCGGTAAGGTAACTTTCAGCGGGAGTTCATACTCGTAATAGTTTTCCGTAAAGTCAGAGCCGATTCTGATGAAGGCGCTGATGTCATTGTCTTTAATCGGGAAAGAACTTCCTTTATCACCCGGAAAATTCTCGGCATGTGTAAATAATTTAATTCTTTTATAGTTGCGTAAATCAAGATTAGTGACCCGGTAAACGGCACGCGCATCTCCGTCTTTTAGTTCACATACCTGCAAACTCATAGCCTGTTCGTTTTGTAAGGCGTTGTTGTATCCGCTGATATTTTGCTCACGGTTTATACCTGGCGGTATCGCATAGGGAATAGGGCTTCTGCTGGAGTTTTCTTCCACACTTACAGAGGAAATATTAAAGTCGGTATTGGATACATCATCACCCGGCAATTCTTCCCCCGGATTAGCCAGCGATAAATCGTAGCGCCTCCATTGGTTTCTGACCAATGAGAACTGAGCAAAGCGCAATGTAACCGCCTGATCAAAATCTGCCAGTAATAACCGGACAAAGCGAATGGAACGGAAATCGGAGATATTACCTACTCTTTGTTCGTATTCTTTAATGGGAATCTTAACCTGATACCAGTATGCGGAGTCATTTCCATTTAAAGGAACCGCTACCTTGTCCGCAATAAAAGGGGAATTGGCAAGGCTGGATTCATCAAATGCGACGCGGTACTGAAAATATTCTTCCGTTTCATTGAGGGTGTTATCGTTATTTAAATCCTCATTGTCGGGTTGTGTTTTCGAGTTGCCGTTTACATTCCCGCCCACCAGGTTGTTGGAAGAGTTGCCCTGTGTGTTGGAAAAATCCTTATAACGGGTGATAACATTATCACTGGCTAAAAACCGCGCGTCTCTGTGAAAAATATAATCATCATTGGAAGGGTCATCGTTCGCCTTTGTCAATATATCCGGATTTGTTACCACCGTAGATAGCTTGGAAATGAATCCAGCGTAAAAATTCTTTTCCGCATCATCATCTAACCCGTCAAGGCCTACGTCCTGTTTTCTGATGACATCCGGGTCAGCATCGAACTGATTGGTTAATGCATTCTGAATGGTAGGCGTAACACCCCAGGAGGAGGTATCTACCGTAGTAGCTGCATTGGGGCGTGGCAGTCCGTTCTCATATTGTTTTCGGGAATCTTTTAAAATATCTTCAGACAGATTTCCGAGTTGCAGGTACAGGTTTCCTTTTCTGTTGCCACCCGGAAATTTAAACGGATCCAACACCCAGAACTGAATAAATTCAATGTTGGCTGCTTCAAAGTCACTGGTGGTTTCGATGGTACGCATGATGCCGCCCCATCTTGTTTCCGGGTTGTTTAGCTTTCCGCTGGCAGCCACCCCTCTGGAGTAAGCGGTAGGCGTGGTTTCAAAGTTATAGGGGCCTCTTTCGTCCGGGAAATACGATAAATCCAGTGTGAAAAGCGGAGGATTGTTTATAGTGGCATTTTCACGGTTGCGGAATACATCCCGTTCAAAATATTGCCGTGTATAAATATTGTCTTTGGTAGCCTGTGCAGTTGCATCGTCCAGCGGGTTGGAGCCTAAAGCTCCCTGAAATACGGGGTCGATGGAATACCACGACAATTTTGCCCTGTTGAACCCATAAGATAAACTATCACTTAAACGGGCTTCCGGGAATTTTTCTGCACCGAATCTGTCAGGCATACCTTTTGGCGCGGAGGCTAATGACCAGGTCAGGAAACTTCCTCTTAAATCAAAATTTGTACTCGCACCTTCAAAGTCATCTACATAAACGGTTCCGGCGTTGTCGACATTAATCGCTTTGGAGTGTCCCGGCATGAAATGCGCCGCCTCAGCAGATACCGATATTTTGGAAGCACCGGTTAGGTCCTGTGCGGTAATCTTATTGAAGGCCCTTGTCAATCCTTTTGATTCCGTAGAGTAATTAATATCTAAGCCTATAACATTGTTCTTAACGGGATCATCGTTGAAGTTTACCTTTTGTGTAAACGGCCTTTCCGCCAAATGAAGATGGGTGAAGCCAATTGTAAAATTCTTGTTTACAGTGTAATCGAGCCGTGTGCCCATCAGTGTTTTGTTGACTACACCAAATAACACGTTATTTTCAAATTTTATATCGATAGGTACTCCGGCATTCAGGACACCCTGGTTGACTATCACCACTTCGCCGATGCCATAGTTTACGGTATAATCTACATTTTCTGTCAGCAAATTCCCCCCCGCGCTCACACTCACGGATCCTTGCGGAAGGTTAAATGCTCCGGGTAGTCTGAAGGTGCTATTGTCTGTACCGCGGTAAGAACCTTTCATTACAAACCGGTTGAACTCCGGAAACTGGGTGGCTGCTGTTTTAGTTGTGTCATAAAGGTATCTGTAAACATATCTGGATGCAATGGCAGGGTCACCGATGGCGTTGCCTAAGGAACTGCCGAATGGTTCAAGAACCGGGAAATAAATCTTGCCGTTCCTGGGGCTGATGGTTACGTTTGGAATAAAATCAAATCGTCCGTCCGGCTGCGGGTCAAGCTGGTTGTTGACATTGTCGAGATTCAGCGCTTTAATCAGCTGAACGCCTGATATATTGCCGCCATCCGGCAGATAGCGTTTTTGCCCTCCACCCGGGTCGATATAGTAAATGTCAAAAAAGAACTGTTCATCGCTGATGTTATAAGCATTGAGAGAATAGACATTCTTCATCATCAGGTCCCAAACAGGTTCTGTAGTTCTGACGGAAGAAGCCTTCAATAATTTTAATACCAGAATCTGGTCTTTGGTTTTGGTAGTGTCAGCTAATGGTGGCAAATCTGTTGCAAATTCACCGAGCTGATAGACTTTCCCGTTGACCGTGTATTGAATCGCCACCCCTAATACTTCATCCGGACGAAGCTGCTGGTTTAAAGAGATATAGCCCAATTGCGGATTGAAATAATATTCCGTGGTCGCTAATTTCCGTGCGCTTGTTTTCTCAAAATCATCAACAGAACGCAGGCCGTTACTTTCCAGAAAACTGATACATCTGCTTGGGTCGCGGAAATTAAGGGCATTGGCGCCATTCGTTACTATGTTGTATAAATTATTGGAATTGCTTTCAGGATAAGGGTTGGCATTTCCGGTAAGCAGAGAAGGATTATATACTTTGCTGATTTCACCCAAATCCTGAAATGCTACAATTTCTCTGACATTTTCCGTTTGACGGGTCTTATTCGTCACCCAAACCTCAATGCGGTTGATAACAACCTGAGCACCTACAAACGGCAAACGGCTGAGGCTTTGCTCATAGGTATCCCTGAAATATTGCGCAATGAAGAAGTGTCGGTTATCTTCATACTCATCCGCTTTGATGGAAAATTTTTTAGTCTGCGCCCCGTTTTCAATACGAACACTTTCCGTTTTTGATTTTTGCTGCGATAAGATGTTGGTAATGGTCAATCGTCCGAATTTCAACTGCGACTTCATACCAAACAAATTCTGAGGGCCTTTGATAAGGGCGCTGCGCAACGGAAGGCTCACGTTACCAAATTCCAGTGCCTGGATAATATCGTCTTCTTTACCCTTGTAAGCTAATTTCAGCTGATTTTCAAAAGAGAATCCGGATTTGGTATTGTAGTTGATGCCTAATTTTATCTTATCGCCCACAGAAGCCTGTAATCCGAGCTGAATATTCATGTCAAAATCAAAATTGACAGTTCTGCGTTGGTTTTGAAGCAGGACAGGGTTGTCTGTTCGTTGCGAGTTAACACCTACCGTAACATCAACATTACCCTGAGGTTTGATTTCAATTTTGGTGCCGCCCAGAAAACGGTTAAACAATTCAGGGCCCTGATACAGAAAAGGCTGTTTACTTTTTCGTTCGGCAAGGTCAATGGCTCTGGAGCGTTGCTGAAAATAGGTTTGTTCTGATTGCTGGCTGGAATATTGAAGATATTCATCATAGGTCATGTAGGTCGGTGCCTTATAATAGGTGTCGCCAATTTTTTCATAGACGATGAATTTATTCGTTTTAGGGTCATACTCGACTTTCTGGGTAATGATTTTCGGATCTTTTAAATCGATGGTGGTGGACGGTTTAGTGCTGTAGAAGTCCGTATTTCTATCTTGTATTGGAAAACGCAGGCCGGATTTGGAGCTATCGGATTGGGTAAAACCCTTCAGGTTGCTACACACTAAAGCAAAAAATACAATCCTACTTATATAAGTACTATAAAATCTTCTTCTCACTAACAGTTATAAGTGTGTGCTACAAATCTACAAATTTTTTAAGCTTAATTTTATCAATTCCTCTACGGACTGAACCGGATGGCTTTCTTTTAAAGCCTTTTGTATAGCTTTCTCCGCTTGTATTTTCTGAAATCCGAGCATATTCAACGCGGCCAAGGCTTCATCGTTCATCACTGAGTGGCTGCCGGTCAATGCCGGTATATCCATCCCATCCTGCAGGGGTTCTTTTTTCAGCTTATCTTTTAACTCCAAAATTAAACGTTGGGCAGTTTTAGGTCCAATCCCTTTTATTGATTGTATTAAACGTACATTTTCCTGTGTTATTGCCCTCTGAAATTCCTGCGTTGACATGGACGATAAAACGAGTCTTGCCGTATTCGGGCCGATACCCGAAACGGAAATCAGATGCAGAAACATATTTTTCTCTTCTTCCGTATAAAATCCGTAGAGTAAATGAGCGTCTTCCCGGACTACCAGATGAGTAAACAGCTTAATCGTTTCCGTATGTTCCATCTGAGAAAAAGTGGTCAGGGAGATGTGGATGAAATAGCCTACGCCATTGCACTCCAGATATACATGAGTGGGTGTCTTAAAAGTGATTTTTCCGTTCAGGTAAGCGTACATAGAATATGGTTATGCCGTCGGGTGTTTTGATTTCGACAAAAATATCAAAAATAATATAGAAAGTTACTATTTCATAGCTGATTTATACAGATATGTGACATGCTTATCAATGGAGGTTGGGGTGGTTTGTAGAATAAAAAAACAGCGGAGAACCACGGGTCTATTCACATTCTATTTTTTGTACTTTGATTTCATCTCCTTTGTGGAGGATCGGTGTCTTTTTGAACCCGTTCCATTGCATCAAATCCTGAACGGATACATCGTCATACTTTTGCGCGATTGTCCAAAGGTTTTCTCCTGACCGTATGGTATACATTTCATAACAATCTTTCCGCTTCGACAATATTTTTACTGGGTTAATCTTGTCAACCAGCGGAGTGCTGTCTTTTGCGAGTTCCTTATTGGTAATCGCATCTGCTTCTTCCTGAGTTTGTATCCGTGCACTGAGCAAGTCTTTCAGGCGGTTGCTTAAATAATTAAAGCGCACGAACTTATTGTAATCGTTCCTGTGGACATATATCAGCAATTCATCATGCACATCAATAAAATTCCCATTCAGTTCATTCCATCTCCGTATTTCTTTCACCTTGCAATGAAACCAGGATGCGATATAGCCCAGGTTATCTCCGTCCTTTACGGTATAAACGGCTACTCTGTAGTTGTCATCATCTTCTTTTATAAATTCAGGTGTTATTATTTTTGCAGGTCTCGCTGCTTTCTCTTCCGGTTTGGATTTTTCTTCTTTCTTTTGCTGCTTCTTTGTATAGGCAGGTGTACTTTCTTTTGCGTCGACGGTTTTCTTTCCTTTTGTATCCGGTGTCTTTGATGCGGTTACTTTCTCTTCTTTTGATTTTAAGAGTCTGGATTTTAATTTCTGATAAAGAGAAGTGGCTTCTTCATCCTTTTTATCGATGACCGTATTTTTTTGCATTACCGGTTTTTGCCCCTTCACAATGGGCTGGGTGCTAAAATCTTCTTTTGCAGCCGGCAGTTGTTCATCAAGGCATGCTGTTGATGGCATTTCTTTAGGTGAACTTTCCGGTTTTACTACCTTTGGAACCACCAGCTTTTGTGCGGTAGTAACATCTTCCGCTTTTACATACAATGAATCCTGGTATTGATTAAAAGCGATGATTTTTGATGTGGGCAAGTTGAGCGTAAAATCTGCCGGTATCAGGGTGGTCAATAATGACGGGTTCTCATCAATGATAACCTGGCGTGGAATACTTAACAGACTTTCTAAATCGTTCACCGTAATTTTTTCTCTGACCGTAACGCGCTGCGTTGGTTCCCGCTCAATAATGAGAGGGGCTATCCCGTATTGCTGCGCATATTTCATCGCATAGACTATAGCGATGAACGAAGGAACATAGGCCCGCGTCTCAGCCGGTAAATATGGACGGATATCCCAGAAATTTTTAGACCCGCCGGCTTTCTGTATTGCCCTGTTGACGTTTCCCGCGCCGCAGTTATAAGAAGCTATAGCGAGATGCCAGTTTCCATATAGGTCATACATTTCTTTCAGGTACCGTGCTGCACCTTCACAGGCTTTGTAGGGATCCCGCCGTTCGTCAACGCGCTTGGATATGTTTAAATCATAGCGCAAAGCAGTACTATACATAAACTGCCAGGGACCGCTGGCACCTTTAGGCGAAACGGCAAACGGGTTCAGTGCGGACTCCACCACCGCAAGGTATTTCATCTCATCCGGTACACCGTATTCAGATAATATGGATTCAAAAACGGGGAAAAACTTTTTTGCCCTGCCCAGCATCTTGGAAATATGCGTTTTCCTTTTCGTATTGTAAGAGATATACGTCTGTACATGTTCATTATAATCGAGTGGAATGATATGCTGGATTTTTTTGAGGCGAACGGAAATCTGCGCGCTGAGAACAATAGGATCGGGGTCGTCTTTGAGCAATTGTTCTTCTGTGGGAATAACTAAGTCGCTGGAGGCATCTTTATACTGAGATGGCGCAGAAACTTGTGCCTTTCCGCTTATTGAGATTAAGCAAAAAACGATGGAAAGGAAGATAGCGGAAATTTTTCTGACGCACATTTTCGCAAGATAGGGAAAATGCCTTTTTATTTCCGGCGGATACCGATTTTTTAGAAATTTTTAAGAAAAACAGTTGTAATTGTATGGGAATCAGTGAATTAATTTATCATCTGCTTCATTATTTCCTGTGCAAAACATAAAAGTTTTTCTTCCTGCCATCTTCCTGCCATAAACTGAATACCGATGGGAAGGCCTGCAGTTGTTTTGTGTAAAGGCAAAGAAATTCCCGGTATTCCCGCAATATTAGCCTGAACAGTAAATATATCTCCCAAAAAAGAGGTGATAGGATCAGACACTTCGCCAATCTTATAGGCCGGGGTGGGTGCAGTAGGGCAAAGGATAAAATCGTAGTCAGTTAATGTCCGGTATGTTTCTTCCGCTACGATACGGCGTACTTTCTGCGCTTTGGAATAATAGGCGTCATAATAACCGGCGCTTAACACAAAAGAGCCGCTCATAATACGCCGCTGTACTTCTTTGCCAAAGCCCTGTGAGCGGGTGAGTTTATACGTTTGTTCCAGATCTTGTGCCTCTTTGGCATGAAAACCGTATTTCACTCCATCAAAACGGGAGAGGTTGGAGGATGCTTCTGCCGTAGTAAGCACGTAATAAGCCGGAACAATATAATCCAGTTCATTAAAACGGATGGCATCCACCTGATGTCCTTTACTTATTAGCACATCAATCACGTCTAAGCACGCTTGCCGGACTTCAGCATCTATGCCGGCATGCTCGACGGCATTCTGGTAATAGGCTATTTTATATTTCTTCTCTTGAGGTATCGCTGCTGAATAAGCCGGTACGGTTTGGTGTGAACAGGTGGCATCATATTCGTCGCTGCCTGCAATCACTTCCAGTATTAAAGCGGCATCTTCAACATTATGAGTCAGTGGCCCAATCTGATCGAAGGAAGAACCATAAGCCATCAGTCCATAACGGGAAACTCTCCCATAAGTAGGCTTCAGGCCCACGATCCCGCAAAAGGCGGCTGGCTGGCGGATAGAACCACCTGTATCGGAGCCTAATGCCGCCATGCACAGGTCGGCTGCAACAGCTGCGGCGGAACCACCCGAAGAGCCACCGGAAACCCTGGTCTGGTCGATGGGGTTTTTAACCGGCCCGAAGAAGGAATTCTCATTGCTGCCACCCATGGCAAATTCGTCACAGTTGGTACGACCGATGATAATGGCGTCTTCTGCTATCAGCCTGTCTACTGCCGTAGCAGAATAGGGAGATACAAACCCATCCAGAATATGGGATGCGGCGGTAGAACGGTGATTTTTATAAACGATATTGTCCTTGATGCCAATAACCAGTCCGAATAATTTTCCTACCGGTTGTTGCAGGGCTATTTTTGCATCAATTTTATCAGCTGTGGCTAATGCGTCGGATTCAAATACTTCTATAAAAGCGTTGATTTCCTGATTTGCCTGAATGTTGGAGAGATAATGTGAAGTGATTTCCCGGACAGTAATTTTTTTATCATATAAATCTTCTTGCAGCTTCTTCAGAGATCTGTACACTTCCACAATCGGCAGATTTTAAGTTATTTGTTTTCCGGTAGTTTTTTAGGGTCTTCTTCTTTCATCCCTTTCTCAAATTCATCTTGCAGGTTGGCTTTAGCGGCATTGAATTCACGAATCCCTTTACCTACACCACGCATAAGTTCCGGTATTTTTTTTCCGCCAAAAAGCAGTACCACTATCGCTAAGATGAACCATAATTCCGGTCCGTGCATTCCAAACATAAACTTATATTTAAAACAAAATTACTACTTTTTACTGTTAAAAGGTTGCTAAATGCCGTTTAATGTGTTATCAATATTTAAAGATTAGACAACTTTAATCATCAGCATCCTTGAATTTATCAATCTCGCGCCGGTCTTTTTTGGTAGGTCTTCCTGCACCTTTATCCCTGACTTCATAAAAAACTGACGGAAAGAGCAGTTTATTTTTCTCTTCAGGCGGAGTAAGGTCTTCAAAACAAGTGACAGCTACAGGTGCGCCCACCCTTTTTTCAATCAGTTTTAATGTCTTATATATCCATTTTTCCCCTTGCCTGTTTATGTGTATGGTTTGGCCGGCTTTTAGCAGATAAGATGGTTTTACGGCTACTCCGTCTATTTTTATTTTGCCCGCGATGCAGGCATCCGTTGCCAATGTTCTGGTTTTGTATATACGAACCGCCCACAGCCATTTATCGATTCTCAGTTTTTCAGGTTCATTCATTTTTGGTAAGATATTTGCTGTTGGGTTAATGTATGATACAAATTTTATAATTTTACATGGAATATAAGGTATGAAAAAGCTATTTTTTATTTTAATCTTACTGTCGGCTGCATCCCAGTTGTTTTCAGGCAAACCGCCCAAGTTGCCTAAGCCCAAAAAACCCGGTGAGTGGATTGAACCTCCAAAACCCAAGAATATTAATGGCGTCTGGAACTGGATAGAAACAGATTGCTGCGGATTGCGACATGGTGTGTCTACCCCTTCCAGTACGGGAGATAATATTGAACTTGAAATTAAAGCAGATAATACTTTTTACGAAACGCATACCAAAAAGAATACACTCCCGAGAGGTGGCGTGTATACACTGTTTAAGGATAATTCGGACGATATGATTCAGTTTAACGATGAGCGCCCTGCCAAGTATTTTTTATCTAATGACGGGGATACTATCGTATTTAGCTGGAAGTACCTGGAACTTCAGACAGAAAAATATATCAGAAAAAAATAGAGCTTCAATTTTATACTGAGACACAAAGTTGTCTTATACAATAATGAGTTTCAGCATTTTCAGCACATCTTCCATTTCTTTCAAGGTATTGTTTTTTCCCAGACTAAAGCGGATGGAGCATTCCGCCTGTTCTTTGGATAAGCCCATAGCTGTCAGCACATGGGAAGGAAGATTTTCTGCTGAAGTACATGCGGAACCGGTCGCAACCGCCATTTTTGTTTTGGTGTTCCTGATAATATCAACCGCCTTTATTGGGAAGGTAATATTTGAAGTATTGGGCAGCCTTGGCGAGCTATTGCCATTAATGGTAATTTTATTGCCAAACTTTTGAATCAGTTCGCTTTCCAGATAATTTCTATTTTCCTCTATACTATTATTCAGGTGAATAATACTGCAGGCTTTTCCCAGGCCTACGATTCCTGGCACGTTTAGCGTTCCGCTACGCAAGCCACGTTCATGCCCACCACCATGTATCAGAGGTTCCATCGTTACCCGGGGATTTTTCCTGCGAAGATATAAAGCGCCTGCTCCTTTTGGGCCATATAGCTTATGAGCCGACAGGCAAAGCAGGTCTATACCGTCCTGCTGTACATCAACGGGTATTTTTCCAATCGCCTGTGTGGCATCACAGAAGAAAATAGACTTTTTACGATGCACGATTTGTGAAATGCCCCGAATATCCTGTAAAACTCCGGTTTCATTATTCGCATACATAACCGCTACTAAAATGGTTGAATCCGTTATCGCATTGTCCAATTCCTGCAAATCTAACCGGCCATTGTTATCCACTTTCAGATAGGTAATTCGTGCACCCTTCGTTTCCAGAAACTTGCAGGTATCGAGTACCGCCTTATGTTCGGTAGCAACGGTGACAATGTGATTACCTTTATGGTGATACAGGTGATAGACGCCCTTAATAGCGATATTGATGGCTTCCGTAGCGCCGGACGTAAAGATGATTTCCTGTGCTTCGCAACGGAGGGTTTTTGCTACCTGTTCCCGGGCGGTTTCCACGGCATCCTTTGCCTGCCCGCCAAACAAATGTGTACTGCTGGCTGCATTTCCAAATTTCTCCGAGAAATAAGGCAGCATGGTGTTAAGCACTTCTGCATCAACGGGTGTGGTGGCATTATAATCCAGGTATATCATTGCTGCTGCGGCATTAAATCAGTTGTTCAAAAATAGCTAATTGTAAAGTTATTTATGAAATAAAAAATGCCATAACAAAGTCATGGCACTAAATAGGAGTATTGAGGTATGTTTTTTTACCAGCAGTCCTGAACCGTTCTTTTAATGAGTGCGGTATTGATTCCGAAGGCTGCCCATCTGTTAATGATGTCTTGCACTAAAGTTTCATCCATTTGAGGCGTGCGGCTGAGAATCCAGAAAGTTGTTTTGGTGGGATCTGAAACAACGGCATAGGAATAGTCGTCTGCAATTTCAACAATCCAGTAATTGGAATTAGCCGGCTCTGCTCCGAAGAATGCTACTTTCAGTTTGGTATTTCCGGAATTTGCCTCTACAGTGGCACGGCCTTCTATTTGTGAAGGGCGCCCATCTGCACCGATTTGTTTGTTTAATACTTTAATGGAACCGTCCGGATTAGAGGAGTATTCTGCGGTTATACATTTTGCGCCAAACGAAAACACCTGCGGCAATGATGCTATTTCATACCATTTTCCGGAATATCGAGACAGGTCGATAGTGGTAGGAGCTGTAGTGATAGGTGTCAGGTTGGTTGGCAGGCAACTGCTGGTTAATACTGCTGCGAGTATTAGTAATAATGATTTCACTGGTAGTTTATTTTTCATTGGATTTGTTTTTCTCTATTAACATGTCTTATTTTATTTTGTTTAACAAAAAATAAAAATATCTAAACAAAAAAAAGAAACTCAAATAAATGGCATTTTAGTATTTTCATGTCTGATATGAAAAAGATAGACCACATCGGCATCGCGGTGAAGAATGTTGAGCAATCCAATGACTTGTTTGCCAAACTCTTCAACAGAGAACCGTTTCATCATGAATTTCTGGAAAGCCAACAGCTAAACGTTTCCTTCTTTGCTTTGGGAGACACCAAAGTGGAGTTGCTCGAGCCGGTATCAGAAAAGAGTACGGTACACAAATTTCTGCAGTCAAAAGGCGAAGGTATTCATCATGTGGCGTTTGAGGTGGAGGATATTTATACGGAAATGGATCGTCTGAAAAGTGAAGGGTTTCAGCCTTTGAGTGAAAAACCCTATGTAGGAGCGTTGAATAAACTTGTTTGTTTTTTTCATCCCAAAACGACCAATGGTGTGTTGGTAGAGTTGTGTCAAAAACAATGACAGCAGACACTCTTAAGGATTTGGTACAGGAACAGAATAATAATTATCAGTTCCATGTTATTGCAGGTGTTTTTCAGGTTTTCTTTCCTTTTGATGCTGTTTTTTCTGCCCTTATTTTTTTGAATGGTTTAACAGGTACGGTGAGGGCAATGCCGGAACTCCAACTGAACGCAGAGATTGTCTGGCTTCCGTGTAAGTTACTAATCCCGTTGTTAATGATGTTCATATTGGAATTTCGGATGATGGTAAAATTGCACTCCAGCATAAAAGTAAGGAAGTTGCAAACGGTTCCCATAAAGCCTGATTCAAAGTAGATACCTCCTCCGGATACCCTGTAATTATTATTGCGTCTGACAATGGTGCTGTCCGGCGTCATAACTGTCGCATCTGTCCTTGGATAGGAAATGCAGGCACCCAGCATGCCGGTTACATCCAGCCAGTGATTTGTATTTTTAGAACGTACCAACGTGTAGGTGAATTCCGGGCCGATGGTACAAATATTATGTCCGTCTGTGTTTTCGTAGTTGAGCAGAAACGGTGCGGAACCATAGTAGTTATGATAGGTATCTGAACCAACGGTACCATTGATGCGGTTGCTTTGTCCGTGTGTCATAAATTGTTTAAAATGAATCACCCTGCCCGCAATGCCGAAGTTAGAGTTCTTGAATTTGTATCCAAAAGCAATAACATACGGAGGTGCTACAGCGCCTTTGAGAATGGTGCGGAACAGCGCCCCATAGACAAATCCGTCATCGTGGCATCTGATATCGGCAATAGTTACATCAAAGTTGGCAAAACTCAGATCTGATTGTTGTACCTTGCCGCAAAGGTGCAGGTCGGATTTAAAATAGTACGTTTGAGGAAAGCGGATGCCCACATAAAACCGGTGGTAATCGGGGTGTCTTCCTAAAAAGAAAGACTTTCTTTTCGGAGTATTTTCCGTTTGTGCTACAACCACCATATGGAGATTAATAAACAAAAAGAGTATAATGAACCTGTTCCACATACTCTAAGCTACTAAATAAAACCGGGTTTATATAGAAAATTAGACAGACAAGTATATATTATAGTATCCGAAATTGCACTAAAAAATAGGAGGCAATTAGATTAAATACTATCTTTAAATGCATAAGTTTGAATTTCTAATCCTTAGTGTTCAACTTACACCTATTCAATTTTAATTTGCACCTTTTTTTGATTGATAAATAAGATTATTATTTAGGATGAAGTCAAGATTATTTGCATTCGATTACAGAGACTTTTTGGAGAATCATCCTAAACTATTTCGTGTACTCTCCACATTCACGGTCGTGTTTTTTGTAGCATCTGTTTCATTTACGTTCTTCGATCTGTTTTTTGATAACGCTTCTTCTTTTACCATACTAATTAAGGAAAAGCATATCGTTTTAAGCCAACTGCTCTTTGATAGAAATAATCCTGAACATCTTTTCTTTATTGGAATCGCTGTGGTTTTTGTTATCTATGGTACATGTATAAGTATACTTGATTTTCTCTGGATACGCCGAACCGGACGAATGAATAAATTTCTTCCTGTTTTTTTTGCTCATTTAAGCTCAACATTGCTTCTCTTGCTCGTTATAGATTTTATCTTCGAACTTGCCCAGATACCCATTAAAAGTCTGTTCCATTATATTGCCATCCATGTGCAGGGATTGGAACAAAAGAGTACAATGCTTACAGCGTCTTTAGTCCATGCAGATGCCGGTCTGCAGCAACATACATACATCATAGATTACATTTTCGCCGGGATAAATAACAGAATTAATGCGCTGGTTCCTACACTGTTGTACTTGCCGCCTTTCGGTGCTTTTATCCTTACTATTCTTGTCAGCAGTTTCTTCGAGTACGGCGTCCATTGGCTGGATCATAAATCCCGGTTTCTCTGGCTGGTCAATCATCGCATACATCATACGGCAGAACATATGCATCCGATGGGTGTCGGCGTTGTGGATGTGTTCCCTAAATTATTTGTGGGCATACCTAAAACACTACTGTTGGCATGTATCAACAAGTTGTTTTACCATAATGCTCTTTTTGAATATTTTCTGGCCTATAACATACTGTACATTTTCACTCAATATTTTAACCATTCCACTTATTACTATGAGTTTTTCAGCAAACGGCCCAGGTTGTCGATGATGTTATTTCTGCCACATTCCAATGGTACCATACATTATGTGCATCACAGCGCATTGCCCGGTGACGATGCCGTTAACCTGAGCAGCGGTGGGTTTTGTATTTGGGATTTTGTGTTCGGTACTTTCAGAACACCCTATAAAGAACGCCCGCCGGTTGGGTTGACGAATAATCCTTCCATACGACTGAATCCGCTTTCTTTGTTATTATCAGGATGGCAGCAGTTATTTTATGAATGGAAACACAATAAGAATTGGCGCATCCGGCTTAAAATAATTTTTGGAGATATCTGGTACAAACCGCCGGTGACTAAAGATTTTCTTAAACTTTCCGGTGAAGTGAGTTAGCTTCTTTTTACAGCCATTTCCTTTATCAGGTGCCGGTTATGGATGTTCATAGTGTACCACACGATAAAGTATGCCGTAATCAACAGCGATGGAATTAACACGACATAAAACCAGCTGTTGAAGTTGATATAATACAGGGAGTTTAATCCCACTATGGCCAGCATCAGCCGGAAGTATTCGGCATATTTTACCCATGTTTTTTGTTCCAGTATGGCGCTGCAAATCACTGTGGAAAGCATGAGTACGGCAAATGCCAGAACCTGAAAGAACAATGACAGTTTTTCAAAATGGTACAAGTAAGCGGATAAACCTATGATGATAAAAGCAAACTGCACCAGTACGTAAATATTCAATCCTCTGCTGGCGGCCTGCAGATCATATTTTTGGTGTCGGACATCCGGTTCGGTTACTTTTATTTGACCGCCCAAATAATCGGGCTGCCAGCCTGGTCGTGCAAAAACTAATTTCAGTTTATCTTTTATATTTTTCATCTTTTTGCCTGACTGATACATTTCCACATAGTAATGTACGTTTGACCAGGCAGGGTTCCAGCTGTTCATCGGCTTGGTAATGCCATATGTTGGTTCTTCTTCTTCCTCCTGAAAGGTGCCGAACATTTTGTCCCAGATAATGAACATGCCAGCGTGGTTCTTGTCAATATATTTTGGATTCACTCCATGGTGCACGCGGTGGTGTGCCGGTGAGTTGAAGATGGCTTCAAACCACTTCGGCATTCGCTGCACGGCTTTGGTGTGAATCCAGAACTGATAAAAAGAATTTAGGCTGGCAACGATACCCAATGTCAGAATATCAACACCTAGAAACGCGATGGGCAGGAAAAAAATAAATGCCAGCAAACTATGTATCCAGGATTGCCGAAGTGCCACGGTCAGATTGTATTCTTCACTCTGGTGGTGTACGATATGCGCACCCCAGAAAAGGTTGATTTCATGGCCATAGCGGTGTGCCCAGTAGAAGCAAAAGTCGAATAATACGAAGACGATGGCATATGCCCAAAATCCGGTCAGATGCACCAGTGCAAAATGATCTTTCACCCATACGTAAGCGCCGAACATCAACCCGGTAGTCAGCAGTTTAAACAACAAATGACTGACACCAACATTCAGGTTTGTCAGGGCGTCATTAAGCCGGTAATACTCGGGATGTGCTTTCCTCGTCGAAAAATATTCTATCAGAATCAAAAGTAAGAAGACAGGAATGGCTATTACCGTGCTAAGATGTTCCATATTTAATTTCTTATTTGATTTAAATTTAACTTAAGTTTGGTTGCTAAACAACGCAGATACTCTATTTTAACAATAGTTTATACAACATATGGGCATACTGCAGAAAATAACAGACCGGATAAAGGCATTTATCGTCGCCAGAGCATCACGGGGCAAGATGATTGACATTGTGGAAGTAAGGACAAAGGAAATCGGATTGACCAAAGTGGTTACCGAAACGGATATCCGTATCCAGAATACTTTCTTTCTGCCTATAACAATTATTTCCATTCAGACAGATTTGCTAAACAGGGACGGATTGAAGGTAGGACGGATGAGTTATACTCACCCCAAAAAAATAAAAGGCAACAGCGATGAATTGCTGACAACCACATCCGAAATAAGTATCATTACGTCCATCTTTCAGGCTATATCCCGCCTCCTGTCGCAGAATATTCTTATGCAGAGTGTCGGTAAGGCACAAATCAAAGTATTGTGGTGGATAGTTGAAATTCCTGTCAACGATTCTTTTGAGATTCATCCTGAAAAATTAAAAATCCTCAGAGAGGAAACGGAAGAAGAAAAGGAGGCACGTAAGCTGAGGGATACAGAATGGAAAGAAAAATACAGGGAGATGAAAGAATCGGTGAGTGAACGAAGTGCGGAAAGAAAGGAGCGCATCCTGAAGCGCCGTTATGGCGCAGATTATATTCCCAAAGAAGAACGGGAACAGGCAAAAAACAGAATGCCGGAAGAACAAGCCATTTCAACCCCGCCAGATCATATTGAAGTAAAACTGGATGAAAATATCATTACGGAAATTGACGAAACCAAAACAGAAAATCCGGTAATCAGCAATCTGTCGGAGGATACAGATTCCGATACGGATAAGAAAAATGATGGACAGGAGGATGCCGTCTAAGCATTCATCATTTTCCACAACATATCTTTCAGAGGCATAATGTTTTCAGAAGTGAGCGAAGAAAAGAAGACGTGCGGAATCTTTTTGGGAAGTTCTTTTGCGAGCATTTTTTTCAGTTCCTCATCCAGCAAATCAGATTTGGAGATGCCAATCACTCTGGGTTTATTGACCAACTCCTTGTTGTAGAGCTTCAGCTCTTTTTCCAGTATTTTATACTCTTTTTTAATATCATTGCTGTCGGCGGGAATCACAAACAATAAACAGGCATTGCGTTCTATATGTCTCAGAAAACGAACACCCAAACCTTTACCTGCATGCGCACCTTCGATGATACCCGGAATATCCGCCATGATGAAGGAGCGATTGTCTCGATAAGCCACGACGCCCAGATTCGGAACTAGCGTTGTAAACGGATAATTGGCGATTTCCGGTTTTGCAGCACTCACCACAGAAAGGAGCGTTGATTTTCCGGCATTCGGAAAACCCACCAATCCAACGTCTGCCAGCACTTTCAGTTCCAGTATTTTCCATCCCTCGCTGCCGGTTTCTCCCGGCTGCGCATAGCGCGGAGTTTGGTTGACAGCTGTTTTAAAGTGGTTATTGCCTTGTCCGCCTCTGCCGCCCGCCAGCCAGATGACTTCCTGCCCGTCTTCCAGGATTTCAAATTCCTTTTCGCCGGTTTCGGCATCTTTTGCGATAGTACCCAGAGGCACTTCCAGAATAATATCTTCGCCCTGTTTGCCCGAGCGCAGGCCTCCTTCTCCGCCGTTGCCGTTGTCGGCATGTATGTGTTTGCGGTATTTTAAATGTAAAAGCGTCCAGAGTTGTTTGTTGCCCCTTAAAATGATATGGCCTCCGCGTCCGCCGTCGCCGCCGTCGGGCCCGCCTTTCGGAACATACTTTTCCCTTCGGAAATGCACGGAACCCGCACCGCCGTTGCCGGAACGGACAAAAAGTTTTACGTAATCAATAAAGTTGGATTCCATAAGGGTAATCAATTAAAGGAACAAAGATAATGAATAAAAAGACCTTGAAGGTTAACCTTCAAGGTCTTTTCTATTTATATGTTGTATGCTTAAAGTTTGCTGATTTCAGCCTTTAACGATGCAAATATCTCATCGATGGTGCCGATACCATTCAAAGCAACAAATTTATCGGCTTTTTTGTAATGGTCCGCCACTTGTGCAGTTTCTTTTAAATACACTTTAAAACGGTTGCGTATAATCTCATCGTTCAGGTCATCGGCTCTTCCAGAGGTTTTTCCCCGTTCTTTGATACGTTCTACGATTTCATCTTCCGGAACATCAAGAGCCAGTACCAGTGAAATAGCGGTGTCTTTTAAATCCAGTAATTTGTCTAAGGCTTCCGCTTGAGGTTGTGTACGGGGAAATCCGTCAAAGATAAAACCATCCACTTTGCCGGCATATTCGTCCAGCTTGTTAGACAACATACCGATGGTGACTTCATCCGGTACCAGTTCACCTTTGTCCATGTATTTTTTCGCTTCCATACCCAGAGGTGTCTCATTTTTCAGTTCAGAACGGAATAAATCGCCTGTGGAGATGTGCAGTAAATTAAATGCTTCTGCAATTTTTACAGCCTGTGTACCCTTACCGCTTCCCGGAGGGCCAAACAAAATTAGATTGATCATTATTGATAAAATTCGATGCTCAAAGATAACGAAAAGCAAACGCTCTGTTATTTCGAGAAGATTAAGGAATTGTTTTATGAAATTAGCCTGAATTTTTATAAAAGCGGATGCTGAATGATAATAATCATTTGGAAAGGATAAAAAATGATATAACTTTACTTGCAATTAAAATACAAGCACCATGAAAACGATTTTAGTTCCTGTTGATTTTTCAGAAACGGCCAATAAGGCGCTGGAGGTAGCGAAGGATATAGCAAAGAAGGGTAATGCTACCCTGCATCTGGTAAACTTCTATTCTATTCCGGTGGCGGACTATTCCTATCCGGATATCAGTATGCCGGGAGAAATTATGGAGCAGATACGGGTGGCAGCATTGAAAGGTATGGAACTGCTGACCAACGGATTAAAAGAAGAAGGCATACAAGCTGAATCTACGGTGAAGATGGGATTGGCGACAGACGGGATTATTGATATCGCGGATGAGCTGAATGTAGACCTGATTGTGATGGGTACCACCGGCGCCAGCGGCATATTGAATAAATTAATAGGCAGTAATGCTTCCAGTGTGATGCAGCGTACTGAAAAACCAATCATCCTCGTTCCAAAAGATTATACCTTTAATGGAATTGCACATATCGCTTATACAGACAGTTTACACGAAGACGATACACCGGTATTAAAGCAATTGTTTGACTTTGCTTCGGTTATTGGCGCCGGACTGGTATGTATTGTTAACATCAATACATCCGGGCATTATGAGCCGGTAGATGCTAACCTGTACGAGGCGATTAATGCTACCTTTGGTGCAGAAAAGATAAAATGGGATTTTATTGACGCGGATAATATTAAAGAAGGGTTGGACAGTTACATCGATAATCATCAGATTAACCTGGTAGCCATGTCCACACATAAGAAGACGCTAATGGAGCGCATCTTTAGTAAAAGCAATACCCGGATGATGGCTCTATATTCCAAAGTACCCGTGTTGGTATTCCACAAATAGGTAAGAGATTAGTATAAGATTCTCGTCTTAATGGTATTTTTCACCTTTTTCAGGTCTTCCATCATTTCAAGGTCGGCGTTAGCATCCACATCCAATACAACATATCCTATGGTTTCGTTCGTTTTAAGGTACTGACCTAAAATGTTGACATTGTGTTTGGATAAGATGGAGTTCATCTCACTCAATACGCCCGGAACATTATGGTGGATATGCAAGACACGTCTGGTATTGTGTTGTATTGACAGGCTGATTTCAGGAACGGTTTTAGAGCCTAATGTGCTTCCGTTATCCAAAAATCCGGTCAGCTTTACGGCTACTTCCGTGCCTATATTTTCCTGTGCTTCCTGGGTGCTTCCGCCTACATGCGGCGTCAATATTACATTATCCAGTCCTACCAGCGGCGATTCAAAGCCTACGCCGTTTTGCTTGGGTTCAGTCGGGAAAACATCAATAGCTGCACCGCCTACTTTTCCGCTGACCACCGCATTTTTTAATGCATCGATATCGACTACCGTGCCGCGAGCAAGGTTTTGAAAGATAACACCGTCTTTCATCTGCGCAAATTCTTTTTCGCCAATCATGTTTTTTGTATGAGATGTGGCCGGTACATGCAGGGTCACAATATCTGATTGTTGAAACAACTCATCTAGAGTTTCCACGGCTGTCGCATTTCCCAGCGGCATTTTAGGTTCTATATCGTAATAGAGTACTTTGAGTCCCATGCTTTCAGCCATTACGGAAACCTGCGTGCCGATATGTCCGTAACCAACTATGCCTATTGTTTTCCCACGCAATTCGTAACTGCCTTTAGCGGTCTTTTGCCAGTTGTTTTCGTGCATGTATTTGTTTTTCTCCGGAATGCGGCGTAGCAGCATAATGGAATTTCCGATAATCAGCTCTGCTACCGAACGGGTATTGGAATAGGGTGAATTAAAAACCGGGATGCCCAGTTTGGTAGCAATATTCAGGTCCACCTGATTGGTGCCGATACAAAAACAACCGATGGTCATCAGTTTCTTTGCTTTCTCCAGCACAGGGGCGGTTAATGTCGTTTTGGAGCGGATACCGATGATATGATACTGTTCGATGCAGTTCAACAGTTCTTCTTCCGTCATAGCATCTTTGGAACTGTCGATGGAGGTATATCCTTTCTTATTAAACTCATGGAAGGCACTTTGATGCAATCCTTCGAGCAGGAGGATTTTTATTTTGTCTTTAGGGAATGAAACTTCTTTTGCCATATTCAAAAGTAGGGAAGTTTTAGGACTTTAAAGGCTGTAACACAGAAGGAGTTACTTATTTAAGGATTTATTAAAAGTTACTCTACAGCGGCGTTTAGGAAATCGACAAAAGGTTTGGACAACAAGCAGAGTTCCGTACTGTTTTTAACCAAATCCTTTGACAGAAAGAAGTCATCGTCTAGTTTTCTAAAGACGGTGAAGCCTTTCAGTTTGATGTATTCAATGGCTTCGTTCTGTTCGTCATATCCTTTGGGAGGCCGTTTCAATTTGCTTTCCGTGTTCAAATCTCCAAGTGTCTCTTTAAATTTTTTGGAGTGAATGATTTTTTTAAAATCAGCAAAATTGTAATCAATTTCCTGCCGGATTTTCTGCAGGTCATCCGGCATAGGCATATAATATCCGGCACCGAAAAAGCAGTTGCCGGGCTCGATGTGTAGGTAGTAACCGGCATTGTAGCCACTTTTTCCACCCTTGCTCAGGTAGGCACCCAGGTTGGTTTTGTACGGGCTTTTATCAGAAGAGAACCGCACATCGCGGTGAATACGGAACAGGCATTTTTTGGGGTCGAGTTGTGCAACGGACGGATCTTTTTTACCCAAAGCATTTATCCATCCGGAGATAAAGTCTTTTATCTCGTTCTGTGCGTACTCATACCGCTTTCTGTTTGCCTCAAACCAGGCTTTGTTGTTGTTCTTCTTTAAATCTTTTAAGAAGTTCAGGGTGTCATTTGACAGCATGTTTCTTCAGTTTTTGTTCATTTTTAATCAGCACCTCGAGTGTGTCTTTTTTCAGCATTTCCACCGTTTCATTCCGTATGGCCAGAAAAGCATGACGGATGCCACAAGTGATTTCGTCTTTACACTCGTCGCATTTTTCATAGTATTTATGAGTGACACAGGGTAACAGGCCTATGGCGCCGTCGAAGTAGCGTATGATTTCCGCGAGATTGACTTCGGAGGGGTGTTTTATCAGGTAATAGCCGCCTCCCTTTCCTTTTTTTGAATTTAAGATTCCGGCATTGCGCAAATCCAGCAGGATTGTTTCCAGAAACTTTTTCGGGATGTGTTCCTGCTCGGCAATCTCGCTGATTAGAACCGGTTCCCGCGCAGGCTTCTTCGCCAGATACACAAGGGCATTGATGGCGTATTTGGTTTTTTTAGAGAGCACGGCAGTAAATGTTTGAGAGTGAATCTATTTGAATATGCAATGTACAAAAAATATACTTCTTTTAGTCTATGTATTGGGTATTCTTTTATTGTTGATATATCGTAGAATGTGTAAAAAATAAAAGCGTTTATCCCTGCTTACTTACTACTTTTGACCCATGAGTTTTAAGTACAACCAAACTACACTGACGAATCTGGAATCTATCTTTAAGGAAAATCACTATGTGATCCGATATGAAAAAGGAAGATTCCAGTCCGGTTACTGCATCCTGCAGGATAAAAGGGTGGTGGTAGTCAATAAATTTTTTGAAACGGAGGCGCGCATCAACGCCCTTATAGATATTTTGCAGCCGATAGAGATAGATATTACGCTGCTGGACGAAAAGCAACTGAAGCTCTATGATCAGCTGGCACAACAAAAAATGGAGATGTAGGCTCATTTCTTTTGGTGTATTGCCATAGAGAGACTTTCAGGATTTTATAATTTTACGCTAACAGATATCCACCTTGCACCCGATTCGTTTTACATTCTTAGGTACCGGCACTTCACAGGGTATTCCTGTTATCACCTGCAATTGTGTGGTCTGTACGTCTTCTGACAGCAGGGATAAACGCACCCGTACCTCCTTACTGATACAATCGGGCGCCACATCGGTGGTAATTGATACGGGTCCCGATTTTCGGCAGCAGATGCTTCGGGAGAAAGTGCAGGACCTTGATGCAGTCGTTTTTACGCATGGACATAAAGATCACGTTGCCGGCCTCGATGATATCCGTCCGTTTAATTATTTGCTGAATAAAACGATTGACGTGTATGCGGAGGATGCCGTACAGGATATTCTGAAAAATGAATTTTCGTATGCATTCAAACCACAGGACTATCCTGGTGTGCCGCAAATTTCATTAACGTCGATTAGTGAGAAACCTTTTGATATTCGCGACATCCATCTTATTCCCATCCGGGTGATGCACAAACAACTGCCGGTTTTAGGATTCAGGATACATGATTTTACCTACATTACCGATGCAAATTATATTGCGGATACTGAGCTCGAAAAAATCAAAGGGACAAAGATATTAGTGCTGAATGCACTGAGGAGAGAAAAGCATTTCTCTCATTTTAATTTGCATGAAGCCTTGGAAATAGTAGAGAAAATAAAGCCGCAACACGCTTACTTCACACACTTATCCCACCATTTGGGTACGCACGCAGAAGTGGAACGTGAATTGCCGGCACACGTTTCATTGGCTTATGATGGACTTTCCTTAGAAAGATAATTATTCCTGCTCGTGATAATCTTCCGGTTCTTCCTTTGGCAGATCCTCCGACATCTCTTTCCCTCTCTCATTTTGTTCACCTAATGTCCAGTTGTCTGTTGAGATGGTTTGCAGCCAGCTTCGTCCGGATTTGCGAAAGACTTGTGCGCTGATGCCTGTTTGCTCAAAGAAACTCTTTTCCAGCTCCGTTACTGTCATTGATTCACTAATCTCCCAATTGAATGCCTGTGCATCTTCATTTAATTCTTTCAACGCATAATTTAAATTGATGAGCGAAGTATTGGAGTTACCTTCACCGCTAAGATGCGCTTTTCCGTAAAATTCCAACTTCAGGAAAGGAAAACTGTCCTGAAAGACCGACTGAATGTTTTTTAACTTACTTTCGGGTAAAATGTGAATGGTCATTTTTTTTATTTAAAGATAAATAAGATTATACCAAGTAACTATGATAAAAATCAGATTCAGGCAAAATATGGACAGGCTATTGTAATTTTTTAGGTTTGTATTTTGAAGCAGTCAGTATCTTTTGCCCGTCCGTGATGGCAATCAGCTCTTTCAGCGTGGTGTTGGGATTTTCTTCCATAAATTTTTGAACAATCTGCCAGCCCAGCCATGCGCCCACTTTTCCGGGGCTTTCTTTCGGCATGCCATAGGTAGTGGGACCCTCTTTCACATATTTGAATTGCTCGAATTGTGTATCATACAATAAATTCTTATCTAAAAAATAAGACCAGATTTGCTGTTCATTTTCCTCACACCATTTCCATTGCTTAGCATTGTACTTGATAATGTCGTTCTCTTCTTTTTGCGGTAATAAACTTTGTATAAAGTACAGGATTTTGCCTTCCGCCACCATTTTATCCAGTAAGGTGGACTTATCGTCAGGTACCGGAACGATATTTGCGCCTAACACATTGGCACAATCTATTGCCATATACTTTTGGTCAAAAGTCGGAATCATGAAAGTGTATTCCTGAAAGACGGCAGGATAATAGATATAACCCGGGCCCAGGTATTTATCCAGTGAAATTCCAAGTATGGAATCCGTGGCGGTAAATACAGAATAGGAAAACTCGGAGATACAGGTGATGACTTTGGGTATCGGTTTTTCTGGGAAATAACTTTTGTAATTGGCAAAAGCGGTTTGCAGATCCTCTTTTAAGAAAGCTATATCCGCAAAGCGTTGCTGCACGGTGTCGTACAAACCTCTCATGGCTTTTTTGGTAAGAAAATCCTGCATCACCTGCAGCTGCATTTCTTTGTTTCCGGTAGCCGGAATATTCAGCACCTGATTGTAAAATATTTTAAAAAACAATGGATACCTGGCATCTAATTTTGCAAATTCTGTATCGAGGTTGTCGGGATTACAGGCAAATAAGTCTTTTTCAAAACGGATAATATCCACCTTGATTTCTGATTCTTTTATAACCTTTTCTTTTTTAGGCTGAGGCTTCTGATGCTGGCAGGAACATAATGAAATAAAAGATATGATAAAGATAGTGATGGAGATTACAGCGTATTTTTTCATTCTTTCCTGAATTGTTGCCCAAAAATAAGATTTTGAATACAGATAGTGGAGTATGTTAAGCTAAATTATGATTTTGAAACAGCGTTTTAATTTATGTTCTTGCTTTTCTCTTTTCAAGTTTAACTTTTACCTTTACATTCATGAAAATCGGTTTAGCGCAGCAAAACTATATGATTGGTGATTTCAAAGGAAACTTTGAAAAAATGAGGTCGGCAATCGAAGAGGGCATCCGTGCCGGTGCCGACCTGATCGTGTTCAGTGAACTGGCCGTATGTGGATACCCTCCCCGTGATTTTCTGGAGTTCCGGCACTTCATTCTTGAATGCGAAAATGTTATACAGCAACTCGCATCCATAGCGGGTAATGAGATTGCCGTAGTGGTGGGTGCCCCATCCCGAAATCCTAAAAAGGACGGCAAAGATTTATACAATTCCGCTTATTTTCTCGAAAATGATACTATAAAGTATATTGCACATAAGACATTATTACCAACGTACGATGTTTTTGATGAATACCGTTATTTCGAGCCGTGCCATGAGTTTAATGTAGTGGAGTTCAAAGGCAAAAAAATCGCACTGACCATTTGTGAAGATATCTGGGATACGGGAGCTGAAAATCCATTATACAAAATAAATCCGGTGGAGGAGTTAGCCCGTCTGCAGCCGGATCTGCTGATTAACTTATCGGCTTCACCATTTTCGTATCTGCAGGCAGTAAGACGAATAGAAGTCGTTCAACGGAATGCCGCGGCACTTAAGTTGCCTGTTTTTTATTGCAATTGTGCCGGTGCGCAAACGGAATTAATTTTTGATGGCGGGAGCCTGGTTGTGTCACCGGATGGAACCATTGTTGATGAGATGCCTTATTTTGAAGAATGTGTGCGGTTTTATGACTTTGCATCGGTAGTTGATACAGAACAACCCCAGGTTAGTAAGGGCCAAGACAAGAATCCGACAAAATTGATACACGATGCATTGGTGTGCGGCATCCGAAATTATTTTCAGAAACTGGGATTCAAAAAAGCGATTCTTGGGTTGTCGGGCGGTGTTGATTCCGCATTGACGTTGGTTTTAGCGGTTCGTGCGCTGGGAAAAGAAAATGTACTGAGTGTCCTGATGCCCTCCCAGTTTTCAACTTCCCATTCGGTAGATGATTCATTGAAACTGGTTGAAAATCTTGGTTCTCCATACAAAATTATCCCCATCAAAGAAGTGTTTGATGTGTATGATAAAATGCTACAACCGCACTTTGAAAATAAACCATTTGATGTTACTGAAGAGAACTTGCAGGCGCGTATTCGTGGAAACTACCTGATGGCGCTGAGCAATAAATTTGGGTATATTTTACTAAACACTACTAATAAGAGTGAAGCGGCAGTAGGTTATGGAACACTCTACGGCGACATGTGCGGAGGGTTGGCCGTGCTGGCGGATGTGTATAAGACTCAAATTTACCAGGTTTGTCAGTATATCAACAAAGAACAGGAAATCATTCCCGATAATATTCTTACCAAAGCACCAAGTGCGGAGTTGCGGCCCGGACAAAAAGACAGCGACTCATTGCCGGATTATGACGTGTTGGATAAAGTGTTATTGGAATATATTGAACACCATCAGGGGCCGGATGAGATAGAAGCAATGGGTTTTGATGATGCACTGGTTACTCGCATCCTCCGTATGGTTAACCGTAATGAATTCAAGCGCCATCAGACTCCGCCGATTTTAAGGGTGTCTCCCAAGGCGTTTGGTTCAGGAAGGCGATTACCAATTGTGGGGAAGTACCTGGAATAACACTTAACGCAACGCCAGTATCTTCTTCTCAAATTTTTCATATATCAATGCAGCAAGTCCAAAGCTCACCAGCCAGGTAAATACATATTGCAGCATGTTGAACGCTAACAGGCTTTTTTCTTGAACGTGAAACTGTTCCAGTACATACATCACCAGTATGATAGAAATGAAGTGGAATAAATAAACACTGTATGTTATCTTTCCGAGATACACAATGAACGGGTGTTCCAGTATTCTGTATTTCTTTCCGTCCTTAATAAGATAAAGCATAAAGATGGCAAAACAGGTGCAGAAAATCTCGCTAAGAAAGAAAGGAAATTCAAATCCGCTGAACATTAATCCAAACATGACAATCATACAAAAAATCGTTAGCCTTTTGGTTATGTATTTTTGTACAATATCCAGCCGGTACAGGAATAAGTATATCGCGATTCCTCCGATAAAGAAGCAATATGCATACGAAAATAAGACACTGAACAGAATGACACGTGAGATATATCTGGACGTATCGGTATGAAAGAATTTTCTGCAAAAAAGGTCGATAAGGAGGCATACAATCAATGCGCCGTAGTAAGCTAAAAAACATTTTACGATGAACCGCTTGAAATTTTTGAATTTTCTCCAGAGAAGCGGCCAGAAAAGATAAAAGATTTCTTCCGTTCCGATGGTCCAGTGATGAATGCCATATATCCACACTCCGCTGTTCACATACGACAGCAGCATGGCAATATGCGGCATTAATCCGATACTGAGCGTAAACAAGAACCATTTTGGAATCTCAAATAAATCAAGGTAATTGGCATGGTTTAGCCAGGGCAGTGATTTAAAAAAGATGGTATTGGCGTAATCGCCCAAAAATGAATTAGGCATCACAATCCAGTAGACAAACATGGACAGGTAAAAAACCGGCCAGATTCTGAATATCCTGTTTCTGTAAAATTTTTTGACGGATACCGTTTGGGTTTTATACTTCTCTACTTCCAGCTGATAGGTAATTAAAAATCCGCTCATCGTGAAAAACATCAGCACCGGATAAAAACCTATGGAATGCGTACGGTGTTCATTGAAGATGGCCGGCAGTATATTACGGATTTGCTTTATTTCTTCTAGATGGCCGAATATGATTGTATTCGCCATCCAAAATCTGAAACCGAGCAGATTCGGAAAAATATGCCTTCCCTGTAAAGCCTTGTCATTGCGCATAATCAGATTTTTGTCAGTAAGTAGGCTTTTAAATTTTTGTCAATAATAATTTTCCGGTATCCCATTTTTTCTGGTTCGTTAAGCAGTGTATTTCCTTTTTCTCCCAATGTCTGCTGTACTAACCCTTGTAATTTCTCGTTCATAAAGATAATATCTACCTGCTTATCCGTAAAGAATTGTTGTATGTCTATGTCGCCGTTCTTGATATAAGGACGCACGTCATCCTGCTCCAAAAACAGTTCCCTGTAATTCTTTGGCAGATAGGCGTTGAAGCCACGCTCGGTGGTGAATAATACCATCGGGTTTCCTGTATTATGCTCCTTTAGATAGTTGATGGTTTTCAAATTCGGCTGCAGATCGCGGTCAGTCAGCATATTGTGATAATAACTGATGGATCTGGCCGTCGGAGTAAAAAGTATGAGCAGCAAAACAATCGGGTAAATTGCTGTTTTGTTGTTCAGCCATGCCGTATGCTCTTTTAATAGCCATGTCAGCAGGCCTATCCACCAGAAAAAATGAAGGATAATATAATGCCGTTCAGGAAAGATAAAGAAAATGGCGAAATAACTCCAGCCCCAGAATAAGCCGATGATAACTGATAGGGTGGCATGTTGCCGGATAAATGAGAATACCTTTCTGTATGCGCTCTTCCAGAAAATCAGATAAAGGATATATCCGTTGAACAGCAGAAACAGTATGTGTTTGACTTTGCCCAGATAATGAAAGAGAGGAGAAGGCAATAAAAAGTCCTCTGTATATTTAAACATGCCTAATCCATAGTTCAGCATATTCGTTCCCACATGTTTGGCGAACATCGGCGGATTGGCCAGCAAACACTGCAGCATAGTCTTGCTGCCTTTGAAGATATCTAACCGGTCAAATTCATCTACCGTCAACACTTGCTTCGTCCAGAATACATAATTGGTATAAAAATGCTGTTTGAAAGCAAAAAGGCTCCTGTCAATTCCCTGCGCCTTGAAGGAAATAAATCCGAAAATGAAATAAAGCAAAGCGATGAAACCCAGCATCACTCCATAACCGGCATTCAATCGGATTTTTTTTTGATGAAATATATGCACCAGCCATAAAAACAGCAGAGATGCCGTAATCAGCAAAAACTCCTGTCGTGCATACATACAGATATAGGAAGCGGTAAATGCCGTAATGATTTTAGTGTCCGTACGGCGTGCTCTTGCGATGATGATAAAAGCCAGTAAGATGATACACAAACAAAAGTGACTGACATAGGTAAAATTGGATATTAATAAAGGCTGCATTAAGAATGAAAGAGATGCAACCAATGCCAGGTTTTTTTCTGTCTGATAATGGATTAAGAACAAAAATAATAGCACCGGAATTAACACCATCAGTATGCTGTAGTTCAGAAAAAAGGTTTCTACGGCGTCTGTCGAAAATTTTGAAAGAGCGAAATACCATAAGTTATAGGAAGGTCCCCAGTCGTTGTAAATATGTTGCGGAATTCCGATGCCTTTATGCAGGTACTCCGTTTCATCGAAGAACGGGATGTCAAGATGTTGCTGTACACCATGCAGTTGTTTGAAGGCCGCCAGCACAATCACGAATAAATAAAATAAAGTTTGTACATTTATTTTAGGCGGAGTGAGGCTGTCTTCGTTGAATATCTTTTGTAAAAACGACATAGTGTTATAAGAGCGAAATTATGAAATTAAAACTGTTGCGCAAAGTCGTTCTGGATTATCCCTCCGGTTCGGCTTTAGAATACCATAATGGCAGTTTGTATGTCATCGGTGACGACGTGCATTATATTCTGTCCCTGGATGATCAGTGGAATATCATTCGGCGTATTGACCTGTTTGAATCGGTTTGGGAACGCATTCCCAAACCGGATAAGCCGGATATAGAATGCGCGGCTGTAATCGGAGATGTTTTGTATCTGCTGGGTTCAGGCTCCAAGTCGCCGCAACGGGATGTAGCATTCATTGTGCAGCTGTCGGACTGCTCCGTTAAGAAAATCAATACCGCCGCGTTTTATGGCATCTTCAGAGACAGGAATCTCATAGAGCAGATGAACATAGAAGGATTTACGGGCTGCCGTGATAGGTTGCTCCTTTTTAACAGAGGCAATACCAGTCAGCCCAATAGCCTGATTATTACAGACAGAAAAATATTGAAAAATCAATTTCCGGACAGATTTAAGGTGATACCGGTGGAGATAGGCAGCCTGGATAATATTATGCTTGGAATTTCCGGTGCCGGTTATTGCGAGGTGAATGATGTTTTGTTTCTTACGGCTTCAGCTGAAAATACCAGTAATACGTATGATGACGGCGATATTATTGGAAGTGTGTTAGGGATAGTTTATGATGCTTCCACGGCACTGGATGCTTCCATATTTACTGTGAAGCATCTTATAGCGTTGGATAAAGTAGATGCCGTTTTTTCCAAACAGAAAATCGAATCCGTTTGCATCACCCGGCAGCTGGATAAAATTTATAACTGTGTGCTGGTGGCGGATAATGATGACGGGAAGTCTGTTCTTTTTGAAATAGAAATACAGCTTTCATAAATAAATAAAGAGTGCCATCGGCACTCTTTATTTATTTAATTATTAAGACTTATTTGTTATCCTCCAATGCCTTGTTAATCATAAAGGCCATGTATGCCCTGTGTGATTTAGTGGTAGTATCGCCAACAATATTGCTTTTCATCCAGCCTAAGATTTTTTTTACCTCACCAAAAGCAGCGGATTTGGAAGTGTAAGAATAGGCGTTATTTTTCAGGTCAATAATGTTCAGCAGGCGCATGACATATTCTCTTTGGATATTCTGGCGGATGGTAGAAGCCGAACCGCTCAGGTCTTCCGTGAAGAGGCTGTTGGTCAGGTCGGTCAACATATCTGTCAGTTCATATTTGTTGCCGTACAATTTCGTATCTGTCAGACGTTGCATAACGGTTGCGTTCAACAGGTGATCCAGTACACCTCGTTGCATGTTGATGATTCGCTCATGAATCTTCGGATCTTCATTCTCTTTCCTAAAGTCAAAACCTCTTCGTTGCATTTGCAGATACGCATAGATGTCAGAAGGTGTTTTAAAGGCATTTTTAGAAAAGGCATATTTAGACAATGCATTCATGGCACGTTTTTGTTCACTGACCGGTACCGGCGTTAAAGGTTTTAAGGTTGAATCTGTTCCGGCATAGTTTCTGTTGACATACACCCCGCCTACAAATCGGGTGATAGTGTTCAGACTTCTGGAATAATGTCCGGACAAAATCAGGTATGCATTCCTCAGTTCATGGTAAGATTGATTCGGGGTGCTGTATTTTTGAAGGATTTTTGGTAGTGCGTCATTCACCATTTCTATATTGGTAATGGCGTAAGCGATAGCATCATCTGACATATCGAAGAGATTGGCGCGCGGGTCTATCCCTCTGCCCGCTGAGCGCATGTCATCCGCATCATTGAAAAAGCGGTTTTCTTTTTTGATGGATTCTGCTAAAATATTTTGCAGTACATCTTTTTCTTCTTTTTCTGTTTTAGCAGAGGTGTAGCCATAGCGGATAGCCCAGATATCATAAGGGCCGGGTTTGATATCAAAAAATAATCCCTGTTTTTTCTTGTCAGGCGAAATATTCGGAATGGTGTAATCCATGACGGAAGCCGTTAAACCAACGGTAGAACCCAGTTTGGTATCCTGCATCTGGTCAAAAGTGTGCAACTGAGAGCCTATAAAATTATGATTTAATCCAAACGTATGCCCCACTTCATGTAACACTAAATCATATAATGCCTGTTTGATAAATTTGTCTTTTTCCAAGTCGGTGAAATCGTTAGCGGCTAACAGTTGGTTGCCATACAGAATATTCTGATGCATCGCTTCGCCGTACATACAGCCATTATAGTTCATCGGAACCGGCGCTTCCATATTATCAAGGGCGGCAATATCATACAGTTTTTCCAGCTTTAAGCGGTTGGTTAAAAATACCAGTTCCAGCATGATGTCTGCACCAATGATTTCTCCGGTTCTGGGGTTGACGAAACTTGGCCCGTAGCCACCGTAAGGCGGCCGTGGTGAAGATGTAAACCGAATAACATTGTAGCGTATGTCTTCTGCTTCCCAGTCGGCGGTATCGGGCTGTATGTAGCATTGCACTGCATTTTTGAAACCGGCTGCTTCAAAGGCTTCGTTCCATGCCAGAACCGCTTCTTTAATGGTTGTCCTGTATTCTACCGGGGTGGTTTTTTCTACCCACCATACAATCGGTTTTACTGGTTCTGAGATTTTTGCCTCCGGGTTCTTTTTCTGAAGATTCCAGCGGTGAATCAGGTCTTTCCATGGTGTAGCACTTGCGGAAGTCTGGTCGGTGATTTTTTCCATAAAGTAGCCTACACGTGGATCGTCTGCTCTTGGGATAAAACTGTCAGCAGGAACTTCTATGATGCTGTGTTGTAACTTGACAGAGACAAAACGCGCATCCGTTACTTCTTCTGATCCGTAATTCACAGGGGAAGGGTTTTCATAAATATACTCCACGGAAACATCTGTATTATTCGGGAAGTTTTTAATGCCGAGATATTTGGATTTTTTACTGCTCAGTGAACCGAGTGAGAAAACATCCGGTTTATCCGTGGGCATTTTTGTCGGCTTGATTTGTGTGATGCTCTCTCCCAAAAATAAATTGTCAGCTTCTATCAGGTATGTTTTTCCGGTGGCCGCAGCTATCTTTTCAGATAAGAATAACGGTTGGTTAATGTTGGCATCTTCTGCTTTGCTTAAGGCATTATTTTTGTCAAAGTAAAAACTGGTGTTCTGTAAGACGAAGTCTATTCGGTCAAAGTATTTTACAATCTTAAATATGGAATTGTCCTTGTAGCCGCCGCGCGCATAGCCGGCATCTAAAATTCCATCCAGTACATAGGCAAAATAAATATACTCTTTGCCGATTTTGTCTTCTGTGATTTCCAGATAGGTTTTTCCGGTAATCGTATCCTGGTAGAGATTAAATAACCCGCTTGACTTTCTGCATTTTTCAGTCACTTCCTTGATAGACTTGAACGGCTCCTTTTTGGTGTCTTTCTTAGCGGTAGTATCCTTTGCCGTCGTTTTGGTGGTGTCAGCATTAATGGTTGTTGCTGCCGGTTTCTTCTTTTCTTTTTTAGCATACAGGCTCGGTATAATGAGGGCTGCGAGGGCAATAAACAATAAACGAGAAATAAATGACTTCATATTTGAATTAATTAAGGGACAAAAATACCAATTTTTAAGAATTTTATTAAATAATAAACCATCCTGTATGAGTAGGATGGTTCACATTATTATTACAGTTTGCCTGAATTATCTTTCATATTGGCAGCACTGGGGTAATTGATGATAAGCAGAATCATTGGCTTTGTATTTTTCTGTATCATAACCGCTGTTGGCTATTTTTTGTTGTATCTGGTCAACGGAAATCTTTGCAGGAGCAAAACTAATGGTAATTATTTTGCTTTCTTCATTCCAGACGGCAGATTTTACTCCATCAGTTTTTGCGGCCTTTTCTATCCGTTTTTTACACATGTCGCAATTACCCCAAACCTTAAACGAGGTCTTTGTTAAATCGTCTTTGGAGAAAGTATTTAAAGAGAATACAGCCAGGAAAATGGTCAGGCAGATTAAAATCGGTTGTTTCATTTTGTTTAGTTTTTAGAGATAGTTACACATATTTCATGCCGTTATCTCATTTAATTTGTTAAATAATTTATCTTAATACAAAGATAGCATTCTTTGCCTTAAAGTTGAATATTCCGCAGCCTCAGTGAGTTTACAATGACGGATACGGAACTGAAACTCATGGCTACAGCAGCCAGCATTGGTGACAACAATAATCCGAATACAGGATATAAAACCCCGGCAGCCACCGGAATACCAATGGTGTTATAAATAAACGCGAAAAATAAATTTTGGCGCACGTTTTTGATAACGGCATGGCTGAGTTTTTTCGCTTTCACGATACCTTCAAGATTGCCATTCAGCAAAGTTATGCCAGCGCTTTCTATTGCAACATCGGTGCCAGTGCCCATGGCAATCCCGATATCCGCCTGTGCCAGTGCCGGTGCATCATTGATGCCGTCACCTGCCATAGTGACCACTTTGCCCGAAGATTGTAGTCGTTTTATTTCCTTTAATTTATCTTCCGGCAAACATTCAGCCTTATATCCCGATAATGATAATTCTCCTGCTACCGCTTTGGCGGTATACTCATTGTCACCTGTTAGCATAATAACCTCCATGCCGGATTTCAACAGGGATAGTATGGCAGCCCTGCTTGACGCTTTAATGGCATCTGAAATGATAACATAACCCGTGTTAATACCGTTAACGGCAATATATGAAACGGTCTTTCCTTTTTTCTGCTCAGCGGCCACACTTTCGCTGACGTTATCAGAAATATTGACATTAAACGTTTCCATCAGTTTACGGTTGCCAAGCGCAACCTTTTTGCCTTCTATTCTCCCGGATACGCCTTTTCCCGCTATGGACTCAAAATCGGTAACAGGTGAAAGACTGACTTCTTTTTGCTGTACATAATTTAATACGGATTCCGCTATTGGATGTTCACTGTGCCGGTTGAGTGAGCCTATCAGTCTCAGCAATTCAGTTGCATCGGTCGCTTCCAGAGAAATGACTTTTTCTACAGAGGGTTTACCTTCCGTAATGGTACCGGTCTTGTCAATGACGAGCATATTGGCTTTATTCATTTTTTCCAATGCCTCCGCGTTCTTAATCAGGATGCCCGATTGGGCCCCTTTGCCGATTCCAACCATGACAGACATAGGAGTGGCCAGTCCAAGTGCGCAGGGACAGGCAATGATAAGTACTGCCAGCGCATTGACAAAAGCAAAGACATAGGAGGGAGGTGGCCCCGAGATTGCCCAGATAATCCCGGTAATAAAGGAAATGAGCAATACTATTGGAACAAAATATTTTGCAATCACATCTGCTGTTTTTTGAATGGGCGCTCTGGAACGGCTCGCGCTCTTTACCATTTCGATAATTTGCGAAAGTAAGGTGTCTGCGCCCACTTTTTCTGCACCCATGACAAAAGAACCTGTTTTATTGATTGTGCCGGCAATCACCTTGTCCCCCGTTTGTTTGGTAACCGGAATGGGTTCACCGGTTATCATTGATTCATCGATGCTGCTGTGGCCATCTGTGATTACTCCGTCTACCGGAATTTTCTCACCCGGTTTCACCCTCAGGGAATCACCCTTCTTAATAGTGTAAATGGAAATAACGGTATCGCCACTTTCTTGTACCAAAGTTGCTTCCAGCGGTGCCAGTTTCAGTAATTCTTTAATTGCACCGCTGGTCTGGCTGTGTGCCCTTGCTTCCAGCAATTGCCCCAGCAGCACTAAGGTTAATATAACGGTCACCGCTTCAAAATAGACAAAGACTGTTCCGGTTTCTGTTCGAAATTGATCTGGAAACAGCTGAGGGAACAGCAGCGCGAAAAAGCTGAAGACAAACGCGGCGCCCGATCCAATTCCAATCAGCGTGAACATATTTAGATTTCTGCTAATTATCGATGCATATGCTTTTTCAAATAACATCCTTGATGCATAAAAAACAACCGGAATGGATAATGCGAATTGTATCCAGTTCCAGTTTTGCTGAGAGAGTAAGCGCATAAACGGATTGCCGGGCAACATTTCCGACATAGATAAAATAAAAACAGGGAGTGTAAAAAACACAGCAACTTTCAGCTTTTTGGAAAGTTCTTTATAAGCTTTGTTTTCCTCTGTGTCTGCAGGTACCCTGAGTTCTAAATCCATTCCACATATCGGGCAGAAACCCGGAACATCTCTTATGATTTCCGGATGCATGGGGCAGGTGTATGTTGCCGTTTGGATGGCAGCCGGTTGTTCAATCAAATCCATCCCGCAAACAGGACAGTTTCCGTGTCGCGGATATGTTTTCAGGCCCTCACATTGCATCGGGCAATAAAAGATGCCATTCCCCTTAGGAACTATTGTCGCAGGCTTCAGATTCGACAGCGTCGGTTTATTATCTTTGTCGGGAGCGTCAATGGTATAATGCAGGCCGGCAGCTAAAAATGCTTCCTGAAATTTTTCGACAGGTAAATATGATGACATTTCAATCGTCGCTTCGCCTGTTTTTAAGTCAACCAGCACTTTTAAAACCCCGGGGATGCCGGACAGTGTTCGCTCCACATTAGAGGCGCAGCCTGAACACGACATTCCCGAGATTTTATAGGTGTATGTCATCGAAGTGCTTTAAGCCTGTTATTTTGTTTTCTCCAAATCCATTCCGCACTTGGAGCATTTACCCGGTTTTTCAGAAGTAATATCTTTGTGCATCGGGCAAGCATACATGGCCATGCCTTTCATATCTCCGTCTTTTTTGCAACAGGCTTTCTCTTCGCCTTTTTTATCACAAGCAGCGGAGTCTTTTTTGCAGCAAGCTTTCTCTTCTCCTGCTTTACATTTTTCGCAGCATTTTTCTTCCTTGGTGCAGGTGCCGGAACATTTGTCACAGCATTTCTCTTCTTTACAGCAGCTTGGTTTCTTGCAGCCGGATTTTTCTTCACCTACCGTGCACTTGTCACAGCACTTGTCTTCTTTAGTGCATTTGTCCGAACATTTGTCGCAGCATTTTTCGTTTTTGCAACAACTTGCTTTCTCGCAATGTCCATCTTTCTTACAACAGTGTTTACAGGCTGTTGCTCCTAATACGGTAGCCACTATGACTATCATAATGACTACAATTGATTTAATTTTTTTCATGTTGTGTTTGTTTTAAGTTGTATGACGTAATTAATTAATAAAAATCCTAAAACCGCCATAAGCGGTAATTCCCATAATAGGGGCATATACCTGATAGGTGTCAAACCCTTCGGTGTATGGTATTCCTAAGATAACAGTTTTCTGGTGATAATTTGTTATGTTTTCGGCACCGATAAACAGTTCGGCGTGTTTAAAATATTTCATCACCTGAACATTCAGTAATACATATCTCGGGGAGAACCTCTTTCCGGAATCGCCGGTAAAGCTGTTTGGTAGCCTTCGCCTGCCGTTGATGCTTGTATTTACATCAAACTGCCATTGCCGGTTAGGCGTCTTATAACTCAGTGCTACCAGCCCTTTATGCATGGCCTGTAATGGTTTTTGCAGCAGTATATCGTGATAGCTCATCCGTACATCTTCCAGTCGGTATGCTGCCTTTAAGTCTAATCCTTTCAGTACTTCAAAACCAAATTCAACCAGCAAGCTGTTGGAAAACGACTTGCCTTTGAGGCTGGAGATAGTGGCATTTCCATCCGCATTGTCTATGTCTATTACTGTTTGCCGAATGAAGTCGGTGCGGAAAAAATCAATGGAAAAGCTTCCTTCCCTGTTCCATAAATTAAACTTCTGTGTCAAGCTTAACCCATAGTTCCAGAGTATTTCTTTTGAAGCAGGCTCCTGAAAAACAATAGTTCGTGAACTGGCTAATAAAGATTGATTTTCTGTCAGGATATTAGGTACCCGGAATCCGCTCCCGGCTGCAATCCGAAGAATGGTTTTTTCGTGTCTGTCCAGTACAAATCTGGCATGTACTCTTGGGTGAAACTGAAAGCCAGCCCGTGTATGGTAATCTCCTCGAAAGCCCGCTACGATGGTAATCTTTGTTCCGTATTTGTAGGTGTATTCTGTAAAAAAACCCGGAACAATATCGTTTCTTTTTAACTGTAGTGAGTCGAGCTGTTCAATGAGATGATCATACACAAAATTGAATCCGCTCACCATGCTGTGAGCATCATTTTTGATGGTTGTCTGATAGAGTATGGTTCCGGTGAAAGAAGCCTGCCGGGTGTCAAATTGTTTGGAGCCATACATGGATTTTTGTTTATGGTATACCCCTGAAAACTGACTTCCAATACTGCTTTCTTCATCGAAAATATAACCTGTCTTTGCAAATCCTTCCACACGTTTGGTATTGATGTTGATACCAAACAGCGGCAACGAATCCGCGCCGTGTTGATGGATATGACTGATTTGACCTGCATTCCGGTTTTCGCTCAATACTTTTATCATGTATTGCCCTTCTACCTTCTCACCGTGATAGTTCCAGCGGTTCAGCAAATTGTATTGCTTCATTACCGGCTGATCCAGAAATCCATCATGGTTCATGTCTTGTTTTACGGGGGTAAAGGCTCCGTTTGCCATCAGAACAGTTCCAAGCCTCGGATTAATTTTGTGGTTTATCAGCAAATTGGTTTCAATGCGTGCATTCTGGTTGCCGAACATGTCAAAGAATAATCTTGTGGAATCATTGAAACTATTTTTAAATTCCACATTCATAGAACCGGTGACACCTTCATAACTGCTTTTTACGGATGGGATTCCTTTGGATACGGAAATAGATTTCATCCAGGGGGCGGGGATATGGTCCAGCCCGAACGTGGATGTCAGTCCACGCAAAAATGGAATTCCTTCCAGCAAATTTTGGACATACAGTCCGCTAAGTCCCAGCAGTTTGATTTCCTTGGCACCCGTAACCGCGTCTGAATAGTTTACATCTACGGATGCATTTGTTTGAAAGCTTTCGGAAAGGTTGCAGCAGGCTGCTTTCTTAATTTCGCCGCTTTCTATCTTTTCCGTTTTCATCGGATTAATGGTAGAAATAAAACTGGTCTGTCTTTTTGCTTTAATACTTACTTCTGTCAGCTGGATTTCCGGCTCCAACTTTACAACCATATCTTTCCAGACTGATATAATAAGGGTATCGCTGACATAGCCAACATAGCTGACCAGCAGTGAATAAGGCAGGCTATCCGGTTGTTCCAGCAGGGCAATGCCATATTCGTTGGTGGTTGAGCCGATATTCGTATTTACCCATTGGATATTGGCACCCATTAAAAGCTCATTCGTCTTCTTATCGGTAATTTTTATTTGTATGCTTTTGGCGTTCTGGCTGAATGCAGGATGAAAAAACCATACATTCAATAATAGTAACACCAATAATAGTTGTTTCATGTGTTTTTATTAGAGATGAAATAATATCGTTACTGTTTGAACAATACCATCATCTGCTAACAACGGAAAACCTGCAACTCGGAACGTTCAGGCAAAAGAAGGGGTCTTAATTGAAGAAAATCTCCCGGGGGAGATAATCCGGATGAATAGTAAAAAGTATAAGCGTTTGGGGTAAATGTATTATTTGAAAAACAGAAGAAGTTGTCCTGAATCTTTTCAGTCGGTTTTAATACCATCGATTTGGACAGGAATCCTTCGACCGTCAGTTTGTTGAAAAACTGTTTGTGTTCGCAACAATTCTTTTTGCTGGCCACAGGTTTTTCATTACAGCAGGATGCAGCTGGTTTTTCCATGTCACAGGTTGGCTGGGTAACCATGGAAAAATTGCGTGTCTTGGAACTCGTGCAGATGTGTTCAAATACAAAAACGCCACTCGTAGTAAATAATACCACCAACGCTACAATTAAAGCCGGTATATTGGTTTTATACTTCATGCCGTTGCCGACTTCAAAGTTAGCATGTATTCCCTTGTTTTGATGGATAAAATTGTTTAAATAGCGTTAATATTTATCATAAGATAGCAATACTTTAAAAAAGGATTGATTAAGTTTGAGAACAATGGGATTAAAAGACATCATACAGGATATTACCAATCCTAAGGATGCGGATATTTTCCTGAACCGCTTTCCCAATAAGGTAGGTTCTTATGGTTATGATCCGTGGGGATTCAATATCAACGGCATAAAGCCGTTCGTAGGTGCCGGCAAGTTTTTCTATGAGAAGTATTTCCGCGTGGAAGCGCACGGTTTGGAGCATATACCACAGCAGGGAAGATGCATGATTATTGCCAATCACAGCGGGCAACTACCTTTAGATGCCATGATGCTGGGCTACACGATGGTGACGAACGAATATGCACCGCGTGCACCGAAGGGTATGTACGAGCGTTTTGTTCCGCAGGTACCGTTTATCAGTTCCATTTTTTCCCAGTGGGGAGGCACGGTAGGAGACCCTGATAACTGTATCAAGATGCTGGAAAATGAAGAAGCCGTGATGGTTTTTCCGGAAGGTGCACGAGGAATTTCCAAGCCGTTCAAAAAACGTTACCAGTTGCAGCAGTTTGGCCTGGGTTTTATGTATATGGCGTTACAGACAAAATCTCCTGTTATCCCCGTAGGTATTGTAGGCTGTGAGGAATCTATTATCAATTTCGGCAATATGGATTTATTACAAAAGCTTACCAAATTTCCTGCAGCACCGGCATTGATACCTTTTGTATTTCCATCCAAAATAATTATGAATATCGGTAAGCCCATGCTGTTTGAAGGTGACGGCAGCCGGGAGTACCTGGTAAAAGAAATGGTGGAAGAAGTGAAGCGGGAGATTAATCACCTCATGGATATCGGCTTGCGCCAGCGTAAGGGAATTTTCAGTTAACGTATCCCGGTTCCTTTCCGGTATTTATTATTGCAGATGCTCTATTACCCTTGTCAGTTTTTCAGTCACCTCCCGGGCAAGGTTGGCCAGGGCTTCATTTTGAACCGCACTCATCGTCTCGTTGGGGTTGATGGCTGAAACTTTCATATCTCCGTTTTCCGTTTCCTGTACCACAACATTGCACGGCAGAAACACACCCATCTTATCTTCGCACTGCAAGGCCCTGTAGGCGAAGGTTGGGTTGCAGGCACCCAGTATCGTGTATTTTTTGTAATCCACATCGATTGTCTTTTTCAGGGTGTCTTTCATGTCAATTTCGGTAATGATACCAAAGCCTTCTTCTTTTAAGCCTGCTTTCACCACATCGATGGCTTCTTCAAAACTTTTGCCATGCAGTGTTTTGTTAATGGAGTAACTCATGTCGTTTCTTTTCACTAAAGGTACTGATTCTTGCTGAAATTCTGACTGCCAGACCTATTCCATTATCTCCTGTTTGCATAAATCGTTTATGAGTGATACCGCGATATTTTTCTTGTCTTCCTTCAGGATATTCTTTTGGAACAGGTATGCATTTTGCCTGAAGGAGGTATCGTTCAATACCCGTATAACCGCTTTCCGGATCTTGTCCGCACCTGATTTCGGACTCAGATACAAACCTAATTTATGATGGCCAACTTTCACCGCATTGTCATTCTGGTCGCGTCCCATAGGCAGACAAATTAAGGGCAACCCATTCGCCAGTGCACGCATGATGGTTCCATGCCCCGCATGTGTAATCACCAGATGAGCAAGCGGGAATACCTGTGAATGCGGGGCCGAACCGACCACTACTACATTATCCGGAATATCCAGACGGATATCTTTCATCGCCATGCCCAGTGTGACCAGTCCTCTGACCTCCAACCCCTTCAGTGCGTAGATGGCATTCTGAATACTTTGCGCTTGATTCTGAAAAGTGGAGGACAGCGAAATGACGACTAATGGACGTGTATCGTTTTCAGGCCACGGATTGGTCCATGTTTCTGTCCAGTCAGGACCATCCAGCACCGGTCCGGTATATCGTACATTAGCCGGTGCCGGCACCAGCGGAAAGTCAAAGGTGCGCAGTGTTTGCATCAGTCTCAGGTCAGCCTGATGTATGAGTTCAGTCATGTCATTCAGTTTGGGTAAAGCATACTTAATTCTGATTGAGTTGATGAAAGAAAGATGCTTGTTAAAGACTTTGCTAAAGACGAATGAAACGATGCTGTCCCGCAATTTTCCCAACAGGCCTTTTCCTGGCAATAGCCCCATAACCCCGGGTGGGCGGTTATCTCCGGGCAGGTATTCAGGAAAATGGAATGCAATGATACGCGGAATATGCAGTGCCTCTGCAGCAATCAATGCCGGCAGCAGCAGGCAGTCCGTTATCAGCAGATCTGCCCGGGTTGCTTTTAATTGCTCATACGTTTCTTCCACTACTGTTTCTGCAGGGCCAAATACAATTTTGTCGAGAGCAGGGTTGTTCAATGCAGAGGCATTCCAGTCGTTCAGCAAATCTTCTTTCCGGTCGGTTCGGGTAAAATACTTTCTGAATCCGGTGAATGCAAAGCCATAGGATTTTACAACGTTTTCCATACAAGGCTCAGAGAGTACATGTATACGATGTCCATCATTTGCGAGGCGATGGGCCAGTCCCAGGACGGCCGGTATGTTGCCACCGCCATCTATGGTGACAAACAGAATTGACATGGATGCTTTCATAGGTTTATTGTTTTTGTTGGTTTTTGTTTGATGATTAATCCTTTCAGTAATTCTTGCAGAACAGCACGTGTCTGATGAACATTCAGATGTAAATCCCTTCTGAGTAATTTCCAGAGGTAGATGTCCGTTGCGGAAACAAAGGCCATGAGTCGTATGGAATAATTTTTTGTCTGAACACGCGGCAGGTATTTTTTAAACACTCTGGCACACCATGCCTGATGATATAGTCGTCCGGTAGCCAGTATGTCCCGGGCTATGGCCATTTCCTGTTCGGAAGCAAGTGTGCGGATGACCGCATCGCCCATCACTTCGTATTCTGCCAGCAGATCGTCAAGTATTTTAGAAATATCTCCCGCGGGCGTTTGGTCGCGTGTTTGCATGATACTGGTCGCGTCGTACTGGATGCAGGTTTTGAACAGTTCCTCCTTACTGCCGAATTTCCGTAGTATCGTACGGACAGTGACACCGGAACGTTCAGCAATTTTTTCCAGCGAGATATCGTTGATGGGTATCTCCTTCCATAAGTCCGCGGTGGCTTCCAGAATAGTGCGGTCGTTTTTCGCAGCCAGTTTAGCTCTGTTGGTAAGTGTATAAGTTCTCTTACGCGTTTTGTAATTCATGTCACAAATGTAGACATTAAATTAATTAATGTCAATACGTGTGACATGAATTAATAAACGCGCACAAAAATAAGTAATTTTGACAGCTAAATGATACAGTGCGGTAAAACTGCGAAAGGTACCCAAATCGGGTATAGTATTTTGATCTCCTAACAAAACATCCCATTGTGCATATGGGACGGAGCGCATGTGGTAGTCGTGTAACTATTGGTTGTTTTTGTAGCTATAAGGCAGTTTGTCAACCTCAAATCTGGTCGTGTATGTTCCCCAGTCCATGTATTTGTAATAAATGGTCATGGATTCAAAATAACTGGCAGCATAAAAAGTATGAATTAAGTTACTGCCGGGTTCAAGTAACTTTCTGCAATCGTTTCCTCGTTCGTCCGCGAAGCACAGAGTGGTCAGGCCATCTTGTCTTTGCCACACTTCATGTTTGGTATTGACAGATGGTATCCAACCCAGCTCAAATTCTTTAATGTAACTTTTCAGTTCTTCGCTTCTGTTTACACCGTCCAAATCCGTACATATTATTTTTATGATATCAGCGTCTGTCATTTTATGAAAATTGTCCTGATTGAGGTATTGCCAGAGTGCATCGGCAAGTGTTTCGTCATTTTGCCAGGAGGCCATAACATCAATATTGTTATAACTTTTTATTATTTCGGCAAATAGTTCATGAAGCTCTTTGCCAAAAGTTCCATATCCCTTGAATCCTAAAATGTTTTTGAAAATGGAGGGCTTTACAAACTTACCAAATTTATCGGTGTCAGGCTTATGATTTGCTATGGCGAAACAGGCCCAGCCTTTATCGGGAAGCGGATTGGTGAAATTGTCATAATCCAACCAATAGACTTGTCTGTCATGATATTTTCCGATACTTTGCATGTTGTCTGTTAAAAAAAAATGCGCTATGCTTTTATTTACCCTCCACAAATTTCACTGCCTCTTTCACCCTCTTTTTTTCCAGCGCCAAATCCAGCACTTCATCCATGTTGTCAACGTAGTGGAATTTCAACCCTTTGATGAAATCCGCAGGCACTTCTTCCACATCTTTCTCATTCTCGCGGCACAGGATAATTTCCTTGATGCCTGCGCGTTTGGCAGCCAGAATTTTTTCTTTGATACCACCTACCGGCAATACCTTGCCGCGAAGTGTAATCTCTCCACTCAGTGCCATAAACGCTTTTACTTTACGCTGGGTATACAAAGAAGTTAGCGCCGACAGTATCGCAACGCCTGCACTCGGCCCGTCTTTGGGTATCGCTCCCTCCGGAACATGGATGTGCAGATTCCAGTTTGTAAACGCTTCTTTAGGAATCTCCAGCTCATCTGCTTTGGATTGCAGGTAGGTGTATGCCGTATTGAACGACTCTTTCATCACATTGCCCAGATTGCCGGTAATAGTCAGGTTACCCTTGCCTTTACTCACCGTTGATTCGATAAAGAGGATGTCACCACCCATTGGTGTCCACGCCAGCCCGATGGCCACGCCGCACGGATTGTGTTCTGAATATTTGTCGTGGTTGTATTTTGGTTTGCCAAGGATGCGGGTAATATCTTCCACTGCAATCGCCGGATTGTAGGCTTCTTCTATCGCCACGCTCTTGGCCACATTCCGCATGATGGAAGCAATGACCCTGTCGAGTTCGCGCACACCGCTTTCGTAGGTGTAATAATGAATCAGGTGCTGAATGGCTTTGTCGCTCAATTTCACCTGTGATGCTTTCAATCCGTGCGCCTCACGCTGTTTGCTGATTAAATGTTTTTTGGCGATTTCTGTTTTTTCTTCCAGCGAATAGCCGCTCAGATGGATAATTTCCATACGGTCGCGCAAAGCGGGTTGTATCTCGCCGAGGTTGTTGGCCGTGGCGATAAACAATACTTTGGACAGGTCGTATTCCAGCTCAAGATAGTTATCATAAAAAGTCGTGTTTTGCTCCGGGTCGAGCACCTCCAGCAAAGCGGATGAGGGGTCGCCGCGGTGGTCTTTACCCACTTTGTCGATTTCATCGAGAATGAAAACGGGATTGGACGATTGTACTTTTTTCAGCGACTGGATAATGCGTCCGGGCATAGCGCCGATATAGGTTTTGCGGTGTCCGCGGATTTCGCTTTCATCGTGCAGGCCCCCCAGAGACATGCGCACATATTTGCGGTCGAGTGCACGTGCGATACTTTTTCCCAGGGATGTTTTTCCGACTCCCGGAGGGCCGATAAAACACAGGATGGGCGATTTCATATCGCCTTTTAGCTTCAGAACCGCCAGATATTCCATAATGCGGTCTTTGATTTTATCCAGGCCATAGTGGTCTTCGTCGAGTACCTTTTTGGCGCGTTTAAGATCGAAATTATCTTTGGTGATATCATTCCAGGGCAATTCCACCATCAGGTCCAGATAGTTTAGGAGTACAGAATATTCCGCCGCCGCCGGATTGATGCGTTGCAGTTTCCCGATTTCTTTGTCAAAAGATTTGGCGACCGCCGCGCTCCATTTTTTTTCTTTCGCTTTTTCTTTCAGCCGGTTCACTTCCTCCTGATACATGTCGCCGCCCAGCTCTTCCTGGATGGCGCGTAGTTGCTGATTGAGGAAGTAATCCCGTTGCTGCTTATCTATATCTGTCCTGGTTTTGTTATGAATATTGGCCTTCAGTTCCTGTAATTGCAGCTCCTGCGACAGGAATTTCAATACCTGCTGGATGCGTTCATTGGCATCATTGGTTTCCAGTATCTGTTGTTTTTGCTCTAATTCTATATTCAGGTTAGAAGTGATGAAATTCGCAAGGAATTTGATGTTGTTGATATTGTTCAGGACAATCTTCGCTTCATTGGGAATGTTGGGCGACAACTCGATGATTTTATTCGCCATATCTTTCAGGTTGTCCATCATGGCTTTTTCCTGCTGCTGGTCTGTCATCGGGATGTCTGTCAGGTAATCCACTTCCGCCTCGATGACCGGTTCCGAAGCGATATGTTGTTTGACGATAAATCGTTTGACGCCTTGCAGGATAACTGTATTGCCGCCATCAGGCATGGATAGCATTTTGATGATTTTTGCAGTACAGCCGATGGTGTACAAATCACCCGGTTCGGGTTCTTCCACCTTAATATCACGCTGGGCGATGACACCGATGTATTTGTTATCCTTGTATGCTTTTTTGACGGCCTTGATGGATTTTTCCCTGCCTACGGAAATGGGAATCACCACACCGGGAAACAAGACATTGTTGCGCAAAGGCAGAATCGGGAGTTTCTTAGGTAAATGATCGCTGTTGGTGTTATCATCTTCTTCTACGGACAATAGAGGCACCATTTCTACATCTTCTTCGATAATATTGGACAATTCAATTTTCTGGAACATATTTAAATATAGTTGAAATTCGACAAAATGACATAAAACCTTATTCTTGATAAGGTTTTTTAAGATAGGCAAGATGTATGCCGTCGTGTTTTAAAGCACAGATACATGAAATATTGTCATAATCTCAATAAGTTTTTTAAAACAAATTTTATTGTTACTTTTGCGACTCGATTTGGAGACGTGTCCGAGTGGTCGAAGGAGCACGCCTGGAAAGTGTGTATACTCCAAAAGGGTATCGTGAGTTCGAATCTCACCGTCTCCGCAAGAAAAAAGAGGTGCAATGATTTGCACCTCTTTTTGTATTCTTGTCGTATCTGTTATATTTTTCCGGTTAGTACTCCTCTTGAAATCACGATACGTTGCACTTCGGAAGTGCCTTCATAAATCTGTGTGATCTTCGCATCGCGCATCAGCCGCTCTACATGGTACTCTTTCACATAGCCGTAGCCGCCATGTACCTGAACGGCTTCAGTGGTCACTTTCATGGCTACCTCGGAAGCGAATAATTTAGCCGTGGCAGATGCGATGGCATAATCCTGATGCTGGTCTTTCAGCCAGGCTGCTTTATATACCAGCAGACGGGCTGCTTCAATTTCAGTCGCCATATCCGCCAGCTTAAACTGGATGGCCTGATGATTGGCTATTTCCGTTCCGAACGCTTTACGCGTTTTTGCGTATTCTACCGCTAATTCATAAGCGCCGGCCGCTATGCCCAATGCCTGTGCGGCAATGCCGATACGACCGCCTTCCAGTGTTTTCATAGCGAATTTAAAACCAAAGCCATCCTCACCGATTCTGTTTTCTTTTGGCACTTTGACATCGTTGAACAACAAGGAATGTGTGTCCGAAGCACGAATGCCTAATTTATCTTCCTTGGCGCCGATTTCAAAACCCGGCATGCCTTTTTCTACTATCAGTACGTTGATACCTCGGTGACCTTTTTCGGGATGGGTTTGAGCGATCACCAGGTAAGTATCAGCTTTGCCTCCGTTGGTAATCCAGTTTTTGGTGCCGTTTAACAAATAGTAGTCGCCTTTGTCCTCGGCCGTTGTTTTTTGAGAGGTGGCATCGCTTCCGGCTTCCGGTTCACTCAGCGCAAAAGCGCCCAGTTTTTCCCCTTTCGCCAATGGCACCAGGTAGTTTTGTTTTTGTTCTTCCGAACCATATTCTTCCAGTCCCCAGCAAACCAATGAATTGTTGACCGACATCGCTACCGAGCAGGAGGCATCCAGTTTGGATATTTCTTCCATCGCTATGCAATAAGATAATGCATCCATACCGCCGCCGCCGTATTTCGGGTCTACCATCATGCCCATAAATCCCAGTTCACTCATCTGTTTTAGAAATTCCGTTGGATGTATCATATCTCGGTCGCGTTCGATGACACCCGGTTTCAGTACTTTTTGGGTGAAGTTGCGTGCCATTTCACGCACTTGCAGATGTTCTTCAGTCAGTAGGAAATCCATATCAGCAGGTTTATTTTGAGAATGCGAAAGTACGCATTTTAATTTTTATTAAAATCAAAAATTTTGGTCGATGTGTACCACAGAGGCAAATGAGTTGTAACTGCTTATAACTAATTGAAACGATTACACAGGTTCACTGTCTTTATTGTAAACGGCGAGGAAAATTAAGCTTAAAATTCCCGCGATGATAACGAAGAAAGTCTGAACGCTCCAGGATATCCAGCCATAAGACAGGCCGATAATAGACGATACCCCGTAAGTGGCGAGCAGCTTTTGCATGGCAATCTGAAACGCGCCGATTCCGCCTTGAGTGGCCACCATTGCGAAGCCGCCAAAGAATACGGCCGCCATGGCCGGTACAAACCCGAGATGGGCGGTTTCGGTTAAGCATTTAAACCCGAAATAAGGCATGAGGATATAGCACAGGAAGATGCCGAACGTATGGAACAGAAATTCCCATTTTCTGTCTAAGTCCTTAATGGATACAAGCCCTTGCCACAAGCCCGTCATTTTTTCTTTTACCACGGAGATAATTTTCTCAAAGCCGTGTTTTTTATTTAGCAGGATTAACCCGACAACGGCGGAAACGGCAATGATGCCAAATATGATGTATTTAGTGGGGCCGGACTCTTGAGCGGCAGCGGTTTTGTTTCCGCCAAATAATTCTTTGAAGAAGTCATAAAAACGCTGATATTCCAGCAATAGCAGTAAGCCGCCTATGATTAAAATACAAACCAGATCTACTACTCTTTCCAACACCATGGTACCGATAGATTTTTCCACCGGCACTTTCTCATATTTGGCCAGGATACTGCAACGCAGGATTTCTCCTAATCTCGGAAATGCCAGATTGGCAAAAAACATAATCATCACCGCTGAAAAGGTATTCCAGTAGTTCGGTTCATAGCCGAGAGGTTTGAGCAGTAATCTCCAGCGTTGTGCGCGGAAGAAATTGCTGGATAATCCGAAAAAAATCAATAATAACAACCACCAGTAATTTGCTTTGTTGAAGGCTTCCGCTATCATTCCTCTCTGTTCCGGAGTGACTCCGCGCAATGACCAATAGACTAATCCGATTCCCAGGGCTAAGGAAAATAAAAATTTGATGATGTTGCCGATATGTTTTTTCATGGGTTTCCCTCTGTTTGCAAATATTAAAAAGTCGAAGATGAAATCTTCGGATATTCAATCTCTAAAAAACGACGGACGAAAATAGGATTAATTTTTTACTTGCATGTTGTTTTCATCCACATAAACGGCGGTAGGCGTGAAGTTTTTGGCTTCTTCCAGCGTCATCATGCCGTAGGCAATGACGATAAGTTTGTCCCCTAACTGAACCTTGCGGGCGGCCGGGCCATTTAAGCAGATTTGTCCTGAGCCGCGTTCGCCTCTGATGACATAGGTTTCAAATCGTTCGCCGTTATTGATGTTCACCACCTGTACCTTTTCGTTCGGCAAAATTCCGGAGGCATCCAGCAGATTTTCATCTACGGTGATGCTGCCCATATAGTTAAGGTTGGCTTCTGTGACGACTACCCGATGTAGCTTGGCTCTGAAAACGTGTACAAACATATTGAATTGTTGGCTGCAAATTTATGGATATTTGTCCATATATAAATTACGGAAGGATTAAGAATAAAAGGGGCTCGTAGTTACGGCAATGTAAACTGTTCAGTTAACTATCAGATTATCAATCAGCCGTATATTGCCAACAATAGCTGCTATCAATAATGTGGTAGGTGTATCCTCGCTGTAAGTGGTCATCGGCTCCAGTGTTTTCCCGTTTGCCGCCACTAAATATTCCACCCGGATTAATTCATCCTCAGACAGGATTTCCTGTTGTTCCTGTAACAGACGGGATAAGTCGGTCGTTTTAAGTTTTTTCTTTATTCTAAATAATGCCGCGGATAATTTTTTTGCTGATATCCGTGCTTCCGGAGAAAGGCGCATATTCCGGCTGCTCATGGCCAGTCCGTCCTGTTCACGCATCGTGTCAATGATTTTGAGCATAACAGGTAGCTGGTAATGCTCGATGAGGCGGGCAATGACCATACATTGCTGATAGTCTTTTTGCCCCATAAACAATACATCCGGCTGAACAATGTCCAGCAGCCGTTTCACCACCTGCAATACACCCTGGAAATGACCGGGGCGGTGCTCAGCCTCTAAGGTAGTACCGATAAAGCCTAAGTCCACCTCTGTCTTCTGCGCAGTACCCTGCGGGTAAATTTCCTCTACAGAAGGCACAAAAACTGCATCACAGCCGGCTGCCAGCAGCATCTCGAGGTCGTGATCAATCTGAACAGGGTATTTTTCAAAGTCGGCCTTGTCGTTAAACTGTGTTGGGTTGACAAAAATACTGCAGACCGTTATGTTTGTTTTGGATTTAGAGGCTTTAATCAGTGAAATATGCCCCTCGTGTAAGGCCCCCATAGTAGGTACGAACCCAACAAGGTTTTTATCCAATCCATTGGTTTCCAATAGATAATTTTGTATGTCGTGAGCTGTATGAAAAACCCGCACCTTTGTTTGTTTTATACTTTTTATACTATTTATATCTCGTTTCGAAGTGAGCAAGAACCTGTAAAAAATGACATAATCTCAACTGTAAAGAATACTTAAAATCAGATTTTATGTCGGTTTCTTAAACAATTATACCACTTTAAATGCGTACCTTTGCACACTAATTGACCATAATAATTTAAAATTAACGAATAAGCGGCGCATGGAAAAGAAAAAATTGTTGTACGTGACTCAGGAAATGGACCCCTATCTGGTGCTTTCCGAGGCCGGAAATATTGTAAAACGATTAGCTCCCTATATTAATGATAACGGATTAGAGGTAAGGGTATTAATGCCGAGGTTTGGCGTTATCAATGAGCGTAGAAACCGCCTGCACGAGGTGGTCCGTTTGTCCGGAATAAATATTATCATTGATAATGATGATTATCCGCTGATTATCAAGGTGGCATCCTTGCCGGGAGCCAGAATCCAGGTCTACTTTTTAGATAATGAGGAGTTTTTCAAACGAAAAACCGTTTTCAATGATGAGAACGAAAAATTCTATGATGACAATGCGGAGAGAATGGTGTTTTTCTGTAAAGCGACATTAGAGACCGTTAAAAAATTTGGATGGCATCCGCACATCATACATTGCCATGGATGGATGACGAGCCTGATTCCGTTGTATATGAAAACACAGTTTGCAAAAGATCCCGTGTTTTCCAACACGAAAATGGTGTATAGCGTCTATGAAAAATCATTTACCGGAAAGCTGAATAAAAATTTTCTGAAAACGGCCATAATCGGAGATGATATTAAGGAAAAAGATTTGGCCGTATTTAAGGATTTAACAAGTGAGGCATTGACATTGGGCGGCGTTCAGTATGCGGATGCCGTGGTGCAGGGTTCCGAAAAAATTAAAGATCTGGCCGCCTATAAGAAAGCTGCGGGTAAGAAACCGTTTTTAGACTATCAGGATCAGGATAATCTGTTGCAGAAGTATGCAGAGTTTTATCAAATATTATTATAATCATTCCGTTTCAACAATCATACAGTACAATATAATGAGGAAAATCCATTTACTATTTTTAGTCGCGCTGCTAAGTTTTATTTCCGCCTGTAAAAAAGATTCCACTATTGGTGCCGATTTGTTGCCCCCTGAAGATTTGCTGAATGTACGGTTTACAGATACTTTTACCGTTAACGCCAAAACCTTATCCGATACGTTTATGAGAACAGACAAACTGGCTAAAAATTATCTAGGCGTTATCAATGACTCTAAATTTGGATTTCAACGCGCCGGCATTGTCATGGAACTGGATAAACCAGGTACTGTATTTGATGATACACTTGGCCCTTTCACACTGGACTCAGTGGTCTTATTGCTGAGATATACTGCTGTTTATGGTGATACCACTGTCCCTCAAAGTTTTAATGTCAGCACGATATCCAACAAGATTAATGAAACACAAATCTATCATTCCAATACCGGTGCGTTTCCCGCAGCCAGTCTGATAGGTTCTGTAAGCAATTATTATATCAAACCCACTAACAAGGTAGTGACGTCCAGTACGGACACGACAGGTGTAAATGGCATTTTTAGGGTGAAATTGAATTCTTATGTCGGATATTCTATACTGAATCTGGGACAAAAAACGTTGAGAGATTCCGCATTATTCAAAAATTCTTTCCCCGGTATAGTTATAGAGAACGCCACGAATACCGGAAAAGCGATGATGGAAATCGATTGTGGCAGCATATACTCCGGAATCGTAATTTATTACAAGGATAAATATAATGCTACAAAAGAGATGAGAATGCTGACCAATCTGATAAAGATTTCAGCCGGCTCCTTATCCAGCAGACAGAATGGCGTTAATATCTTTTCAAATACACTCTCTTCTACAGTACAAAACGTCATTAACTCGGGCTTACCATCCGATTCCGTCAATTATTTGTTGTCGCAATCAGGCACTACGCTGAAAATATCACTGCCTACTATCGAAAATTTAGGCAAAGTTGCCGTTAACAGGGCGCGTATATTAGTGACCCAGGTAGAACAAAATGCCCAGATAGAATTTCAGCCGCCGTCGTTTATGTTTTTACTCAAAAGAAACTCCAGCGGATTGCTGGATGTACTGCCAACCGGCGATGGTGTCGGATTAATCGATTCCACCGGAGTGGATGACTTTGGCAATAAAATTTCCAGATATTCTTTTGATATCACAAAGTACGTCCAGAAGATTTCAAAAGGGGAAGAGGCTAATACCGATTTGTACGTCGGTTCTTACCGTAGTGCCGGAACAGATGGCACTGTCAATGCGCTGAATACCATTACCAATGGAACGGTGGTGAATTTCGGGTTTTCGCCTTCCAGAATTATTTTTGCAGGTCCAAACTATTCAGATTTAAGGTATAAGATGAAATTAAATCTGATTTATACCTTGATTAAATAAATTTATTTTCTTACTTTTTCATTCTAAATTGGTACGTCATTTGCATGATTTTACACTAATTAAACTAATATGTGCGGTATTGTAGGATATATAGGCAAAAAACAAGCCTTTCCCATCATTATTAACGGATTGAAACGACTGGAATACAGAGGGTATGACAGTGCCGGTATTGCCCTGCTCAGTGGCAGCAACCAGTTGAATATCTACAAAAAGAAAGGAAAAGTAAAGGCGCTCGAAGATGTTGCCGAAGGCAATGATGTTTCCGGTACTGTGGGTATCGGGCATACAAGATGGGCTACGCACGGCGAAGCGAATGATACGAATGCACATCCACATTTCAATTCCAATGAGAACCTGGCGGTGATACACAACGGCATCATTGAAAATTATTATTCTTTAAAAACAGAGTTACAATCACGTGGCTATACCTTCCGTTCGGAAACAGATACGGAAGTATTGGTACACCTGATTGATGATATCCAGAAAAATGCAGAAGTAGATTTGGTAGAAGCTGTTCGGCTGGCGCTCAATGAAGTAATTGGCGCATATGCCATCGTGGTGATTTCAAAAATGAATCCTGATAAATTAATTGCGGCGAAGTTGAGTAGTCCGCTGGTAGTCGGTTTCGGCGACAATGAATTATTTGTGGCTTCGGATGGTTCGCCTCTCATTGAGCATACAAAAAAGGTATCCTATCTGGAAGACGGGCAGATGGCCGTTTTGTACGAGAATGGTACGATTGATGTGAAATCCATCAAAGATAATACAACCCATGTTCCTTATATTGATGAACTGCAACTGAAACTGGAACAGATTGAAAAAGGCGGCTTTGATCATTTCATGATGAAAGAAATCCATGAACAGCCCATTGCCATAAAAAACAGTATACGCGGCCGTATCGACAGCCAGCAGTTCTGGGTCAACCTCGGAGGTGTGCGGGAGCACGAGTTGCGGTTCAAGAATGCGCAAAAAATTACGATAGTAGCCTGCGGTACTTCCTGGCATTCCGCATTGATTGGCGAGTACCTGATTGAAGATCTGGCGCGTATTAATGTGGAGGTGGAGTATGCGTCGGAGTTCAGATACAGAAATCCGATCATTACGGAAAACGATGTGGTCATTGCCATCTCACAATCCGGTGAAACAGCAGATACAAAAGCGGCGCTGGAACTGGCAAAGTCAAAAGGTGCATTGACGTATGGCATTTGCAATGTGGTGGGCTCCAATATTTCCAGAATGACCGATGCCGGCTCATACACCCATGCCGGCCCTGAAATCGGAGTGGCTTCCACAAAAGCGTTTACCACACAGGTAAGCATTCTGGTGCTGATGGCATTGCAGCTGGCAGAAATCAAAGGAACATTATCTCAATCCAAATTCCATGAGTATATTACCGAGCTGGAAACGCTGCCGGCAAAGATTGAGAAAATATTGAAGGCAGACCCTTATATTCAGGAAATCGCGGAGACATTCCAGGATGCTACCAACTTCCTGTATCTGGGCAGAGGTTACAATTTCCCGGTGGCTTTGGAAGGCGCATTGAAGCTGAAAGAGATTTCCTATATACACGCAGAAGGTTATCCTGCAGCTGAAATGAAACACGGGCCGATTGCATTGATAGATGAGAATATGCCGGTGGTTGTGCTGGCGCCATACACACAGCACTACGAAAAAGTATTATCCAATATAGAAGAGGTCAAAACCCGCAAAGGACAGCTAATTGCTATTGTAACCGAAGGAGATGCGGAAATCAGTAAACTGGCGGAATATGTGATACAAATTCCCGGCACAGTAGAAGCATTTACGCCCATCTTATCTGTTATACCCCTGCAATTACTGGCGTATCATATCGCCGTACTGAGAGGCTGTGATGTAGACCAGCCCCGTAACTTAGCTAAATCCGTAACAGTAGAATAATGAGAAATTTTTATTTAGTTGTTTTCCTGACAGCATTCGCTGTAATGGCGTTTGCGCAACCTGTTCCTTACAATGTAAACAAGAAAAAATTTCCACTCGGAGAGGATTATCAGAAATTGTTACCTCAAAAAATCGGTGTCTGGAAACGGTTTTCCTTCCACGATTTTCTGCCAGGTCAGGAACGCGGCAGCGTTTATTATCAGTTGGAAAAAAAAGAAATATTTGTTCAGTTTGGCAAGGCGCTAAACCAGGCAAATATGGCTATAGAATGGTCTAAGTTGTGTGAAGATGCGATGGATGGGAAGCAGTATAAAGTGTTACAACAGAACAATACCAATGTAAACACAAAATTTCTGCTGATGGAAGGTAAATCCGGATATTACTATGCCTGGACAAGAAATCTGTACTACTTCAGCATCCGGACTAAAGTGAAAGCAGATGCCGATGATTTTATGAAAAGTTTCCCCTGGTAGATTTATCGGACAGACAATTCAGCGCATTTAGCTTCTGATTTCCGAATCAAAATAAAATCCTTATCTTAGAAAAAACTTTTTCTAATGACCAACAACAGTGTTTTTCTCGGCGATAAATTTTATAATCGCGAGCACTTAAATTTTATCCTGTTTGATGTGTTGAAAGCGGACAGTATTACACAGTATCCCTACTTCTCCGATCATGATAAAGAGGCTATACAGATGTACATAGACGCGACGGATCAGTTTGCCAGAGAGTACCTGTTTCCGCATTTAGTAGAGATGGACCGAAAACAACCGGAGCTGGTTGACGGCAAAATCCGCGTCCATTCCGTTCATCGTGATATCATGCTGAAAAGCGGAGAAAATGGCTGGATCAGTATACTGGCTTCAAAAGAAGTGGGCGGCTTGCAGATGCCGGCGGTTTTTTCTACAGCGGCCAGTTTTATTTTGGGGGCTGCCAATTATTCCGGCTGTGTGTTTGTCGGATTGACTATGGGTGCGGCGCATCTTATCGAAACATTTGCCGATAAAAAATACCACGACGTTTATCTGCCGAAAATGTTTGCCGGCGAGTGGCAAGGCACCATGGCGCTGACTGAACCGGGTGCAGGCAGCTCCCTGAGTGATGTGGTAACCACTGCTGAGAAACAGGAAGATGGCACTTATAAGATTGTCGGTCAAAAAATATTCATTTCCTGCGGCGACAGTGATGCCGTTGATAATATTGTGCACTTGTTGCTGGCGCGTGTGAAAGGCGCACCGGCCGGCACGAAAGGTATTTCGATGTTTATAGTTCCGAGAGAACGAATTATGGAAGACGGCAGTTTGCAATGGAATGACGTTACCAGTATAGGCGTGTACCACAAAATGGGATATAAAGGCGCGCCCATTGCGCATTTAAGTTTTGGAGAAAATAATGATTGCAGAGGCTGGCTGGTTGGCGAGGAAAATAAAGGCTTATCGTATATGTTCCAGATGATGAATGAAGCAAGGATTTCAGTAGGATTGCACGCCACCTCTATTTCATCTGCAGCATATTATGCGAGCCTGAAATATGCTAATGAACGTTTGCAAGGCAGGAATATTGCGGAGAAAAATCCGGAGTTACCGCAAATACCCATTATTAATCACGCTGATGTGAAGCGTATGCTGTTGTTTCAAAAAACATTTATTGACGGTGCATTATGCCTGGAATTACAGTGTAGTTATTTTTCCGACTTGGCACGTGTCACGGAAGGGGATGAGCAGGAAAAATATCATTTACTGCTGGAGTTGCTGACACCCGTGGCAAAATCCTACCCGGCGGAAATGAGTAATTTCTCTACATCCACAGCGATACAGATTTTCGGAGGGTATGGATTTACTAAGGATTTTATCGCGGAGCAATATTACCGCGAAACCAGAATACATACCATACATGAAGGCACAACCGCCATACACGGATTAGACTTATTAGGAAGAAAGGTGATGATGAAAAACGGTAAAGCCGTGATGTATCTGATGCAGGAAGTGATGGGTGATATCACGAAAGCCAAACAATACGATAATACAAAAGCACCTGCGCAGACACTGGAAAAAAAACTGGGACAATTGCAGGAGCTAAGCATGCACTTGATAGGTGTGGCACAGAAAGAAGGCGTAGAGGCGTATCTGAGTGATGCTACGTTGTATCTGGAACTATTTGGTACGCTGGTGCTGGGCTGGCAGTGGATTAAGATGGCTAATACCTGCAATGAAAGTTCAACACTGGATGCCGATTTTAAAGAAAGCAAGTTTTTATGCTTCAATTATTTCTTCGAATACGAATTGCCAAAGACAGATGCTTTGTTTACCCGACTGAAAAGCACCACACGTCTTACTATCGGTATTGACAGTAAATTGATTGATTAATGTTAACCACTTAGGCACTCAGTGTCTTTGTGACTTTTAAAATATAAAACATGACCACGCTACAGCAACTATCACTCTATGCTATGTCTTTTTTATACGCAGGCGCAGGTGTTAATCACTTCATCAATCCTAGATTTTATCTGAGCATCACACCTAAATTTTTTCCGGTTCCGAATCTCTTAAACCAGTTGAGTGGTATCGCGGAAATCATACTGGCCATCGGTTTGTTGTTTCCATCCACCCGGCAGATTTCGGCGTATCTGATTATTGCTATGCTGATTTCTTTCTTTGCTGTACATATTTCACATCTCTTCCAACCGCCGAAAATGGCACAAGGCAAAGAGTGGTTTTTATATGTTCGGATTATCCTGCAATTTCTACTGATTTACTGGGCTTGGGTGGTAAGTAAGTATTGATTAAGCAGTATGTCATTTCGAACGGAATGCAATGAAGTGAGAAATCTTCTTGGGTTTAACAAGATCTCTCATGGTGTTCGGGTTGACAGGTCAGAGTAACGGCTTTCTTAAAATATAATCATTCAGCCAGAACGGACCATAAGCAATGTCCGTTTTTTCGTACAATTCGAACCCTGTTTTTTTGTAGAAATACATAGCCGTATTCTTCCTGTGTACATTCAGCTGGATACAGGCACAGTGATTTTTCTGACCGATTTTTACAACTTCATCCAGTAATGCCTTACCGGCACCTTTGCCCTGCGCTTCCTGTTTAACGTACAATCTGTGAAAGTAGACCACATCATTTTTCAGCAAACCATAAACATCCTCTTTTATCTGATAGGCGACAAAACCCACTATTTTGTCATCCTCCAGACACATCAGGTAAGTGGTGCCATTGAGCATCTGTTCTTTGATGGCTTCCGGAGCATACATCCTATCATACATGTATTCCACTTGTTCTTCCGACAGGAAGGCCAGGTAGGTTTGCTTCCAGACTGCATCCGCTACCTCAATGATTTTTGGAATATCAGAGATAAATGCAATTCTGATTTTCAGGTTCATGCGGCAAAAATACGATTAAAAATCGTTTCGTATTTAGTTTGACTTTTGCTGTCTAAATCTTTAACTTTACTCCAACTCTGGGGGTGTTCCGTTATCCGGAACTGAGAAATACCCTTTGAACCTGATACAGTTCATGCTGTCGGAGGGAAGGAGTGCATTTCTCAATATTCTCCCATAGTAAGGTTTATGATAGAATTAATAGATGTTGATTCATCTGGAATATAGTTTTATGGAAATAACAGTCAATAATCAAACCTATCAATTCGGAGCACCCTCTACGCTAAAGGATGTGTTAGAAAAATTAGGCTTAGAGGGAAAAAATGGCATTGCAGTTGCCGTCAACGAACAAATCATTTCTCACAACGAATGGCAAAACACCATTTTAAACAATGAAGATAAAATCATCCTCATCGGTGCGGTGGCCGGCGGATAGAATCTCATTACTCACTACTCAATACTATAAAAAATGAAACAAGATAAGATACCAACACAGCAAGTGATTTCCACTACCCCTTTCCCTAATTCCAGAAAGGTATATGTTAAAGGAAAGCTGAATGATATAGAAGTAGCTATGCGCGAAATTTATTTGTCAGATACCAAACTGAATGGAAAAACATTGCATAAAAATCCGCCGGTAACCGTGTATGATACCAGCGGTCCGTACACTGATGCCACTATAGAAATAGATGTAAAAAAAGGACTTCCCCGTTTGCGGGAGAAATGGATACTGGAACGAGGTGATATCGAACGCCTGTTTGAGTTTTCATCTGAATACGGTACACAGCGAATGGCGGATGAGAGTCTGGATGCGATGCGATTTGAACATATAAAAATGCCGTTGCGTGCTAAGGAAGGCAGAAATGTGACGCAGCTGCATTATGCGAGAATGGGCATTATTACCCCGGAAATGGAATACATCGCCATCCGGGAAAATCAACGCATCGAAGAATACAATACATCGTTGAACGGGCAGGCAGAAATATTATGCCAACAACACAGAGGGGAGAGTTTTGGAGCGAACACACCAAAATCTTTTATCACACCTGAATTTGTACGCAAAGAAGTCGCCGAAGGCAGAGCTATTATTCCTTGTAATATTAATCATCCCGAAACAGAACCGATGATTATCGGCAGAAATTTTTTGGTGAAAATAAATGCGAACATCGGTAACTCTGCCGTGACATCCAGCATAGAAGAGGAAGTGGAGAAAGCCGTGTGGGCGTGCCGATGGGGTGCCGATACGATTATGGATTTATCGACCGGAAAAAACATACACGAAACCCGCGAGTGGATTATCCGCAATTCGCCGGTGCCGATTGGAACCGTGCCTATATATCAGGCACTGGAAAAAGTAAACGGCAAGGCGGAAGACCTGACCTGGGAAATTTTCAGAGATACCCTGATTGAACAAGCCGAACAAGGCGTGGATTATTTTACGATACATGCGGGTGTCTTGCTGCGTTATATTCCGCTAACGGCAAAACGCGTGACAGGCATCGTCTCGCGCGGCGGCAGTATTATGGCGAAATGGTGTCTGGCGCATCACAAGGAAAGTTTTTTATATACACACTTCGAAGAGATTTGCGAAATCATGAAACGCTACGATGTGGCATTTTCATTGGGCGATGGCCTGCGTCCGGGTTCTATTGCGGATGCGAATGATGCGGCACAATTCGCAGAGTTGGAAACCCTAGGTGAGCTGACAAAAATTGCCTGGAAGCACGATGTACAGGTGATGATAGAAGGCCCGGGGCATGTGCCGATGCACCTGATTAAAGAAAATATGGACAAGCAACTGAAGGAATGCCACGAAGCGCCATTCTATACCTTAGGGCCGCTGACTACCGATATTGCACCCGGCTACGACCATATCACGTCTGCCATTGGAGCGGCGATGATAGGCTGGTTTGGTACGGCAATGTTATGTTATGTCACGCCGAAAGAACACCTGGGCTTGCCAAATAAAGAAGATGTGAGAGTGGGTGTGATTACCTATAAATTAGCAGCGCATGCGGCAGATTTGGCGAAAGGACATCCCGGTGCGCAATACAGAGACAATGCGCTGAGTAAAGCCCGTTTTGAATTTCGCTGGCAGGACCAGTTTAATTTGAGCTTGGATCCGGAGAAAGCACTGGAATTCCACGATGAAACCTTGCCGGCCGATGGCGCGAAAATTGCGCACTTCTGTTCCATGTGCGGCCCGCATTTCTGCAGTATGAAAATTACGCAGGAGGTGAGAGATTATGCTGCCAAAGAAGAAGCGGAAAAGGGCATGCAGGAGAAAGCAAAGGAGTTTGTAGAAAAAGGGAGTGAGATTTATTTGTAATAAATTCCAAATTCTAAAATCTCAATTCTCAAATCATAATTCAAAATACCATGTATCATACACTCAAAGAATTTACCGACGAGTACAAGATGGAAAGTCAGTCCACGTTGAAACTGCTGAATGTTTTAACGACAGAAAGTTTGTATAAAACCGTTGACGGCAAGGTGCGTTCCATCGGAAGGCTTGCCTATCATATCGCGCACACGGTGGCGGAAATGATGAGCAAAACAGGATTAGATATTACCTGTGAGATAAAAAATCCGTCAGAAGATATGTCTGTTACCGCCGAACAGATTGTTACGGCATATCAAAGTGCTGTCAATCAGTTGCTGGCAGAAATAGAAACAAAATGGACGGATGCTTCCCTGCAACAAACGAATAACATGTACGGACAAGATTGGTCGAATGCGTTAACTTTGTCTATCCTGTTGAAACATGAAATCCATCACCGCGGACAGCTGACTGTTTTGATGCGACTGACCGGTTTGATTGTACCTGGAGTTTATGGCCCATCCGCAGAAGAATGGGAACAATACGGCATGAAGCAGGAAGAATAAATGAAAACCATCCTCTATACTCCTGAGCAGGCAGTCGAAAATGAAATCGATAGGATTTCGCAATTGCTGGATGCCGGTGCGGATTATCTGTACATCCGAAAACCGGAACTGGATGATTTTTCACTGGTGGACTATGTAGAAACGATTCCGGAACGATACTGGAAACAATGCATCTCCACTTCACTCATTATCACGAAAGAATTTAATTTAGGAGGGTACCATTTTACAAGAGATATCATACAGCGAAATGCCTCGTATAATGATAAAGTATTGGATTGGCTGCATGAAAACGATAAGATAAGTTCCGTTTCTGCGCATTCAACGGAAGAACTGAAAGACTATGCGGGAAAGTTCAGGCATGTTATTGTATCTCCTTTATTCATAAGCATTTCCAAGGAGAATCACCGGCATGGCTGGGATTATGAGCGTTTACAATTGCTTTTAAAAGATTGCCACGCTTCGCTCGCATTAACAGCATACTTCGCAGTTGGCGGCATTGATTTATCCAATACAGGAATGGTAAAAAATCTTAATTTTGATGGTATCGGATTGTTAGGTGCGCTTTGGAAAGAGCCGGACAATGCTTTGAGTAATTTTAACAAGATTCTTCACTTTATCCAGAATGACAAAAAGGAATGAATAAACTAAGACCATATGCATTAAGTATTGCAGGCTACGACCCAAGCGGAGGTGCAGGCGTATTAGCTGATGTCAAAACATTTGAGCAAATCGGAGTATATGGTTTTGCCGTCACCACCTGCATCACTTATCAGAATGATCATACCTTTGAGGGCGTTCATTGGTTGTCCATAAAGAAGATTAAAAAGCAATTGTATCCGCTTTTGGAAAGTTACAGAATTAAATATGTCAAGATTGGTTTAATGGAGAATTTTATAGTGTTGAATGAAATCATCGAATTGCTCATGGCGTATAATCCGGATATCGTGATTGTCTGGGATCCGATTTTGCGTGCCAGTGCCGGATTTGATTTTCATAAGAAATTTTCCCGAAAAAGATTGCAGTACATCTTTGAGAGGGTAACACTGATTACTCCAAACTGGAAGGAAATCCAGGCATTATCCGGCGAAAAAGACGAAGTGAAAGGTGCGCAGAATATCGCTGCCTGTTGCGATGTCTATCTTAAAGGCGGACATAATATTGAAACACCTGCGACCGATATGCTCTGGATAGGAAAACGTCTGGATATCCTGCATCCCGCGGGGATTTCTGACCGGAATAAGCATGGTACAGGCTGTGTGCTGTCTTCAGCAATTACTGCATATCTGGCTTTGGGTAAGGGAATGCATCCTTCCTGTGTGATGGCAAAGAACTATACCTATCAGTTTATTGAGAGTAATCCTTCAAATTTAGGTTGTCATTCATCATGAATGACATTGCAGGAGGAAAGGGTAAGCCATTAGGCTATAAGAATTGAAATTTCTTCTCCGTTGCAATGACGTAAAAATTAAAAATGCATATTTCAAAATTTCAATACCTCACTCAGGACTTACCGGATATCTCTCATCAGGAATTAACGGAAATTGCCTGTAAAAACGGCCTACGATGGGTGCAGCTTCGTGTAAAGAACAAACCGGTTGACGAATGGCTGCAAATAGCCCGTGAGGTTAAACAGATTTGTGACCGTTTCGGGACAACTTTAATCTTGAATGATAATGCCGAAATTGCAAAAGCCATTGATGCCAGTGGTGTACACTTAGGAAAAACCGATATGTCTGTTTCGGAAGCCAGACTGATGCTAGGTTATAATAAGGTTATTGGCGGTACAGCCAATTCACGGGAGGATGTGTTGCGGCTGGTTCAGCAGGGTGCAGACTATATCGGGATAGGCCCGTATAAGTTTACCAATACAAAAAAGAATCTGTCACCCGTTTTAGGAATAGAAGGTTATGCATCTATTTTGAAATCGCTGCCTCTTGAACTTACCATTCCCATCATTGCCATCGGCGGTATTCAGGTTGAAGATGTGACGCCGCTGCTCCATACAGGAATATATGGTATTGCTGTCTCATCTGCCATCAACCTGTCGGATGATAAAGAAAAATCAATTGCAACCTTTCTCAATCTTGTTTCACCAGCAGATAGGTTTCGCAGTCATTGAACCGTTCTTTCCTGAAATGATATTGCCCGTAATTTTGTATGAAATCTGTCCAGGTGGAATCGGATAAGATATGCGGATCCCGGAAGGTGGAAGGCGTGAGGATGACAATGTCTATTTGGGCAGAATCCATATAATGACGGAAAGGGATTCGCTTTTTCTTATCGAAGATGGTATTGATTTCATGGAAATTCAGCGGCAGCATACCTCTCACAAAAGGCATGTTGGTAAACAATGTGTGTGGTTGATTAGAATATTTTTTTTCAAGGTGTTTCACTAATTCTTTGTTGCATAACAGAGGCGTGTCGTTGTTTACCTTTAAAAATGAGTAGTTTTTGATGTTGGGCGTGGAAAGAAACAACAACAGGCCGAATAATACAACTATAATTGGCTTGAATGAAAACTGCTCAAAGAGAGGCTGAAGCAGGCAGATCAATAGGAGCAGGAAAAATGGCATTTGCAGATAGACGTAATGTTCTCTTGGAAATACCACCACGCAGGATAATAACGTGGGGGCAATAAATAATAATAGAATGAGAAAATAAAATTTTAGTTTGTATGCCTGCTGAAAAAATCCGGAACGGCTGTTTTTCCGAATAATCAGATACAGTATGGATACAGTCAGCAATAGCATAATGCCTAACTGGATTTTCTTGCCCTGAAAAATATGTACTGGAAAGATATAGCTGTAGCTGTTCAGCAAGGTACTGAGAAAATAATTCTTGATATTAAAGAGTGTATTGCTCAGTACAATCATGGGTTGTGTTTTGATAACACACCACATGGAGTTGCAGTCGCCAAATTGCTGCTTGCAGATTTCCTCCCAATAGAGCCAGGAATCGATGTTTGCATCTGTCCTTACTTTATAGTTGTAGGCGTAATGCTGATAAAATGCGGCTACGCCTCTGTTATATCCGAAGAAATCATTCGATGGAAATCGGAAAATAAAATGGAGCACTATGATGATAAGAACAAATACGGTAATTCGTAAATAGTCATTTCGCCGGAGCTTGTCTCTATTGTAAATGAATGAAAGGGCTGTGATAGTTATGGTCAATAGGAATGAAATATAAAATTCCGGACGTGCATAAGATGTGATTAAGCAAAAGACGGCGAATACCAGGTATTTATAGGCTGTTTGTCTGATAAATGTTATAATAATCAGTGCAAATAAAAGCAGCGCGATACAGAAATGAGAAATTCGTGGCCATACCGCTATGTTTAAATCACTGACCAGAATGCTGAAGGCAATCAGTAAAGCGAGCATAGGGGATATGGAGATGCGTAACAGGAAAATATACAATAAGGCACCAATTAATACGGAGGTCAGTGCGTAATTCAGGTAGTATAACTGAATCGTATCACTGGTAAACCAGGAAAGACACTTGTACCAGATACAATACACCGGACCCCAGTCTTTGTTGAATTTGCCAAACAAATCCAGTCCGAATCGCATATAGGCGCTCTCATCAGCAAACTGGATATCCATCACGCTTTGCAGCCCGTTGTATACTTTCCATCCGCATGCCAGCAGCAATATAACACCCAAAATATATGCGCGGATATTTTTGTTGGAGGCAATCTTGTCTTCGGGGTGTAAGAATTCAGCAAAAAACGGAAATATATTTTTCAGCATACGGTTACTCTTTTATCAATAAATAGCTCTCGCAAATATCGCTATACTTTACTGTTTTGAAATTATATTTTTCCGGATGTGTTATTAAATCATTCCAGGTTGAATCTGCTTTCAATATTGGATTTTCGAGAATATTACTGCTGACCAGAATAATATTGATGTGCCTGTCTTTTAGCACAGACGAAAAAGCCATACCTTTTTTCAGTTCAAATTCCGTACTGAATTCTGAATAATTTTTTGGAAGGATATAGGTAATGTTCAGATAATTGGTAAATACAGTATAGGGTTTGTCTTTTTTTGATTCCAGATAACGGATGAGTTTTTGTTCACATAAATTATCCATATCTTTTCCGAATTGCATATAGCGATAGGAGGAGGAGGAGGGTGCCATCAGCAAAAATAATAATCCCATGGCGCCGGACTGCAGATAGCTGAATGTTATGTTGTGAAAAAGACTTTGAAGCAAGAGCGCCAGTATGAATACCAGCAGCAGACTGTGCAGCAATATATAATGAGGACGTGGAAATATAACGGTACTCATCCCGATGCTCGGCAAGCCAAAAACAACTAAAAAGAAGAGTATAAGCCGGTGCTTCAGCATCAATTGAATAAAATGACTGCGTTTCTCTTTCTGAAACGAGATAATACCTAAAACTGAAACCAGTAAAATGATTGCAGCCAGCAATGCTTTCTTTCCGGTGAAAATACCCGTCGGAAAGATGAATGACAATGCAGTTGTCAGTAGCAGCAGCAAATAATGTTTGATGTTAAAAACAAGATGGGCGAAAAATTCACCCGGATATTTTTTTACTACATCTGTGATGGTATGACAATCCGGAAATTTAGCCTTACAAAATTCTATCCATTCCGTTACCGCATCAAAATGAGCACCCGTTCGGTATTTGTAGTTCATGGTATAATGCTGACAGAAAGCGCTGTACAACCTGTTTAGCCCGCCTTTATACGTTGGGGAAGGAAAGCCGAAAATAAACTGAAAGAATAATACCGAAAGAATTAACACCAGCAAATAGGGAAGAAATGATTTCAGATTCTCCTTTTCACGATACATAAAGAATAGGCTTAAAGACAAAACTATCAGGAATGCAATAAATAGATCAGGACGGGCATACGAGCAAATGTAGAGAAGTATTGCGAAGGTCAGGCTTTTCTTCGCATTGGATGTTAGCCTTGATATGAAAATGACGGAACTGAGCACTAATAGCAGAACGAAATGCGATATACGAGGCCAGGTGTTGATATTCACCGAAGACACAAAAAAACAAAAGCTGATGTAGAACGCCGTCAGATAGTGGATTCGCAATGACGTCAGTGCAATGAAAAGGAGTACTGCAACGGCTATCCCTCCGATAATATAGTTGGCGTAATACAATGAAATGGTGTCGGAAAAGAAGAAAGATAATATCTTGTACCAGATATTATATGCAGGGCCCCAGTCGTTACGAATAATGCGAAATAAATCCAGACCGTTACGCATATATTCGGCTTCATCACCGAACAGGATATCCATGTGCCGGGATAGTCCCATACTCCACTTAATACCAATAATAACAAGTAGCAAAGAACCAACTAGCTGTTGCCATCTCATGGAAGATGTGGTATAGGTAACAGGTTCTTTCATTCTTTGTTTTTAACCAGCAAATAACTTTCACACGAATCGCAGTAGCTGGTTTTTGCAAATCCTCCAGCTTCCGGATGCCGGATAAAGTTTGTCCAGGTGCTATCCTTATTAAGCAGCTTTTCCTGCATTAGAATATCTCTGACTACAATATAGTCTATCTTTTTTTCTTTTATGATATCATCGAATTGCATGCCCGGTTTGTATTCGTATTCTGTGTTGAAATCGCTGAAATTTTCCGGCAGCATCATGCTCAGGCTTAAATGATTGGAAAAAACGGTATGCGGTTTTCTGTCGTTATGCGCGGTGATATATTCTACCAGCTTCCTGTTGCACTGGTTTTTGCTGTCACTGTCGAGTTGGTAGTAAGAATATTTGACCGAGGTCGGCGATTTCATCAGCAAAAGCGAGCATAACAAAATAGCCGTTAAAGGGTGTATCCGCCTGATGAGCGATATGGAATTTAACATAAGCGCGAGGATAAACAGAATCAGAATACTGTGCATCAGGAGGTAGTGTTGTCTCGGAAAGATTAAAACGGATGCACCCATGCTCGGCAATCCGAAAAGAAATAAGATGAAGAGTAAAAGCAGGTGTTGACGGAGTTGCTCCAGAAAACGCAAGCGCGATACTTTGTGAAAAGTGATAACTGACAAGACGCACAACAGAAACAGAAGTACGCCAAGTTGTATTATTTTTTTACCGATAATAACGCTCGGGAATAAGACATTGACAATAAATTGCAGCAGCGTCAGAAGGTATTTCTGCAAATTGAGGATTGAGTTATGCAGCACTAATTTCGGATATGTTTTCAGAATACAGCCGAAGTTGTTACAGTCGCCAAAAGTCTTATGTGCAAAATCTATCCATTCTGAAATCGGATTAAATGCGGCTTTGTGTTCTATCACGTAATTGATGGCATAATGCTGTGAAAACGCTATATAGGTCCTGTCGATTCCTTTATAGGAGTTGGCAGGCAGTTGATAAATGAAAAAGTTACTCAGAATGATAACGGACACCGCGGTGAATACAGGGAGCCATCCTTTAAAATCTTTTCGGTCTTTATACAAAAAATAAACGGTGACCAGACTAACGAACAGAAAGGAGGAGAATAATTCAGGCCGTGCATATGCGGCAATAAAAAAGGCTAAAGTGATCAGCAAAAGTTTCCGGGCATTGGATGCGATGCTTCTGACAGCAATCAGAAAAAGCAGCAATACGATAACCGCAAAGTGTGAAACGCGCGGCCATGTATCGATAACGGTGGTGGACAATAAGAAGCAGAAAGATAGCCACAGACTAATAAAAGATGGCACTGAATAGCGTATGAGGAAAATATATAAAATTAGGGCAATCAGGATTCCGGTAACCTGATAATTCAGATAGAATAATTTTATCGGATTGGATTGAAAGAACGACAGGAATTTGTACCAGATATTATAGCTGGGACCCCAGTCTTTTTGTATGGTATGAAATAAATCGGTTCCGTAGCGCAGGTACTGTGCCTCGTCACCGAATGTAATGTCCATAGTATTTGGCAGATACCATGCCCATTTGATGCCTGCTAGAAAAAGAATCAGTATACCTAATACATAGGATGGTGAGACAGTGAGTCTTTTGAATGTATCAGGCATTTTCATTTTTTCTCCGCATATACTTTTTTCAGGTAATTATCTTTCCATCTTACAATAGGCATTTCCAGTTTCTCATAAATGAAAGAAGAAAAGTAATAGTTCATCAGCACGTAAACACTTACGCCAATTAAATCACAGACAAGCATAGGGATATGAAACCTGGAGTGAAGGAATGCCGCTAAAAGTAATCCGATGGGCAGAAACAGAAACTGGAAAATATAAAGCCCGTATGTTAATTCACCGACCCGTACGATAATCCTGTTGGTGAGCAGCTTGAACTTTTCAGGGAAATACAAAACACATAAAAACCAGAGTACACAAAAGAAATTCACCAGACTGTCCATAAACAGATACCCATAATTTCTGTAAAAATATTTATCATCGCGCAGGGAAACAAACAGGCTGATTCCGTCCGTTTTGGCGCTGAGGTAAGCATTGACCAATCCGAAACCGGCTATAAGTATAAACGAAACGACAAACAGGTACAGGTATGCTCTTGATTTTTTAAAGTCAAAAACAGTTAAGGCGATGCCGTAAAAAAAAGCATCGAACTGGAATACCGGCAGATGCCAGAGCAATAATGTTTTCAGGTGCTCGTCATTGGTTTTAGTACCCAGCCATATATAGCCGGTTATCCTTAAAATCGGAATTAAAATGATAAAAACAATTGTAAGTATCTGTAAAACTTTTCTGTTGGCCAGCCATGCTAAAAAGATGATGACAATATAAAATTGTTCTTCCAGCGATAACGACCAAAGGTGAGGATAATACAAACAGGAAATATAGTTCTCCATCCCGTTGTTCAGTACCCACCAGGCTTTAAAGTTGTAGGTGAACGTCAGCAACATAGCCCAGAAATTTTTTAATTCCTGATCCATGTAAAAGGTATTATGCAGCACCTTTTTATAAAATACAAATAATACCAGCGTGAGCGCCATGTAGAAGAAATATACCGGCATAATACGTGCTGTCCTTTTAATGTAAAATATCCGGAAGCAATGCCAGAAATTGTTAGATCGTTCTTTATCACGCAACAGATTTTTAGTAATCAGGAAGGCAGACATGATAAAGAAACAGTGCAGACCGATATATACTATGGAACTTGGCAGGTTGAATCCTGAAAATTTATAATGAACCAGCAAGACCATCAAGCAGCAGGTACCTCTGATGCCATCGAAGGAGGTAACATAATTGGATACTTTCTTTTCCGTATGTGGTGCTTTCTGCGACATATTTATTTCTTGTATTTTGCCAGGTATTTATCTTTCTTTTTCAGAAAATAGCTTTCCAGTTTGTTGTAACTGAAATGGGATAACAAGAGCAGACAGGATATGGACAAAAGAACGGAGAGCAGTTCATAGATGAATTGCAGCATACCGTGAGCGTTATCAATATAAGGCTTCAGGAATAGCAGCACAGGTATGATAAAGATATACTGGTAGACATATGAACTATATGTAATCCTTGCTCCCACATCGACGATGAATTTATTCTTGAAAAAATTGAAACGGGTTTCATCTTTGAAACAGATGTAAAAGAAACTCACGCATAGCAGATTGACGAGCGTATCGATATAAATATACTGACCGTTTCTAGTCATAAATTCATAGCTGGTAATGATATGAATGAAATTCTCTCCGGTACGCTGATGCAGCAACCATCCATTAACCGGAACGGTCAGTATAAAGAGAAACAGTAAAAGGTAAAAAATTCGGTTCATGGTTATATCGCTCCATTTGACGTCAAATAAAGCGAGAGCAGTGCCATAGAAAAAGGCATCATACTGAAAAATGGTGCAACGGTATAAAATGAAAGAACGATGCATGTTATCATCTGTCAGCGTTCCCAGCCAGTTGAAGCCTATGATACGAATAACAGGAAACAGGATAATCATGACAAAACACAGGCGCTTGATGGCTTTTTCACTCATAAAGTAAATCATAAACGGAACGATGATATAAAACTGTTCCTCCAGAGAGAGTGACCATAAATGCGGAAATACCAGCGATTTATTATAAATATGCCCGGTAAACAGACAATACAAGTCTTTAAAGTTGTAAGTGAAGGACAATAACATCCATCCGAAATATTTCAGCTCATAAAAAATTCCTAAAACAGGCTTGTAAAGTGTTCTTGCCGTCAGCAGTGCGATGAAGACCGTAAATGCCAGATAGGCGAAATATACCGGAAAAATCCGAAGTGTTCGTTTGATGTAGAATTTTAAAAAGAATGTCTTAAAACTATCAGATCTTTTTTTGTCTATCATCAATGTTCGCGTTATCAAAAACGAAGACATGATAAAGAAACTATGCATCGTAAAGTATCCGATGTTAGACGGAATGTTTACATAATAGAAATGATGGTGGATAATCAGGATGGTAAAACAGAAAAACCCTCTGAATCCGTCAAATTGCGGTAGATAGATATTCTTTAAACGATAGTCGCTGTTGCCCATTAATAATATAATTGCAATGGTTACGAATATAGCTAAATTTTAGTGCTAAAATAACAGCTTCTTTCCACTCCGCTTAAAAATTACTCCTATCTTTGCACCTGCTTATGCAAAAAGCGATTGTTACCGGAGCCGCAGGACACATTGGATATAATGTGGCTAAACTCTTGTTGTCCAAAAATTATGATGTGCACCTGCTCGTACGGAGCAGTAATGTGAATATCGTTGAACTGGAAGAACTGGGTGCAAAAGTATATCCTTGTAATCTGTTTGAGGTAGAATCGTACGCACCGGTCATACAGGATGCGGCGGTGTTCTTTCATCTTGCGGCGGAAAACACCACGTCCATGGGCAATGCCTCCCGCATTATAGAAAATACGGACAAGCTGACTCAGGTAGTATTACATGCCTGCCATGAATATCAGGTGAAAACCGTCATCTATACCAGTTCGGTAGTGGTGATAGGCAGAAGTCCGGATTCCCGAAAGGTATTAACTGAAAATGATGTCAATGCGTTTGCGGAGAGTCCTTATGTACTGGGCAAATTACAGGCAGAACGTTTTGTAGAACAATTTATCCGGGACAAGAATGCGGACATACGCCGTGTTTATCCTTCGTGGGTGATTGGTAGCGGAGATGCACGACTGACCCCGCCACATAAAGTCATAAAAGATTTTTTACAAAAAGGAACGCCTGTTTATTTTGATGGAGGTATTTCCATCGCTGATGTGGAAGAGGTGGCGAAAGGGCATGTAGCTGCTTATGAAAAAGGCCAACCCAAAGAAAAGTATATCCTTTCCGGTGAGAATATCACTTTCCATGAATTCTATACCATCCTGTGTGCCAACAGCAGACAAAAGATGCCGATGCTGAAGATGCCGAAATTTGTCATTGTGTTGGCTGCCTGGATTTTAACCAGACTCTCTCGCCTGTTTGGCAAAGAATTCCCTATCAGTCCGGAATATGCAAAAGCCGTTGTCGGTTCATTTTCCTGGTATGATTGCAGCAAAGCGCAACAAGAACTCGGCTATCAGGTAAAGCCAGTTTCCGAAATATTGAAAAATGCCGTGACAGATGTCAATAAAAAAATTTTAGGGGTGCATTCATTGGGTAAGAAGACATATTTAAACCGTCATTCCGACGGCAGGAGGAATCTGCCAGAAAACAAATCAGAGGATGAACAGATTCCTCGCTTCACTCGGAATGACGAGATTCTGCTCATTACCGGTGTACCCGGCTGGTTGGGTAATCGAATGATTGACATACTGATTAACGGTGACAGGTTTGGCAACTGGCAAAGTAGCCGAAAGGTGCGTGTCATGCTGGAGCCCAGATTCAGAGGATTATTATCCCTTCCCGCAAATTATGAAATCGTGTATGCGGATATCACCAATAAACAACAAGTGACAGAGGCTGTCAAAGAAGTGAATACCGTATTTCATTTAGCCGGAGCCATTTACCCCAAACAGGTGGATATTCTGTACAAAGTCAACGAACTCGGCACCAAAAATCTGGTGGATGCCTGTATCGAAAATAATATCCGTCGTTTTATTTTCATGTCCACCGATTCCACCTGCGGCCACGGCACTAAAGAGAAACGTGTGTTTGATGAACAAACCTTGCCCACACCGTATAAAAACTACGGAAGGAGTAAATGGCTGGCAGAAGAGTATATTTTGCAAAAATCAAAAGAAGGAAAGATAGACGGCACATCGCTGCGTGGTTTTTGGTTTTTCGGGCCGTTTGCTCCCGACCGGCAATTGAATTTCGTTAATATGTTTTACTGGCCAAGACAAATTGTTTTTGGCAATGGGAAAAATTTACGCAGCATTTCTCATACCGATAATATCATCGAAGCCTTTTTTCAGGCGGAGAATATTCCGGCTACATATGGTCAGTGGTACTGGATAGGCAACGACTCGCCGCATCCCACGGTAGATGCTATCTATGGTGCGATAGCAAACGCATTGCATGTTCCGTATAAGCCATTGTATATTCCTAAGTTTGCCTGTCGCTGCTTTGAATTGCTGGATACTGTTTTAGGTAAATTCAATTACATACATCCTACCATACAGGCTGCCGGGAAATTCGATTATGATATTGCCGGTGATATTGACAAAGCAAAACGTGACTTTGCTTATCAGCCAAAAGTGACACTGGAAGACGCAGCGAAAGAACTGAAAGAAATGACAGCCTGATTTTTTAAAATTCTGTATATATGTACCGAAGGAGCTCTTTTGTTTGGATACTGTTGATGTTCATAGAATCTGTCCATGGATTTTTGCGCACCATTTGGCTGACACCTGCTGTTGGTGATTTTACCGCCCGCCAGATTTCAGTAGTCAACGGAGCGCTACTCATCTTTATGGTAACTTACCTGCTTGTTCAAAGAATAAAAGTCAGTACATCCCGACAGTGCATCAACATCGGTGTCAGTTGGGTTGTTCTTACCTTCTTGTTTGAAATCGGGTTGGGAAGACTGGTTTTCCGGGCAAGTTGGGATCGTATCTTTTCAGATTATAATTTAGCACAGGGCGGCTTGATGCCGTTAGGCTTGTTGTGTATGTTGTTTATCCCGTTACTTGCGGCAAAACTGAAAGGAATCGTAAAGTAGCTTAATCCAGGCGCTGCATTCCGTAGATGACGGGAACACCCATAAATTTAGTTTTCATACGCAGTTTGTCATCGGAAATATCCACGATAGTATGCTGCTCTGTACCATCTTTGTCCACTGTAGTTACGGTTAGTTTCGAGTGGTCATAAGTCCAAGTGCCATTATAGGCCTTGTTACCTGCTTTTTCCTGCAGCGTTCCGTTCGATAAAAAGTGCAAAATGATTTCAGGCGAAGATGATGGCACATCCATTTTTTTGCCTTTCCCTTCCAGCGTCGTAAGTTTCCATTTATGGCAGAGTAATACCCTGATTTGTTGTTCTGATAAATTATCTACGGATGATTTGGAAAACCCCGACACCGCAAACAGGCAAAGAAAAAAGGAAAATAAGTGGTTTTTCATAAAGGCATTTTCAGTAGATTAAAATTACGGATTATTTTTGATTTGAGAAATTAATAAAGAATAATCGGCTACATTCTAAAATCTCGCTTTTACCGTTTACTTTTACAGTGTGCAAAAGAGTTTAAAAATAGCAGCAAAAGAATTTTCATCCCGGTTGTTTCTGGGTACCGGAAAATTCGGTTCACCACAAACCATGCAAGATGCGGTTATTGCATCAGGGACAGAGCTGGTGACTATGGCGCTGAAACGCATCGACCTGAAAAATCAATCAGATAATATTCTTATGAATCTGAAGAATACACCGGTAAATTTACTGCCGAATACCAGCGGTGTCCGTACGGCCAGAGAAGCGGTTTTTGCGGCACAGGCGGCACGTGAAGCATTGCAAACCAACTGGATTAAACTGGAGATACATCCGGATCCCAGATATCTGATGCCCGATCCGATAGAAACATTAAAAGCCACTGAAGAATTAGTGAAACTGGGCTTTATCGTGTTACCTTATATCCATGCAGATCCTGTTTTGTGTAAACGGTTGGAAGAAGTCGGAACACATGCCGTAATGCCGCTGGGTGCGCCTATTGGCAGCAACAAAGGATTGGCCTCTTTGGAGTTTTTAAAAATTATAATAGAACAAAGTAATGTACCTGTAGTGGTGGATGCAGGCATTGGCACACCCTCGCAAGCTGCACAAGCAATGGAATTGGGCGCAGATGCTGTTCTGGTAAATACGGCTATTGCCGTGGCCAGCCATCCGGTGCAAATGGCGGAAGCCTTTAAACTGGCTGTAATAGCAGGAAGAATGGCGTATGAGGCAAAACTGGCACCCGTTTCTTCCAATGCCCACGCGAGCAGCCCGCTGGATGCGCTGTTAGATTAATACAATAAAATCTATATCTGCTTAATGTATTATTACCTTATCGGAAGAGACATTCAATCCGTCTGATAATTGTATGATATAAATACCATCCGCCAACTTGTTTTGGATATCTAAATTGAAACGATTATAGCCTCTTGTTACAGATTTAGATTCCTGATGCAATAATTTACCTGAAATCTCAAATACATGGATGGCAACGGATTTGTCTATATCGGAATTGACTTCCAGCACTATCTTTGGGTCGTGGTAGAAAACATGTATACCATACACTTCACGGCATTTCACTAGGATAATGGAGTAGATGGTGGATTTACCTTCATAATCCAATTCTATTAAACGGTAATAATTTGTGGCAGCTACAACACTTGAATCGGTGATGGAATAATTTCTCGGCTGATTAGAGAATCCTGATGCGGCGATAACCGCGATGTTTTCAAAATGAACACCGTCAGTCGAACGCTGCACGATAAATTCCTTACTGTTGTTTTCACTTGCTGTTGTCCATTGCAGTTGCGCTGTACCATCTTCCTCGCAAGTACCCGTAAAGCTGGTTAGTTCAATAGGTAACGGATTGGGAGGGCCGCCGCCGAATCCAAAGTTAGAGAAACCGCTGATACCGCTTCTTGAGACGGTTGGCAATGCCATTGTCCCGGTTGGTTGCAAATGGGTACCCGGAGTTGTCCAGTTGCCGCCGCCAACCCGTTTCAACAATGTCAATTGACACATATTGTTGATAGAAGAAAAACCTTCGCCCGTTGCGGATGCGGTATAAGTTCCCGGTGATAATTTAGAAGTTTCCGGTGTGGCCACCCAGTATCCCTGATCTTCAGTGGATGTAACATCAAATGGATCGGTACAGCTGCCTGTAGCAGGAATGCCTGTGATTGGAATGCCGGCTAATCCCATAGGAGATCTGTTGAAACTGATATCGAGGTATCCGGCATCCGTACCGGTAAGGGTAGTGAATTCCATCAGGAAGTGGCGGTTATAAAAGGTATTGCTGCTTGTATCGGCCATCGGAAATAATCCGGTGGGGTTACCGGTATTGGAACCGTTAAACCAACGCCGCATTTTGCCCACAACATATCCGGCGGAATAACTGAGAGTACCTGTTTCGCCGGTATTTATTCCCTTGCCTAATTCAATAATATTGGATGCGCCGGTAAGGATATGCCCGCTGTACATTTTCAGCAAACTGTCTGCACGAACCGTGTTCGTGAGCGTGACTTTGTCAGTAGTGTTTGTTTTATACACATACAGACCTTTAATGGTTGCAGGCAATCCGTTGCCGGAAACCATATTTCCCGGACTTATGAATCCATAGCTGGCGGAAGTGGAGAACGTTCTGTGAGAGGTACGAATATTCCCAACTGTTACACCCGTGCCGGATGCTTCATTTGTAATGCCATTTGTATTGCCATAAAGCAATCCGGCATTATCTTTAATATTAACTACTTCCGAACCTGCACCGGATAACGGAGCATAAATAAAATCATCTTTGTCCATACGCAATACTGCGGGGTAATTCACATTCATTACATTTTTCAGGTAAAAACTGGAAGTAAGGTCAACATTACCCGCTTTATCTAAGCCTGAAGAAGTGGAATAATTGGCAGCATCCGCATTAATCTCCAAATTATAATATGAAATTATTCTGTCAAGGGTATCCTTACCTCTGATTTGTTGTTGGTTAATACTTCCTGTTCCGTAAAATTCAACTACTCCGCCTGTTAATGTATAAGGATTGCTGAATCCGCTTAGCATAGGGTTGGCTTCATTAAATTTCTTGATTCTTAAACGGCCGCCATCCATGGTGAGGCCGCCTCTGCCTACAAACGATGCTGCGCTTCCTGTCCCGCCTGTAAAACAATCTACAACGGCAGAACCTGTAATAATTAAGTTGGAGTCAATCTCGGTTTGCTGGCTTAAGTTTTTATAATCGGAACCTAATGTATTACTTCCGCTGTATTTTACATTAATATAATTATAGGAAGCATTATCAGACCTTAATCGCTGGTAGGCATGGTTGCTGCCTGTTCCGGATAATTCTATTGTTCCGCCGGTTAATACATACGGAAAAGAACCGTTACCGCATCCGCACATTCTCGGAATATCATCATTAGTAACAAAACTGCTGTTTCCTCTTGGTATTTTATATAAAGTACCCGGAGACATATACAGCGTTCCGTCTGTTCCTGAAATATATTCATCTTCAGTTTCTATAAATTGTCCTTTGCGAATATCCAATCTTCCGCCACCTGAGAATGTAGTGGAATCATTTGATAAAGCAAATTTTACAGTTGGTGTAAGTATTTTGTTATTATCCAGTAGATCACATATAACAACCTTCCCAAAACCACTCGCCACCCCTGTTTGGTTTATGCCATCGCCAGTATAATGCGTACTGTTGGATTTGCCGGTATACCAGTATCTCGCCACCTGATTGTAATCTCTGTTTCCTGTTGCAAAACCAATCACATTTCCATTAGAACTTCCATAAGTAGCAGTATTTTTTACAATTCCCTGCGGTGAAGTGATTTTTAATGTAGAACCCTGAGCAGCAGTAAATGTATTAATCGTGGAGGCACCACTGACAACCAGCGGTGTTCCATCGGTTTTCCAGTTAAAATCCAAGGTGCCGCCTGATGCAACGGTTAATGTAGTCGGGTAACTTGAAATGGCAGTAGTATAAGTGAAGTTGTTGTTTTTTAATTGAACAGTGGCCCCATTTTTTATGGTAAAAGTAATTCCCTTGCCGGAAGGAGCAAGAACAGATGCTACATCTACCAACTGAGGGCTGGTTCCTGTAAAGTTGAATTCAGCATCAGTTGGAAATACGTTGTTTTGAATGGTAGCAGTTGAGGCGACAGTCAGATTACCTTTTAAATTTAAAACTGCCTTTTGTCCGTTGGCGGTATTGAGTGAACCGAAATTTAAATATAAAGAAGTCGTCCCGCTCATTGTCAAATTACCATTAATATTCAAGGTGTTAATTCCATTAGTGGTAGAAGTAGAATTCTTTACATTAAAACTTCCTCCGGCAATATCTACATTCCCATCCACATTTAGTGTATAGTTGCCATCCGTGGAAGAAACTGCTGTACCGGCCCAGGTACTCTTTAATTTCAAATCACCATGCACGTTTACTACAAATGTGCCGGTTTCATTGCCCATAATACGTGGGTTTCTGTATTGAGTAGTTCCCGGATTACCGCAACTGCAATCTCCTGAAACATTCAGAGGCGTTCTGACAAACTCAAGGTTGCCATGGGTAAGATTGATGGTATCACCATTGTTTGGACCCAGCATATCCCAATTACCTCCCCCGAAACCATTGTTGTTGTAAGATGTAACTTCTGCACCACCTGCTGGTGTAATTTGGGAATCATCAATATACAGATTTCCAAACATGGCCTTATAACCGTTATGTGTATTGGAAGTGACATTACCATCCACCAGGTATTGCGGGGTACCCCCCGTTCTCCAGTTATTTATGTATAAATTAGACTTAGGGTAAAAGTTTTCGGTTCCGGCCCATATTGAAGAACTTGGACCGGAAAACGCTGAGTTTAAATATACATTCGCACTATCCTCTACTGTAAATGTTCCGGCAGGGGTTAAAATACTTCCATAATTTACATGGAGACTACCTCCGGTCTTGACTGTTAAATCTGTCAACGGATAATCCTTGTATAAGATAAGATCTCCGCCTGATAAAATTGTAGCGTTCTTTGCACCTGCGGTTCCTGAACTGAATGTGATGATGCCCTGAATGTACACAGTACTGCCGGATGCACCGGCAATTGGTGTTTGGGAATTGGTAGCAGGATCGCCCCATCCACCACTGTTAACCGTATAACCTGTACATCCACCAAGGTTAGTGCACTTGCACCAGCTGCTATTGCTGGTATAGTTGCCACTGCCAGTCACGGACAGGAAAGATCCGTAAGCGGATAAAATCGTTGAAATAGTATAAGCGGTACTGGTAGTATCTCTTAACCCGGCGGCAGAAGCAGTTAAAGTATAGGTGCCGTTGGTATTATGCACTAAGGCACCAATGGTAGTTACCCCTTGCGAAATAGTACCGCCAACCGGATTACTGTTCAGCGCTGAAGGCGTAGAACAGGATACACTGGCAGCTACATTCCAGTCTTTGTCCACATTATTATTATTATCTGCTGCATCAAGAGTAACAGCCGGAGTCATAGTGGCACCATTTGCAGCATCAGAAGGTTGCTGGCTGAATTTTAACTTAGTAGCGACTACTTCAATTTTATTTTTTGTATTAGCACCGTTATCTGATTGTGCGCCACCGCCATTGGCTGAACCAAATTGAGAGTAAGAACATAAGTCCCCGCTTGTAACAGATGAAACAGTGAAAATTAATTTGTCATTATCTGTAACAGTAGAGTTAAAAGTAACGCGCAAAATCACCTGAATATTTGAATTGTCTGTTGGTGTTTTTAAGGTAACAGTATCGGGCAAATTGGTAAAGGTGATGGTGTTTGCACCTATGCTTGTCGCAGGTCTTATTCTTGAATTGCTTGTTGTAAACAATGCCGCGCTTCTGATTGTATTGGCGGTACCGGTATAGGTAAAAGTAATGCCTTTTAAAAGGGTGGGAAGATTATCCCCGTCATTAGAGCTGCCATTTCCGTCCTGAATGATAATATTATGGACACCTACACTTTGCCCGGAGGATAAAGGAACAGGGTCGCTTTGATAATTGGCATACAAAATATCTTGTGTGTATCCGTAACTAGCATCGGTTGTAACAACAGATGCTGTGCTTGTACCTGTCGATAAAGTTGTGGTATTGGCACCTAAAATGGTGCCATTGGTTTTATAATTAAACGTTTGAGCAGTGGGTGTACTGTTTGCATTGTAAGGAATCAATGTAAAGTAATATTGCACACCTGCATTTAAACCACTTATAGTGATAGAAGAGGTAGCGGTACTGTTTATAACAGCAGCTACTGTATCTCCGCTGATACTTGCATTTACTGAATATGACTGACCATCCGTTGGAGTATTAGACGGAGCACTGCCTGCATTCATCATGATAATATAACCATCCGCATTGCTTACACCAGCACCGCTTATAGACGGAAACGTTAAATCAATAGAATTGTCGGTACAGGTAGTAGCTGTAAAACTACCTGTTGGTTGTACTGATGGTTCAGTACTTAAAGTATACCTTGTGGTTGATGGTGGGGAAGATAAATTATAACAATTTCCTGTGGTTGAATATTCATAAGCTGTTATTGTATATTGTGTTTCAGCTAATAAACCTGTGACCGGACCGGCACTTGTACCTGAATTTCTGAATACAACACGGTTGTTGGCATCTATCTGTGCGGCACTACCCCATGCCAGATTTGGTGTGTATGAACTTCCACTGGAAGGTAAGGTATTACCCGAAGAAGTTGCTCGAATAACTATCATGGTTCCATTCCCGGCTCCTGCTGTCCATCCAATATTAAATCCATCAATAGTTGGGTTTGAGGTGCTTATTCCTGAAGCAGCAGCAGGAGGGGTACATGATGGAGTAAGATAACCGTTTAAAGTAATATTATCCAATCGGTAGTCACCGCTACTATTCCCACCCCATCCATAAATTCTGAAAGTTACGGCAGAACTCAAATTCTGAAAAGAAGAACTTAAATTGACAGTAATAGTTGTTTGTGTTGTTGTTACTGAGCCTGTTGCTATATCAGACCCATAACTGTCTAAGCTGGATCTTAATGTATAGTTCTGAGCACCAGCACTGGAACGCCACGCATCAAATACAACCGATGTTGCCGTTAATAAAAAATTAGCGTCTGGTGTAGCAGTAAATTCAAGATATTTTCCTGAACTAAATGCAGTACCCCAGGAGCTGCTTCCGCCAAATATGTTACTTGCAACATTAGTGTTACAGGTAATGCCTGTTGGACTTATATTAGAAAGTGTAAGATTTGTTGCTACGCCTGTCGGTGCATAATTAGTACATGTTGTACCGGTAAACGGATAATTACCAAGTCCGGAAGGTGCTACATTCACGGTCAAAGTAGCAATACCTGAAGTAACATCCGAACAAGGTGATGTGCCGTAGACAATACATTTGTATTTATAACCATTCATTCCAATAACAGTAGTGGCTGTAGTATACGATGCAGAAGTTCCTCCTGTTCCTGTAGAAACATTATTCCAGGTGCTGCCATTGTCTGTAGATACCTGCCATTGATATCCGTTAACCGTTCCTGTTACACCTGATACGCTAAAGCTTGCAGTTGCACCGGTGGTAACAGTCTGGTCGCTTGGATCTGTTCCGATAGCAACGGCTGTATTAATAGTTACACTTCCCGTGTTAATGGTATTGGCACTCCAGCATGTACCGTCGTAGGCTCTTACATACATGGTACCTGTAGAATTTAATGTATAATTAGAAGAGGTAGCTCTTCCGGAAGTTGTAAAATCACTCGTAGAAGTTTCCCAATAATAGCCTGAGGAATAGCTTAAAGTAGCAGGACCACAAGATGGATTTGAAGGCGATATAGAAATAGAACCACCGGGATCTGAAGGCAATCCATTAATGGTAACTGTTACTTTTTGTCTTGCTAAGCTGGAACATAATGCGGCATTTTCTGCCTGCACATAAAAATCATATGTTCCTGCTGATAAGTTTGAAGGGGTTGTTAAGTTTCCGCCTGAAACTGTATAACCCGCAGGACTTCCAGTGGTATATTGAGTTCCGCCGGATGAAGCTGTCCAATAGGTATAAGTAGTGGCTCCTGTGCTTCCTGCACCGGTTATAGTTACCGCATTCCCCTGGCATACTGCTGCTGGTGTGGAGCATGAAGGTGTAGTTGGTGTTGTATTAATTGTAATATTACTGCCATTATCTCCCGAAGAAAAATAAGTGGGCGTATTATTGACTACTCGAATACGATAAATTGTTCCTGCCGTAAAAGATGAAGGAATGGTAGCGGTGACCGAATTTGAAGTACTGGATACATATGTTAGCAACTGAGACGTTGCATCTGAAGGAAAATTTTGTAATGCATCTGAAATCTGAATATTGTATTGCCCTGAAAAACTTCCTGTTTTTGAAAAAGACAATGTTACATCATTTGAAATACCATTACAAAACGGACCGAATGATCCGGCACTGGTAGTAATAGAATTTGACGGAGCATTGATAGTAAATGTTTGTGTGGAGGGAGATGCAACACATCCGTTGCTGACTCCAACTTGCACTGTAGTTGCCGTTACAAGGTCGGATGTAAGAATAGTTGCTGTTAATTGGGTGGCACTTACAAATGTTGTGGCACGTGCAGATCCACCCCACGTAACCGTTGATATTCCGTCTATAAAATTAGTACCATCAACTGTGATAGTAAATCCCGGGTCGCCGGCAGTAGCAGAAGAAGGAGTGATGCCTGTTATAGTTGGCGTTTTTACAGGTACAAGTTCTCCTTCTGTATTTAAAGCAGAAGCATAAGTAGTTGTGCCATCAAAAAATTGTATTTGACTTAATTGACTACAAGTTAGAGATGTATTATCAGAGCCTACAAATATACGTCCAACACTTCCATAGAAATCTACCCCATAAGTACCTTGCCATCCTGTTATGGTGAGTCCAGAAGTAATAGTACCTGCATTAGTGAATGTTACTCTGTGTCCATTAGTTGTTTCTAATGCCAAAGAAGATGCATTCGAAACATTTAAAGAACTAAATGTAAGTGTGCGAGTAGCAGCAATTCCTGTTGTAGCTAATTTTCCACCTGTAAAAGTACCTGCACCTAATGAAAGATTTCCGGACGGATTTAATCTTAGTTCGCCTGCTGAAAATGTATTTGTACCAGTATGTGTATATGCACCTGTAAGTATCAGTGTGCCGGCACCCGATTTTGTTAAAGCACCTGATGTAGTAGTGTTTGAACCTGAAATAGTAAGTGTATTTGTTACATCAATTGTAGAAGTCGTAGCAGCAGTTAAAGTAAAACTTCTGTTAGTAGATGCTGTGCTTCCAGTATATTGTAAAGTACCTCCGCCTAAAACTAAATTTCCTGCGGCATTGGTAGATTGTCCTATATTGCTTGCACTTCCACCATTAGCAATACTTGAAATACTTAGAGTTCCATTATTTACTGTAGTTGTACCGGTATATGTATTTGCACCGCCTAAAGTTAAGGTACTTGCACCGCTTTTAACCAAATTACCATTTGTACCACTCATTATACCTGAATATGAAGTTGATGAGCTGCCATTAACGGTTAAAGTACCTGCACCTAATGTGACGTTTCCGCCAGTACCGCCACCGCCGCTTAAAGAAGCAATGGTTTGAGTTTTACCATTTACATCAAAGATGGCACCTGTGGTATTTGCAAGTGTTACTGCAGTCGAAGATGATAATGCGCTGTTGACACCTAACTGTAAAGTTCCTGCATTAATAGTAGTTGCACCTGTATAGGCATTAGTACCTGATAACGTTAGAGTACCTGCTCCGGCTTTAGTTAAAGCTCCGCTTGTGTTAGCAGCGGCACCTGAGATAGTAAGCGCATTCGTAACATCAATGGTGGATGTTGTAGCTGCTGTTAATGTAAAATTTCTGTCAGTAGAAGCACTGCTGCCAGTATATTGTAAGGTACCTCCGCCTAAAACTAAATTTCCAGCGGCATTGGTGGATTGCCCTAAATTACTGGCACTGCTGCCATTGGCAATACTTGAAATGCTTAATGTTCCGCTGTTTACAGTAGTTGCACCTGTATAGGTATTGGCACCGCTGAGAGTTGTAGTACCTGCACCGTTTTGAGTGAGGGCTCCACCTGTACCGCTTATAATACCTGATAATGTGAGTGTTGTAGAAGTTACCGGTGCAGTTGTTAACGTATTTGCATTAAGATTAATCGTTGAAGACAAAACACCATTTGTAGCGGCAGCAGTGTTAAAAGTTGTAGCGGCATTAAGTATAGTATTATTGGGAGCAATACTTATTGAAGCAGGTACGGTTGCGATGCCACTGGTAGTAGCATTAAAATTGGCATTATATGTACCGGAGCCCGGCCATGCGGTAGTTGCACCGCTTGAAGTAGTAGTACCCCAGGGTGTGCCTGTTGTCCATGCACCTGAGTAAGTGCCTGTAGTTCCTCCCCAGTATAAATTGGTAGCAGCGGCAGTGGTTGTACCTGAAATGACAAAAGTTTTATTTCTAAATGTTCTTGTAGATGCACTTGCCCCCCAGCCATATACTCTAATTTTTAAAGTTTGACCTGACGAAACTGTTATTGATGGCGAATTCGTGAATTGAGTTGTCGAAGAAGTATTTGAAAAACCAGTTATATCACTCCCTAATTGAGAACTGCTAGAAAAGCTATTAAGAGAATAATAAACAGCGGCATTCATTGAGCCTCCTGAGACACTATAATAAAAACTCACGGAGGTGACAGTTAAATTGTTTCCTGCTGTAGGAGAAATTGCATATTCATAATAAGCATTCGTATTTAAAGAACTATTTGCCCAACCATTATTACCTGAAGAAGCGGCAGCAGAACAACCATTGGTTGCTCCGTAGGTTGGTGTAGCAATCTGAGTGCCCCAAGCTTGAGACGCACCGCTTACACTTCCGGATACGGAAACTGACCCGTCGGAAGTTAATGCCCAGGTTGCTGATGCAGCTTGTCCAAAAGCATTTGCCGAAAAGAACAATAAAAGAATCAGTACTAAAATCGTGTAATTTTTACTCATACAGTGCTGTTATAATCTAAGAGAGGTAGGTTTACGTTTCTATCTATTAGGAATCAAAATTAACCAAAATGCACCAAAACTGCTTGTTAATTTATTAATACTATAATGTGTAAAAAGGGGCAAGTGTGTTGATAAAATACGAGGTTGTGAAATCCGCATAAGATATTGATAGTGATTATGTTGAATATTACAAAAATCGATACCTTACCTTGATAATTTTATCGGGCCAAATTAATCGCAAAATCTGTGTAATTATTATTGATATAGGTCAATGATTTTAACAGTTTAGTTTAGTTAGTGTAAAAAGAAGAAACTGCTTCAAAAGGAGATTTATTGAGTAAAGAAGAAGATTTATTTTTTCCTGAAATCTGTAAATCAGTGTATCCATAATTTTACTGAAGAAATCTCTTTACCGTCGATAATACGAACGATATAAATGCCATCAGCTAATGTGTTGTGGATATCTAGGGTAAAAACAGAATTTCCGGGTGCTATCGATCTGCTTTCCTGAAACAATAATCTTCCTGAAATTTCATATACATTAAAAAGGAGGCTTTTTGCCTTTTCTGAATTTATAGAAACCATAATTCCTCTTGCAGGATCGTAAAACACCTGAGCTACAGAGCCGGATGCATCACATTCGGTTTGAATAATATTAGAATAAACTGCGGAGGCATTATCCACATCCTGTTGTCTCAGCCTGTAATAATTAATACCGCTTAACGGATACTCATCTGTGTATTGATAATTTATTATTTGATTGGATGTCTTCCCAGCAGGTATTCTTTTTAGCGGAGTGAAGTGTATTGCATCCGATGACCGTTCTACTTCAAAATAAGCAGAATTTCGTTCGGATGCAGTCGTCCAGTTCAATGTTACTGCATTGTTGATACAGGCTGCATTAAAATAAGTCAGTTCTACCGGCAATCCGATATTTGGCGTTACGATATCACCCAGGGCATAGCCGGAAAAGCCGGTGAATCCGTCAAATTCAAAAGTGGTGTATGGTCCGTACGTTCCAAGGGTGGGAGTTACAATCTGAACCTGTCCGTCCGATGTAACCGTCCATGCTCTGTCGGTCACGGAACTTCTGTAAATTTTCAGATGATAGATAATTTCGCTCGGCGTATGATGATGGCCGGAATAAAAACCGGGGATAGAATCTAATACAGGATTAATGTAATCACAGTAATCCTGCAATTCCTGAGTGGAAACATAAAACCGGATTTTATAATTTGCAGGAGTTGCTGTATCCGGAGTTGCGGCAAATGTTTTTTGCATAAATAACGGCGTGCCAGTCAGGAACGAATTTTGAAATCCTTTGCCGGTTAATGCAGCATTGTGTATGATGGTTTGTGACGTAAGCAACCCGTGATCAGTGCTGCTGTTGTTTTTGATATAAAAAATGATTTTGTCGCTGTCGTCTAAATAATAGCGGCTTTCCAATCCTCTCAGGTTACAGCTATAGGATTGGTCATCGAGTACGGCATCAAAATTTCCGCGAAGCGATAAGATCCAGTTTTTATTATTGGATGCATCGTTAAAGGTGCCCGGGGTTTCCAGAGCATTCGGAGATGAAGACGTGGTTTTTGTCCAGTTGCTGAGCTTCCGGTAATCATTATCAATTAAGTTTTTATTGGCATACGTAACATTGCTTCCTCCAGAAAAATAAAGCGCATTTGCTCCATATACCGAATAGTCCGGATGGTTAGCCTGAGTGATAGCACAACTTGCGCAATCAGAGCCGCTCCCTTTGGAACCGTAAGATAGTCCATGAAAAAATCCTCCTGCTGGGCTTCGTATCTGCAAAGCATCTCCGGCATTCCGGAACTGCATGGCATTCCAGTCCACGTTGGTGTATGCCGGCGGTGTATAGATGTCGTATGAAGTATTATTGGGTATTATACAGTCTGAAGAAAAATACAGATTCGCTGTTGGCATGGAAGCACAGGTGCTTGCAGATGTTTCAATGCCTATCACATATACATAATCCAGATCTGCATCTGTAGGGTCATCGGCCAGTGTTATGGACGTATTTTTATCGCTGGCATTATATAACAAAATGATAGAACCTACAGGTACTTTCTCCCAGGTACAGGCGTTTGAAAATTTCACATGTCCGGGAGCTATACCTAACTGAGTGCCGTATCCGCCGCTGAAAATACCGCTGTTGTCGTCGATAATCCATCCGCGTAAATCTACAGTGGTGGCCGGTGTTCCGATAACGACAAGTTCCAGGTATTCTTTGCTGGCGGAACCCTGACTGAATTCATTGATGACAACGCCACTCGGTGTTTCATTATCCACGATGGTCAGGGAGTAGCGGTTGTTGCCCAGCAATGCCCCACATTGCGCATCGATGTCCAGTACAACATTTTCATTCGATTCTGAAATAAGGTCGTCAAAAATGGTTATGGTAACGGTTTTGGTATTGGGATAAGTTTCAGCAGGGAGGAATGTCAGCGTGACGGGAGTAAAGGAATAATCCGTTCCGGCAGCTGCGGTTCCCAGAAGAGCATCGGTAATGAGTGCATTTACGGTGGAAACCGGTGCGGAGTTCATAGTAACGGATACCGTCACACTTGTGTTCGATTCATTCACGATGTCTGTGGCAACTGTAAAGCCGATGCTGGTGGACGTAAAACAATTGCTCACATTGCAATTGGTATTGGTCAAAGAGTAGGGCCGGACAATCCATTCGGAGGTTGCGCTTGTAGAGCCAGCCGAGGAATTCCAGTCTGTATTCGGAATGCTGATAGAAGACTTTCGTACTAATGTATGGTTCAGTGTGGCATTGGAAATACCGGCAACCGACCAGCCTGAGCCATTCGGCAGTGTCGCCGTATCGCCAATGGCATCTATCAGCACCCATGAGGTTCCAATGTATTTTGCTAAACCTACAGCATCGTTTCCGTTCCAATTGCAAAACGTGGCGTCATATAAATCCGCGCCGGGTACGTCAGTGGAATTGTTGGCAATTAAGTAGGTCGTGTTGGCTGCTAATGTACCGCTTAATGTCAGTGTGCTTCCGGGCCAGTTGCCTCCATTACTTATTTTTTGCAGCTGATAATTCGCTAAATTAACAGAACCCGATGAACCATTATAAATCTCCACATATTTTCCGTTGCCAACCACAGGCTCTCCATATTCAGAAATAATCAGTTCCGTACATGCAGCATAATTAGCGATTCCTTTCAGATATACGATACATGCGCTTTCATCCGCATCATCAGAATTGATGGTAAGTATTGCAGTCTTGTTTCCGGGGGTTCCCGGCGAAAACCGGATGACTATATCCGTAGAATCTCCTGCCGCAACAGGAGATGCAGGGGTTGTAAATACCAAAAATTCGGAAGCATTCGTACCAGTTATGGGGGTGGAGGCAATGGTCAGCGCCCCCGTACCCAGATTCTTGATTCGTATACTTACATTCGTGTTCGTGCCGATCGTTTGCATACCGAAATCATACGTAAAACCGCAGGCTGAATCGCTGCCTGCCGGCTGTTGCAGCTGTATTTCCGAACTGGTGCCGGTAGAGTAATCGGTAATGGAAAAATCATCGAAATTGCACCGGTTATTATTCGTTTCTTTGATTATTCTGACACGCACATTGCCTGACAGGTTTGCCGTCCACGAAAAGGCTGTCAGGGTAGTGGAAGAAACCGTATAGAAGGGGGAACTGTTTGGCCAGGTACTTCCGCCATCCGTGGATGCTTCAAAATGAAAATAAGCAGTAGCATCACCACCATATTTAGCGGCATATACTTCGATAACCCCAGCTCCGTTCAATTTGTCAAAATTCATTTCCAGAATAGCCCGTACAGCGCCGGTACCACTACCACGCACTCTTGCCGACTGTGTCCCGTTGAACCGGTCACTGCCGGCTGTATTCCCTCTTATTCCTTCATAACAACGCCATGAACCGGATGACAGGATTATGTTATCCTCAACTCCACTGCCTGCCGGAAGAACGTCATACGTGCCTTTGGAAAAAACAGTAGTATCAAAATTCTCGGAAAGGATTGCTGCTTTGGAAGAAATCAGGAAGAACAAAAAAATAAAAAACAGGTAGACTTTCCTCATATATAAACATCTATTTTCCTCCTGCCCTAAAAGATTTTGGAAAGAGCATATAAAATTACCCATTAAGTTGCATATTTGCCTGTTAATTTATCCATAGAAAAATGTGTAGATTACATGTGTTCATCCGTATAAAAACTGTTTATTTTTAATATTACTATATTGCTGAATATCAATTAAATATGTCTTCTGTTATACCGTCGGCTAAAGCTTCTTCAAATGATACGACTTCATCTGTTGATTTATATCAAAAAAAAGAAGATAGTGTGTTCGATGAAACAGGAGGAAACAAGATGTCAGCTGCGATTTTTTCCACATTAATAGCTGCGGATTCTTTACCCGGTTTGGAGAAGATACTACAGAATAGCCGTCAAATCACCCGCGAACGTTTCGGAAAAAACATACAGTTGTTTGCACCTCTGTATCTCAGCAATGAATGTCAGAACATTTGTACCTATTGCGGGTTCAGTTTCGATAATAAGATTAAACGGAAAACACTGACCGACGAAGAAATTATTCAGGAGGCAAAGGCTCTGAAAGAACAGGGCTTCGAATCGGTGTTACTGGTGACCGGTGAAGATTACAGGGTGGATACGGCTTATTTGCTGAATGCAGTTCGCTTACTGAAACCATATTTTATCCAGCTATCCATCGAAGTGCAACCACTGGAGGAAGCCGATTACCTTTTGCTCAAAGAAGCTGGGGTTTATGCGGTGTTGGTGTATCAGGAAACCTATGACAAAAAAGTTTATAAAGAAGTACATCCCAAAGGAAAGAAGTCAAATTACCGTTATCGGCTGGATACACCCGAAAGAATTGGCAGGGCGGGATTTTATAAAATTGGATTGGGCATTTTACTGGGACTGGCAGAGAACTGGCGAGAAGATGCAGTGAAACTCGCGGAGCAACTGGCTTATCTGCAAAAAAAATACTGGAAAAGTAAATTTTCAGTTTCCTTCCCCAGAATACGCCCGCATGAAGGCGAATTTCAGCCCAGCTGCCACTTGTCTGAAAAGGAGTTACTGCAACTGATTTGTGCGTTTCGCATTTGTTTTCCGGATGTGGAGCTGACGCTCTCCACCCGAGAACGTGCGGCATTCCGGGATGTGGCCATACAATATGGCATCACAACTATCAGCGCGGGCAGCAAGACAGAACCCGGGGGTTATTCCAATTCGGAAGCGCTCAAACAATTTGAAATTGATGATGTACGTACTGCTTCCGAAATGGCTGCCGTGATTCGCTCTATCGGTTATGAACCGGTCTGGAAAGACTGGGATACCGTATTAATTTGAGAATTTGCTAATGAAATAATTTGCTAATGAAACAAAACTCCATTATTTTGTAGCCTTATCTTGAAAAATTACCTGTTCATATTATTTTGTACATTCAGTTTTCTGCTAACACATGCCCAGATAGGCGGAAAAAACAGCTATGATTTCCTCCAGTTTCCCACTTCAGCACGGATGGAAGGCTTAGGCGGCGGACTGCAAAGCATTAAAAACAATACGGACGCGGATTTGACACTGGCTATCTCTAATCCCTGTTTTCTGGACAGTTCATTTCATAAACAATTAGCCGTCAATACAGCCTTCTATATCGCCAATTCCAACTTTGGCAATATCTCTTTTTCCTATTATCATCCGAAAATAAAATCGACGCTGGCCTATACCGTGCAATATGCCTATTACGGAAAATTTGACGGACGTGATATCTCCGGTAACCCGACCGGAGCGTTCCGTGCCGGCGATATAAATATGCAGGTGGGCGTGGGCAGGAACTGGAATAAATTTTATTACGGCATCAACCTGAAACTGATAGTCTCCTCGCTGGAGTCTTACAATTCCATTGGCTTTGCAGCCGACGTGGCGTTGGGCTATCACAATCCGAAATCCAACTGGACGGCAGCGGTGGTGCTCAGAAATGCCGGAGTGGAATTAAAGCCTTATGTCAAAGGGGAGGCACGTCAGCGAACACCCATACAACTGGACCTCTCTTTCTCCAAGCGATTTAAAAAACTACCGGTCACCATTTCTGTGACGGCGCATAACCTGCAGGTCTGGAACCTGAAATTTCCGGAAGAAGAAACACAGAATGTATTTTTAGGTACGACCAAAAAGAACAATAAAGCTTTAGAAGTGGTGGATAATATTTTCAGGCATTTTTCTTTCGGAGTGGAAGTGCAGGCGGGAAAGCCGGTGCGCCTGCGTCTGGGGTACAATCACCTGCGACGACAGGAACTGGGGGTGGTGAAGAAAAAAGGATTTGCCGGATTTTCTGCGGGCTTCGGACTGAATATAAAACAATTCGCACTTGATTACGGCTTTGCGCAATACCACCGGGATGGATTTGATCACCAGCTGTCATTCAGGGTAAAACTGGATGAATTTGGGAAAAAAGCAAAGTGATGCTTGTAAGCAAAAAGTTGTAAGTTATAACTTTTAGAAATTTAATACTTGTAATTATTAACGCACGATTCGTGATGTACAACGTATGACTAAGAAAATCAACATAGCCATTGACGGATATTCGGCTTGCGGAAAATCTTCCACTGCCAAACAGGTGGCGAAAAAATTAGGCTATCTGTACATTGACTCTGGTGCGATGTATCGGGCAGTCACACTCTATTTTCAGGAACATCTCATCGATCTGGACAATGCGGAAGGCATCGAACGGGCGATGCCTTTGATTGATATTGAATTTATCAAAACAGGAAATTCTCACCATACATTTTTGAATGGTATCGATGTGGAGGACGCTATCCGTCAGCCGGAAGTGGCGGCACTGGTATCCGAAGTGGCCGCTATGAGCAATGTGCGTAAAATGTTGGTGCGTCAACAACAAAAAATGGCTGCCAAGAAAGGGGTGGTGATGGAAGGCCGTGATATCGGCAGCGTTGTCATTCCGGATGCGGAACTTAAGTTCTTTATGACGGCGGATGTGGACGTCCGCACCAAAAGAAGGCAGGATGAACTGCTGAAAAAGTCAGGGAAACTGTTTCCAATGGACGAGTTAAAGGCCAACCTGTTGCATCGCGACCGTATAGATTCCACTCGCGCCGATTCTCCTTTAACCAAGGTACCTGAAGCGATAGAAATAGACACCACATACCTCACTTTAGACGACCAGATCGAATTGATCTACCAAAAAGCGCTGGAGCAAATTAACAAGGGATAATTTTGCAGCTGATTTGTAAACTCAACATGAACGCATTGCAAACTTTGCAATGAAGGGAATGTTTTTTCCTGAAAAAGGTTGTAATTTTAATCTATGGAATTAACGGCAGACGATTTAAAAATTAAAAACACCGCGGACGACCAGAAAACGAAAATCATCCGCAGGGAAGTGCAGTTGGCAAGCAAAGCCATGCGTGCAAAGTATCCGGTTTTACAACATCAGAATGCAATCGGTTTTTTTATCTTCTCCTTTAGCATAGCTATGATTGTGCTGTCAGCGGCATTGTATCTGCAGGGGAAAATTTCCACAATATGGGTGGTCGTATCTGTAGCGTTCTGGACTTCCTTTCTGCACGAACTGGAACACGACCTGATTCATTACATGTACTTCAAAAAAAACAAATTTATACACAACCTGATGATGCTGGGTGTTTGGGTATTCCGCCCGATGACTATCAATCCGTGGTTCCGCAGGGATTTGCATTTTCACCATCACCGGGTTTCCGGCACTAAAACAGATATCGAAGAACGTGGCGTGACGAACGGGGAAAAATGGGGTTTTAAACGATTCATCACTACGGCGGATATACTTTTAGGCGGTGTGTTACGTGGCGCACTTATCCGCAAAGACATCATTGAAGCGGTTAAAAACGGGGAGTTGCCGAAAGAGCAGGCACTCGTGTTCAAAAAAACAAAAATCTACGGCATGATGCCGTTTACACTACTGTTGTATTTTGTTTGGTATTTCTTCCTGATTCATTATGCCATCCACGGCGTAAGCGCTTTGTTACATCTGAATTATCAAAGCCCTCCATTCATTGAATCGCAATTTTCATGGATAAATCCGCTGGTCGCGATACTTATTTTCCCTAATTTGCTGAGGATGTTTTGTCTTCATTTCATCACGTCTAATATGCACTATTACGGCGATGTGGAGCCGGGCAATGTGATGCAGCAGACGCAGGTGCTGGATAAATGGTATTTCCTTCCATTCCAGTTCTTTTGCTTCAACTTCGGCAGTACCCATGCCATCCATCATTTTGTGGTGAATGAAACATTTTATATCCGACAGTTTACTGCTGCTCAGGCGCACAAAGTGATGAAAGAACAAGGCGTTCGATTCAACGATGTCGGTTCGTTCCGCCGTGCCAACCGGTTTCTGGAACACAAAAGTTTGCAGCCTGTTTAATCATCCAGATGACCGAATTTTCCGTTGTGAAAATCATTGAATGCCTGCAGTAATTCCTGTTGTGTATTCATTACAAACGGCCCGTGTGCCGCAATCGGTTCATTAATCGGTTCGCCGCTCAGGATGAGTACAATTGAGTCTTCTTCCGCTTTTATACTAAAATCCTCGCCATCGTTTCCCATCAGCACAAAGTGGTCAGCGGGCGCGTGTTCTTTTCCGTTCACGGTAATGTTCCCTTCAATCACCAACAGTGCCGTGTTGTAGTTCGATGGAAAATTAAAATCAGCCGCGGTACCTTTTCGTAGTTTTGCATTCAAAAGGTGAACGGGAGTGAAGGTGGAAGCCGGCCCTTTCACGTTTTTGTATTGTCCGGCGATTACCTCGATAACGCCCCCGTCAGAAGGCAGCGTATAGGTACCCATTTCAGCATTCGTAATGCTTTGGTATTTTGGCGGACTCATCTTGTCTTTAGCGGGTAAGTTGACCCACAGCTGCACCATCTGGAAAACGCCGCCCTGTTTGCTCCACTCTTTTTCGTGAAACTCTTTATGCAGCACGCCCGATGCGGCAGTCATCCATTGTACATCGCCTTCTCCGATGACGCCGCCACCACCACTGCTGTCGTGGTGTTCCACTTTGCCATGGTACGCGATGGTAACGGTTTCAAATCCGCGGTGCGGATGTACGCCCACGCCGCGCGGTGTATTGGCCGGCGGGAAGGTAAATCTGGAGTTATAATCCAGCATAATGAACGGTGTCATGCGCTGCATATCAAGACGATATCCACCCGGAATGAAGTTGTGTACGCGGAACCCGTCGCCCACATAATGCGGGGCTGGCGGCGCCATAATCAGTTCAATTGTTTTCGTTGCCATACGTTATAAATTTAATTTACAATACAAAGTTACAACAGCAGCCTTGCCCATTTCATTGATGTAGGCCAAGAAGTTTGATAGATATAAGTTAAGATGGAAATGATTTTGGTATAGAATAACGTCAATTCGGGTAAGTCTGAATCCTTTAAAAAGTACTCATTTTATATAATTGTTTTTGGGAAAATAAATATAAATAATGCTGAAAATGGGCGTATCCTTACCTTCACCAAGCATCCAATCCCCTGCGGAGTAGGCTTTTTTAGGCTTTTGTATGTTAAAATATCACCAAATTACTCAAAATTGGCTCCATCCAACCAGTCTTTTTGTTCCAAATTCAGTATTTAAACCGTATCTTTGCAGTCCGATTTTTGTCCTATACGGGCAGAATTCAGGAGAGAAAATTATTGTTAACCTTTAAAATGAGTCAATTTTGACAGAACAACCAGAAATTCCGGCAATCGATGCAGTAGACGACATCATTCCGGTACACAAAGAAAAAGAAGTAATCGAACAGGAAACAGTGGACTTGAAAATCCCTGTTATCAAAGCGGAAGAGTTCGATTGGAACGTTAGTAAACGTGGTGCCAACAAGTACAGCAAAGAGAAAATCGCGGAGCTGGAAACCTTGTACGACCAAACCTTCAAGCAAGTAGAAGACAACGAAATCGTAAAAGCGGTAGTAACCGGCATTACCGATTCAGATGTGATTTTGAACATCGGCTTCAAATCAGACGGCATGATTCCTAAATCAGAATTCAAGGACATGATCGATTTGAAAGTGGGTGACGAAGTGGATGTGTACGTTGAAAACAAAGAAAACAAAAAAGGACAGTTAATCCTGTCCAGAAAAAAGGCTAAGTTAACCAAGGCATGGGATTACATCTGTGAAGCCAATCAGAATGACACGGTGGTGAAAGGACGTATCATCAGCAAAACAAAAGGCGGCTTAATCGTGGATTTATTCGGTATGGAAACATTCTTGCCGGGTTCTCAGATCGATGTGAAACCAATTACCGATTATGATCAGTTTGTTGGCAAAACCATGGAGTTCAAAGTAGTGAAAGTGAACGAGGCTATCAAAAATGCGGTAGTTTCTCACAAAGCATTAATTGAAAGCGACCTGGAATCTCAACGTCAGGAAATCATCGGCAAACTGGAGAAAGGACAGGTACTGGAAGGTACTATCAAAAACATCACAGACTTCGGCGCATTCATCGATTTAGGCGGTGTGGATGGTTTGTTGTACATTACAGATATCTCCTGGGGACGCATCAACCACCCGAATGAGGTGTTGAAGATGGATCAGAAACTGCAGGTGGTGGTTATTGATTACGATGACAACAAGAGACGTATTTCTTTAGGCCTGAAACAATTACAGCCACATCCTTGGGATTCATTACCGGAAGGAATTGAAGTGGGCGCTAAGGTGAAAGGTAAAATCGTGAACATCGAAGATTACGGCGCTTTCCTGGAAATCACACCGGGCGTAGAAGGCTTAATACACGTTTCAGAAGTTACCTGGAGCAACCAGCCTATCAACTCACGCGATTATTTCAAATTGGGTGATGAATACGAAGCCGTAGTAGTGACACTGGATAAAGACGAACGTAAAATGTCATTGAGCCTGAAGCAGATGGGAGAAGATCCTTGGAAACACATCGCTGAAAAATATCCTGTCGGAACCAAAATGAAAGGATTGGTGAAAAACATCACGCCTTATGGTGTATTCGTTGAACTGGACGATGTCATCGGTGGTATGGTACACATTTCCGATTTATCCTGGACTAAACGCTACAACCACCCGAGTGAATTTACCAAAATCGGTAATGAACTGGATGTAGTGGTATTGGAGATAGATATCGACAACAAAAAAATCGTATTGGGCCACAAACAACTGGAAGAAGATCCTTGGGATACATTCGAGTCATTGTTCCCGATCGGTTCTATCCACGAAGCTACCGTGCTGAAACGTGAAGATAAAGGAGCAGTGGTTCAGTTGCCTTATGGTATTGAAGCGTTTGCGCCTACCCGTCACATCAAAAAAGAAGACGGAAAATTAGCGGAAGTGGACGAAGTATTGCCCTTCAAAGTGCTGGAATTCGACAGAGATGACAAACGTATTATCGTTTCTCATACCCGTGTGAACGAAGACAAGAAAATGGACGAGAAGAAAGCCATTGAAGGTGAGAAGAAAAAAGAAGCCAAGAAAACGAAAGATGCCGTGAAGGAAACCAACAGCAAGATTGAAAAATCTACTTTGGGAGATATTGACGCACTTTCTGATCTGAAAGCTAAAATGGAAGGAAAAGGAGAGTAATTTCCCTTTCATGGATAATCTGAAGCCCGTTCTGTACAGAACGGGCTTTTTTTATGCACACCGGCAGCAAACTTTAATATTACCAAAACTTTAATCATTTTCTTTCAAAACAAAAATCCGTATTTTTGCACCGATTCTAAGATTTGTTACTCTAAACACACAAAAATGAATGATAAAGGTGTCAAGAACCCTTCTGCGGATTTGACAAAATTAGGCTTCCACCACACATCAGCTAATTGGAATTTAACACGTGAAGAACTGATACAAAGAACACTTGACCTCCATCTGGGTGTTTTGAATGATACAGGAGCACTTTGTATTGATACCGGCGAATTCACCGGACGCTCTCCCAAAGATAAGTTTACCGTGAAAGATGCGTTGACAGAAAACGCGGTGGACTGGAATAACATCAACCAGCCTTATTCACCCGAGCATTTTGATAAACTGCAGGCTAAGGTCATTGCACACCTCGACCAACAAAAAGAGATTTATGTACGGGATGTGTTTGCCTGTGCTGACCCGCATTATCAGCTGAATATCCGGGTGGTAACAGAGACACCATGGGCGAGCTTGTTTGCCGATAATATGTTCATCCGACCGTCAGAAGAAGAGGTATTGTCTTTCCTGCCGGAATGGACGATTTTGTGTGCACCGCAGTTTTATGCCAATCCCTCCGAAGATGGTACCCGCCAGCACAATTTTTCCATCATCAATTTCACGAAAAAAGTGATTCTGATAGGCGGCTCCGGCTATACTGGAGAAATTAAAAAAGGAATCTTTACGGTACTCAACTTTGAGTTGCCGCATTTGAAAAATGTATTGAGCATGCACTGCTCCGCCAACATCGGGAATGATGGTGATACCGCTTTGTTCTTTGGTTTGTCTGGAACAGGAAAGACTACCTTATCCGCTGACCCGAACAGAAAACTAATTGGCGATGACGAGCACGGCTGGAGTGCGGAAGGCGTTTTCAACTTTGAAGGCGGCTGTTACGCGAAATGTGTGGATTTAACCGAAGAAAAAGAACCGGATATTTTTCGCGCCATCAAACCGGGCGCCATATTGGAAAACATCCGTTTTTATGACGGAACCAACAAAGTGGATTTTGAGAATGTCAGCATTACGGAAAATACGCGTGTTTCTTATCCGTTGTATCATATCAACAACATAGCTGTTCCGTCTGTCGGAACGATTCCAAAAAATATTTTCTTCCTGAGTTACGATGCGTTTGGTGTGCTGCCTCCGATTACCAGATTAACAGAAGCACAGGCGATGTATCTGTTTATCTCCGGGTATACCTCAAAAGTGGCAGGAACAGAAGCGGGGGTTACAGAACCACAGACTACGTTCTCCGCTTGTTTTGGTGCGGCATTCCTGCCTTTACATCCGACTAAATATGCGGAAATGCTGGGTAAAAAATTAAAAGAAAGCGGAGCGAATGTGTGGTTAATCAATACCGGTATGACAGGTGGTGTCTACGGCGTTGGCAGCCGTATGAGTCTGAAAATAACCAGAGGCCTTATCACAGCAGCCTTAAATGGCCAGCTGAGTGGCGTGGAATATGAAACATTACCGGTCTTCAACTTTCAGATTCCGACAACCTGTCCGGGCGTGCCAAGCGAAGTGTTGAACCCGAGAAATACATGGACGGACAAAGCGGCATACGATGTGAAAGCAGGCGAACTGGCAGTAAAATTCAATGACAATTTCAAAAAATATGCCGATCAGGCAAGCGCTGAAATTTTAGCTGCAGCTCCAATAGTATAGTTACGCATAGCTTAATCTCCTCACAGCAGGAGAAACTTGTGACTGCGGTACCCATTGTAATTACCTATCAGCGAAGGTGTGAACTTTTTTAGTCTGCACCGCCCAAATTTCCCTTCTTGAGGGGGGGTAAGGGAGGTGCTGTTTGTTATAAATCTATAAATATTCCTACCTTTATTTTTTATGAAATTTAACCCAATTACTCATATTCCCGTCATGGAACATTTCTACACCATTCAGGGAGAAGGGTTCTACACAGGTCATGCTGCCTACTTCATTCGTCTGGCGGGCTGCGATGTAGGCTGCGTCTGGTGCGATGTGAAAGCATCATGGACAGTGGAGGAAAATCAACTTATGCGAATTGAGGATTTGGTGCAGGAAGCTCTGGAGTGTCCCGGCAGGCTAATTGTCATTACAGGAGGAGAACCGCTGATGTATGATTTATCTTTTTTGACAAAGCAATTAAAGGCGAAAGGATTTAAAATCAATATCGAAACGTCCGGGGCTTATCCGTTAAGTGGAACATTGGATTGGATTTGTGTTTCCCCCAAAAAATTTAAAGCACCTCTGAAAAGTGTATTGGAAAGTGCTAACGAATTGAAATGTATTATCTACCATAAATCGGATTTTAATTTTGCGGAACAAAACCGTCGACTGTCATCAGTGAATACTAAGTTGTATTTACAAACCGAATGGAGCAGAAAAGAGCAGATGATGCCGCTGATTATAGATTATGTGAAAGAACACCCGGAATGGATCTTGTCGTTGCAGACACATAAATACCTCGATATCCCATAAAAGGATTTCGCTAACTGACATTATTAAAAGTATAGCATGATTTTTGAACGACATAGCTTAATGAAAGAAATTCTCTTAATAGTTCTGATTACAACCGGCTTTTACCCTGCTGTAATAAACGCTCAGCAAATAAATGAGAAGGCGATGGCTGCTTATTTAAAGGCAAAAGAATACGGGAGCAGAACGCAATGGGAAGAAGGAATAACAGAATTAGAAAAAGTGGTAAAACTGGAGCCCGATTTTATACCTGCCAAAACAATGATGGCGGAATATTTATATGCTCTTCGCAGGTATCAGGAGTCAGCTGCATTACTGGAAAGTTGTCTGAACAATAAGGCATTCCCTGCCAAATCCATCTTTTTTTTATCGGAAACCTATCTAAAGCTGAACAATCCGGATAAAGCGAAGTTGTATGCCGAACAATACCTAGCTCAGCCCGTAAAGAATCCGACTGCTGCACAGAAGGCGGAACAGACAGTAAGGAATGCCAATTTTGCGACGGAAGCAAAAAAACATCCCGTTTCCTTTAACCCCAAAAATTTAGGCGCAAACATTAACACCAAAAACCTGGAGTATTTTCCGTACATGACACCGGATGGTAAGTTGCTGGCATTTACCAGGCTGGATGGCCAGGAAGAAAATTTATATCTCGCGCAAAAATCGGATACTGGTTTTGCTCCGGCTGTTTCTTTTGGTGAACCGATTAATACCGAAGAGAATGAAGGAGCAGAAACGATGAACGCAGATGGAACACTCTTATTCTTTACCGGATGTAACCGTCCGGATGGTTATGGTAGTTGTGATATTTATTTTTCACAGAAATTAAACGGTAAATGGACATCTCCTGCGGGTATCGGAAAACCCATCAATGCCGGTTCGTGGGAAGCACAACCGGGTTTTTCATCGGATGGGAAAGCCCTTTATTTTGCAAGCAACCGGAAAGGCGGTTTCGGTGGAAAAGATATCTGGGTGAGTTATCTGGATGAGCAGATGAAATGGAGTGAACCGCAAAACCTGGGGCCGGATATTAATACCTCGTACGATGACCAGTGTCCGTTTATACATGCCGATAACCAGACTTTATATTTTACGTCCAATGGATGGCCGGGCATGGGTGGTGGTGATATCTACTTTTCCAGAAAGACAGATACCGGCTGGACGAAGGCGGAAAACCTGGGGTATCCAATTAATACGGAAAATGATGATAACGGCCTCACTGTTTCATTTGACGGGAAGACAGCCTTTCTGGCATCCAGCAGGGCGGGTGGTTTCGGCGGACTGGATATATATAGTTTTGATTTGCCCGAAACGGCGCAACCTAAAAAGATTACGTATATCAAGGCAATTGTCAAAGATGCTATCAGCAGGCAACTACTCGTGGCGGATTATTCCATCATCGATTTAGAAACTAGAAATGAGATTTACAAAGGAACATCCTCGAATGGAACATTCTTTGTCAGCATAGAAGCGGATAAAAACTACGCGTTGCAGATTCAAAAAGAAAAATACCTGTTCTATTCGCAGAATATAAACCTGAAAGAAGCCGCTTCCCGGTTAAAACCGTTTGAATTTGAAGTATTATTAGAACCAATAACGGCAAACAGTAAAATTGTGCTGAATAATGTATTCTTTGATTTTGATAAGAGCGGACTCAACGAAGTTTCCTCTGTTGAATTGGATAAGGTGGCGCAACTGTTGCAAAAAAATCCTGCGATACGAATAGAAATAGCCGGGTATACCGATAACAAAGGGGATGATAAATACAATCAGCAACTTTCGCAGAAACGAGCGGAAAGCGTCGTGCAATACCTGATACAGAAAGGAATTGATAAAACACGACTGACAGCAAAAGGATATGGCGAGGCACAGCCTGTTGCTCCCAATGATACGGAAGAAAATAAAGCGAAGAACAGGAGAACGGAACTGAAAGTGTTGGGCAATTAAATTGCGCTTCTAATTTTTAATAGTTTTTCCAGCAAATTCTTTACTTCATCCAGTTTCAGCATATTCGCACCATCGCTGAATGCCTTTTCCGGATTAGGATGTGTTTCTAAAAAGATACCATTTGCACCTGCCGCAATGGCGCATTTGCTTAAGGTTTCAATAAATTCAGGCTTTCCGCCGCTGATACCTTCCGTTTTATTGGGTTGTTGTACGGAATGAGTAGCATCAAATACTACAGGTACCCCAAACTGTTTCATCGTTTGTATGTTTCGGAAGTCGACGATTAAGTCATTATATCCGAACATGGTTCCGCGCTCTGTCAGCAGGATATTGTTATTGCCTGTGGATAATACTTTCTCTACAGCAAACTGCATCATTTCTGCTGAAACAAACTGGCCTTTTTTGATATTAACAGTTTTTCCTGTCTTTCCTGCGGCAATCAGCAATCCGGTCTGCCGGCACAGGAATGCGGGAATCTGGATTATATCAACGATGTCATTTACTTTAGCGCAATCGTTCATTTCGTGTACGTCCGTCAGAATTGGAATATCAAAATGCGATTTTACATCCGCCAGGATTTGCAATGCTTTTTCTTCTCCAATTGTAGTGAAGGAATCCAGCCTGCTCCGGTTCGCTTTTTTAAAGGAGGCTTTGAAGATAAGAGGGACGGATAGCTCGGTGGTGATGGCGTTTAGTTTTTCTGCAATCTCAAAACAAATCTCTTTCGACTCCACAACGCATGGACCGGCTATCAGGAAGAATTTATCAGATTGTATTTTCATTTTATCACCAATAATAATCTTACCACTTAAGGCACATTAGAAACTAAAGATATTACAATAATTCAGAAAAATATTGATTAACCAAAGAAGTCGTGTTGCTGACAATATTATCTGAATTAAAATTAATGAGTAATCCTTTTGGCTTTTTCAACAGTTTCATGTATGTTAATAACTGCGCATTATATAAAGGGAGCATAGTTTCTACCGCTTTTAATTCCACAATTATCAAATCATCCACGAGAATATCTAATCTTAGATCACAGTCAACTTCTATATTCTTATATTTTATAGGAATCTTTAGTTGTGAAACGACATTGAAATTCTTATTCCTTAATTCTTCTTCCAAGCATTTTTGATAAATGGATTCCAATAATCCCGGCCCTAATTCTTTGTGAACCTCTATTGCGCAACCTACAATTTTATAAGCTAAATTATTAACGTATTTCTGTGTAATATTCACGATTTATTGGCTGGTTTTTACTTAAGTTACTTAGTGCCTTCAGTGGTTTCAATCAGTAGTTATATTTCTCTTTCCATCGGTCTTTTAAGAATTTTCTCAGCTCATTTTCACGGACATTATTACCCGGTTCATAAAATTTAGTCCCTTTGATTTCTTCCGGCAGGCATTCCATTTCTGTAAAATTATCTTCAAAATGATGCGCGTACTGATAGCCCTTGTGGTAGCCCAGTTGTTTCATAAGCCTGGTAGGTGCATTGCGCAAATGCAGCGGTACGGATAAATCGCTTGTTCGTTCCGCCATGGCCAGTGCATCGCCGACAGCCATATAGGAGGCATTGCTCTTGGGTGAAGCAGCGAGATAGGTTACACATTGCGATAGAATAATCCTGCATTCCGGATAGCCTATTTTTTCAACGGCTTCAAAGGTGGCATTTGCCAGCAGCAATGCATTCGGATTGGCATTGCCGATATCTTCGCTGGATAAAATTAACAGACGGCGGGCAATGAATTTTGGGTCTTCTCCGCCATGTATCATGCGTGCCATCCAATATAAGGCCGCATTTGGGTCGCTGTTGCGGATAGATTTAATAAACGCGGAAATAATATCGTAATGCTGTTCCCCGCTTTTGTCGTAACGGGAAATATAGGTTTGTACGATTTCCTCCACAAACACATTGGTGATAGTTCTGTTCTCTTTTAGATTCTCGGATACCAGTTCTACAACATTCAGCAGCTTGCGAGCGTCACCGCCGGAAAAATAAAAGAGTGCTTCGTATTCTTTAATGGTGATATTTTCATGTTTTAAAATCACATCTTCCTGCAAGGCTGTATCAACAATCTTCTTTAAATCTTCGCTTTCCAGCGATTTCAGCACATACACCTGACTGCGCGACAATAAGGCTGAGTTGACTTCAAACGATGGGTTTTCGGTGGTGGCGCCGATTAGAATCAATGTTCCGTTTTCAACTGCGCCTAACAAGGCATCCTGTTGTGATTTGTTGAAACGATGAATTTCATCAATAAATAAAACGGTCTGTCCAACTTCTTTAGCCTGTTCAATAACACTTCTGATTTCTTTTACCCCTGCAGAAATGGCGCTGAGCTGTTCTATGGGCAGATTCGCGTGACTGGCCAGTACTCTGGCTAAAGTAGTCTTCCCGACACCGGGTGGGCCCCAGAAAATCATGGAATGGAGTTTGCCTTTTTCAATCAGTTGCCGCAAAGCTTTTCCTTTTCCCAATAAATGCTCCTGACCGATGATTTGGTCTATCGTTTTTGGGCGCATTCGTTCGGCAAGCGGTCTTTGCATGGAAATGTAAAATTATAATTATAAAAGTACAAAATTCGGAATTCGTTATTCGGAATTCGTAATTTTATTTCATGTACAAACTCCTTCGCTGGTTTTTATTTAAGATGGATGCGGAAAAGGCACACCATTTCACCTTACAGTCTCTCCGGTTCCTGATAAAGATTCCTTTTGTTAAATGGATACTGAGGAAATTATATGTCTCTGAAGATAAGCGGCTCGAACGGCATTTGTTTGGATTAACCTTTAAAAATCCAATTGGTTTAGCGGCGGGATTGGATAAGAATGCGGAATGTATTGACGCTTTTGACGTGCTTGGGTTTGGCTTCGTAGAAATTGGCACCGTAACCCCCTTGCCGCAATCCGGTAATGAGAAACCAAGATTATTCCGGTTGATAGAAGACCAGGCCATCATTAACCGGATGGGCTTTAATAACGAGGGGATGGATGCCGTTAAAGACAATATAATTAAATCCCAAACCTCAAATCTCAAATCTCAGATTATCATCGGAGGTAATATCGGTAAGAATAAACTTACTTCCAATGAGCAAGCGGTTGATGATTATATCAGGTGCTTTGATACATTATATGATGTGGTCGATTATTTTGTGGTGAATGTGAGTTCGCCGAATACCCCGAATTTACGGGCTTTGCAGGAGAAAGAACCGCTGAAGCATATTTTGTTTTCTTTGCAGGAAAGAAACAAACTTCAGAAAAATCAAAAACCTATCCTCTTAAAGATTGCACCGGATTTGACGGAAGAGCAACTGGATGATATCATGGAGATAGTGACGGAAACGAAACTGGCGGGTGTGGTGGCTACCAATACTACCATTTCACGTGATCATTTATCGGTGGATAAAAATACAATAGAGCAAATTGGCGCCGGAGGATTAAGCGGAAAACCGCTGACTCAGGCATCAACGAAAATTATCAGCTATATCCATCAAAAATCGGGTGGCAGCATTCCTATTATTGCCGTTGGGGGCATTATGACGGCGCAGGATGCATTGGACAAACTAAATGCAGGAGCTGCTTTGGTACAGTTGTACACCGGCTTTATTTACGAAGGACCAAAGCTGATAAAGGAAATCAATCGGCGTTTGTTGGAAGGATAGTGCTTACAGCGTGTCGGAAATCTTATCCAGCAAATCATCTTTTTTTCTGCGCGAAACTTCTATTTCTGTCCCATTCATCATGATGACCTGCCCGCCATCACCACGCACATAACGGCGGATATGTTTCAGGTTAATGATATGTGACTGGTGTACACGAACAAAGTCGTAATCTTCCAGTAATTCTTCAAAATATTTCAAAGGTTTGGAGGACATAATCATCTCGCCGGTGGTGAGGTATATTTTTGTATAGGAAGAATCAGCGTCCACGTGAATGATTTCATCCAAAGAGGCGAAGTAGATGCCCTCCAGCGTGGAAATGGCCAGTTGTTTTTTGCTTAACTCCTTATGATTAATCTTGTGTTCCAGCAATTCAAATTGTTTGTTCTTGATTTCCTCCGCTTTTTTGATGGACAAACGATGTACCGCGCGTACCAATTCCTCAGGGTCTACGGGTTTGAGTAAATAATCCAGTGCACTGAAACGGAAAGCTTTGACCGCATATTGGCTGTAGGCGGTTGTGAAAATTACCTCGAACGGACAGTGGTAATTATAATGTGCCAGCAATTCAAATCCGTTTTTGCCGGGCATCTCCACATCCAGAAACACTACATCCGTTCCATCGGCTTCAATGGCTTCAATGGCGCTATCCACGCTATCGCATTCTGTCGTTACGGTAACTTGCGGACAAAATTTTTCTATCAGTTTATGCAGCGCTAAACGATTGTTCTTTTCATCATCTACAATAATTGCTTTTATCATTTCCATAGTTGTTGTTTATTCCGGCAATGCGGTCAGCTTAATTCCATTTTTATAATCACCTTAGTTCCTGAAGGGATATGTGAAGTATCATACAAATCTATAATTTCTACCTCATAATGGGTATCCTTAATTTTGTGTAATGTTTCAAACATTTCCTTTGTAATCAGTGTCCCCAGTGATTTATGTTTCTTAGACAGGTTTAATTCAAATGCTTTTGCCCTGCCGATGCCATTGTCTTCAATCTCGCAGATGCAGTTGTTGCCATCTCTGTAAAACCGGATATGGATATTCTTTTCACCTTCTTTCTTAATAAGGCCGTGCCAGATGGCATTCTCTACATACGGTTGTATCAGCATGGACGGCATTTCTACGGAATATACATCAATGTTTTCGACATTGATGTCATAATTAAACTTCTGGTCGAAGCGCAGAGATTCCAGTTCCAGGTAAAGCTTCAGGTTATCGATAACATCATTTAAGGGGATGAATGTTTTAACGGAATTTTCCAAGACAGAACGTACCAATCTTGATAGTTTGGTGAGGTAGGTTGATGCCTGCATGTTCTGGTCAGAAAGAATCATAGCCTGTATGGAATTCATACAGTTGAATATAAAATGTGGATTCATCTGAGCAACCAGTGCTTTCAGTTTGATTTCTGCCAGTTGTTTTTCATATTCCGTTTTTTGTTTAGCTAACTGCATCTTTTCCTTCTCTTTCTTTCGCGCCATCTGGATACGATTGGTGATAAACCGGTAACTGAAGATGAGCAATGCAATAGCAGCCATTATTTTAAACCACCAGGTTTGCCATATCATCGGTTTTATCCGGAAGGAGAAAGAAGCGGTGTTTGATGACCATACACCGTCATTATTACTGGAGCGAACATAAAATATATAATTTCCCGGCGGCAGTTTTGTATATGAAACATAGTTTCTGGCTGTTTGTGTCCAGTTTTTGTCATAGCCATCCAACCTGAATTCAAACCTGTTCTTCGGGGTGTTGGAAAAGTCACAGGAGATGAATTCAAATGAAATATTGTTCTGCTTGTTTTCCAGTTTTATCCGTTTGGCGTGCGTGCGATAGGCTTCATAATCCAACTGTTGGTTATCTATACGGATACTCGTAATATTTGCAGTCGGTTTAAAGGAGTTAAATGGAATTTTGTCCGGTTCAACGATATTAAATCCGTTCATTCCTCCAAACAGTAAATCATTTTTCCCGGTTTTGAGATAGGAGCCTCCGTTAAATTCGTTGCTCTGTAGTCCGTCATTGACATCATAATTTCTGAATTGCTTCAGAGTAGGATCAAAAACAGAAATACCGCGGTTGGTACTCATCCAGAGCTTTCCGGAATTGTCTTTTAAAATGCCATGTATGAAGTTGTTACTTAATCCGTTTCTTTCTGTAAAAATAGATACTATCTTTTTTTGCTGCTTATTAAAGAGAAACAATCCGCCGTTACTTGTGCCTATCCAAAGGTTCGTTTCGCCTTCCCTCAGCAGGCAATTGAGCTGATCTGTTTTGAAATATTTATCATTAATAATTCTTAATGCTTTTTCATCCAGCAGCCCATCCTGCAATGAGATATGGAATATGCCCGATGATGCCGCAATCCACCAGGTTCCATCATCTTCTTCAATGATAGAGTTAGGAAAAAAATTAGCCCAGTTGATATTGATGATAACGGGTTCAAAGTTGTTTTTTAACGGATTAAAATGATGTAGGTTATGTTCGTCAAAGGCATATAATTCACCGCCCTTTGTTTCAAATAGCCGGATATTGTTGTAGGCGGGTATTTTTAAGTTATCCGATTTCTTATAAGGAGTAAGGAAATAACGTCTGAAAGCATTGGTATACGTATCAAATTTGCAGATGCCGTTCAGGGTGCCGGCCCACAATTGGCCATTTTTATCAAGCAGCAGGTTTTGCACTACATCATTACTCAGTGAATTCCCAAATCCGTTATTTCGCCAGTTGGAAAAGATGTTGTTTTTAATGTCATATTTATACAATCCGCCCCCGTCTGTTCCAATCCAGATATTTTCGCTGTTGTCCTCAGCAAAGCACAATACATATTTATTGGTCAGCCAGGTTGTCTTAAACGGTTCCTGTGTGATGAGTTTGAATTTATATTTGTAGTGAGAGTGAACCGCTACACCTGAGCCTTTAGTTCCTACCCATAATGTCCCGCCGTTATCAATCAGCAGGCTCATTATCTTATTATCCGGTATGGAGTTTAAGTTGTATGGGTCACTCTGGTATTCTATGAACCGGCTTCTGTTGATGTCAAATATCAATAATCCATGTTGCAGCGTACCGATATAAATGTTCCCCAGTTTTCCAATACCGATGGAGGTTATTTTATCCCCTAAGCCCGAAAAAACCGGCCGGAGCGCGCTAAAGGAATCAATAGTTGTTAAATCTTTATCAATGGAGTATAAGCCGTCGTTGGTAGCCACCCAATACCGTTCCAGTTTATCTTTGGTTATACCATTAATTTTTTTGGGAATGAGCCTGCTCAGCACGTCATAGTTATTTTTGTTCTGTATCAGCTTGGTTCCGATATCGTAAGTGTAGAGATTATTGTCTCTGCCGGCTAATAAAAAATGGTGAACATCGCACTTGCAAATGATTTCTTTATACGCGTTCATCGGTTCAACACTGACGGTATAGTCGTTAGTTTCTTTGTCGCGTTCCACCAGCCTCATCTTATAAAGGCTATAAGGTGTTTGCACCCATACCGTAACACTGTCTTCCACCATTAGTTTCTTAATCTGTGCCGGATTTTCAAGCGTTATGAATTTTTTAGGTCCATAAAAATAGATGCTCAGACCTTTTTCGGTTCCAATCCAGAATATTCCCGGAGAAGATTCCGTTATGCAGGTCGTGAAATTGGAAACAAGCGAGTTTTTATTTTCATTATCCTTCGATAATCTTTGAAAGTCATATCCGTCATATCGGTTCATGCCTTCATCCGTACAAAACCAAATAAAACCTTTGCTGTCCTGATAGATATTGTGGACACTGTTGTGGGACAATCCGTTTTTTATATCGATGACTTCAAATCGGAGCTGCTCTATATCTAATGCATGCAGCAGGTTGTTTTTGCCGCAAATGACCAGTCCTAAAAATGCGAAATATCTGAAAATGTGTTTCACAGTCAAACAATATACAAAATATCGAAGGATAAAATAGCCGGAAAAAGGCTAAAATATAAAATGGGATGCATCATCTGCACCCCAAACGCAACATAGAAACATAAAAACCCACTACTCCGTTTCATATCATTCTTAATTGAGAGCTTAATAAAATGAATGATATAAGAGTCAAAAAGTGAATTTAATGTTTTAAAAATAGTAATATATCTGCTTGTTATGATTTTGATTAGTATTTGGTGGTGTTACAGCCTTGTCTGGCTATGGCAGATTGGAATTTGGCAACAGGTTAGTTATTTCTGAACAGCCATCCGGTTTGATAATATTTCAATGCATGCATTGAAATATTATCAAATCATTACTTACCAAACAAACGTTTGATAAAATCTGTTTGATTGTTTATTTTTAGTGTCTTAATACAACAAAAGGTGCCAAAGCAAAAAGTAAGTGTCGAAGATATTTTAAAACAGTCGCTGAAACTTTTTCGCCAGAAAAGCTACCATAATACTTCAATAGCCGATATTGCCGCGGCCTGCGGCCTTCTGAAAGGCAGTTTGTATCATTACTTTCCCAGCAAAGAGGCGTTGATGAGTGCCGTTATCAAGTATGCGCACGAGTTTTTTCAGAAAGAGGTCTTTTCTATAGCTTACGACCAAACCTTGTCGCCGCAGCAGCGCATGGAGAAGATGTTCAAGAAATCGGAGAGAGCATTGTTGTCTGACGGAAATATCATGGGCAATATTGGCGTAGAAACAGCGCGTGCCATTCCTGAGTTTGCCGAACATATCCGTGATTTTTACAAAGAATGGATGAGTGCCGTGGAATATGTGTTCAAGGAAATCACAAATGAAGAAGATGCCAAAAAATTAGCCGAACAGACCGTAGCCGAATTTGAGGGAGCAGTGATGATGACCCGGATTTTTAAGGATGCACGGTATATCAAAAATGCATACGACCGTTTAATGAGCAGATTCGCTGCATATACCCTGGCCGATCTTAAACAAAACAACTAATCTTTTTATTATACAATTACACAAACTGAATATGGAATCGAAAACACAAAACAGAGCTATTAAGAAAGTAGCAGTATTGGGTTCAGGCGTCATGGGTTCAGGTATAGCACTGCACCTGGCCAATATCGGCCTGGAAGTATTGCTGCTGGATATCGTACCCTTCGACCTGAAAGAAGAGGAGAAAGCAAATCCCAAATTGCGCAACAGAATCGTGAATGACGCGTTCGCATTTGCCTTAAAATCAAAACCGGCACAGGCCTACAATGCAGCCTCAGCAGGCAGAGTTACGCTGGGGAATTTTGACGATGACATGCCGAAAATTAAAGATTGCGACTGGATTATCGAAGTTGTTATCGAACGTCTCGACATCAAACAGCAGGTGTTTGAAAAGGTGGATAAATTGAGAAAACCTGGTACGCTGGTAACATCCAACACATCGGGCATTCCTATCCATCTGATGGCAGAAGGCAGAAGCGAAGATTTCCAGAAACATTTCTGCGGAACGCACTTCTTTAACCCTCCGAGATACCTGAGATTGCTGGAGATCATCCCAACTGCAAAAACAGACCAGAGTGTAGTAGATTTCTTAATGCATTACGGAGATGTTTTCTTAGGAAAAGAAACCGTATTGTGTAAAGATACACCGGCGTTCATCGCGAATCGTGTAGGGGTTTATGCCATGGCGAAAGTATTCCAGCTGACACAGGAATTAGGATTGACGATCGAAGAAGTGGATGCCTTGACAGGTCCAGCTATCGGCCGTCCGAAAACAGGTACATTCAAATTATCTGATTTAGTAGGTAACGATACCGGCACTAAAGTAATGATGGGCATCAAGGAAAACTGCCCGAACGACGAGCAAGCCGGTGCATTCGAGGTGCCTGCTTATGTTCAGTTCCTGTTGGATAACAAATTCTATGGTAACAAATCCAAAAAAGGATATTATTATAAAGACGAGAAAAGAAATTCGTTCTCTTTGCGATTAGACACGCTGCAGTACGAACCAACCGGCAAGCCTAAATTTGCATCGTTGGATGCTGCTAAGAAGGTAGAAAGTTTAAGCGATAAAGTAAACGTATTCATCAAGGCGGATGATAAAGGAGCGCAATTGGTGAAACGTTCATTGGCAGGTCTGTTTGCGTATGTTTCCAACCGTGTTCCTGAAATTTCCGATGTGTTATATGCGGTGGACGATGCGCTGCGTGCAGGTTTTGCATGGGAAATAGGTCCGTTCCAGTATTGGGATATTGTAGGTGTACAGAAGGGTATAGAACTGGCAGAAACAGATGGTTTGGCTATCTCAGGATGGGTGAAAGAAATGGTTGCAGCAGGAAATACCGCTTTCTACAAAGTGGAAAACGGCGTAAGAAAATACTACGATCAGGCTTCTAAATCTTACAAAACCATTCCGGGTGCGGAGTCCTTCATCATCCTGGATAATTTACGTGGCAATAAACCGGTTTGGAAAAACAGCGGCGGTACTTTACATGATATCGGCGACGGCGTATTGAACCTCGAGTTCACTTCCAAAATGAATTCATTAGGTGGCGATGTATTGCAAGCTATAAACAAATCCATTGAAATCGCGGAAGGCGGATACAAAGGTCTGGTGATTGGTAATGATGCGCCAAACTTCTCTGTAGGGGCAAATTTAATGATGATTGCTATGCTTGCCATGGATCAGGAATATGATGAACTCGATATTGCGGTTCGTCAGTTTCAGCAAACGACCATGCGTTGCAGGTATTCATCTGTTCCGGTAGTTTCGGCTCCTCATGGCATGACCTTAGGTGGTGGTTGTGAAGTGACCATGCACTCAGATGTAGTGGTGGCTTCTGCTGAAACATATATCGGTTTGGTGGAAGTGGGTGTTGGTTTGATTCCTGCCGGCGGCGGAACGAAAGAACTGGCATTGCGCACATCTGACAGTTTCAAAAACGGTGATCCGATGTTACAATCCTTACAGGATAATTTCCTGAACATCGCGATGGCGAAAGTCGCTACTTCAGCGGCTGAAGCATTCGATGCGGGCTTGATGAGAAAAAATAAAGACAGGGTTGTTATCAATGCAAAACGTGTGATTGCGGAAGCGAAACAGGAAGTGTTGCGCTTAAGCGAAGAAGGGTATTCTCAGCCGGCTCACAGAAATGACATCCAGGTGTTGGGAAGAACCGGTCTGGGTACATTGACAGTAGGCGTGGAGTCTTTCATCGCGGGTGGTTACATTTCACAGCACGATGCGAAAATCGCTAAGAAGATCGCCTACGTAATGTGCGGTGGCGACTTGTCTGCACCAACCACTGTGAATGAGCAATATTTACTGGATTTGGAAAGAGAAGCATTCCTGTCACTTTGCGGTGAGAAGAAAACACTGGAAAGAATCCAGGCAATGCTAACGACAGGAAAACCGTTGCGTAATTAGTAGCAAGACATAAGTATCAGGTTGTAAGAATGAATAATTATAAAGAATTGATAGTTTGGCAAAAAGCAAGAATGTTGGTTAAGTCTATATATGATTTGTCTACTCAACTCCCATCTGAAGAAAAATTTGGTTTAATCAGCCAAATAAGAAGATGTGCAGTGTCTATCCCATCCAATATTGCCGAAGGTGCGAGCAGATCATCTAATAAAGAATTTGCTTATTTCTTAGAGATTGCTTACGGTTCCAGCTTTGAATTGGAAACGCAACTATTATTATGTGTTGATATTAATTTCTTACAAAATGATATGGTAACTCTGCTTATAACTGAATTGCAGAAAATTCAGAAGATGATTTATAAATTAATTAAAATAAAAAAAGAATCTTAATACTTAATACTCACTACTTAATACTCAAATTATGAATGAAGCATATATAGTAGCCGGTTACCGTTCAGCAATCGGCAAAGCAAAAAAAGGCGGGTTCCGCTTTTATCGTCCGGATGATTTAGGTGCGGACGTGGTCAAACATCTGGTAGCCTCCGTTCCGGGTTTGGATCCTGCGCGTATCGATGACTTAATCTGTGGCAACGCTATTCCGGAAGCGGAACAAGGCATGCAGATTGGTCGTATGATTGTGTTGCGTGCAGGATTGCCACTGACAGTTGGTGGTGTAACGGTTAATCGTTACTGTGCATCCGGCCTGGAAACCATCGCGATGGCAACGGCAAAAATTAAGGCTGGCATGGCAGAATGCATCATCGCCGGTGGTGTGGAATCCATGTCCTTATTACCCATGACAGGCTGGAGAACGGTATTGAATTACGATATCGCATCCACCACGCCTGATTACTATTCTTCCATGGGGTTAACGGCAGAAGCGGTGGCAACACAATACAACATCAGCAGGGAAGACCAGGATTTGTTTTCTTTCAACTCACATCAAAAAGCGATTGCAGCAATTGAGTCCGGAAAATTTAAGGATGAAATCGTTCCTGTAACGGTGGAAGAAGTGTACCTGCAAAACAACAAACGCAAAACACGCTCTTTCGTGGTAGATACCGACGAGGGTGCGCGAAAAGATACAACCATTGAAGGTCTGGCAAAACTGAAACCGGTGTTCGCAGCGAAAGGTTCCGTTACGGCAGGTAACTCTTCTCAAACGTCTGACGGTGCGGCATTCGTGCTCGTGATGAGCGAGCGAATGGTGAAAGAATTAAATATTGAACCGATTGCACGTTTAGTAACCAGTGCTGTCGTAGGTTGTGAGCCGCGCATCATGGGTATAGGTCCCGTAGTGGCGATACCTCAAGCACTGAAACAAGCCGGCCTGAAACAGGAAGATATCGAAATGATAGAATTGAACGAAGCGTTTGCGGCACAGTCTTTAGCCGTTATCAGAACTTTGGGCTTAAACCCGGATATCATCAATCCGAACGGCGGTGCGATTGCATTAGGCCATCCGCTGGGCTGTTCGGGAGCGAAATTATCCGTACAGTTAATCAATGAAATGCGTCGTCAGAATAAACGCTACGGTATGGTTTCGGCTTGTATCGGCGGCGGACAAGGTATCGCAGGTATTATTGAACGATTGAAATAAAATATTAGATGTGAGATAGAAGATATAAGAAAATCTTTTTGTCTTCTATCTCAAATTCACATCACTAAAATCTGAATAAAATGTCAACAGCAGAAAAAGTATTAGCATTAAAAGGTGGTGAATTCATCATCAAGGATTCCACTACCGAAATGGTTTTCACCCCGGAAGACTATACGGAAGAACAACAGATGGTACGCTCCATGGCTTCTGATTTTGTAGAAAAAGAAGTAATGCCAAGATGGAAAGAATACGAAAAACAAGAGCCGGGTTTGTCGAAAGAATTGCTGGCGAAGGCCGGTGAGCTGGGCTTGCTGTCAACAGCAATTCCGGAAACCTATGGAGGAATGGAACAGGACGTTATCACCGGGTGTATTATCGCGGAAGAATACGGACGTACAGGTTCATTCGCAACCACTTCCATCTGCCATATCGGTATCGGAACATTGCCTACCTTGTATTTCGGGACGGAAGAACAAAAACGCAACTACTTACCCAAACTGGCAAGCGGAGAATGGGCGGCTTCTTACTGCCTGACAGAGCCTGGATCGGGTTCGGATGCGTTGGGTGCCAAGACAACCGCTACTTTGAGCGACGATGGAAAAGAGTGGATACTAAACGGCCAGAAGATGTGGATTACCAATGCAGGGTTTGCGGATTTGTTTACTGTGTTTGCAAAAATCGATGGAAAAGAATTCACCGCATTTTTAGTGGAAAAAGGCACTCCGGGCCTGACATTGGGTGCTGAAGAAGATAAAATGGGTATTAAAGGCTCATCTACCCGTCAGGTCTTTTTTGAAAACTGCCGCATTCCGGTAGAGAATATGCTGGGCGAGCGTGGGAAAGGCCATCTCATAGCGTTTAATATCCTGAATATCGGACGATACAAGCTCGGTGCAACAGCGTTGGGCGGTGCACGCGAAACATTCAATATGGCGGTCAGCTACGCGATTGAAAGAAACCAGTTTAATAAATCCATTTCTACCTTTGGTGCCATTCAACACAAAATCGCGGAAATGGCGATACGCATCTTCGCTCTGGAAGTAGCGACATACCGTTGTGCGGATGATATTGAAAATACAGAAGTGATTCTGAAAGAACAAGGTGCAGACTTTGCAAAATCATTACTGGGTGCTGCGGAAGAATATGCCATAGAGTGCGCTATCATAAAAGTGTACGGCTCAGAAGTATTGGATTTTGTAGTGGACGAAAACGTACAAATCCACGGCGGTATGGGCTTCTCTGAGGAGACTGGTGCGCCGCGTGCTTACCGCGATTCCAGAATTGCCCGTATTTACGAAGGTACCAGCGAAATCAATCGCTTGCTGTCTGTTGATATGTTATTGAAACGTGCAATGTCGGGCAAAATTGACCTGATGACACCGGGTATGGCCATTCAGAAAGAACTGATGAGTGTTCCTGATTTCGGAGACGAAAGTGACAGCCAGTTCGCAGCAGAGGAAAAAGCATTGAAGAATGCGAAAAAGGCCTTTTTGCTGGCGGCAGGCGGAGCTGTTCAGAAGTTAATGGCGAAATTGAAAGATGAGCAGGAAATCATCATGAATGCAGCAGATATGCTGATTGATATTTATGTGATGGAGTCCCTGTTACTGCGCGTGAAAAAAATCTTTGATAAGGGAGATAAAGCAGAACAGGTATATGTCGATATACTGAAAGTATTTTTTAACGACGCGATGAATCGGATTAACATAAATGGTAAGGATGCTTTACAATCCTTTGCCGAAGGCGATGAACTTCGTATTATGCTGATGGGTTTAAAGCGTTTCACCAAGTATGAACCGGTAAATGTAAAAGATGCACGCCGCCGAATTGCCGCTAAGGTTCTCGAAGCCGGTAAATACAATCTGTAATACACGTTTCAGGATGGCTTAGATACTATCCGTTTAATCAAATATCCCGCGGATCATTTTTTCGCGGGATTTTTTTATTGAAAGAAATGTTAAAAAATCATACAAATGTGTCTAAATAATAGGTAATTAGTAGATTAGCTTAACGTAAACAACACAAATGAGAAAATTTTCAACCCAAATTTTACTCGTAGCAGTATTGCTATGGAGTACATTCTCTGCATTTGCAGAAAAAAACTACAAAAGATGTGCAACTTCTGAAGTATTGGACAGACAGCTGAAAGCCGACCCCTCGATGAAAGGGAGAATGGACCAGATAGAACAGTTTACCAATATCTTCATTCAGAATGCAGCAACACACAAGAAAGCCAATCCCAACGGTAATGCTGTTGCAGCAACGATTACCATTCCGGTGGTTTTTCACGTTGTGTACAACACTACGGCACAAAACGTGAGCGATGCGATGATTCAGAATCAGTTAGCTGTGCTGAATGCTGATTATGGCGGCACGAATACAGACATTTCAAGCCTGCCTTCTGCTTTTTCTTCTATAAAAGCGGGAAATACAGGTATCCAGTTTTGTTTGGCTCAGAGAGATCCGAGTGGTAATGCAACAACAGGTATTGTAAGAAAATCAACAACCTCTACCTCTTTTATTGATGATGATAAAGTAAAAAAATCTTCGACTGGTGGCGATGATGCCTGGGATGCTACAAAATATTTAAACATATGGCTGTGTAATTTAGGCAGCGGATTATTAGGTTATGCGCAGTTTCCGGGTGGCGCGGCCAGCACGGACGGTGTAGTAATTTTATATTCAAGTTTGCCCGGTGGTGCTTCGGCACCTTATAACAAAGGCAGAACAATGACACATGAAGTTGGTCATTGGTTAAACTTGCGTCACATCTGGGGCGATGCTTCCTGTGGTAACGATTTAGTGAGTGATACTCCTACGCAGTCTACTTCTAATTTCGGTTGCCCGACATTTCCACATGTAACTTGCAGTAATGGGCCTAACGGCGACTTATTCATGAATTATATGGATTATACGGATGATGCCTGTATGTATATGTTTAGTGCAGGACAATCAACCAGAATGAATGCCTTATTTGCATCCGGTGGCGCAAGAGTAGGATTGGTAACATCACAAGGATGTGTACCGCCTCCCACTACATGCGGAGTGCCGACTGGTTTGACGTCTTCTTCAATCAGTTCCTCCGGTGCAACGGTAAGCTGGACGGCAGTAAGCGGAGCGACAAGCTACACCTTGCAATATAAAACGTCTGCCGCAACTACCTGGACAACAGTAAGCGGTATTACTACGACATCAAGAGCATTAACGGGATTGACCGCAAGTACAACCTATAACTATCAGGTATCAGCGACATGCTCTAGCGGAACATCCGCATATTCGGCAGCTTCTTCCTTCACAACTACAGCAGCGACAAGTTGCGGAGTGCCGACTGGTTTGACGTCTTCTTCAATCAGTTCCTCCGGTGCAACGGTAAGCTGGACGGCAGTAAGCGGAGCGACAAGCTACACCTTGCAATATAAAACGTCTGCCGCAACTACCTGGACAACAGTAAGCGGTATTACTACGACATCAAGAGCATTAACGGGATTGACCGCAAGTACAACCTATAACTATCGGGTATCAGCGACTTGCTCTAGCGGAACATCCGCTTATTCAACGGCTGCGTCCTTTACTACATCAGCGTCTTCTACCGTTACCTACTGCGCCTCAAACGGCAGCAACAGAACGTATGAATGGATTGATTTAATAAAAATAGGTTCTATCAACAGAACCTCTGCTGCCGAATCAGGAGGATATGTAAACACAGGTTTGTCTACAAATCTGGTAATTGGTTCTACCAATGATACGATTCGCTTCAGTGCAGGGTTTGCATCCACCATTTATACGGAATACTGGAAAATCTATGTTGACTTTAATAAAAATGGTGTTTTCACAGACGCAGGTGAATTAGTGGTATCCGGTTCAACAACAGGCAGCGGAACATACTATGCGGTATTTAGTGTACCATCAACGGTAACTGCCGGTTCTGCACGTATGCGTGTGGTGATGAGCGATGCATCGACTGCAACTTCCTGCGGAACCTTTACCTACGGTGAGGTGGAAGATTATACTGTTAATTTAACTACTACCGGTAAATTGGCAGGTTATGCCGCAACCGAGAATCCGGGCGTTATTTTCAATGCTGCTTCTGGTAAGACATCAGACAACGAGCCAGTTGTGTCAAAGAAAAATCTGACTGCAGTTAAAGAATCGGTATTAACGGTTTATCCTAACCCTGTTAGTAATACAGCGGAAATTGCCTTCAATTTATTTACTGAAGGAACCGCTAAAATCAAACTGATGGATATTTCGGGCCGTACCGTTATCGAAAAGGATTTAGGCTTGTTGTACGAAGGAGACAACAGGTACACATTAGATAATCTGAATCAACTGGAATCAGGTGCCTATATTATCTTGTTGGACGTAAATGGAAAAACAATATCCAATAAGAGAATATCTTTGGTGAAATAAGTAAATAGATTCTGAATAAAGATAAAATCCGCCGCCCATAGGGCGGCGGATTTTATTATAATAACTGTAAAAAATTTTATCCGGATTATGCGATAGTCCCGTTGTTTTTACCCAAAGCGTCTAAAAACTCCTTCTTCTTGCGCTTGGATATTTCCACTCTGCTGCCGTCTGTCATTAATACATGATTGTCGCCATGGTCTATTTCTTTCATGTGCGCCAGATTAATCAGATGCGACTGGTGTACCCGCATGAAATTATAGGGTACTAATTTATCTTCGAAATTTTTGAGTGTTTTTGCTACCAGTACCTTTTTATTTCCTGTCAGATAAAATAAAGTATAATTGCTTTCAGATTGTAACCGGATGATGTCTCCGACTTTTAGAAAAATCATGCCATCTTTTGTAGGCACCATCAGTTTGGAGTCTTGCTGTTGTTCTGATTTAATTTTGTCCAGATAAGCTTGTATTCTGGATGCCTCTTTCAGGGTTTCTTTTTCTTCCAATCGCTTGGCTACCTTTTCTATAGCCTTCTTTAACTCTTTTTCTTTGATTGGTTTTAGAAGGTAATCCGCTGCATTGTTCTTAATGGCATTGATGGCGTATTTATCATGAGAGGTGGTAAAAATAATTTCAAAATCAGTAGAATCTAACTCATTCAGTAAATCAACGCCCTTTCCGTCCGCTAATTCCACATCCAGAAATATCAATTGCGGATGAACGGAGGGCAAAATTTTCTTTGCTTCTCGTTTAGAGTTACAAATACCATCTATTCGGATACTCAACCCTGTCTGAAGAATGGCTTTTTTGAGTATTTCCTGAAAGATAGGCTCGTCTTCAATAATAACGGCACTAATCATAGTTGCTTGTTGCGTGTACTAAATGTAGTAAATTATACTTAAATTTAATAATTATATGGAAGTTATCTCGCCTCAGAATGACGATTAAGGTAAAAAATACCATTCCGGATACACATCGCGCCGAATTTGAGGCGAAGTACCGGCATGCATTATCCCTGAAAAACAGCAAGGAATATGCCAAAGCCATTGAAGCCTATTCCGATATTATTTCCAAAAGACAGGATATTAAGGATTGCGTGGAATGCGCAAAATTGTATGAAGATATAGGGGATATTTTTTATGAATTGAAAGACTTTTTGCACGCCTTTGAGAATATGGAAAAGGCACTGCATATCTATGCAGATAATGAGGAATATGATTTGCAGCTGACACAGTATAAAAAAATAGGGGGCCTGCAGCAGGGTATCTGGCAGTTTAAAAAATCGATGGATATATTCCAGCAGGGGCTATCCCTTGCTACACGACTGGGAAAAAAGGATAAAATTGTTGAATTTGAACTGTTGCTGGGAAATGTATTTAACTGGGCTGACCAGCTGGAGAATGCACAGAAATATTTAATCAACGCTATTGAGAAAGAACGAAAGTTGAATCTGCCTCTTATAAAATTGCGGGCGCATGTCAGCTATGCCATCCTGATGCGCAAGATGAAGAAGTATAAGGAAGCTGAGAAATATTTCAAACTGGGCATGAAGTATTCCCGGGAAAATGAAGGAGCTTATTTGTCCGATATTACTAAGAGTTATGGCATCATGCAGTTTGAAATCGGGAATTATGAAGAGGCGGAGAAATTATTGTTAGATTCCGAACAGAAACTTTTGACGGAAGGTAATAATACCACGCGCGCGGTGGTATTTGAATACCTTGCTCTGTTGTACGAACATAAAAAAAATTACGAGAAGGCGTATTACTATGTGAAGAAATACTATGATAATAAGCTTGAATTACTGGAGAGAGGATATTCAGATGACAACAACGTCCTGCATGCGAAGATAGGATTGGAAGATGCGAAAAGAGAAAGACTGGTGGCTGAAGAAACGGCAAAGGCTAAAAGTATATTTATCGCCACCATCAGCCATGAAATCCGCACACCGATGAATATTATCTTAGCCACCTCCTCCCTAATGTTGAATGATGAACCCAAGCCGGAACATGTCCGTTATCTGCAGACGCTAAAAAAATCAGGCGAGAATCTGCTGGGAATCATCAACGATATTTTAGATGTATCCAAAATGGAGGCCGGCAGACTGGAAATTGAATATGAACCTGTTTGGCTGCATGAAATTTTTGAAAGTATTCAGTCTACTATGGAGCAGTCCGCAGAAGCCAAGAATTTATTACTGTCCAACAAGGTAGATGGAAAGATTGATTTTCCGATTTTCGCTGATCCCCTTAGGCTTACACAAGTGCTGACCAATTTAATAAGCAATGCCATTAAGTTTACAGCGCAGGGCAGCATTTATTTTCAGGTGGTTCTGAAAAACAAAAACACATTACAATTGGAAGTGCGTGATACAGGAATCGGCATCCCTAAGAATAAACTTCATGCCATCTTTGACGAGTATGAACAGGTGAGAACAAAGGTGCAGAAGAAATATAAAGGAACAGGACTCGGTTTGGCCATTTCCAAAAAACTGGTGGAATTAATGAATGGAACCATTACTATAAAAAGCAAGATAAATGAAGGTACCCGTTTTATTATCAACCTCCCATTTGAAAAGGCTCCGGTGCAAACAGAGACAGATTTTGCTGCCATTCGGAAAGATGCACTTTTCCTCAGCGGCAAATCCATATTGATTGCGGATGATTTCGAGGATAACAGATTTGTGCTAAGCGAAACACTCCGATTTTTTAATAAAGAGATAAGCATACATCAGGCAGAGAACGGACTACAGGCACTTGAACAATTAAAGGAGAATCGTGTTGATTTGGTGGTAATGGATTTGGATATGCCTGAAATGAACGGTTTTGAAGCATTATCTGCAATTCGAAAAGACAAGAAACTAAAGAAGATAAAAGTCATAGCCAGCACAGCCAGTCTTATTACGGATGGTGATAATGAATTCCTGACTTTTGGTTTTGACGGGTACTTGCCCAAACCATTTGATGTGGAGCAGTTCTTTGTCTTGCTGGATAAGATGCTTAAATAACTAATCTTTCAGGTTTAGTCCCACCACATCTTCATAGGCTACATATAATGCACAGATACTGCTCGGTATCGTAACCAATAAGCCAACTAAAAGACAAATAGCTCCGGCAGCGTTGAACAATACAATTAAAAACAAGAAACCAATCCAGTTCAGAAATTTCTTGCCAATAATTTTCCTGCTGATATCCAGCGCTTTTACGGGTTCAAAATTTTCAAATAAGACTAAAAAGGAGCCGAACATAAATAGGATGGAAACGATGCCCGCTATCAGGCCGGCTAAGCCTGCTCTGTGCCTGCCAAACCAAACATAGCACCTGAGAATCTGCCCATTCCGTTAAAGTCATTAAAACTAAATGCAGGTTTGATTCCAAGGAACGATATTTTAAAGTAAGACCATCCGCCAATAATTAAGAAAATGGCAGCAACAATGACGGTAGGGATAATGGTAACAATCAACAGGGGGGTATATTTTTTGGTACCGTCAAAAAAATTGGAGAAACTGTGTATTTCTTTTTTATCAATCATCTTGGCAACGATAAACCCACCCGCCATGAGGGGAGCTATGAGCGCACTCGCGAATCCTTTTACAAATGGTATCGAACTTATGATGCCTTGTGCAACAGCAATAATCAGAACAAACCCGATAAAAGAGCCAATATCCTGTTTAAAGATTTCTATTCCTTTCTTGATGTATTCTACAGCGTTGGTTTCGTAACCATTGTCCAGTAATGAGCGGAGCGACTTTCCGTCTTTCTGGTCTAATAATTCATTGTCTAATTCTTGATTTTCCATAGGATGTGTAGTTTTATAATGGAATTTAATAAGAATTACCAACAACGCATATTAATTTTTTAAAGGAGCTGATATTATCCCCCGAATAATTTAGCGATTCCATAGGCTGCAGCTGCGGCGATGGCTCCAATCGCGGTTACCTTAAGAGCACCTTTAAATAAAGGCTGTCCGGTAAGTTTAGATTTAAAATACCCGAATACAAATAAACTGATGAGTGTGACAACAGCGGAAAATAACAGGCCATCAGCAGGGTGGTCAACGAAAAAGTAAGGTGATAAAGGGATAATTCCGCCGGCAATGTAGGAGAAACCTATTGTTAAAGCGGAATTACGCGCGCGCTTCGGGTCAGGGGTTTCCAGATCCAGTTCGTATTTCATCATAAAATTGACCCACTTGTCTTTATCTAAGGAAAGTTCCTGCACAGCGGCCTTTACCGTAGATTCACTCAATCCCATGGATGCGAATATCTCTTCTGTTTCCGCCACCTCTTTTTCTTTCAAATGCTCCACTTCGTAATACTCCCTTTTTTGTTCAGAGTCGAAATGGTCAATCTCTGCCCGTCCTGCCAGATAACCGCCTAATCCCATAGCGATAGAGCCAGCCGCGATTTCCGCAATACCTGCGGTAACTACAAGAGAGGCGGAATCAACGGCGCCGCTAAGGCCGGCTGCGAGCGCAAAAGGAACCGTTAAGCCATCGGACATGCCGATTACAATATCCTTAATGAAATCAGAACTTTTTATGTGTTCTTCGTTATGGTCAATAAGGCTTCTGTCTTGTTCGGGATGTAAGTGCATAGTGGTATGATTTGTATTGCAATTTACGATTTATTTTTATTGATAAAATCTATCTTATAGCGCATAATATCCGCTATGGATTGTGCTCGGAATTTTGCCATTTCCGCTTTCTTGCCTGCATACAATTCATCTACCGTTTGTTTCCACAGAAAGAGCCAGCGGTTAAATTCTTTTTCATGCAGGGGGAATTGTTTGTCTAAGGAAATGTGTTTTTCTGTTACATTGCCTCTGTACACATCCGCGTCTAGTAAGATACTGTCCCAGAAACTGGCGATGACAGTAAGGTGCTTTTCTAAATGAGAAAGTACGGTTTCCTGAAAGATAGTATGCAGGATTTCATCCTGTAATAATTTATCATAAAAGAGTTTTACCAAAGTGTCGATGTCCTGTCGGGTGGTAATGTCTTGTTTCATTCTTTAATTTGTTCTGCAAAGTTACCCAAATTGTAAAGAGGTTTTCGTTTTTGGATGTTAATCCCATATATTTTCTCTTGGAACATGCAATATGCGCAAACATAACTGGATTTGTCCTGCGTGAAAAGCTTCGTGATATGCAATTTCCGTTAAAAAGAGGCTCAGGCTTTTTGTTCCGTTTCTTCGCATAATAAGTATGGTTTCTAAATCCGAATCAGAAAAGGATTGCAGGTATGTAATAAAATTCGATCTGCTTTTTCTGTTAATTTCCAGCTCATTCTGTATAGAAAGATAGGTCCGTTCACCAAAAATTTTTTCATAATTCAGGTTAACGGTATCTCTGTCTTGAATATGTTGTTTGTACCATTCATCACCATCTAATATGTGGCGTACAGTTTCTATCAGCGACAATGAAGTACTGTCTGTCTTCCAGTGCCAATAGGTTTCAGGGATGCTTTCCCATATCTTAATACTTCTTCTGCGTGTCTCTTCTAGGTTTTGTATGATGGATGCCACTGCCCGCATGATTATTGTCAGTTTTTCTTTATAGATTCAAATATAAAAAAAGGCTGTCATTTATGACAGCCTTATATAGAATGAAAAGTTTGTGTTTAGCAAGGTAAAGCGTTGCAGATAGCTGTAAGGATAGATGCTCCTAAAGTAAGGATAATCTGACATAGCACACCCCCAATGACAGGAATAGTGGAAACACTGATAGCAGCACAAAGTGCATCACCGCCGAAAAGTTTAGCTAAAATAACTGCCAAATTACATAAGTCTTTTAACGGGCAAGCAGCTATTCGTCCGGTTACACCTGCCGGATTGCTGATGAAATTCTGTAATTCAGGGTTGGCTTTGATAGCCTTAGTGAATGTAACAGATAAATCATTCTGGTTCATTTTGCTCAATTCCGGATATTTTTTTGCCAATGTGTTCAGCGATAACCCGAATTTTTGTAAATCGACGATGAATTCATCATAAGAAACGCCTGTAATGGCTTTGATTCTGTTGTAATCTTGAGGAGTAGCTGTTTTATTATTGATACCCGCAGCGATACTTCTTAATTCAGCGAGATTGGCATCATTACTGAGTGACTGGATGTCCAGTTTGGTTCCAAGGTCAGCAGCAGATGTAAGTACATCTTTAAACGCCTGGTCTTTGGATAGTCTGACATCTAAGGCTTCTGTAGCGATGGCAGCTGTCTGTTTTTGGCAGGAAACGAAGGAAAGGGAAGATGCAACAACCAGCAGCATCATAAATCGTTGGAAATACTTTTTCATTTGGTTTGGATTTAGTTTCCTGAATTTACTAAAAAGTTAAACAATTCTAACTATTTATAAGTGGTTTTTTTTGAAACTATTAATTTCTTGACAAATGTTTATTGGGTGTTGAGCCCCAGGGACACGAAAACGACTTATTGTAGACGCTTATTTGTTGTAAAGCAATTTTTGAATTATTCTTTGACTGAAAAGAAATTATTTGTCACCAATTTCTATTGGCTTATTAGTAACCGTACAGTAAGCTATATCTTTTAATATCAACGTATTTGCATCTGCTGAAACATTTACCTTAATCCAGCCGTAGTTGTAAGTTGAGCCGCTTCCTTTACGAAATGCAATGAATTTATCGCCCTGTCCGTTTATACCCGAGCTGTCTCCAGGTAAAGGGTTGATATCTTTGAAGTATAAAAATCCGCCGGTATTCGGAGTCATGCCGGTGAGCCATAGCGCAGAAGTGCTGTCAATAAGTGTACCTTCTATGCTCATTCGTAAAAAACCTTTTGTTGTTCCATTGATGGTTAGATTATTGTCATTCAAAAATTCGGTACTGCCAAAGCCGTCAAAATTTATAATCTTCTCATCGTCGGTGGTTTGTAAAAGGAAACTCAGTTTTACTCCGCCCAGTGTTTTAAAACTGGTATCTGTATTGGTACCGGGGGCACCCGAATAGGTGAGTGTAATATTTAATATACCATCCTCAATAGTGGGATCGTCTGAATTTTTACTGCAAGAGCATATTGTAATCATCAGAATAATGCTCATAACACAGAAAAGGAATTGAATCGGGGAATAAAGAATTTTTTTCATAGTCTTAATTTTTATAAATATATACAGAAAAATCTACATATGGTAACATGCAAACAGGGTTTTCTATTTGGCTAATCAATAGAAAGAAAGATTTTTATGTAAATTTATGTTCGTTAAGGTAGAATAGGAAACAACACTGAACGAAATTTGTACCTCATATCGTCGTCTTAATATTTAACTCTTTCAATTGTTTCTCATCAATCGTACTTGGTGAATCCAGCATCATATCCCTGCCTGAATTGTTTTTCGGGAAAGCAATGTAGTCGCGGATAGAATCCACGCCGTTCATTACAGCACACAAACGGTCGAAGCCGAAGGCCAAACCGCCGTGCGGCGGTGCTCCATATTCAAACGCATTCATCAAAAAGCCGAATTGTTTCTGTGCTTCTTCTTCCGTGAAACCTAAGCGTTTGAACATTTCTGCCTGTAACCCTTTCTCAAAAATACGGATAGAGCCGCCTCCCACTTCCACACCGTTGATGGCCAAATCGTAGGCATCCGCACGTACGCGTGCCGGATCGGTATATAAAAATTCAATGTCTTCTTTCTTCGGCGATGTGAACGGGTGGTGCATCGCAAAATGCCTGTTTTCTTCTTCATTATATTCCAGCAACGGAAAGTCCAGTACCCACAGTGGTTTGAAATCGTCTTTTTTCCGCAGGCCCAGGCGGTTGCCCATTTCCAGGCGCAGTTCATTCATTTGCTTGCGCACCTTATCGGTGTTGCCACATAAAACCAATAGCAAATCACCGGGTTTCATGCTCGCATTTTCAGCCCATCTTTTCAATTCATCTTCATTGTAAAATTTATCAACTGAAGATTTTAAAGTACCATCGGTATTCCATCGTAAATAAATCAAACCGGTAGCTCCGATTTGCGGGCGTTTCACAAAGTCGGTCAGTTCATCCAGTTGCTTGCGGGTAAATTCCGCGCATCCACCCGCATTAATACCAATTACTAATTCCGCATTATCGAACACTCCGAAACCTTTGCCTTTTACGATATCGTTCATTTCAACGAATAGCATTCCGAAGCGGATATCCGGTTTGTCGCTGCCGTAGATTTTTATGGCATCGTCGTATTGCATACGCGGGAAATCACCGAGTTCAATACCTTTCACGGTTTTGAAAACATGTTTAATCAAACCCTCGAACATGTTCAAAATATCCTCCTGTTCTACATACGACATTTCGCAGTCTATCTGTGTGAATTCCGGCTGTCTGTCGGCGCGTAAATCTTCATCGCGGAAACAACGGGTGATCTGGTAGTATTTGTCAAACCCGGAAACCATCAGCAACTGCTTAAAGGTTTGGGGGGATTGCGGTAATGCGTAAAATTGTCCGGGATTCATGCGGCTCGGCACCACGAAATCGCGTGCACCTTCAGGCGTGGATTTGATAAGGAATGGAGTTTCGATGTCCAGAAAGCCATTTGCATTCAGATATGTCCTCACTTCATGGCCCACTTTATGTCGAAAGATGATTTTTTCCTGCACCTCATTTCTGCGCAAATCAAGGTAGCGGTATTGCATGCGGATATCGTCGCCGCCGTCGGTTTCATTTTCGATGGTAAACGGCGGAACTTTTGATTCCGAGAGGATGCGAAAATCATTGACGATGATTTCTATATCGCCTGTCGGGTTCTTGGGATTCTTGTTGGAACGCTCCACCACTTTCCCTTCTGCCTGCAGTACAAACTCACGGCCCAAACGTTTGGCGCGTTCCGCCAGCATCGGATTAGCATCCATATTAAACACTAATTGTGTGATACCATATCGGTCACGCAAATCCAAAAAAAGCAATTCACCAAAGTTACGGGTGGTTTGTACCCATCCGGAAAGTTTTACCTGCTGGTTGACATGTTCCAGTCTTAATTCGCCGCACGTGTGAGTTCTGTACATTTTATAGTATTAAGTAGTGAGTATTGCGTAGTGAGTAATGGATATTGCGAACCTTTTTTTACACAATACGCATTACGCAGTACGGTACAACAAAAATAAGAAGATAAATATTAAATAGAGGTTAATGATTCAGCAGCTTTTTCAGCGGTATTTTCCCACGATTGCTTCGTAATTTTCTGAAAACTCTTTATATACCTGCTGTATGCCTTCTCTTAAACTAATCCTGTGTTTCCATCCAAGCGAGTGAATTTTGCTGACATCTGTCAGTTTGCGCGGAGTGCCGTCAGGCTTAGTGGTGTCATGTACAATGTTCCCCTCATAACCTACAATTTCTTTTACCAGCAAGGCAAGGTCTTTGATGGTAATTTCCACACCGCTGCCGCAATTGACGAATTCTTCACCTTCATAATTTTCCATCAAAAAAAATAAGGCATCCGCCAGATCATCGGCATGTAAAAATTCTCGATAGGGAGAGCCGGTTCCCCACATCACCACTTCGGGAACGTTGTTCATTTTCGCTTCGTGGAATTTGCGAATCAGCGCGGGAAGGACGTGCGAATTGTTTAAATCATAATTGTCATTTGGTCCGTACATATTGGTAGGCATCGCTGAAATGAAATTGCAACCGTATTGTCTTTTGTAGGATTCGCATAATTTAATACCCGCAATCTTTGCAATAGCATAAGGCTCATTTGTTTGCTCGAGTTCGCCACTTAATAAATATTCTTCTTTCAGCGGCTGCGGTGCCATTTTCGGATAGATGCAGGTGCTGCCGAGGAAAAGTAATTTCTTTACATTATGTAGATATGAAGCATGAATGGTATTGCATTCAATCATCAGATTCTGATACAGGAAATCTGCACGGTAGGTGTTGTTTGCATATATTCCGCCCACTCTGGCTGCCGCTACAAAGACATAATCAGGTTTATTGACTTCAAACCAATCGTTTACATCCTGCTGCTGTATCAGGTTGAGTTCTTTGGAGGATACGGTCAGTATATTGGTAAACCCTTCGCGCTGTAATTTGCGGACAATGGCAGAACCCACCATACCGTTGTGTCCCGCTACATATATTTTTGAGTGTTTATCCATGGTACATAGTCCATAGCCCACCGTCATAACCCTAAAAATCGAAAAACTATCGACTATGGACTATCGACTATGGACTATTCGTGATAATTGAAGATTTTGTGGCCGCCTTCCAGCAGGTATTTATCGCGTTCAAACAATTTGATGTCTGCCTGCATCATATCTTTTACCAGAGATGCCAGGTCATGCTTAGGCTCCCACCCCAGTTTGGTTTTGGATTTGGTTGGATCGCCAATCAGCAAATCGACTTCTGTTGGACGGAAATAAGCAGGGTCTACAGCAACCACTTCTGTGCCGGATTCCACCTGATAAGCCGGATTGGAACAGGAAACGATATATCCTTTTTCTTCTACCCCGCTGCCTTTGAACTCGATTTCTATACCAACCTCTTTAAATGACATACGAACAAACTCCCGTACTTCTGTGGTTTTGCCGGTAGCTATAACATAGTCATCAGGCTCGGGTTGTTGCAATATCAGGTACATTGCTTCCACATAATCTTTCGCATGCCCCCAGTCGCGTTTCGCATTCAGGTTGCCCAAATACAATTTATCCTGTAATCCCAATGCGATTTTAGAAACGGCACGTGTAATCTTTCGCGTTACGAATGTTTCACCGCGCAGCGGAGATTCGTGATTAAATAAAATACCATTGCAGGCGTAGATGCCATATGCTTCCCGGTAGTTTACCGTAATCCAGTAGCCGTACATCTTTGCCACAGCATATGGGGAACGCGGATAAAACGGGGTTTTTTCCGATTGAGGAATTTCCTGAACCTTTCCATATAACTCAGACGTGGACGCCTGATAAATTTTGGTTTTGTTTTCCAGTTTTAGTATACGTATCGCTTCCAGTAAACGAAGCGAACCAATTCCATCTACGTTAGCCGTATATTCAGGAGTGTCAAAACTAACTTTAACGTGGCTCATGGCACCCAGGTTGTAGATTTCGTCCGGTTGCACTTGCTGAATGATGCGAATCAGGTTTGTGGAATCGGACAAATCTCCGAAATGAAGTACAAAATTGCGATTATCTATATGCGGATCCTGATATAAGTGGTCAATTCTGTCTGTATTGAACAGGGAGCTTCTTCGTTTGATGCCATGCACTTCGTATCCCTTTTTCAATAAAAGTTCTGCCAAATATGCGCCGTCCTGACCTGTTATACCTGTGATAAGAGCTTTCTTCATAAATTGTTTATTAAGCGAATGGCAAAAATAAGACTTTTTTTCGTTTTTTTACGGCATCAATGAAACGTAAAATTGCGGTATTTCTGTCGGGTTCGGGCACGAATGCAAAAAATATATGTGCCTACTTTAAGGAGCACCCTGTAATGGAGGTGGCATTGCTGATGAGTAACAAGGAACACTCCGGAGCCCAAACAATCGGAGATATGTTTCATATTCCAGCCGTTTTTTTTACTAAAGAGAGTTTACAGCACTCGAATGAGGTGCTGCGAACACTCCGAAAATACCAGATTGATGCCATTGTATTGGCGGGTTTTCTATGGATGATACCCGATAATTTACTGCAGGGATATCCGAATCGTATTATTAACATACATCCCGCTCTGCTGCCGAAATATGGCGGAAAGGGTATGCACGGAATGAAGGTACATGAAACGGTGTACAATAACCGCGAAAAGGAGAGTGGTATTACCATTCATTTGTGCAATGAGAAATACGATGAAGGGAAAATCCTGTTCCAGCAAAAAGTTGGACTGACCGAAACAGATACACCGGAAACGATTGCCCGGAAAGTACAGAAACTGGAACATCAGTATTACCCGAAAATTATAGAGGCCTATCTTTCAAATAGTAATATTTATTAGTGCCTTTTGGGTTGTTTTACGACTACAAGAAAGTACAGTATGATAAACATTGTTACCACGCCTGTTACGGTAAACGTGGCAAAAGCACCATAGTTGTACCAAATGAATCCCGCGAGGGAACTGGCAATCATCGTACAGATACTCTGAAATCCTGTGTAAGTACCGATGGCAGTGGCAGTATCTTTCTGCTCAGTGATATTGCTAATCCACGCTTTGGATATACCTTCGGTTGCCGCAGAATAAACACCATACAAAAAAAATAAAATAGCTATTACCGTTATACCCGAACCGCTGCTCATACCGATGTAGACGACGACAAAGAGCACAAGACCGCTGATAAACATAGCCTTCAGCCCAATCTTATCTGCCAGAATTCCTAAAGGAAAAGCAAATAAAGCGTAAATCAGGTTATAAAAAACATAGACGCCGATGACCATGGTATCACTTAATCCGGATTGTTTGGCTTTAAGAAGCAGGAAAACATCCGAGCTGTTGAATAAGGTGAATGCCAACAGCCCGATTACCAGTTTGCGGTAGTTTCCTGGACTCTCTTTCCAGTAATGCAGAAAAGAAAAAAAAGAAATATTCTTTTTCTCCCTTGCTGGTACCCCTTGTTTGTCTTTTAGTAATAAGGTAATAAAGACGGCGAGCATACCCGGAATAAATGCGATGTAAAAAAGCGTTTTATATTGCTCCGGATAAAAGTATAAAAAGACCAATGCAGCCGATGGCCCTACTACTGCGCCTAGTGTATCCATGGAACGGTGAAATCCAAATACTTTACCTTTTGTTTCTGGAGTGGCTTCATCAGACAGCATGGCATCCCGTGCACCGGTACGGATGCCTTTACCGAATCGGTCGAGGGTACGCGCGAAGAAAATCCAAATCGGATAGATGAAAATCGCCATCATCGGCTTGGAAATGGTGCTTAACAAATAACCGTATTGCACAAATGGAACCCGTTTGCCGGTCTGGTCTGACAATTTGCCAAAATAACCTTTACTCAACCCCGCAACTGCTTCTGCCATCCCTTCCAGTATGCCAATAAGCAGGATGGAAAATCCAATCGTTTTTAAATAAATCGGCATGACGGGGTACAGCATTTCGCTCGCTACGTCGGTGAATAAGCTGATAAGCGATAGTATCCAGATGCTACGGGTAATGTATTTCAAAAGAGTATGATTAAATTGAAAATATGGCAGAAAGATAAGCAAAGTTTTCAACTAACATTCGCAAGTATGCATATCCAAACAGAATTACGTTGTCTTGCGGTAGTTTAATATAGCCCAACCGTTGAGTATGACTCCAATCAAGAAAATACAACCCAAATGATAGCTGATATCTGTCAGCCCACTGCCTTTTAAAATAACCATTCTTGTGATGCGGATGAAATGACTGGGAGGGAAAAACTGTACCAATATTTTTGCCCAGTCAGGCATACTGTCTACCGAGTTGAAAGTACCGCTGAGGATATTGAAGATATTGATAAAAAAGAAAGCCAGCGACAACGCCTGCTGATGTGTGTTGGAATAGGTTGAAATCAAAAGGCCCATGCCGAGCATGGTAAACAGGTAAACAATAACTGAAATGTACAGTACATATAACTTTCCGGCTGGCACCACACCATAGATAAGCCAGGCTGTAATCAATCCGAGTGTGAAGAGGATGATTCCCAATACTAAAAATGGTATCAGTTTGCCCAGAATGAAAATATGCTTCTGGATGGGTGACACGTTGATCTGTTCGATTGTACCGCTTTCTTTTTCCTGTACTATATTGAACGCTGATTGCATAGATGCAATGGTTGTAATCAGGGTGACAAGGATGGCAGGGACAATGAACAGCCGGTAGTTCATATAAGGGTTGTACCAGTTTGTTGCTGCGACGATTACCTGTGGCTTTTGGCTTGCTTGTTGTTGCATCCATTTCACACGTATATTATCGTTAAAATCCCTCATGATACTGGCCAGATACGTTCCGCCCAGATTTGCCTTCGTTCCTTCAATCGCGTTGATGGCAACATAAACCTGATTATGGTTTTCACGCACCAGATTTTTTTCAAAATTCAACGGAATCTGAAGGATAAGGTCTGCCTTGTCTTCTTCTACCATTTTTATGCCTTCGTTATAAGTATCAGCATAACCCGTTAATCGGAAATTTCCCGAAGCGGTCAGTTTGTGAATTAATCTTTGTGACAGGGTACTGTGGTCATTATCCACTACCGCTATGTTGATATTCTTTACTGAATAATTCGCTGCCAGAGGCAGTAATACCAGCTGGATTAATGGCGCGATGATGAGCACCGCCAGCAGGTTTCGGTTACGCATCAGTTGCCTGAATTCCTTTTCGAGTAAGAAAAATAATATCCTCATTCCAGCCTTGTCTTAAATTTTTTCAAACTAACAGCGAAAAGAAAAACGGTCATACCTAAAAGTATCAGCGTTTCTTTCCACACCGAACTAAATCCCAGTCCTTTCAGCATCACCCGTTTGATGATGATGAAAAACCATCTTGACGGAACGGCGTTTGCAATCCATTGAAGTAGTAATGGCATATTTTCCACCGGAAACATAAAGCCGGTAAGCAATAATGTCGGCAACATCATCCCAAGCAGCGAGCTCATCATGGCCGCCTGTTGTGTATCGGCGTTGATAGAAATATATAAACCTATGGATAAAGATGTCAGGATAAACAAAATGCTTTCAAATACAAGTAAAAACAGATTTCCTCTTATTTCCAGGTCGAGCAGCGTGGAACTGAGTGTCAGGATGATGAACAGATTCATAATGGAAATCATCAGATATGGGGTCAGCTTGGAGATGATAATATAGGCGGGTTTAAACGGTGAAACCAGCAACACTTCCATGGTGCCCAGTTCTTTTTCACGTACAATAGCCACAGAAGTCATCATGGTGCAAACCAGCATCAGTACCAGTGCCATCACACCCGGTACAAAATTCGGAGCGCCTTTTAATTCGGGATTGTAGAGCATGCGTACTTCCGGAACAATCTGCATCGGCAACATCGAAATGTTTCCGGAACCTAAATTGTAGTCCTGCACAATTTGAGAAATATAAGAAGTAATGGCCGTGGCCTGATTAGGGTCGGAAGCATCAGCAATTACTTGTAATGTAGCCTTATTTGTATGCGCCAGATCTTTCGCAAAATTGGCAGGAAAAATTACTGCCATCTTAATAGTGCCTTTTTTAAAGGATGCTTCCAGCTGTTGCGCGCTCTGCAGGTTTTCCTCGATATCGAAATAACGGCTGGCTTCTATCTTCTCAATGATTTTACGCGTTACTTCATCTTTGGAATAATCACAGATGACAATACGTGAATCACGAATCTCATTGCTGAGAGCAAAGCCAAACAGGATGATTTGTGTCACCGGCAATCCGAACAGCATCAGCAACGATTTCCGGTCGCGGAAAACATGCAGGAATTCTTTTCGTATGAAGACGATGAGTTGTTTCATTAATCCGCTTTTCGTTTGGCATTTCTCGCCAGTTGATAAAATACATCCTGCATGGTCGGTGCATGGAATTGCTGTTTCAATGCCGCCGGACTGTCCAGCGCCGCAATCACGCCATCTACCATGATGGATACACGGTTGCAATATTCCGCTTCATCCATGTAGTGTGTCGTTACAAATACAGTTACACCTTTGTCGGCGGCGTAATAAATCAGATCCCAGAATTGCCTCCTGGTTACAGGATCCACTCCGCCGGTCGGTTCATCTAAAAACACGATGCTGGGGTCATGTACGATGGATACGGAAAAAGCCAGTTTCTGCTTCCATCCCAGAGGCAATTCGCGCACCAGTGTCTTTGCCTCATTTTGTAATTGCAGTTGAGCTAACAGTTCATCCGTTTTTTCAACGATTTCTTTACTGCGCATACCATAGATGCCCGCATAAAAACGAATGTTCTCTTTCACCGTCAGGTTGTCGTACAAAGAAAATTTCTGGCTCATGTAGCCGATATTTTTCTTGATTTGTTCCGTTTCGGTATAAATGTCATACCCTGTAACAGTAGCCTTTCCGGAAGAAGGTTTCAGCAACCCGCAAAGCATCCGCATGGCGGTGGTTTTTCCTGCTCCGTTTGCTCCGAGGAATCCGAAAATCTCTCCTTTTCCGACTTCAAATGTAAGTTCGTTCGCTGCGATAAAATCGTCGAATCGTTTGGTCAGTCTATCACATACAATAACGGAAGGCATACTTAATTTTTTAGGAGTTGAATGAAACAATCTTCTATTGTCGGTGATATGGCTTCCAGGGTATAATCTGAAATGTCATGCTCTGTTAAATAGTCCTTTGCCGCAACATCTCCATCCGCTGAGTCAAAGGCAACATGTATGGAATCGCCAAACGCAAAACAGGATAAGGTATGCTCATAGTTTCGCAGTTCATTCATCACACGAAATGTTCGGGGTGTTTTGACTGCATACAACTGGTGTGGGTATGTCGCCTGAATATTTTCGGTAGTATCAATGGTCAGGATACTGCCGTTTTGTATCAGTGCGATGCGGTCGCACAACACTACCTCATCCATATACGGTGTGGATACCAGAATAGTGATGCCCTGTTCCTTTAGTTTTTTCAGCATTTCCCAAAATTCTTTCCTCGAAACGGAATCCACGCCGGTGGTCGGTTCATCCAAAAACAATACCACCGGTTTATGAATCAATGCACAGGATAAAGCAAGTTTTTGTTTCATGCCGCCCGATAATTTTCCTGCTCTTCTGTCTTTGAACGGCTCTATCTGTTCGTAGATATCTTTGATGAGGTGATAATTTTCCTGTATCGTGGTACCGAAGATCGTGGCGAACAGATTCAGGTTTTCTTCCACAGATAAATCCTGATACAAACTGAAACGGCCCGGCATATAACCAACAGCATTACGTATTTTTTTATAATCGTGTGCCACATCCCATCCATTCACGGTTGCAGTTCCGTTGTCTGCTAATAGCAAGGTAGTCAGGATACGGAACAGGCTGGATTTTCCGGCGCCATCCGGGCCAATCAGCCCGAAAATTTCCCCTTCTTTTACTTCCAATGAAATATCTTTCAGGGCACTTACAGTGCCTTTGTTGTAGGTTTTATTGATATGGCTGACAGAAATCATGCGCATCAGAATTTTACTTCACCGTACATGCCCAGTTTAATGTAGCCGTCATTCTTTACACGAATCTTGATGGCATAAACCAGGTTTGCCCGTTCATCTTTGGTTTGTATAGTTTTTGGGGTAAACTCGGAGCGGTCGGAAATCCAGGTAATGGTGCCGGGATAAGATTTATATTCCTTTTCTCCGTTGTCAATCTGCACGGTAATAGTTTGTCCCAGTTTCACCATATTCAGTTGTGAACCGGTTATATAAGCACGCAGATTCAGCGTATCGAGATTGGCGATTTTATACAAAGCCCTCCCGGCTCCCGCCATTTCGCCTTCCATCGCATACTTAGTCAGTACGGTTCCGTTAATGGGGTTGATGATGCTGCCTTTGCTGATTTGGTTTTCAATCAGCTTTACCGATTTTTCCATCGGATTTTTCTCACTTAAAATAGCTCTGTTTTGAGTAGATACATTCGTCGTATATACCTTTAGCTGTTGTTGAGTGACCACCATTTGTTTTTGCAGTTCTTCCACTTTGGCATTCAGGTCATCATATTGTTTTTTGGTAGCGGCATCAGCTTTCAGCAGGCGTGCAATGCGCTCCCGCTCACCCTGCAGGTATTTCAGGTTGGTTTCCTGTACCGCCAGCTGGTCTTTGATCAGCTGCAATTGCGGACTGGGATTGCTAGTCCTGTTGGGAAGTATGGAGATGGTGGATTGCACCTGCTCTTTCTGGAATTGAAAATTAGATACATCAATCTGTCCGACGTTCATGCCTTTCTGCAGCACATCTCCTTCATGCACATTGAAGGAAAGAATCTTGCCGGGTTGTTCCGCCGATACGATGACTTCATCGGATTCAAAAACACCTGATGCATCCGGCTTGTGATTGCCCAGTTTACAGGAGCTAAAGAATAGCAGTACGCCTGTTATAAAAAAAAGTTGTTTCATATCTTTTGTATTTATGTAATCAATTAATTTCCACTCGTCGTTTTTTGCGCATATTGTATCATCAGCAACTGAAGGTCATGTACGATTTTATTTTGTCGCGCCAGGTCTTCTTCATTCACTTCCTTCAGGTAATCGTTGGTGTTGATGACGCCATTTTCCAGCTGTACGAGTGATGTTTTTTTGACAGATTCCCGCAGTGCGATAATTTCGTCATCCGTTTTTATCAGGTCTTCATATTTCTGTATGTCGGAATGCTGTTGGCTCAGCGAAAGCTTTGTGTTGAATAAAAACGTGTTCTGCATTACGTCTATGGATTTGCGGTCGTTGACTGTCAGTAGCTTTTCTTTTTTGAAGGTGTACATGCCCCCCATCGACCAGTTCAGGCGAACACCGGTGATGTAAAACGGAGAAAGCTTTTCCGACAACATATTGACGGGAGATGGCCTGCCCATGCCGCCCTGAAAGAATACATTCAAACGGGGGTAATTCTTCGCAGCAATCAGTTTTTGCTGCAACAGCGATGATTTTCTTTGCAGTTCGTATATCGACATTTCAGGCCGCCGGACAGAATCCGACCCGATAAGAGGTGGCTGTGGTTTGACGAGTGTGGTGGTTTCGTTCATGTCTTTGCCGGTAAACAAACCCAGCATGGACAAATACGCTTTTTTCGCCGACTGCATCTCAATATCACGTTGCTGTACCTTTAGTAATTCCGCTTTCAGTTTGTCGAGATTACTGCGGAAAGCCGTGCCGTTTTCGATGGCCGCCTGCACTTGTTCGATGCCGCGCAGTATATCTTTTTTTAGCAGATCGCTTTGTTTCAATTGTTCGTCAATCAATAAGGTTCCGAAAAACAACTGATTGATGCGTTCATGCAGTTTGTACAATTCTACGGTTATATTTTGTTGCTGAATCGCCGCTTCGTTGGATTTCAATTGCCGCTGAATTTTATTCATTGGGAAATCCGTCAGTGACTGCGATACTTCGCCTGCCAGCCGATACTGGTCTCTGGAAATATTCGGCGGTTCATAGCCCGGTATGGTTACCGGCAGTTCTATCTTCGTTACCGCGGATTGGTAAGTGGCCTGGCCTGAAACTATAAACTGCGGATAGATACCTTTGGTGATGTTGCTTACACTGTAATTCTTGCTTTGTTCAATCAGGCTGCGTTGCTGCGACAGCGGATAATTGGCTTCCGCCCACTGATAGCACTGTTCGATGGTGGCCGGTTCCTGTGCAGACAACTGCAAGGCCTGAACCAGCAGGAAGACGATGCTCGGTAGGTTCCAAAAGATTCGGTTCATGATGATTTATTTTCAGGTGATGACAGCGGGGCGGTGAACATGGCTTTCAGCCACACCGGAATCAGTTTTTTTCGTTCGAGCATGAGTTGTTCAAATTCCTTGTCGCTGATGCCGGTCCGGGTTTTCAGCAACGAACTGGCAGCGAACGGAAACACAATCAGCGACATCATGTTAGCCATGAAATGCAGCGGATGGATAGCCTGGATTTTTCCAGCCTGTATATTTTCCATAATCTCCTTAAAGAAATAGGCACGCAGCTGTTTCATGCCGTTCAGCAGCGGGTCATCACTTTTCTCCCCTTCCAAGGCATTGGTGCGGCTGATGCTGAGGATGAAAAAGGGAAGGTCAGGATTAGCAATCAGCATATCGATATACCGGTCGATGAGAATTTCAAGTTTTTGTTCCAGGTTGAGATGTTCGCTGTGCTGCATGCTCTCCAGCATGCCGCTGAGAAAGAGGAGCACATTTTCGCGCATCACAATTTCAAATAGTTTGTCCTTGCTTCGGAAGTAATAATTGAGCAGGGCGAGGTTGATACCGGCTTCCTGTGCGATGTCTCGGGTTTTGGTGGCAGAGAATCCTTTTTGCGTAAACAATTTTTTCGCGGCAGCCTTTATTTTGGCTTCTGTACTCAGGTCTTTTGTCAGTATTTTTTTGATACGCATGTCGTCCTGCGGCAGTTTGAATATTCAAAGTTACTATTATTTTTTTGATTTAAACAAAAAAATTAATCAAATGATTAAATTTAAGTACAAGTTATTGATTGTTAATTATTTGGATGATAGATTGATTTCATAAGATGTTGTCCAAAGTGTCGGAAATGCCGGTTATATGTAAACCTTAATGTACATAATTTACACGATTTATAATTTATAAGCAGTAAACGAAAAACGGAAGTACAAGCGATGAAAATAGCTGCAAAAGAAGCCTGAAAAAGGGGATAAAAACGCTGATTTTTTAAATTCTGCTACTACAAAAGATGGTGAAGCCCCACCTCGTGAAAGACTAAGAAAACAAACTACGACAAAATAAGAATGAAAAAAATCAAATTCTTTAGCTAGTTGCGCAACGGCGACTAGTGTTATGGGCAGTATTTTTTAAATTCTTTCAATACCAATTGTATAAAGTTTTCCAGTAAAACTTGAATTCATTTCTGCTCTTGATTCGGTTAATTGAAATCTAAAATTAGAAGTAAACAGTTTGTCTAAATTGTCTCTATATTCAATTGTAATTTTCAAACAAAATTCATCTTTTAGATTTTCGTAGACGCGCAGTTTGTTTGTATTGTCAAAGTACGATTCAAATAACAGAATTGAAAGTTGTAGTAGTAAATCAATTGATCTAGGAATTTCAATTTTTATTTGCTCATTTGAATCTCGGACAGGTTGAAGATAATCGAATTTAAATGTAGATTGTGACTGATAGGGGAAATTTCCGCCAGAAAGAATTAGGTCTTCTGGAGATGTAGTGAGCCAGCAAGAAACATCATCAATGTCAAGTTTTAAATAGATTTTCTGTTTTGATAATTCTTCTTTTAATGTATTAAAATATTTTTGAAAGTTTATATCCCAATCAATTTGAACTTTTATATTTTTGGCTAAACCTTGTCCAGTATTTTTTATTTTTATGGTAGATTCTAGGTCTAGCGAAGTATGTAACATTTCTTTTTCAGTAGTACATATTATCGGAAGATAATTATTTGGATATTTTGATAATAAATAAAAATGAAAATTTATTGGAAATAAAAAAGGTTCATACGTTTTAAGTCTTTGAGTTTTCATTTCTTTAAGAGTGAGCCAAATAACAATCAAGGTCGCAACGGTGGATATTGCTACTATTGAATTTATTATTGTTTCAATTGTTGATGAACTCATTTTTTCGATGTTCTTAATTATTGCCCATAACTTATTTATAGGCCTGACAAATAAGAACCATACAATCCCAATAGGATGTATAGGCCTATAATTATCATCCTTATTTCAAATATACTTAAAAAATTTCAATATCTAATGCTCGTAGCTTGCGCATTCTTCCTTCAAGACGGTTAAGGAAAATCCTTAACAAATCATTTAACCTCCTTCGCATCGCTAATACCATATAACAGCTTACCTTTGCAGCGTAAAATCATTTCCGTGAAAAAAATCAAAGCAGCTCTTGTCTCCGTCTATTACAAAGACGGCCTGGACGTGTTAATCCATACCCTGGCGAAACAGCAGGTCACCTTTTACTCCACCGGTGGCACGCAAGCCTTTATCGAGGGGTTGGGCTACAAGGTGATTCCCGTGGAAGAACTGACCTCTTATCCCAGCATACTGGGCGGCCGCGTGAAAACCCTGCACCCCAAAGTGTTCGGTGGCATCCTGGCGCGCCGCGAAAACACGGAAGACCTGGAGCAACTGAAACAATACGAGATTCCGGAAATCGACCTCGTGGTGGTGGATTTGTACCCTTTTGAGGAAACGGTCAAAAATTATACATCTTTGTTTGAAGGGGAAATCACCTCGGAAATCATCGAAAAGATTGATATCGGCGGCATCTCCCTGATCCGGGCGGCGGCGAAAAATTTCAACGATACCGTAATTGTTTCACAGAAAAGCCAGTACGCTGAACTGGCGCAGTTTCTGCAGGAAAATCAGGGGCAGACTTCACTGGAATTTCGTCAAAACTTCGCCAAACAGGCATTTGCCGTCAGTTCCCATTATGATACACTGATTCACCGCTATTTTTCCCGTTCTGCACCTCATGATACGTTCAAGGAAAGTTACCTGAACGGAGAGGCGTTGCGCTATGGTGAAAATCCGCACCAAAAGGGCTATTTCTATGGCGATATCCATGAAGTGTTTGATATACTGAATGGCAAACAACTGTCTTACAACAACCTGGTGGATATCGATGCGGCGGTACATCTGATGGCGGAGTTTAAAGAAACCACCTTTGCGGTGCTGAAACATACGAACGCCTGCGGCGTGGCTAGCCGCCCGACGGTAGTGGAGGCCTGGAAAGCGGCGCTGGCTGCCGACCCGGTGTCAGCGTTTGGCGGAGTGCTTATTACGAATGCGGCACTGGATGAAGCTACGGCAACAGAAATCGATAAGCTGTTTTTTGAAGTGCTGATTGCACCGGATTTTGCACCGGAAGCCCTTCAAATACTGATGAAAAAGAAGAACCGCATCCTGCTGAAACAGAAATTATTCGACTTTCCGGAAAAACAGTTCAAATCCCTGCTGAACGGGGTGATAGCTCAGGATTTTGACAAAAAAACCGAGTCGGCGGAAGAGTTAAAGACAGTAACTAAACTGGCGCCAACAGCGGAACAGATACAGGATTTGTTATTTGCCGGTAAGGTGGCCAAACACCTCAAATCGAACACGATCGTATTGGCGAAGGGCAGGCAGTTGCTGTCGATGGGTTGCGGGCAGACCTCGAGGGTAGATGCATTGCAGCAGGCCATTCACAAGGCACACTCGTTTGGCTTTGACCTGAAGGATGCGGTGATGGCCAGCGACGCGTTTTTTCCATTTCCGGATTGTGTGGAAATAGCAGATAAAGCAGGCATTTCGGCGGTTATTCATCCGGGTGGCAGTATTAAAGATCAGGATTCCGTCGATTACTGTGATGCCCATAATATGACAATGGTACTGACCGGTATCCGTCATTTTAAGCATTAATCTGCAACAAACATTAAATTTTCGTGGAACGTTCTAGTTCTCATTTATAAAACGTATTTTTATCGTTTGATTTAATAAGTATAAGAAAGAATAGAAAATGGGATTTTTTAGTTTTCTGAATAAAGAGATAGCATTAGACCTTGGTACGGCAAATACGCTGATTATATACAGAGACCAGGTAGTGGTGGATGAACCGTCTATCGTGGCCGTTGATAAAAAAACAAATCAGGTCATCGCAGTGGGAAAGAAAGCGATGATGATGCACGAAAAGACACATGCCAACATCGAAACGATACGTCCGCTGAAAGACGGTGTGATTGCCGACTTTACCGCAGCGGAAGCGATGATACGCGGATTTATTTCCATGATAAATGATGGCAACAAATGGTTTCGTCCGTCGTTGACCATGGTGATTTGTATTCCATCGGGTATCACGGAGGTGGAGAAACGTGCGGTGGTAGAGTCAGCGGAGCGCGCCAATGCTAGGGAGCGTTATTTAATTCACGAACCAATGGCGGCAGCGCTGGGTATAGGCCTCGATGTGGAAATGCCGGAAGGTAATATGATTATTGATATCGGTGGCGGTACAACGGAAATCGCGGTGATTGCCTTGTCCGGAATTGTAACCGATCAGTCTATCCGCGTGGCAGGGGATGAGTTTACACTCGATATTGTGGAGTATGTGAAAAGACAACATAATATTTTAATCGGGGAACGTACGGCGGAGCAGGTTAAAATACACGTGGGTTCTGCTTTGCAGGATCTGGAGAATCCGCCGGAAGATTATGCTGTTCACGGAAGAGACTTATTGACGGGCATTCCAAAACAGGTGACCGTTTCCTATTCGGAGATTGCAGGTTGTCTGGATAAATCCATTTCCAAAATTGAAGAAGCGGTGATGAAAGCGCTGGAGTCTACTCCGCCCGAACTGGCTTCGGACATTTATCGAAAAGGGTTGTATTTAACGGGCGGCGGAGCGTTGTTACGCGGATTGGATAAACGTATTGCCATGAAAACAAAACTGCCGGTACAGGTAGCGGATGATCCGCTTCGTGCTGTGGTGCGCGGTACCGGAATTGCATTGAAAAACAGAGACCGTTTTACCTTCCTCATGAGTTAAACGAATGCGCAGCATATATTTTCTTCTTTCAAGGTTTCACGTACTCTTTTTGTTTGTACTGATGGAAATCTTTGCACTTTACTTGATTTATCAGTCGCACAAATACCAGGAAGTAAAATTCCTGAACACATCCAGTAATCTTAGCGGCAAAGTGGTGGGATTTGCCAATAGCTTTTACACATTCATTAATCTTGGAAACACAAACAGAGAATTGTCGGAAGAAAACATCCGGCTGAAAAAGATGATACAATATCAGAATACCTATCCTGTGGATTCTGCCCTCCCGAAACAGTCAGAGACATACGGCTTTGAATACATTCCGGCAAAGATTGTCAATAACAGCATCAGCAAGAGTATAAACTACATCACGCTCAATAAAGGGAGTAAAGACGGTATTCAAAAAGGATGGGGGGTTGTCAGCAGTAATGGGGTAGTTGGTATTGTGACAAATGTCTCTGAAAATTTTTCGCTGGTAATGTCTGTGCTGAGTGTAAAGATGCTGGTGAGTGTTCGTCATAAAAACACGAATGCGCTGGGAAACCTGAGTTGGGATGGTAAAAGCCCGACATTGTTGCAGATTCAGAATATCAGTAAAACACTTCCCGTTAAGAAGAACGACACCATTGTAACAGCAGGATTTTCTTCCATATTTCCCCCGGATATCATTGTCGGAAAAGTGAAACGCTTTAGCCCGGATGAAAGTTCCAGTTTTTATGAAATGGATATCGAACCGACAAATGCCATTAACCGGCTGAGTTATGTGTATGTTGTTAAGAATAGCAAGAACAAAGAGATTGATGCATTAGAATCAAACGCATTGAATGAATAACAAGTTTATCCTCACCAATATCATTCGTTTTGCAGTGCTGATAGCCTTGCAGGTATTGCTGTTGAATGAACTGCCGCTGGGGCGTGCTTATATCATGATTTATCCATTGGCGATTTTGCTGTTGCCTGTTTTTACACCCAGGCTCGCCGTGCTGGTACTTGCCTTCTTTACCGGACTCATTATTGATATGTTCAGTAATGGTGGCGGCCTGCATACGGCATCGCTCACACTGATTGGCTACAGCCGGAGTTATATACTGGATACATTTCAGCCGCGCTCCGGATGGGATAAGCTGGATGTCCCTAATCTTTCCCAGCAAGGCGTTACCTGGTTCTTTTATTACACCCTGATTTGTTTTTCTATTCATCATCTCGCCTATTTCTTTCTCGAGGTTTTCTCGGTTGCCAATTTCTTCCCAACTATCTTTAAGACACTCATCAGTTTGTTTGGTACATTGTTGCTGGTATGGATGATCAGTTTGTTTTTTATGCGGGATATAAAAGAATAATTTTAGATGCAAAGAGGGAATGAAAGCGGCATTTTAGAAAAAGCGATTTATATCGCAGCGTTTATTCTTATTGTCCGTTTGTTTTTTTTACAGGTTCTTACTCCCGGTTACAAATTGAAGGCGCATGATAATGTGGTGAAGAAAGTAACGATTTATCCGTCTCGCGGACTTATCATAGACAGAAACGGAAAAATTATTGTGTATAATGATGCCGTTTATGATATCCTTATACAATGGAATATCACAAAGGATTTAGACACCATCAGGTTGTGTGAATTGCTGAATACGAGTATGGATTTTGCCCGCAAGAAACTGGATGAGATTAAACGGACGACACCAAACAAACCCACCACATTTATCAAACTTCTGGATTCTCAGACATTCGCCAGTTTTCAGGAACATCTATTTGAGTTTCCGTCTATTTCTTTCCAGACCCGGACGGTTCGGCGCTATCCGTATCATGGCGGTGCGGCTCTTCTGGGATATCTGAGTGAGGTAACGGAAAATAACATCGCAAAATCAGCCGGGTATTATGAACTGGGTGATTATATGGGTACCACCGGGCTGGAATATTATTACGATGAATGGCTGAGAGGAGAAAAGGGGTATAGCTTTCAGGTGGTAGATGTAAAAAATACCTATAAAGGAAAATACAAAGACGGAAAGGATGACAGAGTTCCGGTAGCAGGTTGGGATATGTTTTCGGGTATTGACGCGGAATTACAGGCGTACGGCGAAAAACTTATGCAGGGAAAAGTGGGTGGCATTGTGGCTATCGAACCTTCCACCGGTGAAATACTGGCGTATGTCAGCAGTCCGGGGTACGACCCCAATATTTTAACAGGCAGATACCGGCGTCATAATTTTAATGTACTGTTTAAAGACTATTACAAGCCGTTGCTAAACCGTCCGATTCAGGCGATGTATCCGCCGGGTTCTACTTTCAAGGCCGGTGCGGCTTTAGTGATGCTTCAGCAAAATATTCACGGAGAAAAATGGTCATGGTTCTGCCCGGGCGGTTACAGAGTGGGTAATCACGTGGTGAAATGCCATGGTGTGCATGCGATTCCGGATGTGGAGACCGCTCTGCAATATTCGTGCAATTCTTACTTTTGTAAAATATACAATGATTTTATTATGGACTCTGTTTTTGCAGCGCCTGACATTGGTTATCAGAAATGGTGGGATATGACAAGTCAGTTTGGGTATGGCAAAAAAATCGGCATTGACCTCGCGGGAGAAAAGAGAGGTAATTTACCGACTGTAAAATATTATAATAAAGTATTTGGAACCGGCAAGTGGAAAGCTTCAACGGTAATATCCAATTCTATCGGGCAAGGTGAGGTGCTGGCAACGCCGCTGCAGATAGCAAACGCCATGGCTATCATTGCCAATAAAGGATTTTACATCACTCCAAAAATATGCAGGTACCTCAAGAAGGATGATAAATACAGACAACCTAAAAAAGAAAAGATAGTTACGGCCATTGATTCCGTGTATTACAGATATGTAACAGACGGACTGGAAAAAGTGGTGTTAGCCGGTACTGCGCGAGTCGCCCAGATACCCGGTATCGCCTTTTGCGGCAAAACAGGTACAGCCCAAAACCCGCATGGAAAAGACCACTCTATTTTTGCCGGATTCGGCCCGAAAGAGCATCCCAAAATTGCCATTGCCGTGTTCGTGGAAAATGCAGGATTCGGGGCAACTTATGCCGCACCTATTGCATCGCTGATGGTAGAAAAATACCTGAATGATACCATCGCTAAAAAAAGAATAGCGCTGGAAGAACGCATGATCAGCATACACCTGATGAAATCAGAATCGGAGATAAAGAATTTGAAATCGGCCGAACAGCAAAAACAGGATTCGATAGCCAGGATAAAAGCGAAAAAAGATTCCGTCATCAGGGATAGATTCAAACAGGATTCCATCAAAACTGCCAAACTGAAAGTACAAAATGAATCTAAAAAGATAAGTGATTCTGCTGCCAGTTCGCCTAAAATCAATAATGTGTATCCATAATGGTGAATAATAAAAGAGCATACGATCCGATTGACAGTACCGTGTTGCTGTGTTATCTGTTTCTGGTGATATTGGGTATCCTGTCCATATTTGCAACAGAATATAACGGCAGCTTCACCTCTGCATTTTTCAGTTTTAAACACAGCTATATCAAACAGTTCGTGTGGGCACTGATTTCAGGGTTAATGTTCTTCTCTATTCTGGGATTCGACAGGAGGATTTTGCAACTCATATCCTATCCGATGTATGGGATGGTTTTGTTTCTCCTCTTTCTGGTATTAGTGGTTGGACAAACGACCAAAGGGCAGCAAAACTGGATTAATCTGGGAGCTTTTAAGTTACAGCCGTCCGAGTTTGCCAAATTCGGAACTGCGATGGCCTTAGCCAAATATTTTGATACTCCCAATATGCGTTTTATTACCCGGCGGGAACACCTGATTACCTATACTATTATCGGGATTCCCTTATTGTTAGTGGCAGCGCAGGGAGATGCAGGTTCTTGTCTTGTCTTTGCAGCCTTCGTCTTCGTCTTAAACAGAGAAGGCTTATCTGACCTGGTTGTATATCTCGGGTTATTTGTGATTGCGGTTTCGGTTTTGTCATTAATTATCAATCAATACATTATCATAGGTATCACCGTTGTAGTTTTTAGTTTCCTTATATACTGGAACTGGATGAATAAATTCATGGCAAAGATTTTAACGGTAATAATGATTGGTACGTGTATTTACACGTTTTCCGTCAGTTATGTCTTTAATAATGTATTGCAGAAACACCAGCGTGACCGGATTAATGTAATTCTAGGAAAAGAACTTTCCAAAGAAGCGAAACGCGGCATTGCCTATAATCTGAACCAATCTAAAATCGCCATCGGTTCCGGCGGAATAATCGGGAAAGGATACCTACAGGGAACACAAACCCGCTATAATTACGTTCCGGAAACCAGTACAGATTTCATCTTTTCCGCGATTGGTGAAGAATGGGGTTTCGTTGGGGCTCTGGTTTTAATTTTAGTTTACATTACGCTGTTATTGAGGCTTCTGCTGCTGGCCGAACGACAGAGGAGCCCGTACGGAAGGGTATATATTTATTCGGTAGTCGCCATCATCTTTACACACGTCGTCATTAATATCGGTATGACTATCGGATTGCTGCCTGTTATTGGTATACCACTGCCATTACTGAGCTATGGTGGTTCATCTCTGCTTTCTTTCACCTTTATGATAGCTACTGCGCTTAAGCTGGATAGTGAGCGCCGCATGACATTGCGATAAATTTTCAGTATAAACTTGACAATTCGGTTTTTCTGTTTTATATTTGACGTATGTTTACGACATACGAATTATTAAATCATGTTTTATGTATGCTAAAATAGAAAATTTCAGTGTCGACCAACAGGAACTGGCACGATATGCAAAGCTGATGGCGCATCCTGCCAGGGTGGCTATTCTGGAATATCTGGCGAAAGAAAATAAGTGCATATCCGGAGATATTTCCAATGAATTGCCTTTGAGCCGTACAACAGTCTCCCAACATCTTCAGGAATTAAAGAGCAATGACCTTATTAAGGGAGAGATTGAAGGCGTAACCGTATGTTATTGCATCAACTGGAAAACATACGGGAAAATGGTCAAACTGTTTTCTAAGTTTTTTCAGAAAGTCAATGATAATAAATTGAATCAATGTTGTTAACCCTATAAATTAAAAAAAATGAGCACATCACTATTTCCGCGCATGCACGTTTCTCTGTACGTGTCTGATATCGCAAAGACGGTAGATTTCTACAATCAGTTTTTTGAAACAGAACCGGTAAAGGTTAAACCTAATTATGCCAAATATATTCTGGAAAAGCCTTCCCTGATTATTTCTTTTGTCGAAAACAAGGATTTTGTACAGCCGCATTTCGGTCACCTGGGATTTCAGGTGGAAACACTGGATGAATTAAATTTAAAACAGGAAGCCGCTCGCCGCAGGCAACTCGTACAGAGGGAAGAAACCGGCACCAATTGCTGTTATGCAAAGCAGGATAAATTCTGGGTGAACGATCCGGACGGTGTACAATGGGAAGTGTATTATTTTCATGAGGATGCGGAGTTCAACGATCCGCATTATTCCACCCTTAATGCGGATGCCTGCTGCATGCCGGCGGACCATACATTGGTTCAGCAGAAAATAGAACCGGCTGCATTATTAAATACTTCTTGTTCACCGGGAAGTGGTTGCTGCTGATTAACTGATAAAAAACTGATATGAATATGTCCGTTCAAAAACTAAGTAACAAAGACAGATACCTGACTCTATGGATTTTCTTAGCCATGCTGACAGGTGTATCAATAGGCTATTTCTTCCCCGCTGTTCCGGAAAGAATAAATTTGTATTCTACAGGCACAACGAATATCCCATTGGCAATCGGGCTTATATTAATGATGTTTCCGCCGCTGGCAAAAGTGAAATATGAAACCTTGGGGAAGATATTCAAACATCCTAAGATTCTTTTAATCGGCTTGTTTCAAAGCTGGCTGGTTGGGCCGTCCCTGATGTTTGTGCTTTCTGTTACGTTTCTTTCTAATTATCCGGAATATATGACAGGACTGATGCTGATTGCCCTGGCGCCCTGCATCGCCATGGTACTGGTCTGGAATGATTTAGCCAAAGGCGACAACGAACTGGCCGCCGGGCTGGTCGCATTTAACAGCATCCTGCAGATTTTATTTTACAGTATCTACGCCTGGTTTTTTATTACCCTTTTACCTCCGGTATTTGGGGTTAAAGGGTATCAGGTACACGTCAGTATGTTGCAGATTACCAAAAGTGTACTCATCTATCTCGGTATACCGTTTTTCTCGGGTATGATAACGCGGTTTGTGCTCGTGCGCATGAAAGGTGAAGAGTGGTACACTACAAGATTCATTCCGGCAATCAGCCCCATCACACTGGTTGCATTATTGCTGACCATCGTATTGATGTTTAGTTTAAAGGGACAGCTAATCATTCAGATTCCAAGAGATGTATTGCTGATTTCGATTCCGCTGTTGCTGTTCTTTCTGTTAATGTTCTTCTCCACCTTCATTATTGTAAAATATGCCGGAGGCAGCTACAAGGAAACAACGACACTGGCATTCACGGCAGGAAGTAATAATTTTGAATTAGGTATTGCGGTTGCCATTGCCGTATTTGGTATCCATTCCGGTGCAGCCTTTGCCGCTGTTATTGGCCCGCTGATTGAAGTGCCTGTACTGATTTCTCTGGTCAATTTTGCATTAACTCAAATAAACAAATTCAAACGTGCGTAAGTTAAACATATTGGTACTCTGTACCGGCAACAGCTGCCGCAGCCAGATGGCACAAGGCTATCTGGAATTTTTTGCCAAAGACAAGGCAAATGTTTACAGCGCCGGTGTGGAAACGCACGGGGTGAATCCCAGAGCGGTTTATTTCATGAAAGAAGACGGCATTGATATTGCACATCATACATCCAACAATGTACTGGAATATAAAGATGTCGAATTTGATTTTGTAATTACCGTTTGTGACCACGCAAAGGAAGTATGTCCTTATTTCCCGACTAAAGCAGTAATGCTGCATCATAATTTTCAGGATCCATCCAAAGTAACTGGTACGGAACAAGAAGTGGCTGCTGCATTCCGAAAAGTACGAGAGGAGATAAAGGAGTATTGCAGAAAGTTTGTCGCAGAAAATATAATCTAGTTTATATATATTTTGCTGTGTCTTCCGGTGTATCGTCTGAACTAATGGAATGCTTTACGGTATCCGCAATCAGCTTGACTACAATAAACAGCGATACACAGGCAATCATGGCGGTTTTGTAGTCGGCATTCAGTTTATCCAGAACCAGCTGATAAAGAAAAGTACCCAGCACCACCACAACATGTACTACTATAATACGTCCATCGAATAGGCTGTAATAGTCGTCAGGTTTAGCGTATTTGTATTTACCCGTTGCCAAATATTTTACTATAAATTCCACCAGGTTATACACCACAAAGCTCAACATGGCTGTTTTGAAAAACGCTTCCTGAAAAGTCATAACCCGAATAACATCCAACCCAGCTTCCTTATTTTTTGTCCCTACCATAAATCCCAGAAATACGACGATAAACAGCAGATAGAAAAAGAAAATGCCGGTCCTGAATGCAAAAAACTTGAAAGCCAAAGCAACTCGCTTCATAAAATCTGAGTCGGCGTCGCCCTGGGCCAGCAAAATCTTAAAGAGCTGAAACGTACTGATAATTAATAATTCTATCCAGTAAATGTAAACTACTGAAAAAATTGTCCAATCGTACATGATGACACCGTACAACGGGAATAAATTGGTCAGAATGGAAAGGGGAAGCAGGTACGTAGTCGTCCGGTTTTTCATAAAAAACAAAATTGCATTTTTGTAAGTTAAATATAATGATTAATTTTCAGTTATGCCGAACAGAGATTTACACCACATGCGCGAGAGCTATGAAGCCTCCTTTTTGTTAGAAGAGAATTGTCATAAAGATCCTTTTCATCAGTTTGATGAATGGTTTCATCACGCGATTCATTTAAAAGTGATAGAACCTAATGCGATGACACTGGCCACTGTAGGAGATGACGGACAGCCATCGGCCCGTATCGTATTACTGAAGAGTTTCAGCAAGCAGGGATTTATTTTCTATACCAATTACGAAAGCAGAAAAGGAAAGCAGATGAAACACAATGACAAAGTGGCGTTGCTGTTCTGGTGGGGTGAACGGCAGGTTCGTATTGAAGGCAAAGTAAAGAAAGTAAGCAGGGCGGCTGCGGATACTTATTTCCATGCAAGGCCGAAAGGCAGCCAGATTGGCGCTCTTGCATCACCGCAAAGCAAGGTGATTGGAAACAGGGAATTATTGGAAGCCAACTATAAAGAACTTGAAAAAAAATACAAAGGGAAGGTGGTGCCGCTCCCGGATACCTGGGGTGGTTATATTGTAGTGCCTGATTTATTTGAGTTCTGGCAGGGCAGGGTCAGCCGCCTGCATGACAGGATTCAGTATACCAAAGAGACAAAAGGGAAATGGAAAATGGAACGCCTGGCGCCGTAAAATAAAAAGCCTCAACATATGTTGAGGCTTTATTTTTTGGAGGTAGTCTGATCTTATTTTTTGTTTACCGCATCAGTCAACTCTTTACCTGCTTTGAATTTTACTAATGTTTTAGCAGGGATAGTGATTTTCGCACCTGTAGACGGGTTTCTTCCTTGTCTTTTAGCTCTTTTAGCTGTGCTGAAAGTACCAAAGCCAATTAACGTTACTTTGTCCGCTTTTTTTAATGATTTGCGAATGCTGTCTAACACGGCATTCAACGTGTCGTTTGCTGTTGCATTGGTTACTCCTGCTGCGTCAGCGATTACTTTTACTAAATCTCCTTTGTTCATATTGTCTTATTTAAAAGTTAAAAAAACATTATGCCACAAAGTTAAATCGTTTATTCAATTATCCAAACAATTCGTGAAAAATGTTAGTAAAAATGGGGGTCTGTGTAAAATTATTTACGGGAAGGCTTGTTTTTATTGGTGCTTACGCTGAGAAGGATGTTCCGCATCCGCATGTCTCGGTAGCATTCGGATTCTCGAAAATAAACCCTCTGTTATCCAGTCCGCTTTTGAAATCTATGGTACAATCGTACAGATAAATAGCCTGTGATTTGTCTATGAACAATGGTATGGAATCTATCTCAAAAATGTTGTCATTCTCTTTGGCGGTATCAAAGTCCAGAATATAGCTGAACCCGGCGCAACCGCCGCCTTTCACACCAACTCTCAGTCCGTAATCCGGGCCATAGTTCCCTTTGACAAAAAGATTCTTTAGCTCAGCTAACGCATTTGGCGTAAAAGAAACCGGTATCTTATTTTCTGTAATGGCGGTCATGGTAACGATAACAATGAAACAGCAAAGTTAGTTCAATGAAACATATCCTGCATAAATTTGCTGTTAAAAAATGAACAAAGGTATAAATAGCTTTTTTCTCAAAAAATAGCCTAATTTTAGGGTTTAATTAAAATACCTTCTTTTATATGAACGCAGCAGATTTTCTCGAAATCCTGAAATATGTTCTGCCCTCAGTAGTGATGCTGGGCGGCGTATATATGGTAATTAAAACATTTTTGGAAAATGAAAGCGACCGAAGAAAACTGGAAGTAAACAAAGCGCTGCTATTTGAGCAGCGCAAGGTGTCCCTGCCCATCCGTTTGCAGGCATACGAGAGGATAATTGTCTTTCTGGAACGCATTCATCCGTTCAGTCTGTTGCAAAGGGTATATGTTCCGAATATGCTCGTTGCGGAATACCAGCTGGAACTGATAAAAAATGTTCGGGCGGAATATGAGTACAATTTGTCACAGCAGATGTATATCAACAACGATGCCTGGCAGATGGTGACTACCGCTAAAGAAGAAACAATTAAGGTTATTAACCTGTTCGCTTCTAAAATGTCAGACGACGCGGATGCCAGCGAATTGCATAAAGCCATACTCAGTTACTACATGCAGTCAGATAAGGAAGTGCCGGTTCAGATAGCGATTAATTTTGTCAAAGATGACGTCAAACATTTATTTTAGGCTGCGGCTGCTGATGGCATGCCTTGTTTTGTTCACGGCGTGTAAATCTTATTTCCCGGTTCAGGAACAATCCGCTTTACTTAAAATATCCGGATCACTTGCTTCAGATTCCGTTGTTACGGGATATTATACTCCTTACAAAGATTCGTTGGATAAGATTATGAAAGTACCATTGGCGGAGCTGAGTAATGAACTGACCAAAAAACAACCGGAAGGAACCCTGGGGAATCACCTGGCGGATATTTTGAGAATACAGGCGGAACAATATACCAGAATAAAAGTGGATGTGGCGATACTGAATTATGGGGGTATCCGAATTCCGGCAATAAGCAAAGGGACACTTCGTATGGAGCATGCCTATTTTATTATGCCGTTTGATAATTATATTGTCCTTCAGATAGTAACCGGCCAACAACTGTCAGATTTTTGTGATTCCATGGCGCTGAAAAAAGGATGGCCGGTATCAGGGATATCGTTTCAGATTGCAGGCAATAAAGCAGTTAATATTAATGTGGCCAATAAACCTTTGGACACACAGCGAAAATATACCATTGCACTGAATGATTATGTCGCTAACGGAGGAGATGGTATGACGTTCTTAAAGACTATATCACAGCAGCAAACGGGTATTTTGTTCCGGGATGCCATCATTGAATACTGGAGTGCTCAAAATAAGGCGGGCAAAACGATTACTGCTGATTTAGAAAACAGGATTAGTTATGCAAAATAGACGCGATTTTTTAAAGACGAGTGTGGCGGGCGGTGCTTTATTAAGTACAGTGGTATCTCCGTTGTCTGTGTTTGCAAAAGAACAGGAAGCACAGCTGACTATTCTGCATACCAATGACGTACACAGCCATATTGAGCCCTTCCCGGATGATGATGCTAAGTATCCCGGTATGGGAGGCGCCGCTCGAAGGGCTGTGATCATACAAAAAATACGGAACACAAAAGAGAATGTGCTTGTATTAGATGCCGGTGATATCTTTCAGGGGACGCCTTATTTTAATTTTTTTCACGGCAATTTAGAAATTGATTTGATGAATCAAATGGGTTATGATGCTGCAACGATTGGCAACCACGATTTTGACGGCGGAATTGAAACACTGGCAAAGCAAATCAGCAGAGCCGCTTTTCCGTTTGTAAACTGCAATTATGATTTTTCAGGAACACCTGTAGATGGTAAGGTGCATAAACATATTGTCATCAAAAAAAGAAGCCTAAAAATCGGTATTACCGGCTGCGGTGTGGAACTGGACGGCCTTGTTCCGGATAAATTATTCGCCGGCACCCGGTATCTGGATCCGGTGAAAACAGTACAGGAGCAGGTGGATATTCTGAAATACGAAAAAAAATGTCATCTCATTATTTGTTTGTCGCATTTGGGATACAGCTATGGCAATACAAGAGTCAGTGATGTCGTACTGGCGAAACAAACTGATAATATCGATGTAATTATCGGAGGACATACACATACATTCCTGGAGGCCCCTGTGGCGGAGAAAAATAAATCAGGAAAAGACGTCCTTATTAATCAGGTAGGCTGGGCCGGACTGCAAATCGGACAACTGGACTATTATTTTGAAAAAAAAATCAGAAAAAAGTTTTCAAACTATCAAACTGTAATTGTTGATAAAAAGTCAATAGAAAAATGATTTTTTTATTAACGAAAAAAGTCTCATCTTAGTTACGTCGATAATTGTCCATTCAAAACTTTTTAAAAACCGAATAGAGCGTATGAAAAACAAGCATGAACTTGTGTGGGAAAACTGTCTGAAGATTATCAAAGATAACATCAATGTACAAAGCTATAAAACATGGTTCGAACCAATTAAACCGGTCAAACTGGACGGTAGAATCCTGACGATTCAGGTACCCAGCCAGTTTTTTTATGAGTGGTTGGAAGAACATTATGTTACCTTACTTCGTAAAACCATTAAGAGAGAATTAGGCGATGATGCCAAGTTGGAATACAGGATTCTGGTGGATGCTTCGAACGGGGTGAAGTCTGAACCGAAAACAATTGATGTTCCAAACTACCGGGAAGGTGTTTACAGCACGAATGAAGTATCCATGCCGGCAGTCTTTTCCAGCCCGATGGTGAAAAACCCGTTTGTGATTCCGGGTTTGAAAAAAATTCACGTAGACTCTCAGTTAAATCCTAACTATACATTTGATTCCTTTATAGAAGGAGATTGTAATAAATTTGCCCGCAGCGCCGGTATGGCGGTAGCAAAAGCGCCGGGCGGTACGGCTTTCAATCCGTTAGTGATATACGGAGGAGTTGGATTGGGCAAAACACATCTGGGACAGGCCATCGGAAATTTCATTAAGGTCAATAACTCGACGAAAACAGTGTTGTATGTCAGTTCAGAAAAATTTACCAGTCAGTTTCTGAATGCGCTGAAAGACAACAGCACCAACGATTTCATTCATTTTTATCAGCAGATTGATATCTTGATCATAGATGATATTCAGTTTTTTGCCAATAAGACCAAAACACAGGATATCTTCTTTCATATCTTCAACCATCTCCATCAAAACGGCAAACAGCTGATTCTGACATCCGACAGGCCACCAAAAGACCTGGAAAATATGGAAGAGCGGTTGCTGTCGCGTTTCAAATGGGGCCTGACAACGGATTTACAAACCCCGGATTACGAAACACGTATCAGTATACTGGAAAAGAAGCTGCATGCGGATGGTATTGAAATGCATGAAGATGTTACCCGATTCATAGCCACCAACATCAAAACGAATGTGCGGGAACTGGAAGGAGTATTGACCTCCATTCTGGCACAGGCGACCCTGAACAAACAGGATATTACATTAGATTTGGCAAAAAGGACGGTCATTAATTTTGTAAAACATGCTACGAAAGAAATCTCGCTGGACATGATACAAAAGACGGTATGCGACTTCTTCGAAGTGCCGGTGGAAAAACTGAAGGAGCCTACCCGCAAGCGTCAGTTTGTACAGGCACGTCAGTTGTCCATGTTCTTTGCCAAAGAATATACGAAGTCTTCTCTGAAAGCGATAGGCCAGCAGTTTGGAGGCAGAGACCACAGCACCGTTATACATTCCTGCCAGGCAGTCCGTAATTTAATTGATACAGATGAGGAATTCAGGGATTCCGTGGAGGAGCTGAAAAAACGCATTGAATTGAGTTTATAATACTTCCGCTCTTAATATAATTTAATCCGCGCAAGCGGATTTTTTTATGTCCGTAAGATATTATCAATATATTAAAGGAATAAACGCGCACAAAAATTGTCTTATATTTGCAAAGTTCTTTAAAAATCCTATCTTTGCCGTCCCAAAGTTCTTATAAGGAATCAGAGGAGGTGAGATGGGTGAGTTGGCTTAAACCACCAGTTTGCTAAACTGACGTACGGGAAACTGTACCGAGGGTTCGAATCCCTCTCTCACCGCATCGGGGCGTAGTTCAGCCCGGTTAGAATGCCTGGTTTGGGACCAGGAGGTCGTTGGTTCGAATCCAGCCGCCCCGACTAACCAAGAAAAATGCCGCTTAGAGATAAGCGGCATTTTTTATTAAACCAAATAATATTAGTATATCTAATACATTAATCCCTACACACATTTCATATTCTAACCATAAAATAAAAAACATCTATAAAATCTAAAAAAAATATTTTAAATAGAATTTATAGTTTATATTTGCAATATGGAAATGAAGTCGATTTTTATTGATTTGGAACTTTTTCGATTTTTGGAAACAAAAAGAGAATCATTTGATGAAAGTTATAATGATATTCTTAAAAGAGTATTGATAATGAATAAAATCTCAAGAAAGGAATCTATAAAATCAAATGAAAATAAGAGTGGGTTGTATTGGAAAGGAGTTTTTTTCAGAGATGGATTAAATTTGAGAGGATTTTATAAAGGGTTATGTATAGAAGCAATAGTCAAGAATGGCAAGATAAATTATAATGGAAATGAATTTACATCGCCATCCGCTGCTGCAATAAAAGCTACTAATATGAATATGAGTGGCTGGAGTTTTTGGGAATATCATAATGATAAAACCAAAAAGTGGGAAACAATTGCAAATCTTAAAAACAACTTATTATGAAATATGAATCATGGACGGTCGGAAATATAATAGACATTTGGAAAAAACACCAATTATTTGTAGATAGAGAATACCAAAGAGGAGTTGTTTGGAAACCCGAACAAAAAAAGAAATTGATTGATTCAATATTAAGAAAATTTCCAATCCCTTTATTGATTTTACAAAAGGATGGATGTAATTTTAATATAATTGACGGACAACAAAGAATAGAGGCTATAATTGGATTTTATGAAAATAAATTAAAATATCTAAGTAATGACGCATGGTCTAATTTTAAATTGCTTGAAGCTGCTCATTTTCCGCTTTATTTATCAGAACCTAGTTCTTGGATGAATAGTAAGTATCATGAACTGGAAGATGAAGACAAACTAAATTTTTTAAGTTATACAATCCAGGTAATAATCTTAGAAGATTATTCGAATAACGAGATAAGGGATATTTTTGTACGTCTTCAGTCAGGTAGCCCTTTAAATTTTCAAGAAAAGATGGATTCATTACCGGGAGAATTCAATCATTTTATTTTAGAGATTGCTGGAAAAGAGCTAGTGCTGGAAAAGAATCTGATTCAGAGTACTGGTAATGATATTGATTTTTCTGGACATGAATTTTTTACTCATTATGTACAAAACACCTCAACAGATAGAGGAAAAATAAGAAAACTCTGTGCTGATATATATTTACTTTTCAGAGAGTTATTTTCAGAAAATGTAATTACTGGTATTTCACAACATAAAAATGAAAGTTTTTATTTAGATAAGTTAGATTTTAGTATTGAAAATCCTATAAATGAATACTTTGTCGAATTAATAACAGAATTATCTAAGATAGAAGAACTTCATTTTGAAAATAAAAAAGATAAATTAAAAAACTGGGAATCATTGCATATTATTTTATTTTCGGGAATATGTAAGATAATAGAACTTGAGAATTGGCATGATAGAATTGGAAATGCATTTATTAATTTCAGGAGAACACTAAAATCGAATATTAATGAAAGTGAAATTAAGGAATTTCAAGATCTTACTATGACAGATGCGAATTCTGGCAAAACTATAAAAAGAAGAATGGAGATTTTTACAAAGATAATGCTCAAAAACATGTATGGATTAACCAACTATTATTCTTTAATGGGTAAAGAAAATTGCAAAATTAACTATGGGAAAAAGACTGAATTTTTAAATCCAATAAACGCAAATTCCAATTTGCCTTTAGATTTAGTAAATAAAATTATGATTGATATAGTGTTTTTACCTGCAAATAATAAGAATGAAGAGGAGGAAGGAAAAAATGGGAGCCCTACTTATAGAGTAACGAATATTAGTGCTCATTTTAAAAACGGTCAAATTTCAGAATACAGTAGCCCACAGAAATTATATATAGACGTTTTTCCAGAAACTGAATCGGTCTCTTTAAATCGAGCTGGTTTAATTTTTGGAACTAGAGATAGCACTCCCAGAATAGATGAAACATTTTGGAAGTTTATCGATATGCTTGATTTTAAGATGAACGATACTATGTATTCTCTTAAAAGGAGTGATTTTGATGAGTTTTGGGGAGATAGATATAAGTAATTTTGGATATAATCAAGTTAATATGAATAAGTACAATTTAATTGAAACGTTTTTTAAAAGTAAGGAAGACTGTTTGATTTTTTTAATGTTTAAGAAACAAAGAATAATTGCGAATAAAGAAGCAACTTGTTTTGCAGAGCTAATTAAAGAAAATGACTATCTGCTGTATACTTTAACATGGCTTAAAGATGGTAGATTTATCAGTGAAAACGCTGTAACTTTTAAGCCAACAGACGAGAATGTTAAAATTTTTAATGATGGTTGTAAGATTCTTTCAGAAAGATTATCTATGTACCTTGATACTGATGATTCTAGTTTAGTTCCAAGTACACCTCCAGCATTCGGTACATTAACTCATTATTTTTAGTGCTATATAAGTATTGATATAGTATAATTTAATTTACGCTTACACAGAGACAGAATAATTCAATCCTCATTCCATAAATATGATATAAATCATATTTTATTTGTATGTTTTATGATTCTACGCATAAGAAACTTATGCGCATCCTTTTAATATTGTAGGGTAAAGTTGTTAACCGAAAATCTATTTTTATGAAAAGAAATGTAGTTATAGTAGCGGTCGTCTATGTATCGGCGCTATTGACAGGATGTAAATCCGGCGGAACTTCAGAGCAGGCAGGCGCTTCCTCTGAGGGGGCTGCCACAGAGGCTGTCGGCCAATCCGGCGTACAGGATGAAGTATCCAATCCTAACATTGTACAGGTAGCTGTTGGAAGTAAGGATCATACCACTTTGGTTGCTGCCGTCAAAGCGGCAGGGTTGGTGGATGCACTCAGCAATGCAGGTCCGTTTACGGTTTTTGCACCTACCAATGCCGCCTTTGACAAATTACCAAAAGGTACGGTCGAAGGTTTGTTGAAACCGGAGAAAAAAGAAGACCTTAAAAGTATCCTGGAGTATCACACGTATGTGGGTTCCTTGAAAGCAGAATATTTACAGGACGGTCAAACCTTCGAGCAGGTGAGCGGACAAAAGATTACCATCAGCAAGAAAGACGGTAAGACCTTTGTGAACGGAACCGCTGAGATTGTGGCATCTATCCCTACCTCTAACGGTATGATTCATGTAATTAACGAGGTCTTGTTACCCCCTGCTCAATAATTTTATATCTATTTGGTTTAATAAAGATTGAAGCGGGAGTTTTTCTTCCCGCTTTTATTTTTCAAATGCATCGGCATACCATGAGTATACGTGACAGGCATTCTATTGCCTTGAAATAGCAAGAGTTTTAACCTAAAAATCGAATTATATATGTTGTCAAAAAGTCAAGCGCGGTTGTTTTTCCTGGGAGGAACCATCGTAACATTTCTAATCTTCATCGGTTTATCCTGGCATTCACTGAGTGTTGAGGTGCCGAAGAAAACCCATCCCGAAAACCTTACAGCTGAGGTTGTCAGAGGAAAGCATTTGTGGGAAAACAATAACTGTATGGGATGCCATACCATATTAGGCGAAGGAGCGTATTATGCACCTGAACTGACAAAGGTACTGGAACGGCGCGGGGAAGGCTATATAAAGGCCGCCTTAATGTCAAAGACGCCGTGGTCGCCAAGAGGCAGGAAGATGGTGGCTTATGGTTTTTCAGAAGCGGACGCCAACGATCTGGTTGCTTTCCTCACCTGGATTGGCAATACAGACCTGAACGGGTTTCCTCCCAAACCGGATTATAAATCAACAATTAATTCAAAATAAAATCTACGGCTATGAAGTATAAATCACAAAAACTGGCGTATTGGTTCTTTGCATTATCAATGCTGCTATTGTCCTTACAGATTATCTACGGTTTCATCATGGCATTTGCACACATGGGATATGATGTATTGCATCCTGTTGTTGCTTTTAATACAGCAAGAGCGGTTCATACCAACTTACTCGTGGTGTGGTTACTATCCGGATTTATGGGTGCCGCCTATTATATCATTCCGGAAGAAGCCGAGAATGAACTGGTCAACGTGAAACTCGGATTTGTTCAACTGATATCCCTTGCCGTAGTCGGTGTAATTGCGGTAGTTGGATATCATTTCAATTATTGGGAAGGTCGTAAATTTCTCGAAATCCCACGGCCGTTAGACTATCTGGTGGTCATCAATGTGCTTACTTTTTTAGGGTTGATATTACTGACCTTGTTTAAAGGAAAGAAACGAACAACCACTTCATTGGTACTTACTATGGGTTTGGTTTTTGCAGCGTTGCTGTATCTGCCCGGCATGATCTGGTTTGACAACCAAACGATGGACTCTTTCTTCCGCTGGTGGGTAGTTCATCTTTGGGTGGAAGGCGTCTGGGAATTAATCATGGGAGGTATCCTTGCATTCCTCCTGATAAAAATTACGGGTGTAGACAGAGAAGTTATTGAAAAGTGGTTGTATGTGATTGTCGGATTGACTTTTATTTCAGGGGTGTTAGGCACCGGTCACCACTATTATTATATCGGAACACCAAAATACTGGCTGATTATCGGCGGAATTTTTTCCGCGATGGAACCGTTGGCATTCTTAGGTATGGCCTTATTTGCAGTAGCTATGTACCGGAAAGGTGAGAAGAAACATCCAAATAAAATCGCACTCAGTTGGACGTTGGGTACTGCCATCGTATCCTTTGTAGGCGCAGGATTATTGGGGTTGGCACATACTTTACCGCAGGTAAATATGTATACACACGGAACGCTGGTAACAGCCATGCACGGACACCTCGCATTCTGGGGCGCTTATGGCATGATTGTTTTGGCAATTATCAGCTATACTATGCCGAATTTGACCGGCAGAAAATTATTTGACAGCAATACCGGTGTGTTCGCCTTTTGGCTTTCTAATATCGGTATGCTTGGTATGACAGTAGCATTTGGCGTGGCAGGCGTGGCACAGGTTTATCTAGAACGGAAAATGGGATTGGATTTCGGAGATGTACAAAAAGAGATTCAGGTGCATTTTGTTGTGCTGGCTGTTTGTGCGACTATGTTTACAACCGGTATCGGTCTGTTCATTTATGAATTCATCAGATATGGCAAACCTACGGATGAAGCGTTGGAATTAGCTAAATAGTGAATCTTGAGCAGAATAATTTTATCAGGTATTTTAGCAATAAAATACCTGATATTTCTTTAAAACAAAAAATATGAACAACACAGCACCCTATTATCACCCGATTGCGAAAGAGGCAGAGGTGTTTGAACAATGTTATAAGAATAAAATTCCGGTATTACTGAAAGGCCCAACAGGTACGGGTAAGTCAAGGTTTGTTGAGTTTATGGCATTTCAATTGTCTAAAAATCTGATTACCATCAGTTGTCATGAGGAAACGTCTTCTACCGATTTAATCGGACGATTTATCATAAAAGGAGCAGAAACAATCTGGTTGGATGGTCCGCTGACAACTGCGGTGAAAGAAGGCGCTATCATCTATCTTGATGAGATTGCGGAAGCACGTCCGGATGTTATTGTGGCAATACATTCGCTGACCGATCACAGACGTGAATTGTTTATTGACAAGCTGGGACAAACAATAAAAGCACACGAAGACTTTATGCTTGTCGCCTCTTTTAATCCGGGCTACCAAAGGGGATTCAAAGAACTGAAACCATCTACTCGACAACGGTTTGCCGCTCTTTCCTTCAATTATCCTGCTGCAAAAATTGAAGCGGAAATTATCGTGAATGAAACGGCACTAGATGAGACGACAGCGAAACAACTGGTCAGCATTGGCAATAAAATAAGGAACCTGAAAGAGCTTGGTTTGACAGAGACGGTGTCGACACGCCTGCTGATTGATGCCGCAAAACTGATTCACAGCGGGCTTCCGAAGCGCCTGTCCGTGAGAGTGGCCGTGGTGGAACCGCTGACGGATGACAATGATATACTGGAAGCATTGACGGACTTAAGTAACCTGATGATTTAAAGTGTGTCATGGAACTCGATGAATATCTATATGGAAAATTTGTAAAGTATTTTCAACGTAAAAAGAAGATACCCGCCGATATTCAGAACAAAACCGCCATACTCGAGGAGCTGAAATCCAGACTGACGATACTGGCCTGTGCAACCACCGGCGCTCCCATTGAAATTTATACGGCGGAAAGGGAAGGGGGATATAAAAACAATAATTTTTTTCTTCCGGTTTCCTTCTCTGCCTTTGAGACACTGGAACAGAATATCTCTTTCTATTTTTTCAGGGTGCTCTATCTGACCATTCAAAAGAAGCTAGGCTACAACTGGGATTATCGCGATACTTTTTCTTCTGAGGATGCTTCCCGTAAAGCAACAGAGTATGCTGATAAAGTATTGTCCGTCTTATTTCTGGAATATCCGGTTACAGAAACCATGTTTTATGAATTTAAAGACAGAATAACCGCTCAGACACCCGAAAAATCATTGCCTGATTATTCGTGGCTGTATGGAAAATGGATGAAGAATGAAAAAGAAGAAACAGGAGATAAACAACTGCGAAATTTTACCGATAAAGTCAAGTCAGCAGAGGGAAATACCACTAAAACGATTCTCAAAGCAAAGCCGGTAGAGGAGGTCGTCAGTATCGAAATAGATAAAAAGCAGCAGGAAGATTATGTGCTGACACATAATTTTGAAAAGGTAGAAACAGCTGAAGAATTTAGTGGCGTGTGGCGCGACTTTGACGGCGAAGATGAGCTAGAAAAACATCAGGATGCATTAGATGAGCTCAATATGAAATATACAGTCAGGACGGATGATACTTCGCATAGTGTTTATCAGTCCGACTTTGTCGAGAATACAACCGTATCGGAGAGTGATGATGTAAGGCTGGATAGTTTTTTTATTCCTTATGATGAATGGGATTCCAGTAAGCGAACGTATAAGAAAGATTTCTGCAAATTATATCCCAAAAGGCAAACAGATTCCAACGTAACATACTATGAAAATACCATAGCGCAGAACACTAGTGTTTTAACAGGATTGCGAAAGATGCTGACGAACATTAATAATAAAATGCAGCAGCAACGAAGGCAAACACAGGGCAATGAATTTGATATAGACAATGTGACCGATTTATTTGTGGATGTTCATTCCGGACATACCCCTTCCGAAAATATTTATATTTCCAACAGAAAAAAAGAAAAAGATATTTCATTGTTATTACTGCTGGATATCAGTCTGTCGAGTGACGGATATGTAAATGGGAACAGGATTATAGACATAGAAAAACAGGTAGCCATCTTATTCGGTGAAATCATACAGGAATTTAATATTGATTTCGCCATTGATTGCTTTTATTCCAAGACACGTAATTATTCAACTTATCTGACAGTAAAAGGATTTGATGATGACTGGAGTAAGGCAAAATACAGCATCGGAGAAATAACTCCCAATGGTTTTACGCGAATAGGTACAGCGTTGCGCCATTCCGGGGCTTTGCTGAACAACAGGCCGTCCAAAAACAAATGGATTATTCTGATATCAGACGGAAAGCCCAATGATTATGATAAATATGAAGGCAAATACGGCATTCGGGATGTGCGTCAGGCCTTGCATGAATTAAAACAAAATCAGATAAATTCATACGCTTTGGCCATTGAGGCTTCTGCTAAATATTACCTGCCGCAAATGTTCGGTCAGAATCATTATCAGATAGTGTCATCTCCAACGGATCTGGTGACATCGCTGGTGAAATTGTACGAAAGAATAAAGTATCAGACCTAACACTGAATAAAAAGATATACAGTATTCTTGTCAGATAAAAGGATAATTTCCATTCTTTCTATTCTTCTGCATACATCGCTTCAATAGCGGTATGAAATTTTTCCGAAATGATCTTTCGCTTTGGCTTCATCGTCGGGGTCAGTTCGCCACTTTCCACTGTCCAGTCATCAGGAAGTAAGGTGAATTTTTTCACTTGTTCCCAGTGGCCGAAGTACTCATTGAATTTTTTTATTTCTTTATGAATCAGATCATGGATTTTTTTGTCGTGTACGAATGCTTCATTGCTGGTTGCGGTAATTCCGTTTTTTATCGCCCAAACCGCCAACTGCGGGAAGGATGGAACTATCAACGCGGAAACAAATTTCTTATCATCTCCGCCTACTACCATTATCTGTTCGATGTAGGTGCTTTCTTTCAGTTTGTTTTCAATAACCTGTGGTGCCACATATTTTCCGCCGGCTGTTTTAAAAAGTTCTTTTTTTCGGTCAGTAATTTTTAAAAAACGATTTCCGTTTTGTTCTATCCAGGTGCCGATATCTCCGGAATGGAACCAGCCATTGGTGTCAATGACTTCAGCGGTCAGATCCGGGCGTTTGTAATAACCTTTCATGATATTAGGCCCTTTTGCGAGGATTTCACCGTCTTCGGCGAGTTTTATGGTAACGCCGGGAATAGGGATGCCTACAGTTCCGATACAGCGTCTTTCCTCGTCCACCTGATTGCAGCACAATACGGGCGCGGTTTCCGTAAGGCCATATCCTTCCAGCACATTAATGCCGGCTGCGGTAAATAAAGTAATCAGGCGCGGTTGCATGGCGGCGGCACCTGTTATGATAAAATGTACATTGCCGCCTAAGGCTTCCTGCCATTTGCTGAAAACTAATTTCCGGGCTATCGCCAGTTGCTGATTGTACCACCAGCCTTTATCTTTCCCGATTTCGTATTGCGCACCCAAATCCATTGCCCAATAAAACAATTTTTTCTTCAACCCTGTTAATGCAGCGCCTTTTGCCATTATCTTTTCATATACTTTCTCCAGCAAGCGTGGCACGGTGGTAAAGCAGAACGGCTTTACTTCCTGGAGGTTGTCGGCTATGGTTTCCAAACTCTCGGCGTAATGAATATGTATGCCGAAAGAAAGATAGGCATAGCATACCATGCGTTCAAAGCTGTGGCATAAAGGCAGGAAACTTAGCGCTTTTTCTCCGTATCCAAACGGTGTCACTTCTTTAACACTCATTACATTCGAGACTATATTCTTGTGCGTGAGCATTACTCCCTTCGGATTTCCTGTGGTACCGGATGTATAGATGATGGTAGCCAGTTCTTCTTCATGTATGTCCTCTTTTTTAAAATCAATTGCTTCCTGGTGGGGTGCTTCCGGCAAGGCGTCCCAGAAATATTCCGTGTCCGTGTTTTTGTCAAAAGAGTAAATTCCTTTAAGTGACGGACATTTTATCAGTAAGGGTTTTACTTTCTGAAGAATGGAACTGTCGCCGATAAATGCATATTTTATTTCAGCATCCTTAAAAATATATTCATAATCATTTTCGGAAATGGTAGGATACATGGGTACTACCGTTACTCCGATTTGCTGTGCGCCGAAATCTGTAAAATTCCACTCAGGTCTGTTTACGGAAATGATAGCAATCTTATCCTCTTTATTCAGGCCCAGATTCAGCAATAACTGGCTGACTCTGTCAGCAATAAATTGTACTTCTGAAAATGAATAATGATTCCATTTGCCCTCTGTCTTGGATGACAGAAAATAACTGTTCGGATTACTTTCTACCTGAATGGTGAGTAAATCAAATAGGCGTTTAGCTTCCATTTTTATTGAATTTATGAGATTCTCAATTATTTTATAAGCCTGCTGATGGCCTTGAATTCATCGGTACCGGCTTCATCCAGCAATTGGAATAATATCATTTCCGTGGAAACGATAAAAGCGCCCGCCTGTCTGAGCCGTTCTAAAGCGATACTTTTATTGTCCGGTGTTCTGGAAGAAACGGCATCTGCTATCACATGTACTTCAAAGCCCAGTTTCAGGGCATCTAAAGCTGTTTTAAAAACACAAATGTGAGACTCTACTCCGCAGAGAAGCAACGCGTTGACATTCAAATGCTGCAACTGCATGGTAACCGATGCAGACAACATGCAGCTGAAACACATTTTTTCGATAATGGGTGCATTATCCGGTAATTCCAGTTCTTTGCAGGTATTGCCCAATCCTTTCGGATATTGCTCTGTAATGATGACCGGAACTTTCAATACATCTGCGCCTTTTATTAATCGATTGACATTCGCCAATACCTGTTCGCCGTTGTTGATGACGGGCATCAGCCGTTCCTGCACATCAATGACCATCAATGCCGTTTTTTCCCTTTTTAATAAGCCTAATGAAGTCATACTATGAGTATTTTATTACATAGAGATAGAACCTTTTCTGAAATCCGATCTGCCGATAATGGCATTAATGATATAGGGGATGCCATTTCTGCTTTTTTCTTTTGCATCGTTTCCTGCCCACAAAAATGTTTTCATATTATCGACACGAACGCCTTCAGCGCCAAATGCTTTTCCAATCATATCGTAATCGGAATGTTCGAGGCGAACGGCACAGTCGCTTTTAAGAAAATCTACCTGGTCGCGGGCGATCTGTGCCCAGCAGGCATCATTGCCAATCAGTGAAATAACGGGCAACTTATGACGAACAAACGTATCATATTCCATCAGGCTGTAGCCTGCACTTCCATCTCCGTAAATTATCCATACGTCTTTTTGAGGAAAGACCAACTTCGCTCCTAATGCGAACCCCGCACCGACACCTAATGTGCCGAATACGCCCGGATCTAACCAGGATAAAGGGGAACGGGGTTTTAGCGTATAAGCGGAGGTGGCGACAAAATCGCCGCCGTCAGCGACCAGAATGGTGTTATCGTCCAGTAGCGGATCCAGCTCGCGGAATAACTGAATGGGATTCATTCCATTCATTGGTGCAGCGGCTTGTTCATCTATGCTTTTTTCCCGCTCATTATCTCTGTCTCGAAGTTTTTGTATCCATTCAGGATATGCGCCCTGAAACTTTTTTGACAGTTCAATCAAAAAATCCTGCGGGTCTCCCAGCACACCAATACTAGGCCGTTTATTTTTGTTCAAATCCTCTCTGCTCCGGTTAATTGAAATAAACGGACGATGCCCGATGTGGTTGCCGTAATCCAGCCGGAAGTCATTGGGTACTCCTGCGAGAATAATCAAATCGGCCTCCTTGATGGCTTCTTTGCGTTTGTGTCGTAGTTGCAGATTATTTTCTTTACCCAATAAACCTCTGCCCATACCACTGAGATAGACAGGGATACCTAATGACGTAACTGCAGCAGCCAATTCATTTGCTTTTCGGGGGTTCATCATCGCTCCGCTGCCTACCAGCATAACGGGCCTTTTCGCCTTTTTTAATTTTGTTACTGCACGGTCAAGGTCATAATAACTGTGTTTGGGATAGGAAACAGGCTCCGGTCGGTTAAATTGCACGGAATCTTTTCCTTCAAATAATTTTTTCGCATGACGGTTGATGTACCATTGAATCACGCGTTCCTGTATGTTTTTAGGAGGTACATCCTTGCTTTTTGCCCCATACCATTCTCGCACCAGCTCTTCGTTATAAAGTGTGTCAATCGGGCATTCCACAAAAACAGGCCCCGGAATGCCGGACTGAGCTATATCGAATGCTTTTTCCAGTGTCGGTATTATATCCTTTACCTTAGAGATACTGACAGCCCATTTTACATTGGGTTTCATGAGGCTCATCTGGTCAATATCCTGAAGGGAACCCCTGCCCTTTAAAATAGTGGCAGCACCGCCACCCAAGAGAATTAAGGGGGATTGTGCAAGGTAAGCATTTTTAACAGCGGTAATGGTATTGGTAAGGCCGGGGCCGGCAGTCACGGCTGCAACACCGGGTATCCCTGTTAAACGCGATACCGCATCTGCGGCGAATACCGCATTGACTTCGTGCCGGGTGTCTATTACGCGGATGCCCAGTTTTTCAGCGCTGACAAAAATTGGAGATATATGTCCTCCGCAAAGGGTGAATAAAAATTTTACGCCGTGATTCTGTAAAACCTTCGCAATGATTTCTCCGCCATTCATAGTATGGTATTTTTAAATTAAACATTTGTCTGTGGTGCAGAATTTTTCCGCTTCCACATCTTCCGAAATATTCTTAAAGGTAATAGTTTTTATCTTTTTTATGGATGCTTCATATACTTCTTTTGTAATAGCTTCATACGGCATTTGCGCATAGGCACCCAATTCCAGTTTTGGCAGAAAACTGATGGCTTTCATGTCGTATTTGAAGTAATCCAGCACGGTTTTAATCTGGCTGCTTTCTTCCGGACGGAAGGTGACGGTACAGGAAACCTGATTGTCTGACCAGTATTTCTGGAGAAATACGGCCAATGCTACCTGTTCCCAAATGGTTACGTCTTTTAGGCTTTTTCCTTCATTATGTACCGGAAATTCCACTACGGCGGAAGAAGGGTCTACAACATCGTCTTCAATTTTGAATCCGGCTTCCACTAATGAAGGAATCAATGTGGATGACTTAGCTATCCGCACTCTGCGTATGTAGTAATCGAATTCAGGAAAATGGCAACCCGGGTTTACACCAGCCAGCAGGCTCACTGTACCGCTTGGTTTTACACTGGTGGTTTTGATACTTTTTGGAACACATAACCAGGAAGAATAGATGTCGTCCCAGCGTTGTATTTCTTTGTAACCCGAATCCAGCCATACCCGCAATGTTTCGAGAGAATGTTTCTCAATAAAGTTGGTAATACCGGAAACCGATGTACCGATACGTCTGTTGCGTTTCTGTACACGGTTGGTTTCATGCCAGGTTGTATTTACTAATGTGGCCGTCTTTCCTAACAAATACGCAAATTTCAAGGTACGGATGTAATCTTCTTTCGATTCGGCACGGGATGGGAACGTTTCCACCAGGCAGCACAGCTCATACGACTCTAATGTCTGTTCACCGCAGGGATTGGTACCTTTTGCTTTTTTATCCTTGTAGTCTGCCGGGTCACACATTCTGGAAAAATTCCGGATGTTATCCATGAATACATAGCCCGGCTCTCCATTGATGGCGGTTTGTCTCGCCACTTCTTCAAAATCCGAATTAATGTCAACCAGAACACTGTTGTTGGAAGCCCATCCCCATGCAGCCCGGTGTGCCATGGTACCCTCGTATGTACCTTTTTCGTTGTTCCAGCGATAATCCTTTAATTTTCGGTATTCTGTGTTATTAAGTTTGCCTAATGCTATCTGCGCTGTTCTCCGGACATTGCCGGCTACCACACATTGGCCTATCATGTTCATGATATCGGTGATAGCTGTGATGGTAACAGGTTTTCCGTCAAGGTTGTCCAGCACTTCACGGATTTGCTCGTGCATCTTGATAAGAGGAGCAGGGCCGGAGGAGGTGCCGCCAAAACCTTTTATCGGAAGGCCGGCGGGACGAATCTCTTCATAGTTGAAAGCTACAGCATTGGTCTTGTTAAAACCGAAGTTTTTAGCAAAATAACTAAACAGCAATTTCTCCAGACTCATGACCCAGCCTTCTCTTGAATCAGGTATCACAAAGTTTTCGGTATGGTGACTGTCGGGTTTGTTGACTTCTATTTTTTTTGCGCCTTCCACATCAAAACCTACACCAACACCCACCATGCTCATATCCATCATAAAGGCGAAAGGTTTGATGGCTTCATCCAGAGACTTACCCATATTTTCCGTCGATACAAACGCGCAGTTAAATAATGCCTGTCCCACCCGTTTGGTATGAATAATATCAGTACCCAGCGCCCACAACATTCTGCCGGGAGGGATAAATTTCATCTTAAATATGCGGTCATACATTTCCTGCGCGGATTGCTGCGCTTTGCGGTTGTTCCAGCCGAGTTCATTGTTTTGGATGTGTTCTTTCTGGAGGGTATAAGCGCCTTCCACGACACGCCTGACCGTTTCAAACCATTGCTCATTGGTTCCGTCCGCCTTGAGGCGAGAGTAGGTCCGGTAATAGGTGAGCAGGCCTAAGCCGTTGTAGCCGAAATCGGGGGTGATATCCGCATATTGCTGGATGAAGTCTTCGTCTAATTTAAATTTTAGCATGGTTTTATTTTTAGGGGTTTTGGAAATTTTATTGAATAGGTACGTTGAGAAAAGATTCCAATTCCACTGCTTTAGGGAATAAGATATTATTTTCCAGGTGAATGTGCAAGTGTAAATCGTTCTCAAATTCCTGCAACAGGTTATAGGTCACCCTGTAGGTGTTGCAGGCATCGTCCGGCGGAGTATACTGATTGCTTAAGCGGGCGATTGTCCTGAACCGTTCGCCTTCCACATCGTGTTCATGCATCATCATGCGAACAGGGTTCTCCACCGTACCGAAATGCGGAGTTGCCAGGCTATCATGTGTTTGTTTGGATTTCACCATTTTCCGGATAAAAGGGAATAAGACCAATTCTTCTTTTTTCATGTGAGCAGTAAGTGCGCCTGCACATTGATTGAAGTGGTCATTGATTTCCAACAGTTCCGGATGCCGGTCGCCATGAACCCTGCATAGTTTATGGAGGTATTGCTGCAGCATCGGGATGTGTTCTTCTACATATCGATGATGTTTCTTTTCGATATAGTCAGCCAGCAGATCCAGATCCCATGAATTGAAATCAATGGAACCGGAATCATCCTGCTTCACTACAGCTTTTAACTCATGCAGGAGTGCATGCATATCTATATTCTTGTCGTCGCACACTTCTTTGATACTGCGGTTGCCCTTGCAGCAAAAGTCTATCCTGTGCTTTTTGAATACGGAAGCAGTACGGTAGTTCTGTGCTACCAGTTCTCCGATTTTATTTTCGTCTGTAATGTTCATTGTAATTATTTTAATGTGTTTAAAAAATCAAAATTTAAGGCAGGTTAGTCCCTCTTTCAACCCATTGGACATCTCCAAGACATTCGTATTCTCCAACATTCCCCGAATATCTTTTTTGATATGTTTGAATTTATGATGCACCGGGCAAGGGTACTCTTCCGAACAGTCATTTAACCCCAGCGCACAAAGTTTATAGATGCTGTCACCGTCTATAGCCAATACGATATCAGATAGTTTAACCGTTTTCATTTTTACGGCATCTATTTCAAATCCGCCCGTGGCGCCCTTCGTGGAATAGATGATATTGTTTTTGACCAGCTGTTGCAGGATTTTCGCCGTGAAAGCCTCCGGTGAATCTATCTCCCGGGCTATATCTTTCAGGCTTACCCGATGGTGCTCCTGGGATTGTTCCGCGATGTAGATGGTTGCCCGGATGGCGTATTCGCAAGCTTTGGAAAACATGGTTTAAATTATACTTAAATATACAAAAAAAATCATATCGGATGTTTTTATCCGAGATAAATTCCACACACAGATGTTAGTATCTTGATAAATCATCAGAAGTTATTTAGAAAAGATGTTATTTTGTAAAATGGCGGAAATTCTGGCTGCCCGGCTCTTGATAAGTTCTGCTTTCTCCCCTTCAAACAATTCATCTACAGATTGGTTAAAAAGCTTGTTCCACCGCTTAAAATGGATTTTTTTAAGGGTGGTTATCTTACTGAGATGATGGTGCATGGTCATGGGGTTGCCTTCATAGGCGCCGGTAAAAAAAACAATATTCTCCCAGAAATCGTACATGAGTGGCAGGTGCTTTTTCCAATTAACCTGTACTGCTTCCGTAAAGAAATGGCTGATTAATTTATCGGTTCTTACTTTGTCATAAAAGTTGTTGACCAGCCATTCAATATCCTTCCTGTTTTTAATATCTTTCTTCATGGATATTACATAATACGTTCAACCAATTTCAGATGCAAAGCGCATCCCGAAAAACAAACGCCGGTTACAAGTCCTTCTTTCTGAATTTAAGAACGGATAACCAGACGGGTACAATACACCAAAGCAGTAATGTGGCTATCGCTACTACCAGACCGGCAGAGGTGCCGAAAAAATCTTTAAATACGGCTCCTGTATAACCCATCAGAGCAGAGACATCCAGCCGCAATAAAATTAAAATTCTTCCAAGATCAATCGGATTAAAGGCTGTAATTGCTACGACCGCCTTTTCCAACGGATAATCAGCAAACTGGAACAGAATAAACAAAACCAATCCGTCAAACAATAATGCGAAATATAACCACAGCAGAATCGCTATTCCAATGCCTTTTGCCTTGTCCCTTGTGTTTACGGTCGTAAGAAATGAAATAGCCACAAAGATGATGGTAATCAAACATCCGATACCCAGCATCATCAGCCCGGTAGGAGATGCCTCGTACAGGAGAATGGGAATGCCTGCCCCGATAAAAAAAGCCAATGTCATAGAGCCGGCGAGGCCAAAAAAGAGGCTCATCCAGATATTTTTCCGTTTTAAGGGCTGACTGACCAGCAATTCAATAAACTCGGCACTGTTGTAAATGTAAATGGTGGAAAAAATAATGGAAACCAACGGAACAATAAATAAAATCAGATTCAGTAAACTCAACAGTCCTTTTGCCGTGTTGTCTTCCAGATTAAAAACGCTCAAAGAGGTAATTAAAAGAAACAGCGTATAGGCCAATACGATTTTATTTCGCAGAATATCGATAATCACAAATTTTATAATCTTCTTCAAGGTGCTGCATTTAACATGATGTTGGCTATCGCCTTTGATAATTTTAGTTCACCGGTGTCACTTCTCAGCTCTTCCACCGTTTTTTGGAATTTTAATTTTCCATCCTGCATGAAAATGATGTGAGTTACCAGGTCGTCCAGTTCGCTGAGGATGTGAGAGGTAATTAATATCAATTTCCCTTTTTCTTTTTCCCTGCTGATTTTTTCTTTCAGCAGTTCCGATGCCAGAGGGTCTAAACCAGCTGTAGGTTCATCGAGGATGAGCACATCCGGGCTGAACAGGAATGCCAGTGATGCGCTTACTTTCTGTCTGGTGCCGCCGGACAGCGTTCGCATACGTTTATCTAAGAGTTTGTCTAATCCAAACTCCAGAAATAATTCTTCGTCTAATTGCGATGTTTCATCCTTTCGGATGCTTTTCATCATGTCAAATACCTGGCCAATGGTCATGTTTTCCGGGTAGCGTCCGATTTGCGGCATATAGCCGATGTGGCTGCGGTACTTCCAGTCGTGTGCGATGTTCTTTTCATTGAACAAAATCGTACCGCTGTCCGGAACCACCATTCCCAGGATACTTTTAATCAGCGTGGTTTTCCCGCTTCCATTGGGGCCGATCAGCGCGATACATTCTCCTTTATGACAACTCACGGAAACATTGTCCAATGCGGTCAGCTTGCTGAATTTTTTTATAAGATTGGATACCGCAATCATAAAGGCAAAGGTTTTATTAAAGGTGAGTCATCTTTCAGGTTTTCCGGAGTGATGCTCGGAAGTATTTTTTCCGTTTTGTCCAGGATGGTGACCATAAAGCTGCGAAACAGCATCATGGCAGGCGGCATCTTTTCTATTATCATGGAAAACAGGCTCACCGGCCGGAATGGGATATCGCCAATCTTATCTTTATTCAGGTCATAGCCTTCATATTTATCCCAATAATTTCCGTTAAAGGTGTTTAGTACCAGAGAGCCGTTGGTTCCGACATCAAAGGTGTTTCTCAGGAAATTATTATTTGTCATGGTAATGTCCATGCAGCTGGCCTGTACCTTCATCGCCCATCCGTTATTTTTAAACAGGTTTCGTTCCATCTGCACACGACTGACACCTTCCATAAATATTCCGCTGGTATTGCGTATGAAGCGGTTGCCTTCAATATAGCTGTCTGAAATTTCTTTCAGCAGTAATCCGTAGGAGGCATCACCCCAGTTTTCTTCAAACAGGTTGTTAAACATCTTAACGCCGTGTGTGAACATGACAGCCACGCCTGCGCCGTTATTCCTGAATATATTGGTGATGTAGGCATCATTGTTGGAGAACATAAAATGTAACCCGTACCGGATATTTGCCGTGGAGATATTTCTCCAGATGACAGAGTTGGTTACAAACTCGAAGTAGATGCCGTCCCTGTGGCCGCTGATGGTGTTGGCGACAATCTGCATGCTGTCACATTTCCAGCAATGGATACCGTTCCCGATTTGCTGTTCTTCGGTAGCAAAGGATCTTAAACGGTTATTTTTGATGATACAGTTGGTTCCGTTCTGGGTATAGATTCCAAAAAAAGTATCTTCCAGCGAATTATTGATAATGGTAACATTTCGCTGATTGTACACCTTAATGCCTGCCGGATCTTCAAGCGTAGCCCTTCCGGAATGTATGATTTTAAACCCATCTATAGTGACATGGCTGGCGCGAATGGAGATGATTTCATATTTTCCTTCCCCGTCCAGAACGGGATATTTTATTCCCTTGAGATATATTGATTTCCGGATAACCAGATTTTTTTCATGATAAATCCCGGACTCAACCAGTATCGTATCACCGTCTGTTGATTTATCAATCGTTTGCTGAATAGTCAGTGTGCCATATTGGTTACCAACATGATAGGTGTTTGCGAATAACGGAATCGTAAAAAATAATAGTATGTAAGTCAGGAGATGGTACATGAATCAGATTATTTTAAAAGGTCATCCCAGATAACACGCACACCGTTCATTCCGGAAACTATCTTATTTAAACTATCCATATTCTCAAAGGCGGCAATGTTTCCACCCATAGGGCTTCTCAATGCATCGGATTTATATAAATGAACATTTTTCACATTAATCAGATTATGGTTTCCGCTGTAATCTGATACATACACATCTTTCATTTGTCCAGCAGCATTTTTATTTTCTTTTAAATACCCAATGACACAGTGGATATCGTCAAAGATATAGACTTTCCCTTTTGTGGTGACAATTTCAGCGGGGAAACGTTCATCTCCGACAGTCATTTTGCAATAGTCACACTGATCGATACCGAGCTTGACAGGTTTAGGGCCGGCAGCGCAGGAGGAAAACAACAATATGCTGCAAATGCCAAAAAGAAGCAGGGGAGTCGCACTAGATTTCTTCATTTTTATCGACGGTCTGGCTTCAATGACAATGCACACTATCGCAAGTATACCTACACCAATAAATATCCATCCTCCTATGTCGGGTATGGAATAGGCGCCAAAATTGAGTAACTGCTTGAATCCGATTAATGGTGGCTGATAGGCCATACCCGGTACGATGATAGCGGCCTTTGGATCCAGGTTGTGACCGTAATTGTATTCCCATCTCCAGAAATCTACCATAGCCAGAATGCCGAATGCGGCGAAAAGACCTACCAGCACATAAAGCAATTTCCTGTTTCCGACGGCGGCGACTATGATAAAGAATAGTGCATAAGCACCAATAATATAAGTCAGCACGGAAAATTCAATAAAATCTTCTGCGTGTAATGTTTTCATACCTATGTAATGATTTAGCCCGTTGATAATCTCCACATCACCGCCCAGTTTGTTGGCATAGATAAGCATCCGCAGCCCTTCCGGATATTGTGGTGCGGCTAAATCTATCCGCCATATCGGTACGAATAATACGGCAAATAAAGCAACTCCGCATATTGCCAGTATGATTCTGACCCAGGTATTTAATTTATTCTTTTGCATGGCATTTCATTTTGCAGTTTATAATCTAAAAAAAATGGAACAGGCTTTTTCTCACCTGTTCCACCACATTTTCTGATAAGCGATATTATTTTGTACTTTCCGGAGTGGCTGCAGGTAAGTTTGTACCTAAGCTGAATGTCAGCGGAACATTGCTGCCTGCCGGTGATACCCTGATATATCCCTGCATCTCCTGATGCAATGCGCTGCAGAAGTCTGTACAGTACATTGGGAAAATACCCACCTTGTCCGGCACCCATTTTAACGTTTGTGTTTCACCCGGCATAATCAGTAACTCGCCATTGGTAGCACCTTTAATTGCAAAGCCGTGAGGGACATCCCAATCTTGTTCCAGATTGGTGACATGGAAATACACTTCATCTCCTAGTCTGATACCTTCGATGTTATCCGGCGCAAAGTGAGAACGGATAGCGGTAGCATACACATGTACCTTGTTGCCTTCTCTGACCACCTTGGTTTCTTTTTCACCCCTGGCAGCATAAGGGTTTCCATTCTCTTCGATTTTGAAGATTTTTAAAGAATTCCCTTTTATCACTTCTGCAGGAACAGCCTGTGCGTAGTGTGGTTCGCCTATAGTCGGGAAGTCCAGTATCAGTTGCATCTTATCACCGCTGATATCATACAACTGTGCACTCTGAGATAATTCAGGGCCGGTTGGCAAATAACGGTCTTTGGTGATTTTATTATAGGCAATTAAATATTTAGGAGAAGGTTTCTTGCTGTCTCCGCCCGGTACACACAAGTGACCTACAGAATAGAAGGTAGGAACACGGTCGACCACTTTCAAATCTTTGATATTCCATTTAACGACTTCAGAAGATACGAAGAAAGAGGTGTATGCATTTCCATTTCCATCAAATTCTGTATGCAGAGGTCCCAGACCCGGTTTTTTTACTTCGCCGTATAATGCGGACTCATATTTTACGACCGGTATGCCGCCAAAGTCACCAACGTAATCTTTAGCTGCGATTGCCTTTTGTAATTTATCAAAGCTAAATACAGGAATTAATGCAGCCAGCTTACCGCTACCTACTATATACTCACCGGTAGGGTCCACATCGCATCCGTGAGGTGATTTAGGACAAGGAATAAAATAGCAGATGTCTTTTAATTCTTTAGCATCCAGTACGGTCACTTCCGTTTTGATTTCTGAAGTTGCGCTGTGCGTCTTATCACTGTATGTGTTATGGGCATATTTTACTGGAACTTTTTTACCTTTTCCTGCTTTCAGGTATTCTTCCGCTTTTTTCCAGTTTACCGCCATGATAAAGTCTTTATCTTTTTGGGAAGCATTCACTTCTAATAAAGTGTTTGCCTGTTCTGTGTTGTAACAGGAGAAGAAGAACCAGCCATGCGATTTTCCTTTTCCCGCGTGGCTTAAGTCAAAGTTTACGCCCGGACATTCAATCTGGAAAGCAATATCGAGTTTGCCATCTTCTTTCCCTACGCTGATAAAGCTCAGATAGCCTTTGAAATTTTGTTTATAGGTATTGATAGGCACATCTCCGTTTGCATTATCTGAAGGAACACTGAAACGGGTACCTGCCACTACATATTCTGTATTTTCTGTTATAAAAGGAGATGAGTGATTACCGGCACTGTTCGGTAATTCGATAATTTCTGCAGTACGGAATGTTTTTAGATCGATACGGGCAACGCGTGGAGTATTGTTCGCATTCCCGAATACCCATCTGCCGTCAATTTCACCGTTTGTTTGTGACATTTCCGTATGGTGCAAATCATCCCAAGGCACAAAACCATGAGACGTGTTAAGCATGGGTTTGGTTTCTTCACTGTAACCCCAACCTTTTTCAGGGTCTACGGAGAATACCGGGATTACTCTCAGTAAGCGTCCGCTCGGTAAGCCATAGACAGACATTTGTCCGCTAAATCCACCACTCACAAAATTATAGTAGGCATCGTATTTACCCGGTGCAACGTAGGCTTTCGCAGCTGCATCGGCACTTACGGCATTCCCCAGGTTCTTGGGTTTGCAGGCAGTCATAGCCACTACAATCAGAATGGTTATGGATGCTATCAGTTTTACATTTAACTTTTTCATTTGAATTGGTTTAATATTTATAAATTATTTTACGCCGTCATTTTTACGCATGAATTCGAGCAGATGTCTGGCGTCATCGTCTGAAAGACTTTGGTTAGGCATTCTCACTAAACAGATTTCCAATTGCGCCTGCGCCGCAGGGTCTTTGTCAATCATGGCATCCGTGTTGGTAATGAAATTCATGATCCAAACCGGTGTACGTCTTGTAGTGACACCTTTCCAGCCTGGTCCTACTAATTTCTCATCGGTAAGTTTGTGGCAGGAAGAACATTTGACATTGTATACTTTGTCTCCTTCACCGGCCATAGCGGCATCCAGCGTAGCGCCTACATCCACCGTTGTAAATTTACCTTCTCCTCGGTTCGGGTCATAAGACGGATTTCCATTTTCTGTTGTTGTTGCGGTAGCCTGTGGTGTTTCAGCAGTAGTGGCGGCAGTGCTTTCACTTCCGGAGTTGGAGTTGCAACCGACAAAAAAACCGGATATGACTCCCATTGAGATAATAATAAGTAGCTTTTTCATAATAAAAATATTTGTTGATTTATGGTACAACATTACATGCAATTTTTGTAATAGTTTATGATTGAAATCATAATAACAGAGAATTTAAAATCGGGCGCTTATAAAAATCGAAAACATGACTAAAATCATGTTTTAAAAGATGAAAAACCGATAAAATTTCAGCGGATAATCACTAACTTTATCAAAAGTGATTTCTTGAAATGATGGTTGACATTGATATATTACTGGCATCAGGCGCAAAGTACAAGAAAGTGCGGAAGGGAGAATACATCTTTCATGAAGGAGGTACCTGCAGTTATTATTACCAGCTGGTGGAAGGAAGGATAAGCTGGATTAACTTCGATGATGAAGGAAAAGTGTTTATTCAGTCTATCATAGAACCCGGGGAGTGTTTCGGTGAATTGCCGCTTTTTGACGATGAGCCGTATGCGGCTAATTCCGTCGCGGAAATGGATTCCGTCATTATACAGTTGCCTAAACTCTCTTTTTTGCAATTATTAAAGAATGATTATACCATTCAGGCTGCATTCAACAAGTTGTTGGCACAAAGAGTCAGGTACAAATTTTTCATTCTGAAAGAAATAGCGTGCTGCAGCCCGGAGCACAGGATTTTAACGCTTTTAACCTACCTGAGCAAAAAGAACAATAAAGATAATAAAGACCATTATATTGTCAACTACACCAGACAGCAGATTGCAGGTATGACGGGTTTGAGGGTGGAAACCGTCATACGTGTTATCCGCCATTTGCATGATAAGGGAAAATTAATGATAGATAAAGGGAAGATTATCATGCCAAGTTATGATTGTAATCATAAAGTTTTCGCCTGAAAACAATTTCCTTTGCGGCAGATAATTTTAAACACACGCTGGGTTTTCTAATGGATATAATTTTACGACGCTGGTTAAGGATATCCTTATTGAATTTGCTGATAGTGGCTTCAATAGGTGTTGTGCTGAGATATAAGATTGCTTTTTCACTCCCGTTTATTGACCAAAAATTCCTGTTGCACGGGCATTCCCATTTTGCTTTCTCCGGCTGGATAACACAAACCCTTCTGGTGCTGCTGGTGGCCTATTTGTCTAAACAAACACAGAAAAATAAGTTTACAGAATATCGAGAGTTGTTGCTGGCGCATCTTGCAACATCTTATGGAATGCTGGTTGCATTTCCGGTTCAGGGGTATGGCATTGCCTCCATCGCCTTTTCCACGATTAGTATCTTCATCCTTTATTTTTTCGCTGTTAAATACTGGAAAGATTTAAACAAGCTTACCTCCAAAGGTATGGCGCATCATTGGTTTAAAGCGGCGTTGCTTCTTAATTTTCTGTCATCTTTGGGAACGTTTGCATTAGCCTACATGATGGCCAATAAGATCATTCATCAGAACTGGTATCTGGGAGCGGTTTATTTCTTCCTGCATTTTCAGTATAACGGATGGTTTTTCTTTGTCTGTATGGGATTCTTTTGTGATAAGCTGTCCGTCAAATCATTTCTTACACCAAAACTAAGGGTTGTTTTCTGGATGTTTGCAGCATCCTGCATTCCCGCCTATTTTCTGTCGGCACTCTGGCTGCCCATTCCGAAGTGGGTGTATATATTGGTAGTTGTTGCCGCTACCGTTCAGGTCGTCGCATGGATGGTACTGTTAAATATTGTCAGACGTCACTGGAACCTGATTAGTGAAGCTCTTCCCGTTATCAGTAAATGGACATTGGGTTTGTCGGCTCTGGCCCTTACCGTAAAATTATTATTGCAGTTAGGTTCCACGATTCCTGCTTTAAGCCAGATGGCATACGGCTTTCGCCCGATTGTTATTGCCTATCTGCATTTGGTGCTGCTGGGTGTAATCACGTTGTTCTTGTTAGGGCATATGTTTGCAACCGGAGTTCTGTCCGTCACAAGGCTGGCGGTTATAGGTTTGATTGTTTTTGTAGTGGGAATCCTGCTGAATGAAATCGTGCTGATGATACAGGGGATTGCAGCCATCAGTTATAACAGCATCCCTCATACCAATGAGATATTACTGGGCATTGCCCTGGTCCTGTTTTCCGGAATCCTATTGGTTAATTTATCCCAAATAAACGAGTCGCACTAATAAAAAACTTCAAAACGGCATAAGCCATTCTGAAGTTTTTTGTTGCCGGAAAAATAAATTTTTATTCGGTAGTATCTTCCGTCGTCGCTTCAGCAGCATTCTTCTTGACACTCTCAATACCGCTATCTCTGGATGCCTCACTTTCATATAATTCGCTGGTTCCAATGACTTGCCCGTTCCCCGCTTTCAGGTTAAAGTAAGGTTTACCGTTCGTGGATACCTTGCGGTCATAACGCCCGTCATCCGCAGCATTGGATTTGACGGAGTTAATGCCGTTCAGGCAGGCAGGCTTGGTCGTGTAGGCTTCGCTGCGTAATATTTCCTGGCCGTTGTCGGCTAACAGACGGAAAACGAACTGTCCGTCCTTTTGTGTTTTAATTACAAACTTTCCCATGAGATTAATTTTTATTAAAGGTATAATTTTTTTATTCTATTTTGCGAAAACTTTTATTACCCGTATTCGCCGTTATTCACATCTTTAATATTTCCGAATCCTATGACATCATCCACCGCATCTTCATCACGTAATTCGGAGGCACGCTTGATGGTTTTCAGCCCGTATTTGTCTTTTATCCGATAGACGGTTTTGCGCAGCTTATTATTTTTGATGTGTGAGTTGTCAAAGATATTTAACTGAATCACCTCTTCATCCATAAAATCCTGTATCACCACACCTATGCTTGTCACATTGGGATTGATAATGTCTTCTGTCAGGTGGTTTCTTTGCCTGTATACTTTCATCCGCTCCTCGAGAATGTGGTATATTTCCATACCGTCCTGCAAAGGTTGTTCAGTGTGAAAATGATCGTCATAGCTGCTGCCGTCATCATATCGGGTGAAAAATGTAACGTGTTTGCAGAAGAGCTGTTTCTTCATCATCCGTTTTTCCAGCGTCAGGCAAAGCATGCTCAAAATATCATACAGATTCTGTACGTCCTTTCGTTGTTCTTTCGACACCATTCTCATGGCTGACATGTTCTTGTATTCTTCCGTCGTGCGAAGGTCCACTTCCTGAAAATGCAGGCGGTGGTACCAGTAGACACCGACAATGCTTTTGCAGGCGGCTTTCAGTTTTTCAGGGGTGGAATAACGAAGTTCGAGCGGTGTGTAGATGCCGGCTTTATTCAGCCGGTTTTTCATGCCTTTGGAGATTCCCGGAAAATCGGTTAGTTCGAGTTTTTTCAACACGGAATCAATATTTTCCGGATCAATCACCGTCAGGCCGTCCGGCTTTTGTATATCAGAGGCCAGTTTTGCCAAAAATGCGTTTGGTGCAATACCGATTGAGCACTTCAGCCAGTCGCCGACTTCTTCTTGAATATCCTTTTTTATTTTTTTGGCGACTTCCACCACGTCCGGGTAAATGTTTTTGTAGCTGGTTAAATCGACCACCGCTTCATCAATGCTGCGCGGAATGACATCCTCCGAATACCGTTTCAGGATGTTCATGATGCGGGCGTGGAAGGTGCGGTATTTATCGGGATTGGTTTCCAGCGGCACCAGGTCCGGGCAGATTTTCATGGCTTCATTTAAACGCAAACCCAGCTTTATACCTTTTTTCTTTGCCTCGATGGAGGGTGCTATCACACAACCGTATTTTCCGGTATAAACACAAACCGCCACCGGACGGCCACGCAGCCAGTAATTGGTCTGCTGCTCACAACTGGCAAAGAAACTGTTCATGTCTATAAAAAGGACACGCGCTTCCAGTTTGGTATGCAGGGAGTTTGGATTCATAAGTTTAAGTTAATAGATTTTTTCGCATAAAATCATAAATCTTAAATCATAAATCTTAAATTCGTCAGATGAATTTACCTGCAGAGATTGTAATAGGTTCAGACCATGCCGGTTATGAATACAAAGAAGCCATTAAGCAGTATCTCACTAAAAACAATGTGGCCATTACCGATGTCGGGACGAACAGCCTGGAAAGTTGTGATTATCCGGATTATGCCCATGCGGCAGCCGGGGAAATAGAGAATGGCCGGGTGCAGTATGGAATACTGATTTGCGGTTCGGCCAACGGGGTGGCTATTACGGCCAATAAACACCGGAAAATTCGTGCAGCGCTTTGCTGGCAAAATGAAATAGCACGCTTAGCCCGCCTGCACAATGATGCAAATATTATTTGCCTCCCGGCGCGTTTTGTGACGATAGACGAAGCGCTGGAAATGGTACATACCTTTCTGACCACCGATTTTGAAGGGGGCAGGCATCAGAAAAGGGTGGAAAAGATATGATTTGACCGGCTTTCAGCGGTATTCTTTCGTCCAAATCACAGAAATTTAACATAAAACCTCCATTCTCAGGGGCGATAATTCGTTAATTCTCCATTTAATTAGTACCTTTGCACTCCATTTTTAATCAAAATTAGTAACAAATTATGAGCAATTACGAAACGGTTTTTATTACAACGCCCGTGCTCTCTAACGAAGAGTACACAAGAACCGTAAAAAAGTACGCCGATCTCATTGAGAAAGCAGGCGGAACGGTGGTTCACAGGGAAGATTGGGGAATTAAGCAGCTGGCTTACCCAATTCAAAAGAAGACGACAGGTTTTTATACCTTGTTGCAGTTTGAGGTCGATCCTCAATTCATCCGCAAATTCGAAGTGGAATTTAAACGCGACGAGAACATCATGCGTTTTCTGACTACCCGATTAGACAAGTATGCGTTGGCTTATGCACAACAACGCCGGGACAAATTAAGTGGTAAATCTAAAAAAGCGGAGGTATAACATGGCAACACACGAAGAAATCAAGTTCTTAAACTCCCCGAAAATCGGCTTACAAAGAAAAAAATACTGCCGGTTCAAAAAAAGCGGTATCCGATACATCGATTACAAGGACCCGCAGTTTTTATTGAAATTTGTAAATGACCAGGGAAAGATGCTGCCTCGCCGCATTACGGGAAACTCACTGAAGTTCCAGCGTAAAATTTCAACGGCGGTGAAAAAAGCGCGTCATATTTCATTATTACCTTATGTTACTGACCTTTTAAAGTAAAAATCAACATGGAAGTCATTTTATTAAAAGATGTAGATAATTTAGGATTAAAATTCGATGTAGTAAACGTAAAGCCGGGCTACGGTCGTAATTTCCTGATACCTCAAGGATTCGCTCAGGTAGCGAATGTATCCAACAAGAAGCACGTGGAAGAAGTGAAAAAGCAACAATCTGCTAAAATCGCCAAATTAATCGAAGATTATAAGGTGTTGGCGGAGAAATTGAAAGCTTCTAAAATTGTAGTAGGCGCTAAAGCCGGGACTACGGGCAAATTGTTCGGAAGTGTTACCAATATTCAGGTTGCCGAAGCGTTGAAAAAACAATTCGACCTGACCGTTGACAGAAAACGAGTACATATTCAGGGAGAAGTGAAAGAGGTCGGTACCTATAAAGCAACCGTCAACTTATACAAAGAAGTAACCGCTGAAATTGAATTTGAAGTAGTGGCTGAATAATTATAAGAGCTAATAGCTTCAGTTTAAATAACATAAAAGGCGCCGAACGGGAGTTCGGCGCCTTTTAATTTTTATCTCTTATTCGTAGCGCAGCGCTTCGATAGGATCCAGGTTGGAGGCCTTGAAGGCCGGATAGATACCGGAAATCAGTCCTACTACCAAACAAAAGGTCACACCTACCAGCATCCACATCCACGGTATGATAAATGCCCCGCCTACAGAGAGGGAAACGGCATTGCCGGCTGCAATTCCCAGCAAGATACCTAATATGCCGCCCATCTGGCAGATGACAATGGCTTCCAGGATAAACTGCATGCGTATATCTCTTTTGTTGGCGCCAATGGCTTTTAAAGTGCCGATTTCTTTGGTTCTTTCCGTTACGCTCACCAGCATAATATTCATTAAACCAATGGCGGCCCCGATAAGTGTGATGATGCCGATGATGAATCCCGCCATGGTGGCGTACTGCATTTTCTCTACAAACATCCCCGAAATACTGTCACTCTTCAAAATGTCAAAGTTGATGTCTTCTCCCGGATGCAGCTTACGGACATTACGCATTAAAAAGATGGCCTCATCTTCCACGGGCTGCATATTTTCAGGGTCGTCTCCCTTTACACTGATCACATAGGAAGGATTCTCCTGCGGATAGGCCTGCCGTGCCTTGTTTAATGGTATAAGCGCCATATTATCGGTGCTGATAAAACTCGAACCTTTTTCGTCCAGCACACCAATGACTTTATATTTTACGTCGTCTATCCGTACGATTTTATCTTCTATGGTGAAATTACTGCCGAATAATTTTTTAGCAACGGCATAACCCAACAGAACCACATTGCTTCCTGATTTTTGTTCAGCAGGCGTGAAATTTCTTCCCTGAAACAGGATATAGCTTTCATTGGTAAGGTAATTCTCGTCAGAACCGAAGATAATGATATTAGGATTCGTTTTTTTCTGGTTATGCTTCACCGTGGAACCCTGATTGGCAAGGTATTGAACGGAGGTGGAGAAACGCTCATTGAATTTCTTCTTAAATTCCATGGATTCCAGGTAGGTGATGCTTCTGAAAACTTTAACCGGTGCATCCTTATCCGAGTCGAGGCTGAATCCGAGATTTCTGTTTCGTATCTTAAACGTACCGGCTCCCATACTGCTGAAGCTTTTTGACAGGTAGCTTTTCAGCCCGTCTACCGATGTCAGGATACCGACCAAAGCCATGATACCGAACCCGATGATGCAGCAGGTAATGATGGTCCGTACAATATTGGCACGAACGGAGCGGAAAGCTAATTGTAAGACTTCAATGAAATTCACGGAATAAAGATAATTTTTTTAATGTATTGCCTGTTTGCCCCATCCAAACATTCCGGATGAAACTTAACAATTTGTCGTTGCAGTTGGGGAACTATTACTTGCTGAATGAAATTAATGCTTTCAAAGGCAGTTCTTTTTTGAAAAAATTGTACCTTTGCGCTCGATTTAAAATCTTATTTTCTAATCCTTTAAATATTTTCCGATGATTTTTGATTTGGATATGATTAAAAAAGTCTACGCGGCTTTTCCTGCCAGAGTAGACAAGGCGAAAGCATTACTCAACAGACCTTTAACATTAGCAGAAAAAATCCTTTATGCGCACTTACATGAGTCGCAGTCGTTGGAAAATTTCCAGCGTGGCAAATCGTATGTGGATTTTGCTCCGGACAGAGTAGCCATGCAGGATGCAACGGCACAGATGGCATTGTTGCAGTTCATGCAGGCAGGCAGAAAAAAAGTGGCGGTTCCTTCTACCGTACATGCGGATCACTTGATTCAAGCCAAAATTGGGGCAGACAAGGATTTACAAGAAGCTATTAATAAAAACAATGAAGTGTATAATTTCTTAGCGTCCGTTTCCAATAAATACGGTTTGGGCTTCTGGAAACCGGGAGCGGGAATCATTCACCAGGTGGTGTTGGAAAATTATGCATTTCCGGGTGGAATGATGATTGGTACGGACTCACACACAGTAAATGCAGGTGGTTTGGGTATGATTGCGATTGGTGTGGGCGGTGCCGATGCTGTGGACGTAATGGCGGGCATGCCATGGGAATTGAAATGGCCTAAATTAATCGGGGTCAAACTGACCGGCAAATTAAGCGGCTGGACATCCCCTAAAGATGTAATTTTAAAAGTAGCCGGTATTCTTACCGTTAAAGGTGGAACCGGAGCTATTGTAGAATATTTTGGCGAAGGTGTTACTTCCATGTCTTGTACCGGAAAAGGGACAATTGCCAACATGGGCGCCGAAATCGGCGCGACTACCTCTACGTTTGGCTATGATGAGTCTATGTCAAGATACCTGAAAGGTACCGGCAGGGCAGAAGTAGCGGATTTGGCAGACCAGATTAAAACGTATTTGAATGCAGATGCTGAATGTTATGATGAGCCGGAGAAATATTTTGATCAGGTGATTGAAATTGATTTGAATACTCTTGAGCCACATTTAAACGGTCCTTTTACACCGGATTTGGCTACACCAATTTCCAAAATGAAAGAGGAAGCGGTTAAAAACGGCTGGCCATTGGAAGTGAAAGTGGGGTTAATCGGTTCTTGTACCAACTCCTCTTATGAAGATATTTCCCGCGCAGCTTCGCTGGCTAAGCAGGCTGTCGCAAAAGGTATTCAACCTAAAGCTCAGTTCACAATTACACCGGGTTCAGAGCAGGTACGCTTCACGATTGAGCGCGATGGATTTATCGATCTTTTTGATAAAATAGGAGCCAACGTATTTGCCAATGCCTGCGGTCCATGTATTGGACAGTGGAGCAGAGAAGGGGCGGAAAAAGGAGAGAAAAATACCATCGTCCACTCCTTCAACAGAAACTTTGCCAAACGTGCAGACGGAAATCCAAATACCTATGCATTTGTAGGTTCACCTGAGATGGTAACAGCTATTGCCATTGCGGGAAGACTGGACTTTAATCCTATTACGGATACATTGACCAATGAAAAAGGAGAGCAGGTAAAATTGGACGAACCTACTGGATTTGAATTGCCGCCGAATGGTTTTGCCGTCGAGGATGCCGGTTACCAGGCGCCTGCAGAAGATGGATCTGCAGTGGAGGTCGTAGTAAAACCGGATTCTGACAGATTGCAATTGCTGGAAGGTTTTAAACCTTGGGAAGGCACCGACCTGAAAGGGTTGAAATTGCTGATTAAAGCCAAAGGAAAATGTACGACAGACCACATCTCTATGGCAGGCCCATGGTTGCGCTTTAGAGGCCATTTGGATAATATCTCCAATAACATGCTGATTGGCGCCGTAAATGCATTCAATGACAAAACAGACAATGTGCTCAATCAGTTGAATGGTGAATATGGTGCTGTACCAGCCACTGCCCGCGCTTATAAGGCAGCAGGAATCGGTTCTATCGTGTTTGGTGATGAGAATTATGGAGAAGGCTCATCCCGTGAGCATGCTGCCATGGAACCGAGACATTTAGGCGTCAGAGCAGTAGTGGTGAAATCCTTTGCACGTATTCATGAAACCAACCTTAAAAAACAGGGTATGCTGGCGCTGACATTCGTCAACAAAGATGATTACGAAAAAGTACAGGAAAATGACAGCATCGATGTGGTAGGGTTAACGGGATTTGCACCGGGTAAAAACTTAACGATTGTATTGAATCATATAGATGGCTCTGTAGATAGTTTTGAAGTGGCACATTCATACAACGAGCAGCAAATCGGGTGGTTCAAGGCAGGAAGTGCATTGAACTTAATCAAGCAGCAGGTAGCGGGATAAAGTAAGAATAATCATGCCGAACTCACTTTAGTTATCTAATAAACCAAAAACCGTCAGAATTTTCTGACGGTTTTTTTTGATATAGCAATATTGAATTTGTATTTTGTTTCATATTATTTATAGATGAAAATTGAACGTCAGCTACAAGGTATTTTAAATACTACATTTACCGAAATTATAAGGGAACGTAAATTAGAAAACAAATTACAACCTCATGCTACTATAGAAGAAGGTAGAGCTGATATTACTATTAAAAATAAAAATGGCAAACCTGTTTTTTTTATTGAACTTAAAGACCCTACAGCAAAAAATGGACGCAGCGTTTTTGACAGTGATACGGTTTTAAGAGAATTAAGCAGAGCACATAAAAATGAAATTCGATATTTTGGTGTTTGTAACTTTTTGGCTTGTGCATTTTTTGACGGAAACAATATTAACGATAAAGTTTCTGTAAGTGAAGGTTTCTTTTCCATTCAGGAAATTACACGACTAAGCAATAATTTTTTAGCAACAAAAGATATTGAGAAAAAATTACGCAGCGTTGCAGAATTCTACATAGAACGTGCTTTAGAAATTGTAGAGAAAAAAGCAATTACCTTTTCGCAACCTGATGAACTCTATATTTTCAAAATTCGCAAACTCATTGAAGCCTATTCTTTCAGCGTTACTGATAAAGTTTGGGAAAAATACAAAGCCAACAAAAAATTTGAAAAAGAAATTCAAACATACACTACAAGTCAGCTTTGGAATAATCCGAAAACATACGAAGAAATAGAAAACCTTACGCATATTGCTTTATTAATGTTGATTTCAAAACTCATTTTTTATAAAGCTTATGTAGATAATCAAACCTGGCACAATTTGAGTCCGATGCAGGTGGACAAACATATTGATACAGCCGAAAAACTAGAAAACAGTATTTGGCAATATTTTACCGAATTTAAAGAAGTAACTGGTGATTATGAGTTACTAATTGGTGAACGATCTGATATCGTATTTCAAATTCCATTTGTAAGTGATGCCGTTATTGAATTAGTTATCGATATTCTCGATACAGGAAAATATTACGATTTCAGTAAAATTCCGTACGATATTATTGGTCGTATTTTTGAAGAATTAATCAGAGAAGACGAACGTCACAAACTCGGTCAATATTTTACACCACCACATGTTATAGATTTAATTAATGCATTTGCCATCAACAACGAAAACGATAAAGTTTTTGACCCAAGTTGCGGTTCAGGTACATTTTTAGTTCGTGCATACGAACGTAAAAAAGAACTCTCAAAATCAGAACGCGGTGGCACACGCATGCACGAATCTTTGCTAGATGAAATTTATGGCAACGATTTAAGCGGCTATCCTGCGTATTTGAGTATGCTAAATTTAAGTATCAGAAACACACGCCGAAAATCGTATCCACGCATCATCAATAAAGATTTTTTTTCACTTTTAAATTTTACAAAAGTTGATTTACACAATCAAAAGGGTGAATCCGAGCAAAAGCAATTACCGCAATTCAATGCCATTATTGGCAATCCGCCATATACAAGGCAGGAAGATATTGGTGCTATGCACGGCACCGTGAAAAAAGATACTATACAAGCTATTATAAAAAATGAATGCGGCTTTTTTCCGAGCCAGCGCACCAGCATTTATGCTTATTTTTTTTACCACGCAGCTACTTTTTTAAAAGAAGGCGGTTACTTGGCATACATCGTACAAAATAGTTGGTTAGATACTGACTATGGTGTGGATTTGCAGCAATACTTATTGCGCAATTTTGAAATTGTAGCCATTATGGATAGCGAAGTAGAACGCTTTTTTCCTACGGCATCTGTAAACACCAGTATTGTAATTTTGCGCAAACAACGCGATGAAGATAAACGCGCTGCCAATGTGGTGAAGTTTGTATATTTTAAAGATACTTTGCTAAATGCCTTGAAGTTTTATAAAAATGCCGATAAACTAAAAAATTATATTGAAAAAATAAAGCAAAACTCCAACAACGATTATATAAATATAAATTGTTTGACACAACAAGATTTAACAGAAGAAAAAAAATGGAGCAAATTTTTAAAAGCACCTAAAGTGTATTTTGATATATTGAAAAAAGGAAAAGATAAGTTTAAAAATTTAAGTACCAAAACAAATGCTGTTTCTAAAATATACTATGGTTTAAAATCAGGTTGTAATGATTATTTTTTTGGAGAAAACATTACAGATACCAAAGAACAAAAATATTTATTGGCTTGCCAGAATAATATTGATAAACATGATACTATTACAGCTGTTAAAAAAGATAAACTAATTATTTTTAAAAACGGATTTAACGAATGTTGGCTAATTGAAAAAGAATTTATAAAAAAAGCATTGACATTAACGCGCGATATTCATCATTATATTATTGATGATATTAAAGCAAATGATGTTATTTTTCAGGTTAATTTATTAAATGATTTTAAATCGAAAAATGGCTTTGAAATTAATAAATACAGAACTTACTTAAAGAAAAATTATCCTTATGCGTTTGCTTATATTCTGTCTGGCGAAAAGAAGAAAGTAAGAATTAAAGCCAATAAAGCAGAAGAAATAATTGTTTCAGAATTGCCATCTTGCTCATCACGACCGGCATGGTTTGATTTAGGAGAACAATTAGAAAAAGATTTTTTATTACTTCAGTTTAGAGATAAAAGAAACTGGACACCAATTGTAAATACAAATTTTTTACTTGGTAATGTTGTTTTTTTTGGAACATTTAATAATAAAAAACGTAAAAAACTCTATGCATTATCGCTAAATTCTACATTTTCTATTTTGCAATCAGAAATGTTAGGTCGTGTAAATTTAGGCGATGGTTTGCTTACTACCTACGGACCTGATTTAGAAGTATTGCAGGTATTAGATATGGAATTGAGCAAAGAACAAGAAAAAGAAATAACGTCTGTCTATAAATTATTACATGATGTGCAGGTTCTAAGTATTTTTGATGAATTGAATACTGATGATGCTTCTAAGCTAAAATTATCAAAAGTTACCAAGCATCGTTATAAAATAGATGAATTATTTTTAAAATTATTAGACTACAAAAATCAAAAAGATATCGAGCAAATATTAACAGATTTATATAGTTCAACAATAGAAATTATTAATGCAAGAATTAGTAAAGCACAAAGCTTAAAATCTTTAAAAACCGAACGCAGTAAAGTAGAATTAAGCGTCTATGTAGAACAATTGAAACATTTAATAGAAGAAGAAAAACTAAAACCTAAAAACAATATAAGCTTTGCAAAAGAATTGCAAAAATTAGTAATACAAATTACATCAGAAACTCTGTTGCAGAAAAAAATACTCAGCACCTACTGGAAAGAACTGTATAACGAAGTTTTTGATGAAAAACATATAATAGGCAAAACACAAAGCAGTTTGTTTTAATGGGAAAATTAGCCATCAAAAAAATTGAAAATAAAAGTGGTTTTAAATTAAATCAAGGTGCAATTCGGTTTGTAAAAACACACCAATACCACATTTTGCCTGAGTCGGTTGGTGGAGATGCACCTAAAGATGTTATTCGATTATATACATATGGTGAAGCAAAGAAAATTCATTCTGCAAAATGGAAAAAGTATATTGCAAAAGTAGGGCACAAATGGTATCCTGCAGAAAGTATAACAGAGCATCTGATTACATTCATTGGCAAAAATTTTAATTTAAACATCGCCAATTCAAAACTCATTATTGCAGATGGATATTTACGTTTCTTAAGCGAACATTTTCATTCAGAAGAACAAGGCTTATGGCATGGTGCGGAAATTTTATCGCGACACTTAAACCAGAAAGATACCAAAATGGTAGATGATATTGAAGAACAACGAAAAACCAGAGATTATTTTCATATAAAAGATTTAATAGATGCGTTAATAGACATCTTTCCAAACGACTGTGAAAAAATAACAGAAGGGTTTGTAAACTTACTATTATTTGATGCTTTGATAGGTAATAACGATAGACATTTTTACAATTGGGGAATTGTGTATCATATTCAAAATCAACATGTTCCTTATTTTTCGCCTATCTATGATACGGCAAGAGCATTATGGTGGAACATAAGTGAAAAAAAAATTCTACCTTTGTATCAACAAACAGCTTCCAACTATGTTACTATTGAAAAGTATGTATTTAAGAAATCTTTACCAAAGGTAGGTATTCCAAATGCAAAAGATGCCAATCACTTTGAACTGGTAAATTACTTAAATAACAATAATTTTATAAACGAAGAAACTAAAACAAGATTTAAAAACGTTCTATATTTGGAAAAATCTATAAAAAGTATAAATAAAGAATTTTCCGGTTTGTTGAGTAAAGAAAGAATTTGGTTAATTTGTTACACATTAGAATTAAGATTTAAAGAATTACAAAAATATATATAAATATGTTAAAAAAAATATTCAATTACTTACTGCCTAATCATTTAGAGAATGCTACACATAAAGTTAGTAATGGAATTTCTTTTGTATTATCTTACAAAGATGTACAAATTGGTTATTTAACATACAACAACAATACATGGATGTTTGCATATTCTGAGGTGTTTAAAAACCAAAATGAGTTAAGCACTATTTTGGAATTCCCGGATATAACTAAAGTATATACTTCTGATACTTTGTGGCCATTCTTTGCTAATCGGATACCAAGCTATACTCAACCAAAAGTAGAAAAGTATATTAAAGAACATCCTGAAGCAAAAAATAATTTGGCAGAATTATTAAAATATTTTGGTGAAATTTCTACTAATAATCCGTACCGGTTAAATAGCAATATTTCAATTTAATTTGATACAATTTTGAAAATCGGGTGGTTCAAGGCAGGAAGTGCATTGAACTTAATCAAGCAGCAGGTAGCGGGATAAAGAAAGAATATCGTTAGCATATTGCGCCGGCAGTTTATATAAACTGCCGGCGTTTTTTTAGTTCATTTTTTGTATTTTTAGTCGATGTCTTCGATAGATCAGGTACAAATCCATTTTTCTCCGGGAGGGCAACTGGCATTAATGGCAGTATTGTCCTTCATCATGTTTGGTGTTGCATTAGATATGGATTTTAATAAATTCAAAGAGATTTCCCAAAAACCCAAACCGGTATTGATAGGCTTATTTGCGCATTGGCTGTTGCTGCCACTGGCAACAATTCTGTTGGTTAAAGCCATCCAGCCGAGTCCGTCCATTGCGTTGGGTATGTTTTTAGTAGCTGCCTGCCCCAGTGGAAATATGGCAACCTATATTACACATCTTTCGAGAGGAAATACGGCTTTATCTATTTCCATTTCTACCATTATAGCGCTCACCTGTTTTGTGACAACACCATTGTTTTTTTACCTGATGGCTAAAACGTATTTACCGGCTCAACCCTTGCTCCAACAAGTGAATATCGATATTCTTCACCTTATCGGGGAGATAGGATGTATATTAGGATTACCCATGTTAATGGCTGTTCTCCTGATTAAAAAGAAGCCGGACATCGTTTTAAAAATAAAGAAGCCGGTAAGCGTTTTTTCTTTTATACTCTTTATTACATTTCTGGTAGTTGCTTTTGTCATTAACAAGGATGTTTTTATCGGATATGTCCCGGCTGTTGCGTGGATAGTAGCATTACACAACGCTGTCGGTTTCTCTATTGGTTTTTTTTTCGGTAAATTAGCCGGTGTGAAAATGGCGGACGCGAAAACAATTGCCATTGAATGCGGTATTCAGAATACAGGATTAGGCCTGGTGCTGATTTTCTCCTTCTTTGGAGGATTGGGCGGAATGGCATTGATTGCAGCCTGGTGGGGAATCTATCATATTATTGCCGGTGTGTCTTTGTCTTTTTTATTCAGAAAAATTCATTAATAATTTAAATCGTTCCATTGAAGAAGTTATTTGTCTCCATTACTGTTATGCTTTGTTTGTTTTCTTGTCAGAAAGAATCAACCGTACTGTTTCCTGACAAGATATTGCATGCCGGTCAGGGTGCGGTGCCGGGTATCTATGATCAGGATGGAAGGTATATGATACTGCGTGGCGTTAATTACAATTCACTGGGGGATTACTGGCAGGGAAATGCAAATGTAGCGACGACCAAGGCGTATACACCGGACGATATAAGAATGATGTCTTCCTACGGATTCAATTGTATTCGCCTGCTTTTCAGTTGGAGTAAACTGGAACCTGAAAGAGGTAAATACAACTATGATTATATCCGTCAGTTAAAAGAAGTGATAGAAGAAGCCGCTAAATATAATATATATATCCTACTGGATATGCATCAGGATGCCTGGGGTAAATATATCGTCACGCCAAGAGACGTGGTATGCGACAAACCGAACAGGGGCTGGGATGGCGCCCCTGACTGGGCCACGATTACGGATGGGGAGTCCACCTGTACAACCGATGGCTCAAGGGAATCTGCACCGGCGGTTTATCATGCGTTTCAGAATTTTTGGGATAATACAAATGGAATTCAGGATGCGTGCATAAATGCATGGAGCGTTCTGGTGAAAGAAACCGCGAAATACGGCAATGTGGTCGGCTACGATTTGCTGAACGAACCCGGACTCGGATATAAGCCTATCAATGAAGAGGCGAGAAAATTAAGTACCTATTATGGTAAATGTACCCGCACCATACGAGAGGCGGAAAATGAAGGCAGAGGCCTTGAACATATCATCTTTTTTGAAATGAGCGTCACCTGGAATGGACAGCCGGTTCCGTTTATTCCATTCCCGGATTTCACGAATGATAAAAATATCATTTATGCTCCACACACTTATTTTGAGGCAATCTCCGACCAGTTGACCATAGAGCAAGGTATAGACCTGCTCAGGACTTTATCCAAATTATATAATACAGGAATGTTTTTGGGCGAATGGGGCTTTTTTGGTAATCCGGCGGACGATGTATCAAAAGTAAAACGCTTCTGTAAGAAGGAGGATGAATACCTGATTTCAGGATCTACCTGGTGGCAGTGGGCGCAATCGCCCGGTGATCCGCATGGTATGAGCTGGGATGGCACCCAATACGGAAACACGTCTATGCACCTGATTGAACTGGATGTCAACGGAAATTTTACCGGTAATAAGAATGATTTATACTTAAATGTCTTGAGCCGTTCTAAACCAGTCGCTATCTTCGGTAAGCCTATAAAGCTGCAATCCAACCCAGCTGACGGTACCATGTATCTGGAAGCAAAAGGAACGGGGAATGGTAGTACTGTTCTTTGGATTCCGGACCGGTTCGGCGAACCGAAGATCACAGGCAATAATATACTTTCTTCCATAATCACTAAAGTAGAAGGTGGGTACACAACGGAGGTTTCTGTTAAAGATTCCTATAGCATAACTGTTTCCAATTAAGTTATTAACCAGCAAAATACTTCACTGGTTTAATTGATAAATTATGATTCTTGCCGGATGAGGGTTTTAAATAAAATCTGCGGTTATCTTGTATTTCAATGTGAATGGGTAAAAAAATCGGTCGTTCAAAAATATTTTTTGAAATTAACAAAATTTACTAAGAAATTGATTATCTTTAATACACTCAGCAAGTAGTTTAATTTATGGTAAAACATATACATTTGTTTTTTTGTATATTCATTTCTGCTTCTTTCTTCTCCGGAATGGCGCAGGATAATAGTAGTGTTGTCAACAATTCTGTAGCTGCCGGATATTATCAGTCGGTTAATCTCGATAATGAAACGTCCTGTAATTGTAACGAAAAAACGGAAAGAACATTCCTGTTGAACAAGGGCCTTGTAGAAGGAGATGTTGTCAATTATAATTTACATGCATATTCTTTTTCATTCGGCAATAATACACTGCCGGTTTCTAAATTGTTTAAGGCATTTGAAAATGACAAAACCATCTATAAGGTTTCCGTGAAAGAGTGGGAGGCGTTCATGTTGCTGACTACGCCCGAATTTGATAAAGCATCATTCGAAAAGGCGGCAGTCACTGTATTCAGTTCGTTTACTCCAATAGCTACCGAAGATTTTTTGAAGATAAAGAATCTGAAAGCCTATTCAGAATATTTGAATTTCCATAGTAAAGAAACAAACAGCCCCAAAGAAGAAAATAATAATTCTGAAAAAAACACGCATTAGTTCTTTGGACAAATTGTTTCTATGAAAAATCGCCGTACACAATTAAGTTCCTGTTTTTTACTCTTCCTGTTGTTGGGGTTTGCTCATAATTCATTTGGCCAAAAGAATCTGAAATTAAAAATAATCAGTGTCCGTTATCAGCAAACATCCGGAACGGATTGTGACGGAGGTTTTTGCTTTGACGGAAACGGCAGAATTGATCCGGCATTTGATATTGATGACGGAGCGGATGATGTGGATGAAACCTGTCATGAAGGAAGTAATAATACAACTGATTATACCTGGAATGCAAACTTTAGTCCATACGACAGAAATTTTGATTACGCCTGTCAGTGGCCAAGCGGCAATCTCAATTTTAATGTAGAAGCATGGGACAGGGATCAGACCACCTGTATTACAGAACAATGTATTGGAGGAGGCTTTGCCAATGTTTTCAGCGATTTAATTTGTACGGTGGGTATAACCTCAGCGTATCCGTCTAGTGTTTCTGGGATAGGAGCAAATCAGACGGCTACCTGTAACTTTAATGCAAATTATGATGGAGGAGGCAATTGCGGCGGTACTATAACGGTCACTTATCGATGGGAGCAGACCGGCAACTGGAGACCACAAACAAGTGATGACTATATTTGCGGTGCCTTCGATTTGGGTACTTTAAACTCGGGAGGAACATTAACAAGAAATAATTTTAATAATTATGGTTATACAGATGAAGATATTTGTTCCTCCAATGAACCTAATATTTCGGATGGTGATGAAACTATATGGTTAAAATTCAAGACAGGTCCGAGTCCGGGAACAAATATAAATGTTGACGCATCCGGCATAGATGGTAGTGGTTCTGGTGGGGCTTGCTTAGCAGGATATACACTTTTTGCGTGGTGTAAAGTGTATGAAGGTCCAGATAATCTGACTGGATGCCCGTTTACTTATTCTACCAATCAGTTTTCACAGATATCCCAGGTTGGAAATACAGGTTTGGATTTAAGTGATATAGATATACAGTGTCCAAAAGCTAATCAGACTTATTATGTACAGGTTGAGAGTTGTACACCTGGGGTACAGTTTGGATGTGCAGCAACCTGCGATGAGGGAAGATTTAATCTTACTGTAAAAGATAACGGCGTGAAAGCCGGACCGGATTATATCTGTCTGCCAGCCAGTTCTTCAACTGCTGGCATTGATGGTTATATGGGAACACTTAACAGCTCTTTCGACCCAAGAACAACAACGGGCTCCGCCACGGCATGGGATAATTCCGACTATGACTTAGCCATCTTTAATCAGTCAACGGATTGCGCATCGCAAAGCAAAGGCTGTTGTGGAGAGCCGGATAATACAACAATATTGTCTTCTCTGAGCAAAACGGTATGGTACCGTTTCAGAACACCGGCTCCCGATTATCCTTCAGCGCCTCCGCTGGCACAGTTGGCGCATACCTATAAAGTATTGGTGGAAAGACTGGGTTCTTCCGGAACGTTGACATATCCTGCAGTATATGTGTATGAGGAAACCAATTCAGGTACCGTTCGTGTTTGTCCAAACAGCAATGGGGATTACGCCAATTTATCATTTATGGACAGGGATGAGATTGACCCGTTAAATATTTTTAATGGCGGCAACGCGGAAGTAAAACGATTATGTTTAAAGGCTAATACCAATTATTACATTCAGGTGGATCCTGTCGGTATTTCTGACCGGGTAGATTTTAATGTGAAAGTAGTTAAAGACCAGTTTCGCCCGTCGGATATGATCTGCGATGCGGTTGATTTAGGATATATCACTACAAATGGATTGCAAACCGGTGTGACTACGGGAGTTAACTGGGCTAACAATGGCCCAGCTTCCAAATTAGGAGCAGCTAAATTTTTTGGACTTCCACATACCAATAAATGTACCTCTGCTGAAAATGGCGAGCCAAGCGCTTCACCGGGCGGGCCGGGTACTTCCGGAACGCATACTGCCACCGTCTGGTACAAATTTACCACCGGAAGCAATATCCCGCCGGATTGGATCTACTGGTACGAAAATGATAACGAATTAAGCAATGCAAATCGGGGGGCTGTATGTATTGGTTTAGGTTTTCAATCTAGAGTTACATTCTATAAAAACGTATCTTCCTTTGCTTGCCCTGTAGGCGGAAATTTAGTAGCGCAGGATGAGATGAACATACCGGGTGATTTATGTGATGCAACAACTGGAATAGGTTTTGGTGCACCTTGTTATGCTGATATGTTCCGGTTGAAATGTCCTGAGCCCAATACCACTTATTATGTGCAGGTAGAAGATTTCAATGCGCTTTCCATTTGTTACGAAGGCCAGTGGTCATTTGATAACGGCTCATACAAAATTACGACCGCATCGACGTTGGGCGGTGCACCGATCAATGATACAATCTGTGGTGCAATTGATGTTGGTACGGTGCCAAATGGCGGACAGCTGGCACCTGCAGCCATTTACGACAATTTCTGCGCTACTCCCGATTTACCGTGGAGAGCGGACTTTACCCAATCACTGGACAGGGATGTTTGGTTCCGGTTTAAACCGCCTTTGTCAGGATCCGTTCGTGTTACCGCCCAATCAGCACCGACCGGTTCACCGGGCATTGATGATGATTTGGATTTGCAGGTGGCGATATGGGAACCAATTTTGGGTGACGGAACCAACGCACATTGTTCAGACCCTCGTTTCTTATGGACACCAATCATTGCTCAGGACCATGGAATTCAGGAAGCTACGGAAGCCGGTGTTATCACCACTTCCTATTACGACATCTATAATACCTGCGGAAATAGCGTATTGTGTAATGAAGGCAACAGTTTAATCGCCACTTGCCTGGACCCTAATAAATATTATTATATTCAGGTAGATGGCGGAGATTATTTTGGTTGTGATCTCTTCGATGCCGGTGATTGTATTTCAGGATATTTTAAATTGCAGGTGGCAGATGCCGGATTGGGATTATATAATTCTGCCAGCCCGGCGGATGTGGGTACACCATTCACTTCCTTGGGTGTCCCGAATGCGACCTTAAGACATGATGAACCTTGCTTTGCGCAGAGTTTGCCGGTAAATGCATCTGCGACAGCTTATAATTCCTTATCGTGGACGAATATGACTAATCGCTGTGCTACGTCAATTAACGATCCTGTTCCATCACAATGGAGTGCCAGAAACTCATCTACGGACAAAACAGTCTGGGCCCGTTTTGTGGCACCGGCCAGCGGTAAAGTAAAAATACGTTCTGAAAACCGTTCTCAGTTAAAAGGTGATGCCGATTATCATGACGATATCAATTTACAGCTGGCCTTATACCAAACGTCTAATTGTTTTGACAAATGGAGACTGACGGAAGTAGGAAATGGAAATGGATTTGACGGTGGTTTGGTGGAAACGGATTTTCTGAATGCAGATGATTATACAGGTGTCTGTGTGCCTTGTGTCGGTACCTGCGGATATGATGAGTATTATGTAGGTCGTTGTTTAATTCCCGGCCAAACTTATTATATTATGATAGATGGAGATGCGGGGTATACTTGCGGTGCGGACGTGGAGGATGTGGAAGGTGATTTCAGAATCTCTGTACAGGAACTGAATGGTATACCTGCATCTACCAATGATTCCATTTGCATGGCATATAATATGACACCGATATCCAATGCGGTGGGTGCCGTATATAATTCACCGATTGCTTTTAATAATGAATGTGCGACTATCGATCCATCATATGAAGGGTCAGGAAAAGTGGCTCATAATATTGCGGGAACATTGTTTGACTTTAATGTAGAGCATACACTATGGTTTAAGTTTGTAGCTCCTACAACTGGAAAGGTAAAAATAGAAGCCGTTGAAGATGGCGGTATCGATGATATTGATTTAGGCATTGCCATATTTGATATTCCGTCTCAGAATTGCGCGGATATTCAAACCGGTGGATTTAAATTCGACGATGATTATGATCCGGCTGTTTTTGGAATCGCCAATTCGGACGATGAAGAAATTACCGTATCCTGTCTGGTTCCGGGCAGGACATACTGGGTACAAGTGGATGGCAACAGAAACCTGACGACCTGCGGGCCTGCATTCTCCGGTACGGATTGTGAAACCGGACAGTTCAGAATGAAAATTACGACACTGGCTGCTGACCAGACTTATGCCTCCACTGTCACGTATAGTTCTCCGGCCACTACCAGCGCCGGCGGAAATGATATGTTCTGTCAGGCGCATCAGTTGGTAAATGCTGGCGGAACCTATAATTCTGGCAACCAGAATACTTATTTAAATCCGGGAGAAACGATAAATTTCCATCATAATAACAGATGCGCAACTTCCGAACAAAATGAACCGGGAGCTAATGGCTGGGATTTGAATCCGTTTGATTCGGGTACAGACCCTACCGTTTGGTACACATTCAACACGGGACCTTCCTTAGGCCCGTTACGTCCCGGCGATATTACCATCAGAGTGACTAATCCATCCGGATTATGTTTTGATCCTGATTTGGATTTGTATGAGTATAATGGAACATTTACCACTGCTGCCTGTAATACACAAGCCGCTTCCAATACTCAGTTTAATCAGTTGCTTAGAGTGGGGGAAGGAAAAGTTTTCAATATATTACAACCAAGAGAGGAAGAAATAAAAATAACCTGTCCAAAACCGAATACCCGTTACTTCTTGCGTGTCCTGGGTACCAGTACCTGTCCTTTATTCGGTGATGATATGGGTGAATTTGATATCTCTATTGCAATGAGCAATATTAATATCAATTTCCAGACCAATGATAATATATGTGGTGCAACCAACGTGGGTGGTGGTGCGCTTTCCAGCGGCGGTGTACTGACATTAAGCAATCAGAATAATATCTGTGCTACACAGGAAATTGGCGAACCGAACACATCGCAGGGAGCTGTTCAGAATGAACCGGAATATGATGAAACGATGTGGCATAAGTTTACAACCGGTCCTAATCCCGGTGCTGTGGAAATAGAAGTAACCTCATTGGTGGGCGTTGGGGGATATTTCTCAGTTCCATCTTTGGCCGTGTATAAGTATGTGCCAAGCGGTGACAATTGTTCAACAACGCCGTTTGCCAATTTAGCATCTCTTGATTCAGATATGGGATTCGCTACCGTACTCGGAGGTATCACAGATTTTACAGCCAAAGTTACCTTGCCTTGTGTTTCACCTAATACTACATATTATGTTCAGGTAGATGGTGCGGATGTCAGTTTATTCGGATTTACTTTTCCAGGCTTTACAGATAACTACTATTATGATATTGCCGTAAGGGATCTGGGCAGTGGAACAGGTAGGGCACCCAATGATAATTTAGCGAATGCTATTCCGGTAGATAATGTGATTCCTTTAGATGGCATGCTGGCTGCAGGCGGTTCGCTGACCATAGGCGGACACAACAGATGCGCGACCTGTGAAAACGGGGAAGAAGGAGATTATTGCGGTATCAACCAGACAGACCATACCGCGGCATTCGGCGCCGAAGATGAAACTGTTTGGTATTATTTTACAACACCATCCAACCCGGGAACAATTTCCGTTACTGTGGCCGACGATCCGGGTGTGTCGGGTACATTTAGTCCGAATTTTGCGTTGTATTATAACAATGGTGCAGCGCCAAACTTTAGAGTGACCGCTGCACCTACTTCCAGGTTAATAAAAGAAGGTTCTACTAATACAGCTTCAATACCTGTGAATGCAGTAACAGGCAATTATACCTGTTTATTGCCGAATACAAAATATTATATCCAGGTAGATGGCAATGACGCGATACCTTTTACAGATGACCAAAATAATTTTATTGTTACGGTAACCGATGACAATTCCGGTAATCCAGGACCTACGGTACCAACCAACTATGATTTAATATGCAGTGCAAATGTTTTGTCCATTCCGGCAAATGGAAGTACCGGCTCACTGACAAGAACAAATAAATGTGCCTGGGAAGAAGCCGGAGAACCGAATACCAGTGATAATATTGGTGGTTCCGGTGATGATGTAACTTCCAACAATTATGATGAAACAGTATGGTTCTCATTTGTACCGCCTGCGGACGGTGATATAACGATGGCTTTGGAACCGATAAGCGGTATCAATGGTGGTGTCAATTATGTGTTGTACCAGATGGCGGGTACGGCTGCTATTTCCTGTTCCGGCGATATTCCTACGTGGACACAATTGACGGAGATAGCCAGCGGAACGGGATTGGCTTTAAATACCATTGGTACAACGGATCAGATAGTAGAAACGTGGCCCTGTTTGAGTGCCGGTAAACGTTATTATATTCAGGTAGACGGTAACGATTTGATTGCTTCTAATGACGTAGGGAATTTTACCATCCAACTTACGCATGTTTCCAAAGCTACTCCGGTAAATGATAATATTTGCGGAATCGGAGCGACAGCAGCTACCGGTAATCTGGGTACATTTACCACTTCTGCCACGGCTACAGCTGCAGCACAGGACAACCGGTGTGCAACTCAGGAAATTGGTGAGCCTGCGGTAAATGGTCCTTATAATGATATCACAGACCCGGGATACGACCATACACTTTGGTATAAATTTGTAGCAAGTAATACAGATGGTACTTACTCCATTAGCATAACTAATGCAGGTGGTGATGTCATTAATGGTTATATCGGTTTGTATCGACAGGATGCAACGGTATGCAGCGGGGTAACTCCTACTTTTGGAAATATGACATTGGTGAAGGAAACTCCACTGGTTAACAGTGCAACCAATAACGAAACGATGAGTTTGGAGTGCTGGGAAATTGAGGAAGGAAAAACTTATTTTTTCCAGGTTCAAGGCTTTGATGGTTTGTTGGGAAGTGATGTCGGTGACAATTTCAATGTTTCAGTGGTATTTACCTCAGGTTCAAATAACCCTGCTGATAACATCTGTACAGCTCCTGTTGCAACGATTGGGACCACATATGCAGCTGATAACAGGTGTGCCACCTCACAAAGCGGTGAACCGAATATTTCACCATCGCCGCAGGATCCATCAGATGGAGGGGACTATGATGAAACACTTTGGTATCAGTTTATCGCACCTGCATCCGGAGAAGTGCGGCTGAATACATCAGCATACAGCCCGGCTACACTCACACTGAGTGCCGATTTGTATAGTATTCCGACAGGGTATAACTGTGCCGTTTCCGGATTTAACGGCCTGGTGAGAGAAGATAATACCAACACTTTAACAACCCTCTCCACTACGTGGGATTTGAGATGTCTGGTTCCTGGAAAAACCTATTATCTGCGATTTGATGGTAATGACGGTGTGTTGGGTATTCCGCCGGATAAAGGTACCTGGAGCTTCAGTGTCAACAATCTGGATGCGGCTACCTCCTACCCGAGTGTGGCGAATGATGAACCTTGCGGAGCTATAGATGTAACTCAGTTTGTCAGAACAGCGGCACAAGGACCATGTACATCAGACGGACAATATTATACGACAAATTATAGCATTTTAGATGCCGCAATAGATATAGACAGAGCAACCAGGACAGTTACCGCATTGGGCTGTAATGGAGAGTTAAACTGTAACGATTACTGGTTCAAGTTTACTGTGCCTTTGGATGCGACAGGAATTCGCATTCAGGGTAATGATGAGTATCCGGTGGGCTCTCTGATAAATAATTCACACGAACATATTGGCGTTTACCGGTCTACAGGCGGATGTGGAGGAACTTTGCAACGTATTAATTGCGACGACGGTGGCCTTGGTAGTGATGTGGATTTATCGTTAGCGGCATTTCCTGGTGAGACCTTGTATGTTCAGGTATTCAATGAAAATGCGCCAACATCTCCGTCCAATACGGCTTTCGGTTTTTGTATTTCCGTTGACTGCCCGGCTAAAACCGCCTGTACCGCCAATAATTTAGTATACAACCAGTCGCAATGCTGGAATATGAATACTAATGGAAACAGCCTTTCTCCACAGTATTACGATTGTTTGCCCGGTTCCAATAATTCAGTCAACTACCTGTCTTTCTCTACAGATTGCGACGGTACCCCTGTTGATACTGTCACGATTGTATTCTCCGTCACTACGATTGGTTGCGGTACTACCGCTATGTCGATGTTCCGCGATGAAACACCTTGTGTTGCGCCAATAGGACAGTATGATGATATTCTCATCAACTGTGCAGTGTTTGAGGAAGTGATGGGTGGCACTACTTCAACGAATTTTAATTCAACATTTATATTGCCGGGATGTGCGACCTATATCATGCAAATCATTAGTGATGAAAATACGCCGGGTTGTGCATCGTCCGGACAAGTTGTAATAGTTAAGTCCACCCTGAATCCAACACAGATTTTACCGGTAGAGTTGACTATGTTTACAGGCTATAACAACGGCAATGTGAATATTCTGAACTGGACCACTGCCAGCGAATTGAATTCCCTTAAGTTTGAAGTAGAGAAGTCAACAGATGGCATTAACTTCTCTTATATCGGAGAACGCCCGGCAGCGGGTAACAGTTCCAGTCCGAGGTCATACGATCTGACTGACCCGAACCCGGTATTAGGCAATAATTATTACAGACTCAAAATGATAGACAGGGATATGAAATTCGAGTATTCCAATACCATTAATATAAAAGTGAAGGAGATAGAAACAGCTAAAGAAGATGTCATCATTTCTGTTTATCCTAATCCTACGAATGGACAGTTAAATGTGGTTTATCAGGCAACTGCGGCACAGAAAATCCTCCTGAATGTATTTAACGTGATTGGACAAAGTATGACGAACCAGTCTGTGTCATTAATGCCGGGCATACACACGTTAACGGTTGATGCAACGGGATATGCTGCAGGAGTGTATGTGCTGAGTATTCAGAATTCTTCTTCAGGCAAGAAAATGCAGGCGAAATTTGTGAAAGAATAAAAAGTCTTTGTTATTTTACCTCAATCGGTATAGCCGACGCATCCATTCCGTATCGAACCGCGTTCTTAAAGTATCCGACGGATGTAACGGTATCTTTTTCCATCAGATAGTAATATCCCAGATTCTCGTATACGGGGAAAAGGGTGGAATCTTTTTTGAGTAATTCGAGATTAAATGATTTACACGCTTCTTTGCTTTTTAAATCATAATATACGGTTGAAATATTGTTAATCAAAAGCTGGGATGACGGGGATAAATCCAGCCCTTTCATATAGTAAAGGATAGAACTGTCCGCCTCCTGAATTGAATAGTATACATCTCCCAAATAGGTAAATCCGGTTACAGAATAGGGGTTGTTGTATAGGGATTTTTTAAAGCACTGAATAGCCTTCTGCGGCTCTTTGTATTTAAAATAATACTGTCCTAAAAATTCATACAAAAGAGAATTCTTCGGATAAACCTGCACGCCCTTTTCAGCAAAAAAGATACACCTTTTCAGGTGCTGTTGTTTAAGGGTTGTATCTTCCTCCTTTTCATATTCTCCGTAATAAACGCCTGCCGCAATGCGCATCGCTTCATAGGAGGTATACAGTTTCGGGGCATCAGCGTCAATCAATGACTTGAAATCTTTCCATGCAGGTATCCGATTCATTGTCAATGCCAGAAAGATTGTGCCAATAAGCAGATGAACATATTTTATTAAAGATGGCTGCTGCAGATGGATTAAAATAATTTGAACGAGACGAGCTACGACTAAGCAAAAGAACAGGTTGGCCATGAAAATATAGCGGTCAGCAATAATTCCGGCAACCGGTACAATAAGGTTGAGCGCGTAAAGAGATAAGAGAAAGCTACCCATGATGGAAACGGACAGTATCCTGTCGTGTTTCTTTTGTCCTGCTAAAAAGAGAAGAATAAAAGATAAGATAATAACAAGTCCGCAGAAGAATGAAAACGAAAAAACGGATAGTACCTGCAAATAATTATAACCATAATAATACCTGAATCCTGATAGAGGGACAAATTTTACGAAATAATAGAAAACAGTATTTACAAATGCAATGAATCTGTGGGCAACAGAAAAGTCAGTATTCAGCGGATTTTCTGTGTATGTAACCTTTCCGGTTATCTGCCCGGTTGCCGGATCTGAAAGCATTGCATTAGTGAGCATTGCCACTATAGCTGTTACGGTGATATACAGCAGCATGACAGATACAATGTATTTTACTTTTTTATCTTTCACAAAAAACAGAACATAGCCAACATTGAACAGCAAGAACCCTATTGCATCCATCTTTGATAATATCCCTGCAATGGAAAATATGACGACCAACAACAAAAAGAAAAGTTTGTTTTTGCGTGTTGTAAGAAACTTTAAAAAGAAGAAAGTGGAATTAATACCCAAAAGCATGCTCAACAGGTTATCCCGGCATTTGATACTGCAGACTACTTCAGTATTCAGGGGGTGTACTATGAATAATAAAATTGCGGAAAAAAGCAGCAGATTGTCTTTTGCCTCAAACAATTGTTTAAACAGATTTAGTGCAGATACACAGATGAAAAAAAATAACACCAGGTTAATGCTATGTGAAACGGAGGGGCGAATACTCCCAAACAGAAGTTGTTCCATGCCAAAACTAATCAATACCACCGGCCTGTAATCGGTATGGTTATAGGTTAATTTCAGAATACTATACAGATCACTTATACTTTTTACTTTGCCTTCGATGGTGCCTGTTATTATCGCATCATCCAGATTAAACTCATAAAAAGCAGTCCTGATATAAACAAACAGGATTAGTAAGAATAAAATTGCCCACTGAGTCTCTTTTCTGACAATTGAGTTCCTGAAAACGTTTAAAAGATTCATTTTCTTGATATATCTAAAATGTAACACTGTAAATTTTAACAGATAAACGTTGTAAGTTAAATTAAAATTAATTAACTTCGTAGAGAACGTGCTCTTAAAGTGTTAAGTTTTTTCCTGACACCGAACTAAAATATACCAGAATTGATAAACAAACTGCATTGGGCTGTTTGTACGTATGCTATTCAAAAGAAATAAGTGTGTTTCCCCTGTTTAAAGTATACTCATCATTCTTTTTTCATTAGTTCCAGTGAGCCATTATCAGAACAGGCATGAAATGAGGGAATAGAAAATGGAAACTATTTACAAACTAATTTTTTTATTGATCTTTTGTGTAATCTCATCCTCCGGATATGCGCAAAAGACAATCAAATTGGTTTTAACCAATAACAACACCAATAAAAATACAGATTGCGACGATATTGGGGATTCTGATTTTGAATTCAGATGGTTTGAAGGTGGGACGGAGCTAACTTGCAGGTATTATGGCGGCAATAATGGTGCGATTAATGATAACGGAACCACCGATTTTTACAGCACCTCAGTAACAAGTGCAGACTGCTGGCCAAGCGGCGCCAAGAATATCACAATGAGAGGAGCCGAAAATGATGAACTTATTGGCAGTTGTAATGCAGGGAGTTATTGTTCCGCAACTTTTAACGGCAGCTTTCCTGTGTCATCTGCTACCGGCAATTCCTGGCATACCAACGCAGGCAGTTTTGAATGTGATGGCGGTGCAGGGTGCAGCGCATGTAACGGGTCTTGTACCAAACTGAGGTATGGTTGTTCTATGCAATGGCAGATAACGGGTGCTTACTCCGGGAATAATCTGGATGCCAGCGGCTTTATAAATAATAAAACATGTGCCACTGCATACGATTTTGGTTCCACTTCAGGAACTTTTTCCAGAACCAACCAGGCAAGAGGATGCAGTAATACCATCTGGTACAAATTTACTTCCAGCAATAATACATCTATTTCACTTACATCTTCGGCAGGCGGTACCATTACGTCTTATACCGGTAGTTGTGCCGGATTATCGAATACCGGATTAGGTGGTAGCATCAGCTGCCCTTCCAATACTACTTACTGGTTTAATGTGGCAACCGGTTCCAGTACGGATATCACATTAACCGCTACCGCGATCTCAGGGGGGAATGTGGTCAGCGGTGCCGCTAATAATACCACTTGTGCAACCGCATCAGACTTCGGAACGACACCGGCAACAAAATCAAATCAATTTAGAAATTGTAATGAAATTTGGTATAAGTACACACCGGCTGCAAATATGGCAACTGTTACACTTACCTCATCTGCAGGGGGAACCATTACAGTCTATACTGCATGTGGTGGAAGTGTATATGCAACAGGTACATCACCTCTGGTGCTGTCCTGTCCGGCAATACAGGCTTATTGGTTTAAGGTAAATTCCGGGGGGGCAAATACTGATGTGACTGTGGCAGCCAGTCAGGTGGCCGGTAATAATGTGACTGCAGGTGTGGTAAATAATCAAACCTGTGCAACGGCAACCGTACTTACAACGGATGGAATCGGTAGCCTGGCCACCAGTCAGGAAGGCAGATGTACTTCTTATACCTGGTATAAATATACACTTAGCAGCAGTAAAGGATCTTTAACTTTTGACCCGTCGGCAAGTACGGATGTACAGGTGTACTATACTACAGACGGAGTATGTACCGGTTGTAATGTTGCATCCGGGGCAGGTAGCGCAACGGTTAATGATGCTCCGGCCGGAGTCTATTTTGTCAGAGTCACGAACAATAATAGCGGCATGTCACTAAGTGTATCGTACAGCGGAACACCCAGCAATGACAATATCTCCAGTGCCAGAAACCTGGGTACATTAACAGCAGGTGGAAGTACGCTTTCTGCGTCGGATAATAATAATGGTGCAACTCAGGAAAGCGGAGAATCGCTGCATCCCGACAATGAAAGCAGCGAAGAAACAGACTGGCTGTATTTTACCACCAGCAGCACGCCGCCTGTATCGGTAGATATCAATTTATCCGGAAGCGGATTGGATGCGGATTACAGATTATATCGCCTGAATGACAATGCTTATGTTTTTCCGAGATGTAATGTAAATTGGTCAAAATTAACCTATGTCGGTGATGGAGATGGGGACAATAACTTAAATTGCACGGTGTGCGGAACTTTTTTGTCTTCAAACAGAACATTCGACTGCCTGTTGCCAGACACTAAATATTATATCGTTGTGAACGGATTTGAGAATTTTGAGATACCCATTGTGTGCAACTCCTGTTCAGAAGATAATGGCAGTTACTCGATTTCTGTCGATCCCTATAATCCAACAGCGGCTCCTGATAATCTTTGTGATAATGGTACTGATTTGGGGACATTGAGTAATGGCGGAACGATCACAAAAAGTAATTTTTCCAATTATTGCGCCGGAAGACAAGCCAATGAACCCAACTCCGCTTCCGGTGATGAAACGGTATGGTACAAATTTACAACAGCCTCCAGTCCGGGAACACGCATTGATGTAAATGTGGATGCCATCGATTTTTCCGGTTTAGATGGGGGTTTATGTGTTGGTGGAATAACAGTTGCCGGCTGGGTGCGGATTTATGAACAGACAGGAACCCCATGCCCAACTAATTTTTCCAATCTTACACAGGTCGGAAGTAATGATGATATCACAACGGTTACACAGGATCACTGGTATTTTGATTGCCCGAAGTCCAGTACGACTTACTGGATACAGATAGAAACGGGTGGGTTATCCACTTGCGATAAAGCGCATTTTGATGTTACAATAAGTGATAATGGCCCGGTACCCGCTAACGACAGAATCTGCGGAGCAATAGACATTGGAACTTCAGCTGGAATTGCGGCAAAAGTTGGAACGTTAAACAAAGACAATGTGTCTGGAACGACCATTAAAGGTTCCAATTGTTTTGACCCCAATCCAACATGGAGCGGCATTTGCGGTTTATCGTTTAATGATGATAATGATTATGGTGTTTGGTATAAACTCCCAGCCGCCACCAACAGGAAAGATGTATTTTTAAAAGGATTCTCCCAATCGGCAGATGACATGGATATAAAATTTGCATTGTACAATGCTCCCACAGCGACGGCATTGGCGCAGTGTAATGGCACCTTAAGTTCACCTAATAATATGTCACTGGTCTCCGGTTCATATTACACTGCTTTAGGATGGGATCCGGGTGGTGCATTTACCTGTCTTAGTCCGAATGAAGATCATTTGTATTCCTGTTTAGATCCGACTAAGGATTATTGGCTGATGGTGGATGCATCGGAGTCATTATGCGGTAAAGGAAATTTCTCCATTGATGCATACTATCCGATGGAAGGAGGTGCAAACCCTTGCAGTGCAGTTGCCTTGCCGGGTGTGCAGGCTGCTACATGGTCGGCTGGAATACACAAGATTGATTTAGCGGCCAATTTCTGCGGAGCCACCTATGCCGGTATACCTACGGCTCCCTGGACTTATGAAAAACCGGTATGGTGGAAATTTGTGGCACCGGCATCCGGAACGGTAGAATTGAGAATAAAAAGTGACTCCACCAATTTAGGGGATGAGTTGCGTCCGAAGATTTGGGTGTTTGAGGAAAATACAGCCGGTGTCTGCAGCAATACGTTATTAAATTATACGAATCTGGATCAGAAAGATCCGGATGATCTTTTAAGTATCGGAGACCCGGATTTATTAACGGAGATATTGGATGTCCGATGTCTGGTACCGGGAAGAACTTATTACGTTGTAACGGATGGGGTAACGACGATTGCCGAAGTATGTGGGGTAGGTACGAAAGTTGGATTTTATAGCCTGGAAATTAAAGATTTGGCACAAACAAAACGCAAGAACGATACCATCTGTGGAGCCACACCGGGCAGGGTTCCGGGAGATCCTTATTATTTTATTCCAACGGCAGCATGGAAAACGGTAAATAAGGAGGAGGAACTGACGAAGAGTGACCAGGATAATTATTGTTTTGTTATTGAAAATGAACCTTCCGCATCCAGTTATGGCGGTACCTGGTCAACCATTAACAACGTGAGAGGCGGATGGTATTCATTTACGGCACCACCTTCCGGAAAGGTTGAGATTGAACTCAATAATAAATCAGTCATATCAGATCAGGTCGATGCACAGATAGCTGTGTACAGAATAAAAACAGGCAAAACATGTAATGATGTTCAAACCACTTCAAATATTAATAATCCATCCTTATCGCCGCTTGAATTTTATGGAAGCAGCAATGATGCATATGCCGGAATTTTGGCGGATGAAGATTTGACGGTATCCTGTTTAATGCCGGATAGCCTGTATTATATTTACATAGAAGGCATTAACAGCAATACCCTCGGTATTACGGATTTGGGAACCGGCGATTTTAACTTACGAATCAGATCTTATCCGCAAGACCCTCCGGCGGCCAATGACAATAAATGTAACCCTATCTATCTCGGACAACCAACCAATACGATTGGTTCAACTACGGGAATAATAAACGCCACCTCTGCGAATTTTAACCGAAATTCCAGCACATTGGCCGGTGCACCTACATTAGGAACGAATGGGGTGACACTGGTAAAGGCAAGAGGAAATCATGGCGGGGTACTTCCCATATCTTCTCCGCCCGGCGGGAATGAAGCGGCATTGTCCTGCTCACCGAACCCGGGTTGTATTGATGGCATCAGTACCGATTATGACCGATCCGTTTATCCGTTTAATAACTTCTGCGCAACGGCTGCAGGCGATTCCACCCCTGCCAATTGGGGGGCTATATTCGGCGCAGTGGATGGTAAGCCCCGCAAATCAGTCTGGTTTATGTTTAAGGCCCCGGCAGACTTGGATAACAACGGAGAAGAAGCGGTGGAAATTGCATTAAATCAAGAATTGATTTCGCTGAATGCATTCAAGGATGGAATGGATTTGAGGGGCGCTGTTTTTGAGTCCTCGGATAACACCTGCAACGGTTATTTCTTTGATATAAAAAGTGAATACGATATAGGTGATTTTGATGAAACATTTAAAGTGACTTGTCTTGAACCGAACCGTTTTTATTGGCTGATGGTAGATGGTTCTCCAATAAATGACGAAGGTTATTTCGGAATAAAGATATCCAGAGTAACACCAGATCCACGTCCTGCAAATGATTATATCTGCAACGCCTATACACTCAATAATTCGTTCTTTAGCGGAGCAGCCGTTGGCAGGACGAAGGATACAAATATTTGTGCGAGAATAACGCGTACATCCGTAGATCCAACATCTGAAAATGATCCGACAGGATTCGATTTGGATCATACGGTCTGGTATAAATTTACTACGCCTGCAACACCCGGGGATTATGCAGTAAAGGTGGATGTGAACGGATGGGGGCCAGGTTTGTTTGGTTATTCGGATAAGATGGATCCGCAGATAGCCATCTTTGAATCACAGGATGGCACCTGCAACTGGGGCACCAATGGAACAAACATGGTTGAAATAGCCAGTGAGTACGATGTTTTCCCGTTTGCTGAATCGATGATTGGTTATTGCCTGCAGCCAGGTAAAGCATATTATGTCATGGTGGATGGCTCCGGATTAAACTCACAGGGATTTTTTGATATCAGTATTGATGATTATTCCCCTATCTCACCATTCCCGTCTGCGGCAGCCAACTATGATTTATTTGCAAATGCCGTTTCGCTGACTATGCCGGCATCTGCCGGTGCAGGCGGAAAAACGACATCTGCATTAGCGCATAACTATTGTTCCGGCATTGAAACGAATGAACCCGATTCCTGGACATTGTACGATATAGACAATACTGTATGGTGGAAATTTACAGTACCTGCGACAGGTATTTATTCAGGACAACATGTTGATATGACGCTCCGGTTAAAAAGCGACCCAGGCGGTACGAAAAATGACGGAATTAATTTATTGGGGGCGGTATATGAGTTAAACGGTGCAGCCAGTTTCAATAACCTGACCAATATTGCAACGGGCACCAATATTCTCATCTATGATGAAGATATTACACTGACTTGTCTGAAACCGGGCGGCACCTATTATTTACAGGTAGACGGTTACTCAGGGCCATTTAACATTTTCAGGGCACAGGGTCAAGGCTATTACAAGGTAGAGTTGGAGGTTGCCACATTGACGCCAAATCAGGGCAATGACAGTATCTGCGGGGCTATAACGGTTCCTGTTCATCCAACGAATTATTATCCAACCTCTGGTTCACCGTACAACAATATTTGTAAAACGGTACAGGCGAAAGAAAATCTGCCCTGGCTGAATGCAGATAATAAAACCGTCTGGTTTAAATTCCAGCCTCCGGCTACCGGTAATGTTACGATTGATGTTCAAAGCCAGGGTTCAGATGATATCGGCGCGCAGGTTGCGATTTATCAGTCGCAGATTCCGGTAGCTTCATCTGCTTGTCCCGCAGTAGATTCATTAGTTTTGGTGGAACAAGATTATGATCCTCTAGCTGCCGGAGAAACGCTGACCGCAAAATGTCTGAACACTTCGGTATGGCATTATATACAGGTGAACAGTGATAATGTATCTATTTGGGGACAGGGTACATTTAAAATCAATGTCAAAGATATTGGTGGCACCACCACACCGCCATATAACGATAATATATGCAGTGCCTATGATTTTGGGGATGTAACGAATGCAACGGGTACAGCGAAGCAAAGATTGAGCGACAGCAATCGTTGTGCTTCCATTCAGGTGAATGAACCGAATACGACATCGGGTTGCAGTTGTATTCAGAAATCAGTCTGGTATAAATTTACTGCGCCAACATCGGGCAGGGTTAAGGTAACGGTGCATGATGTGGATGGATTTTTAAGCGGAATCGATCCGGAAGTGTATTTATATTCCGGAACGCTGACAGGTTGCCCCTCCGCGACGCCGACATTTACTGGCTTTACTCAATTGGAAGGGGCATATAATCCCCTTCCGAATTTCCCATCCTCTACAACAGGCGATGAGGTCATACAATATGAATGTCTGACTCCGGGACAAGTGTATTATATACAAGTCGATGGTACCACCGTCGGCGGCCCTCAGGGATTTTTTGACATTACCATAGAAGATCTTATTCCGAATTACGCATCATCACCCAAAAAACCTGCGAATGATGAACCTGCGAATGCAGTGACATTAACCGTACAAAACGAACAGTGTGCAGTACCTATCGGAATTACTTCGGAAGGCGATGAATTACAGGGAAGCGGCAGCTGGTCCACCGGAAATTATAAGAAACCCACCATTACCAAGAAAGATGTTACAGGAACCTGCAATACCAACGATAACTGCGGGGACATCTGGTATAAGTTTACCATGCCGTCAGATGCCTGTATGCTGGGCAGTGTCGTAGCCATTCAGGGATATAGTGACCAGGCGGCCATCGGTTCAGCATACCATAATGATTTAAAAATATTGGCATATCGGGGGGCTATCGGTAGTTTAGTACCTATAGATTGCGGCAACACGGACGACAATGCATTGACAGCCGATTATTTCCATTTTGAAATAGCAGGAACAGCCGGTGAAACGATTTATTTACAGGTCTTTGATCAGAACAATAACGATACGGATAATGACGATGAGGAGGATTTCTTTATTTGCGTTTCCAAACGGTACGGTGCCGATAAATGCCAGAACCTGAACAGCCTCCCATATATGGATTATGGCAAAGATTACTGCTGGAATGTGGAGGGAGCATCAGGAGAGGCACCGGCTTCAGCTTATGGCGAAACCAACTCCTCTACAAACCCAACGGAAAATTCGGCCTATTTGAAGTTTAAGATGACGCCAAGTCCTTGTGACAGTATTAAGATTACCATCAAACAACCCACCCCACCGAATCTATTCTTGCAGGATGGTACATTCAATACCAATCAGATTGTATCCCTGAGTGTTTACAGAGAAGACAATGCATTGTGTGATGGTACGATTGATGGTGCATTGGTGTCTAAATCCTACGTGTGTTCCGGCCCTGCAGCTATTTTTGATAATACCATCACTTACACCGTCGGCGTCAGTAATCTGGATACCAATAAAGTGTATGTGGTGCAGATTGACGGACAAGGTCAGGATGTGACCGGCTATATAAATAACGGAACAATCAGGATTGACACTTTCCAAAGGTGTGTCAATGTTCAGGCGGTTACATTTAACGATACGAGTGTTGCGTATTTTAATTGTCCGGACGGCTGGAGGTATTATCATGACAGGAATAAGATTATCATCTTCGCGTTGTATCCGAATGGAAATGTGTTTGACGGAGTGGCGAAGATAAATTACAAATCAACGTTTGATTCTGCCGTTTCCTGCCCTGCGTTAATGGCCGAATACAGTATGAGAAGAATTTGGGATTTCAGTATCACCAGTGGCTCAATAAACCCGCTTGCTCCGGTGAAAGTCAGATTTTATTATAAGTCACCGGAAAAACAAGCCATAATTGATGCAGCTAGTGCATTTCAGACAAGATGTGGCGGGTTTTATGAACCGTTCGAATGGTTCAAGACAGCCTCAGGGATACAGTATATTCCTACAACACCTGCTCAGATCAATCCGCAAAAAATCACAGCAGGCTATTCTCAAACGGCTTGTTTGGGCAGCGATCTGTTCGGCAGTCCAACCGGCTGCTATACGCTAACGGCACTGGATAATCAGACGAGCTGCAACGGCACGCTTTATGTCGAATTGGGAGCAATTACCGGTTTTTCGGGCGGCTCGGGGGCTGCAGGTGTCGGGCCTTGGCAGAATACATCTCCGCTTCCGGTTGAGTTGACATCCTTTACGGGATATAATGAAGGCGTTAAAAATGTACTGAACTGGACAACAGCGACGGAAAGAAATACCAGGGAATTTATTGTTGAAAGAAGCGCCGATGGCATCTCTTTTGACCCGATTGGAGAGAAAACTGCGGCAGGTTACAGTGCATATCCCTTAAATTATGCATTGGATGATTTGTATCCTCTGGATGGAGAAAATTATTACAGACTTAAAATAATGGACAAGGATAACACATTTGAATATTCACAAACTATACTCATCAGGACAACCGGAGTGATAACCTATCAGAACACCATCCTGAATATTTTTCCGAATCCGACACATCACGCCGTGTTTATTGATTATCTGGCAGCCGCGAGCGGAGGTGTATCAATAAAAGTGTTCAATGCCCTGGGCCAAACCATGTATTCCAAGAAAGCAGCAGTCGAAAAAGGAAAACAATTATTATGGATAGATGTATCGGGCTACTCCGATGGCATCTTTGTTATCCAGATACAGGATGACATAACAGGAAATGTCCTGCAAAGCAAGTTTATGAAAGAATAATGGGTTGTTAACCTAATCCTTATAAAATAAATCCCGGGTATTTACCGGGATTTTTCTATTTTTATACAATGCGATTCATCCTGTATGTCTATCTGTTCTCCTTGTCGTGTATTTCTTTTGGTCAGGATTCTGTTGGTATTTCCATAAGTGAAAGATCGGATACTTTGCTGAACATTGATACTGTTTCATTGAGCACGGTTGTCCGTTCAGATACGGCACTGGTGGATTTATCTCCTGCTGTTCTTCCTGTATTAAAAAAAAAGAAATGGAGTGCGGATAAAGTACATCTTTTGTTTGGTATCGATTTTTCCCCCTTCAATCCTATGGTGACGGAAAGTGATATTTTTCATGGGCCATACTACCCTGTAAAAGATTCTGATGCGGTCTGGCTGGACAGAGAAACGAAAAGTAATTTGTCAAAATCTTATAAATCCGGAAATATCCAATTCAGCCTGCAGGCAAATTTCTGGAAAGGGTTATTCTTTGGAATGAATTATCAGTTTTTTTCTATCCGGAAATATAAAAAAGAACCGAATACAGGAAATTTGTTGTCAAAAACAAATTCCGTATTTTTTATCATATCCGCACAGTTCGGGTATGTGTTTGAGTTTCTCAAAAATAAATGCTTGCAGATTCATCCGTCCATTCGTGTCGGAGGTTATTCCGGTGACGGCTATTACGATAGCGGAAAAGGCAGTAAGTTCTATTTTGGCGCAGATCTGAAAGTCCGTTACCTTATCAAGCGGAAGTTCGGTATTGGCGTAGGGGTGGATTATGATTTTCTTTACTACAAACAGAAAGGATATAGCGATTTGTTCGCCAGGAAAACGTACCAGAAAACCACTTTCAGCAATATCCATCTGAATGTTGGAATATCCTATAATGTCACGATTCGTACGAAGCCATAGATGAAGAAGAGGATTACATTTGTCAAGATAATTACCATCTGTATTGTTGTAGGATTAAGTGTTATTATTCTCAGTTATAACGAATCACTGAGAGTACCCTCTATATTCGACGGTAAATTTTATACCACAGCTTTTATTCCGCCATCAGAACATCCGTACGATATTCCCGAAAATCAGATTGCTCTTCCGGAACTTTCGAGCTGGACAGACAGCGCTATCGCTACAGAATATCAGTATCCGGATTTTCTGTTCCAAAATACCAGCACAACGTCATTTCTGGTGGTTCGTAATGATACCATTATCTTTAAACGGTACATGAATGGCGTAAAAGAGGGAGAAAACACACAGTTGTTTTCAGTTACCAAAGTTTTTGTTACCGCCTTGCTTGGGATGGTCATTAAAGATAAGTTCATTGCCGATGCGGAAATACCGGTTACTCGTTATTTTCAGGATTTAAAAAATCCGACATTCAATCAACTGACGCTAAGACATCTGGCGCAGATGCAGTCAGGCCTAAATTACGATGAATACGGAAAAATATTTCAAACCTTGCAGTATTACTACAATAAAAACCTGACAAGGTCCATTTATGGAGCTCAGTTTGATACGCCACCAGGTATGCAGTTTATGTATAAATCCATCGATACACAGATATTGGGTGAATGCATAAAGAAATCGTTAGGGAACAGGGAATTCTTAGAGTATCTTTATGAACGCTTATGGAATAGACTCGGTATGCAGGATACGGCCTATTGGGCACTGGACAGCAAACTGACGCGTAATCCCAAATACTATGGCGGATTGAATATGTCTGCCAGAGACCTGGCTAAATTCGGGATAATGGTACTTCATGACGGACGATATAAGGGGAAACAGTTATTGCCCGGTACATGGTTTAACTATTGCGACGACACACTTCATCGCTGCAGGGAAGAAGATAAATATTGTATGGGCTGGTATTATTCCGTTGATGATAATGAAAGCGATGTATATTACGCAGCCGGTTTCAACGGTCAGATTATGCTGATAAATGAAACCAGAAATGTTATTGTCATTCGTCTGGGAAAAGACAGGGGAGGTATAGACTGGTACCCTATTATGAAGAAATTATCGGAGGCTGTCTGAAATCTATCATTAAAAATCGTTAATAAATACATTTATAGTTTCAAATACTGTATTTTTGCACTTCAAATTTAAATCAATGAGAGTATTTATCCTGTTGTTTTTTCTGTCTGCTTCCATGCTTGTTTTCGGAAAAAAGAATAAATCAAAATCGAAAAACACCGAAGCCGCAGTTCCAACCGTGCTAAAAGATAAGATTGACACCATATCCTACTTCATCGGCGTTCAGATTGGGAATGATATGAAGAAAAACGGTGCAGTTGACATCAATCCGTCAGCTGTTCAGAAAGGGATGGAAGATGCCATGAAACGAGATACCTCCATCGTGGATGAAAAAGCCGCCGTTGCGCTGGCACAACAGTTTTTTACGGAAAAGCAAAAACAAAAAGCTGCTGAAAAAGCATTAAAAGTGAAAACATTTCTGGATGATAACGCCAAACGACCGGGCGTAAAAGTCACCCCCAGCGGTCTTCAGTATGAGATCATTCATGACACCGTAGGACAAAAACCATTGGCTACAGATATTGTTACCGTGCATTATACAGGCAAACTGGTGGACGGAAAAATATTTGACAGTTCTGAAGGCGGAGAACCAGCAACATTTCCGTTGAACGGCGTGATTCCGGGATGGACTGAAGGATTGCAGTATATGTCAGTTGGGTCAAAATACAAATTTTTCATTCCCGGGAATTTAGCTTACGGCGAACAAGGTGTGCAGCAGGCGGGTATCGGGCCAAATGAAACGTTAATCTTCGATGTGGAATTGTTGGGTATCAAAGCACCGGCACCGGCAATCCCGGAAGTGCCCAAAGCACCTTCCAATATCAAGGTTACAGAGTAAAAATTAATTCATCAATAATAAATTATCAAACCAATTTTTATGAACAAAAATAGTATGCCATTGATTCTTGCAGCGGTCATTGCGCTTTTTGCTGCCTGCAATAACAAAAACAGTTTTGTAAACTCAAAGCCAGTAAAAGAAATTGATTCCGTTTCCTACGCGATAGGATTACAAATGGGCCAAAACCTTAAAGCAAACGGATTAGACAGTACATTGAGTATAGATATTCTGGCGCGCGGGATTTACGATGCCATGAATAATAAAAAACAATTATTCGGCGGTGATACCATTACAGAGGTGATGATGAAACACTTCAATCCGCAAATGCATGCCATGATGAAAGAAAACGACCAGAAGGCTAAAAAATTCTTTGAAGAGAACGGAAAAAAACCAGGCATGAAAACAACAGCAAGCGGCTTGCAGTATGAAGTGGTTTCTGAAGGAACAGGTCCAAAGCCTAAGTTAACGGATGTGGTAAAAGTAAATTATATCGGCTCACTCTTAGATGGTACAGTTTTTGACAGCTCTGTAAAAAGAGGGCAACCGGCTACATTCCCTCTGAATGGCGTTATTCCGGGCTGGACAGAAGGATTGCAACTAATGAATGTTGGTTCAAAATATAAATTCTATATACCCGGCAAATTAGCGTATGGCGCACAGGGACAACAACAGGCGGGCATCGGACCAAATGAAACATTAACTTTTGAAGTGGAGTTGCTGAGTATTGAACCAAACCAGCCACAGGAAGGCGGTGGTGACAATGCAGCGCTTCAGAAAATGATTCAGGAAGCAATGAAAAAACAACAGGCTCAGGGCAAATAAACACTGCTTGTCTATAATAAAAAAGTCTTCCGTTTAGGAAGACTTTTTTTGTGCATAAAATAAAACACTTCATGTATGTGTTTGTTAGTACATTTAGATAAATGAAATTCCGATGAAAATATACACTAAAACAGGTGATAGCGGTACCACTTCATTATATGGCGGAAAACGTTTGTCTAAGGCGGAGATGAGAATAGAAACCTACGGAACGGTGGATGAATTGAATTCATATATTGGTCTGGTGGCTACCTATCTCGAGGAAAAAGAGTACAGCGATTTGCTGGCGGACATACAGAGCAGGCTTTTTGATATCGGGACACATCTGGCCGCGGAACCTGGAAAGCAAAATCTGATTTTGCCGGAGATACCTGAATCAAAAATAACCACGATGGAGGAATATATAGATAAGATGAATGAGCATTTGCCGGAACTGAAGTTTTTTATCCTGCCCGGTGGAACGCATGGGGCGGCTATCTGTCATGTGGCACGAACCGTCTGTCGCAGGGCGGAGCGTCGCGTTGTACAATTGTCCGAAAGTGAAGAGGTGCCCTTGGTGCTGATTCGTTTTCTAAACAGGCTGTCAGACTTTTTATTTGTGCTGGCTCGCAAAATAGCCCATGATGCAGGTGCGGCGGAAATTATATGGAAAGCTCATTAACATCATATAGATACCCGATATTACAGGCTGAATGTGTGTGAAATAGGCTGATTTACAGTTGTTTATAACTATTTTATTTTTTATTTTGATTTTTGAATTTTAGGTATATATTTGCACTCCGTAAGACCTTATTTTTTACAAATAAATTAAAAACAGTAAATATGTATTGGACGTTAGAATTGGCATCGTATTTAGAAGAAGCGCCATGGCCGGCATCAAAAGATGAGTTGATTGACTTTGCCATTCGTACCGGTGCACCATTGGAAGTAATTGAAAATTTGCAGGAGCTGGATGATGATGAGGAATTATATGAAAGCATTGAGGATATCTGGCCGGAATATCCGACCAAAGAAGATTTTCTGTTTAATGAGGATGAGTATTAATCCCGCTCAATGATAAAGAAAAAGCCGCTTCCCGGGAAGCGGCTTTTTCTTTATCAAGAGTATTATTTTTTAGAAACCTTCTTTGCTTTTTCAGCCTTTTGTTTTGCAATATCAAACCAGACTAACGTCTGCTCATCCGGATAAAAATTATAGTTGATGGTAATTTCCGAGTTGGCAGGAATGAATCTGCGCGCCTTTACCCTGAAAATTTCTTTTTCGTAGAATGTCTCATATACGGCATTCGGGTTGTATGAGTGGTTGTACATGGCTCCATAACCACAAACGACGCCGGCACTCTTGCCATCATCTCCCCACTGGAAATAATAATGAAAAAGATGTGTCTTGTCTAAATGCTTGCAATCTTTGGGAGGGCACACGATAACCGGGCAAACTTCAATAATATCTCCTTCGTGTAAATCAACTGTACAAAAAACGCCTCTCCCTTTATTTCGTACTTTCTTTAGATATAATTCCATGTTGTGTTGTCCATAATCTTTAGTCCGTAGAGTATGGTGGTTTAATTTTGAAATAAATCTTATGGCCCGAGGACTATCGGCCATCGACTGGCTTACATTCTTTCCGGAACTTCTATGCCTACTATGGAAAAACACTTTTTGAGGATTTCTCCGGTTCGTTCAGTAAGAAGTACACGAAAATTTTTCTGTTCAATTTTTTCGGCGGCTAAGATAGAACAATCTGTGTAAAATTTATTATAAGTTTTTGCCACCTCGTAGGCGTAGTCGATTAACTGCGCCGGATTCATCTCTTTGCAGCATTCTTCCAGCACGATCGGATATTTATAAAGTATCTTTATCAATTCTGTTTCTGTCGGATGCACGAATTCTTTTGAAAGAGGAGACTGATATATATCCCGATATCCTGATTCCTGATTCTTTCTTATGATACTTCTCGTACGGGCATACGTGTACTGAACGAAAGGTCCGGTATACCCATGCAGGTCTATGCTCTCTTTAGGGTCAAACAAAATTCGTTTTTTCGGATCCACCCGAAGCAGGAAAAATTTTAAAGCGCCCAATCCGATTGTTTTGAATAAAGCCTCTTTTTCGTCTTCGCTGAAAGCATTAATTTTTCCAAGCGCTTCCGTCTGCTCCCTTGCATTGAGAATCATATCTTCCATCAAGTCATCCGCGTCTACCACAGTTCCCTCTCTCGATTTCATCTTGCCGCTTGGTAAATCTACCATGCCATAAGAGAAATGATGTATACCATTGGCATAAGGTCTGCCCAGCTTCTGCATGATTAATTTCAGAACTTTAAAATGGTAGTCTTGTTCGTTTCCTACCACATAAATGGATGTATCCATTTTAAAGTCATTGTATTTTAAATCTGCTGTTCCCAAATCCTGTGTAATGTAAACCGAAGTGCCGTCCGCTCGCAGTACCAGCTTCTGATCCAGGCCATCCGGAGTCAGGTCTATCCAGACGCTGCCGTCTTCTTTCTTATAGAAAACATTTTTTTGAATGCCTTCTTCAATGATATCTTTTCCCAGCAGGTAGGTGTCCGATTCATAATAAAATTTATCGAAATCAACGCCCAGATTTTTATAGGTAATCTCAAAACCGGCATATACCCAGCTGTTCATCGTCTTCCACAAAGCCATCACCTCTTTGTCGCCGGCTTCCCAAAGGCGCAGCATTTCCTGTGCTTCCAGCAGGATGGGAGCCTGTTTTTCGGCTTCTTCTTTTGTTTTACCTTGTGCCGTTAATTCTTCTATCTGTTGTTTGTAATGTTTATCAAACTCGACGTAATATTTTCCTACCAGCTTATCACCCTTCAGCCCCGTGCTTTCCGGTGTTTCACCATTGCCGAATTTTTTCCAGGCTAGCATGGATTTGCAGATATGGATACCCCGGTCATTCACCAGATTAGCTTTAATAACATTATAACCGTTTGCCTGATAAATGCCGGCCAGTGCATAACCCAGCACATTGTTTCTGATATGTCCTAAATGTAAGGGCTTATTGGTGTTTGGGGAAGAATATTCTATCAGAACTTTCTGCTGTTTTTCAGCAGGGGCCTGATGTATGTCGTATTGCAGGATATAATTTATCCAATATGAAGTATCGATGGATAAATTTAAAAATCCTTTAATAACATTATAAGCGGTAACAAATTTGTGCTGCGTTACTAAATATTCTCCAATAGTTTTAGCTGATTCTTCCGGATTCTTTTTGGTCAGTTTCAATAATGGAAATACTACCAGCGTGATATCCCCTGTAAAATCTTTGGGAGTCTCATTGATGGTAATTTTTTCCGGTGTTGCCTCACTTCCGAATAATGCGGGAAATGCGGTGCAGACCTCCTGTTGTATTTCCTGGTATATATTCATCTTCTCTATGCCTTGTGCTAATGGCAAACTGTAATTTTGACGCAAAAGTAATACATTTTGTTAGTACATTTGCAATCTAAATAATTGTAAACTACCCGTCGCGATATGAGAGACCGTTATATAGACCTTATTGAACAAACCTATTACTTTCCTCAGGATGGTTTTGATTTGGAAGATAACTGGCTTCGTTTTCATAAAATAGATTTGAAAAGCGTTATCGAACAACATGGTGCACCCCTGAAACTTACCTACCTTCCTAAGATAGGTGAAAATATCAACCGTGCGCGAAGGTGGTTCTATGAAGCGTTTGAAAGTGTGGGATATAACGGGCATTATTATTATTGCTATTGTACCAAAAGTAATCACTTTGCCCATGTGTTGAATGAGGTATTAAAAAATAACGCACAGCTCGAAACCTCCAGCGCGTATGATATAGACTTGATTCGCGCCTTATTGAAAAAAAAGAAAATAGACAAAAAAATCCGGATTATCTGTAATGGGTTTAAACCCAAACATTATACTGACGCTATCCTGGCATTGATAAAAGACGGATTTACCAATGTCGTTTCAGTACTGGATAATATGGAAGAATTCGATGCCTTCCTCAATTTTGAGAAGGATTTGAATATTGGTGTCCGTATCGCCGCGGAAGAAGAGCCGAACTATCAGTTTTATACTTCCCGTTTGGGTATTCGTCAGCGCGACTTAATTCCTTTTTATATAGAGAAGATCAAGCCGAATGCAAATATCAAACTGCGCATGCTTCACTTTTTTATTGATTCCGGTATTAAGGATTCTGCGTATTACTGGAGTGAACTGAATAAATCGCTGACCATGTATGTGGAGCTGAAACAGGTTTGTCCTGAACTTAACAGCATCAATATCGGCGGCGGCATGCCTATCCGCTATTCATTAGGCTCCAAGTACGATTACGCTTACCTGGTGGAGGAAATTGTTCGTAAAATCAAAAATTTCTGTGACGAAGCAGAAATCGACCATCCAAATATTTATACGGAGTTCGGAAACTTTACGGTAGGCGAAAGCGGATGCAATATCTTTGAAATCATCGGACAGAAAAAGCAAAACGACAGCGAGTTGTGGTACATGATTAACGGATCTCTGATGACCACCATTCCTGACGTATGGGGAATGAATCAGCGGTTTATATTATTGCCTATCAACAACTGGAATCAGGCTTATCAGCGTACCATTATAGGTGGGCTTAGCTGTGATGTCAGTGATTACTATAACTCGGAAGTACATATCAATCAGGTGTATATGCCAAAAATAATCGGCGACCAGAAATTATATATCGGGTTTTTCCATACTGGTGCCTACCAGGATTCATTAAGCGGATATGGAGGAACCAAACACTGCCTTATTCCTTCTCCTAAAAACATTATCATTGATAAGGATGCGAATGGAAAATTGACCTATGAAGTGTTTGCTGAAGAGCAAAGTTCAGATGCAATGCTCAAAGTTCTAGGTTATTAATCGATATAATTAAAACTTTCCCAATAATTTTATTTAGTTTATTTTTAATGTATTATAGTTTATGATACTGATAATCAGCTGTTAGTGTCATTTTTTTTCGTAATTTAAAAGTTATAAAAAAATAAATGTGATTTATTTTTCGTTAATAAATGATTAAACAATGCTATTTCTCTAAAATAATTAAAAATTATTCAATTACTTAGCTAAATCAATTATTAACCTTTAAAATTTATCAGTTATGGCAATGCGAAAAAAATATTTACTTCCCGCCTTCATTTTTCTGGCATTAGTGGTTGCTGGGGCTTTTAATCCCGGACAGAAACTTACAGGCAGCAGTGCCGGCGACATCAATACCGGTGATACGGCTTGGATGTTAGTGGCATCCGCGTTGGTGTTAATCATGACACCGGCATTGGGTTTTTTCTATGGCGGTATGGCAAACCGTAAGAATATCATTTCTACGGTTTTTCAGAGTGTAATATGTCTGGGGCTGATGAGTATCGTTTGGGTGGCATTCGGATTTAGCCTGTGTTTCGGAGATGATATAGGCGGTATCATCGGCAATCCGTTTACGTATAAAATGTTTCAGGGAGTTGGTTTGAAGCCGAATGAAACTTTTTCTGCAACAATTCCATTTGCCATGTTTGCCATGTTCCAGTTAAAGTTCGCCATCATTACGCCGGCGCTCATTACAGGATCATTTGCACAACGCGTAAAGTTTTCAGGGTACTTACTATTCATCACTTTGTTCTTCATTTTTATCTATGCACCGGTTTGTCATATGACCTGGCATCCTGATGGTCTTTTGTTTAAATACGGAATCTTAGACTTTGCCGGAGGTACGGTTGTACATATGACTGCCGGATTTGCAGCCTTAGCAGGTGCATTGTTCCTGGGGCCAAGAACGGAAAGCGAACGCACACATGAGTTTGCTAATGTTCCTTATGTAATTATCGGTACCGGTTTGCTCTGGTTTGGCTGGTTCGGATTCAATGCTGGTTCCGCATTAGGCGTGAATGCCAAAGCTGCCAATGCCTTTGCTACAACTAATACTGCAGCAGCTGCTGCCATGATTTCATGGGTATTAATGGACGCAATGCGCGGCAATAAAATTTCATCTATCGGCGCCTGTGTTGGTGCGGTGGTTGGTTTAGTGGCGATCACTCCTGCCTGCGGCTTTGTGAATGTGGGAGAGAGTATAGCTATTGGGGCTGTTGCTGCGGCTGTCAGTAATATGGCGGTTCATTTCAAAAATAAATCAACGATTGATGATACGTTGGATGTATTCCCTTGCCATGGTGTAGGCGGTATGGTTGGTATGATTATGACCGGTATTTTTGCTGCGGATTATGGAACCGGTATCACCGATTGGGGATTGGCATACGGCGAAACGAAGACTTTTGTCCATCATATGATAGGATTAGTCGGCGTGGCTGCATTCGCATTTCTTGGTTCTTATGCATTATATTATATTACCAATCTCATTGATCCGATTCGGGTAACAAAAGAAGAAGAAGAATTAGGATTGGATATTACTCAGCACGGAGAATCTTATCAAAGTTTGAGAATTGATTTGTAAAAACTAACCAACACAATAAACATCCTCAGTTTTTTAGAGTACGGCAGGCTCACCCACTTGGGTGAGCTTTTTATTTGTACTGTTTCATCAGTCTTTCCACATATTTTCCTAAAATATCAAACTCAATGTTTACTTGTGTGCCCACAGTATAAGTGGAGAAGATAGTATGTTCGTATGTGTAGGGGATAATAGAGACAGAAAATTTTTTGTTTTTGGTCGTGACCACTGTCAGGCTGGTGCCATCTATGCAGACAGAGCCTTTTTCTACCAGAGTAAATTTGGGCAATGCATCAAACTCAAAATAAAAATCCCAGCTGCCGTTTTGTTCTTTTATATCGATAACGGTAGCCGTCTGGTCTGTATGTCCCTGTACCATATGTCCGTCGAGGCGCGCACCCGCTACCATGGCCCGTTCTAAATTTATTTTAGAACCTTTTTTCCATTTTGATAAGGTCGTAATGTCCAATGTCTCTTTAATGGCGGTAACGGTATGAGAGGAGGTGTCTTTCTTTACCACAGTCAGGCAGACACCATTGTGCGCGACGCTCTGATCAATTTTAAGTGTTTTGGAAATCTTACTTTTTATGGTAAAATGGATATTGTTACCCTCTTTTTTAACGTTGGTTATTGCTCCGATTTCCTCTATGATACCTGTAAACATGTGCCGAATGGATATTTATTAAGTTGGGCAGTATATTCAACTACTGATAATCTTTATTCGCGAAACAGTTGAATATATCCGCTGAGTGGTTTGCTCGTCTTCTTAATACCGTCAATGGTTTGGAAATATACATCACAAACATAGTAATACACTCCGGTAAATAATGGCTTTCTGGTTTTATAATCCGTACCGTCCCAGTTAATATCGGGGTCAGTGGTTTCAAAAACAAGATTGCCCCAGCGGTTATAAATCTTCATATCAATTTTTTCTACAAACCGGTATGGGAAGATAGGAGTGTACAAGTCATTCTGACCGTCGCCGTTAGGGGTAAAAGTGTTAGGCAGCTTATAGATTGGACAGTTATCGACGCATACTTTGTTGGAAAGTAAACCTGTATTTCCGTTTTTACGGACAGCTTGGACCGCATAACATCCGGCAAGGCTTCGGATAGTCAGTACATGGGTGTAGTTGTTGAATACATTCCCGATGATACTGTCGATTTGTTTTAATGTATCTGCTGAAGTTTTGGCATAGAATATTCTTGTCAGCACAATATCTTCCGTCTTACAACTGATGGTTTGATTATATGTCCACTTCAGATAATTCTTGTACTCTGTTGTGTCTAAATTACTGTCCGTGCAGAAATTAGAAATTTCTAAAACAGGTGTACACGCCGGAATGGTGTCGCTTGGACGAGCACAGGCTTCCTGAGAAAAATTGATAAGCGGTGTTTTAAGTCCGGAAATGGAATAACTGCCAATCGCTTTAATTTTGTAGCAATATAAACTGTCGTTCTCCAGATTAGTATCGCTGTATGTAGTTGTTGTTACGGTTGTCAGCGAATCGAACGTACTCCCTCCGGGAAGCTTACGGAAAATAACATAACTGCTATTGGTCCATGGAACATTAAAAATCCAGGAGAGGTTTAATGTCTCAAACGCCGCACCAACACTAAGAAAAACGGAGGAGGCTGCTTCACTGCTGCCCAGGCTGTCATTTGTTCGGGCAAAGAATACCACTTTATAATTATAGGCGGTATTTACAGTATTTAATCCGGTATCCAGATGTGTAGTGTCTGTGATTTCAGAAAACGTATTTGCAGTTACCGTTTTTATTAAAGTATAATTTGTTCCGTTTAACCCTGTTGCACGGAAAAGTTTAAACACATACGGACCCGGATTGGTAATGGTATCTAAGCGACTCGCAAATGGTCTTGACCATTCCACATAAATTTGTCCGGCTGCGGCATCTGTTGTTCTGACATCAACATTATAAATCAATGGTATATCAGCCGGAATCACCACACAGGATTCTTCACTGGCCAGCCCGGAAAACCTGTTCAGTATTATGCCCGCGTTGCTTCGATCGCCGAAATTAGCCACTACCCTGTAGCTATATACATTGCCCGAGCGAATGGTATTGTCAATAAAAGTATAATTAGTTGTAGTAGCAATTAATTCATACCCTAACGCGGCTAAATTGGTACTGCAGCTGTCAAGAGGTGTATTGCATCCTTTTTTCCTCCAAACGGAAAAATTTAAAAATTTAGGATTGCCGGAACAGGCATACAGGCTGTCCCAGCGCAGTGCAACTGTTTTGTTGGAAACATTCAGTGTTGCTGTGAAATTTTTAGGCGGTGGTGCCAGTAAAGTAATAGAAAGTGTTTTAGAGGTTGTAAGTGGAGGTGAGCGGAAATTATCTACCGCATTAAATACTACCAGATAGTCATTTTTTATCAGATGGCTGCAATTGGTATTCCACCTGAAATTACCGCTGACCGGATTTGCAGGGCTTCCAACTGTGAATGTTGCGGGGCTGTTGCTGACAATAAACGGCGCTCCATTCGCCCTTAACGTTACAATATCTGTAATGTTTGGGTCTGATGCAGTCGCGGTAAATAAAATCGTATCCCCTGCGATTTTACAGATTTTAATCGGCACATTCAGCACAGGCGGTGAGTTTAAGGTGGCATCAATGAAGATTTGTAAATCACGGATAACGGTACCTATAAGTATGCCTGCGCGATATTCCCTGATGAGGATGACAATATTGTAGATACCGGCCTGCTGCGGCGATTCCCATTTCAATTCACCCGTTTGCTGGTTGATGGATATCTGATTATCCGGTCCGGGAAATATTAAATTAGGGGGTGTATATCCATTAACCGGCAATCCGCTGGCTTGCAGCGGTGACATGATGGAGAAAGTCAAACTGTCACCGTCCGGATCGAAGGCATTGGGGTTGTGAATGAATATCTGTCCGACATTTCCGTACTCAATGGGAGGATTCAGTAATTGCGGAGAATTGTTGTATCCGATAACATTCGGGTCTAAAATTTTTACGGTATCTTCCAGGTAAAAGAGCGTGTTGACAGAATTGTTGATATTGATGATGTTATCAATCCGGTTGGGATCAGAAACCCCGACAACATAGGTGAAGGGTGCAGAATAGGTATGAACGCCTATATATTTGTTTTGCTTGATATCCGCATCTAAGAAAATTTCTGAGACTCTGGACAATGAGTCAAATGTACCATCCCCCCAGGATATTCCAAGGCGTTGACGGTCCGCATCGCCGCTAAGCCCGCTTACCTTGGTATAGGTGGTAATGGTGAATTCATAGGAAAGCCCTGCTACATGCCTGTAGGTGATCTCACCCGCCCGGTTGTGCGTGGCGAAGCCTTGAACTGCAAAAAGCAAACAACAAATGCTAAAAAGAATTTTATAAACGGACTTCATGAAGTATAAAGATACTGAATTTACTAACATCGTAAATATAAATAGGTTTACTGTAAAATAAGAGATTTTAACCTATTTTTCTAACCGCTCAAAGGGTTTTAAACCCTTTGAGCGGTTGTTGCTGTCTGCTTCTTACTAAAAGTGTTAAAACGATAAGAATAGAAATGTTACCAAAGATAAGCACCGGACTGGATAGTTTTTGCGCAATGATCATTTCCAGTATCATTGTCATAAAAGCAGCTAACAAATAGGGATAGCGCACCACTTCAGGATGGTATTTTTTGTAAATATCGTTTATAATGTAGAAAATGATTAGGTTGATGATACTTAAGCCAATAATTACCAGCAAACTGCCAGTGTGAATATTTGCAAAAGTAGCGTGTGTTTGCCAGCAGCGAATGCCACTCCAGAAAAACGAACTTAAACTGGTAATTAAAATAATGGTCTGGATGTTTTCCGTTGCGGCAATTTTCTTTTGTAATATGGTATTGATGCAGATAATTACAACCGCTGACAAAACAATGAAATAGCCTAAGGGATTCTCATTGGTGGTTTTGTTTAACACGAGCAGTAAAACCACTAAAATAAAAGATAAAAGAGCCAATAAAACCTGAGAAACTGTTGATTTGCCGCTTACAGCTGCTATAAGCACTAATAATGGGATATCCAGCCTATCCAGGCTGCTTACAGAACCTGCTGAAATATACTGATAAGCTGTGAATATTAAGAGCAAACTTAAGCCTAAGCAAACAAATGCACCTGCCTGTAATTTGGGCTGTTTGGGTACAATGCTTGTTTTGGTAAAACCTGCAATGGCAAATGCTGCCAATAAATTACAACTGCTGCGCAACAATAAAATTTCTGCACCGCTGATACCATTTTTTGTTAAGGTTTTGATACCAAGGTTCATAATAACCAATAAGGCAACCAATACCAGTATTTGCCACCAACTATTATTTAGTTTGCTTATCCATTTGTTCATAAAGTTTTACTATTTCTAAGCCGATTGAACCGAATGTATCATTAGTTTGAAAATATCTTTTCTTATTATCTTTAGTATTTATGGCAAAATAGCCAACGGTTTTTTTAGTTTCTTTATGAATAATTGCAGCGTTTTCATTATTTACTATTCCAATTCCTAACATGCCAGTTTTTCCTTTAAGTAAATAATTACCAAATGGCAAGTAATATGCAATTCTTGAGTGAACATTAGGCAATAACACAAACTCTCTTAACAGATTTGTGCCATTATCAGATAAATAGCCATTCAATATGAATTGAAAACAAACATTAATGTCTTTAACATTCGTGTGATTCTCTTTTAAAAGCTCAGAAAGTGATTTTTGAAAATGACTAAAATATTCATTACTATGAAAATAGTTGACACCAACATTATTTTCAATTCCATTAAATAAATCTTTAACCATGGTGTCAAGATTTACTGATAGTTTGGAATGGTGACAACCTGCATTTTTAAATAAGTTATTTAGTCTTTCCAGACTAACAATATTCAATAACTCATCCGCACAAAGGTTGTCTGAAACTGCCATTACCATTTTACAAGCATCCGTGTAAGATAGTTTATTTACATGTGACAAATATTTACCAATACCAATACCATTACCATTAATATATTTCTCTTTATGCAAGTCAATCTCATCATCTATTTTAAAAAAACCTTCTTCACTCATTTTTATAATCTCTGCCACTACAAACAATTTATAAACCGAACCCCAATGAAATGGTTCGTCCAAACCTCTGAAATATTTTGTATTGGTGATAAGGTCGTGCAGTTCAAACTGGTATTTGCTTTCAGGTAATTGTTCCTTTATCAGGTCGTCAATTTTATGGATGGTTTGTTCTATGAGCTCAATTTTTTCCATCCGCCTTTTTCTTTAAGTATTCTACCATTTTATAAGGTATGTCTACACCACACACATCAATCAAGCCGCTGAATCCGCTTGGGAAATTAACTTCCAGTAAATAATAATTTCCATTTTCATCTTCCAAAAAATCAACACCACCCAATTCTACATTCGCCAGGTGCGTGGCTTTTACAGCAGTTTGGTTTACGGTTTCCGGGTAAATTCGCTTAGTGTATTTTACCTGCGTTAAATCTACCGCATTTCTGAAGTCATCCTTATTCATTTCAAAATCAGCACCGGCAATTACCTCGTTGCCCAGCACCATTAAACGGCAGCCGCTTTTGGCTTTTATAAACTGGCGCAGAATAAATCTATCACCGGTGGTTATCAAATAATCAACAGTGGAGACCAGGTTTTGCCAGCTGTCTATTTTAATGGTGCCAATGCCTCTGGTGCTGCCTGATGCTTTAATGATAATTGGAAAGCCGCCTAAATATTCCACATAAGTTTTTAATAATTTCCTGTCCGCCGTTATATGAAAAATGGTTTTTGGTGTAAGTAATTTCGCTTTGTCATGCAAGATACTCCAGTCTGTTGTTGAAAGCGTTTGGTTGAGTGTAGGATTTTTGACATAAAATGTAGTCACTTCATCATTTAGCAAAATACTTTCCAATGTTTGAGAGCCTCTTGCTGTATTGTAAAGCAGGTCTGTTTTGCCGAGCGTTGGTAAATTGGTGTAATCAATCGTTAAACTATCCAATGCGATAAATTCAACACTCAGTTTTTTACATGCTGCCTTTAGCTGTTCAAGCCGCAACGGAACACCTTCGTAAAAACCTTCGTGTAAGCAAAAGAATTTCATAATTTAACTTTTAATAAATAATATGTTGGAAATTCAATTAAATCTATTGGATACCAACCCACCATAGTGCTATTTTGTAATGATACTTTGTTGTCGGATGATATTGTGCTAAGCAGATAATCATATTTCTTCATTACTAACTCCTTTAAGGTATCTACCATAGTTTTTGAAATACCATTACCTCTATATTTTTCATCAATACAGATCTGACAGCCAAATCCGATTCTTTTATATTCAAACTTTCCTGAATCATGAAGAATTAAAGTCATTTTCTTTTGAAATTCTAATTCTGATTTTTCACTTTCTCTTCCAACTAAAAAATAACCAATAACATTTCCATTGTCTGTTGCAATTACAATTTCTTTATGGTCAATTATTTTTTCTAAATCTTCTCTTTTATATTCAATACGAATAAAACCATTTTGTTTCTCACTATCAGATAAATGATTGATCAAATACTTGCTGTTTAATGCAAGTATTTGTGGTATGTGTTTATATGTTGGGATTTGGATTTGGTGCATACGATTAATTTGTCAGTAATTACACGATGGCTCAAAGGGTTTCACCCCTTTTAGCCGTTGAAGTATGTTGTAAAGGAAATTTGGTTATTGCTGTATGCTGTATGCTGTATGCTGTATGCTGTATGCTGTATGCTGTATGCTGTAACATAGCTTTGTGTATGGTAAACAAATTTATATAAAACGTATTGTAAAAACAAATTTTGTTACGGTTTTTCTTCTGCAAACCACTCAAAGGGTTTTTAAACCCTTTGAGTGGTTGCTATTTTTCCTGGTATAATGTTCCGAAAAGGATATCAAATACAGGATAGGTGATGTTGAAATTATACTTCGTCATTAAGTGAACATCGTGATGGGCATGATGCAGTTTTCGCAAAGTACTGATAAATGGCAGTTTGGCCACAAAGTGGTCTTCCGGCAAATGATAGGCGAAGTGCAGCCATTCGTAATTCAGGTAATAGGAAAAAACGGTTAATACGAATAACAGCGCAGCATTGAACGACCAAAAGAAATAAAACAATAACGCTGCCGGCAATGTAAATGCGAAAAAGAAGAAGAGTAGCAAAACCGGAGGAAATAATACAGCTTTTACATCCTGAGCAGAATCGAAACTCATATTCTCCTTAGTAAAAAAACGATGGTGCTGCATACTATGGCGGATAAAAACTTTCTCCAGATACTTTTTCCGGTGATGCATGGGGCCTTTATGTCCTATATATTCTACAAAGTTGATATACAAAAAAACTAATGGTATAATCAGCCATTCCTTCCAGGTGGGCTGATGGATGAACGCAATACAAACCGCTATCAGTCCTAAACACCACAAGGTGGTAAACCAGAAATGCAGTCTTCCGGAATAATGCTTTCCGATTTCACCCGCACGGTATTGCTCTCTGAATGTCTTTGTCTGGCTGGTTTCCATTTTTTAATTCATATCGTATTCAAAATTAATGATTAAATTAGTAAAAATAATTGAAATGGTAGAGCAACCTCCGTTAAATAGTTCCGGTTCATCCGCAACACCGGTCAATAAGCCAACACATCCTGTAAAGCATTTCTTCAGGAAACTGATATTGTTTTTTATATTGATATCTATCATTACGGCAGCCATCACCTTCCTCTATTTCAACTTTACCTACAGCGAAGGCAACAGAGCGGGTATGCTGATAAAGTTTTCTACGAAAGGATTTGTTTTTAAGACTTATGAAGGCGAATTGAATGTGGGGAGCGTGAACCCGGGTGTGGGTAGCGCGGTTGCCAATAATACCTGGGCGTTTTCCGTTAAAGATAAACAGTTAGCGGATCAGTTAAGTATTATGGAAGGTAAAATGGTGAGGCTTCATTACAAAGAGAAAATAAAGAACCTGCCCTGGCAGGGCGAAACCAAATATTTTGTAGATAAAGTAGAAGTGCTGAAATAAAGTAACTTACTTTAATATCTTTTCAGCAAGTATTTTCGCGGCACTGCTGACATCTGTTTCACAACGTATAATTTTTTGCTCCAGTTCGGTTTTCAGTTGATGAACACTATAGTCTGAATACAGTTTGCTTTTTAACAGTTCTAAAGTCTGTTCTTCCAGTGCCTGGATTTGCTGTTGTGTCCTGTTGTGACTCAGGTATCCGGAATTTTCCATTTGCAGAAAATACGCATCCAGTTGTTGTTTACATTCCTGCATGCCGGTAATTTCTAAGGAAGATACATTCAGGACAGGAGTGTTCCAGTTTTTTTCGCTTGGTGCAAAAAGGTGTAAGGCAAGTTTTACCTGTGCAGCTGCGGTCTTTGCGGCCGCTTCGCTGGCATGGTCTGATTTATGTATAATCACCATATCCGCCATTTCCATAATACCCCGCTTGATACCCTGCAGCTCATCGCCTGCATTGGGCAACAGCAACAGTACGAATAGGTCTACCATATTTTTGACCATGGTTTCCGACTGTCCGACCCCCACCGTTTCAATAAAGATATAATCAAAACCAAATGCTTCGCATAGAATAATGGTTTCTCTTGTCTTGCGCGCCACGCCGCCCATTGTGTTACTGCTGGCAGTAGGGCGGATATAGCAGGCAGGATGATTTGATATATCTTCCATTCGCGTCTTGTCACCCAGTATGCTTCCCTTGCTGATAGTGCTGGACGGATCTACGGCCAATACGGCAATAGAGTTTTTGTCCTCCAGCAGCAATTTGCCGAAAGCATTAATAAATGTACTTTTTCCGGCCCCAGGCGCACCTGTAATCCCAATACGCCGGCTGCTGTTATTTGTCTGCAAACAAGCCTGTAAAATTTCTTCTGCCAGTAACCCGTCTTCCTGCTTCGTACTCTCCATGACGGTGATGGCTTTGCTCAAAACAATCCTGTCTTTTTGTAAAATTCCGTTTATATAATAGTCAGCAGTATGCATCTACATTACTTGTCTGATTAAAATTAGGAAAATATTCAAACATTACGTCAGGAATCGGTAATTTAGACATCCGAATAACCCGCCCGTGAGTAAAAAGAAAAAACAAACGACTCCTAAGCTCCACAAAGAACTGGAAGGGTTCCAAATTTCAGTTAACCAGTTTGGTGAAATTAAATCAACATTTCCCGTTGAAAAACTAAACGAATTTCTTAATAAAGAAACAGAAGATAAAAAACTGACTGAACGGAAATCGGCCAAAAAATAATTTTAACCATGATCAAACAATGCTTTTTTGCTTGAAATTTCTGGGCACTTTTCCTGTCTTTTTTGTGAATTTTTTGTGAATGAAATTGAAGTAGTCTGTCATTTCTTCTAAAATATTCAAAATTATAATTATAATAACAAGGTAATCAATTAATTAACAAAATGCTGCTTATTGCTCAATCGCCTGTTTAAAACTTCACCTGATAATAGTCATACTTATTTTGAAGCTTATTGCAGAACTTTGTACCAATGATTTACAGGAATAATCTGACTTTAAAGCATAAGAATAATTCTTTCTTACACACAAGGAGTTATCGATTAACGACGCCATTCAGTGCGTCGTTTTTTATTGTTGTAAATGATTGTATTGACACACACACCAATAACACACACCACACAGATGAAACCAGTTTTTCAATCAAAAATCTCTTGATTATTTTTTTAGTCATTAATAGTCAGACGATAAAAGTAATGGCAGGGAATGCGAATGTTTCGTTAAAATTCGGAAATGGTTTAACGATTTCTGACCCTGACTCTACAATGTCCTTAAACTTTGGCGTAATGTTCCAAAGCAGGATAGATGTCAATAAAGTTTTTGACAAGACCAGCAAACCAACCACTCAATTGCAGGCACGAAGGGTACGGTTAAAATTTAAAGGCTATTTTCTGAATCAGAAATTGGATTATTATGTACAACTGAGTTTATCACCGGGAGATGTGAAAGCGGCTAATATCCTGTTAGACGGATACGCCCGTTACCGGCCGGTGCATCAGTTTGCCATTCAGTTTGGACAGGGAAAACTTCCGGGTGACAGGGAAGAAATAACTTCGGCAGAACGGCAATTTTTTGTGGAACGTTCCACTACCAATGCGTTATTCAAACTGGACAGGGATTTTGGGTTTCAGTTGTATGGCTATATCGGAAAAAAATGTGTGTTCAAGCCGCGGGTTAGTATCGCTTCCGGTGAAGGCAGAAATTATACTGCCGTAGATGTACAGCATTTAGACTATACTGTTCGTTTTGATTTGCTGCCGATGGGTGAGTTTAAGGATAATGGTGATTTTACCTTTCAGGATTTTGTGAGGGAAGAAAAACCTAAACTGGCTATCGGTGTGGCATACGATTTTAATAACAAGCCGGCTATGCAGAAAGGGCAATTGGGCGGGACCGCAGTTGCTGATTCCGTCAGAAGAAATGTTCACTCTGTTTACGCGGATGCCATCTTAAAGTATAAGGGATTCACTACAACCGGCGGCTATGTATTCAGAAAAGCACAAGACAATAAGTTGTATCTTGCCGGACAATCGGCTTATGCCACCGCATCGTATCTGTTCAAGAAACATGTTGAAATCGGATTCAGGTTTAACCGTTCCTTTTCAGGCAAAACAGGTAATATACCCACCATCAATGAATATGATTTCGGCTTTGCCTATTATGTGTTTAAGAATGCGTTTAAATTACAGACAGATTATATTTTAGCACAAAACAAAACCACCAATAAATTATCCGGCTTATGGCGTTTTCAAATGCAGTTCGCCTTTTAAATTTTTATAGACATAAACAAAATTAATAACAATAAAATCAAACAATTATGGCATTCTCATTTTTAAAATTATTCCAACCCAAAGACAAAATCTTTCAGAACCTGTTTGAACAGACAGCGGATATATCTGTGAAGATGAGCGAAGTGTTTTTGTCCGCGATGAAAGAGACGGATTCAAAAAGATTTGAAATACTGGCGCAAACCGGGCATCTGGAACACCAGGCAGATGATGTGGTGCACAATCTGTATGTTGAACTGAGTAAAAATTTCATCACTCCGTTCGACCGGGAAGATATACATGAACTGGCAGCTGCCATGGACGACGTGGTTGACTATATTGATGAAGTGGGCAACAAGATGAAAAATTATGAGTTTACGGAGTTTAACGATTATGTTTTGAAGATGTCGGAATTAAACGACGAGTCAGTAAAGGCATTGCGAACCGCGATTTACGAATTGCGAGATATGAAAAATTTGAATAAGGTAAACGCCGCTTGTTTGAACATTCACGGATATGAATCAAAAGTGGATTTGTTATACAATCAGGCCATCGGTGATTTGATTCGCAATAATAAAGACAATCCTGTCAAGATTATTGTCATGAAAGACCTATTCGAAGAACTGGAATTAGTATCCGATAAATGCCAGGATGCATCGAATGTGATAGAGTCAATTGTAATCAAGTATTCATAATGTCTGCATCCGGGTTTTATACCGTACAATCATAGAAAGGATTTTCGATATACATAACTCGTAAACTTTTAAACTAAAAAAAATGGAATTTATCATTATTATAATTGCATTAGCCTTAATATTTGACTATATCAACGGATTTCATGATGCAGCCAATTCTATCGCCACAGTTGTGTCTACGAAAGTATTGACGCCGTTTCAGGCGGTACTGTGGGCGGCATTTTTCAATTTCGTTGCTTTCCTGATTTTCAAAGACCATGCGGTGGCGAATACCATTGGAAAGACGGTTAATGAAGGGTATATCACCCTGCCCGTCATCTTTGCCGGATTGATAGCGGCGATTATCTGGAATCTGCTAACCTGGTGGTATGGTATACCTTCCTCTTCCTCTCATACACTGATTGGAGGGTTCGCAGGCGCTGCCATCACACATGCGTTTATTCAGCACAAAGGATTGATGCCGGTGAAAGATATCATTGACAGTACGAAAGTACTGAAAACAATCGCCTTTATTTTTCTGGCACCACTTATCGGAATGGTGATATCTATGTTCTATACACTGATTATGATGAACCGGAATACATGGGTGAAATCCGGTGTCTTACTGCTGACTTGTGTGGCTATCTGGTTTACCTTTATTCATTTTCAGGAAAATAAGATTGACGAAAATGTAGAGAAATTTTTCAGAGTTGATAAATATAAAAAAGACATAGCAGACCCGGAAAAAGCTGATGAAAAAGCAAAAAATGAAGAGAAGTTGCTGAAAGCTACGGAAAATGCGCATAAGGCGTTTGAATATGTAAAGCATTACGAGAGTAAAGGCGCGACAGTGGTAACCAATGAAATAGCCGAGCATGTAGACCTTAATATGGTGACGGGTTCCCGTATTGATGATAAGGTTAAATTGTTCTTTAAAGTGAAACAGTTAAAGATACTCGCGAAAAAAGACCCGACTAAACAACAGGCATATGAATTTGCACAGGCTGCGGCGGATTCATTAAAACCTATCGCAAAGAAACATCATGAGTTGGGATACGATAAAATGGTGCAGATGATGTTGGCTAAAGTCCCCATCCAGCCCGATCAGATTGCTGATTTCGAGAAAAGCGTCCGCGTGGATATCAAAAAAGATTTATCTAAAGAGATTGAAAAGGGAGATAATAAAATTATCCGCTACGGTTTAATTGTCATGCTGCTGATAATTATCGCTTCCTTTATCTATAACGAGCAGATAAAAGAACCGAGTGCTCAGCGTACAGCGAATAATTTCAAAAAACTACAGTTACTTTCATCCGCGGCGTTCAGCATCGGGCATGGCGGTAACGATGCGCAGAAAGTTATGGGTATTATCGCTGCGGCTCTTATAGCAAATGGAAATATTGTAGATATTAAGGCTATGCCGGACTGGGTGCCTTTGTCCTGTTATCTGGCTATAAGTTTAGGTACGCTGAGCGGTGGCTGGAAGATTGTAAAAACGATGGGAACAAAGATTACCAAAGTAACTCCGCTGGAAGGTGTTTGTGCAGAAACGGCGGGCGCTACTACCTTATTCTTAACGGAACAAATGGGTATTCCAGTTTCCACTACGCATACTATTACGGGAGCAATCATAGGTGTAGGCGCTACTAAAAGATTAAGTGCAGTAAGGTGGGGTGTAACGATTAACTTATTGTGGGCATGGATATTGACTATTCCCATCAGTGGACTACTGGCAGGATTAACCTATTTTATTGTTTCTTTTTTTGTGAAATAATCCAAGATTTATGAGAATAAAAAACCTCCGAATACGGAGGTTTTTTTTATTCAATCAATCTTCTGTGATAATTGATTTGCCCGAGATGATATTCAAGATGGGCGAGCAGATGTAGCAGCATGAAATCCGTTTTAACCGTCTGTCCGTGTTTTTCCAACGGAAAATTTTTATCAAAGTCTTCATCCGGCAGATTGTTTAATGTCTGTTTGACCATGTTAATGGTATTGTCTATAGCTGTAAGCAGCTCTTTAGCCGGAATATGCCTGTTAGAAAATTCTTTATCCCGTTCACGCATATATCCCGTATTGCCTAACGTTGCACCAATAAAATGGTTCAGGTTGCCTATAAGATGCAATGCTAAATTCCCGGCAGAATTGCTGATTTGTTTTTCAATTATCCAAAGATTATCTTCTTTCTTATACAAACTGATTTCTTCTTTCAGTTTTATTAAGTCTCTTTCAAAGATTTCTGCTAAAGCGTCTTTTATCATAAAAAATATTAATGGAATGAGTTGATTTGCATCCTGCTAAAATTTAATCCAGTGCCAGGCCACTTTGCTGCCGTGTTTGTTATCGTTAAACTCTATCGCCGGCGCAGGCAGTTTGATTACATTCAATACTTTCATCAATCCTTTTGCCCAGTGCCTTTTTACTGGAAGTTTGGTCCAGTCTATATCAAAAGAAAAATAAAACCGATGTAAGCGCTGAATATCTGAGCGGTCAATAATATCTGCGGGGTCTACATCTTTTAAGTCTTCATCACCACCGAGGTCATTCTTAGACCATACATTTTTGTAGCCGCCCAGCATGCCGCCGGCACCATATCCGAAAGAAACCTGCAGCCATTTCGGGAATTTGGAGTTTGGATTTTTGATAAAGGCTCCCGGAGCCACGCTCCACCAAAAGGTTAGTGAATTATAGTCTTTCAGTAAAATTTCTCCAAATGAAGTACCATATAATTTATCCGTTCTGGCTTTTATTTGCGGGTCGTTGTATTTGGAATAGTTGGTTGGGAATGCCGATATTTTCATTTGTATACGCTGGTCGTGCCAAAGGTATTGCTGAATACCGAATAACAGGGAACCGGTAATATTCATGGAAACATCAGGCCAGGAGAATCCCCATTTTTTCTGAAACCCGTCATTTATTTCAATAGATAACTGCCACATATTACCCATCAGCATGCCGATCCAGATGGCGTGTTTTTCTTTTACACCCGCCCATTTGTAGAGGTCGTACGTCCATTTGGTTTCAAGGTAGCAGCTATAGGCATGGGCGATTTTGTCCATTTGATTCCATTCCCCCCAGTCGTTAAAAAAATGAAACTTGGTCCTGTCGTATTTGGAGTACCAGGCACCACTCCACCAGGCATTGGCTCCGATATATAAACCTCCGATAAAACCCGTCACCAGCCCTACCCTCGGTTTGTTCAGTACCTCAGACGGGCGGAAAAATGAGAAGGGTTTGCTCATCTTTATTTTACCAGTATAGTTATAGGCCGGGTCTTTAGCGATATAATCGTAATGAAAGACGGTATCATACCTGATGGAATAGACATTCTCATTTTGCCGGATGGTGTCCGGAATCAGGTCGTAAGAGGTGATTATCTTTTTGATTTCGTACTGATTGGTAAAGACAGTATCGTTATGGATTTCCCAGTTATGATTAGTCCACACAGAATCCTTCACCGTTGTATAAGGAGCGTGAATAGCCGGAAGTGCAGCTTTCTGTTTTTTACTGTTGGAAGGCATTCCCGTACAGAAAGCAGGAGAAACGATAAGGATAAAGAGAATCAGGGCAACACGCTTACAAATACAGTTCGTCAGCAACGAATGCGTATCGGTAAAGTGTTTTTTGTTTCTCATATTTATTGGTTTAGCAGGGCGGCTTTTACCGTTTCCAGAATATCAATGACAGCCGCTCTGTCTTTAGCTTCGGCATAAACACGAAGTACAGGTTCTGTCCCGCTGGCGCGTATCATCATCCAGGCTTCATTTGGCAGGAAATATTTCCAGCCGTCCGTATCTTCTGTACGCTCAATCGTATATTTGCCGAAATTCTTGTACACTTCATTTTTGCAATTGGCAATGACCTGTTGTTTCAATGCTTCAGAGATGTGCAGGTCGTAGCGGTCGTAGTCAAATTCGCCAACCACCTCATATACTTCCTGTATCAGCTCCTTGATGGATTTTCCTGTTTTCGCCATAAATTCCATCAGCACCAGCGCCATCCATACACCGTCACGTTCCGGAATATGGCCGGTTATCGCGATACCGCCGCTTTCCTCTCCACCGACTAGCACTTTTTCATTAACCATAATTTCGCATACATATTTAAAACCAACAGGTGTTACATCGCAAGGCAATCCGTATACTTCACACATCTTTTTTATCTTGTTGGAAACGGTAAATGAAATGGCTACTTTACCGCTCAGGCCTTTGTATTTGTGCAGATAGTGAATCAGCAACAGGATGACATGATGCGAATCAATGAAGTTACCTTCATTGTCATAACAACCGATTCTGTCGGCATCTCCGTCGTTGGCAAATCCAAATTCAATATCCGTGGAGTTTTTAATCAGTGCGGAAAATTCCAGTAAATTTTTGTGCAACGGTTCCGGCGCCTGTCCTTTAAATCCGGGATTCTCATCACAATGCAGATATACTAAATTATCCGGCAGCAGGCGACGGACAATTTTCTGGCCCGCCCCATACATGGCATCATATCCGAATATCATACCGCACTCACGAATAGCTTTCATATCAAAGGAAGCTTCCACATGGTTAAAATACAGGGTTTCCAAATCCACATATTCCAGCTTTCCGGATTGAATATAGTCTTCCAGAGAAGCGGAAGGAATGAGTGTCTGTTCAGGTATCAGTGCTTCAACTTTGGCTATATCAGCGGGGGTGGTAGGGCCGCCGAAGTGAGATTTCAGTTTGAATCCGTTGTAGGATGGCGGATTGTGAGAAGCAGTAATCACCACACCGGCTTCAGCCTTTAATTTTACACATCCTAATGATACCATAGGAGTAGAGCAGATACCTTTATGCGCATAAACCTTTACGCCGTGATGGCACAATACCTTAATGGTCGTTTCTGTAAAAAGCGGCCCGCCAAACCGGCAGTCGTGGCCGATGACGATGGTTGGTTGTGCTGAGAGGGATTTTACCCAAAGGGCGGTTGCCTCAGCTACCCGCGCTACGTTGTCTGTTGTGAATTCCTGTGCAATGATGGCTCTCCAGCCGTCGGTTCCGAATTTTATCTGCATTTCTAAAGTGAATTAAGGCTTTAAAAATACAAAAATAAATTTAAGTCAGCCGTTTTGTGATGAATCTGTGCACTTTAAAAGCGTCTGATTTTTCATTAAAATTTTTAACCGCCGATTCTGCTCTTTTCTTCTTCGTTGCTCTTGTTTATTCGGGTATTCTGGAACTTTTTCCCTTTCTGGAAATTATAGGTGACGCTTAAACTGAAGAATCGGGAGCTCCATCGGTTAGTGGTTTTGGAATTAACATTAAAAAAGTTAGTCGTGTAAGACATGTTTTTAGTGCCTAAGATATCATTGCCTGCTAACCGGATACGAAGCTTTTTGTCAAAAAATGCCTTGGAAACGGATATATTCAACATGCCATCGCTTTGCATAATATCAGTTGCATCGTAGTGCGGCGAAGTGTAAAACCCAAATACATTTATCGTAAAATCTTTAGGTAAAATAAATGTATTATCCAGTGAAATATTGAATTTATGAGAGGTGACGATAAACGGGGAGTTGTTGACAATGGAATTGTATTTAAAAAAGGTGTATTGCGCGGAATAGGAAATGGTCCACCACTTAAATAACTCCTTATTGATATTGACACCTATATTCAGATTATTACGTACTTTAAAATTCGACGCCCTGTAGGTGGAAATTTTTGTGCTGTCATCCTGAAATATCAGATGGGTGTAGTTGTTATTCAGGTTTTCATGGCCAATGAAAAAGCTGTAGGCATTTTTGTAAGTGTAGGTGAATTCAGTAATATTAGCATACTGCGGCCTCAGGTTTTCATTTCCGGTCCAGATGGAATACGGACTCAGATAAAACTGAAAAGGATTTAAGTCATTGAAATCAGGACGGTTGATTTTTCTGCTGAAATTTAAATTGATACTGTGTTTGTCCTTTATGTTTTTCTGAATAAATACACTCGGAAAGAAGTCAACGTAGTGCCTTTTGGTTATTTTGTTTAACGTGTAAGATCGCTGATTGGTATTGGTCTGTTCTATTCGCAGTCCTAAATTGGTGCTCCAGCCTTTTTTCCAGTTTTTGCTCCAGGTGGAAAATAGCGCATTAATATTTTCTATGTACTGAAATTTGTTGGATTTGGTGCTGTCAAACACATACTCTGTACCTGACAGATTTTTAAATTGTATGTCATTGGTAGTTGTTGTCCATGTAAATTTTACACCCAACTCAATACTGTGTTCTTTTTTCAACGGTTTGTTGTAGTTCAATCGGGCGGTATGCAAATTAACAATGTACGGGTTGTCTTGAATAAAATCGGCATGTGGAATGGGCTTCTCTGAATCGGTAGAATCATAGAATCCCATGTCTAAATGGCTGTTGGTATATAAATATGAATAGGTATAATCATACGTTAGTTCCAGCGTACTGCCCATACTATCCAGTACACTTCTGAAATTAAAATTGGCGGAAGGGTTAATGCCTTTGCCGTAAGAGGTATTAATTGTTTTCTGAATAGAATTCAGATTTTCACTTATCGAAATATTGTTGAATACATTTAAAAGAGAATTGGCGGTATGAGGATTATGAAATTGAAATATTTCGCCGCCAATACCAATCGTGTTTTTATCATTGATATTGTATTTTAAGCTCAGGTTGGCGTAGTGATTGATAAATTTATTTCTATCATAACTTTTTTCATCAAAACGAATGATGGAGCTGTCGCTTGTGAAATCACGTTTAAAAGTGTTTTTCTGATAATTGTTGTTGTAACCGAAATTATAATTGGTACTTAATGTCCATTTTTTGTGATTCACATTGATGTTGAAACCCATTTCAGTACTTGCAAATTCATTTTGGCGGTAATTAGCATATACAGACCCGTTCATACCGGTCTGCAGGCTCGATTTTAGCTGAATTTCCAGTACGCCGCCTTTTGATTCCGCATCGTAACGGGCGGACGGATTGCTCACTACATCAATTTTTTTGACGTTTGAACTTTGAATGGATTTTAACAGGTTTGCCAGTTGCTCTGTATTTAATACTTCCACTTTTCCGTTAATGATTACCTGAACATCACTTTTCCCGTTGATGCGTATCTGGTCATTGCCGTTTACCGTAACGCAGGGAACAGAACGTAATAAATCCAGCACATTTTCGCCGCTCGATTTCGCGCTGTTTTCTACATTGTATACTATCCTGTCCGCTTTACGTTCTATAGTGGGCCTTGATGCGGAAATTTCCACTCCTTTCAGTGTGTTTTCTTCCAGTTTTAAGGCGATTTCCCCTACATCTTTTATGGCATTGTTTTCAAGCTGGATATCCGTTATCGTATCCGTCTTGTACCCAACATAGACTACTTCTAAAAAGTAATTACCATCCTTGAGGGCATCCAGTGAAAATTGTCCGAGGCTGTCGCTTGTTGCGCCATTCAGAAAATCCGTATTGCCATGCTGGTGCAGGAGGATATTGGCGAACTCTACCGGGCGCTTGTTTTCATCCGCTATCGTTCCTTTGATAGCATTGCCTGCAACAGACGAAAGCATGATAACGCATAAAAAAAGGACTAAAAGATTTCTCATAGTTTAAAGAATTACACAAGTTAGTTGCGGAAAGATAACTTTTATTACAACAAACCAATTTTTTTAACAGGCATGATGCCCGTCTATACTCAGAGGGTATCGTTAATCTGTATTTTGAGAGCTGGAATGTTATTAACATTTTAGCATAGAATTTATTTTCTAAATACTCTGTTTGCACCTATTTTTGTGCTATGCAGGATACATACAGACATCAGGGATTAAGGAAACGATTAGTCGGTGAGTTGCGGAATTTAGGGATAAAGAACGAGCCTGTATTAAAGGCTATTGAGAAGATTCCAAGGCATTTCTTTGTGGAGCATACATTTGAACATGATGCTTATGAAAATAAACCATTTCCAATCGGCCGCGGACAAACCATTTCCAATCCGTTTACGGTAGCCTATCAGACAGAACTTTTAGAACTCCAAAAAGAAGACAAGGTACTGGAAATTGGAACCGGTTCAGGTTATCAGGCGGCGGTATTGGCAGAATTGGGTATGCAGGTATATACTATTGAACGGCATCAGCCGTTATCCCTGAAAGCGAAGAAATTGCTGGAGGGTTTGGGGTATGGTAAGGTGAAAACTTATTTTGGCGATGGGTTTAAAGGGTTGCCGGCTGAAGCACCTTTTGATAAAATCCTGATTACCGCAGCTGCTCCTGAAATTCCGAAAGAACTTCTGAAACAGTTGAAAATTGGCGGACTTATGGTAATTCCGTTCGGTGAGGGGGATACACAACAAATGATAAGGATTAAACGATTGGATAATAATGAATTTGAAAAAGAAACGTTTGATTATTTTACTTTTGTACCGATGTTAAAAGGTATTGAAGACTAATATTTAAAATGAAAACGGTTATCATGAAAAAGTTATTTTTAACGATAAACTCCCTCTTGGTTTTGATGTTCTTTTTTGCGAATGTGAATGCGCAAAACCCAAGTTCGGTAAAGGAATTTGATGCATTATGGGAAAAAACGGCACAGGGTAACGGTAAGACCGGTAATGTCACCAAGGATTTGAACGCACTGGAAAAAGAAAAAATAAAATCAATAGACATCAAAGAAAAAAACCTGAACCCTAATGCCAAAAAAATTGATACAACCAACTTGGAGATATTTTCGACTAAGCCGGTCGTAAAAGGAGCTACCTATAGTAATAAAACCACAAACAAAACCAAAGAAGAAGCAGGTACACCTAAAGAGGCCATTCCGGCCGCTATTACCAAAACAACAAAAGATACGGTCAAGATAAAAGACATAACAAAGGTGAAGGAGGATGTTAAATCAAAAGTAATTCCACCCGCTCCGGAAACAAAAGTAAAAGAACCCGTAAAAAAGAAGGAAGAAGTTAAGCCGTCTACAAAGACAGAAGATTTTTCCACCCAGCCGATTATAAAGGGAAAGAAAATAAATGAGGCACCCGCATCCGTGGTTTCGGAACCTTCAAAAAAATACAACATAGATACCACCAAAAAACTGCGGGAGTTCAGTTTTGAAACGTCTCCGGTAATTAATAAAAATGCCAGTTATAACCGACGTGACGAACCGATGCCTAAATCAAAAGCACAGATAGAGGATGAAATCCCGGTTAACAGGAAGCCCAATAACACCAATATAGGCAAAGACGATGCTTTCATTAAAGAAACCTACGCGCAATACAACAAGGAGGCGGATTCTTTGCATCTGGCAAATAAGAGAAAACTGGACAGTATCATGAAATCCCTGAATATAAAAGTGCCGGTGGTGATTAACCCGGGGGATTACATTGATATTTATGTCAACGGAGGCGGTACGCTGGTGACTAATGATTCAAAAATATATGACCGTATTTCCATTTTGCATACCGGTGTCGTACAACGCGAATATAAAACCAAAAATGAAGGGGTTCAACGTATGGAAAAAAAGATTTCACGCGATGAGTTGACCAAACTTGCCCAGTATATTGTAGATATGGATTTCTTCGATTTCAAGGAAGAATATGATTGTGCCGACAATGATGCTGCCTGCAACGCACGTTTCGTTAAATCGCCGCAGCCGGTCCCCATGGATATCTCCGTAACAGTAGGACAACGTAAGAATAAAGTGGATATAGCCTTGTTTGCTCCGAAATCAGAAAAAAACTGGGTAGGCTATCCGGCCAATCTCGAGAAGATTATGAATGCGATTTATGCCATTGTGGAGAAATAAATGTTGTGTACACGGTGTTGCCCGGCATAAATTCTTAAAAAATTACTGACTGCAAAAAGTGTAATATAGTTATGTTAACAAGAGCCGATTTTATTAAGTCTGTCTTGAAAAGCGGTATGCTGTTGTCGGTCCCGGTTCAGTTTTTTGTCAAGGGGAAGCGATACAATGCGGTACAGATATATTCTACTTATGTGGCGGGATTTAGATATTATAAAGGGCTTGAGCTGGTTTCAGATATGAGCGTGGATGATGCGGTGGATATATTGCATGAAGCCGAAAATCAACATGACGATAAGGCAATGGCATTGTATTATAACGGTGAAAAAATTGGATACCTTCCTATGAATGATAATGAACTGTACTGCTATCTGTTCAATGCAGGGGTTCCTATTTACTGTGATATAGTTAAAGTTAATGCAGATGCTCAACCCTGGCGTATGTGTAAGGTTGCCGTTTATTTATTATACCCTGAAGATTATATTCAGCAACGACCGCCTGTTTTGAATATAAAAAAGGATTGTGTGGTGAAATTAATCACACCAGCGTTTCCCGTTAAGAAAAAATCAGTCTGACATATGGAATGACTGATCATTTGAATAACAAATTTTCCTAAGCCTAGCCTCACTATACGAAATGTATTACAATAAATGAATGTTATAATCAGGCGTCTTTCTTGATATTTCATTACTTTTAATGGTAAATCTGAGATTATGAAGATTATTGGTTACATTTTATTGCTGTACGCTGTCTTGATTGTCGGCTGTGACCCGTCTGGCCCACACGTGGTTAATCAGAAAATCAGAACATTAACGATAATCAGTTTAGGAGATACAGTATCGTATGAGTTCAGTTACTCGGGAAACCAGCTCTCCGCAGTGAACAAACACGGAGAGGCATATGCCAGGTTATACTACTCAGCGAATCAGGTGGATGTAGAGATGGTAAAGCCATCTTACAGAGATACTTTTCGCATTTATTTTTCATCCGTCAATTTTATTGATTCAATTAAGCAGCATCAAATACTGCAACGAAGATTTTTCAGAACGGCTGTAGGGCAACTGGATTCCTGTCGGTATACGGAATCGGGGGTTTCACTGTTTTACGATAATGTAATTTATATAGATAATAAGGTTACCATTTTCCGTCAGTCCAGACCCTATACTTGTGGCCTTTTTAATACCTGTGTACAGATTGGTTCAGATACTGCTTCATATTCATCACTGGCTCCACAGGCAAATCTTCCGGAACAGTTCTTTACATTTCCATTGTCGGATGGATTGAGTTTTAAAGACTTAAATCCGATGTTTTTGGTACAGCAGAGCGGAATTTTTCCCTATGCTTCACATCCCAATCTTATTGGCAACTGGAATACTTTTTATTCCATACTGGTTACACAAACAACTCCGCCGAAATTCCGCTTCAGTTATACTTATACATTTGACACACAAAACAGGGTGATAACCATGAATGTCTTTAATACCCTGCAATCGAATACGGTTCCATTCAGGACATATGTAATAGGGTATTTTGACTGATGAATAAGAAAGAAAACCTATTTCTTCACCCAGCTGTCCTTTAGTCCAACTGTCTTGTTGAAAATAATTTTATCCGCAGTAGAGTTTTTATCAGGATAAAAATAGCCTTTGCGCAAAAACTGAAAATGATGTTCCGTGGTCGCATCTTTCAATGCCGGCTCGGCATAAGCCGTCGGAATGACATGCAAACTGTGTTCGTTGATATAGTCTTTGAAGTCTCCCTCTTCCGCATTGGGATTCTCTACTTTAAATAATCGGTCGTATTCTCGGATTTCCACCGGAAGCGCATCCTTTGAATTTACCCAGTGTAAGGTTCCCTGCGCTTTAATGCCCGATGTGTCATTGCCGCTCCTACTGTCCGGCAGATAATCACAATGGATGCAGGTAATCGTCCCGGTTTCATCTTTCTCAACGGAAGTACACAACACGATGAAAGCTCCTTTCAGGCGGACATGCTGGCCAATCGCCATTCGAAAAAATTTCTTCGGCGGGTTTTCCATAAAATCCTCCCGTTCGATGTAGATTTCTTTTCCGAATTTCACAGAGCGGAAACCGGTGGTTTCATCCTCGGGGTTGTTTTCTATCTCTAAAGAAATGTCGGCATCGTTAAAATTATCAATCACCACTTTCACAGGGTCAAATACCACCATGCGGCGCAGCGCTATTTTGTTGAGCTCTTCGCGCACACAAAACTCGAGCAGAGAGATATCATTTACCTTCTCCCGTTTGGCAATGCCGACTCTATCGCAAAATTCGCGGATAGCGCCCGGGGTAAAACCGCGTCGGCGCATTCCCGAGATAGTCGGCATACGCGGGTCATCCCAGCCTGTGACGTGCTGTTCGTTTACGAGTTGCAGCAGCTTGCGTTTGCTCATGACCGTATAGTTTACGTTTAAGCGGGCGAATTCATACTGCCTGGATGGATAGATGCCTAACCTTTCGATGCACCAGTCGTACAGTTCGCGGTGCGGAACAAACTCCAGCGTACAGATGGAATGTGTAATCTTTTCAATGGAGTCACTTTGTCCGTGCGCAAAATCGTACATCGGATAAATACACCACTTGTCGCCGGTGCGGTGGTGATGAGCAAATTTAATGCGATAAAGAAGAGGGTCACGCATCAGCATGTTCGGCGAAGCCATGTCAATTTTTGCTCGCAGCGTTTTTGCGCCTTCTGCAAATTCACCGGCTTTCATGCGGGCGAATAAATCCAGGTTTTCTTCTGGGCTTCTGTCTCTGTATGGGCTGTTTTTCCCCGGCTCTGTTGGCGAGCCCTTTTGAGTGGCGATTTCTTCCGCCGATAAATCGCAAATGTACGCATCCCCCTGGCGAATGAGCTGTACGGCGAATGCATATAACTGGTCGAAATAGTCGCTGGCATAAAAAACATTCGCCCACTCAAAGCCCAGCCACTTCACATCCTCCATGATGCTCTCCACATATTCGGTGTCTTCTGTAACGGGATTGGTATCGTCGAACCGGAGGTTGGTTTTTCCGCCAAATTTTTTAGCTACCCCGAAATTTAAGCAAATGGAAGATGCATGCCCCATGTGCAGGTAGCCGTTTGGCTCCGGCGGAAAACGGGTCAGGATAGAATCGTATTTTCCTTCATTTAAATCATTATCAATGATTTCTTCGATAAAATTGAGTGACTTATTTTCTCCGGTTGGTGTTTCCATTTTTTCTCTTTTGTACTCGAGGTGGCTTCTTTATATTTGACTAAAACAATGCGTTGCTCTTTTTACGGTTTCACTTTTACCCAGCAAACCAATAAGGTCCGGAATACCGGGCCCAGATAATTCGCCAACGAGACTTACCCGTAAAAATTTCATCAAGTCTCCCGTTTTTATGTTATTGACTGCCCCAAATTCTTTCAAGGCAATTTCGATTTGTTCTCTCTTAAAGTCTGATATAGCGTTTAATGCAGCTGAGAAGGCATCAGCCTGGAAGGTATCTTTTATCGCGCTCAGTTTGGATAATACAGTTTCGTCATAGTGTTGGGGTGCACTGAATAAGTACGAAAAATTATTTACGTCATTCAGAAATACCAGCCTGTCTTTCACTAATCCCACTGCTTTGGATAAATAGTCCATATTGATGGTTTCGTATTTTTCAGGGTTATTCCTTTTTAACCAATCCGCGATGTCATAATCCGATAATTTTTTGATGTATTCCGCATTGAACCATTTGGCTTTTTCAAAATCGAATTTAGCGCCGGCCTTATGTAGCTTTTCGAGGCTGAATAATTCAGTCATTTCTTCCAGTGAAAAAATTTCCTGTTCCGTTCCTGGGTTCCATCCAAGAAATGCGAGTATATTGACAAATGCCTCCGGCAGGAATCCGCGTTCTTTAAATCCCGCGTTAAGTTCGCCCGTTTCAGCATCCGTCCAGTTGAGCGGAAATATGGGAATGCCCAGTCTTGCTCCGTCTCGTTTGGATAATTTACCATTGCCGTCCGGTTTTAATATCAGGGGCAGATGTGCAAATTCCGGCATCGTGCTTTCCCATCCCAAAAAACGGTACAATAATACATGTATCGGTGTGGATGGCAGCCATTCTTCCCCACGAATCACATGGCTGATTTTCATCAGGTGGTCATCCACCACATTGGCGAGGTGATAGGTGGGCATGCCATCACTCTTAAACATCACTTTGTCGTCCAGCTGAGACGAGTGGAACACCACCGAACCGCGGATGATATCGGAGATGTGTATGGATTCATCTTCCGGAACTTTTATCCGAACGACATAAGGGTCGCCGTTTTCCAGCCGATTTTTTACTTCTTCCTGTGGCAGCGATAAACTGTTTTTCATTTCCAAACGGGTAGCGACATTATAGGAAAAGGTAGGATTACCTTTTGTCTTTTGCCGTTCCCGTTCTGCTTCCAGTTCTTCCGCCGTATCAAAGGCTATATAGGCATTGCCTTTTTCCAGCAACTGGTCGGCAAACTGTTTGTATAAATGTTTGCGGTCACTTTGCCGGTAAGGGCCGTAGTTGCCGCCTTCGTTGATGCCTTCATCGAGAGTGATGCCTGTCCAGGCTAAGGTATCCATAATGTATTGCTCCGCACCCGGAACAAATCGGTTCTGGTCAGTATCTTCTATGCGTAAAATAAAATCACCGCCTTTGTTTTTGGCAAACAGATAATTATACAAAGCGGTACGGACACCGCCCAGATGAAGCGGACCGGTTGGACTTGGTGCAAAACGAACTCTTATTTTACTACTCATTTATTTATTTTTAATGCGCTGTACGGCAAATTCGGAGCGGACTGTAAAGTTACTAAGATAATGAAGAAAATAAAATCCGTTAGTTTAATATATAATGATGTTTTGCTCCCTTATTGCTGATCTGGATAGCCTAGGATCAGGTATTCCTTGGTAACAGGAGGTTTGTAAAAGACATTGCCGAATAGTATAAGCCAGCGTGTTTTCCAGCTATGATTGTGCTTCAATTCATACCAGATCTGAGCAAAGCCGCTGAAGGTAACCCGGAAGGGATTCATCCGTGTTTTAGGATTGCCGCTCAGGCCCGTATGCGGAGGAGTAGACTTGGGCATTTCAAACGTTCCGAAAATTCTGTCCCATAATAAATAAATACCACCGCCTAAATTGACGGTTTCTTTACCCACTTCAGAAGTATGGTGTACATAATGATAAATTCCGCTGCCGGTGAGATCTGAAAAAAAACGGACCAGCTTGTTGTGGTAAGCAATATGGTAATGGGTGGAAAGATGGTTAAAGATTTCAAAATGGTAGTAAAAAATCAGAATTAAGGTGGTTTCCAGTATCAGTGAACCTGAATAGAATAATTTGGTAAAAACTACATTGAACAGTAAGCCGGGGATGATTAAGACAAAATCAAAATTAAACGCCAGAGGAATACCTATCGGATGCAGTATCTCAGGCATGTGGTGCGGGCGGTGAACGGTCAGCCAGAGCAGTCTGGACTGATGTGTCAGCCAGTGAATGAAATAGCCGCCAAGTGAGCTTATGCTCAGCCCGAGTAAAATAGTAAGCAAGGCAAGGGGATAAGGCAATTCCACCAGTGTGGGCACAGTATGGTTAATGAAACGGTTAAAATGATCCGACAAGTTTTCCATCACCATTACTCCGTTATGGAACTCATTGCCGTTGAGCCAGTAAATAAGTCCTATAATCCGGAATAACAATATAGTGGCGGTAACCACCAGAACAACGGAAATAATGTATACCAGAAAATCGCGCTGGAATTTTTGTCGGTCAAACATTTTTAAGGAAATGAAGTAGGAGGAGATAATAAAATAAACCCGGAAAATATAACAACTCAATACCAAAACCACCCACACATAAGGAAATATTTGTTTTACGGCAGCCGGTGCTTCGTAGGAGATTTGCCCCCGAAGCAAACGAAAGAATTCACTGATGCCAAGTTGCAGCCCGGGATTGCCAATCTTGAGAAATAATTCCATGAAGGTATATCCCAGCGCAATAATGATGACGAGTATATAAAAATGATTGGATGGTCCGGCATCAGTCCAGTCAGCTTCCCACCAGCGACGTAAGCGTTTTTTAATGGAGCGCATCATAAAATTATTGTATCAGGGAATGATACCCTAATGTAGGAATTATTTTTTACTTAAACGAAAGGACTCGCATAATTGACCAATACTTTAGTAATTTTAAGGATTCAAATGTATTTTGTACGAACGCCATATATTATTCAAAAGCTGTTCAGTAATATTATCTGGAAATTTCCTGATGCATCGAATACAGTTTACCTGACATTTGACGACGGGCCACATCCTGAAATAACCCCCTGGTTACTGGCGCTCCTGAAGCAGCACCGGGCGAAAGCCACCTTTTTTTGTTTGGGGGAAAATGCGGCAAAATACCCGGAGTTGATGCGGCAAATTCTGGAGGACGGGCACAGTATTGGTAACCATTCCAATGCGCATATAAACGGATGGAAGACAAAAGCGGATGATTATTGCAACGATATCAATCAGGCCGGACAGCTAATAAAAAGTAACTTGTTTCGCCCGCCGTACGGCAGATTAACACCATCTCAGCTTTCGAGGATTTCAGCGGATTATAAGGTGATAAACTGGTCGCTGATGCCTGGCGATTTTGATGAAACCATCACTTCTTCGCAATGCCTCCGAAATTTACAGAAAGCTCAAAGCGGCGATATCATTGTACTACATGAAAATGATAAAAGCAGCAAACATCTGGAGTATAGCCTGCCTGCATTTTTAAAGATGAATACCAAATTCAATTTTCAAAAAATCGATATCTGACACATGACACTCATTGATACACATACGCATCTTTATGAAGAACAATTTCATGCCGACAGGACGGAGATGATACAACGGGCTTTAGATAATGGCGTAACTAAAATGATTATTCCGAATGTAGACTCGGGTACCATTGATGGCATGATGGAATTGGTACACTTATTCCCGAATGTTGTTTTTCCTATGATAGGATTACATCCGTGTTATGTTAAGCCGGAATCCTATCGGCAGGAACTGGAGACTGTCCGGCGCTATTTGTCCGTTCGTAATGATTTTGTGGCGGTAGGAGAAATTGGAATCGATTTGTACTGGGATAAAACCACTTTGGAAATACAAAAAGAAGCCTTTGAATTGCAATGCGACTGGGCCATAGAAAAAAAACTGCCGGTGGCGATTCATTCCAGAGATTCCACTTATGTGTTACTGGATATTTTGAAGAAAAGAAAGATCAATCCACCAGGGGTATTTCATTGTTTTACCGGCAGTCCGGAGGAAGCTGCAGAAATCCTGAAACTCGGTTTTTATCTGGGGATAGGTGGTGTGGTCACCTATAAGAATACACATTTGCGGGACACATTAAAGTCGGTCTCTCCGGATAGAATAGTCCTGGAAACCGATGCGCCCTATCTGCCGCCCGTACCATACAGAGGTAAACGAAACGAAAGCGCCTACACAAAAATAGTGGCGGAAACATTGTGTTCGGTGTATGAGAAAGGTCTGGACGAAATAGCTGCCATTACCACCAGAAATGCCGCTGATTTGTTTGGCATATGATTTGAATAACCTAACTTTGAATTTAAATAAAATCTATGAAAAAGGTATTTCTGTGTTTGGTTGCTGCCGGTTTTTTGATTTCCTGTAAAAAAACAGAGGATTCAGGCCCTAAACTGATTTTCAAATTCAAATTTGATTCCACTCAGACACGATTAAATAACTTTGGAAATCCAGTAACCACTTTGCCCGCCGGCCATGCGGCTCAGTCACCCGTATTCCATACCATGAGTGCACATTATATTGAACTGGCGCCGGACAGTTTATCGCCGCTAGGCACCGGTACTATTCTTTATAAGGCTAATGAGGTAACTACCGGCGGGGCATTGGCAATCGATTTTTCCAAAGCGGCATTTGCCGGAAACAATGAAGTGTTTTTCTCCGTGCCAATAAGTAAAGTTACGCCCGGTTCATATAAATGGCTGCGTGTCTCTTTGGCATATCAGAATTATGACATCAAAATAAAATACGAGAATTTGACCTATCCGATTGCAAATGGTATGTATACGGGTCGTGTAGCATCTTTTGTAGGATTCAATACATACCTTACTTCTTATAAGGTGAAAGATCAGACGGTAACGGTAAATGCCAATAAAAAACAAGGGTATGGTGCCGTGGAAGTAAGTGATTTACCTTTGGGAATTACAAGGCCGCCGGTAGAATGGCAGGCGCCGGAAAACGCAACTACTGTTCCTAATCCTATTTTTAATACTTCACCGATAAATCCCGGCTCTTGTGTAGTGACCGGCAGATTCCTGTCTCCTTCCGGATTTACCATCACAGGTTCAGAAACAGGCGATGTGGTGATTACGGTTTCGCTTTCTACAAACAAAAGTTTTGAGTGGAAAGACAAAAATGGAGATGGATTGTTTCAGCCATTAAATATTCTGAACACAGGGGTCGAAGATTCCGTGGTTGATATGGGAATACGAGGGTTGATTCCGTTTGTAGATTAAGATTAAAACAAACAATTTTCCAGATTAACCGCTTTCTCTTCTTTTTTGTAGGTACCGCTGATATTGATGAATGCTCCAAACCCGCAACTGCTGTCATCGGAAGACTGAAGTAGCTCCAGTTTTTTATTTTTAAAGGTAAATGATAGTTGACATGGCTTGTCCCCCGTATTCAATGAGTCGCTGAAGGTATATACGCCGTCAGCCCCGGGAGAAGCTGTACCCTGAATCTCGCCGATATGATATCCAGGATAACCATTCGTATAGCTGATACAGAATCCAATTTTTTTATTGGAGAAAAGCATGACAGTGGCTTTGCCGCCATAGCCTCTTTCTCCTTTGGGAATGGCAGCTTCCTTAACTTCTTCTTTGCTCATGCCAAGAGTGTAAGTTCCGGAAATATTGTCCGCATCTTCTGCTATCCATTCTTTATTGATAAGGCTGAACGATAATTCTTTCCCGCCGGCATTACTCCATTCTCCTTTGTAAAGATTATTCAGCAGTTTGCCTTTAAATGTTCCGGTGGTGGAGTCATTAACCTTCTCATTTAGAGTAATGATATTTCCGTTTCTTGTTCCTTCCAGGCCAATCGGTTTGAAGCTGCTGGTATAATAGTACAATCCTTGTACCTTTGAGGCATCAATGGTCAGTTTCATGTGAATCTCGTACTTGTTATTCATCTTACCGATAAGGATAACGGTTAATGGCTTTTTGGATGCGGCATAGCTGATGGACGTAAGCAGGATAAGGATAGCCAATGTGATTATTGTTCCGGCGAGGTACTTTTTATTCTCCATATTTTATAGGTAACGTGATATAACAGTTTACTTCTTTCCCATTTTGTTTTGCCGGTGTCCACTTAGGCATCCCGTCTATCAGCATAATGGTTTGCAAATCAAAGGAAGGATCGGTGCTTTTGATAATCTTAGGGTTTTTGGCATCGCCCAATGTATTGATATAAAATTTAACAGTAACAGTGGCCTTTTTGCCAACCAAAGTGTCCGGAATGAAGGCGGTGCCGGAAGTAATGTATTCTTTCAATCCCTTTTCTCCATCCTGAAACTGAGGCATTATTTCAACTTTCTCTAAAATCACAGATTCATCATCAATGCCGGAACTTGTTTCTATTGTTTCTTTTTTGGAGGTCTGATAAAGGTAGGGATGCGCCAGCGAATCTAATTTTCTTTCTTCTCTCAGCATTTTATCTGCGTCACCACCATATTTGGAATACAGGATGTCGTTTTTGGGATAGGTATTTTTAGGAGGTTTAAATCCATATACCGACAACAACAACATTAATCCAGCCGGAAAGATGAAAAATTTAGTCTTCACTCTTTTTTGTATTTAATCAAACTTAGCTAAAAAAACGGATAATATCAAAGCAGGCACGTTAAGCGCAGGTTATTCAAATATAAAATTAGCGGGTTCTTCTGTTATTTATAATAATAAGCACCTGTATAACTGACGATGGAATAAATACAATAACTGATGATAAAAAACACAAAGTCTATTTTGTTTTCGGAGCCAAACAAGACAATATATACAATCACGACCAGCATGGAAACAATAAACTTCAGCGTAATGGCTGCCAGATTGGCGCCGGCCTTTGCAGCATGTTGTTTTTGCCGTGATTGAACCATCATAATATAAAACAGGAAAGAAACTGCTGCCATCCCCATAGACATCCAGTAATAGCCTGTTCGTAAATCATCAGGGATAAAAAAACCGGCAAGAATAAATAAACCTGTGACAATCACCAAGGAATACAACCACTTCATGGAGAGCTGAATTGTTTATAAATGCGATAGAATGCGGCGGCTAATCCGATGAATAAAAACAGGAGAATCAAAATCGGCTGGGTGTGAAATTGTTTATCCAGAAAAAAACCGATACCCGTAAACACTCCGATGATGGCGAACATTTCGAAGGCCATCCCGGAATATACCACCCAGTTTTTAGCCTGCTGTTTGTTGGTAGGGGGTGTTGGTTTCTCCATGGTGTGAGGTTTGCTGAATTGGCTTGGTTACGGCATTGGTATTCACCAGTGAGCCGGTAATGTTGGCGCCCTCTTCAACAATCAGTTTTTTGTATTTAACATCACCGTCAAAAACGGACTCTGAACGGAAGAAAAGCGTGCCGTTTACCTCCAGGTTGCCGTCCACACGTCCTTCGATGGTCAGGTCGTTGCAGGTGATGTGTCCCGTGATATGCGCATTGCTGCCTATCACTACTTTCGATGAGCAGAGGATATTGCCCATAATGGTTCCGTCCAGCCGGATATCGGTTTGTGCAGATATATCTCCTGAAATAATTGTGCCTTCGTTAATCCTGTTGGCCACCATTGTTTCTCCGTTTTTTGTAGTACCTCTTGAAAACATACAATTTTATTTTAAGAATTTAGCGGGGTCAATCGGCTGCCCTTTGTACCAGAGTTCCAGAACAGAGCCGTATTTCCCGGAGGGACTTATTTTACCTGCATTCGCAATGGTTTCGCCCATCTGTACAAAGTTACCTGTTTTCTTTAACACTTGTTGGTTATTTTTTAAGATGTAAACCAGCTGGTTTTCAGCCTGAACTGCAATGTAAATGCCATCCGTGGGGGAACTTCCCGTAAAAATGACATTGCCCGACAATATTGCTTTGACCGCCTCATTAGCGCCGGCTTCCATAGTAGTTCCTGCAGAGGTATTCGGGTCAAAGGAACTGATTATTTTTCCCGAAACCGGCTTTTGCAGTTGAAGATTACTAAAGATGCTCGTTTTGGTATCCCGGACTGATTCCATTAACTCGGCATTTTGCAGCCCCTTTTCCATCTTTTTTACAAACTCGGCCTCGTCAGTTGTTTTTATACTCAATATGCCGCTATCCACTTTCGACTTTTTTGACGGAGTGGTGACGGCATCGACCACGACCTTGTCATTAAGGATGTTTTGCAGGTTTTGAACGTATTTCTGATGAGCATTCAACTTGCGTTCCAGTTCCTGCGTCTTGATATTCATGTTGATTACCTCGCTTCTGCCGGATGAGGTACCGTAACCGGGAACATATTGTTTGAGTGGGGTAAATGAAATGAACAGAAAGTTGATAAAGGTGAAAAATGCGAGGAGTAATCCACCTACTACTATCACATTCAGGCGGTTAAGTTCTAATACCAGTTTGACATCATAGTGTTTTTCATCTACAATCTGGAAGCGATACACGTCCTTCAGCTTTTCACGCCACTTGCTCCAATCCGGTTTTTTTAACGACATTGTGAATGAATTAAATCAATTTCACTCGAATAAGTAAAATAAATTTAAGAAATTGCGTTAAAATTAAGGAATTAAAACGAGCATGCGTTTATATACGGTCAAAAAATTGTTTCTTCTCTTAGGTTGTGTTTGCTTTTTTACAGGGCTGTCGTTTGCAGATAAAAAGAAGAAAACACAATCGCAATACGAAAAACCCAATATTATAAAACGGGCATGGGGTGATTTGACCACACGCAACAATTATTATTTCAATGCCAATGAATTGTACAAAGAGTTGGTTTTCAATTATCAGTTTCAGCGAAAATACGACTATAATAAACTCCTGCCATTCTATTACCACGACGATGCCGACTTTTCACAATATACCACAGAACTGGAAACTGTTGCCAAAAAAACGGGTATAGTTTTGCAGTTGCATGACTATAGCCGCTGGCGTGATAATGCCTATCTGTTGTTGGGTAAATCCCAGTTTCTGCGCAAACAGTATGACACGTCTTTAGTTACGTTCCAGTATATCGTTACGACAATGAAGCCGGGCAAGATGAATTATAAACTTGAGTTCAGCAATAAGGACCGTTTGAAATACATCCGTCAGCGCCAGAAAGAACTGGCAAAGCAGGCAGGGGAGAAGAAAAAGATTATTGAATTCCAATACAAAAAACAACAGGAGGAGGCCAAACAAAAAGCCGAAGATGCCAGGGAAAAACAACAGGCGGCGATAGACAAGAAGCGAAAGGAAATTGAAGAGATTATTAAAGCCAAGAAAAAGATAATCGAACTACAGAAAAAAGGCAAAAAAATTCCGGCAGACCTGATTGCGAAAGCAAAAGGGAAATCTGCCGCCATGGATTCATCGGTGGTAAAACTGAATCCGACAGTGAAGAAAACGGAAAAGCCGAATTTTGACAGCAAACTTCCATATGTTATGATGGGAGACCAATATGTGAAGAATCCTTACTATGTGGATTCCACCGCTAAACGGGAAAATCAGAAACCATTGGACGCTTTAACGGCTAAACAGGAGGCAAAATTTGATAAACTGACTTTTTGGGAAAAGATAAAGCATAAACCATCCAGGCCGGAAGCCATCGTCTGGATGTCCAAAAACCTGATAGAATTAGGAAATTACGCGGATGCCAAAAGTATGATTTCTTACGGTAAATCGTTGCGCAAGCTAACGAATAAACAGCGCCGCGAATTTTATCTGATTGATGCCTATTACAATATTCGCAGAAACGACTTCTCTCCGGCTATTGAAGAATTGGAGAATGCCATGCTCTATTTCAAAAAGAAAAAAGAAAAAGCCTATTACGAATATATTTTAGCACAACTGTATGAAAAGAATGACCAGCCGGCAGATGCGGTCGATTATTTTGTAAAAGCGGGAAAGTATACCAAAACGGAAGAACTGAATCTGTTTGCACAAATCCAGCTGGCTAAATTGTACGGCCATCATCCTGATTTAGCTGACCAGGATATTGTAAAGATGCTTACCAAACTGATTCGTTTTGGTAAGAATAAAGACCATGCGGATGAAGTGTTATACACCATCGCTAATTATTATTACTTCAACAAGGATACGGCTAACACGATAGCGTATCTGCAAAAATCCATCAGCAAATCTGTTGTTAACAGGGAACAGAAAGGGAAATCCTATTTGCGTTTGGGTGAGATTTATTACGACAAGGAAGATTATGCGCAGGCTGCTGTTTATTATGACAGTGCTATCGTGTATTTGCCCGCTACTATGGAAGGATATGATGCCATCGTCAGCAGAAAAAGTACACTGGCAGAACTGGCACAAAACACTAAAATCATCATGGTGGAAGATAGCCTGCAGCGATTAGGAAAAATGAATCCGAAAGACCTGGATAAATTTCTGGCAGCAGTGAAAGCGAAACAGGAAAAGGAAGAAAAGAAGAAATCCAGATTCAGTTCGGAATCGGCAGACAACGGTTCATCGGCACCTGCAGCATTCGTGCCGGAAGATGCCATTTCAAACGGATTGTGGTATTTCTATAATCCGGAATCCAAAAGTAAAGGGTATAATGACTTTATCCGGCTCTGGGGTGACAGAAAACTCGAAGACAACTGGCGCAGAAGTAATAAATCATTATTTTTTGATGATTTGCAGGCGATAAATAATAATACAGATACAGTTGCAACGGCAACAGCGGAGAAGGGGAAAGAGAAAGGCAAAGTAGTTGCAGCCGCAGTTTCTGACAGCCTGGCCATACCCAAATCTCCGGAAGACTTTATCCGGTCGGATGCAAAAATCGCCAATGCCCTTTTTGGAAATGGAGAAATTTTTAAAAACAAGCTGAACAACCTTCCGAAATCCAAACAGGCATTTGATGAACTCACTCGCAGGTTTCCCAACAGCGAATACGACGCGAAAGCACATTATTATCAATACCTGATTTATCTGGATAAGAATTTGCAGGGATTAGCGGAAAAGGAAAAACAATATATCCTGCAGAATTACCCGCTCAGCGATGTTGCCGAAGTTTTGAAAAACCAGGGGAAAAAACCGACCGAGGATGCGGAAGGAGAAACTTCGGCGCGTTTGTATGCTTCTACCTATCAGCTGTTCCTGGATGGTGATTACAACCAGGTGATAAAGAACAAATTTATTGCGAAGACAAAATATCCTTCTTCTTTTGAAATTCCGCAGTTTGAATTCCTCGAAGCAGTGTCGTACGGAAAGACCAAACAGTATGATGCATACAAACGATCGCTCTCCGACATTATTACCAAATACAAAGAAGGTGATATCAGACAGAAAGCCCAGGAATACCTGATTGCCTATATTCAGTTCGAAAGCCACATTAATGATACGACAGCAGCTCCTGTAGTCAGAACGGATACCGTTCCGCTTCCTAAAGATACCATCTCGGAGAAGTTTATTTATGATACGACGAACATCTTTGTGTTGTTGCAGCTCAAGGAAAAATATGTAAATGTTCAGGCGGTAGTTGCCAAAGTCAACAAGTTTAATAAGACGAAATTTGACAATTTTAAAATCAAGGTGAACCCATTCTTTATGGATGGATTTACATTGCTGCAAATGAAAAAATTTGATGGTATTTCGGATGCTAAGAATTATTACGATGCCTTACAGATCAATGCACCTTCCATTGTCGGAGATAATGATTTGAATAAAGTGGATTATTTCATTATTGCACCTGCTAATTTCAGGCTGATTAAAAACCAAATTGATTTAGACAGGTATTCCAGGTATTATATTGAAAATTATTTGAAATAATGAGCGCAGGAATTCAGTGGTTCAAAGAACCCAAAAACTTATGGAAACTCTTCGGTTTCGGTGTACTGAGTATAATGGTATTTTTCCTGCTGGTGCGCATCGGTCTTTTTGGCCGCCTGCCAAGTTTTGATGAACTCGAAAATCCATCCGCCAATTTGTCCTCCAAAATCATTTCGGCAGATTCCGTTTTAATCGGAAAATATTATGTAGACAACAGAAGTAATATCGCTTATGAGCAGTTGCCACCCATTCTGGTAAAGGCACTGGTAGCCAATGAAGACGAACGTTTTTATGACCATTCCGGCATTGACCTGAAGGGAACACTTCGTGCGATTGTCACGCTGGGAAAAGACGGTGGAGGAAGTACCATTACACAGCAGCTGGCTAAAAACATGTTTCACAACAGAGCCAGAAATATTGTGCAGCGTATTTTCCAGAAAGCTAAGGAGTATGTGATTGCCGTGATGCTTGAGCGTCGCTATACCAAAGACGAAATCATTGCGATGTATTTTAACACCTTTGATTTTGTCAATAACGCCGTTGGGATTGAGAGCGCCTCCAGGGTTTATTTTAACAAAAAACCCAATGAACTAAAGATAGAAGAGGCTGCCATGTTTGTCGGGATGCTGCAAAACCCGGCATATTATAATCCGAGAAGGTTTGAGAAAAGAACCCGCGACCGCAGAGCTACGGTTTTGCGTAAGCTGATGGATAATGGTGATATCACTCCTGCTCAGTTTGAAGCGTTGAAAGATAAACCGATAGAACTTGATTTTCATCCGGAATCGGCTAACGACGGCCTGGCGCCTTATTTCAGGATGGTGCTTGCGGAAGAACTGAAAAAATGGGCGAAGGAAAATAAGAAACCGAATGGCGAGTCTTATAACATATATACGGATGGACTGAAAATTTATACTACCATCAATACACGGATGCAGAAGTACGCAGAAGAAGCGGCTATCCAGCACCTGACCCGTTATCAGAATATTTTCAAAGCGCAGTTTACTGCAGGATGGAATCCCTGGGGCACAAAAGACGGCAAACATATCCTCGAAACTGCCTGTAAGTACACAGACAGGTGGGTAGCCCTGAAAGAACAGGGATTGTCTAATGATGAAATTCTGAAAAATTTCCAGACGGAAAAAAAGAAGATGAAAGTCTTTACCTATCGTGGTATGAGAGACACCACGCTGACGCCATGGGATTCTGTTAAGTATTATAAGTCCTTTTTGCAGATTGGTGTAATGGTGGTTGAACCCTATACAGGATACGTTCGTGCATGGGTTGGGGGACCTAATTTTGAACATTTTAAATACGACCACTGCAATGTCAATACGAAGCGACAGGTAGGCTCTACCTTTAAACCGGTGCAATATGCACTGGCAGTAGATAACGGCTGGTCACCCTGTATGAATATTCCAACAGGCCCGATTACGGTTACCTATCAGGGACAGGTTTGGCAGCCAAAAAATTCAGGACGCTTCGGCGGTGCCTATCCGATGAAAGTTTGTCTGGCGCATTCCATCAATACCGCTGCGGCATACATGATGAAAAATTTCGGACCTGAAGCATTGGTGGATTTATCACATAAAATGGGTATCACCTCCAAAATTCCAACTGTGCCTTCAATCTGCCTGGGTGCCGGGGAAGTTTCCTTATACGAGATGATGACAGTCTATTCGACTTTTGTGAATGCGGGTATCAGCACTAAACCACAATACCTTTTGCGTATCGAAGACAAGGATGGCAATATTATCCAGAATTTTACCACTGAAATGAAAGAAGTTTTTAATGACAATACTGCGTACAAGATGTGTCAGATTATGAAAGGACCTGTTTCACCGGGCGGTACGGCTGCGGGTTTGCGCGCCTATTTTTCCTATCCTGCTGATGTGGGCGGAAAAACCGGGACAACCAACAAAAATACGGATGCCTGGTTCATCGGTTTTACACCCGAATTGCTTGCCGGAGTTTGGGTGGGATGTGATGACCCCTTGTTACGTTTTCTGTATACCAGTACAGGTCAGGGCGGGCATGCGGCGATGCCGGTATGGGGAATGTTTATGCAGAAAGCATACAGCGACCCCAAATTGAAACTGAATAAAAACGCTAAATTCTTTGCACCTTCCGACTCCTCACTGGTGAAAAATATCTGTGAAGAAGGCGGCGACGTACTCATCAGCGGTGGTAATACGGGCAACTGGGGACAGGTGGACGAGGAAGCGCCGGACTCTGAGTATTAAACGCATGATTCCATAGCTTTTATGAAAAATAATCTGATTAAACAGGCTTAATATGGTTTGTACGGGAATAATTTAAAAAACATGATATCTCAAGCACGATACATTTTATGCCTGATTTTGGTATGCTGTTCCTTCTTTCTGTTCGCCGGTAAACTATACTTCGACCAATCAGCCATTCCAACTTCTGTTTTGTTGGCATATACTATTGAAGATGCCGTAATATTGCTGAAACAAGCTAACGTAAAGATTACCGATAAGTCTGACAGTACAGTCACCTCGTCTATCAAATTTCATCTGGATGTTGATACATCTGCATACAAAGGCTTATATGAGGCCAATACCAAAAGGACACAGAAGTTTTCTATAACATCGGGTATTCAAAATGGTATTCATCAGATAGTCATCACTTCGCTGTCGGAAAAAGGCTTGTCTAACGGTATTTATTATTTTTTGCAGCAACATATGGGGTTTCAGTTTTATCATCCCAAGGAAACCATCATTCCTGATTTGACGGACTACAGCCCGGATACTTTCTCAGAAACAATAACCCCTCGTTTTGATAAAATCGGATTTCATGTTCATGCGATGCATCCGCTGGAGATTACCGAAGCATTATTGAATGAGAACACACCGGATGGTGCGGAAGAAGTGAAGGCTTATATCAACTGGTTGTGCAGAAACGGCCAGAATTATTTTGAGTTCAACTTGCTGCGCAGCATAAAGCTGAACACATGGATTCCGTATATGAAACCGATTGTTGGTTATGCGCATGAACGCGGTATTATCTGCGGTGTGGATATGTCGTTTCATATGATACAGCAGCGGGCATTTCAATTATATAAAAATTTTCCGGCTTCATTCCGTAAAAAACACAAACAGATACTGGATAATATTTCTGCGTTGATGCAGATAAACTGGGATGTCTGGAATGTGGAGTTCGCCACGACGGAATTCACACATAAAGACCAGGAAAAACTACATGACCAGCAAAAATTTTTGTATGACAGCCTCGCGAAATATCATGTAACGCTAACAAGCAGAAAACATGTGGTAAAAGATGAGAATTTGATTTCGAATTCAAAATCCATGAAAACAGGCAGAACGGATATGGATAGCGCCTACAGTTTGTTTGTGCACACCGTCATGTTTTATGGTTTGCTGGATTCGAGTACACCGGTGTACCGCAATAAAGATTTTTCGCACCTCAGAAACTTGTTGATAGAAAGCAAAGCATACAGGGACACCTGGTATTTTCCGGAGTCAGCTTACTGGATTACATTTGATAATTCAGTGCCGATGTTTTTGTCACCCTATCTGGACGCACGACTGCAGGATATCCTGTATTGTGATTCATTGGGTATCAACGGGCATCTTACCTTTACGTCAGGAATGGAATGGAATTACTGGCTGATTGACTGGAGCATCGCGCGGTGGTGCTGGAAAAATGAACAGCCGGCAATTGAAAAAAATCCAGCGCTGGAATTCCTGCAGGCAGCCGTTCAGGATACTGCTTTACTGGATTTTGTAGAAAAAGCTAATACATTGCAGACGGAGTTTATTAAAAATAAGCAACTGATAAAAGTAATGACGGCCCAAACCATTACAGATGAAATCGGCGGAAAGCTGAATCTGGAATTTCATCCGAGGCCGGAATACGCTTATAAGCACATTATGAACAAGGCATCGAAAGCGGAACTGGAATTTATGCAGAAAAAGTATGTGGATGTGCTGGATACATTTATAAATCAATATAATGACCTGAGACGGAATTATACTTTCATCACCAACAATAAACTAATCAATGAACTGTTGCTGAGCCTGGATATTACCGCTCTTCGTGCGCAACATCGCCGAAGCACATTGTCTTACCTGATTGCATATCGCTATGCTAAAATTAATAAAACTAAAAATTCCATTCAGCATTACCTGGACGATGCGAAATCAACAAGAGAAAAAGCGCTGACGCTGGTGAAAGAACAGGAAAATAATTATCGGTTTCCGGTAAGCAATGTAGCATCACAAAAAAAGAGTAAGACCGTTTATGATTTCGGCTATCTGTATCCCGTTTCCCGTCTTCATTTTTGGGAAAGGGAAGAAGAGCAGGCGAAAAATAATAAATGGAAATTTTGGTACAGAAATATCTGGGATGTACTTAAGATAATAGGCGTGAAAAAGTAGCGTTTATTTCTCCGAAAAAATAATATTAATTAGTCTTCTTGGCTTTTGGTTTCTCTTCATCATCTTTGGCTTTCTCTTCTATGACGAAACTGGCTGGAAAATAAGGTTTCAGTTGCTGCATAAACTTGAACGCTTCCTGCTGTGTGGCGAAATCACCTACCCGTAGTTTGAAATTCGGAGATGCATACGATATGAAAATAGGGATGCCGGGATAGCGTGCGGAAAATTGTGATTTGGCTTCAAAAACCTTGTCACGGGAAGTCGCCTGAAAAACCTGCACACGAATAGCCTGCTTTTTAGCGTCGTTGTTGCGCATATACATCTTTTGCAGCACATCTACCCGTGGGTCTTTGAAGAATAAGATATTGTTGTTGATTTCCACCTGCGTCGTATCATTATCCGCCGCTTTAGCAAAGCATGCAGTCATTAGCAGACAGTACACAGTAATAATGTATTTCATATCTTTTTATATTACTGTCAACGGCTGACTGTCGACAGTCAGCCGTTGACATTCTATTGTTTAACCCTCCGCTCCGTGACAATGTTTGAATTTTTTTCCGCTTCCGCAAGGACATGGGTCATTCCTGCCTATCTTTACTTCCGCTCGCACGGGCTGTTGCTTCTCACGGGTATCGCCCGAATCTGCATCCCTGAATTCTTCACCCATATTGCCGCCTTCGTCACCTCTGGATTCTTTCGTTTTTTCCACTACCTTTTTTTGGCGGTGCTGCTGAATCTGATTGGCATCCTGAACCGGTAAACTGCCTTTTAACAGGAAGGTCGCCACATCTTTGTTGATAGCGCTCAGCATCTGCTTGAATAATTCAAAAGCTTCGAACTTAAAGATGAGTAAAGGGTCTTTTTGCTCGTGTACCGCCATCTGTACGGAATGTTTCAGGTCATCCATCTGGCGCAAGTGGTCTTTCCAGTGGTGGTCGATGAATGACAGGATGATATTCTGTTCAAATACTTTTATCAGTTCCTTGCCTTTGCTGTTGTATGCTTTCTCCAGATTCGCTACGATATTGATGTTTCTGTTTCCGTCTGTAAACGGAATGACGATATTCTGAAACTGGTTGCCTTTCTCTTCATGTACACTCTTCACCACAGGATATGCTTCCGTCATAATGGCTTGTGATTTGCGTCCGTATTTTTCGTACACTTCGTGGTACAGACGGTCTGCAAGCTCATCCACTTTCTGGTTCTTAAGGTCTGTTTCCGTAATCGTAGTATCGACAGAAAGGAAGCGGATGCAGTCCAATTTAAAGGCTTCGATATCCTGTGCGATTTTTGCGTCGCTGCAGATTTCAAAGCTCAGTTCATAAAACATATTAATCAGGTCGAAGGTGATACGTTCACCAACCAGGGCATGCTGCCTGCGTTTGTAAATCACTTCACGCTGCGCATTCATTACATCATCGTATTCCAGCAAACGTTTACGGGTGCCAAAATGGTTTTCTTCTACTTTCTTCTGAGCACGCTCTATGGATTTGGTGACCATGGAATGCTGGATTACTTCCCCTTCCTTATAGCCCATTTTATCCATCAGTCCTGCAATTCTTTCAGAGCCGAATAAACGCATCAAATCATCCTCTAATGAAGCATAGAACTGAGAGGAGCCTGTATCTCCCTGACGTCCGGCACGGCCTCGCAGCTGTCTGTCTACCCGACGGGAGTCGTGTCGCTCCGAACCGATGATGGCCAATCCGCCTATCTCTTTCACGCCTTGCCCCAGTTTAATATCCGTACCACGACCTGCCATGTTGGTCGCAATAGTAATTTGGCCAGGCAATCCCGCCTGTGCCACAATTTCCGCTTCACGCTGATGCTGTTTCGCGTTCAGTACGTTGTGCGGAATCTTGCGCATGCTTAACATACGGCTCAGCAATTCCGATACTTCAACATTCGTAGTACCCACCAGCACCGGACGTCCTTCTTCTTTCAGTTTCTGGATTTCATCGATGATAGCGTTGTACTTCTCTCGTTTTGTTTTAAAAATTAAATCTTCCCGGTCGTCGCGTTGGGTAGGTTTGTTTGTTGGCACCACGACTGTATCCAGTTTATAGATTTCCCAAAATTCCGCCGCTTCCGTTTCCGCCGTCCCCGTCATACCACAAAGTTTGTGGTACATCCGGAAGAAGTTCTGCAAGGTGATGGTGGCAAATGTCTGTGTGGCCGCTTCGATTTTCACGTTTTCCTTAGCTTCAATAGCCTGATGCAAGCCGTCGCTATAACGCCGTCCTTCCATAATACGACCGGTCTGCTCGTCCACAATCTTTATCTTGCCGTCGATAATGACGTATTCGATATCTTTATCAAAAAGGCAGTATGCTTTCAATAACTGGCTGACCGTATGCAGGCGTTCGGATTTGATATTGAAATCCTGCAACACCTGATCTTTTCGGGTTAATTTTTCCTGATGGGAAAGCGCCTGCTGTTCTACTTCGGCAATCATGGCGCCGACATCCGGCATAATAAAAAAATCTTTCTCTTCTCCGGAAGAAGTGATGAGGTCAATGCCTTTTTCCGTTAAATCGATCTGGTTGTTTTTTTCATCAATAACGAAATATAATTCCGCGTCGCAGAAAGGCATTTCTTTTTGCTGGTCCTGCAGGTAGTGGTTTTCCGTTTTCATCAGTATCTGACGGATACCCGGTTCACTCAGGTATTTGATGAGCGCCGAGTTTTTCGGAAGCCCACGGTGGGCCCGCAACAGCGCCAGTCCACCTTCGCCTTCTTTGTGTCCCGTTTTACCTTCGGAAATTAATTTCTTCGCATCCAGTAAAAACTGGCTGACTGCTTTTTTCTGGGTAGCCACCAGGCGTTCGATGCGTGGTTTTAGTTCCTGAAACATCTGTTCTTCACCTTTTGGTACCGGCCCTGAAATAATCAATGGAGTTCTCGCATCGTCAATTAGTACGGAGTCAACCTCATCAACCATGGCAAAGTGCAACTTGCGTTGTACCTGTTCTTCAGGAGTGCGGCCCATATTGTCGCGCAGGTAGTCAAAACCAAATTCGTTGTTGGTTCCATAGGTGATATCTGCCAGATAGGCGTTCTTGCGCGCATCTGTATGCGGTTCGTGTTTGTCGATGCAATCGACGGTTAATCCCAGAAAATTAAATAACATCCCGTTCCACTCTGAGTCACGTCGTGCCAGATAGTCGTTCACGGTAACGATATGTACGCCGCAGCCCGCTAATGCATTCAGATAAGCCGGTAGGGTCGATACAAGTGTTTTACCTTCCCCGGTAGCCATTTCGGCTATTTTTCCGCGGTGCAGTACGATACCCCCGATGAGCTGTACATCATAGTGTACCATATTCCAGGCGATTTCGCCACCCGCCGCAGTCCATTTATTTGGGAAAACGGCTTCGTCACCTTCGATTTTAACGGAAGGATTTTTCACAGCCAGGTCTCGGTCAAACTGGGTTGCTTTGACTCGGATGAATTCGTTGGTGGAGAAGCGGCGTGCCGTTTCTTTCACCACCGCGAAGGCTTCCGGCAGTATTTCATTCAATATCTCTTCAATTGCTTCGTCGCGGTCTTTTTTAAGCTTATCGACCTGAGCGAAAATGGCTTCTTTTTCTTCCAGTTCCAGTTCCTGAGTTTCCGCTTTTTCGGAGAGTTCGTCAATCTGCTGGTCTATTTCGGAAAGGTATTGCTGGATTCTGTATTTGAAATCCTGCGTTTTTTGGCGCAGTTCATCATGTGTAAAGTTTTGATAAGACAAAAAGTGTTCATTGATTTCGTCTATGATGGGTAGGACTGACTTTACGTCACGATTGGATTTACTGCCGAAAATTTTGGATAACCCTTTCTGGATGATATTTAACATGATATTAGCGTATAAATAGGTTGCAAAGTTAACATTTTGCACTCATTTGGAGTGATAATAAACGTGAATAAACAAATATTGTGCAAAAATTCCGCAGCAGACAAAATGGCTCAAAAAATATTGATATATCCGATTATCAAAATATATCTTTCAGCAATAAAGAGACAAATGGTGATTCAGTAAATCAGCTGCGGTGTTGCTTAATGAAATGAATTAAAATGATTATTTTGCACAAAAATTTCCCATGCGTATTTTATTACTTGGTTCCGGTGGCCGTGAACATGCATTTGCACTGAAAATAGCCGAAAGCCGCTTGTGCACGCAGTTGTTTATTGCTCCGGGCAGCCCAGGTACAGTAAAGCTGGGTACAAACATTGCCATGGATGCCACCGATTTTGACGCCATTCGTGCATTCGTTCTGGAACAGAATATTCGTATGGTCATTGTTGGACCGGAAGCGCCTTTGGTGAAAGGGATTTTTGATTTTTTTGCGAATGACGAAGCATTGAAGTCTGTACCTGTCATCGGACCTTCTAAAACCGGTGCACAGCTGGAAGGCAGTAAGGCCTTTTCCAAAGCATTCATGATGCGCCACCATATCCCAACGGCAGCCTACCGCGAATTTACACAGACGAATATCGAAGATGGTTTGCGGTATATTGAACAGCAACCAACTCCTGTCGTATTGAAAGCTGATGGTCTGGCTGCCGGTAAAGGTGTGCTGATTTGCGCGAGTGTGGAAGAGGCAAAAGCGGAGTTTTTGGAAATGTTGGCCGGCAAATTCGGCGATGCCGGTTCTAGGGTGGTCATTGAAGAATTTATGGATGGCATCGAGTATTCTGTTTTCGTACTGACAGACGGCAAATCATACAAAATTTTACCAACGGCAAAAGATTACAAACGTATAGGCGAAGGGGATACCGGATTGAATACAGGAGGTATGGGGGCGGTTTCGCCGCCCCCGTTCGTTACTGCAGCCATGATGCGAACGGTCGAGGGCACGATTATCCAACCGACCATTGCGGGGTTGCAACAGGATGGCATCATTTACCACGGTTTTGTGTATGTGGGACTGATGGTGCTGAAATCCGGCGGGATAAAAGTGGTAGAATACAATTGCCGTATGGGTGACCCGGAAACGGAAGCGGTGTTCCCGCGATGGAAAAATGATATTATTAACGTATTTCAGTCGTTGTCGGAAGGCCGTTTATCAGAAGTGGATATTGTTATTGACAACAGGGCGGCGGTTACCATCATACTGGCGAGTGGAGGCTATCCTCAGGATTTTGAGAAGGGAAAAATTATTAGTGGCATAAGTGAGGTACGTGATTCGTATGTTTTCCATTGTGGTACAAAGTCGGATGCTAATGGTAACATCGTAACCAACGGAGGGCGTGTGCTGGCCGTCAGTTCGCTGCACCCCGACTGGAGAGAGGCACTGAAGATTTCCAGTAAAAATGCGGAGAAGATACAGTTTGATGGGAAATACTATCGGAGAGATATCGGGTTTGATTTATAATTCTTTCTCATTTAAAGGTAAATAATGATGGGAGTATACTTAAATCCAGCCTATTATTAATCTGTTTTCTGTACCACAGTGGATACAATTAACCGGTTTGGCGGGGTTTTCCGGAACAGTATTTTCCGCGCCGCAAGATAAGCAGTGAAAAATGGTTCGTACTACATTTATTTTTAAACAATGTTCACAGAGTGTCTTATAAGCACCATCCGGTATGAAAATATTATTTTGACAAAACTGACAGATTTGTTCATTTCCAGTTATCGTTATGGCATCGATGTATTCATGCGTAAATGCTGCCATCTGCAGCAATTTTTCTGCATCATTTACTCTTAAATATGGAATCCATGCCTGCACAAACAAGGACATTTTTAATTTTAAATGTACTTCCTGTGGCAATACGTCCTGCATAATGGCATAATCAGGATTGGCATAAAAGTCTATCATGGATTCTTTGCAGTAGTTCAAAAAGAAGTCCGATAATTTAAAAAATGGCTCACTGTCGGCATATGTTTTACCGTTTTCAGTTGAATAGGTTATGCTTTGCTGCAATAATGACTGTTCTCCCGCTTTTTTAGACCAGTCTTTATCAAATGCATATTCTGTTGAAGATTTGGCACAAATTGATAGATATAGCTTGTATGTATAATCAGTATGAATGCTTGGCGGAAGGTACTCAGGATATATCTTATAATACATGTCCCAATATTCATACTGAACGGCTTGATAGCTTTCCTTATCACCCTTTCCAAGTAATTCAGCCAAACGGGATTCGTATTTTATTTTTTCAGTGGAATAGGTATTGGTTCGTTTGGGATTTTTATTCCAGGCATCCAGTCCGAGTTCATAATCAATATCCGTTAATGACCCGCAAAAGTCACAAACAATATATGGCGACTTATACGGATTAATTTTTGGTGCTCCGCATTGTATGCAATTAAATTTTTTGATTTTCATATCCCGAAACTGAACGGTAAATTAATTGGAAAATAATAAAAAAAACCTCAGCATGCTGAGGTTTTTTTTAAAGTATATTAATTATGCTCTTAATCAATAATCAGCATAGCATCCCCATAGGAGAAGAAATTGTATTTCTTCTGCATGGCAACCTGATAGGCTTCCATCGTCAGGTCATAGCCGGCAAATGCAGCCACCATGATGATCAGGCTGGATTTAGGAACATGGAAATTCGTAATCATACTGTTGGCGATAGAGAAATCATACGGCGGGTGGATAAACAGATTCGTCCATCCTTCCATAGGTTTCAGCAATTTCTCAGCAGAAACAGCCGTTTCAATAGAGCGCATGGCGGTGGTGCCGACAGCGCACACATTTTTTCCCCTTTGTATGGCACGGTTCACTATTTTTGTGCATTTTTCATCAATTTTGAAATACTCCGCATCCATTTTATGTTTGGATAAATCTTCCACATCGATGGAACGGAACGTGCCGAGGCCGATGTGTAATGTCAGTTCCGCGAAATCCATTCCTTTTATTTCCAGACGCTTCATCAGCTCTTTGCTGAAATGCAATCCTGCAGTTGGTGCGGCTACGGCGCCTTCATTGCTGGCAAAAACGGTCTGGTAGCGTTCTTTGTCTATTTCTTCCGGTTCTCTTTTGATGTATTTCGGAAGTGGGGTGTTGCCCAGTTTATCCAACACCGCTCTGAATTCGGCTTCACTGCCATCAAACAGGAAACGAATGGTTCTGCCTCTGGAAGTAGTGTTGTCTACTACTTCCGCCACTAAATCATCATCACCGAAATAGAGTTTATTGCCCACTCTGATTTTACGTGCCGGGTCGACCAACACATCCCATAAGCGCAAATCGTGATTGAGTTCTCTCAGTAAAAACACTTCGATCTTTGCACCGGTTTTTTCTTTGGTACCGTACATACGGGCAGGAAAAACTTTGGTGTTGTTGATAACCATAACGTCACCGTCGTCAAAATAATCAAGCACATTCTTAAATGTCTTGTGTTCTATCTTGCCGGTTTTGCGGTGTACCACCATTAGTTTACACTCATCCCGCTGCTTGGAAGGATAAAGCGCTATTTTTTCTTTGGGAAGTTCGAAGTCGAATTGTGAAAGTTTCATGAAGTTATTATTTTACGGAATAATAAAAAGTGATGCAAAGGTAACTGTAAGAAACGCATTTTACAAACGACAGATGTTTTTATTTGATTAAATTTGCTTCATGCTGCAGTTTTTCAGGGTATTGAGTGAAACGTTTAAATTAACCATACAACAACTATGGCTGAATAAACTGCGCACTTTTCTTTCTTTGTTCGGAATTACAGTGGGTATTTTCAGCATTATTGCCATTCTTACGGCGGTGGATGCGCTGAAAAACAATATCAATCAATCCATCAACAGTCTCGGAGATAATATTTTATTTGTCAATAAATGGGCATGGACTTTTGATGGGCCGAGTGATTATCCGTGGTGGAAATATTTTCAGCGCCCCAATATTAAATACGAAAATTATAAGTATGTACAGGCAAAATCCAAACTGGCGGAATATGTAACCTTTGAAATTAATCCAAGGCAGCCTCCGGAAGTGGCTTATAAGGACAAGAAAACGCACAAAGCGCAGGTCTCAGCGGTAACAGATAATTACGGAAGAGTATTTCAACTGGACATTGCACAGGGAAGGTTTTTATCCAATATGGAAATCAGTAACGGTATTAATGTTTGTGTAATAGGCGGAGATATTGCCGATAAGTTGTTTAAAGATATCAGCAACCCTGTTGGTATGGAGCTGAAGATGGATGGCAGGCGATTAACGGTGATTGGTGTAATTGCCCGGAAAGGACAGGATTTGCTGGGGTTTAATTATGACAAAGCAGTGATTGTACCGCTGGATTTTTATGAGCGCAATTTTTCATACGATGTCAATCAGATTGACAAAACTATTGAAATTCGTACCAGGCCGGGTGTTCAGCTGGAGGAGCTGAAACAGGAATTGATTGGTATTATGCGGGCTTCCAGAAAACTAAGGCCGGCACAGGAAGATAATTTCTCAGTGAACCAGTTGAGTGTAATTGCCAAAGGTTTTGACAGCCTTTTTGATTCGTTGGGGTTGGTGAAATGGGTGATAGGCGCATTCTCGCTCATTGTCGGCGGATTTGGGATTGCCAATATCATGTTTGTCAGCGTATCGGAACGCAAAGCCATCATTGGTATAAAGAAGGCACTGGGTGCCACCCGCAGTGAAATTCTTCTCGAATTTTTACTGGAAGCCATCTTTCTATGTATGATGGGTGCTATCGTTGGTTTGTTGCTGGTATATGTGATGTGCCATTTTCTGACACAGGCATCGGGTATGGAATTTTCGCTCAGTGTAGTCAATGTTGCGGTCGCCTTCGGAATATCATTTCTGCTGGGCATTTTATCCGGTATCATTCCTGCTTATCTTGCTGCTACCATGGATCCGGTGGAGGCAATTCGGAGTAAATAACATTAGACCATACATCTGGCTTTGTTGCAGTATCATTATTGTTAGCTATATGAAACTGTAAATTGTATCTTTACTACTCTACATTCAATAATAAAATTATTTTTTTTAGTTGAGTAACCATCTAATAAATGAAAATAACTTATCATACTGTTTCAATTGTCTTTAGTCATTATTTGAATAATACTTCATCTGAATTGAATAATTCAGAGAATGAATTGAACTCGTTACTGAATGTTTGCATTCGAACGAATAAAAATCTTTGGGAATTGGAAGATAAAGTTCGGATGCATCATTTAGGTTTAGAATTTGTTGCCAAAACAAAAATGGAGATTGATATTGTCAATCAAAAAAGAAATGAGATAATAAATTCACTCGATTCATTTCTAGATAAACATCTTTGTAATATCCAGCAAGAATCGATTTCCGGATTCTATTCAGAAAGCCCCGGAATGTTAATTGACAGACTTGCTATTCTTTTCATCAAGCAGCATTTTATTCAACAATTGATTGAAAAAATCGATGAAAAGGATTTAAAATCTGAATTTATTGAGAAAGAAAAGCAGTTGAACCAACATATAACTGACCTGGGGATGTTTTTAGACCAATACTTTGATAAAATAAGGAATGGCGAAGTTTTTTTTAAGGTTTATAAACCTCTCAAGATTTATAATGACCAGAGAATTATGAAATATATTCAATCCATCTCGAATCCGCTAAATGATAAATAGACATATCATTTAGTATCTGTTTCCACTTACGATAGCCCTTTAATCACGCCAATTTTGCTAATGCATTCTTTACACGAATAAAGGCCTCTTTCAGATTTTCCTCTGAAGCAGCATACGAAAAACGTATACATTCCGGTGCACCAAATCCGCTGCCACTCACAGCCGCCACATGTCCCTCGTGCAATAGGTATAATGCCAGATCATCTGCGTCTTTAATAGCTTCGCCATTAAAATCTTTACCGAAATAAGCGCTCAAATCCGGGAACACATAAAATGCACCGGTAGGCACATTGCATTTCACATTAGGAATATCTTTTAGCATATCCAGTACCAGGTCTCTTCTTTTTCTGAATGCTTCACGCATATCGTAAGTCGGCTGCTGGTCGCCCAGTAATGCGGTAATTGTTGCATGCTGAGCTACTGAATTCGTGCCGGAGGTAATCTGACCTTGTAGTTTATCACAAGCTTTGGCAATATAAGCCGGTGCTGCCAGATAGCCAATTCTCCAACCTGTCATCGCATAACCTTTCGCCTGGCCGTTCACCACGATTGTACGGTCTTTCATGTCCGGGAACTCTGCAATGGAAACATGTTTGCCGGTATAATTGATATGTTCGTAAATTTCGTCGGAAATGACATATACATGCGGATGTTTTACCAGCACTTCTACAAAACTTTCGAGTTCTTCTTTCGTGTAAACAGAACCGGTTGGATTGCTCGGTGAAGAGTATACCAGAAATTTTGTTTTAGGGGTAATCGCTGCTTCCAGTTGTGCTGCCGTCATTTTGAAATCCGCATCTACCGTTGTCGGAACGTAAACAGGAACTGCATTGCACAATTTCACCTGCTCCGGGTACGATACCCAAAATGGAGCGGGAATAATCACTTCATCGCCTTCATTCAGAAAAGAGATGAAAATATTCGCCAGCGATTGTTTGGCACCCGTTGATACGACAATATTTTCGGGTTTATATTCCAGATTGTTATCGCGTTTCAGTTTTTCACATATAGCCTGCCTTAGGTCAAGGTAACCGGATATAGGTGAATAGGAGTCATACTTGCCGCTGTCAATAGCCTTCTTGGCGGCTTCTTTGATGTGCTGCGGAGTGTTAAAATCAGGCTCGCCCAGCGACAGGCTGATCACATTTACGCCTTTTGCGGATAATTCCCTGCTGAGTTGCGCCATTTTGATGGTCGCTGATTCAGATACTCTGTTGAGTGTGTCGGAAGTTGGTAACATATTGTCAGATTTCTAGAAAACAAAAATAGCCAAATGACAGTCAGAAATTAATGTGCAATATGTTATGTTTAAATAAAGAGTTGATTTAAATTCGATATATGATTGCTCAGTTTTCCGTTTTGTTACCTGCTTATCAGAGAGGATATCACATCATTACAAAGGAGGTATTGCAGGCAATTTCTGTATTGCCGCAAACCGGAGTGTTGCATGTTTTTATACAGCATACTTCCGCTGCCCTGACGATAAATGAAAACGCGGACATCGATGTCAGAAAAGATTTAGACAGATGGATGAACCGGACGGTGAAAGAAAACGAGCCCTATTATTTACATACGTCAGAAGGAGCTGATGATATGCCGGCTCACATAAAATCATCGCTTATGGGAAGTTCCGTTTCCATTCCTATTACAAATCATCGTTTGAATTTAGGTACCTGGCAGGGAATTTATCTGTGTGAATTCAGAAATAATGGAGGCAGAAGGAATTTGATTGTGACAATTTACGGAGAATAAAAAAACGCCCTGTGGGCGTTTACTATGTTGTTGTTTATTTGATTCTTCCTGCTCTGCAATAGCGTTTTTCCCAATAAGGGTCGCTTAAATCACTGATGGTAACACCCTGAGAAGAGGAAGAGTGAGTAAACTTTCCGTTTTGCAGGTAAATGCCGACATGTGAAATGCCGCCACCCTGAACATTGAAGAACACTAAATCACCTTCTCTCAATTCTTCCCTGTCTACATACTCAGTCAGATCGGCTAATTGCCGGGATGTGGCATATGAGTCGGCGCAGGTTGCTTCATTCATTAATTTGTACACATAGTTCGAGCAATCAATCCCTTTGTCTCCTTTGCCGCCATATCGATATGGGGTGTACAACCATTTGAAAATGTTTGCATACATTCCTAAGTCTGTGGCTTTGTTAATATTGACGCCTACTTTCTGGAAAAAGTAAGAGAAAGCATCTAAATCTATATTTTTCTGATCACAGATTTTTTCCAGAATAGAACAGAACCCTCCTGTGGCATAACTGTTATTTGTTAACAGTGTTGTAACCAATAATAAGGATAATGCTGCTTTTTTCATTAATGTAAAAATAGAAAACTACACCCGTGTATCAGACTATATGCAATTAAGTTGCAGGTTAAAAACTTGTTAAAAAACCACTAATTAATTATAATCTTATGATTTTCAGTGATTTGATTTTTTACGATCACTTGCAGGTTGTAAAAACCCGGACTTAAGAAAGAGATGTCCAGAGTGGTATATCTATTTAGAATATGGCTTTGAAAAACCATTTCACCCAACGTATTGTAAATACAATAAGTTGCATTTTCTTTATTCAGTTCGTGATTCCATACTATATACAACAACCCTTGTGAGGGATTCGGAAACAAGTTCGCTTGTTTGATGGAATTTTCATCGGCATAGGAAGTAACAGCATTCCTGTAGTGCAGGGTAAATTTCCCCATGGATAATCCAGGCAGAACAAGCGAATCAAACTGAGTTAGGGTATCATTTAATACCCTGTATCCGTTATCATCAATCGTTTGATTGACATACTCGCAACCTGAAAAGCTGGTGGATGTGAAATTATCCGCTTTTGCTATGTAGCTGCTGCCCGATTCAACGAGCAACAACTGATTACCTTTTCTGATGGTTCGATTGTAGAGTGGCAATATGTGTGGGAGTGTATCGGAGTTGACAAATTGTATATAGATTTCTTTGGCTGCATCATTGACAAATGCGTCTGTAGTGATATTTGCATCCGTCTGTACAAATGCAGACTTTATTTTTTTAACGGTTTGATGAAGTGTATTGCTCCAGATATAGAATGGTTCATACATAATCTGTTTTTGCGCGTAATACAGATGAGTATCCGTTGTATCATACCCGGAGCGTACTAAAGGCCAGGGGTAATATGCACTGGCTAGCAGATGATACATCCAGGTTTTAACCATATTCGGACGCTGTTCGTACAATTCGACCGATTTCTGAATAAAATAATAAATATATAAGGCATGGAGGAAAGTGCCGGTTGCATAGGACTGGTCCGTGAAGTTCCATTCCGTTACCCATAATTGCTTGTGGTTTCCCGTATTGAAAACGGATTGAAGGCTGTACGGCATGCTGTTGTTACAATAAGCTTTTATATACAGTTCGGTAAGCTTGTTGATGATGTATTTATCCTTTTTCTCAGGTATAGCTGTATAATCTTCACAGGATATGAAATTCTGAAAATACAGATGCGGGATTAATGCACTTACATTTGGCTGTAATCCATAATAGGCATTCCAAAGATCTTTAACTTTTCCTATTAATCCATAGGGTTTTATTAAGGTGGGAAGATGATTGCTGTCCGGTTGAAGATAATTGAGACGTACGGCTGCCGGTACGCCACAGGGCAGGTTGAAACGGGCTTTGATGCTGTCCGCATAAAGCGAAACAAGAATCCAGTTCTTTAACAGACCTTCAAAGAAATTCCGTATAGGAAAATTAACCAGTGTGATAGAATCCGCACGCGTGGTATTGGTAACACAATCGTACCCTGAGTAAGACAGGTCATCATCATAGATAATATAATCTGCATCGGTCTCATTTCCGATTTCAACACCCAGAACCGGTATGTTATATCTTTTCAAATATTCTAAAGCATCCAGATTTTCTTTAAACCGGCTGTAAAATCCGGGTGTACGTACCAGCTTATCTTTTATCCTCCTGAATAATCCGTTCTGTTGTATGTTGTAAACGGATAGTGCATAAAACCAAATATTGGTACTGTCCAGATAAAAGTCACCATTGGAGTTGAGGAATGCGTTATTGTTGTTGTTGTAAGTACTGATCAGGTATTGAATGGAATCGCTGAATGGAATCAGGTCGCCTTTGTAAAAATGGGTATGCGAATTGAGCCTGAAGTACACACTTGCCTGTCGGCCGCTGTTTTGATAAGCCTGCACTTCGTCCTTAAAATATTCAATGATATTTTTATTGACCTTTCTGTCAAATCGTAAAAATAAATTTGCCCAGGGATAACCTATTCTGCCGGGTGCGCAGTTGGTTTCACTGGTATCTATGCCGTATCCATTTCCGTAAAAGTGATAGAAATTTCCAATCGTCCCGCCCGGAAAACGAAACAACTTTATGCCCAACGGTTTTGTTAAGGAGAGTATGGTGTCACTAAATTGTGAAGAAGAGACAGAGCCTGCAGTGTCCCAGGTATAATTTATCTGGTCATTCAGGCTCATGCTGCTGATGCCTGTGAAGATGCCGGGATATGCATCGTTCAGCACCGTTTGGGAAATATCCAGCGTATCGTTTGAATACGTCTTAGAAGTTAAAAAGGTCAAAACAAAACAGGCATACAACCATTTCATTCTGCTAAAAATAAGAAATATTGCAGAAATAGGTTGATTTGAGTTAAAATCCGATAGGACAAATTACAACTCCTTATTTTACAATTGTTAAATAATCATTAATCCAATGCATGCATTGGATTTTTAATGCTAACTTTCCTGAAAATAAAATTAGCTAACATGGCAGCAGAAGCAACTAAATTAATCGGAGGTAACTTCCTTTTTTCAGAAACCAATCCTAAAGATGTTTTTATTCCGGAAGAATTTTCGGAAGAGCAAAAAATGATCTGGCAAATGGTACACGACTTTTGTCTGAAGGAAATACATGGTTTGGGTATTGAGCGTGTTGCTCAGCTGGATGCGGAAAAGGACAAAGAATTGTTGCTGGAATTATTTCGCAAAGCATCCGAATTAGGTATTTGCGGTGTTTCCATACCGGAAGAATATGGCGGCATGGGACTTGATTTCAATACCGGCTTATTATTTACGGAAGCACTTGCGCTGGGCTTGTCTTTTGCCACCACCATCGGTGCGCAGGTATCCATCGGCTCTTTACCTATTGTTTTTTACGGCACACACGAACAAAAATTAAAATACCTGCCTAAGATTGCTGCCGGAGAATATGCTTGTTCTTACGCGTTAACCGAACCGGGTGCCGGTTCTGACGCTAACTCCGGAAAAACCAATGCTATATTAAATGAAGCCGGAACACATTATTTGCTGAACGGACAAAAGATGTGGATTACGAATGGCGGCTTCGCTGATATTTTTATCGTATTCGCTAAAATCGAGGATGATGAAAGGTTGTCAGCTTTTATTGTAGAAAAAGAATTCGGTGGTATTGAAATAGGGAAGGAAGAAAAAAAGATGGGTATCAAAGCCTCTTCGACAGTGCAGTTATTTTTTAATAATTGCCCGATTCCGAAAGAAAATTTATTAGGCGAACGCGGCAAAGGATTTAATATGGCGTTGAATATTCTGAACAATGGCCGTATCAAAATCTGCGCGGGAGGTGTTGGTGGAATGAAATTTGGAGTAACAAAATCAGTGGAATATGCGACACAGCGTATCCAGTTTGATAAACCTATTTCTGATTTCGGCGCCATCAAATACAAGATAGGCCAAATGGCAATGCTTGCATTTGTGAATGAATCGGCGGCCTACCGGGTAGGGGCGGAAGTGGATAAAAAATACCACGAACTGAAAGCAAACGGTTCTTCTGAAAACGATGCTAAAATCAATTCCATGCGCGAGTATGCTATTGAGTGCGCCATTCTGAAAGTACAGGGTTCTGAGGCGGTGTGTTATGCCGCGGATGAAGCAATACAGGTACACGGAGGCATGGGCTATTCCATGGAAACCGGTGTGGAGATGGCGTACCGCGATGCGCGCATTACCAAGATTTATGAAGGCACGAATGAAATTAACCGTATGTTGAGTCTGGCGGAATTTTATAAAAGGGCTTTCCAGACAAAAGAACTGAAATTAAACGATGCAATGAAAACCATTCCGTTGGGCATTGCGCAGAATTTTAATCCGTTTAACAGCGGTTTTCTGGCTACCGAAACGGAAATCGTTTCCAACCTGAAAAGTGTCTTTATGATCATCACAGGTGCTGCCGGACGCAAACTAAAGACCAAACTGGTGGATGAGCAGGAAATTGTAATGAATCTGGCAGATATAATGGCTGTGGCGTTTATGGCAGAATCAGCGCTGCTGCGTGTCAAAAAACTCAATGCCGACCCGAATGCCGATAAAGAAGCACTGAAGACAAAAATTAAAATGCTGCAATTATATATTTATGAAGCGCTGGATATAGCACGTAAATCCGCGGAAAATGCAATTGACAGCTACGCCGGCGGTGTGGAGAAATTTACCATCAAACGATTGGTGAATGGCTTGCTGAAAAGTTATGATATCAATCCGAAAGATACCCGCAGGGAAATTGCGGATGTGGCGATAGCTGCAGGTAAATATCCGTTTTAATTTCCGTAATATACCACTTAGCCAAACTGAACCTTGTCAGCAATTTTTTTATCTATTCCATGTTCATCTTTTTGAATAAAATGTAAATTATTACTATTTAATCGGATTTTTACCGATTAATATAGACTATTTTTACAATAAAATGCAAAATTATTATGTAATAATCGTATTTTTTCCGATTATTGCATAATAAAATAGCAGTATGTCATTTAGAAAGATAATAAGGGATTATACAGAAGCGCCGGTTACGCACCATATTGTAACGGAAATGCTGCCCGAATACAGTCGTCCCAATGACAAAATCAGTGAGCTGATGAGAAGCGGAGAATTGCTGTCATTAAGGAGAGGATTGTATGTGCCCGGGCCGGAAGCGGATTTGCCGGTACCCAATTTATATCTCATCGCTAATCATCTCAGAGGGCCTAGTTATGTTTCATTAGAATCAGCCTTATTCTATTGGGGTATGATTCCTGAACAGGTACACGAACTTAGTTCCGTTACCTTAAAGACATCTAAAATATACAATAATCCGCTCGGCCGCTTTTCTTATGTGCATCTGGCCGCGCCTTATTATTCTTTCGGAATTCAAAGTGTCAGGATTACACCTAAGCAAACAGCTTTGATCGCTTCGATGGAAAAGGCGATTTGTGACAAGGTAGTGCTGACATCGGGGGTGCTGCTCAGAAGCATACGGCAAACAATGGATTTTTTACTCGATGATATGCGGATAGACGAAGATGTGTTGCGCTCCTTAAATATTCCAGCTATTCGGTCGTGGGTGGTGGATGCCCCAAAGAGGAGTAGTTTATCTATGCTTGTTCAAACACTTGAAACCTTATGATAAAGGATTGGATAGCGGAATATCAACCCCAAAACGAAGAGGACGTTTTATTGGCGCTGCGCGAAATCATGCAGGAGATCGCGCTTGCAGGCTTATCGCGAACAGATTTTTTTGAGAAGGCGGCGTTTTATGGTGGCACGGCGCTGCGCATTTTTTATGATTTGGACAGGTTCTCCGAAGATCTGGATTTTTCTTTACTGGAGACAAATCCTGATTTTTCTTTAGAACACTATTTTGCGTCAATAGTTACGGAATTTGAAGCGGCCGGAATGAAAGTCAGCATCAGGGAGAAAGATAAAAAGAAACAGACTTCTATAGAATCTGCATTTTTGAAAGCAGAAACATTATGGAAAGAATTGGTCTTAGAAGATATTGTAAAACAAGCCGGAATTTTATCCAACAGAAGCATCAAGATTAAAATAGAAGTAGACTGTAAGCCACCTCTGGGTTTTGAAACAGAAGAAAAACTATTGCTTCGGCCGTTTTCTTTTTATGTAAAATGTTTTAGTCGTTCAAGTCTGTTTGCCGGTAAAATGCACGCGTTATTGTTCAGAAAATGGAAAAACAGAGTCAAAGGCCGCGACTGGTATGATTTAGAATGGTATATCAGAAGTGGCATTCCACTGGATATGGGACATTTTTTGAACAGAGCCAAAGATACCGGAGACTGGCAGGAAGATTCGATATCAAAGCGTCAGATTCTGCAATTGCTGAAGGATAAGATCAACATTGTTTCTTTTGATCAGATTAAAGAAGACGTTGTACGTTTTATAAAAGACGAAAGACTATTGGAGATTTGGAATCAGGCGTATTTCGGTGATTTAGTGGATAAAATAAAGTTTGAAAATGAGCAATGATTTGTGCTCATTTTAATGTCGCGATACGAGAACATTTATGAGTGTCCTAAAAAGTTGAATTACTTCTCGAGTTCTTTTCCAAATCCTTCCAGTGACACATATACCTGATCTATCACCTCACTGAAAGCTTTGAGTTGTTTAGGAGTAAGTTTTTCGGTAATTTTCTTTTCCAGGTCAAACACGGTTTTCAGGGCTATCTTACGCAATTTTTTCCCTTCCGGTGTCAGGAATACCAATACTTTGCGTTGGTCATTTTCATCGGGCTTTCTGGATATAGCGCCACTCTCTTCGAGGCTGTTTAAAGTTCTGGACAAACTGTTCGGCTCCATACCGATGCGGGGTGCAATTTTGGTCACAGGCACACCATCTTCTTCGTAGATGGCCATTAATACAAATGCCATCGAAATAGTGCCGTTGTATAAATGTGCTTTGTCGTTAAATACTTTCACAATGTTCAGCCAGGAAGTACGCAAATGGTATAATACCATCTGGCTGGCGGTCTGTTCAAACAAATCCATGTGTTAAAAGTAAAAAATAAACCGGCATTTAGTATCTTGTAACTGCAAAAAAATGAATGCAAGCATTGAAAAATATTTAAAGACCTATAATGTGCTTCAGATAGGAGGATGGTTGGCAGGATTATTATGCCTGCCGTTTAATTTTCTGATTGGATACTATATCATCGCTTTGTTTCAGGTATATTCACTTATGGAAGTATTTTATGCTTATAAAAAATGGTACAACTCATCGCCGGTGTACAGTTTTCTACAGATTGGTGCAAGGCTCTTTATCCTGTTTTTTTCATACGTACTGATTTTAAGTTCTGTTTTCAGTCCGCTGCCATGGCTGAATGAGATAGTACATATAATGTTAATGGCATGGTGCCTGGCGGAAATTATCAGATACGCTTATTATGCGATGCTGCTATTTAATCGAGATTACAGATGGCTGACCACACTTCGCTACACCGCTTTCATTCTTTTGTATCCGCTCGGCGCCGCCTGCGAATGCTATATACTGTTCCTTATCTTTCAGCTAAATGCTATACTTTGGATAAAAATTTTAATTATTGGAGTCGCTATCTTATATGTGTTTATGTTTCCTAAGCTATATTTGCACTTATTACACCAGCGAAAACAAAAATTAGCAGAGTTTGTAAAAAATTAACATACTTCTTACTTCTAAATACTAAATATACAACCATGAATGATTACTTACAAAACGCCACCTTACGCAGTTTATTAAAAGCGCTTAATATTCCCGTTCCGGTTCCGCCCATCCTCAAACGGAATTTAGGTGCCTATTCAGACGATGAATTGGCATCCAAGAAAATAGCTGTTGCCGGCAAAGAGAATGATTTCCTGCATCAGTTGCAAAAAGAACTTCATTCAAAAGTGGGAGCAGCCACTGTCTATGATACCGCACTGGATGGTTTGGTGGTGAGTTGTGTTGGAATGGAAACTATTGAAGACCTGGAAGATTTATATACCACCATCAAAAATTCGTCGGTTAAAGTTACCGCAAACGGCAGGATTGTGATTGTATCTAAACTTGTTTATTCGGATGCTTTATCGTACGCTGTACAGAAATCCATAGACGGATTTTCAAAAGCACTGTCAAAAGAGATTGGAGGTAAAAAAGGCGTTACCGTTAATCAGTTAAAAATAACACACAACGAGGTAAATGTGTCAGATGTTGCTAAATCGGCTTTCTTTTTTCTGAGCGACAAGTCTTCATTTATCACCGGTCAGGTAATAGAATTGAATAATGTGACAGGAAATGGATTTCAGACGCCTGTTCAGTTACTGAAAGGGAAGACAGCTATAGTGACCGGAGGTGCGAGGGGGATAGGAGCGGCAGCAGCCAGAGTATTGAGCCGGGAAGGTGCTAAAGTAATTATCGTGGATGTGCCTCCTTCTAAGGAAGATGCCGAAAAGCTGGCGCAGGAAATTAGCGGGGATGTGATACTGGAAGACATTACATCGCCCCAGGCGGTTCAGGATATTCAGCAATATGTCCTGAACAACTATAAAGGACTGGATATCCTGGTCAATAATGCGGGAATTACCCGTGACAAGACGATAGCCAAGATGAGTATTGAACAGTGGCGCGGTGTGTTGAATGTCAATCTGAAAGCAGTCATTCAACTAACCGAAACGTTTTTGCAAAAAGGGTTCAATGAGCATGCCCGGGTAGTGAGTTTGTCCTCAATTTCCGGTATTTCCGGCAACGTTGGTCAGACGAATTATTCCTTAACCAAAGCCGGGGTTATCGGCTATATGCAGGCAGTAGCCTCCAAACATCCAAAGGTTTCCGCGAATGCAGTGGCACCCGGATTTATTGAAACTAAAATGACGGAAAACTTGCCGTTTTTTGTAAAAGAAGGCGGCAGAAGGTTATCTACCCTGAAGCAGGGTGGCTTACCGGAAGATGTGGCAGAACTTATCGGATTTTTAGCTTCCCCTCTTTCAGATGGAATTGACGGGCAATGTATCAGGGTTTGCGGTGGCAGTATGATAGGCGCATAAGGATAATAATTAGATTAGATATTTATGTCTCATTATTTTTGTATTCCTGCACTTTTGCGTAATATTACGTCGGCATTAACAAAAAATAACTTTAAATGTAACAGAGTGAAGGGTTTGGGAGGATGTTTTCCAGTTCTGTACTCTAACAAAAAACTACAAAAAAATACACATGAAAAAATTGATTACTTCCGCGGTTCTGGTTCTTTCTTCTATGCTTATTTTCGGACAACAATCATCAGATAATGGTTCTGTCGCTGCTAAGGAGCCGCTCAAATTGCGCATCCGGAAGAATGTGATTCGTCCGCTGGGTAAAGACTGGTACGTTACGTTCAGTGCGGGGTATGGGATTCCATTTTTATCCACCAATAAACGTTCCCCGCTCAAAGAAATTGGTGACAAAGACTGGTATCAGAAAAATGGTGAATTAAGTGTCAAGCCATTATTTGGTACAAACGGTGGTGGTTTTGCTTTCAATTTAGGATGGGGGCACATGTTTAATAAATATATCGGTATTGATGTTCTGCATACCATTGCGTGGCACCCGGAGCAACTGGACGCTCGTATTGATTTGGATACCTATTATGCAACTCAGAAGACAGGGACATTCGGTATTTATATCTCCCCGCACTTAATCATGCGTTGGGATAACGGCAAGCGATTTGGCATCACCGGTAAGGCAGGGCTGGTATTGCCTATTTTCGGTAAGACACAGTCACGAGCGTATATCCTCGATAAACAAGGCAGAATTATAGAAACCCTCGCGGGTTATCCGATAATTCCGTTAGCATTACCCGGACTTATAGGATTGGAAATAGAACTCAGCGCCAATGCACACACTTCTTATAAACCAACCGTTGGTGTGAGCGCCTCCATAGGATTTGATGTTAAACTCAGTAAACGTGTAACATTGTTTGCGGAAGCAAGAGTACAGGCGTATACCATCAACCTGAAAGAGACCATTTTTGATGAATTCAGGCAAACATCCAGTATTAATGTGTTAGGTATCAAGATACCCGCTCCAAACGGCTTATTGGTTATACCGTCTAACGTAAACAGCGCTGGAGAGGCACCGGAATTCTTAATACACTACATTTACAGAAATGAAATTACCAAGGAATCCAATACTGCCAGGTACGGATTTAAGGAAATTATCAATCTGGATCCGAACATACCGGAAGTTGATATTACTAAACCTATGGATGAACCCGGACAAAAATTCAATGCTTCTACCATGTACTTTAATGCCGGCCTTAGAATTGATTTTGACCTGATGGCAAAGAAACGGGAAGCACAGCGCAACGGAACATCTAAAAGGAAATAAAAAAGAAAATTTGACGGGCTTGAAAGAATTTTGATTTTTAAAGTTTTAAAACAACAACGATGTTAAAACAAATCCATAAAAATTCGGCTATGAAGAAATTGATTGTACTGTTGTTGACCTTTATAATACAAAATACACTGTCGGCGGAGACGGCACCTAAAAAAGCAAAAGGCCCGGTAGCGCCCGCTCCTGAAAGCAAGCTGAATATCAGGAAAAAAGTAACCAGACCGGAAGGTAAGGGATGGTATATTTACGGAACAGCCGGCTATGGTATACCCTTCTTGAGTACGAATAAATTTTCTCCTTATAAAGAAGTAGGTAACAAAGACTGGAACCAGACAGATACGTCACTGAGTGCCAAACCGATTTTCGGTACGTTGGGTGGTGGATGGGCTGCCAGCTTCGGATGGGGGCATATGTTCAACAAATATGTAGGCATTGATGTATTGCATACTATTGCCATCCATCCCGAGCAACTGGATGCCCGAATCAATACGGATGTGACATTGTCAAATGGAAATAAAGCTTCCTATTTCGCAGAAGAGTACACCAAAATCAAGCCAGCTATTTATATCAATCCGCATCTGGTGATGCATTGGGACAATGGCAAGCGTTTTGGTATCACAGGTAAAGCCGGATTGTGCCTGCCAATTGGCGGAGCACCGGTTTCCAGGGCTAAAGTGATTGACCATTCCGGCAGATTACTTGAAACACTGGCCGGTTTGCCAACTATACCCCTGACCTTAATAGATGCCAGCTATAGCATGGAATATACGGCAGTTGCTAAAACATCCTTACACCCAACGATTGGTGTCAGTACATCTATCGCTTTTGATGTTCGGTTGTTTAAAAATGTATGGGCTTTTGCAGAATTCCGCATTCAGGCATTTACGATAAGGCCAAAGGAAACGAAGTTTTCAGAGTTCTCTGTGAAAACAGAATCTACGCTGCTTCCTTTAATTTCCGTACTTACACCGATACCGTTAAACATAGCCAGTGTTGATGAAGCACCGGAATACCTGAAGCATTTTGTATATCATGGCGAGATAACCGAAGAGTCCAATACGTTGCGTTATACCATCGGAACGGATTTGAAGAAAATTGATATTGATAAACCTATGGACGAACCGGCACAAAAATACAATGCCTCTACGATGTATTTTAATTTGGGCGTAAGGATGAACTTTAATGAAAACTGGGATAAAAGAAGAGGAGCAAAGGTGATTCCGAAAAGAGAAGCAAAAGCAGCCAAGAAGGCAAATAAATAAGATTTTTTTTCGTGTTTATATATCTAACTGATTTTCTTTTATGAAAAGAACGATTACATTTCTAATGGCATCGTGTGTATACATTTTGCCGGTTTTAGCAGGTTTTATTAACGGTACCATGCGCTTTGATAATGTAAACAGGAAATATATTGTTTACGTTCCGGATATCTACACCACTCAAAATAAAGCGGTACCCTTGTTGGTCGGGCTGCACGGATTTGGCGATACAATCGGCAATTTCAGCCGAATTTGCATGTCCGATATTGCCGATACCGCTAACTATATTTGCGTTTATCCTGAAGCATTGCCGGATCCGGTTTTGGGTGCAAATGCATGGAATTCCGGAGCGAGTACCGGAATCGTTGTTATTAACAACGGCGTTAAGGATAATGCCTTTATCAACGCGTTGGTGGATACCGTTATTTCAAAATACAAGATTGATACTGCCAGAATGTATGTCTTTGGATTTTCTTTTGGCGGGTTTATGACGGACAGACTGGCGGCAGAGAACAGCAACAGATTTGCAGCCGCTGCCAATGTTTCCGGTTTGAGAGGAAATTCACTGACGGTGCTACCGGCAAAATCTATGCCTTATCTCAAGTTTCATGGTACAAATGATGCAACGATTGGATATTTTGGTACCAGCACACTCGGGTTCCTGCCCGGGTTGGGTATGAGTGCGGAGAATACCGTCAAATTTTGGGCTACACAAAATCAATGCAATATGACACCTGTGATAGATACCATGCCCAATCTTGCTAATGATGGAAAGCGTTTTGTCCGGTTTGTATATAACAATGGTAAAGAAAATAGTAAAGTCATTTTTTATAAAGTCATTAATGGAGAACACAGATGGTATGGTTTGCCGGCAAATGACATCTCCTATTGTCAGACAATCTGGGAGTTCTTCAGGCAGTATGCACGAACGTCTGTCCTGTCAGACGTCAGAAATAACCAGCAGAACAAGGCAGGGCTGAATATTTATCCAAACCCTACCGGTGGAAAATTAACGGTAGATTTTTCATCTGTTAAAGAGAAGGCCAATGTACTTCGTATTTACTCCATTGCCGGTAATATAATTTATTCAACAGAGGTCAAATCACAACAACCATCACTTTCCATAGATGAAAAGATTCCTGCCGGAGTATATCTTATACAGCTGTCAGGTGAGAATGGCATCCTTGCCACCGAGAAAATTGTGGTGGAATAAATTATACAAAACGCAGGTGAAACAATTGGGTCATATCCATGATTTTGTTAAACCTCATGGCAATTCTGGTACTTATCCGCTGGTTGGACTTCGGCATATCTTCAAAAAATTTAATGGCTTTGACCAGTTTAATGTGTTCGCTCCAGTTAGTAACAGTTTCGGGTTTTAAAATTCCCCATTCCAGATGTGCTTGTTTCATCCCTGCCGCTTTGATACGGAAGTCTACAAAAAATTTAGCAAAATGCGATATCACATCAAACAGGATTTCCGCTCCCTTCAAGCGGGGAGCAATGGTGGTCAAAAATGTTTTGACATCCTCTTCCTTGAAGTAAGGCAATACACCGGGTATGGTAATGAACAATCCGTCCGAAATATCTCCGATGTCATCTATCCAGGTATAATCCAGCATGGACTTTGCAATATAGGTGACCCTGTTGTTGGGAGGAGGGAGAAGTTGTGTCCGTAACGCAATGGAATCGGGTAAATCCAAATCATACCACAACGCTGTGCCATTGTCACATCGGTAATAGGTAGTGTCTAATCCGGCACCGATGTCCAAAATTTTCCCATTAGGATGTTGCCGTAAAAAATTCCTGATCGCTTCGTCCATTTTGTATGCGCGGTAGCATAATCCATGAACGCCAATCTCTGTTATATTACGGAGCAGTTTTTTCCTGTCGACCTCCAGCTGGCTGAATAATTCAACCGCCTTTACATCATTCAGCAACGGATGTTTATATTCTGTTTCTTTTGCTCTGGAGACCAATGGCAACAACAGGGTTTCCTGAACGCGGCCAAGTTGAATAGGTATTTTCTTCATGCTAAAGTATTTCTGATTTTATTTCTCCATTTCTAGCCGGGGTGATAGATGCGCTCTTTTTCTTTCATAATTTCTTCGTACTTCATACTCATCTTTTTACATTTCTTTTGTACGAATAAATCCATCTGATCGTCATAATGTTTGTTGCCTTCCACATTGCTGGCACCGTAAGGGGATACACTCTCAATAATCGGTCCGTCTTTGGTAAACTGCACAAGTTGTATATAAGTTTCACCCGTTTCAGCTTTGTACATGCCATTTTTGTGTTCTGCAATCCACATGGCTGCTATCACATCGGGGATGCCTCCAATTGGCAGTTCTTTTTTTCCTCTTACCAGATGTTGTAAATCTCCCAACGGGACTTCAAGAGTGCCAAAATGTTTTTTCAGATGTTCTTGTGCTTCTTCAACACATTGTACCAGAAACCATTCTTTTATTTTTGTCCGCGTTGCGGGAAAATGTCCTTCTTCAATCAGTTTGTCAATTACTTTACGAATGACTATTGCTACAATGGCAGCCTGTTTATTATTAACATCAGCACTCCTGTTCCATTTGTTTAACACATGGATGCTTTCTTTTATCTGAGGATATTTTTTTATATCAAGATGTAACAGATCTTCAATGTTTGTCATCGCATAGTTGTATGCGGGATTCAGGAACGATTGGTCGTATTTTATGTTTTTAAACTCATCGTATGATATCTTTCCGCAATTTCCGAACAGGTAGCTGGTACGCAGGGAACGGTTGTCGTCATACGCAAAATAATAAGGAGTTAACGTGCTCAGGGATTTCACAGGATTATCTTCTTTGGAAGTGCAGTTGAAGGGAGTATTGTTGTTGTTGAAAATATACCCGCATTTGGGGTTAATCATTTTTACAAGGCTGTCATACGGATAATAATCATTGGCCTTCCACAAGGTGGCGGAAGTGTCACCGGGAAGCACATTCCACCAGTTGTAATTTTTGTTCCTTTTAGGAAAGTGTCCGTTGTCGATATACAATATATTGTCATCTCTGTCCGCATAGATGATGTTCAGGCCGGGTAATGCCATCATCTTTAGCGCCTGTTGAAATTCTTCCAGATTTTTAGCTTTGTTCATGTGGTACCATTGCTCAGCGCCTCTGATATCAAAAGATGAAGGGAAACGCATGGCAAAATACTTCCCGTCTTTTTCCATTACAGGCCCGTACACACTCTCATAATAGGTTTTGGTGACGGGAATTTTGATGAACCAGAAAAGTTTTACTTTTAGTTTTACTTTCTTCTCTACCAAATCAAGCCACTTGCCGTCAAAGTAATATTTATGTTTTTCGGTCGGATGCATCCGCAACAGATAGACATCATCATGATCAGCCATACTGACTGTATGCGCCCATCCTAAATACTGATTAACACCGTGAAAAATGGTTACACCGCCGGGAAATGTACCGCCTAACATATCCCAGCCTTCATCTGAATGCACATGCGCCTCATACCAGGAATAAGGACCTTCCAGCGGCTGATGCGAGTTGATACCCAGATAAGTGTGACCGTCTTTTGTTTTTGAACTGTTGACAGCAAATCCATTGGAGCCTTTGGGTGCAGTCAGCATGTCTGTCTTCAGTGTTCCGTTGGATATCTTCATCAGTGTAAAAGGCACATTCGTCATCAGCGCCAATCCAATGGTATATCCAACTATCATGTCTTTCTCTGTAATAGGGAGCAAATCGTGCATTTGTTCTTCTTTGGGGTGTGCCTTGATATAGTTGTTACATGCCAGGACATAAGCACTTAATATGTTTTTAAATTTAGGTGAAAAACTTTTGTCATAGTTTTTTTCTACACTTTCTCTGGCTCCGATAAACGCACACAAAAAATCCATGATAGCGCCGTCTTTACCTTTCAGTTCGGCCAGTCTGCCTCTTGCTGTCAACAGATTCTCCCGCATCGATTTGATATCGTCTTCGCAGGTCGCCCAGGCCAGACCGTATGCCACTTCTTCGTCCGTTTTTCCGTAGATATGTGGAACGCCCCATTTGTCACGGATAATTTGGATGTTCTTGATATTGATTTCAATGGCTGATGAAATGTAGAAAGAGGAAAGGAGAGTAAGGGTAAAAAAAAGTTTTTGCATAGTTTTTAATTTGACAATTAAGGTAGGTATAAATAAGTAGAAATCAACCAAACGATTGTTTAATTTTGGTTAACGTTGGACGGATGCTGATGCGTTGAATTTTCTTATCTTCATCAAAATTTTTAGATGTATATTCTGACCATAAATTGCGGCAGCTCTTCCGTTAAAGCGGATGTTATTGATACATTGCATCATTCTGCCGTATTGTCTCTTACTGCTGAACGTATACCTGATACTCCTCAGATACTATTAAACGATACTAAACTGATATATCAAGGGGAGTTGACATTGGATAGCATCATAAAATTTTGTTTGATACAGCTGAAATCAGTATTAAAAGAAATCAATCTTGAAGGGATAGGTCATCGCATTGTACACGGCGGTGACAAATACAGCCAGCCGGTGTTAATTGATGTAAGCGTTGAGGATGCAATTCGTGAATTGAGCGATTTAGCACCACTGCACCATCCTGCGCATTTGTCCGGAATAAGAATGTCAAAAGAAGTTTTTGGAACCCTCCCTAATATCGCAGTGTTTGATACGGCTTTTCATCAGACATTACCTAAACGGGCGCAGTACTACTCCATTGATAAAAAGACGGCAGACAGATATTCCGTCAGAAGGTATGGATTTCATGGAACGAGTCATAAATATGTAGCTGAAAGGGCAAGCAATTATCTGGATGAAGACATCCGGAACCTTCGCGTCATATCCTGTCATTTAGGAAACGGATCCAGTGTCTGTGCTATCGAGTATGGCAGAAGTATTGAAACCTCAATGGGTATGACCCCGATGGAAGGATTGGTCATGGGTACCCGCTGTGGCGATATCGATCCCGGCGTTATTACATTCTTGCAGGAAAAAGAAGGATGGACACCAAAACAGACGGAGGATTTTTTAAATAATCAATCAGGTTTATCCGGATTAAGTGGTATTGGAAATGATTTAAGGGATATCCTGATTCAGGCAGAAAATGGTAATGAAGACTGCCGGCTGGCGATACATGTGTTTACGCATCGCCTTACAAAATATATCGGCGCCTATGCTGCAGTAATGGGGGGTGTAGACGTGTTAATCTTTACTGCAGGAATCGGTGAAAATAGCCTCGAAATAAGAAACAGGACTTGTCAGGGCCTGGACTTCTTAGGAATCAAACTGGATGAAGACAAAAATAAATCCGCTGTCCTGACTGACGAACAGGATGTCATCAATATATCGGAAGAACACTCAAGAGTAAGAATACTGGTAATTAAGACGGATGAACAATATGCGATTGCGCTGGAAGCTCAAAAGATTCTGGAAGAAAAAAATAAAGTCAATATGCTTCCCAAAATACCGATTGCCATTTCTGCCAGGCATGTGCATCTGACCAGAGAAACCCTGGATAAGCTGTTTGGAAAAGATTATGAGCTGACTGTTTACAAGCCATTGTCACAACCCGGCCAGTTTGCTGCAAACGAAATGGTGACCTTGGTGGGGCCCAGAAACCGGATTGAGAATGTCAGAATATTGGGACCGCTTCGTCCGAAAGATCAGGTAGAGATTTCCAAGACGGATGAGTTTTTTCTGGGCATTGACGCACCGGTCAGGGATAGCGGCAATGTGGCGGGTTCTCCGGGCATCACTTTAATCGGAAATGCAGGAACTACTGCCATCAAAGAAGGTGTGATTGTGGCGCTCCGTCATATTCACATGCATCCCGATGATGCGAAAAGGTTTGGTGTGAACGACAGGGATATGGTGAGCGTGGATGTGGATGACGATGATCGGCCACTGACATTTAAAAATGTACTGATTCGTGTTTCTGACAAATTTAAATTAGAAATGCATATTGATACCGACGAGGGAAACGCGGCGGAGATACAGACAGGGGAGCAAGGTGTTTTGATGGCGTGTAATAAGAATGTAAGCCTGCAGTTTAAAAATGTCTGAAAGTCATCCTTTAGGAGTAATTGTAATATTTCCTTCATTTTATTCACTAATTTAGCAATCTTAATTTTTTTTTATGAATAAGCTGATTTTTCTTTTTCTGTCCTTCATTTCCGCATTGACGTTTGCCCGGTCAAACGATGTGGTAGGTGCAAATATTGACAATACGGCCAAGCCCGGCGAAGACTTTTTCAAATACGCCAATGGAGGCTGGATAAGACAAAATCCGATTCCGGCAGCCTACTCCCAGTGGGGTATCGGCAATCTGGTGCAGGAAGATGTATGGATGAAACTGAAAGCCATCAATGAAAAGGCACTAATCAGCTCTTCATCGGATCAAAATACCCGAAAAATCCATAATTTCTACTTTACCGCCATGGATACGCTGCTGATTGAGAAGGTAAAACTGACACCTATCTCCGCTGAATTATCCATGATTAATGGTATACAGGATATTAAAGGCCTGATAAAAACCATCACGACCCTGCATTCTGAAGGCATCCCGGTTGCTTTTGATTTAGGCATCTATCAGGATATGAAAAACAGTGAAATCAATGCACTGTACTTATCACAGGGCGGACTGGGATTGCCCAACAGAGATTATTACTTCAATAAAGATGCCCGGACAGTTAAGATAGTGACGGATTATAAAACCAAACATCTGCTCAGAATGCTCGGGTATATCAATCCCGCATTTCAAAACAGTGCTGCAAGTGTTTACAGCCTGGAAAAGATGTTAGCCGAAAAATCCAGAAAGCTGGAAGACCTGCGCGACCCGTACGCAAACTATAACAAAATGTCGGTTGCCGATTTGAACAAACTGACACCAAAGTTGAACTGGAATACGATATTTGCCCAAATGAATATCAAGACGGACTCCGTTATTGTCGGCCAGCCAGAATTCTTTACTCAACTGAATAGTGTTTTAACTAAAATACCGTTGTCCACCTGGAAAAACTACTTGCGTTTTCATGTGCTGTCTTCTTATGCTGACTATTTATTCAGTAAAGTCGAAAAAGAAGATTTCAGGTTTTACAGCACCGTAATCCGCGGTAAAAAAGAACAATTGCCGCGCTGGAAACGTGCGCTGATTTGGGAAGAAGCCGCCATGGGGGAGGTGTTGGGGCAATTATATGTAAAGGATAATTTTCCCCCTGAGACCAAACAGCGCTATGAAACGCTTTGCGATAACGTATTTGCCGCATTTGCGGAGCGTATCAAAAATTTAGACTGGATGAGCGAAGCTACCAAACAAAAGTCGCTGCAAAAATTGAGTACAGTGATGAAGAAAGTGGGTTATCCGGATAAATGGAAAGATTTTTCCTCCATGAAGCTAAATGATAAATCCATTGTAGAGAATATACGCAATGCGAATAAATTCTGGTTTAACTACGCGATTGCAAAATTGAATAAACCTGTAGACAGAACGGAATGGGATATGACACCCCAAACCTATAATGCCTATTACAATCCGTCTAATAATGAAATTGTTTTGCCGGCTGGAATTTTTGTCATCCCCGGCCATAAAGACGCAGAAATTGATGATGCCGTGATTTACGGCTATGCCGCCGCTTCCACAATCGGTCACGAAATCACGCACGGTTTTGATGATGAGGGACGCCAGTTTGATGATAAGGGAAATCTTCAAAACTGGTGGCAGGAAGACGATGAGAAAAAATTCAATGAAAAAGCCGCCAGATATGTAGAACAATTCAATAATTATGTTGTGCTGGATAGCCTTCATATCAATGGAAAGGCTACTCTTGGTGAAAATATCGCCGATTTGGGCGGTCTGGTCATCGCTCTGGATGCTTTCAAGAAGACAGCACAGTATAAAGAAGGTAAGAGTATTGATGGGTTAACGCCCTTACAACGCTATTTTTTAGGCTATGCACTTGGATGGCTCGGCCATGCCAGAGAGGAAGAACTGGCAAGCCGAGTGATGACCGATGTTCACTCTCCTCCTTTTTTACGCGTAAACGGGCCTTTTTCCAACATTGATGAATGGTATGATGCATTTGGAATCCAAAAAGGAGATAAAATGTGGCGCAAAAGTGAAGACAGAGTCAAGATTTGGTGATATACTAAATAATTAGTATATTTATTATATGAGTCATCAAATTTCATTTTTACTTCTATTACTTTCGTTTCTGTTTTCTTTAAATACTGCCGCACAGTCAGTGTTTCATATCACCCAAACGGATTGCTTTACAAATGCAGGAACAGACGATATCAGGTATCAGTATCAGACGCCGGATGGTGGTTTGATAGCATTGGTTTATGTAGAAAAATCAGATACATATTTTCAGGACAACCTTGATTCATCATTCTGGCTCTTAAAATTTGATTCCAATCTTAAATTGGTGAAGAAAGTTTTCTTGTCTAAAGAGAATGAGCTTTCAATGGGTTTTGATTTTAAAATTAATAGGACAGGGAACTCAATCTTATGTAGTATAGACAGTACTGATCATAGCTATAATTACATTAATAGATTCATTGTTTTTGATTTTGACCTGAATATTTTAAAGATTGTTCCAATTGAGAAAAAAATCAATTTTGACATAGCGTTGAAAGATAATCTGGATGGAGGTTATACCATTAAATACAATCTATGGGATTTAAATTATAAACCTGACAGCATCGGCATAGTAGTGTTAAACAAGGATGGTTCTTTGAGATTGCAGAAGTATATAATCAGAACACAGCTTGATACGTTAAAATATCTTGCTGCTACTCCTGCAACAACAGACATTTATGCAGATTGGTTAGTAGATGTCACAGCAGACGCCCAATATATTTATAGTGTCTCTACACTGAATTTCTTTGAACCGGGAATGACGCAAAAAATCGGAGTGATGGGCATTACGCTGGATACGAATATGCAAGTTGTAAGCTCAAGAGTATTGGAAAACAGATTTTCGGAAGGCACTTACAGTAATAGGTGCAAACTGTTTCAATTCAGCCCTCAAACAATACTGGTAGCTTATAATGGCAATTCGTATAGTTTGAGATTGTATTTCACGGACACAAATTTTGATACGATCGTTTCGCCCAACTATTTTTCGGGAGGAAATTATTATAATGAAATATTACAAGATGAACTGGATTATTTTAATCGGCCTCAATTTGATATAAAAATCAGTAACAACCAGGTTTTTATCCCATATTTTCACAGAAAAAATACAAGTATAAGCGATACGGTTTTTTCGACTTCCACCATTATGTGTTTTGATTTATCAGGACATCTGATTCAGAAAATCGAACTTGACTCCATTCCGACGGGGTTGCAACAAAGGGTGATCTATTACAAGATATTATCAGATGCTTCCATCCTCGTATTGACAGAGAATGTACTGTTAAATGGGTACAATTTTATAATTTCTAAGTTTAATCAGGAAGGGAGGCATTTGTGGTCATTTACTGTGCCTAGGGATCGGATTTGGGAAAATACATATTTAAGTCAAGATTACTTTAGAATTGAACCTCAGATTGAAACCATAGCTGGAAAAGAAAGACTCGTTCATGTATTTATGGAATATTCACATTCATATCCTGCAGAATATGATACTTCACAAATATGGGACTATATACTAGAGTTTAACAGCGGAAAACAAGTAGATTCCTCGATAGTTTGTAACCTGACCTCTCCTGTATTTGAAACTATGCAACATGCATGGAAGAAAGTAAAACGAATTTCAGACAAGGAATATGCACTGGTTGGCTTTGGGAATGAAATCTGTAGTTCCAATGATGTAGACATTTATTCTTGTATTTCTTCAATAGATTTTAATACCATAGTACCCAACGTATTTATTGATAGGAACAGCAATTCAATATTAGACAGCACTGAACAAATAGTATTAAATAACCATCTTTCCATTAGTAAGAATAATATACCTACAGTTACCTATTTCCATAACAGTAGTTCGAATCCAATATACGTTGATACAGGTCTCTACATTGTTAAATTAATTAATGATAACAACTATTATATCGCTAACCCTGACTCAATTATAAAATATTATTCCTCCTATCAAAATACTGACACAATAACATTTGCCCTGCAGCCTGTTCTTCAAGTCAATGATTTAATGATTCAATTTAATAATAATAGACACGGCAGACCAGGTTTTTATGGTTCCTATACTATAAATGTCATTAATAACGGAACAACGACTGAGGATGCTGTTGTAAAGGTTAAAATGTCTGATTGGATAGATAGTATAACAACCTTTCCACCTGTCGCATCCATTGAGGATACGCTAATTTGGACAATCCATAACTTAGACCCTTTTGAAGAGATAACTGCAAATTTCTTTTTCCATTATAAAGAACCACCCGTCAATAATGTCGGTGACACTTTAATTTCATCAGCAATAGTTTATCTGAACGGAAATGATACAACCCCTCAGGACAACATCTCAGTTTTGAAAGATATTATGAGTGGCTCCTTTGATCCAAATGACAAACTTGCAGACTGCTACGAATATTCACAAAATGATATGAATGCAGGAAAATACATCAAATACACAATACGATTTGAGAATACCGGTAATGATACGGCATTTAGGATACAGATTCTTGACACCCTTGACAATAACCTGGATTTAAAAACGCTAAGGCTTTTAAAAGCCCAATTCAATTATGAAGCAAAGGTAATTTCACCGAACATACTTTCTTTTTCTTTTGATCCTATTTGGTTACCGCCAAATGCTTACTCTTCTGTCTCATATTTGGTCAAACCCAACAGTATTTTAAATAACGGTACTACTATTCAAAACAGGGCGGGTATTAAATTTGATTATAATGAACCCGTTATTACAAATTCAACAACTACTACAATTTCCCTGGTTTCCGGATATAGTCAGAATTTTAGCAGCCCAACATCTTATACAGTCTTCCCAAATCCAGCAACAAATGCAATAAATGTATCATTTCATAACCCTTTGTCAGTGAAGAACATTAAAATCATTGATGTAAATGGAAAAATAGTTTATTCTTACATCTCTCATAATCAAAACTTTATATCTTTTGATGTAAATGGTCTGACATCAGGCATATATCTTCTATCAATATCAGAAGACGGTAAAACTGCTGATAATGTTAAAATTATCATCTCAAATCGCTAATTTTTATTTATAATCCAGTTACTTGGTAAATATTTATGAGGGTTTATTGATTTATGTCAACAAAACTACTGTATTTTGCCACTTACCAACCCAAATCCACCATTTAGGCATTTAAAACCGCCATATACAAAGTGAGGATTTCAGAGAATAAATTCCGTTGTAATATTGTGTCAACAAACAGATTGTTTACGTTTCTCTCTCTTTATCTGTTGTTTACGGCTTTTAAAAGGCCCTAAAGTATTTAGAAGCTTATTCCCCTTGAAAAATTTGAAGTTTTCTAAAAGTTTCACTCTCAGGTGAAACTTTTTTATAGAAAAAGAAACCATTTTTTAAAAAATATTGTTATATTTAATGATTCTAAGTTCTGCTAAGAACACTCTGAAAACCCGAAAATTATTAAAAACCTACGCTTATGAGAATAATCTACATCATTATACTATTTTTTCTGTTTCATATTCCTGTTCAATTATTCGCTGACAGCAGTGATTTGGATTTAACGGTAAATAACCGAAATTCTAATGTGGTTATCCGGAGTATATGGAAATACGAACAGGATTTATCGGCCTTTTCCTATGATAATGGTATTGCCAAGAAAATCTACTATCTGTCTTTGAACTCGGACGGAACCTATCATCAGTACGTACAGGTGGTACCAAGCAGCCCTCAAAATTATTACAGGGTCAAGAATTTTGAGATCAACGGAAAATGGTTTGAAAAGAATGGAAAACTCGTTTTAGATGAATATGGCAAGGAGAACGCCATAGACTATAATTTCATGTATTCCAACTTTGAAAATATCGACAACCAGTTTATATCCAAAAAGTAAAATATTTCGTCACCATAAAATTATTTAGTATTAGTTGATTTTACGTTTGGCCGTTCGTTTGAACGGCTTTTTTATTTCTAAAATATTATTTCTTCTTTGTTTAATATGGAATTGCTTCTAATCCCTCATTCATTTTGTAAATTTAAAGCGTACTAATATCGTTTGTTACAGCAACGAATACTGAGTGATGAAACAACCAACTGAAAATCCTTTACTGGACAGCCTGGCTGCTCAATTGGAAGGTGAATTCTTCTATGATGCAAAAATGCGGACGCTTTATGCCACAGATGCATCCGTTTATAAGGAATATCCTCTTGCAGTCGCATATCCGAAGTCGGAAGATGACATCCGGAAACTTATCACGTATGCCCACAAACAAAAGACATCGCTGATACCCCGCACCGCCGGTACGTCTTTAGGAGGTCAGGTCGTCGGCAACGGAATCGTCGTTGATGTTTCCAAATATTTTGACAAGATTCTGGAAATTAATAAAGAAGAAAAATATGCCATCGTTCAGCCAGGTGTGGTAAGAGATGAGTTAAACAGGCATTTAAAATCTCTGGATTTATTTTTTGCTCCGGAAACTTCTACTGCTAACCGTGCGATGATTGGCGGTATGGTAGGAAACAACTCCTGCGGAACGAACTCTATCGTTTACGGGGCTACCCGAAATCATGTATTAGAATTGAAAGGATTGCTAAGCGATGGTTCTGCAGTGAAATTTAATGCTTTATCACATGATGACTTTCAGCAGAAACTGATGCAGGATAATCTGGAAGGGCAGGTTTATAAATTCCTGCTGGAAGCATTATCCGATAAAGAAACACAGGAAGAAATTACAACGCAGTTTCCTAATCAAAAAATCCACCGCCGTAATACCGGCTATGCCATTGATGTGCTGATCCGTCAGCAGCCTTTTGATAGTCAGGGTGCACCGTTTAACCTGTGCGAACTGGTTTGTGGCAGTGAGGGTACATTGGCTTTTGTTACAGAAATTAAATTAAATCTGGTACCGCTTCCGCCTAAAGAGAAAGTAGTAGTGGCAGTGCATTTTAAAACGCTTGAAGAAAGTTTGCGTGCTACCGTACTGGCCATGAAACATCAGCCTACGGCGTGCGAGTTGATGGATAAGATAATTTTGGACTGCACCAAAGAAAATATTGAGCAATCTAAAAACAGATTCTTTGTAAAAGGAGACCCGGAAGCCATCTTGTGTGTGGAGTTTCATGCGGATACCAAAGAAGAGGCGGAGGCAAAAGCACGGACGCTGCAAAGCGATTTTGAAAAAGAAAATGTGGGATATCACTTTCCGTTTCTGTTTGGCAATGATACCACCAAACTCTGGAATCTTCGCAAAGCGGGATTAGGCTTGCTCGCCAATATTCCCGGTGATCCGAAGGCAGTAGCCGTGATAGAAGATACCGCGGTTGCCGTGGAGGACTTGCCGGCCTATATCGGCGAGTTTACGGATATGATGAATAGTCATCAGCAACGGTCCGTTTATTACGCACATGCCGGTGCAGGAGAACTGCACCTGCGTCCGATCCTCGATTTGAAGAAGAAGGAAGACAGGGTGTTGTTCAGGACAATTGCGACCGAGTCAGCAAAACTGGTTAAAAAATATAACGGCTCACTTAGTGGCGAACATGGCGATGGCCGTGTCCGCGGAGAGTTTATTCCTTTGATGGTGGGTGAGAGGAATTATCAGCTGCTACGCAGGTTAAAATATACATTTGACCCGCATAACATCTTTAATCCGGGCAAAATTGTGGACACCCGGCCGATGGATACTTCGTTACGTTATGAAGAAAATCAGGAAACACGTCAGTTCGACACCATTTTCAATTATGAGAAAGATGACGGCATTTTAAGAGCTGCGGAAAAATGCAACGGCAGCGGTGATTGCCGTAAACTTCCCGGCAGTGGCGGTACGATGTGCCCGTCTTATATGGCTACCCGTAATGAGAAAGATACTACCCGTGCGCGGGCAAACATACTGCGGGATTTTTTATCCAATTCATCTGAAGTCAACAAATTCAATCATAAGGAAATCCATGAAGTAATGGATCTGTGTTTGAGTTGTAAAGGCTGTTCTTCCGAGTGTCCGTCCAATGTCGATATCACAACCTTGAAGGCGGAGTTTTTATATCAATACTATAAAGAGAACGGCGTACCGTTAAGAACCAAGGCAATTGCCAATATCAGTCAGCTGAGTAAACTGGCCATGCTCTTTCCCGGATTGAGTAATTTTGGTTTGTCGAATAAAATCACTTCTTCCCTTTTGAAAAAAGCCTTAAAGATTGCGCCAAAGCGTTCTATGCCTTTATATCATAAAGTGACATTGCTGACCTGGTATAAGAAGAATCAGGACAAATTGCAGCCGCAGGGTGAGCGCAAGGGAAAAGTCTATTTCTTCTTTGATGAGTTTACCAACTATAATGATGTGGAAATTGGTATCAAGGCTTTACGGTTGCTGGCAAGACTGGGATATGAAGTGGCTTATATGGAACATGCCGATAGCGGGAGAGCCCAAATGTCTAAAGGTTTAATTAAGAAAGCACAGGAACTGGCCAATGAAAATGTACGTATCTTCAGTACTTGGGTGAACAAAGATGTACCATTGATTGGCATTGAACCATCCGCTATTTTATCCTTCCGTGATGAATATCCAAGGCTGGTTGATAAGAGCGAAATCCCGAATGCCCGAAAATTAGCTCAAAACTGTTTTATCATTGACGAGTTTCTTGCTAAAGAAATCCAAAAAGGAAATATTACGTCCAAACAGTTTACCACTGAAAAGAAATACATTAAGCTGCACGGTCATTGTCATCAGAAAGCATTATCCTCCATAGACCATACTATTCAGCTGTTGAGTTTGCCTGAAAATTATCATGTGGAGCATATACCAAGCGGATGTTGCGGTATGGCCGGCAGCTTCGGATACGAAGAAGAGCATTTCGATGTTTCCATGCAGATAGGTGAATTGGTATTATTTCCTGCCGTCAGAAATGCAGCTCCGGATACCATCATTGCTGCACCGGGTACTAGTTGCCGTCATCAGATTAAAGACGGGACACAGAAAAAAGCGGTACATCCTGTGGAGGTGTTGTATGATGCCTTGTTACCTTGAAATAATGTTCATTATTTATAAGTGATTGTCATCCCCGTAAATCATATCTTTTCAATAGTTATCCACATTCCGAATAAAATTCATACGGGATGAGCAGTTGAATTTATTGAGGAAAATCAATGTGCGTCTAACTGTTTTTTGTTACTTTTATGTAAAGTAAGTGAACTTCATCTATGCAAAGTATTCAGAGTATTACCGTTCAAACCTTTATCAATGTTTTCAGAAGAAGCCTTTTTGTCCATAAAACGGAGGCAAATACTATAAGAGTTGGTTTTGAACGGATGTCGAACATATCTAAATTCCCCCGTTTTGTAAAAAAAGAAGAGCTTACCTATGCCGGTGTAGATGCATCATGGTTTATTCCGGATGGATACAGTAAATCTAAGACTATTCTGTATCTGCATGGAGGTGGTTATGTCATGGGGTCTGTCAATACACACAGGGCATTGATAGCAAGAATAGCGAGAGCTACCAATTGTAAGGCATTGGCCATAAATTACAGAAAATCTCCTGAAAACCTGTATCCGGCAGCTATTGAAGATGCGGTAAACACCTATAAGCAGATGGTAGCAGACGGATATGAGAATATTTTTATCATGGGCGACTCTGCAGGGGGCGGATTGTCGCTGGCCTTGTTGCAGATTATTAAGAAACAGAAACTTCAAAAAGCTGCCGGTGCTGTATTGTTGTCGCCCTGGACAGATCTGACGTTAAGCGGTGACAGTGTTCACTCCAAAAAAGATGTAGACCCGTTGATACAGCCGCATCTGCTGGAAATTTTTTCCAAAAGATACTATGGTAATGAAGATCCGGCAAATCCGTTAATATCTCCTCTCTTTGCGGATGTCAAAGGATTTCCACCAACATTAATACAGGTTGGAGGGAATGAAACTTTATTGGATGACTCTACCCGCATGGCGCAGAAACTGAATAAGGCTGGCGTAAAAGTGAAACTCGATATCTTTGAAGATATGATGCACGTCTGGCATTTTTTCGGAGGTATTATGCCGGAGGCTAACAGAGCGATTGAAGAAATCGGAGAGTTTGTGAAATCCGTTAAAGTCAGCACCAAAGCTGATAAACTGGATACCATGGCAGTTTACTGAAAGTCATGGTATGTGAAGTCACACGCTCAGAAACGGCGTGTTTTTTGTTGAAGTTTTTATCATGGAATATCTTGATGTTAATAAGCAAAGAATCACTTGCCCGCAATGCGGTGCCAATGAGTTTAAGGAAACGGATGAGACCCATATTGAATGCTTACACTGCGGAACCCAGGTAGACACCACCATTATCCTGACGGATAATACCCATCACAATATGGTCATTAAAGACGGAGCGGAAGTACAGGTAAAGGACCATGCCAGTGTAAAGATAAAAGGTGGTTTGGAGATAAAAGGTGGCAGACTGACCATAACGGAGGGGGGTAGCCTGGAAATAGGATAGTGTAATTTTCAAAATCTTTTATATATTTGCCATAGAATGATGCTTTCTAACCAACAAATGATGTGTTGTTGCTGTTGTAAAACGGTATAGGAAGGTACTGTCTGAACTAAAAGAATAATATTCAAAAATAGTAGAAGCCTTCCGAGTGTGGAAGGCTTTTTAATTTATAAACTGTAAACTAATTTCTATGAGCAATTACAAATTTGAGACACTGCAATTACACGCAGGGCAGGAAATAGACCCGACAACAGGCTCCAGGGCGGTTCCTATTTACCAGACCACTTCGTATCAGTTTAAGGATACGGAACATGCCGCTAATCTTTTCGGCCTTCGTGAATTTGGTAACATATATACCCGTATCATGAACCCGACGACCGATGTGTTTGAAAAACGCATAGCCGCTCTGGAAGGTGGTGTGGCGGCACTGGCAACTGCATCGGGACAATCCGCGCAATTTCTGGCACTGAATAATATTCTCGAAGCAGGGGATAATTTTATTTCTACTTCCTTTTTATACGGCGGTACCTACAATCAATTTAAAGTCGCTTTTAAGCGACTCGGAATAGATGCGCGTTTTGCTGATGGAGACAATCCAGCCTCTTTTGAAAGATTAGTTGATGACAAAACAAAAGCCATCTATCTGGAATCTATTGGAAACCCTCGGGGAAATGTGCCTGATTGGGCGGCTTTCAAAGCAATTTCTGATAAGTACGATATTCCGATAATTGTGGACAATACATTCGGAGCCGGCGGATACTTGTTTCAACCTTTGAAGCACGGTGCTCATATAGTTGTTGCATCTGCTACCAAATGGATTGGCGGACATGGAACGTCCATCGGTGGTGTTATCGTTGATGGTGGAAATTACAATTGGGGAAATGGAAAATTCAAACAGTTTACGGAACCTTCTGAAGGATATCATGGATTAAAATTCTGGGATGTTTTTGGTACACAGGGGCCATTTGGCAATATTGCCTTTATCATTCGTGCACGTGTTGAAGGATTGAGGGACTTCGGGCCTTCTGTGTCGCCATTTAACTCTTTTCTTTTTCTGCAAGGACTGGAAACATTATCGTTGCGGGTTGAGCGGCATAATCAAAATGCTCTGGCATTGGCACTATGGTTGCAGCAACATCCAAAAGTAGAAAAAGTAACCTATACCGGCTTACCGGATTCACCTTATCATGAGCTGGCAAGGAAATACCTGACAAATGGTTTTGGCTCTGTGTTTACATTTGATGTAAAAGGTGGATTTGATGCGGCCAAGAAATTTATTAATTCTCTGAAGCTGACTTCTCATCTGGCGAATGTAGGTGACGCTAAAACGCTGGCTATTCACTCTGCATCCACTACTCACGAGCAGTTAAACGATGAAGAACAGGCTGCTTCCGGAGTTTCAAAAAGTTCTATCCGTGTTTCAGTAGGCATAGAACATATTGACGATATCAAAGCTGATTTTGAACAGGCATTGAACGCATGATAATTATACACTTCAAATCTATATTGTGTCCACACAACTGCTAACATACGACAAACCCATCCGATTAGAATCCGGCACTATACTTCCCGGAGTCGATATTGCTTATAACACGTTTGGCGCTATGAATGCCGACAAATCTAATGTTGTTTGGATATGTCATGCATTCTCAGCCAACTCAGACCCAACGGAATGGTGGCCCGGAATGGTGGGAAGCGGTAAGTTCATTGATCCGGATAAATATTTTATTGTTTGTGCCAATATGCTGGGTTCCTGCTACGGTACAACAGGCCCGTTGTCCATCAATCCGGAAACCGGCAAAAAGTATTATAAAGATTTTCCGGTGGTAACAGTCAGGGATATGGTGAAGACACTAACCATTTTACGTAAGCATTTAGGAATCGAGAAAATTCATTTTGCCTGCGGTTTTTCCATGGGTGGCCAGCAGTTACTCGAATGGGTGATACAGGAACCGGACAGTTTTGAAAATATCCTTCTCGGGGCTACCAATATTAAACATTCCCCCTGGGGTATTGCCTTTAATGAATCACAGCGGTTGGCCATTGAAGCAGACAGAACATTTGGTGAAGAACGCGATGATGCCGGTGCTAAGGGTATGAAGGCGGCACGCAGTATTGGTTTGATTTCCTACAGGAATTATAAAGCCTATTGCAAAACACAGGAAGATACGGATAATACCAAACTGGAAAATTTCAAAGCGTGTTCCTATCAGCAGTATCAGGGGGAGAAACTGGTAAAACGTTTTAATGCCTACTCCTACTATATTTTATCCAAAGCGATGGACAATCACAATATCACAAGAGGAAGAGGAGATGCCAGAGAAGTATTGTCAGCAATCAAATGCAATACCTTGGTATTGGGCATTACTTCCGATTATCTGTATCCCCTGGAAGAACAGCAATTGCTGACCTCACTGATACCGCACAGTATTTTTGTAGAGATAGATTCCGATTACGGGCACGACGGATTCCTGATTGAAGACGCTCAGATGACTAAAATATTGAGTACTTTTCTTAGGGTATAACAGATTAATTTCCTTTTTGTGTTGTATCCACTTTTATTTCTGCAGCTATTGCTTTTGCTCGTTGTATAACATCGTCTACATTGCTCGCAACATGGTCATATGCCAGGGCTACTCCCATTCTGCGAAAAGGACGTGTAACGGGTTTGCCAAAAATTCTTATATCGCTTTTAAGGTGATTCATCGCATTTTCCAATCCTACATAGGAAGGATGAACCCCTACTTCGTTTGCTAAAATTACAGCACTGGCACCTGAACGTTCAAGGGTGATTTCCGGAATCGGCAATCCTAAGATAGCCCGGGCATGCAGTTCAAATTCCGATAAATTTTGCGTGCCTGCCAGCGTCACCATACCGGTATCATGTGGCCTCGGCGATAATTCGGAAAAATATACACCATCATCCGCTAAGAAAAACTCCACACCCCAGATGCCTGCGCCTGTTAATGCTTTGGTAACGGCATCTGCCATGCGTTGCGCCTCCAGCAAATCGGAATCTTTAATGATAGCAGGCTGCCAGCTTTCCTGATAATCGCCGCGTTCCTGCCGGTGGCCGATAGGTGGACAAAATAAAGTTGGCCCGTTTTTTTGTGTTACAGTCAATAAGGTGATTTCTGAGTTGAACCGGACAAAAGCTTCCACGATAACTTCTGTCTGGTCGCCACGCTTACCGGATTGCGCATATTCCCAGGCTTTTGTAATATCTGCTTCTGTTTTGATAACGGATTGTCCCTTTCCCGAGGAGCTCATTAAAGGTTTTATCACACAGGGAATTCCGATTTTTCCGACAGCAGCGGTCAGTTCTTCCAGGCTGTTGGCATAAGCATAATGAGCTGTTTTTAATCCTAATTCTGTTGCAGCCAGATCGCGGATAGCTTTTCGGTTCATGGTATAGTTAGCTGCTTTTGCGCTGGGAATAACAGTGTAACCCTCTTGTTCGTAATCATAGAACCGTTCTGTCCGGATGGCTTCAATTTCCGGTACTATCAGGTCCGGTTGGTGTTTTGCCACCATAGCATCCAAAGCATCACCGTCCAGCATGTTAATAATTTCACGTTCATCTGCTACCTGTTGCGCCGGTGCATCATCATACGAATCAACGGCAATTACATATTGTCCCAATCGTTTCAGTGCAATCACCAGTTCTTTGCCTAATTCACCCGAACCTAATAAGAGTATCTTTTTCATATAAGGAAGATTGTTTACTTTTCTAAATCGTATAAAAATTTTGGCCATAACAACTTTTCCGCACCGGAAAAGAAAAAACCGCGATGTCCGAAATTTTTCATTCCGTAATCTTTTGCATTTAGCGTTTCTATCTTTTTGTCGGCATGTGTATACAGATTTAAGATGTATTCACAGCTTTTTCTGTTAGCTATCACATCGTCTGCCAAATGATATTCTTTAACCGGATGCGTGATAGTATGGTAATGGGATGCAATGTGCTGTTCCTTAAAAAAGGAAACAAAGAAATCAGGTTGAAAACACCAGCTTCGTAATTCTAAAATGATGTTTTTGGGAAATCCGCCGCTGGTTCCGAATAGCTTGTTGTTCATATATCCATAACGGCGAATGGAATAAGGAACAACTATTTTCCAAAAAAACAACATGCCCAGTCTGACGGGAAAGGAAAGATTGCCTACATACCCGTTGGAGGCAGCTACTAAGAATACCTTATCAAAATGCCTGCAATTGTTGGTATATCCTATCAACTGACCTCCGGAGCTGTGGCCAACTGCATATTTCTTAAGCGTGGAGTATTCCTTCAGTATATAATCCGTTACACTCTCCATATCCGCAATCCAGGAGGTGTGCGAAACTGCTGACTCAAAATTAGCAGCATCGCTGTAATCATAAGTGATTGTGATGTAATTATTTTTGGTCAGAAATTCAGCAAACTTCCAATATACCTGCTGCGGGATACAGGTACCAGTATTGATCTGTACAATACCTTTAACAGCAGCTTCGGGCACTCTCAGCGTCAAAGGTATGCTTTTGCCGGATTTGGATGATATGGTAACAGATTCTATATGCACTGAAATAAAAGTTTCGCTATCAAATTTAATCTTCTTATTTTTAAAAATATTAATTCCCTTTTATGGATTTTCAACACAACCCCCGCACTCTGGAATTCATTAAGAAAGTTCGACAGTTTACTGACCAGAAAATCAGGCCTGTTGAAGAACAATATTTCCGTGAAATACATCAGCGCAACTCAGGCAGCGACTGGACAAAGTGGACAGTGTCTCCCGTTGTGAAAGATTTGAAACAACAGGCGAAAGAAGCAGGATTGTGGAATTTATTTTTGCCGGATACCGTTCATGGTCAGGGTTTATCTACTGTGGAGTATGCACCGCTGGCTGAAGAAATGGGTAAGAGTTTTTTAGCTGCCGAAATATTTAACTGCAATGCGCCGGATACCGGTAATATGGAAGTATTGCATAAATACGGGACGCCGGAGCAAAAAGAACAATGGCTGAAGCCGTTGCTGAGTGGAGAGATCCGCTCCGCTTTCTGCATGACCGAGCCTGAGGTGGCCTCTTCCGATGCTACGAATATGCAGGCAACAGCCATCGTTGAAGGTGATGAGATTGTAATCAACGGTCGCAAATGGTGGTCTTCCGGTATAGGACATCCGGATTGTAAGGTGATTATTTTTATGGGGTTATCGGATCCGTCTGCCGGCCGACACAATCAGCACAGCATGGTATTAGTACCGGTGGATACTCCCGGTGTCGTTATTGAACGCATGTTGCCGGTATTTAGCGAATACGATGAACCGTATGGACATGGAGAAGTCAGTTTTACGAATGTACGGGTGCCAATATCAAATCTCATTTTGGGCAAGGGTAGAGGCTTTGAAATCGCACAGGGACGACTGGGGCCGGGACGAATTCACCACTGTATGCGTTGTATCGGCGCGGCAGAATATGTCTTAAAATTGCTAATAGAACGCAGCTTGTCTCGTGTAGCCTTCGGTAAACCATTAATCAATCTTGGTGGAAACCGCGAGAAGATCGCCGACTTTCGCATTGCGATAGATCAGGCGCGCTTATTAACGTTATATGCCGCTTGGAAACTCGATACGGTAGGGGCATTAGGTGCGATGACAGAAATCTCTGCTATCAAGGTAGTGGCGCCGAATGTGCTGCAGCAGGTATGCGATGAGGCCATTCAAATTCACGGCGGCGCCGGGGTATCGCATGATTTCCCGTTTACCGGATTTTTTGCAATGGCTCGCTGCATCCGTATCGCCGACGGCCCCGATGCTGTGCACCGCGGCCTGATTGCACGCTTTGAATTATTAAAATATCCGAATGCAGGAAAGTAATTCAATCTTCAGAATAAATTGAATAGTTTATTTAAAACATATAGAGACATAGAATAGGGAAGATAGAACGGTTGGTAGTATTTATATATGAAGCTATAGGAAAACAGAGTATTCATCGAGGATGAATTCCTATATTTTTTCTTAGCTGTCCTAAATTTATTCACTAACCAATTTGCTGTTTTTACAAAATTACTATGTGACTATGTGTTTAATTTAGTTGGCTCAAAAAGTGACAAAAGAAAATAAACAAATAATGAATAGTGAATTAATAGACAAAGCAAAACCGGTTCGCTCAACAGAACAACTACCTTTGGAAAAGGTGGATGCCTGGATAAAAGCCAATATATCCGGCGTGACAGGAACACCTGAAATTACCCAATATACAGGCGGTGCTTCCAACTGGACGTATAGAATCAAATACGATTCTCATGATTTGATATTACGACGCCCGCCTGCCGGCACAAAAGCTGCGTCTGCTCACGATATGAAACGCGAGTACGAAATACAGAAAGCTTTAATGCCTTATTATACGGTACCGGAAATGCTCGCAATTTGCAATGACCACAGTGTAATGGATGGTGATTTCTATATCATGCGAAGGGTAGAAGGTATTATTCCGCGAGCGAATTTACCGAAAGGTTTGGAGTTAAGTAAAGAACAAGTTCGTCAGTTATGTCTAAATGTAATTGATAAATTAATTGAATTACATAAGATTGATATCAATGCATCCGGTTTAGCGAATTTCGGAAAAGGAAAAGGGTATTGCGAACGACAAATCAACGGATGGAGCGAGCGTTATAAGAAAGCGAAAACATGGAATGTGCCCAAATTTGCAAAAGTGATCCAATGGCTGAAAGCAAACATCCCGGCTGAAGAAAGAAGTTGTCTGATTCACAATGATTTTCGGTTTGATAATGTGATTCTCGACCCGCAAAACCCTATGAAAATTATAGGAGTACTGGATTGGGAAATGGCTACTATCGGCGATCCCATGATGGATTTGGGCAATACACTGGCCTATTGGGTGCAGGCGGATGATGATTTTATGGCAAAGTCCACACGCAGGCAACCCACCAATGCAGAGGGCATGCTGACACGAAAAGAAGTCATTCAATACTATTGTGAAAAGATGGGATTTGAAGCAAAACAATTTACTTTTTACGAAGTGTATGGATTGTTCCGTTTAGCAGTTATTGCGCAGCAAATCTATTATCGCTACTACCATAAACAAACCAATAACAAGGAGTTTAAAACTTGGTGGATATTGGTGCACTATTTAAACTGGAGATGCAAAAAAGTAATTAAGCAATTAGCTAATTAGCTAATTATCAAATTATCAAATTAACTATGGCGACTATATACCTCATACGACACGGACAGGCACAATTTGGAATGGAAGAATACGATGCCCTTTCACCTACTGGGATTGAGCAATCCAGAATTCTGGGAAGAAGTTTATTACAACGCGGAATACAGCCTACCAAAATTATCAGCGGTGCCATGCAGCGGCATCAGCAGACAATGGAATATTGTCTGGAGCAAATGCAGCAGACCTCTGTGGGGAAAGCAATGGATGCTGACTGGAATGAATTTGATCATCGGGATGTGCTGGCGAAATATGAACCCCGATATACAGATATTAATGAACTAAAAAAAGATATTTTTCTCGACAAGAATCCTAAAGATAAAATTACGGAAGTATTGAAAGGTGCTATCATTCGCTGGACGGGCGGACAATACGATGACTATGAAGAAAACTGGCCGGTCTTTTGTGCACGCGTACAAAACGGTTTACAAAAAATTCAGGAAACAGTTAGTAAAGAAGATGTAGTATTGGTATTTACCTCTGGGGGCAGCATTTCCGTTATAATGCAACAGTTGCTGGGACTGACTACTCAAAAAACATTTGAATTGCAGTTGAATATTGCCAACGGATCACTCACTCAGCTCAAAACATCCACACTCGGGTGGCGACTGGTTGCATTTTCCGATCATGCGCACTTTCAGGGAGAGTTTAAGAACTATTTGTCATACAGGTAAACATTTTGAACTCCTTTTCACAGGAATGAGGAGAAATCTTGTGGTAACTTATTGATTGTTCCGGATTTCTTAATGCTTATTTGGTTTCTTTCTTGCAAACCATCGGCTCGGAATAAGACTCTCTCCTTGTTCATTACTTATCACAAGTTAATTTCCAATGCACGCATTGTTTTTCTCAATTTAATTCCTATTTTTATCAAACGGACGTTTGGTAAGAACTTAAAAATGAAAGTACTGAACCACAGAAGAGTCAGGTTTATGATTTTTACAGTGATAGTAGTGAAAATTACAAACTGAAATAAAATGATGACAGAAATGTAGGAGGCTTAATTTAGCACTCAGTAAGAAGCGTGGCCTGGCAAAAATCGCCAGCTAAGCGTGGCTTCAGCGTGGAGCGATATTTTTGCCTTGTCTTTTTTGGTTACTTTTTTTGACTAAGAAAAAAAGTAACAAAGCTTGAGTTTACAGTATATTAAGTTAAAATGTCAAAATGAAAAATAATAATTCTTAAATCTTAATTCATAAATACAAACAATGGCTGAAGCTTATATCTACGACTGCGTGCGGACACCACGCGGCAAAGGAAAGAAAAACGGTGCTTTACACGAAGTAACACCTACCGAATTGCTGGCACAAATGCTTAAGGCAATCCAACACAGAAATAACCTCGACACTTCGCTGGTGGAAGATGTAATCATCGGTTGCGTAACGCCGATCGGCGATCAGGGCGGTAACATCGCCAAAACGGCCGTCATGATGGCGGACTATCCGGTGAACGTGCCCGGCTTTCAGTTGAACCGTTTCTGTGCCTCCGGCCTGGAAGCTGTGAACCTGGCTGCTATGAAAGTGCGTTCCGGCTGGCAGGATCTCATCATCGCCGGCGGTGTGGAGTCCATGTCGCGCGTGCCGATGGGCTACGATGGCGGCGCCTGGGTATTGGATATGCGAGTGAATAACCACACGGATTTTGTGCCGCAGGGCATCAGCGCGGATTTGATCGCGACTCTGGAAGGATTCTCCAGAGAGGACTGTGACAACTATGCGTTGCGTTCGCAGAAGCTGGCTGGTATCGCCAAAGCAGAAGGCCGATTCAATAAATCCATTGTTCCGGTGGTAGACATCAACGGTCTGACGATTTTAGCAGAAGATGAATTCAATAGGCCGGATACTACGATGGAAGGACTGGCATCCCTGGCGCCTTCTTTCCTGATGATGGGAGAGATGGACTTCGATAATACTGCTTTGGAGAAATATACCACACTCGAAAAAATTAACCATGTGCATACGCCGGGCAACTCTTCCGGTATTGTTGACGGTGCAAGTCTGGTGTTGATTGGAACCAAAGAAATCGGAGAAAAATTAGGGCTGAAACCAAGAGCGATTATCCGTTCAGTTGCCGTTACATCTACCGAACCTACCATCATGCTCACAGGCCCCGGCCCGGCTTCGCATATCGCACTCAAAAAAGCAGGAATGACTATCAACGACATTGATTTGGTGGAGATGAATGAGGCTTTTGCATCCGCGGTATTGCGTTTACAAAAAGACCTGAACGTACCGGAGGAGAAACTGAACGTAAACGGCGGTGCGATTGCTTTGGGCCACCCGCTGGGCGCTACCGGTGCCATGATATTGGGTACATTGGTAGACGAATTGGAACGTACCGGAAAATCTACCGGTTTGGCTACCCTTTGTGTAGGCGGCGGAATGGGAATTGCAACAATTGTTGAGAGGGTGTAGGTTGGTGTACAATGATAAACACTAATCATAGTCATCAAGATTGTTTCCTGAAAAGCATTAGTGTGTTTGCTTTCATTTTTATGTTTACGGCTTGTACTAAAGAATCCGGTAATGTTGTTCCAGTTGAATTACTATATGCCACCCGTGGAAACAATCCGGGTATCTATGACCAGAATGGTAGATATGTTATCCTCAGGGGAGTTAATTACAATTCATTAGGTGATTACTGGCAGGGTAACCCGGCTTATCCGACTGTAAAAAAATATAATGCCGATGATTTCAGAGATATGGCCAGATTTGGTATGAATTGCGTCAGGCTGGTGTTAAGCTGGAGTGCCATTGAGCCGCAGCGTGGTGTTTATAATTATGCCTACATTGACAGCGTCAGGAAAGCAATTGAAGATGCTGCGAAAGAAAATATCTATATTATCCTGGATATGCATCAGGATGCGTGGGGAAAATATATTGTTACACCTAAAGATGTAAGTTGTACGTTTCCGAATAAAGGATGGGATGGAGCACCGGAATGGGCAACTATTACAAATAATACAAGTACTTGTATGACTTCTGATTTCAGAGAATCGCCGCCGGCAGTCTATCACGCATTTCACAATCTTTGGTTTAATACCAATGGTATTGCCGATGATTTTGCCAGTATGTGGAAAGAACTCGTTAAACATACCTGTAGCTATAAAAATGTTGCCGGTTATGATTTATTCAATGAACCGGGTTTGGGAGACGGTCCGTTGAATCTGGAATTTGACCGGTATTCCGCAGTATTGTCAAAAACTATCAATGCCATACGAGCCGGAGAAAGAGAAGCAGGCGGTTATGAACATATCATTATTTTTGAACATACCATTACCTGGAAAGGAGAAAAAATTCCTTTCACGCCGCGTTTAGATTTCACTACAGATAATAATATTATTTTTTCAGCACATAATTATTTCAGAGATCAGCCCGAAACCATTCTGTCACTGGAACAAGGTATGGAACTTTTTGACCTGCTTTCCAAACTTTATCAAACTGCATTCTATTGTGGAGAATGGCTGTACTATGAGCGGGAGTACCTGAATCGGTTTGCGGCATTTGAAGATGCACATTTTTGGAGCGATACATTTTGGCAGTGGGCGGCGCCTCCCGGAGATCCGCATCATGTCAGTTGGCAGGGAATACCAGGCAATATGAAAACAACTTTGTTTGTCGAGACCGATGCAAACGCCAATTTTACAGGAATTTACAATGAGCCGGCAGCAAAGGTTGTCAGCCGTGCTTACCCAAGAGCCATACAAGGTAAACCATTATCGCTATCATCAAATCCTGATAATGGAGAATTTCATTTAACAGCAAAAACTGAAACATTCGGTATAACCACACTCTGGATAAATGACAAATTTGGGGAGCCTGTAATAAATGGAACTAATGCAGAGGTACGCCAAATCAAAAAAGTACCAGGCGGATATCTTGCAGATTTGAATGTAAACGATATTTATACAATAGATGTAACTCATTAAATAACGGATAAATCACACTTCAGAAGCGGATAAAAATCACATGTAAGGATGTTGTTAAGAGATAAATCAATATTATATGTACTGTGCATAGTTCTCTTTTCTTGTCAAAAGGAGCAGAATTCAATAAGCCCTTATCAGGAAGATTTATCAGAAGCATTCGGTATGGCTGTACCGCATCTGGTACATGGCCGTCTTATTGATGCAGTTGCACGATATAATATGGGTGTTCGCTGGATAAGACGGGATATTACCTGGGAGAATATAGAAAAAATAAGAGGGGTGTTTGATTTTAGCGAAATTGATACAGTAGTAAATAGAGATATTGGAAGCGGAACCAATGTATTAGGGATCCTGGATTATAGTAATTTGTTATACATTAAAAATCCGAATGCAACTACTAGCTACCCTCCGGACACTTTAGAATATTTCGGAAATTATGTAACACAAACAGTGACACATTTTAAAGGCCGTATCAATGTTTGGGAGATATGGAATGAACCCAATGGGCCGACATTCTGGAAACCACAACCCAATCCGCGGGAATTTGGAAAATTAGTTTTAGAAGCAGCACAAAAAATAAGAGCTGCCGACCCTTCCGCAAAAATTATGTTGGGCGGCATGGTGGGAAACTCTGACCCAGTATTTTTTTCACTTCGACCATGGGGTTTTTTAGAAGATTTATTACGCATTTATCCGGATATTGTAAAATATATTGATATTTACGCCATTCATCCATATACATTGTTGCAATCTCCTTCTCCTGAAGATGGTACATTTCTGATTAAAATCGGATACATCGATATGCTTAAAAACTTTAAGACAGTATTGAATAAATATGGCGCGGAAACTAAACAAATATGGGCTACCGAGTTAGGTTGGCACACTGCTGTGCAGGCACCGATTTTTAAAGGCGTTTCTGAAACCCTGCAAGGAGCATACATGGTTAGGGCATGTGTCTTGGCACTCTCTTTGGGTATTCAAAAGGTATTCCCGTATACCTATTGTGATGGTGAAGGTGATTTAACGCAAAGTGAAGCACATTTCGGAATGTTTTATTATAAGCCCCATCCGGCGGAAAACGAGCCGTATTTGCCTAAACCTGCCTACTATGCCTATAAAACCATGTTTGAGCAATTAAACGCCACACATTTCACTGAAGATTTGCGTCAAGGAATGAATTTATCCAGTCAAATATATGCCTATCAATTTGAAAATGTTATAGTCGCGTGGACAACTGCTTCATCAGGAAAATCTATACAGTTGAAGAATATTCCGGTACGCGTGATTCAGATGGATGGCACAGAGTCTGTTCCCGCTTCTGCTGAAATATCACTAAGCCAAAACCCTTGTTATATAAGAATATGAGTAAATAATTGTTAATATAAAATAAATTAAAACAAAGTAATATGTTTCACTACGAAAAAGACAACGACAACATCGTCACCGTCACGATGGATATGCAGGGCAGAAGCGCCAATGTTATCAACGAAGAATTCGGTAAGCTATGGCTGGAAATGATTGACCGCCTCGAGAAAGAAAAAGCGGAAATCGCAGGAGTAGTACTCACTTCAGCAAAATCTACTTTCTTTGCCGGTGCGGATATCGATAACCTGTATAAACAAACCGATGCAAAATTAATTTTTGAGATGTGTGAAGGCTTGAAACATCAGCTCCGTCGCCTTGAAACTCTGGGAAAACCGGTCGTTGCGGCACTCAATGGTGCAGCCTTAGGTGGAGGTCTCGAAATTGCATTGGCATGCCACTACCGCGTTGCCTTAAATAATCCCAAAACACAATTTGGTTTGCCCGAAGTAGGCTTGGGCTTGTTACCTGGCGGTGGCGGTATCGTGCGCTTGACGCGTATGATAGGCTTACAACCTGCTTTACCTTTATTGACGGAAGGAAAACGCCTCAAAGTAAAAGACGCACTGAGCAATGGCCTTATCAACGAGATTGCAGACACACCGGAAGATATGATAGTAAAAGCAAAAACATGGATTAAAGCCAATCCCAAAGCCATTAATCCATGGGATGATAAAGGATTCAAATTTCCGGGCGGCGATGCACGCAACCCGAAAGTGGCGACCATGATACCTATTGTGCCGGCGATGACAAAAAAGAAAACACATGGCAACTATCCGGCAGTGGAAGCCATCATCAACACGGCCGTAGAAGGCTCTGTGGTAGATTTTGAAACAGCTTGCAGAATCGAGTCGCGTTACTTCACTTCGTTGGCGGTAGGACAGGTTTCTAAAAACATGATAACCGCTTTCTGGTACAACCTGAATGCCATCAATGCCGGTGGTTCCCGGCCGAAAGGATTTGACAAATACACCACGAAAAAGGTGGGAGTATTAGGCGCCGGTATGATGGGTGCGGGTATCGCGTATGTAACGGCTTTGTCCGGCATGGAAGTGGTGCTGAAAGATGTAAGTGTAGAAGCAGCAGAAAAAGGGAAATCTTATTCTGAAGGATTGCTGAAAAAGAGCGTGAGTAAAGGCAAGATGACCAAAGAGAAAGCTGAAGAAGTGCTGGCACGAATAAAAGCGACAGACAAGCCGGAGTTTGAAGGTTGCGACCTCATCATTGAGGCGGTATTTGAGGATCGTGCATTAAAAGCGAAAGTAACGCAGGAAGCCGAAGCAGCGATGTTATCAGACGGAACTTTTGCCTCGAATACATCCACTCTTCCAATTACAGGTTTGGCGGAAGCATCGGCACGTCCGAAACAATTTATAGGATTGCATTTCTTTTCGCCGGTAGATAAAATGCCTCTGGTAGAAATCATCTGCGGGAAAGAAACCGATGATGCCACGCTGGCAAAAGCATTCGACTATGTGTTACAAATCAAGAAAACACCGATTGTGGTGAACGATAGCCGTGGTTTCTATACTTCCCGTGTGTTTTCCACGTATGTGATGGAAGGCATCGCGATGCTGGGCGAAGGACAACATCCGAAATCGATAGAAAATGCCGGACTGAAAGCCGGCATGCCGGTAGGGCCGTTGGCATTGACAGATGAGGTGAGCATGAAACTGATGGACCATATCCGTAAGCAGACGGAAAAGGATTTAGCTGCGGAAGGCAAAACGGCGCCCCATCATCCGGGCTTCGCAGTGTGCGAAAAATTGCTGGCCGCCAATCGTCCGGGTAAGGCCGCAGGTGCAGGTTTCTACGAATATCCACAGGGTGGCACCAAATATTTATGGCCGGAGCTGACAAATCTATTCCCGCAACAAACGCCGTTAGAACAACAGGAGATGATTGACCGCATGCTGATTGTGCAGGCGCTGGATACGGTACGATGTCTGGAAGAAGGCGTATTGCGCTCTGTGGCGGATGCAAACATTGGTTCCATCTTCGGCTGGGGTTTCTCTCCGTTCAACGGCGGGACTTTACAATACATCAACGGCGTCGGATTGAAGAAGGTGATTGAAAAAGCAAAAGTGCTGGAAGCTAAATACGGTGAACGCTTCGCAGTGCCAAAACTGCTGCAGGACAAAGCCGACAAAGGCGAGTTATTTGTGGATTAATTGCATGCACGATTTTCGTGACATGATTGAATGATATGAAAAATAGACCGAGCATTACGCTCGGTCTATTTTTATTTCGTCTGACAGCAAGTCACCCCTTAAAGAACTTATAGGTAAAATGAATTTAAGAAAATAAGAAAATGAATATTCTATTCAACATTTTCTTAAATTCATTTAATGAAAAATAAAAAAATCGAAGCCTTGATTTATTTTCTGCTTGCAGTCTTATTGGCATGCCTGGCATACTTTTTATTTTTAGAATTCGAACCCGCAGGTAATATCTCCGGATTTTCAATCTTGAATGCACTCAGCTGGATAGGGTACCGAACAGGAAAGATGCCAATTGTAATTATTATCATACTGCTTTCTGGGTTCTATTTTTATAAATGTATCCGGTTAATCCGCCGCAATGGGTAACCTTGGTTTTGTATCATATAGTGCCACTATTATTTTGACACCATGCGATACAAGGAAAACATGCTTTTGAATATTGACAAATCTATCGATTTGGTATAAATTACGCTAACTATGAAACTATGAAAAATATCAGATGGATATGGTGTATGGTATTGATGATAAACCCTGTCTGTCTGTTTTCACAACAAGCAGGTTTCGATATCGGAATCCATTACCCGGTTTCAACAAAGTCAGAAAGGAATAATTTTCCGGTTTCTTCCGCTACTACCTTATTCAATACTATTAATTCCAATCCATCCATTCGCAATGAGTTAGTGAGTAAATTTCAAATCGCGGATATTATTTCAGCAGGCAATCAGCAGAATATGGCTGCCTATAATTTTCCCGGAGTACATATCGGAGGTTCATACCAGTTTAAAAACCATCTCAGGATTAAATTGAATACCATGTTTTATGCAGGCAATAAAACAGCGAATCACTCTTTTATTTTTATTAAACAGCTTCAAACCAGTCAGGATACAGTTTTCATCCATTCCGTACAAACGCACTATACCGTTGGGTTGCATCCTCAGTTGTCTTATATTTTTGGCAAAAAGAAAATACATCCCTATCTCGGAATAGGGTTTTCGTGGATGTTTCGAAAATACAAAGCGGTAGAGTACAGTGTTTCCGATATTGAATTTTCCGATAATACTACGGCTGCCACCAACAACGGAATTGGAATAAATACCGATTTCGGTATCCTGTTTAATGCTCATAAGAATGTCAATATAGAACTCGGAGCTGCTTACTATGGTATTAAGTTTATGCATTCCAATTTTGTATCCATCCCTTCTTTGTATGCTACTGTGTCGGTTGTTTTTCCTGTTGGGAACAAGGATATCGAAAAACCGGTTGTGCCCGCTACAGCAGACTTGACTTACTATCATACCCTTAATCCAGATTCTGTAAATTTCTGGTATCCTGATCCCGTCTTTGATGTACCACCTCCGGGGGATATCTGTATGCCGGACGATATGGATATCCGGGAACGGATTAATAAGCTGATTGAATTGCTGAACAAACTGAAAGCACTGGGGGACAAGACACAGGAGGAACTGGAGGATAATGATTTGTATAATGAAGTTCAGGCATTGAAATCAATTTTAGAACTATTGGATTTTTTTAAAGACTATGACAAGATAGACAGTACGATGCTGGATGCCATGACTGAATTTATGAAGTGCAACAGTAAACCTTTGCGGGATCAGATTTCGAATAAAAAAGATGTGGCGGGTACTGTCATTTTGCCACTCAAGATGCTGAAGCTGATAATTGGGGCAAAAATGATGGATAAGTCATTATCCAAAGCGGAAAGGGACAGACTGAAAAAAACTTATAAATACCTGAAAGAAAAAATTGAACAACTGGAAAAGGCGGTGGAGAAAGGGGAAAGTGCGGACAAGATTCTGGAGTATTATGATAAACTGAAAGCGGATATTAACTGGCCGGATGAGTTGTTAAAATCATTGCTGGAAAGCGCGTTAAAAGAATTGCAGAAAGCTGTCAAGAAGAAAGCGGAAGATGAGTTTAAGAAAGAGCTGCAAAGAATACTGACAAAGATAATGGGTAATGCCAGTGCAGCTAAAGCCGCCATTTCGATTGGCAAAGACATAAAAGATTTAATAGATGCCTGGAATAAACTGAATAAGCTGAAAGATACCGATATAAAATGGAATGATGGATTGCTGAAAATAATAGATCTGGCCAAAAAAGGAAAGATGTATGCGGAAGGCACCGATTGTGTATGGTGGAATAATGATAAGGAAATAGGAAAAATAATAATTACGGCACATATGAAATGCTGGTGCCCGAAAGCAGGCGGCAAACCCGGTGAGGGTGAATGGAAAGATACTCCGGTAGATATGACAGACAGTAATGGCAAAACCACCAGAAAGATTACCATAGATAATCCGGAAAGTAATGGCAAGACAGACTTGAAAGTAAAGGTTCCGCCAAAATCAGAACGCGCATGTGGTGGTGATAACTGTATCGTTTTTATTGATGTTGAAATGTATGACAAAAAAGGTAAATTAATTAGCGGTGGCAGCATGGTTGCTGGAGTACCATCTGATTAAACAGTTTGTACTAGCCATAGTAGATTCCGGTAATACAGATAATTACCGCTCCTGCGGGCTATAGCTGAGAAAATTGAGGAGTTGAAAAAATTATAGCCCGTTGATAGAATCAACTACCGCCTTTGCATCACCGATTTCATAAAAATCTACGCCCAGAAAATTGACGAAATGACTGTTAGCAGTGGAGCATTCCTGCACCCGCCTGCTCACGACTGATCTGACATTAGCCTGCGGAGCCAATGTTTTATCCGGTAGGCCAAGTGCATTTCCCAGCCAGTGATTGATCAAATATAGTTCTTTGGTGCCGGAGCCGCCTCTGTTCACATCGCAATCAAATTCACTGACCGCCTTGTAGGAGTATTTTGTGTCGAAAATAGCCGACCAGGCATGTTTAATATAAGGAATATTCGGCGATTTATCACTTTCCGCAAACAACACTAATCGCTGGTTGCTGTCCACCATAGTCTGTAAGGTGGGCCAGGTGCCTGTATAGGTAAATGTAAACTTGTCCAAACCAATACTGTCAATGGCCTTTCTTAACTGCACATTGCTTCCATTGTTTTCAAAAATAATGGAAATGACCGCCTTGGGGTTTTCAGTCATAAAATCCTTTATTTCCAGCAATACATCTACCAGTTTCTGCTGCCCTACGATAGGCGTTCCGTGATAGGTTAAGGCTACACCATTGCTGCCGTCATATGTGTCTATCATCAGGCCGCGTACACCGTTCTTCAGTTGATTGGTAATGGAATGTGTCTGATTAGGAAACGTAAACCCTTTTTCGGTATTATTCATGGCATTGTGCGTCATCAGGCAGCAAATCTGGTCATATTTTTTTGACAACAACAATTCATCCGATGTTAAGGGGGTGGTTGTTTTTTCACAGGAAAAGAGGACTAAGGCAGCACAGAATAATACCACAATAAACTTATGGTTACGGTTTTGTTTCATATACGTGTGTAATTTAAGTAAAATGTAAAATTACGCCTTTGCTAATTAATATTTGATACTTTTTTAGTAATATTAGTATCGGATTTAATATGGCAAAAGGCAAACCATCTATTATCAGTAAAATATTTAATGATCCTACCGTAGAGGAGTATGTAAATGTATTTCCAAACAAGGTAGGCTCTCATGGTTTTGATGCATGGGGTTTTAATATTAAGAATATGAAAAACAACATGCGTTTTACTAAATTCCTGTATGAAAATTTCTATAAGGTCGAAGCTTTTGGTCTGGAAAATATTCCCAAAAACGGCAGATGCCTGATTATACCCAATCACAGCGGACAACTTCCTTTTGACGGTATGCTGGTTGCATATGCGATGCTCACCAATGCCTATGGCGCACGTGCACCCAAAGCGATGGTCGAACGGTTCCTGCCTTCCGTGCCGTTTATTGGTAACTGGCTGAGTTCTGTAGGAGCTGTAATTGGTGATCCGGTGAATTGTGAACGCATGCTGGATAATGAGGAAGCCGTTATCGCTTTTCCAGAGGGAGTGAGGGGTTCTAATAAATTATACAGGAACAAATACCAGTTGCAGCGGTTTGGTACAGGTTTCATGCATTTAGCCATGAAACATAATGCGCCGATTATACCGGTGGCTGTTATAGGAATGGAAGAAACCATTCGTTCTTACGCCGATATCAAACCCCTTGCAAAAGCTTTGGGGATGCCTGTGGCGCCTTTGGTTATTCCGTTTATTTTTCCGTCCAAAGTGTATATTTATTTTGGAAAGCCGATTCGGTTCGAAAATGATGTCTATAAAGAACACGATATAAAGACAAGAGTAGATATCGTAAAAGCTGCTATCAATGAGCTGATACAGGAAGGCTTGAAAAAACGGGAAGAATATGAAGCGGCACAAAAACAAAAAAAGCAGTAATTATATTCTCCAATGCTATAACTCAATAATTCACTTATTAAAATTATGGAACCGAAAAAGAAAATATTAGTTACCGGCGCAGCCGGTGCACTGGCAAAAAAAGTAATCGATAAGTTGAAAAAGGATTACAAAATTATCGCCATAGATTTTCGTACAAAAGTGGATTTGGGTATCCCGGTGGAGAGTTATAAGGTTGATTTTAATAAACGAATATTTGAAGATATTTTTCGCGAACATCAGTTTGACGGTATCATTCATTTAGGGAGGATTTCCGCGCAGGAATTAAATCGGTTTACCCGGTATAATGCCAATGTAATTGGTACCAGGAAATTGTTTGATTTAGCCCGCAAATATAATGTGCCTAAAACGTTGGTTATGTCAACGTATTTTGTTTACGGTGCATCCCCCTATAATCCTTCATTGCTTGATGAAACTACGCCATTGAAAGCTTCAGAGCTGACAATGGACTTAGTGGATTCCGTGGAGTTGGAAAATTTGTCGACGATTTATTTGTACAAACACCCGGAATTGAACATCACGGTGCTGCGTCCGTGTAATATTGCCGGCCCCGGTGTGCGAAATACATTCTCTCTGTTGTTTTCAGAAAAACGCTCTCCTGTATTATGGGGCTTCTCACCCTTGATGCAGTTTATACACATCGACGATATGCGGGATGCCATCTGCCTCGCTTTTGAAAAAAACATACCGGGAGTATATAATGTGGCGCCGGACGATTATATCAGCCTGCAGGATGCCATTAAAGCCTCCGGAGCACAAACCATCCAAATTCCCTCAATACCGCCGGCACTGACAGAAGGTATAGCTAAACTCCTGAAGTGGAAATCCTTTCCTCCGTATCTGATAAATTATTTTAAATATCCTGTAATCATTGACGGTAGCCTATTTGCTAAAACGTTTGATTTCAAGCCGAAACGTACCTTAGATGATATTTTCTCTTACTACAAGAGTTTAAAATAATATGAAGAATCTGCATCCCGGGCAATAAAAAAAATACTTATCGTTACACTTTGATGAAAAGTTATACTTCCTATTTAGAAACATCTGTCGGGCTGGTAGAAATAAATGCGAGTGATATCGCCATTCTGTCTGTAGATTTTTTAGATGATGCTGAACGAAAGATTTCGGAAGAAAATGATATTTCGATTTCCGCCAAGGCAGACCTGGAGGCCTATTTTTCCGGCACTAAGAAAGTTTTTGATTTACCGTTAAATTTATCGGGGACTGACTTCCAGCAAAGAGTCTGGTTGCAGTTGCTTGCCATTCCGTACGGTTCAACGATTACATATCTGGAGTTGGCCAAGAAACTGGGTGACCCCAAATGTATCAGGGCTGCAGCGTCCGCGAATGGAAAAAATCCTTTTGCCATTATCGTACCTTGCCATCGGGTGGTTGGCAGTAACAACGATTTGGTGGGGTATGCCGGGGGACTCTGGCGCAAACGCTGGTTACTTGAACATGAAAATAAGACTGCCAATGGCTTACAGCTGCTTTTTTAACGGGTCTTGTAAAACTGAATCCGGTACTTCCTTTTTTTAATATTGTCTCGCTCCAGGCGGTTATATCCTTCAAATGTATATGCCGGAAATGTTTGGTAATGCTGTTTGTCTGCAACACACAACATGCCGGGGGAAGGGGTAAAAGGTTTGAAACGGGCAGCGTTTTCCTGAGGATAATAATAACAGCAATTGACCAGTAAATAGTTGCTGTCAGGCAGATAAGGGAAATCTGTGTTTTTATTAAGCGGATTGGGAGACATAACCGTAAATAAGGTATCCGATGATTCATAATAGAACCGGTGGTTGCTGAAATTCCGGTTGTCAATTTTCATGCTGTACAACATGTTTTTCGGATAGCCTAATTGTTGGTAGTTGATGGTGAATAAAAGAAAGTGGATAAAAAAAATAATTACGGTACCCGTAAATAAAATAGCTTTGGATTTCTCTGATTTCACCCTGCTGATAAGGTAAACCAGTGTAATCACCAAAAAAGGCATATACAGGTGCATCAGCCTGCCATAAAAAACCATCTTGTGGAAAAAAGTTCCGGATATTCCATGAATAAGCATACCGAGCAAGCTGAATATGAATAACCAGTAAAAGCGATTGTTGACGAAAACTGAAAATGTTTTTTCTTGCAGTATTTGTTTTATCAGCAATAAACACATGAAAATTACAGTCATCAGAAGGAGTATACCCGGCAGTTTCTCCACCTCCAACAGGTATTTGACCGGAAAAAACAGCGATTCATCAAAAGAACCCTGGCTGATAGTATCTGATAGCGTCCTGCTCACCAGCAAATACGATTCACCTCCCATATTTGAAAATACCTCGAAGGCGGCAATCGTCAAAATGAATCCTGATAGTATCACTGTACCATTTATTAAAAAACTGCGGATGTTTTTTAAAAGTAAAAATTCTTGTGTCAAGACGGTCAATCCGATGAATGCCGGAATAAAATAATAGCCCGGATAAATAGTGAAGGAGATTCCGCAAAACAACCCGAATCCGAAATAAATTAAAATCCTTTTTTCCTTTTTACTGAAATAAATATATAAAATGAACAACAGGCACAATAGTGACTTCTCATATGGAAGGATATGCCGCAGGTAAATATTCGAGTTCACTAATAATTTGTACAGAATGACTGTCAATAACGCATAATTTGAATTTTGGAATAATCGTTCAGCCAAAAGATAAAGAACGAACAACAAAACAAGGTTTATCAGAATATTAAAAAAAACAGGAATTTTCAGAGAATCCTGGTTGGCTGGAGATATTCCTTTGAAATGATACAAAAGCCCCTGCAGCACCACGGCCGGAACCCTGAAAATAGACTCTCCCGGCCTTCCCCGAGAACTGTTTAAATGAGCGCTGAAGCCCTTAATGTCTTTTTGAAATAAGGCATCCACCGCTAAAACAGATTCGTAATAGACATTTTCATCGGGAATGGACATAACGCCCTTCCCACAGATAAAAATGTTGTAAATCAAACAGATAATTATGAAAATAGCAATCTTTTTGTGTTTCATTCCCGGCTGTTCAAAATGTGTATAAATATAGGGATATAATTCAGTATGCGACACGTTTTTTCACGCTAAAAGAATTCATCTTTTTGTACCTTTGTGCTCTGAATTTTTAAAATAAAAGTAAGAAAATGGGAAAAGTTCTGATTATCGGCGCCGGTGGCGTAGGAAACGTAGTCGTTCGTAAATGTGCACAGGTACCTGAAGTATTCAGCGAAATTATGCTGGCCAGCCGTACAAAATCCAAATGTGATGCCATTGCGGCGGATATAAAAAATGTAAAGATACAAACTGCTGCTTTGGATGCGGATAATGTTCCGGAAATCGTTGCGCTGATAAATTCCTTTAAACCGGATTTGGTGATGAACATCGCATTGCCATATCAGGATCTGACGATTATGGATGCTTGTCTGGAAACCGGTGTCCATTATTTAGATACTGCAAACTATGAGCCAAAGGATGAAGCGAAATTTGAATACAGCTGGCAGTGGGCCTACCAGGAACGGTTCAGGGAAAAAGGAATCATGGCATTGCTGGGTTGTGGTTTTGACCCTGGTCAATCCCAGATTTATGTGGCACATGCCGCTAAACATCATTTCGATGAAATCCATTACCTGGATATCGTCGATTGCAATGCGGGCGATCATGGACAGGCTTTTGCTACCAATTTTAATCCGGAGATTAATATAAGGGAAATCACACAGGACGGTAAATACTGGGAAAATGGCGAATGGAAAATCATTCCGGCAATGTCCATCCATAAGCCGATTGAATATCCGAACATCGGGCCAAAAGAATCTTATTTATTGTACCACGAAGAACTGGAATCACTGGTGAAAAATTTTCCGACCATCAAACGGGCGCGTTTCTGGATGACATTCGGACAGGCATATCTAACCCATCTGGAGGTGATGCAGAATATTGGAATCACATCCATCAAACCCATTATGTTTCAGGGCAGAGAAATAATTCCGATAGAATTCCTGAAAGCCTTGCTGCCGGAGCCGGGTAGTCTGGGAGAAAATTATTCCGGAGAAACTTCTATTGGTTGTCAGATAAAAGGCGTTAAAGATGGAAAGGATAAAACTTACTTTATCTGGAATAACTGTAAACATCAGGATGCGTATAACGATTGTAAAGCGCAGGGAGTGAGTTATACCACCGGTGTTCCCGCTATGCTGGGAGCAAAACTAATGCTGGAAGGCATCTGGATGAAACCGGGTGTATACAATACCGAAGAGATGGACCCGGATCCATTCATGTCACAGGTGGGAAAATACGGCTTGCCTTGGCACGAAGAAATCAATCCGGTGTTGCCGCACGAATATTAGCAGGCTGTATTGCCGAACTTGTTCCGGCAGCTTAAAAATAACTATCTTTATACTTCGCGGGTTTCCTGCGAAGTTTTTTTATTCAATCCATCATGACCATCATAACCGCTAACTGTATCGATATTTTTAACAGGGAAATTTACCCTGCCGCCATTACTATCGAAAAAGGTAAGATAAAATCTATCGAAAAAGTAAATGAGCTATTTGAAACATATATTCTGCCGGGGTTTACGGATGCGCATGTACATATTGAAAGTTCCATGCTGTTGCCTACTGAATTCGCCATGAAAGCTGTCGTTCACGGTACGGTAGCAACCGTTTCCGACCCGCATGAAATTGGAAATGTACTCGGAAAAGAAGGCGTTTATTACATGCTGGAAAATGCGCGAAAAAGTCCGGTAAAATTTAATTTCGGCGCACCGTCCTGTGTGCCGGCAACCGGCTTCGAAACCGCCGGTGCCGAGATAACGGCTGAAGATATTGATGAGTTGATGCAGCTGGATGATATTAAATACCTGGCGGAGATGATGAACTATCCGGGTGTATTGTTTCAGGATAAACTGGTGATGAATAAAATTGCCGTAGCAAAAAAATACCATAAACCAATTGACGGGCATGCGCCGGGATTAACAGGGGAGAAAGCTATGCAATACATAGCTGCAGGTATTACCACCGACCACGAATGTTTTACATACGAAGAAGGCTTGTTTAAATTAAGACAGGGCATGAAAGTACTGATTCGCGAAGGCAGTGCGGCCAGGAACTTTGAGGCATTGATTGATTTATTACCGGATTATCCGGAAGATATTATGTTCTGTTCAGATGACAAACATCCTGATGATTTACTGCTTGGTCATATCAATCTGTTGGTGAAACGCGCATTGGCGAAAGGCTATGATTTGTTTCAGGTATTGCGTGCTGCCTGTATCAATCCCGTTTTACATTACAAATTAAATGTAGGCATGTTAAGGGTCGGAGATGCCGCAGATTTTATTCTGGTAAATAATTTAGAGGAGTTTAAAATTCTGGAAACCCATATTGATGGAAAATGTGTGGCAAAAGAGGGTGTTTCAAATTTGAAAACTACTCCTGAAAGGATAGTCAATAACTTTGCAATATGTGAAAAAAAACCTGAAGATTTCGTACTGAAAGCATCCAGTAATAAAGTGAAGGTAATTGAGGTGCTGGATGGCCAGCTGATTACCAAAACTCATATCGGAACGGTGAAGCGGGATGGATATGGATTTGCTTCTTCTTCAATAGAAAATGATATCCTGAAAATTGCTGTTGTCAATCGTTATCACGATGCACCGGTCGCGGTCGCCTTTATAAAGAATTTTGGATTAAAGAAGGGTGCTCTGGCATCCTCAGTGGCACATGATTCACATAATATCATTGTTGTGGGAGTCGATGATGTCTGCATGTGTGAAGCCGCTAATGCGGTCATTGCTAAACGAGGCGGTTTATCTGTTACGGATGGAGAACATACAAAGATATTGCCATTACCTGTTGCCGGATTAATGAGTACTGACAGTTGCGAAATAGTTGCGGAAAAATATACTGCTTTACTGGAAATGGCCAGGCTATCAGGTTGCACCTTGCACTCGCCATTTATGTCCATGTCGTTCATGGCATTGTTAGTGATACCTCAGCTAAAATTGAGTGATAAAGGCTTGTTTGATGGTGAAAAATTTGAATTCTGCCATTTGGAAGCAGAATAATACCGGTTATTTGAATTTCAGATTCAATGTGACAACATGCGCCTGTAACCCTATGTTTTTTCGGTAATAACCATAGCGCACCTCTATCATATTGAAGTGTTTCCTCTTGAAAATACCACCCGGCGGTACAAAACGCATACCCAGGCCAACAAAATGACTGTTGAATTTTCCTAAATCATAGTTACTTGTATAGAACTCATCAGTTACGGCATGTTGCTTATAGCCCGCGAAATATTTAATGCCGTTTTGTTCATAAAACCTGTAAAACGGGCTGATGGAAATAAATGGCGTAATCTTAATTGGAGTTTCAATGCTGATGGTATTGGCAATCAGGTTCCAGGTGTCGTAATAAAACCGGTAATAACTGCGAATGATAAATCTGTCTCCTATAAAGAAACTTCCTCTTACTGCCAGGGGCAGCTTGAATCTGTTGGATGGAAGATTTTCTACCTTAAGTGAATCATTGTTAAAGTAGACTCTGTGAAAAGGCAGCCCTAAATAGCCATGCTGGTAAATCGCGTCGGCAATGAATGCAAGCTGTATGTTTTTATTGACCACATGCGCGTATGTTAACGAAGAACTTACTGAATAACGCATGCTGGTTGCATAATTGCCACTTCTTCCGCCTTCATCATCATCGTCATCATCATCGTGGTGATGACCGCCGCCATTACCGGTAACGGTTATAAATTCTGAAGGATAAACCAGTTTCAACTGGTCAATATAGGCTTGCAATTTTCCCAAAAATTCGGAATTATTGTTTCGGAATTTCTTGCTAAAAATGAAATCTCCGCCAAAGGACAAGTAATCAAATTCATGGGAAAAGGATGCACCGACGCCGTATGTGCTTCCCTTTTTCTCATTTTCTACCTGCCAGTTAACGGAAGGATATATTCTCGTATCTTTTGAATCTACGGCAGACGAAGAGGCATTGGTGCCGGTATTCGGTGAAACATTATCAGAAGATGCGGAAGTGAAATGGTCTATGCCAAATTCCAGTCCGATGGTATGTTTTAAATTTCGCTTACTGTATTTGTTTAGTTTTACATCAATGACGTTTGCATAATCAGATAATTTTTCCGTACCGATACCGCCGGTGACCGCCGAATTATTGCCATCCTGATGATAGTAGCTGGATACAATATTTATTTCTTCCAGCGTCAGTTTTCTGTTGATATAGCCTGATGCAGTATCCGATCCTGTGTTTTGAGAGAATGCGGAGAGCAGACTCGCAAAGATGCTTAGGAGAGATAATGATATTTTTCTCATATTCTGTGCAAACTATGATTCTAATTGCAGCCGCAGCCACCGCCGCTTTTTCCTCCATTGGCGCCGGAGGCGCCTTCACGGTAGGACTCAAAACTGGTTTCGGTCTTTTCCACTTTTCGATTGCTTAATTGCATTTCTCCGTCGTTAAGCTTACTCTTCTCATATTCTTTTACTGCCGTGCATGAACTGAATGCAAGCACACATGCCGATATATAAAATAAAAACAGAAAGTTGGATTTCTTCATTAAACAGATGTGTTGAAAATTAACAGCTTGTTACGTTAATCAAGATTACCGATTTTAGAGATAATATTCTAATCGGGCAGATGGATTTAACTAATTTTTATATTGTTAGAAGTATAAACTTGATTAAAATCATCTATTATTATGCAGGCTACATTTTTTAGCTGATTTATAAGGCCCAGGCCTACTTGAATACCCATCACGCTGATAGGGGTAGCCAGAGCATCAGCGAACTCGGCATTTGGAGTGATTATGGTCACACTTTTTATTCCCCGGATCGGCAGCCCGGTTTTTGGGTTAATAGTATGCGAATATTTTTTGCCGTCTATGATAACGTATTTTTCGTAATTGCCTGAAGTGGCTATGGAAGTATCCGTAAGCTGGACGGATGAAAAGTATTCATTTGCCTGATCAGGATTGGCAATACCAATTGTCCAGGGGGAGCCGTTGGGCTGTGTTCCCCAAACTGTCAGGTCGCCGGAAGCATTAACAATTCCGCTCGTAACATTATGTGCCCGCATGATTTTTTTCGCCTGTTCCGCTGCATATCCCTTACCGATACCGCCGAATCCGATGCGCATGCCTTTTTCTTTTAAAAATAGGGTACCAGCGGTTTCATCAATTTCTATATTTCTGTAGTTGATTAAACGAACCAACTGTCTGGCGATTTCTGGAGATGGCAGGCTGGTCATATTCTGGTCAAAATTCCAAAGGCGCTTATCTATAGAGCCATAGGTGATGTCAAATGCCCCTTGCGTCAGTTCTGATATTCGTATGCTGCGTTGGATGATTTGCAGTAACTCTCTGTCTGCTTTAATGGGCCGGATTCCTGCCTGTTGATTGATGAGATTTGTCTGACTGCCTTCATCAAAGGTTGTCAGTAGTTTTTCTATCCGTTGGATTTCCGCAATAGCCTCGTCTATCCGTTGTTGCGCCCATTGTTCATCATCACTCACCACGCTAAGCTCAAAACGGTTACCCATCAACTTCAAAACGCGCTGATGGATACGCAAACCATTTGGTGCTATGCTGTTATTGCCTGACAATAATCTCTTTTACAAGCTGAATAAATTGGCTGACATTCTCTTTCGGTTTGTTTTCCCATGTTTTGATGATTTTGCCGTCGGAGGATAATAAAAGGGTAAGTGGGAAGATGCCGTTTTTGTTGTATTGGTCTGCCAGGCGGGCATTGATTTGCTGTTGTGGTGCAGGAAGCTGATTTTTCTTTTGTCTCGGAAAATCCGCATTGACCAATACTAAAGAGCTGTCCGCAAAAACTTTAAAGGACGCATCTTCAAAAATTTCTTTTCTAAGCATAATGCAGGGGCCGCACCAGTCGGAGCCTGAAAAATTCAGCAGGATAAGTTTGTGTTCCTCTTTTGCCTGCTGTTTTGCTGATTCAAAGTTGTTCTGCCAACCTGTGAACGACATGAACAGAAAAGCAATCGGTAAAAATAATAATATTCGCATGCACTAAATTAATCAAATTTGATGCCATCAGTTCCTAAATAATTTTAAAAAACCGTTTTTACACGTTTTCTCTTTTTAATGTTATTTTTGCAGATATCTTATTAAAATGATAGACTTTTCTGAAATCCCATCTCCATCCTATGTACTGGAGGAAGAAAAATTGCTTAACAATCTTGGTCTGCTGAAACAAGTGCAGGCTGAAGCCGGCATACATATTATTTGTGCTCTGAAGGGCTTTTCCTTTCATCATGTCTTTCCAACTGTAAGAAAATATCTCCACGGAGCTACGGCTAGTTCTTTGCATGAAGCAAAACTGGTTTTTGAGAATATGGAGGTAAAGGCGCATACCTACTGCCCGGTATATATACCCACTGAGTTTGATGAGATTCAACAGATATCATCTCATATCACCTTCAACTCGCTTTCAGAGTATCAACGATACAAATCGAAAATGTTACCTTCCATTTCGTATGGAATTAGGGTGAATCCCGGTTATTCGGAAATACAAACGGAATTGTATAATCCCGCCTCTCCAAATTCAAGATTGGGCATTCCTGCCGGTTTGCTGGGAGATACTTTACCCGAAGGCATAGAAGGCATTCATTTTCACGCGTTGTGCGAAAATACATCGTACACCTTGGAGAGAGTGCTGGAATCGTTCGTCAGGTTGTATCATCCGCTTATTAAACAGGCAAAATGGATTAATATGGGAGGTGGACATTACATCACCCGGCAAGATTATGAACCGCAACATCTCATAAAAATACTGAAAGCATTTAAATCCGATTATCCGAATATTCAAGAAATTATACTGGAACCCGGCAGCGCTGTCGGGTGGAAAACCGGCGTGTTGGTCAGTACTATTCTGGATATTGTTCCGAACGGAGCGAATCCAACTGCTATGCTGGATGTATCGTTTACCTGTCATATGCCGGATACCCTGGAGATGCCTTATAAACCGGCAATTCAGGGGCAGGTTGAAAAAAGTCCGTTTGAATACAACATGGGCGGTATGAGTTGTCTGGCGGGAGATTATATAGGCACTTATTGCTTTGAAAAGGAGTTGAAAGTAGGGGATAGGATTGTATTCGAGGATATGATACACTATACCATGGTGAAAACAACGACATTTAACGGCATTAATCTTCCGAATATCGGAATCTGGAAGACGGATGGTTCATTTGAATTAATACGTTCTTACGGATATGAGGATTACAAAAACAGGTTGAGCTAAATCAAATAATGACAATATTCCGGGTTTCGTTTAAAACTATCTGAATTTCCCTCTCTTTATTTTATAAATTAGCATTTCTATTTAAGCCGTATGCAGAATATATTTGACAAATTATACAGAAAAGCCGAACGATTAATTTCATCTGAAAGATCGGTATTGTCTCGTTTTTTGGACGATGTTTTTTTGAAAATAGGGGAGTCTACCGAATATTTTTACAAGTTTCAGGACAGCCTGATTGCGTTAGTCAAGATGACCCGTGCCTGGATGGAAGGAGACTATAAAAGCATTTCTAAAAAATCAATTATAGCGGTAGTTGCCGCCCTGATTTATTTTGTGAACCCGTTTGATTTAATCCCGGACTTTATACCTGTGCTCGGTCAGTTGGATGATATTTTTGTTTTAGGCTATCTCATCAAAACACTGAATAAGGATATTGAGCGTTTTATGGCATGGCAGCAACAACAGGAAGCGCAGCAATCATAAAAAAACACTATGGATAATTCCCTGCTATCGGTTATCCTGCGGTTCTATTATCCCGAAACCTACCGGAATGTTCAGGAAATACTAGGTTCAAACGAGAGGCTTCAACAACTTACAGCTAAAGTTTATGGAAAACTGGAAAATACGGTTCAGCAATATGCTGATATCGCCGAACGCGTCACCGCACTAAATCTGCTGATAGATGCGTGGCGCAGAAAAGAATACAAAGATATTTCGTTGGTTAATCTTGTTCTGGGTGTTTCCATTCTGGTATATTTTGTCAGCCCCTACGATGTTGTGCCTGACTTTATCCCGATAATTGGCAAAATAGATGATGATTTTTTGTTGCGAAAAGGGTTAGCAATATTGGATATTGAAATAGAAAAATTTCAAAGATGGAATGTACAGCATTAATAAATATTGTAACGTCTGTCAACGGAATTACACCAACCCTTTTTTATAGGCGATCTTCAGTAACGCGGCTGTATTGTTAACGTTGAGCTTGGCCAGCATATTTTTGCGGTGTGTTTCTACTGTATTCTTACTGATGAACAATTTAGTGGCGATGTCCTGTGAGGTTAAACCCAGCGCAATCAATTGTAATATCTCCAGTTCCCGTTGGGTAATCTGTGCCGCCAGTTCATCGTAATTCCTGTCGTCTTCATCATCACCGTTTGAGATAGAATTAATCAGTTTTTCCTGCGCTTCCTGATCGAGGTAGGATTTATCCTGATTCACCGTTTCGATGGCTTTCAGTAAGTCGTCTTTAGAAATGTTTTTCAGCACATATCCTTTCGCGCCTATTTCGAGACATTCTTTTATAAAACGCGGTTCACTGTGCATGGTCAGCATCAGGATTTTAATATCCGGATGAGATTTTCTTAATTGCTTGGTAGCTTCCAGTCCATCCATTTCAGGCATATTGATGTCCATCAGCACCACATCCACTTTCGTGCTTTTTATGCGCTCAATAGCCTGCTTGCCATTATGTGCGGTGCCGGCAATTTTTATATTCGGTTCATCGTCTAATAAAGAAACAATTCCATCCAGGAATATCTGATGGTCATCTACAACAAAAATATTAATTTCCTGCATAAGGCTGATTTAGTAAGTCACAAAGTTATTTTTTATTATGCAAATTCCCTGCCATTTACCAATATTTAATAAAAGAAAACCATTTCCTTGTTTTCAGGTAGTCATAATTGGTTTCATTGTCATAGGCTTCCCGTTCAAACGAAATATTGCGGTAGGCGTGCTGCCAGTTTTTATATTTTAGTAATAAAATCAAAAATTCAAGATAATACAACAACAGGAAAAAAAATAACAATAATTCCGCTTGCTGGTACAGATGGATCATTTCATGGTTGATAAAGGTTTTGTCTTTACGAAGGGACTTATTTCCCAGTATAATAAACGGATAAATGGTAATGCCTGAAATAGTTTTAGGTGTAAAATAGCGGATGATGAATGAATTTACCCAGATAAACATACATTGAAATTAAAAATTAAAATTTAAAACAAAGATTAACACGTCTGAATTCGTATTTTTAGGAGATAAAGCAGACTAATGGGAACTAGAAAATACGATATTGTCATATTTGGTGCAACAGGTTTTACAGGTAATCTGGTGGCGGAATATTTTGCCCGGAATGTATCATCTAAAAAGGTTAAGTGGGCGATTGCCGGCAGAAATATAAACAAGCTGGAAGTGGTGAAAATAAATCTGATGCACCTGAATCCGGAATGTGCAGAAGTGGGTGTGCTGGAATGTAATGCAGATGACCTTAAATCACTGGAGAAGGTAACAAAACAGGCAACAGTAATAGTGACTACGGTAGGTCCGTTTGTGCAGCATGGAGAAAATCTGGTGCAGGCCTGCGTTAATACGGCTACGAATTATTGTGATATAACAGGGGAACCGGAGTTTGTCAAATCAGTCTTGAAAAAACAGAATGCCGCCGCCCGGGAGAAAGGCATTTATATCATTAACTGTTGCGGGTTTGATAGTATACCTGCCGATGCCGGAGCTTTTTTTACAGCCATGCAGTTGCCGGCCAATGAAATCAAAACGATAAGAGGATTTGTATCTACCAATGCCTCCTTCTCCGGCGGCACTTTTGCTTCCGCTATCAATGCGATGGCAGATGCCGGGAAGAATCTCAGCGTTTTTCCGAATAAAGATAATGACGATAAAAACACCCCGAAGAAACGAATTAAAAATACCATCTATTTTGATAAGACATTAAAAAAATGGGCAATACCGATGCCGGTCATCGATCCATGGATGGTGATGAGAACGGGTAGATATCAGAAAGATGTTTTTGGGGATGATTTTGAATATGCCCAGTTTGTGTCGGTAAATACACTGCCGCAGACAATCGGCCTTGTGGGAATGGTTGGGGCATTGGTAGCAGGCGCTCAAATTCCGCCCGTGAAAAACCTGATGTTACAGTACCGGAAAAGTGGCGAAGGGCCTTCGCAGGAAGAACGGGATAAAAGTTATTTCAAAGTGATATTTATCGGCGAAAGCGAAACAAAAAATGTGATTACTAAAGTTTCCGGGGGTGACCCGGGTTATACCGAGACCTCAAAAATGTTATCAGAAACAGCTTTGACCTTGCTGGAAAATCTGGGGAAACTGAAGGTTGTCGGCGGAGTGCTGACACCATGCGGAGCCTTGGGTAAATTACTTATAGAAAAATTACAGACAAAGGGGATTAAGTTTGAAGTAATCGGTTAACAATATGCGAAAAATATTGGTTGATTAAACCGGTATCTTTGTTTCCAGTCTGTTTTGTAAATCATTTAACACCATTCTTTTCCATTCCTCACTTCCTGCAGGTTCCGGAAAACTGGCTTTATAGTCCGAAATGTCGGCGGTATCTATATTCATCTTAATCGTTTTGAAGATTTTGGGCATCCCTTCTCCAGGAATTTGGACATGATGCAAGCCACCACTGTAGGCAAAAATAATTTGTCCTTTATTCAGCCCTTTCAGAATATCCACTACTCCTGGTTTTACATTCATCTTTTTACCTTCCAGATCCAGTCCGTTCTTGCGTTTCATCCTTCCTTCAGGTGCGATGATGATGATAGAATCTTCATAAATGGAATCTAAGAACTGCTCCCAGCTATTATCTCGTTTTCTTGTAATCGGCATCATGCCCGGGCTGAATAATTTAAAGAAAAATCCTACTATAGGTCGGTTGAGGGTTTTGTCCGCCGCCGGGGCTACCATACGTTTGGAAAGCGTTCGCAGAAAGTGATTTGGTAAAAATCCAAGGTATAAAAACTCAAACAGTGACGTGTGATTCAGAAAAATAATCAGTTTTACTTTATTCCATCGTATTCTGGCTTCTCCTTTTGGCCATCCTATTTCAAAGCGATATAATAACTGGGATACATACTTGATAAGCAGGAGCGTAAGATAGCTAAGAATACTTTTCATTTTTCCGGTTCTAACACCACCTCAATATAATTATTCATATTTAGATATTTGTTAAAAGCGTCCTTAATTTTTTGGCTGTTAATTCCATCTATGAACTTCGTGTAGTTTTCAAGTGTGCTGATGTCTTTTCCGTACTCATCAAAATAAGTAATCGTATTCGCCCAAAACCCGTTCTCTTTTAAATCCGTTTCGCGTTCCCTGCGCAGTGTTTCCTGAACTTTTTTTATCTTCTCACCGCTGGTCAGGCTGCTTTTCAGGGAATCTATATTCTGGTATACGGTTTTTATCAACTCATCGCTTCGTGTGGGGTCAGTATTGAATTGAATATTGATTCCATAAGCATTCTTCGGCCGTTCGGTGAATTGCCCGTTCACAGCCACACCATACACACCGCCTTTGTCTTCTCTCAAAGCTTCCCGAAGTTGAATGTCCAAAATTTTCAGCATTGCATTAAATATAAAATATTCTTCTTCCGACCAGGTTGACTGGCCATGAAAATGAATACCCACGAGATTTTTTTGTGTTTGCCCCATTTTTACCTTTGTATTGACAATTCCCGTCTTCTTTTTAATATTAGGGTCTTTCCAGGTTTCTTTCTGGCTGTTTGAAGGCAAGCCTCCTAAGTAGGTTTCCAAAAGTGGTTTGATTTTCTCCACATCAAAGTTGCCTACTAATATAAACGTGAAGTCTGAAGCGTCTTTAAATCGTTCCTGATAAATCTGAAATGATTTTTCAAAGTCTACTTTATCCAGTTTGTCTGATGTGGTAATACCTCTACGGATATTGTTGTTGAAAATGAGGTTCTGGAAAGTATCTATAAAATAGGCACCCGGATTGTCTAAAATATGCTCAACGGAACTTTTTTGTTTAGACATAAATGAGTTGAAATCATCCGTTGACTTTCGCGGTTGTGTAAAATAAAGATAGGTCAACTGTAGCATCGTTTCCAGGTCTTTTTGACTGCAGCTGCCGTTGAATCCTTCATCCAACTCTGCGACATACGGATAGCAGACGGCTGTTTTTCCGGTCAATAATTTCTGTAATTCCAATTTATTAAAGGAAGCAACACCCGATTCAATGACAATAGCGTTGGAGTAGTCAGCACTCATATAATCCTCATCGGAATAAAGTGAACTGCCGCCGGGGCTGTATGAGGTCATCAGTATTTCGTCATTTTTGAAATTCGTTGGTTTCAACAAAATACGAACGCCATTTTTCAGCTCGAGCGTGGTAATGTTGAATTTTTCATTTTTGGTTTCATTCACAACAGGCGATGACCTGGGAGGTATACTTATAATTGGTGCTTCAATAACATTGTCTTTGTAGGGAGTTATTGTATCTCTTTTAATTTTATCTGTCAGTGAAATGATGTCGTTTTCCGATGGCAATGATTTTTTTTCCGCTTCCGGAGCAGTGAGGATAATTACTCTGTTTCTGTCGGTAATATATTTTACAGGTAATGTATTGATATCTTTCAGCGTAATTGCAGGAATTATTTTTTTTGCGAGTGAGTACTCTTTTTCTATACCAGGCGCCGGGACATGTTCTAAGAAATGAGAAACATATTCTCCAACCAGATCGCCTGATTCGGTCTTATCTTTTTCCTTTATGGCATTTTCATAATTTGTCAGCAGTTCCGTTTTTTGTCGAACTAATTCAGATGATGTAAACCCGTAACGCTTTATTCGTTCATTTTCCGTAAGCAGGATTTTAAGCGCGTCTATGGTTTGTCCAGACTTTGCTACTGCTGTTAAGTTGAAAGCATCGTTGGCCCGTGTTTCCCTTTCATATCCTGAATAGGCGGCAAAGAATGGAGGATGGGGCTGCTGCATCAGTTCCTGCAAACGGTTGTTGAACATTCCGTTAAACAGTGAGTTCATCAGGTATCTTTTAAATCCTTCCTCCGTGTTTTGGTTGTCTGCCGGATGCTTGTAGATAATCATAGCTCTGGAGTTGGTTGCTTCCGGGTCTGTACAGATGGATACCAGAGTTTGCTGATGTTCCGGTAAAAGATAGGTTTCCTTTGTTTGTTCAGTTGCCGGGTTTTTCAGGCTGCCAAATCTTTTTTTAATCTCTTTTTCCATAACAGCAGCATCAATATCACCTACCATAATAACAGCCATTAAATCCGGGCGGTACCATGATTTGTAAAAGGTGGCAAGTCTTTCGTATGGTGCACGCAGCAAAATGGAAGTATCACCGATAGGCAATCTTTCCGCATACCTGGATTGATGATAAAGCACCGGTAAATATTTATCCATCATTCGTTTGTTGGCGCCTAAGCCGCTTCTCCATTCCGATAAAACGACACCACGTTCTTTATTAATTTCAGTGGTATCGAAACTGAGTCCGTTCGCCCAGTCTTCCAGTACTGTCAGGCCTTTTTCCAGTATTTCTTTTTTGTCAGTGGGCAGTTGCAGCATATACACGGTTTCATCAAAACTGGTGTATGCGTTGAGGTGTGCGCCGAATTTGGTGCCGATACTTTCCAGATAATCGACTAATTCATTTTTTGAGAAATGCTTTGTACCATTGAATGCCATGTGTTCCACAAAGTGCGCCAGCCCTTTCTGTGTTCCTTCTTCCTGATTGGACCCTGCATTGACTGCCAGCCTTAGTTCTACGCGGTTCTCCGGTTTGTTATTATGCTGGATGTAATAGGTCAGTCCGTTGGGCAGTTTTCCATAACGTATTTCCTTGTTGAGCGGTAATGTTTTTTTGCCCGCTGATTTTGCCTGAGCCGTAATGCCGGACAAGGTCAGGCTGATTACAAACAACATCGACAGTATACCTGATAGTTTTCTCATGTCTTCTTGAAATTAATCATACAGTAAATATCGTAAGATAGTAGAGGGGAAAGATATAAAAATTGTTACGAAGCCATGTGCTCTTTTAATTCGAGTTTCCGTATCGATGGTGAAACGAAATAGGTGGCGATAACAATCAGACAGGTCATGCATCCGCCGAAGATGACGGCAGGTACCGTACCCATCAGATGAGCGGTAGCGCCGCTTTCAAACTCGCCGATTTCATTGGAAGACCCAATAAACATGGAGTTGACGGCAGAAACCCTGCCCCGCATGTGGTCAGGAGTGGCTAACTGCACAATGGTATGGCGAATGGATACGCTGATACCATCCAGTGCGCCGCTCATCACTAAACAAAACATGGAGAACCAGAATAATTTACTGACACCGAACAGGATGATGAATACACCAAAGCCCAGTACGGCAATCAGCAATTTGATACCGGCATGTTTACGAATCGGGAAGTAGGCGAGTATCAGCAGCATGATGATGGCACCCATGGCTTGTGCAGCCCTCAGCCAGCCTAATCCTTCGGCGCCCACATGCAAAATGTCTTTAGCGTACACAGGCAGCAGTGCCACCGCTCCGCCGAATAAAACAGCGAACAGGTCCAGTGTGATGCATGAAAGAATGACTTTGTTTTCTAATACAAATCTCAGGCCCTGCATGGCGCTTTGAAAAACACTTTCTTCCTGTGGAATATACTGGATCGGTTTTTTCTGAATCTTCATCAGCGCGAAAATGGCAATGGATAAAAAAAGAACAATAAAAAAGAAGGTAACGGTGATGCCGAGCTTACCGAGCATAATGCCGCCGACAGCAGGCCCTAATACCGCCCCTAATTGCCATGCCGAACTTGACCAGGTGATCGAACTTTGATAAACTTCCCTGGGAACAATCTGTGCAGCCAAACCGAAAGATGCCGGCCCGGAAAAACTACGTGCAATACCTGTAAGAAAAATAACCAGAAAGATAAGCATGACCACCTTCTGCTTGCCCATAAATGCAATCACATTGGATTGTGTGATGAACAGAAGTACCATACACATGACGGTATACATGGTGATAAACCCTATCAGCATGGTGCGCTTATCCGATTTGTCGGCCACATAACCACCATAAAGGGCGATGCCGATGGCAGGAATGGCTTCTGTTAACCCAATAAAACCTAAAAGTAATTTTGAATTGGTCAGTTCATAAATTTCATAACCAATGATGACGGCCTGCATAGTGAGTGCAATCGTAATCAGAAAACGCGCGAGTACATAAGCGCGGAATTCTTTAAACCGCAACGCCTGATAGGGGTCTTTGCTGGAAGGAGTATTCATAGGTCAAAAATAAGATTAATACAGAACAATAGGCTTACAGCTTATTGATGTATCCTTTTAAGTGTGGTTTTTCCTGCGTATTGTCCACTACGTCAAAATCAAACCCTTTGTCTGTTTTTTCGTGTCGGAAAATGATGCTGGCCGGCAGATAGATGGGCACTTTAAACGATGCTGTCAGTTCAAAGCTTTCCGGCATTCTTTTTTCAAAGATGGATAATATCTTACCCACACTCCACATGCCGTGAATGATGTGGCGTTCAAAGCCGAATAGCTTGGCTGTCAACGGATGTAAATGTATGGGGTTGAAATCGCCGGAAGCCATGGCAAATTCAAACCCTAAGTTTTGATACAGGCTCCAGCTTTCCCTGATACAGTTTTCGTGCAAGGCAGGTTGCCTCCATTCCAGTACATTTCCTACCCCTTCTTTGCCTTTATACAGGTAGATACTTTCACCCTCCCAGATACGTTTGCCGTTCACTTCAATATAACTGAGTACTTCAAAAGCCTGTCCTTTGTCGTGTGCAATCAGATTGCCCAATTTGCAGGTAACGGAAAATTCTTCACCAATATACAACGGACGGTGCTGTTTGATGGAGTTGGCGAAATGTATTAGTCCGGGCAATGGAAACGGCACTTCCGGCTGACTGAGCAATTGTGTATGCAGCGGAAAAATGTAAGCGTGTATATAAGTGGCCGGAACTATCAGCGTATGTTCAAAACCACATACTTTGTTGTATTTTTTGAGTGCATCAGGTTTTAGGGATGCTTTTTCCAGATGGATGGAAATATCCGGAAGATCTCCTTTACCTTTTTTAAAGAAAGTGGTGGCGATGCGGGCATATAAACCTACGCCGGGTTGGATGGATTGCAGTTGAATGGTTCGAGACATATTAGATTAATACTTAACCGAAAGGTACGGAAATCGGTATAGAAAAATATTGATGTAGGATAAAAAATGAAATTATTTCAATTTCAACCGGTAGCTGCCGCTTTTTACCGCTTTGCGCAATCTTTTCCGGCTGCCGTCATCGATGATAATCGCGCCGGCCATGCAGGATAATCCACCCAGCAGTGCCCCTAAGAAAGTAGTAACCATTAATAATACACCACCGGTGATGTCCGTTTTCAGGCTCTGGGAAAATAACAGGGCGATTTTAGAACTCAGGATATGTTCATTTCTGATATCCAGCACAAGTGCGTATGCCAGCCAGAATATACCTACTGCCAGGAGGCCTGCTAAAAAATTATTGCCCGGCTTATTGGATAAAATCAAACCGACTATAAAGCAAATAATAAAAGGTGTATACCAGGGTAAGAACAAGGTTAGTGTGAAACTTAATAACAAGATGGAAAAAAATTTTACCAGGAACATAGTACTTTATTTTTTGTTGGTGATGCTTCGCAATGCTTCGTTTTTATCCGTATAAAAGTGCAGTTTGTAATACTCTCCTTTCGCCCATTTATCTACGAATTCTGTAAATCCTTTTGTGGCGGGGTTTCCGCTTTGCCCGCCGGGATACAATCCATAACATTGAGGTTTCCCATTGGTGAAATCCACAATCATGCGCCAGGATGGCCCCCACTTGCTGGAAGCGGCGTTTACAATGTTATTATAACCACCAACAGGCAAATCTTTAATAGAGAAAGCATCTAAAAGCGCCAAATGAGTGATGCGTGTATTTTTATAGTATTGCCATTTAACATTATTCTTCTTGTCTTTCTCGAATTCTCTAAAGAAGGCGGTAGTCTTTTTAAATGCCAGATCGACAACCTCTTTGGCGGTTTCTTTGGTGTCGGTATTCAGGATATCGAACAACGGGAATGCAGGGTCACTTACAATCAGATTAGCGGTATTGTATGGTTCAGGCATCCGCAGCGAAATATTCTTGTTGTCCAGTTCATCATAGGTGGTCTGTTCAATATTATCCCACAGTTTATAAAAATAACTCGGCGCTTCCAGTTCTATATTAGTTTCATAATTCCAGTCATGTAAAGCGGTCAGTATTTTTTTGGACAATGGGTCATTGGCCGTTTGTATATAGGTAAGCAGGGTTGGCAATACTTCTTTTGCCAGTAAACTTAAGTTATTGTTTTGCAGTTTGCCCATATCTTCCCATGTGGCTTTTTCTGTCGTTGTTAACGTGGCGTTGATGACTCTGTTTCTGTAGTTTTCATACACTCCGTTTGTCAGGTAAGGATAGGCGGGGTCAACCGGATTTTGATTGGCACTGCTGCAAAACCCACGCTCCGGATTCAATATATAGGGATTTTGCTCGTTGGGGATAGAGGCTTTTAGTTTTTTTAAATCTACTTCAGCCAATGGTGTTAAAAATGAACCATCACCGGAATTAGTGCGCAGCATAAATCGTCCCTGTTGCCGTATGGCGATATTATTTTCTACATCTGCGTAAACGAAATTTTGCCCCGGGCAGGAATAATAATTCAATGCTTTCAGGTAATCCTGATGGTTCTTGGCAATATTCAGGTAATAAAATGCCATTAAATCATTAGAAGGTTCTTCTGCCCGCCAGTATGTGGCGATGTGTTTTTTATCATCGGCTTCCCCAAATGTTTCATCATACACAATGGCACCAACTTTAGTCATGCGGATACTGTCCACTACATCTTTTCCATCTCTGACTTTATAGGTTTCCACATCATACTCAAAGGGAACGTAGTCATTTCCCAGTTTGTAGGCTTTTTTACGTTTATCCTGATATTCGACGGTAAAATTATTAATTACATCCCTTTCCGCATTGGTCACACTCCATGCGATGTGGTCATTGTGGCCGATGATTACACCCGGTGCGCCCGGAATGGTTACACCATATACATTTAAACCCGGACAGTTCAGTTGTACCTGGTACCAAATGGAAGGCAGATTCAAAGACAGATGTGGGTCACCACATAAAATGGGCTTACCGGATTGTGTTTTGCTTCCGTTGATACACCAGTTATTGCTTCCGTAGTTTGGGTTGGCATAAAATTCCCGGTAAGGGTTTTTATACAAGGCAAGGGAAGATTTATTGGCAGTTGGAACGGAAAATGAATCCACCGATTTGAAATTCCACTTTGTACCGACCGGTATGATTGGATCAATTGCAGGAGGCGGGAAGTCGGGAAACATCTTTTTATAATTTTCTGCTCCGAATAAGCGAAGCGCATTGGTATTTTCGACATCCGTATCGTAATAAGTTAAATCTTTGGCCATATATTTCATCAGCAGGGCGCATTTTAGCGGCGTCCAGGCTTCCGGTTTGTATCCTATTAATTTGTATTCGATAGGAAAATCAGCAGGTTTAAGATGTTGGATATAAGCATTTACACCTGCCGTAAAATTATCTACTATCGCTTTGCTGACCGGATTTTTCTCCATTTCAGCAACAGAGGCTTTTGCTGCCCTGACAATTCCGATTCGCCGGCTGAACCTGTCCATGGACAGCGCCTTTTCGCCCACCAGTTCTGTCAACCTTCCTGATGCGGCATAAATCTGGAATTCCATTTGCCACAGCCTGTCTTTTGCCTCCACATATCCCTGGGCAAACATCAGGTCTTCTTTGTTGTCAGCAAAAATATGAGGTACGCCCAGCTCATCGTATATAACGGTAGCAGTGCCTTTCGCGCATTGAATCTCTAATGATGTGTTGCGTGTTTCTTTTGATGTGGCATTTTTCCAAAAACCATGCGTTGGCGAAAAAAACATTCCTATTGCAGGAATATCTCCCAATGGACGGTTCAGGAAAAAAACCAGAACGCCAACGGCTAACGCTATGAATACACCGGAAATCTTTTTAACCATAAGACTGAATTACACCAAATTTACTGAAAAGATATAAGTAAACCGAAACAAGTCTGAAGAATTTTAAAGGGAATTCCTTGCGGTTTGATTATTTTTGATATATGAACAATATTGAAATTGCACAGCACTTTGCTCTGCTTGCCGACCTGATGGAGCTGCATGGAGAAAATCCGTTCAAGATTAAGAGTTACACCTTTGCTGCCCGCCATTTAAAGAACATCGACGAATCGCTGTCCGGTTTATCCATCGAGGAACTGGAAGAAATTGAAGGCGTGGGAAAGGCGATTGCAGCCAAAATCTTTCATTTGTGTAAGACAGGAAAACTTGATCTGCTGGAAAAGTATTTGTCCGTTACACCGCCTGGAGTAGTAGAATTATTGAAAATTAAGGGCATAGGGCCTAAAAAAATAGCACAACTCTGGAAAGAACTGGATATAGAAAGTATCGGTGAGCTGGAATATGCATGCAATGAAAACCGCTTGATTACACTGAAAGGCTTTGGCGCAAAAACACAGGAGAATATTCTGCAGCAGATTCAATTTATCAATCAAAGTTCAAATAAGTTTTTGTGGGCCAGTCTGGAAGAGCTGGCAAATGACATCTTACACGAATTGCAACAGAAGCACCCGGATTTTCCCGTTTCCACCTGCGGTGATTTCAGAAGAAAGGAGATAGTATTGGAAAGGGTAGATTTTTTAGTTGGAAATGAAAATCCGTCCATACAACAGGAGATAATCAGGAAATATAAACAGTATCCCGTCCATTTTTCATTTTGCACAAAGAACACTTTTTATCTGAAACTGCTCGAATTATCAAGCGCAGCGGAACACTTTAGTTTTTTATCCTATAAGGTGGATACGACAAAATCATATCATTCTGAAAAGGCAATTTATGATGCGGCGGGTTATTCATTCATACCGCCAGAACTCAGGGATAATAGGATAGAATGGGCTATGGCGGAACGAGGAGAAATGGACCAGTTGGTGCAGCTCACTGATATCAAAGGGATTGTTCATGCGCATAGTGTCTACAGTGATGGCAGCAATACATTAAAAGAGATGGCCGGATACTGTAAAGAACAAGGATTTGAATACCTGGTGATTTCTGACCACAGCAAGAGCGCCATTTATGCGGATGGAATGCAGGAAGAAAAAATTTTGAAACAACATCAGGAAATAGAACGTCTTAACAAAGAATTGACACCATTCAGAATTTTTAAAAGTATCGAAAGTGATATACTGAATGATGGCAGTCTGGATTACAGCAACGATGTGTTGCAGTCGTTCGATCTGATTATCGCCTCCGTTCATTCTCAGTTACGTATGAACGAAGAGAAAGCGATGCATCGTCTTATAAAAGCAATTGAAAATCCATACACCACCATACTGGGACACCCGACTGGCAGGTTGTTGTTATCCAGGCAAGGTTATCCGGTAGACCACAAAAAAATAATCGATGCCTGCGCTGCCAATAATGTATGTATCGAGTTGAATGCCAATCCATACAGATTGGATATTGATTATTCCTGGATTCAATATTGCCAGGAAAAAAATGTATTGGTTTCTGTCAATCCGGATGCGCATAATTTGCGGGGTATCCATGATATACAGTATGGTATTCATGCAGCCAGAAAGGGAGGATTGCTGAAGGATTTTACACTTAATGCTTTAACCAAAGATAACTTTGAAAAATACCTGAAAAATAAAAATCAGCCATCGTAAATTAGTATCTTCGCAAAAAAAATCCTATGCAAAAAATACTTTATGCTTTAGTCTTGTCGGGTTTTGTCACGCTGTTTGTTGTGCAGTGCAGGTATAAAGAAAATTCATCAGCCCTTGAAGTCCAAAAGTTTGATAAAGATTCCATCTTAAAGAATGATAAGGTTTTAAAGAAGGTGGATTCTGTCAGTAAAATTACCAATGCTGAGGAGGAAGCCCGAAAAGAGGAAGTTACTTCCATTAAGTTTGACAAAGAAGTTTATGATTTCGGGGAATGTACAGAAGGGGATAAGGTGATTAAATCGATAGCGTTTACCAATACCGGAAAATTGCCTTTAGTAATCAACCAAGCATACGGATCCTGCGGATGTACCGTTCCGAAATACAACAAAGAACCGATAGCTCCCGGTAAAAAAGGCACTATTGAAGTTCAGTTTGATTCTTCTCATAAGCCGGGTGCAAATACTAAATCCGTCATGGTGGAGGCGAATACCAATCCGCCCATCACTACTGTATCTTTCAGTGTAAAGGTGAATACAAAGTCCAAGAAATAAAGGCATGATGCCTGTATAATGTTGTAATGAAAAACTACCTGTCTTTAGTCAAATTCTCCCATACTATCTTTGCGATGCCTTTCGCCATGATAGGCTTTGTACTGGGTTGTTATCATATTCCGGGTATAGCGGAACCCTATTGGTGGGTATATAAGTTAGGGTTAGTGCTCTTGTGCATGGTCACAGCCCGAAATGCCGCTATGGCCTTTAACAGGTATATCGACCGGAGATATGATGAGAAAAACCCACGAACAGCCATCCGTGAAATTCCAAGTGGTATCATTAGACCTAAGAATGCCTTGTTTTTTGTTGTGTTTAACTGTATACTGTTCATGGTTGCGACATACTTTATTAACAGGTTATGCTTCTATCTGTCTCCTGTGGCATTGGCGGTAGTACTTGGTTACTCACTTACCAAAAGGTTCACTTTTCTCTGTCATCTGATTTTGGGAGTCGGGCTGGGGCTTGCACCGATAGGCGCTTTTCTGGCGGTTACGGGAAGGTTTGAAATCCTTCCGCTGTTTTTCTCTTTTGCCGTTCTGTTTTGGGTAGCCGGATTTGATATCATCTATGCGCTGCAGGATGAACAGTTTGATAAAGAACAGCAGTTATATTCTATTCCCGCCTATTTCGGACAGGCTAAAGCGCTCTGGATTTCACGTTTTTTACACTTGTGCAGTGCAATCTGTATCCTGGCTGCAGGGATATATGGTGGTTTCCATATGTTATTCTGGTCAGGTTTCGTGCTATTCGGAGGGTTATTGATTTATCAGCATTCCCTGGTCATCCGGTTTGGATTGAAAAAGATTGACTTGGCCTTTTTTACGACAAACGGGATAGCAAGCGTATTGTTTGCAGTCTTTGTGATTGCAGATATTTTATGGTAGCCCATCGTTTGAGGTGGCAATAGCATAGGCAGTAAAAACAAAAACGGATATGTCAAAAATTCTCGCAATAGATTTCGGAGGAAAACGAACAGGGTACGCTATCTCAGACGACTCGAAGATTTTTGCATTTGGATTGTCAACGCAGGAAACGAAAAATAATATTGCTTATCTGCAAAATTTACTGCAAAAAGAAAAGATTGATACAATCGTAATAGGTATTCCCAAAAAATTAAATAATGAATTCGCGGATATCGTTCCTCGGATCCGGCAGTTCAAAAATGAGCTTGCTAATAAATTCCCGGATATCACTCTTGTCGATATGGATGAACGGTTTACCTCTAAAATGGCATTTCAATCCATGATTGACAGCGGAATGAAGAAGAAAGACCGGCAAAACAAGGCACTGGTAGATGAAATCTCCGCTACTATAATCTTACAGAATTATTTAGAAATGCATAAATCCTGAGCATCAGGAACGTTTCATTTTATTTAAGCGTTTATTTTTTTAAATTTGCAGCCGATTGCCATGAATTTAATTCAGGCATCAAAAAAATAGTATGATTTTACCCATTACACTCTACGGAGATCCGGTTTTAAAAAAACGTGCGGAGGATATTTCTCCGGAATATCCGCTTCTTCAGGATTTGGTCAAAAATATGTGGCAAACAATGTATGCCGCTTCCGGGGTCGGTTTGGCAGCTCCACAGGTAGGCTTGTCTATCCGTTTGTTTGTGGTGGACACGCAGCAGTTGGCCGAGAAGCGGAAAAAAGAGTTTACCGGCATCAAGAAAGCATTCATCAACCCAACGATAATATCAGAAAATGGGGAGGAATGGAAATATGAGGAAGGCTGTCTGAGTATTCCCGGAATCCGGGAAGATGTATTTCGTCAGCCGGTGGTCAAGATTCATTATTTCGATGAGCAGTTTAATGAATTCACGGAAGAGTATGATGATATCACGGCAAGAGTCATACAGCATGAATATGACCATATTGAAGGGGTATTATTTACAGATAAGCTGAAGCCGCTGAAACGCAAATTGCTGTTACCCAAACTAACTAAAATTGCACGAGGAGAAGTGGATATTGATTACCGGGTGAAGGTCTACAGAAAATAAACTGCGTTATTTCTTTTTCTTCTTTTTAGCCTTGATGTCTTTGATGAATTGTGCCCACGCGAACGGGTTTGTCAGAGAAATTCCCGGATGCTGGTTGCCGTATCGGTTGTAGTAGTATTCAGCCTGTGACTGAACATACTGGTTGAAGTTTTCTTTCCCGTCAAAATTGGTTTTCTTGGAAATTTCATCCGTCAGGATAGATTGTTCAATCGTTTGCTGAGCCAGTTCCTGCAGGTTGTTAGGTATATCCAGATTCAGCATCGCATGCCTCAGTTGTCCGGGCGTCGGCAGCGGTTTGATAGTGACACCTTTGAGTTGAACAACATCCCTTTCCAGGCCAACCTCTTTTGTGAAACTTTTTTGTTCATAGTCTTTTGGTATGGCAATCTTGAAGGTTTTGTACCCTAATGATTTCACAACAATCGTATCTCCTTTGCCAGCTACAAAAATAAAATAACCATCAGTGCCGGTAATGGTACCTCTGTTCTCATTCTGAATATATACGGCACAAAAGGGAACAGGAACATTGCTTTCTGCATCTCTTACAAATCCGGAAAATTGTACGACATCCTTGGCTCCGGCGAAAAAATAAGTACAGCTGAGGAAAAGAAGAGTAAACAGTCGCTTCATGATGATAATTATCTCCAAAATTAATACCAATATTCGGTTAATACTACAATTTACACTTTAATAATACTTTTTAACAGATTTTCAACTTCTTCTGAAGTGTTTTTTGTTTAGACAAATAATCGTAAATCGCTTATCTTTACCATCTCTCTTTTGAACGATTCATTCATTTAAATTTCACATAAACATGGATTTTATTCAGTCTTCCCTACAGCAAAATAAAGAGCGTTTTGTCAGCGAACTCATGGATTGGCTCAGGATTCCTTCTGTTTCCGCCGATCCTAATTTCAAAAACGATGTATTAAACGCTGCGGAATACCTGAAGCAGCAATTTGAAAAAATTGGAATGGAAAATGTGGAATTACTTCCTACCGAAGGATATCCTGTGGTATATGCGGAAAAAATAACGGATGATTCTAAGCCAACCGTTCTGGTCTATGGTCATTACGATGTGCAGCCTGCTGATCCGTATGAACTGTGGACTTCTCCGCCGTTTGAGCCCGTCGTAAAGCCAACTGAGATTCACCCTCAGGGAGCCATCTTTGCTCGGGGTGCCTGCGATGACAAGGGACAAGTATATATGCATGTGAAAGCGCTGGAGATGATGTTGTCGAATAATACATTGCCGTGTAATATTAAAGTCATTATCGAAGGGGAGGAAGAAGTAGGGTCTGCCCATCTCGGAGATTTTCTGAAAAAATATAAAGAGAAGCTGAAAGCGGATGTCATTTTGGTATCTGATACCGGTATCATCAACAATGAAACACCTTCCATCACGAATGGCCTGCGCGGGTTGTGCTATATGGAAGTGGAAGTGGTGGGCCCGAACCGCGATCTGCATTCCGGTATTTACGGAGGCGGTGTCGATAATCCGCTGAATGTATTGTGCAAACTGATTGGCAGCCTGAAAGACGACAACGGACATATTACGGTAGAAGATTTTTATGATGATGTCTTGGATTTGAGCACGGAAGAAAGGGCGCAAATCAATGCAGGGCCTGTAACTGTGGAGGAGTTTGAAAATAGCATTGGCTTGCCGAAATCATTCGGAGAAAATGGATACACACTGGCGGAACAACTGACTATCCGCCCTACACTGGATGTGAATGGTATATGGGGCGGCTACATTGGCGAAGGCGCTAAAACTGTACTGCCGGGCAAAGCCAACGCGAAAATATCCATGAGGCTGGTGCCTAACCAGTCTTCTAAAAAGATAGCAGAGGTTTTCAAAAAGCATTTTGAAAAAATTGCGCCGGACACAGTAAAAGTAAAAGTTACCGAGCATCACGGCGGAGAGCCGTACGTGACACCGGTGGATTCTGTAGAGTTTCAGGCGGCGTACAAAGCGATGGAAAAAACATTTGGCAAACAACCGCTGGCGATGCGCAACGGCGCCAGTATTCCAATAGTTGCACTGTTTGAGGAAATTCTTGGGTTGAAAACCGTTCTGATGGGCTTTGGGCTCGATAGCGACGCGATTCATTCACCCAATGAGCATTACGGATTGTTCAATTATTACAAAGGCATCGAAACCATTCCGTATTTTTATCGGTATTATGCGGAAATGAAAGAGTAACATGCAAATGTTGTTTTTTTTTAGTACTTTTAATTATGAATAACATTAAAGAAAAGGAAGAGATTATTATTAAGATAAATCAGGTAGATGATGAAGCGTTGCTGTCCGAAATCCGAAGGGTTTTAGAAGCAGATAGTTATGTATTTTCTGATTCAGATATACACTCTATTAAAGAGGCGGATGATAATATAAGTATGGGTAATTATGTATCACAGGATCAGTTAAAAAAGAATATGCACAAATGGTGGGAGAGTTTGAAGTAGTTTGGTCGCCTCAAGCAGAATTAGATTTACAGGGAATTTTATTGTTTTGGTTGGAGAATAACAAGTCTTCTGTTTATTCTGAAAAACTATATTCTGAGATATTGGCAACAACAAATAAGCTGACCGCAAATCCATATTTAGGTACAGCTATTTCAATTGAAGATTATCGCAGGGTTTTAGTTCGATATTATTTGATTATTTATAGGGTTGAAAAGCAACAAGTAAGAATATTACGTATTTGGGATGGAAGGCAAAAAGAAGTTAACGTTTAATTTTAAATTCAGTATAATTAATTGTGATAGAGAAACCAACAACATTAATTCTTGGGGCAGGCGCTAGTATGCCATACGGTTTTCCTTCAGGGAGAAAATTAGTCAATGATATTATTAGTTTAATACCTACAATAGTTGACACCAAGAGCAAGTATGGGACAAAATTGAATAGTAATCCATTTATACAGATGTTGTGGGAACTTGGTTATAAAGATGATATAATATTAAGTTTTAAACACAGGTTGAAGAGTTCTAAGATTAATTCGATAGATTCGTTTTTAGAAATAGAAGAGAATGCTGACTTTATAAATATAGGAAAGGTTCATATTTTATATGCTTTACATAATTATGAAAATGCAACACAACTAGTACGATATGATAATTGGTATAGGTTTTTATGGAATGTTCTAAAAGCAAAATCAATAAAATATTTTAAGTCTAACAAACTGAAAGTTGTTACATATAATTATGACAGGTCATTGGAGTATTATCTATTTAACTGCATTAAAAACTCCTATGGATTGGATGAAAAAGATGCGTTTAAATTGCTATCAGAGACAATAGAAATTATACATGTTCATGGGAAAATGGGGGTATTTAATGTTGAGAATCATGTATTAAATTTAGGTATAAGTACTAATTTCAGATTTGATTATGGAGATAAAATTGAAGATAAGGCTAAACTTGAATATTTAAGTAACAATATTAAAATTATTCATGATAACACTATTAGTGAAAGTATTGAGATTGAAAGAGCAAATGAGATTTTTAGCTCAACTCAAAGAATTTGTTTTTTGGGGTTTGGTTTTGCTAAAGAAAACTTAAAAAGATTAAAGATAAATACAAGCGGAAAACAAATATTTTGTTCAGCTTATGGCTTGTCAGAAGCATTCATAAAGCAAAATCTTAGGATGAATTATGAGTATTTTAAAACTGCTACTATAGAGAAAGATAATGCAGAATGTGAATCTTTCCTTACACACCATTTTATTCTTTTATAAATATAATGATCACCCGGGATACCATAGCAAAGATTCTTGATACGGCTCAGATAGAGCAAGTGGTGGGTGATTTTGTCAATTTGAAAAAATCCGGAAGCATCCTAAAAGGCAACTGCCCGTTCCATCAGGAAAAAACGCCTTCCTTCGTTGTCAACCCTAACAAGAACATCTTCAAATGTTTTGGCTGCGGCAAGGGCGGCGACAGCGTCAGTTTTATCATGGAACATGAAAAATTCTCCTTTCCGGAAGCATTGCGCTACCTGGCCAATAAATACCATATTGAAATAGAAGAAACCAATGCAACACCTGAAGATAAACAGGCACAGGATGAGAAAGACAGCCTGCTGATTGTATTGAATTATGCCGCCAAATATTATCAGCAACAACTCACCGATACTGAAGAAGGAAGAGCTATCGGATTGTATTACTTCAAAGAAAGGGGTTTTCTGGATGATACTATTTCCGCTTTTCAATTGGGATATGCGCAGGATAGCTATGATAACCTGCTGAAAGATGCCCTTAAAAACGGGTATAATAAAGAATTGCTTCTGAAGGCAGGGTTGATAAAAGAAAAAAATGACAAGGCTTACGATTTTTTCCGCGACCGTGTCATGTTTCCGATTCATAATGTAAGCGGGAAGGTTATTGCTTTTGGCGGCCGTATTCTGAAAAAATCGGAAAACCAGCCGAAATACATCAATACCGCTGAAACGGAGTTGTATCATAAAAGTCAGATATTGTATGGCATTGCTCAGGCAAAAAATGATATTCGAAAAGAGGAGGTATGTTATCTGGTAGAAGGTTACACGGATGTTATTTCGTTATATCAGGCGGGTATCCGGAATGTAGTGGCTTCCAGTGGTACGGCACTTACGAGAGAACAGGTGCAGCTCATCAAACGCTTCACTCAAAATATCGTGATACTGTATGACGGTGACGCGGCAGGAGTGAAGGCGGCGTTGCGCGGATTGGATATTGTCTTAGAGCAGGGCCTGAATGTGAAAATAGTCTTGTTGCCTGACAGCGAAGACCCGGATTCTTTTGTGAAGAAAAACGGTACGGATGCCACGCTGGATTTTATCAGAAAAGAACAGAAGGATTTTATCCTGTTTAAAGCCACACAAGGCATCAAAGATATCGGTAATGACCCGATAAAAAAATCGGAAGTCATCAAAGATATTGTTGAAAGTATTGCCCTGATTCAGGATAATATCAAGCGCCAGTTGTATATCAAACATTGTTCGGATATTGTAGATGTTCCTGAAAATATTCTGGTGAATGAAACCAATAAAATCCGTACAAGGCAATTTAAAAAAACAAATGAATTATCGACGCAGGAAGCTCAGGATATCAACGCACATATAGCAACGGAGGTAAGTCATGCACAGCCGATTTCCAAAACGCCACAGTTGTATTATCAGGAAAAAGATATTGTTCGCATACTGCTTGACCATGGTGATAAAGAAATGACGGAGGAACATTCTGTAGCCGAATACGTCATCTTTGAACTGGTGGATATTGATTTCAGGAACGATGTATTTGGGAAAATCATCAAATGGCATATGGATGCCTATCAACAGGATATTCCGTTTACGGAAATAAAAAACCTGAATGCCATCGAAGACAGGGAGATGAAAGACTGCCTGATAGAATTGATGTCGTCACCGTATGAATTAAGCCCAAATTGGTTTAACAAACATGAAATTATTGTAAAGGGAAATGGCGATGCCTATAAATCGGATGTCGTCTCTGCCATGCAACGGTTCCGGTATTTCAAATTGATGGAACTGGTGAAGATGGTGGATGAAAAAATAAAGACCGCAGAGCAATCCGGCAGATTCGAAGAAATGATAGCAGCCATCCTGAAGAAAATGGAATTGATGGAAACCCGCCAAAAACTGGCCAAGGAAATACAAACGGTTATTCATCCGTATTGATTTACATATTATTGATTGTGAGTAGGTTGTAATTTTATATTTTGATAAACCTCATTATTTTACCAATAGTGAGGATTGTTTAACAGAAGCTAATATCCTATAATTTCCTATAACGCCTAACATTTTGTAATTTTGCGCTTCATTTTAAAACTAATACGATGAGCTTGAACTCAGTAATACTGTAATCCGGCTTGTCAATTTAAAAATTTATTTGAAAATGTTATTATTCTCCATAGGGCCCACCGCCACCAAAGTAGTACTGTTAATCTTAAGTTTATCTATTCTGATTGTTTTGCATGAGATGGGACATTTTGTGCCGGCAAAACTATTTAAAATCAAAGTACATAAGTTTTACCTGTTTTTTGATTTCCTTTTTCCTTTTTCCAATATTGGAAATTTCACTTTGTTTAAGAAGAAAATAGGCGACACGGAATACGGACTGGGTTGGTTTCCATTTGGCGGATATGTTCAGATTGCAGGAATGGCGGATGAGACACAGGACGCCGAAGAATTGAAGAATAGTGAACCTCAGCCCTGGGAATTCAGGAGCAAACCGGCCTGGCAGCGTTTGATTGTCATGGTGGGTGGGGTTACCGTGAATATGATTTTAGCGATGGTCATTTTCACGGGATTGTTATGGAAATACGGCGAAGAATTTTTGCCTATGAAAAACATGACGAATGGAGTGATGATTGTAGATTCTCTCGGTTATCGTATGGGATTGCAGAACGGAGATAAGATTTTAAAGATAGATAATGAACCAGCAGGCAATTTTGAGGAATTCCAGAAAGACCTGATTCTGAATGATGCTAAAAATATTACCGTGGAACGCAACGGCGCGCAAATTGTTTTACCGCTTCGGGAAGGCGTCTTATCGGCAGTAATCAAACAAAAGAAAGCCAGTTTTATTTTACCGAGAGTACCCGGTGTGGTGGCGCAGGTGCAGGATGCTTCCGGTGCCTCAAAAGCAGGAATGAAGGTGGGGGACAAGATAACTGCTGTCAATGATATTCCCACTCCTTTTTATGATGAAGTCAAAAAAGCAATTACTGATAATAAAGGAAAATCCATTAAGGTGACAGTGGAAAGAGATGGCAAGATGCTGGACTTGAATGGAGAAGTTTCAGCAGAAGGATTGTTCGGCTTTGGCTCACAGGCATATGCAGAACTGCTCAAGACGGAAAGGGTGAATTATAATTTCGCTGCAGCCGTTCCCGCTGGCATCGAGAAATCATTCTTTACACTCGGAAATTATTTTAAAAGCTTAAAAATGTTGTTTACTTCCAAAGAAGTTAAAGTAAAAGATAGCCTCGGTGGTTTTATTTCCATTGGCAAAATGTTTCCGGATACCTTTGACTGGGAGCATTTCTGGATACTGACTGCTACCATTTCGGTAATACTGGCTTTTATGAATATACTGCCGATTCCTATGCTGGACGGAGGGTATGTTGTCTTCTTATTGTATGAGATGGTCCGCGGGAAGCCGCTGCCAGACAAAGTGCAGCAGTATGCTCAAAGCGTGGGAATGTTCATCATTTTGGGCTTATTGTTGTTCGCTAATGGTATGGATGTGATTCGGGCATTGTTTCATTAAAATTAAATTTTAATCTTATTTTCTGAATGTAGGTTTTTTCACTACATTTGCAGTCCGTTCTTTAAAAAGGTTATTGATTAAAGGTGGTACATGAAAGGTGTATTACTTCCTGATACTTTTTTCTCAAACAAGCCGAAGTGGCGGAACTGGTAGACGCGCACGACTCAAACTCGTGTACGCAAGTGTGTGGGTTCGAGTCCCACCTTCGGTACTCTTTAAAGCATCCTGCGGGATGCTTTTTTTCTTTACGTTAAACAGATGCAATACAGTCTGCGGTATATATTGTTACTTGTTATTTTGTTCCATTTTTACGGAAATGCTTCTGCTAAATATCCCATAAAACCGTTCCCAACTGATACTGTATTGAAATTTATCTCCAACTACGGAAAAGATTCATTGCTGCAGGTGCTGGATTATAGTATTGACAGAGCCGCACGTTTTTTTAAGGAAAACAATTATGAAATCTACGATCCGCTTACGAACGCGCAGTTTGTCGCAGTAAATGACTGCTATGGATTGGAAATTAATCTGGCAGAAAAGGAAAACAACCTGAAAGACGGGTTCTTTAAAATGTACGGAAAGGAGTACGGCAGTACAGATTCTTTCAGGATACAAATCAGAAGAATGAAAGACAGTATTCCCGACATCAGCAAGTTGTTTTTTAAGAATATCCGGGATAAAATGGCCAGAATAGGGTTTGCCGTTTTTTGCGATGTTATTCCCTTTTCTCCCCAAATGGCTGATTCAGCATACACGATCGCTTTAAAAAGCACCGTCAAAGAAAGGCTGATATTTTATTATATGTATGCCGAACTGCAACGAAACTGTCCGGATTATACACACGAAACAGCGGTAGCAAAAGCCAGGTTGTTTAAGAAGCTAAACGAAAAAGCCGGTTTTTCCTGTGTGATAAGTTCGTGTAATAAGACAGGAATTACGGCTCCGACGGAAAAATCGGATATTTATAATGCTTATCTGTTATCCGCATACGGATTGTACGGGAATGATATAACGGTAGAAAAAAATGCGGAATGTATTTTTTATATCCTGACATTGCAAAAAGAACTGCATGGCGACTGGCCTTCTTTTTACTCATCGAACCTTTCCGTTCATAACGATTATGCCACATTTTATGCCTTATGGTCTTTAGTACAGTTCAGGGAAAAACTGATCAATTGGCAGCCTGCCCGTTTTGTACGTTAAATATTGTGTAAACGTCAATTTTTCTTCAATTTTGATTGTTTTTTTAGTTAAATTTACCTACATTTAATAGAAAGTATAGCATGGGTAAAACTTTACAGTTTTTCTTTATTTTCATTCTTTTTTTTACCTCCGGTCTTTTACATGGCCAGACGCCATTCTGTCAATCCGCCGGCAGTATTAAAAATGTTGAAACGCCCTATGATTCGGTCTATTTTGGAAGAGTTCTGGACGCTTATGTAATGGCGGTCAACAACCAAAATGCAGAAGTACTGAAACCGTTCCTGCTTTCAGAAAAGGAGTTTGATGATATTATCAGTTATACCCGAAGAAATTTTCCTCAATGTCTGGCAGCTATGGACACCACCTTTAAATCCGTTACATTCATGACTATTTTCAATAAATTTATTGAAAACGGAATTACGATAAATAAGATTGCTGTTAATGAATCCCGCTCACTTTTTTCCTGCAGCAATTCCGAACTGAAGAAAATATATTGTGACATTAATTATAGCAAAGGCGAAATTAATAATGGTATATCCAGAATTATTTTACTAACGGCGAAGAACCTTGACGGCCAATTTAAAATCGGGATAGAGGTTTGTGAGTCTAAACTATTTTCAAATGAATAAATTATACACATCCATTTTATCCTGTATAGCTGTCATTCTGATGCTGATGATGCCGCATGGAGTACGTGGCCAAATGTATAATGACGGTGGATTGCGTCTTAGGGTTTGGGCACATAAGGTCTGGTCGGCTGCCAACTGCGGTGATATCGGTGATCAGGAATATAATATTCAGGATATACGCGCTCGCGTCAGAGATGCGGCGGGAACCGGGTATATCACTTCTCCCGGTGGTTTTAACGTAGCATTCTGGGGTTCGGAAAACAGGTTCTATTCATTTAATCCGAATCAGATGAATACGGTCAATTCAGCCGGTTTGCCATTAGAAGCAGATGGCTATAAAATGCTGGATGTTACTTATTCCGGTTCTCAGGTTCCGACAGAATTTCAGGTGTATCTTGGTCAGGCATTTGAAGATGACTGTTACGGAGATATTTTATCCTGCGGACAGGGCGCACCCCGTGTTTACGATAATTGCTGCTGTCTGTTCGGAATTTGTGCGTTGGGGGATGATTATTATGCCGGCTCCATTGGTTGGGGATCGGTCAATTTCAGAGGCGGAAATAACGGTCAGGTGAATTACACATTACCTGTAATTATTGGCGCCGGTGCAGAACATAAATATGCCGTCGTATTCGCTTACCGCTGGGATTGGTCACCGGGTATGAAACCCCTTTGCGGATCGCTGCCAAATTATAAAGACGGAAATATTACCCTCACCGCTGATGTGGTAGGTGTCTTTAATGATATGGATTGGGATGGAGGTACCTGCGGGGTGGCGGTAGGTGGTAATGAAGATTTAAGGGTAAAGGTGATGGCAAAGGACAATATCACAGCCAGCTTTCCGTCATTTCCAACCGGTGTAGGATCAGCGATAAAAATTTCTCAGGATGTACCGAATTATAACACCTTTGCACCGGTAAATATTTTTAACAAAACATACACTACGGAAACCAATTTCTCCGCCATTAATCTGGCATGGGATCTTTGGGAAGAAGATGGGTTTTATTTATCTATTTTGGGCTTCGGGATTTCCTGCGGAACAGATGATAATTATGAAGGATCCGATTATTCTTTTCCCTGGTTTTGTATTAACAGCGATGATGCACATACAGTAACACGAACCGGAGGCCCCGGAGGTACTGTAAATACAGGCTATACTATCAACTGGCGCGACAGCCCCCCAAATACCTATAACTTTATTGAGGTGCCGGCAGTATTAAGCGGTTCTTCATATCAGAACTGGATGCTGAAGATACGATATCGTTGGACGATTAGTACACCGACGGTTTCCATTGCTACTACAGATTTACATGCCTGTTTAGGTAATAACCTCAGTCTGACTGCTAATTCTACAAATGCCACATACTATCAGTGGCAGGTTGCCGATATAAACGGATCAGGTTCCGGTAGCTGTCCGGTTGGCGCTAATTGGACAAATGTTACCGGTGCCATTTGCCCCACTATTACGTTTCCTCAGGTAGCTGGTACCAGAACATATCGTTTGATGGTGTACAACAGAAATGGTGGCGGAAGCACTACAAGTTCAGGGGCACGATACGATTCGGCTGTGTCCAATTGTGTACGGGTTACTTATTTTCCTTATGCCCCACCAATAGTATCAACGGCTTGCGGCCGTTCAATACCTTCGGGAAACCCGATTACTTTTACTGTTCCGGCGATTCCGGCAATTAATGCGATTGGTGATGCATTAGCCGGCTGGCAATATAACTGGAGCATATCTCCGACAACTAATGTCGCTCCAACGTCGGCGACAAACTCAACAACATTTACACCTACATTTACCGCGGCAGCAGCCGGTACGACTTATACTGTTACTCTTACCGTAGTAGATCCGTGTGGTGTTGCAGATGCTACATCGACATGCACCTTTACTGTTACAACTCCTTCCTGTGATTTAATATATGTAGCGCCTCCTGCCAATGGTGGAAATGATGGCAACGCAGGGACAGCTACTTCACCTTATGCAACCGTTTCGAATGCCATTGCAAATATATCTGGCACTAGAAACCATATCCGTATTATGGGAGGTGGAGCAGCTTACAGTGAAACCCAATGGATTATTCCGGCCAACGCCATTATTGACGGTGGATGGGAAATCGTCAATTTGGCTACTGGTGATTGGCGTAAAAATTCCAGTTTAACAACAACCATCAATTTAAATCCGGGTACAGAAAATAACGGCACAGTAGGCTATCACAGAGGAATAATTTCTAGTGGTAATGGTTGGCTTATACAGGACGTGACCGTAAATGTAAAAGTCGCGATACCGGCTTCCGGTCAATTTCTTAATAAAGGCTATTCAGTATATGGATTTTATATTAACGGAAATACGGGCTGGGAGATAAAACGGTCGTCAATAACAGCAGGCCCTGGTGCAACCGGTGCAACCGGCACTACGCCCGGCGGTTCCGGCGGTTCCGGAGTGGGAGGCGGCGCCGGAGGCGCCGGAGGTAATGGAAGTACAGCCGCTTGTGGTTGCTCTTGGGGCAGTGGTGGAGTTACCGGTACTAATGGGAACGGTGGCGCTGTTGCCGGCGGTGGCGGCGGACAATGTTGCGGGTCAGGATGTAATGTTTTTAATTGTGATGCCAGCGGTTGTACTGCAGGTGTAGGAGGTCCCGGGAATCCGGGTGGAATTGGTTCTACTAACTGGACACCGGGTGACAGGCCGGCCTCACCTGGGGTAGTTTCCCCTTATTATATTCCTGCAGGTACCTCGGCCAGTGGCAGTAACGGATTTGGCGGCGGCGGCGGCGGCGGTGGCGGCGGCGGCGACCATGGAACGTGTTGTACGTGTAGTCCATGCCCGAGTGGTCGTGCAAATGGTGGAACCGGTGGTCGGGGAGGACACGGTGGCTTACCCGGCTCAGGTGGCTGGGGTGGTGGTGGCTCGTTTGGTATCTATATTGTTGGTAATGCAGCCGGAACACTCAGTCAATCAACATTTACCGCCGGTGCCGGTGGATTAGGAGGAAACGGTGCGCCCGGACAAGCCGGGGAAACGGGCATTAATGGAAATCCCGGTAACTGTACAGGCGGGTGCGGTAGCCCCTCCAGTAACGGGTGCGGTGGAAATGGTGGAAAGGGCGGCGATGGCGGACCCGGAGGAAGAGGCAGGGATGGCGCAAATGGCTTGTCTCAGGGAACAGTGAATCTGGCAACAACACCTGCAAATATTGTGACGGTAGCAGTTGGGGCTTCAGGTGCCGGCGGGCCAAATGCAGTGGCGGATTTATTAAGAGCAACCTATAACAGAGGTTGTACGAACTCAGTCATTATTTTACAAAAAGCGGCAGGCAGCGCTCCGCCAAGTGGAGCCTTTGATTTTACAGCTATGGGATCACCTACTTTAATCAACGACGAGTCACCGAATACAACCACATACACGAATGTCACCGGTGCATTGACAACACAAGTGGAGTACAGCAGCGCCGGAGGCTGGAAAACAATGGATTTAACAACCATCAATCCTTGGCAGTACTTTATTCGTATTTTGGAAAACAGGCCCTTGCCAACGATTGCCGTTACCAATAAACGCATTTGTACAGGCAGCAATACTTCATTTACAATTACGTCTAACAACCCGAATCAGGATTTTGCCGGAAATGCATCCGATTATGAATGGAGATGGAGAAAATATAAGGATGGCACTATCCGAACAAGCCCGGTTCCTGCATGGACTTCAGGAACGGGCGCTGGACCAAATTCCATCTCTCCAACAAATGCCACTTCAGATACTGTCATGTATCTGATAGCTGCGAGAGTAAAAGATAAATGTTGTGGATGGTCAAGATGGGTATATGATTCAGTAGTGGTCTTTCCTGCGATTACACCTAATAATACTTTTACGGTTTGCGGCGGTTCACCTGCCAGTGGTTCAGATGTGTGTCTGACGAGTGCATCACCATTATGTGTGAATGTACCAAGCGGTGGTTCAGCTTATTCTTTTATTACTATTTATTACAGATATTCAACTGATAACGGGACTACCTGGTCAACATGGAGTACTACCCGCCCGACAAATATTACAAAAGCGATAGGAACAACTATTGTGCAGACAATGTCCGCTATTAACTCTTCTATCAATATAGTTGGACTGAGCAGTTGCGATACGGCATACTCTTCCACTCAGATTTCCTGGAACATCAATGATACCGTCAAAGCTAATGCGGCATTGGTAGATGTATCCGGATGTGGCAACCCAAATGCAACCGCTACCTTGCAGGCTTCTTCGCCTTCAACCGGTACAGGACAATGGACACTGGTTACCTCATCTGCGGGTGTGACTTCAACGCCTGCCATGCCAACGGCAACATTAGATGTCAGCGTGGATATCCCATTCGGCGGAAACGCCACTTACAAATGGAAAGTAACCAATGGAGGCTGTATGGATTCTGTATCGATTCCAATTACTGTTACTACTGTGTCAAGCGCAATTATTACGGATAATTCTGATTTGTGTTATACCTGCCCGATACAGAATGGAAATATCTATACTTATTATGACTATCAGGGTAAGATAATATGCACGATTGAAGATTTGACGGGCGGCACCTATTCTCCGCTGGCATTGGGAGAAACCGAAGTGTGTACACATATACACGGATATACGCCAAGAACCTGGACTACAGCTTATCCATCGGATTCCATGCCATACCTGCAAAGGTGGTGGTCTATCAGTCCGGAGTTTCCGCAGGGGAGACATGCCAGAGTGACTTTATATTTTAAAGCGACAGAGTTTGCTTCACTACTCGCAAAAGCTTCCGGAAGTGCCTATGATTTTAACAGTATCAGTGAGTTAAGGGTTTCTAAGTTTCCTGGCGGTGGCGGCGGTACATATTCCGGGCCAAACGGAAGTACCACCATACACACACCGGGTGGTCAGATGTTACCGGCAGGACACGGGTATTATGGTGGTAATGCGACATGGACGACTCCTGTATTTTCAACCTATACCGGAAACGGGACAGATTATCAGGTGCAATTCATTGTAGATACTTTCTCTACATTCTACATACATCCAATACGATTCCTGTATGAGGTATTACCGGTAGAGCTCGTGTCTTTCACAGGCATTAATATCGGTGATAAAAACAGGCTGGACTGGATGACAGTTTCTGAGCAGAATACATTGAAATTTATAGTGGAAAAAAGTTTAGATGGCATTAACTGGTTTTATGTTGGTGAAAAACCGGGGGCAGGAAACAGTACCCAGCCGCTTAATTATGACCTGTTTGATTATTATCCGGTTGCAGGCAATAATTATTATCGGTTGAAAATAGTGGATAAGGATAGTACGTTTAAATATTCCAATATCATAAACATTCCTATCGCTACCTCCGGCATTACCGGTATTATCGGTGTCTTCCCGAATCCTACGTCTCAGGATATCACTATATTAATTTCTTCCAGTACCATCCAGAATGCTACTATTGCCATTTATGATGTATTGGGCAAGTCTGTAAAAACGACAGGAGTTAGTTTAATGACAGGGGTTAACAGCAATACGCTCAATTTGAGTTCGTTGGCCAACGCCGCGTATATGCTGGTATTGACGGATAAAAACGGTACTGAATATAAGTACAAGATTGTTAAACAATAATACATAGTACAGTTGATTTAACAGGGATTGCAAATATGCAATCCCTGTTTCCATTATTTGCGCTTAAAGGCACATTAAAATTCCATAATATCGATTCAACTTTTTTGAAGAATGAGTATCTTGAGGAAGATTAATCCGGTGCAAAAAAATAAATGACATAAGCTTCATGGCTTCCCCCCCAAAAAACAATTCAAAAATTAAAACAGCCCGGAAGTCTGTTAAATCAGACACTTTAAAAAATCCTCAACCAAAATATGATTTTTTGTGGTCTGTGTACTTTCATTACCTGCTATTGGTAACAGGTAGTTTTTTGTTGTATGGATGGACCGCTACCTTTGATTATGGACTGGATGATGAATTTATAGTGTCAACCATTAGTCAGACGAGCCCGGACTTCAGCGGCCTGCTGTTTATTTTTAAATCCTGGTTTGCCAGCGCGGATTACAGGCCTGTGACATTGGCTACTTTTTGGATGGAACGATTTTTCTTTAATGGAATTAACCCGTCTGTTTCTCATTTCTTCAATATAGTAATCTTTGCAGTTTTGCTTACCAGAATCTATAAATTCCTCTTTATAAGCAAGATGATTCAGGACGAACAAAAGTTAAAGATGTTTGGTTTATTATCGGTTGTTTTTTTTCTTGTTCATCCTAATCATGTAAGCGTAGTCGCGAATATCAAGAGCCGCGACAATCTGTTAAGTATGACATTCGGCGTGATGGCTGCTATACAGCTCATTACTGCATTTGACTATAAGAAGTATCAAAAGCTTCTGCTCGCATTGCTTTTGATGTTATTGGGTATGCTTTCCAAAAAGGACAGTTTTGTTTTCGTATTTATTCCCGTGCTGGTGCTGTTTTTTTTCAGAAATACCGATATAAAGAAACTCATTACTGTTGTAGCATTATGTACTATTTTGATGATTGCCACTTCAATGATTATTAACGGACTGATGTCGCATCTTGATCCCGATATGAACCGCAGTTTTTGGGGGCTTGATGAAAATCCATTATACCAAAATGATACCTTTTACAACAGAGTATCACTTTCCGTTACAACGTTGTTTTATTACCTCAAATTTTTGTTTGTACCGTTTGGCTATTATTTTTATTTTGGATATAATCAAATTCCGCTAACACCATTATTCTCATTTATACATATCAGTTGTCTGCTCATTGTGGCAGCGCTATTTGTGGCCAGTATCAAATATTATACAAAAAATAAAATCTATCTGTTCTCATTGTTGTTCTTTCTTCTTTCTATTGGGTATGCGTTAAATTTTGTATCTCCGGTGGCCGGAATTGTAATGGATCGTTATAATTTCATCGCGTCACTGGGCTTTTGTATGGCTTTAGGCGCATTGGTGACAGATATCTACGCTGTTGAAAAACGGCGAATATTGGCTAAATCGATTTTTTTTGTATTGATTGGTATGTATGTGATTTATACGATATACAGAACATCTGCATGGAAAGACAGGTATACCTTGTTTGAACGGGATTTAAAGCATCTGACAAATTCCGTAAATGCAAACCGTATTGCCGCCGGAACATATATTCATGTTGCCTTGCAGGAGGAACTAAAACAAAATTACGACAGGAACTTCACAGACAGTTTTATCAATATCGGAGAACGGTATGCATTAATAGCTGTAAAAGCAAATCCACTTTCTGTTCAATCGTGGGAGCATGTCGGCTTATGTGAGCTATACAGGAGAAACGACAGTAGTACGCTGGAGATTTTCAGGAAATGTTACCGGCTTGATTCATCCTATTTGTCCGGCGTAAACTACCTGGGGTTGGCATTTTGGAACCTCGATCAGACAGATTCAGCGGCTCACTATTTTAAGTTTGTTATTCAGCGCGAAAAAAACTTTAGTTATTCTGCCAATAATCTGTTGAATATGTATAGGCAGCGAAACAGGTATCGTGAGGCTGACAGTTTGCTCCATTATCTGGAACAAAGATTTCCAAATGATGTAGGATTAAAACGTAAACAGGAGGAATTGAAGAATCATCCCGTAAATTTCAGCCCTTAAGTTGGTGATATTGTTAATACCTGTATCTTCCTGAGCAGGTTATTCATCAGGATGCAGAGATGAAAACTGCATATCAGTGGAAGATTTCTTGAATGTAAGTTGCTCACCGCGTCCTTTTTTAAAAACTTTTCGGCCAGGATTCAACCCTTTTCGCAAGGCTCTTCTGTCTTCTTCAGACAGGGAGACGATATTCATACAGTCTTCACAACAACAGCCATTGTATTTTTCCAAACAGGTTTCGCATTGGATGAACAGTAAATGACAGGCCTCGTTTTTACAATTGGTATGGGTATCCGCTGGTTGCCCACATTGATGGCAGTGTGCGATAACTTCGTGTGTGATTTTCTCACCCAAGCGCCTGTCAAAAACAAAATTCTTCCCGCGAAATTTGTTTTTCAGCCCTTGTTCCTGTACCTGCCGTGCATATTCAATGATACCGCCGTTTAATTGATAAACATGTTTAAATCCATTGTGTTTGAACCATGCACTGGCCTTTTCACACCGGATACCTCCAGTGCAGTACATCACAACCGTCTTATCTTTATCGCTTTCCAGCATATTCAGTACCAATGGCAGTTGTTCTCTGAATGTATCTACATCCGGAGTGATGGCGTTTTCAAAATGTCCAATCTCACTTTCATAATGGTTGCGCATATCTACAAGGATAGTATCATTCCGGTCGGTCAGTTTATTGAACTCCTCTGCATTCAGATGGATGCCGCAATCACTTGAATCAAAGGTCTCGTCGTCCAATCCATCCGCCACAATTTTTTTGCGTACCAGTATCTTTAATTTGGAGAAAGACTTACCGTCATCATCAATAGCATAGTTCAACCGGATACCATGTAAAAAAGGATAGGAATATAAATGATCGATAAATGGCTGTTTATTTTTCTCCGACACCGAAATCTGTGCATTTATACCTTCATCGGCCACATAAATTCTGCCTAAAACACCGAGGCTGCTCCAGGCCAGATACAGTTCATTACGCCAGTCAGCAGGCTGTTCAATTTTGACGTATTTATAAAAAGAAATGGTAACGCGGTTTTCGCTGCTTTCGATTATACCTTGCTCTAATATCCGCTTGTCTACCCTGTTCCAAAGTTGCATTCTTTGTGTATTTGGGTTAAATAATTTAGTACAAAAGTAGTACAATTAAAAGGTTTTTTGTAATTTAACGTCGATTTTATAAATCAATTCAAACAAAAACTAAACAAGATGAGAAAATTACTGGTTATTATTTTGCTGTTAGGAACATTTATAAACCATTCAGAGGCTAAGATTCAGGCCGGTATAGGCGTAAATGTAGGCCCGAATTTTGGGAGAATGAACAATCAATTTTTGAAAGGTAAGTTATCTACGGCTGGTGGTACACTCAGTTTTGTTCCCGGAGTACATGCCTCTATTCAGGGCAGAATATGGATAAATAAATTTGTAGGAGTTAATCTGGGCGTCGAGTTTAATATGGGTGGTAGCAGCTATACGAAATATTCCGGTGCCGGAAATGTTATCAGCTCAAATAAAACACATAAAGAAAATCAGTTAACTATACCTGTAACGATTATGGCAGGTTGGGGTAACCAGCGATTGAGAGTGTTTGCGAATGCAGGCGGTTATTTCGGTTACAACATAAACGGAACAGACATTACTACAATCAATAACAATGGTTCCGTACAGCCCAAAACCAGTGTGAAAGCAGATTATAAAACAGTTTACAATAATATAGATGCGGGTGTTAGAATGGGAGCCGGTATTCAGGTCTATGTTTCCAAAGACCTGAGAAGTAGCGTAACATTTGATTTGAATTATGATTTTGGATTGGTTAAAACGTTCAGAAAAACAGTTGACCCGTTTTATAACAACTCCACTAAATTAAAATTGTATAATTCCAAGTTTAATATCGGGGTAGGTTATATGTATACGTTTGGTAAAAACCAGGCGGAAGAACAACCCAAAACAGCATTATAACAGATATTGGAAGCGTTTATCAGATATTAAAAAGGGAAAGTTATACTTTCCCTTTTTTTTGTTGATTCAAGGCATAATCTTTGGAACCGTACGAGATAATCACATCTGCACCCGCGCGGTGTATGCTCAGCAGCGTTTCTTCCAGGCATTTGGCATAATCCAGCCAGCCGTTTTTCGCTGCCGCCTGCAGCATGGCATATTCGCCGCTTACGTGATAGGCGGCAATGGGAACCGGAAAGTTCTGTTTCAACTCATGAATAATATCCAGGTAGACAGTTGCAGGTTTTACCATCAGGAAATCAGCGCCTTCATCAAAGTCCAGAGAGGCTTCCAAAATGGCTTCCCGCTTATTGGCGGGATTCATCTGGTAGGTTTTTTTATCACCTGATTTAGGAGCCGAATCCAGCGCATCCCGGAATGGCCCGTAAAAGGCGCTGGCGTACTTGGCAGTATAGCTCATAATGGCCGTTTCTGTGAATCCCTTGTCATCCAGAGCCTGACGGATAAAGCCCACGCGTCCGTCCATCATATCACTGGGGCCCAAAATGTCAATGCCGGCATCTGCCTGTGCCAATGACATCTTAGCCAGGATAGGCAGTGTCTTATCATTCACTATTTTTCCACTATCCACATATCCGTCATGGCCGTCAGAAGAATAAGGGTCCATCGCTACATCGCTGATCAGACAACACTCCGGAAATTTCTTTTTGAATTCCGCAATTGCTTTGAGGTAGAAATTCTTTGACGAATAGCTGTAGGTCGCTGTTTTATTTTTTAAGCGGTCTTCCACAGCCGGAAATAAGATAAAACTTCTTACACCAGCTTGCATACAGGCATCTATTTCTTTCAGGGCATTATCAATGCTTAGCTGGGATATTCCAGGCAGTGATTTTATCGCGTTTTTTTTGTTCCGGCCATCCACTAGAAACAATGGCTGAACTAAATGTTGCGGCAGTAAATGTGTTTCTTCCGCAAGTCCGCGAATGGCAGCGCTTTGTCGGTTTCTGCGAGGTCTTCTTTGCATGCTGCAAAGTTATAGAATCTTATGAATAAAAAAGTGCTTAATGATGACTGGCTGGATATGAAAAATCCCGGGCACCTTGCACGGGATTTTTCATACTTTTGCCCAGTTACTGTTTACCTTGACTTGATAATTTTAACGGTACTTATGGCATCCGCCGACTTCATCTCCAGGAGATACATGCCTTCTGGCAAATCAATTGCCCGGATAATATGAGAGTTGCTGTTGATTTGCCCCTGCTGCATCAGTTTTCCGGTAATGTCATAAATAGTGTACTCATCTATTTGTTGTTGCGCTGAAATAAACAGCTCGCTGGTGAATGGATTTGGATAGATAGTAAGGCCGGTAATCTTCGTTTCTTTGACAGCCGTAATACCAAAGTTGGCGGTTGTAGGCAATCCGTTTAGTGCGAAATTATTTCCAAGATTATCAACACCGGCTACATTATTTACTGTAAATGTATATTGTTTAGTAGAAGATACCCTGCCATTCCGGAAAATTCCGTCTTCCACTACGAATTTTATTCTGCCTATTTTTCCGTGGCCATCGCGGTTGGTTCCGGTTGTTCTGGCGATACCGATATCAACCCTGTGGTATTGTGGCAGGTTCTTGAATAGATAAATTAATGGCTCATTATTCGCAAACCAGGAGTTGGCGTCTAAATCTACTTGTATTCTGAAGCAGGAGTCTGTTGCAAAACTTTCAGGATATTCAACGGAAAATCCTATACCATAAGCATTATTCACTATCTGATTTGGCAGCCCCACATTAATATCAGAGGTGATTTCAGTAGTATTGCAAGGAAAACCAATCTGATAGATAGGAATGCTGTCAAATGCTAAGAAAACAGGTGGCAATGAATCCAGCTGACCAATCCTGTGGTTAAAATGGTTGAAAGGCTGAGCAATGTAATTTTGTAAAATCACGCTGGCATCTGCATTATTGATGATGCCGTTCCCGTTACAGTCTGAAAACTTATCATTAAACAGGTAGTAAGAATTGGTGCTCCAGTCCGGTGCGTGCTGCAAGGTATATTGTGTAGTGGCATTCGGACGTACCGGCCCTACTCTGTTATAAGAGAGGCCAATGGCAAATACATCAAAATTATTGACTGTAAGGTCATGGTCTGCATCTCCCGGCAATACACAACTCAGGGAATCACACGCATCCGTAATGGTAATGGACTTGCAGATAGTCGTATCACAGGATCCGGCTGTGGAACTATAGTAGAACCGGGCGCAAATTGTTTTTACACCATTGGTTGTGTAAACATGATAATTATCTGTGCCATATGTACCGTCACCGTAACTCCACATATATGAGTTATAACCGCCACCTGTTTTTGTCAGAAGGACAGTATCGCCATGTATGGTTGTGGTAAAGTTAGGGCTTTGAATAGGACAGGTAAAAGGTGCAGTTGTAATGGTAAATGTTTTACAGTAAGTGGTGTCACAATGACGTGCTGTATTACTGCTGTCCACATATACATACTTCAGACAAATGGTTTTTGTTCCTGACGTCGTATATGTATGTGTGCCGGAAGTGCCGGTTGTACCGTCGCCATATTCCCATAAATAACTGGTATACCCTGCGCCATATTTAGTGAGCGTAACTGAATACCCATTGACCGTCATGGAAAAATAAATACCCTGAATCGGACAGGTAAATGCCGGAGAGGTAATGGTTATTGTTTTGCAAACAGAAGTATCGCAAATCCTGTTATTAATACTGTCGACAAATCTGAAGCTGGCACAAATGGTTTTAGTGCCTGCAGTACTGTAGGTGTGAGTAGTATAGATGCCGGTAGTATTGTCACCGTAATTAATTAAGTAGGAATTATACCCTCCACCTGTTAAAGTGATGGTAACCGTAGAACCGCTTACACTGGTGGTAAAGTTCGGACTTTGTATCGGGCAGCTCAACCCAGCTATTGTAATAGTTTTGCAATACGTCGTATCACAATGGCGCGCTGTATTGGTGCTGTCTACGTACATGTACTTCAGGCAAATAACCTTAGTTCCCGGAGTCGTATAAGTATGTGTATTGGACGTACCGGTGGTTCCGTCTCCATAATCCCACAGATAAGAAGTATATCCCGTTCCGTATTTGTTCAGTGTTACAGTATTACCATTTGGAACCACCGCAAAATAAATATTTTGGATCGGGCAGGTAAATGGAATATAAGTGATGGTAACCGTTTTGCAAATCGTGGTATCGCAGTTACGGGTATTGGTGCTGTCGGTGTATTTAAAGTTGACGCAAATGGTTTTCGTTCCCAGGCTGCTATAAGTATGGGACAGCGATGTTCCGTAGGTGGCATCACCGTAACCAATAGTATAGGCATTATACCCGCCGCCCTGTAAATTAATCGTCACGGTGTTGCTGTTTACTGTGGCGATAAAATTCGGACTTTGTATCGGGCAGCTCAACCCAGCTATTGTAATAGTTTTGCAATACGTCGTATCACAATGGCGCGCTGTATTGGTGCTGTCTACGTACATGTACTTCAGGCAAATAACCTTAGTTCCCGGAGTCGTATAAGTATGTGTATTGGACGTACCGGTGGTTCCGTCTCCATAATCCCACAGATAAGAAGTATATCCCGTTCCGTATTTGTTCAGTGTTACGGAATTTCCGTTAGGAAGCACAGCAAAGTAAATATTTTGAATCGGGCAAGAGAATTCGGTGGTGGTGATGGTGACCGTCTTACAAATTGTGGTGTCACAATTTGATGATGAATTCAGCGAATCGGTATGTATAAAACGAACACAAATGGTTTTAGTACCCGTAGTGGCATAAGTGTGCATCAGAGACGTCCCATAGGTAGCATCACCATAACCGATAAGATACGAATTATAGCCACCGCCGGTTAATGTGAGGGTTACCAGATTGCCGCTTACGCTGGTGGTAAAGTTCGGACTCTGTATGGTGCATACGGCTTTTGCAGATGAAAAGAGCAGCAATAAACCGCCAAGTAATAATAATTTACAGTTACTCAGCACCTGTTTCTTGAATGATATCGTTCTCATACACTTACTTTTTAAAGTTAGATAATTCTCTTCAGTGTAAAGATGTAGTGAAAATATTTCTTAAAATGATACATTATTCCACTAATATTCTTAATTTTAAATTTGAATAAATTTATTAAAGCATTGTTTATCAGTAATATAAAAGTAATAAATTTAATTTATTATTCCGTAATATAAAAAGATGGAACGTTTAAAAATCCTGGAGCTAACAGAACATCTTTCACCTAAAGAGACTGAAAATGTTACTTTTTTCCTCAATTCCGGCTTCATAGCTGTCCGGCCGGAGTTAAAAAGCTTATTTTATCATCTGAAAAAACAGCATAAAAACAAACCGGATAAAATCACCTTATGGAAAGCTGTTTTTCCCAAAACAAAAGTGGATGAAAATAGATTTCGAAAATTATGTCATGAATTACTGCAAATAATTGAGCTGGCACTTTCCATTCAGCATATGCTGCCGGATGAAGAAAAAATCCAACAACAACTATTGGGCTATTATTATGAAAACGGGCTTTCTGTTTTTTTTGAACAAAAGTTGGATAAATACAAAGTGCAATATGCTACTCGTCAGCGCATAGGCAGCAACCGGTATCTGAATCAATACCAATTGGAGCATTTATATTTTCTTTATCTGCAAAAACAGGAAAATATACAGTCAACATTAAACATCAGCACCAGTTCGCAGAGCCTCGACAGGTTTTATTGTACCCAAAAACTAAAATATATCTGTAATGCCATTAATTATAAAGCCATTTTGGGTAAAACCGAATTTATAGCATTTGATACAGAAGTACTTTTCATGATTGAACAATCAGACCTGAAAAATGATGCGTTGATTGCATTGTATTATGCTATCTATCAGTTTCAGATAAATCCGGAAAATGAAAGTAATTACCTGGCAGCAAAAAATCTGCTGGAACAACATGCACCTGTGCTGGAAAAACCCGATTTGTCAGATATTTTGCAATACCTGATCAATTATTGTATCAAGAAGATCAACCAGAGTAAGGAGATATATCTCGACGAATTATTTGTGGTCTATACGATTTACCTGCAGCATGTCCGGGAAAAAGTATTTTCACCGATTCGATTCAAGAATATATTTTTACTTGCATTAAAGATGAAAAAATTTGAATGGGCTGAATTGTTTATCGATAGCTACGGCGGCAAATTGCCGCTGAAGGTGAGGGAAACGACTATCGCTTATAATAAAGCCAGGCTTTTTTACGATACCCGGCAATTCGACAGGGTACTGGATACCCTGCTGCATTTGCAGCACGATGAAGTACAGTTCAACCTGATTTCAAAAGTGCTGATCGTAAAAACATTCTATGAAAAGAATGAGATTCAGTTTCTGGAAAATTATATCCAGAGTTTCAAGGCGTATATTCTGCGTAGTAAGGAAATGAATCAGCAAAACAAAAAAATACACCTGAACTTCCTGAAGATGATGAAGAAACTGATTAAACTTGAATATGCTTCCAAAGATGCCATAGAAAAGTTTAAAGAGGCCATCGTTTCTTCTGAAAACCTGCCGGATAAAATATGGTTTCTGGAAAAGATAGCGTTACTGTAATTTCTCCAGTGCAGACAGAATAGCCGTCTCGAGCGTAGCTTCTGCCCGTCCTGCATCTGATTTTACAAAGGGTTTTCCCAGTATGTTTTCATACAGTTCAATATACCGGTTGGAAATATTCGCGACGATTTCTTCCGTCATTTCCGGTACGGTTTGGCCTTCTTTACCCATAAAATTATTGGCAATCAGCCATTCGCGTACAAATTCTTTGGACAGCTGTTTTTGCGGTACGCCTTTTTCCTGACGTTCTTCGTAGCCGTCCGCGTAAAAATATCGGGAAGAATCCGGCGTGTGTATTTCATCCATCAGATAGATGACATCACCGATTTTGCCGAATTCATATTTGGTGTCTACCAGAATCAAACCCCGCTCTTTGGCTAATGCTGTGCCGCGTTGAAAAACGGCGTGCGTAAATTTTTCGAGTTGTTCATAATCCTGTTCAGACACTATTCCATTCGCGATAATCTCCTCTTTGGAAATTTCTTCGTCGTGGCCAATTTCCGCCTTGGTGGTAGGAGTGATGATGGGATGCGGCAGCTGTTGGTTTTCCTTCAGTCCTTCGGGCAACTGTACGCCGCAGATTTCCCGGATTCCGTTTTTGTAGGCGCGCCAGGCTGAGCCGGCGAGATAACCGCGAATCACCATTTCCACTCTGAATGGCCGGCACAGCTTGCCGATGGTCACATTCGGGTGCGGCACATCCACCACCCAGTTGGGCACTATATCTTTGGTTTGCGATAAATGGAAATTTGCAATCTCATTCAGAATCTGTCCTTTGCAGGGAATGGGTTTTGGCAACACCACATCAAACGCAGAAATGCGGTCGCTGACTATCATCACGAGGTACTTGTTGTCAATATTGTACACATCCCTGACTTTTCCTTTGTAAAAACTCCTTTGCCCGGGAAACTGAAAATGTGTTGCGCTGATAGCCATACGGAATGGGATTGTATGGCACAAAGGTACGAAGTAAGACAGCAGTATCGCAGACAATATTTCCACAGCAACTGCCTTTTCATCAACAACCTATTTTTGAGTTGCTCTCGTTTAGGAAGGCGGCTTCTGTGTTCCTAAACTTAATCCGTGTCGTGTTTACTGTAGGCATCCGCCAGTTTCTTCTGTACTTCTGCCGAAACGGGTGCATAATGTGAAAACTGCATGCTGAAGCGGGCGCGTCCCTGCGTAAGGCTGCGCAGCATGGAAGAGTACTGGTGCATCTGCGCCAGTGGTACACGGGCGGTTATCTTCTGAAAATGGCCGTCCGCTTCCATACCTTCCACCAGTGCCAGCCTCGTCTGCAAATCGCCCATCACGGCGCCCACCTGTTCGTCCGGGCAATAGATGGATACTTCATATACCGGTTCCAGCAGCAGCGGGTCGGCCTGTGTGAATGCCTGCCGGAATGCCTGCAGTCCCGCAATCTTGAAGGATATATCATTGCTGTCCACAGGGTGCATTTTGCCGTCAAAAATGCTCACCCGCACATCGCGCACATAACTGCCGGTCAGCGGGCCATTCTGCATCTTTTCCATTACACCTTTCAGTATCGAAGGTAAAAAGCGGGCATCAATGGCGCCACCAACTATGCAGTTGAGGAATACCAGTTTTCCGCCCCAATCCAGGTCAATTTCTTCCCGTCCGCGTACACTCAGCCCCGCAGGGTCTGGCATCTCTTCATACCACGGTTCAATGCGCATAAACACCTCGCCAAACTGTCCGGCGCCGCCGCTTTGTTTTTTATGGCGGTAGGTGGATTCCGCCAACTTGCGGATGGTTTCGCGGTACGGAATTTTGGGCTTGTCAAATGTGACCTGCAGTTTGTGAATGTGTTCAATTTTCCATTGCAGTACCTGCAGGTGCAGTTCACCCTGGCAGTGCAGCAGGGTCTGTTTAAGTTCAGAAGAAACTTCATACTGCACAGTCGGGTCTTCTTCTTTCATGGTGTGCAGTGCCTGAAAGAGCTTTTCTTCTTCCCCTTTTTTGACAGCGGCGATAGCCACCGTCATATTGGATTTTGGAAAAACAATCGGATCCAGTTCAATATTGGCGCCTTTCTCATGAAGGGTATTGTTTACATGGGTGGAGCGCAGTTTCAGCGTTGCGCCGATGTCACCTGCCGTCAGTTCCTGAACGGGAATGCGGGTATGTCCTTCCAGCAGTAATAACTGACTGAGCCGTTCGGTTGCTCCGGTGTTTTCATTCACCAGCTCGCTGCCGGATCGTACTGTGCCGCTGAATACTTTAAATAAGCTGAGTTCGCCGATATGCGGTTCGATGATGGTTTTAAAAATAAAGATACAGGCCGGACCAGTGGCATTACATTGCAGGGTGCCGCCTGCTTTTGTCTTTTGCGGCGGCATCTCATTAGCAGACGGGCAGACATTGTCTATAAAACTCATAATCCGCCCGACACCCATATCGTATTCTCCGGAGGCGCAGAATAACGGAAAAATATCGTGTTTAATCATAGAGCGGTGCAGACCGTCTTTCATCTCATCTTCACTCAGCTCGCCCTGTTCAAAATATTTTTCCATTAGCCCTTCATCATTGGATGCGATGGTTTCAACCAACTCCTTATGCAGGCGGTCTGCTTTTTCTTTTTCCTGGTCGGGGATGGGTAATTTTGCAGGTTTGCCGCCTTCGGGCGGGAATTGGTAGAGCACCATGTTCAGCACATCTATGATACTATTGAATGCGGCACCTGTCTGAACGGGATATTGCACCGCGACTACATTCGCACCGAAATGGGCTTTGGCTTCGCGCAGCGTTTTTTCAAAATCAGCTTTATCGTGATCCAGTTTGTTAATGACAAAGAGTGTGGGTGTCTTAAACTTGTCGGTATATTCCCAGATGACATCCGTTCCCACTTCTACACCCATTACGGCATTCAGCACAAGTACGCCGGTATCTGCCACTCGCAGTGCGCTGATGACTTCACCCGCAAAATCATCATATCCGGGTGTGTCTATGATGTTAATCTTGTAGCCTTTCCACGGAGTATGGAGCAGGGAAGCAAAGACGGAACTCTGGCGTTCTGTTTCCAGTTCGTGATAATCACTTACTGTATTTCCGGCAGCTATGCTGCCGCGGCGTTTGGTAATCCCTGCTTCATACAGCATGCATTCGGAAATGGTGGTTTTACCACATCCGGCATGCCCCAGCAGGGCGATGTTTTTAACGTGATTGGAATCGTAAGTAGCCATAGATGATAATTATTGTGATTAAATATGCCTTTTAACTTTCACCTCCATGAGACTGGCGAAATGTCAAAGGGCCTTTTTTCTTGAATTGCAACAATAAAGTTAAAGCAGGAAAATATAAAAAGATATGACATTAATCATATCATGCGATGAGGATTCTCAGGTAAACTGGTAGCTAAGAAAAAATGTGACCCCGGAGAGGCTCGAACTCTCGACCCGCTGATTAAGAGTCAGCTGCTCTACCAACTGAGCTACGAAGTCATTTATTGAACGAGGTGCAATTTACGATTTTATTGTATTGTTTTTCAGGAGCGCACGATTTTTTTAACAAGCAGTCCTTCCGAACGCAGGGAGGAACCTTTTGAATGGTGAAACGCTGTCCGATATTATGAGTAATGTCATGAGTGCATTGCAGTAAAAAAAACTTCGCATTGCTCAGTTTGACGGAAGGTGGAGAGAGATAATGTGTCTGATAATAAAAAAAAGCCACACTGAATTTCAGTACGGCTTTTTTTATTAAATTAAAAGAGTTACCTAATTGGCATTGCCTTGTCCGTTTCGGAAGTGCTGCTCTCTTTCCGTTTCTTTATCAAATGCTTTAATAATATCTTTTACCAGACGGTGACGAACCACATCGTCCCCGGAAAGATGTACCATGCCAATGCCATCGATACCTTCCAGAATCTGCATCGTTTTTCTCAAACCGGATTGCTGATTTTTCGGTAAATCGATTTGTGTCATATCGCCGGTGATGATACACTTGGCAGAAGGGCCGATACGTGTCAGAAACATTTTTAACTGTAGCTGCGTCGCATTCTGGGCTTCATCCAGGATCATAAAAGCATGGTCGAGTGTCCGTCCGCGCATATAAGCCAGCGGTGCCACTTCAATAATGCGGTTCTGCATGTAGTAAGTAAGTTTGTCCGGTGGAATCATATCATCTAGCGCATCGTATAGCGGCCGTAAATAGGGGTCTATCTTTTCTTTCAGGTCTCCGGGCAGGAAACCTAAGTTTTCACCTGCTTCTACAGCTGGGCGGGTAAGGATAATCTTTTTTACCCATTTATTTTTCAGTGCACGTACGGCCAAAGCAACGGCAGTGTATGTTTTTCCGGTACCTGCCGGCCCTATGGCAAACAGTATATCATTGTTTTCGGAGGAGTCCACCAGTTTTTGCTGGTTCTCCGTTCGTGCTCTGACGAGTGTGCCGTTATTGCCATACACCAGCACATTATCCTGAAACTGAGGAAAATTGGTTTCATAAGGATTACGCCCGTGCAGAATCTCTTCAATGTGCTTGTCGGAAATCTTTCCGTAGCGCTCGAGGTATTCTACCAGCTGATGCACTTTTTCGCTGAATACTTCCAGGTCTTCCTGGGAACCGGCAACTATAATCTTGTTGCCTCTTGCGCTGATATTAAGCCTGTTAAATTCTTTTTTCAGGATTTTCAGCTTGTTGTTGTTAAAACCGAAGAACTCAACCGGATCGACAGTTTCTAATTTAATAGTTAGTTCGCTCAATTATTTTCTTATTTTTGTTTTCCAATTCCAAAGAAACGGTTTTTGTATTTCTTTTGGCTTATCAATTTGAAAATAGAATAAAATTTTAAATGGCGGTAATAACGTTATTAACAGACTTTGGAGATAAAGATTACTATGTAGGCTTATTTAAAGGGGATTTATACTCATCCAGCCCCTCCGCCAAGATTGTGGATATCTCACATTCCATACCGCCATATGACATCGTGACAGCCGCTTTTTTCCTGAAAAGCGTCTATGCGCACTATCCGAAAGGAACTATTCATATTGTCAGGGTAAATGAACAGGGGCTTGGAAATCAGAAAATCCTGGCTGCAAAGTACCAGAATTATTACTTTATTGCCCCGGATAACGGAATTCTGACGCTGGTCTTTGAGGAGAAACCGGATTTGATGGTGGAAGTGAATCTAAAACAGGTCAAACTAAACACACTCGAAGAATACTATTGCAGGGTAGTAAAAGAAATTACCTTTAACAACAGTATTGGCTCCATTGGTATGGCTACTAATGATTATGAAGTTAAAACGTCCATGAAACCGGCAATTCAGCAGGACAAGATAGTAGGCAATGTCATCTATGTCGATAATTTCGGGAATGCGATTACGAATATTCATATCGGAGAGATTGAACGGTATGGCACTGAAAAACAAATGCGCATCAATTATCGCAAGTATGATTTTATTGACCGGATAGTAACGAATTATTCTGATGTGCCTCCGACCTATAGCCTGGCGCGTTTTAATTCCATTGGTTATCTGGAATTATGCATCAATGGTGGAAGCGCTTCTGATTTATTGGGGTTGAATAACGGCGATGCCGTACAAATTTTGTTTGAATGATTATACGTATAGTGAAATTGACAATGCGCAATGAGGAAGTCGAAACGTTTAAGACGTATTTTGCTACCGTATGTGATACCATTCGGCATCAGCCGGGGTGCAACTTGCTCCAGGCATGGCAGGATATCAATCAGCCGGCTGTTTTCTTTACATATAGTTTGTGGGACAGCGAAGATGATTTGAATAATTACAGGGATTCCGCATTCTTTGCGCAGTTCTGGAAAACGGTGAAACAATGGTTTGGCGCGAAGGCGGAAGTCTGGAGTTTTGATAAGATTGTGGACTTGCCCTGATTGGTATAAGATAATTTATTTGGAGCAACTAAAATGAATAGTATTTCTTTAAGCGATTATGAGATAATATTTGATGATTCATTGAAGTCATTGAGTGTTTTTTTATCGGAAAATAAGTATTCAGCCGTTTTTGTTCTCGTCGATGAAAACACAAAAGAACATTGCCTGCCACTCTTGAAATCCGTCATCACAGATTTTAAAGTGATAGAAACCAGAAGCGGCGAAGAACACAAAAACCTGCTGACCTGCGAAAGCATCTGGCAGCAGCTGATTGAACAGGGTGCAGACAGAAAGTCGCTGATGGTTAACCTCGGCGGCGGGGTAATAGGCGATATGGGCGGATTTGCGGCAGGCTGCTACAAGCGCGGTATTGATTTTGTAAATGTTCCAACTACTCTTTTGTCACAGGTAGATTCTTCCATCGGCGGCAAGCTGGGCATTGATTTTAAATATGGCAAAAATTTAATCGGCTTATTCCGAAATCCGAAACGGGTGGTGGTTGCTTCGTCCTTTTTTAAGACATTACCGCAACGCCAGTTCGTAAACGGATGGGCGGAAATATACAAACACGCGCTGATAAAAGACAAAACGCTTTGGGAATTATATAAAACGACCGGTATTACAACCTGTGCCATGAATCCGGTTGTATATGCTTCGCTGCTGATAAAAAAGGCGGTAGTGGAGGAAGATCCATTTGAAAGAGGTGTTCGGAAAATACTCAACTTCGGACATACAATCGGACATGCAATAGAAGCCTATTCATTAGAATATGAAGCGGATAGTTTACTGCACGGAGAAGCCATCGCCATCGGCATGATATGTGAAGCATTTTTATCCATGCGAAAGTGCGGGTTGAAAGAAGACGAGTTGAAAGAAGTACAGACGTTGCTTCTGACTCATTTCCCAAAGCGGGATATTGCCGCTTTTAATAAAGACGTATTACTCGATATCATGCGGTCGGATAAAAAAAATGAAGGGGTAAAAACAATGTTTGCCCTGTTAAAGGAGATCGGCAACTGCGTATATGATGTTGAAGTTCGTCAGTCAGAAATTACAGAAGCCCTGGACTATTATATCGCGCTTTAGCAGTTTTTCTATATATCTCCCAGTTGCGGACGAATCACGATTTCTTCCACAACGGTATTCCCCGATAACTGTGTAATGGCGTAAACCAAATCGGCGATATCTTCCGGTTTACTGAATCTGTCTTCAGGAAGGTCTGTTCCGCTCCACGAGTCTGTCAGTGTCGCGCCCGGCAGTATGGAAGTCACTTTTATATTATGAGGTTTCAATTCCTCTCTCAATGTCTTGGAGAACCCGAGTAAGGCAAATTTGCTGATAGAATAGCTGCCTCCATTTTCATATGCTTTGATGCTGGCAATTGAACACATATTGATTATGAATCCTTTTTTTTCCGCTGTCATTGCCGGCGCTAATTCTTTGGTCAGGTAATAGGCACTGTATAAATTAGTGGCTATCTGCTGTTCTAAAATTCCATCCTCTTCTTCGGTGATTTTGCCGGGCAGGAAAATGCCGGCATTATTGATTAAAACGTCCACTTTGCTGAAGTGAGATTGTACAAAACGACTAAATTTTCTAACTTCTTCTTTTACTCCCATATCACAGGAAAAAACAGCAATGGAAGGATGGTTTTGCCTCAGTTCCTCCAGTTTCTTTATATCCCGGGAGCAAACTAAGACGGAATGGTGATGAGCTGCAAATTTTTCGGCTATGGCTTTCCCGATGCCCCGGCTGGCACCTGTGATTACGACGTTCATACTATAAAATTATAAATTCTTTTGGCTTTTGACTTAATACCTGTTACTTATTACTAAAAATACATTATTTTTACCCACTTTTAAGAAAACCAAAGCAGCAAATGGCAGAATACGTTCACGATACCGGAGGCCCTATTTTCCATATAGGAAGATACGTCCTTATGATTAGGCGTTGTCTTGTTAAGCCGGAACGTTATTCCATGTATTGGAAAGAAACCATTCGTCAAATGGTTAATATTGGCGTGGGTTCACTGGTGATTATACTGTTGATTTCCTTCTTTATAGGGGCAGTTTCCGCCGTCCAGTTCGCTTATAACCTGTCCAGCTCCATGGTGCCGATGTATTATGTGGGCTATGTGGTAAAGGAATCCCTGATTTTAGAATTGGCGCCTACCATTTCTTGTCTGGTACTGGCCGGAAAAGTGGGGTCTAACCTATCCTCCGAGTTAGGTACTATGCGCCTGACGGAACAGATAGACGCGCTGGAAATTATGGGTGTAAATACTTTTTCTTATTTAATTGGCCCCAAGCTAATGGCAGCCATTACCATGGTACCTCTATTGGTGGTTATATCCGCAGGAACAGGTATTTACGGAGGTTTGCTGGCGGGGTCATTGACGGGGTATGTGTCCTCTACTGATTTTATACAAGGGGTATTAATGAATTTCGTTCCCAAGAATGTATACATTATGCTGACGAAAGCGGCTGTATTCGGGTTTATCCTGACATCAATTTCCTGTTATCAGGGATTTTATGCGCACGGAAGTTCTATAGAAATAGGAAAGGCAAGCACACGGGCAGTAGTTTTAAGCAGTATCATGGTCTTATTTGCCGACCTGGTATTGGCATGGTTATTATTAAACTAACAGGAAGCACAGGATGATAGAAATAAAAGATGTAACAAAAAAATTCGGTGAGCAGCTCGTGCTTAACGGGATTACATCTTTTTTTGAAGGTGGAAAGAATAACCTGATTATTGGAAAAAGCGGTTCGGGCAAAACGGTATTGCTGAAATGTATAGTAGGTTTACTGACACCCACGGACGGGCACATCCTGTTTGACGGAAAGGATTATGTGGCAATGGGTATAGACGACAAGAATGAGATTCGCAGGGAAGTGGGGATGCTGTTTCAGGGTGGCGCTTTGTTTGACTCCCTGACGGTGGAGGAGAACGTGAGATTTCCATTGGATATGTTTACCAAAATGCCGATGTCTGATAAAAAAGAACGGGTTAATGAGGTATTGAAAAGGGTGAACCTCGTGAATGCCAATAATAAATTCCCGTCTCAGCTTTCCGGCGGCATGCAAAAACGTACAGGTATCGCACGGGCCATCGTAATGAACCCGAAATATTTATTTTGTGATGAACCCAATTCCGGATTAGACCCTCAAACTTCCATAGTAATCGATGAATTAATTATGGAGATTACAGAGGAATATAAAATCACCACCATAACGAATACCCACGATATGAATAGCGTGATAACAAACGGGGATAAAATCATTTTCCTGCATCAGGGAAATAAACATTGGGAAGGCACCAAAGAAACACTTTTTGAAGCGGAAAATCAGGAGCTGATTGACTTCATCTTTGCATCTGATTTCTTGAAGGAAGCCCGCGATGTACGTTTGAATAAATTAAAAAGTAAACTTAAACAGCAGTGATAATCCGTCACTCCAAAACAACAAATTAAAGATGAGCATCTTAGTCAACAAAAATTCTAAAGTCATAGTACAAGGTTTTACAGGTAAGGAAGGAACATTTCACGCAACACAAATGATAGAGTACGGCACCAATGTAGTAGGCGGCGTAACTCCCGGTAAAGAAGGAACATTCCATCTGGAAAAACCGGTTTTTAATACGGTAGAGAACGCGGTGAAAGCAACAGGTGCGGATGTGTCGATTATTTTTGTGCCGCCGGCTTTTGCGGCAGATGCCATCATGGAAGCGGCGGATGCCGGAATAAAAATTATCGTAACCATTACCGAAGGTATTCCGGTACAGGATATGATAAAGGCGAAGAAATATGTTACCTCTAAAGGTGCAAGGATGATAGGGCCGAACTGTCCGGGAATCATCACACCGGAAGAATGTAAACTGGGTATCATGCCGGGATTTGTTTTCGAGAAAGGAAAAATAGGTATTGTATCCAAATCCGGAACACTGACCTATGAAGCGGCCGATCAGGTGGTAAAGGCCGGTTATGGCATTTCTACCGCAATCGGAATCGGCGGAGATCCGATTATTGGTACATCCTCCAAAGAGGCCGTTGAACTCTTTATGAACGACCCGGAAACAGAAGCCATTGTCATGATAGGCGAAATTGGCGGTACTATGGAGGTGGATGCTGCCTATTGGGTAAAAGATAATCTGAAAAAACCTGTCATTGGTTTTATCGCGGGTCAAACTGCACCCAAAGGAAGACGGATGGGACATGCCGGCGCTATTGTGGGCGGTGCCAATGATACGGCCGCTGCAAAAATGGCTATTATGAAAGAATGCGGCATACATGTGGTGGACTCGCCCGCATTTATTGGTAAAATGGTGGCAGAGGTGCTGAGTAAACAGTAATGGTGCTGCAATGATTTTTAGTGCCATGCTGTCGTTATGCTACCTGCATTAATCCTTAATAACATCTTCGATTTGTATTATTCCTGAAAAATCAGGATACTTGCAGAATAAACGTAAGTAAGATAGGATGAAAGATGTCAGTAGCTTTTTTGTCTATTCTGTTGCTTACGGCTCTTGATGCAAATTTCATGACCTTTATCACTTCATATCCCTGGTGGTTTTTGCTTTTCTGTATAGCAATCGGAATGCTGTTTGCCTACCTGCTGTATGGAAGAAAACCCTATGTATTTCAGGAAAAGGAACACAGAGGATGGAAATATGGTTTAGCATTCCTTCGATTCTTATCTACCACCCTGATAGCCTTTTTGTTGTTATCATTATTGATTAAAAATAAAAAAACGGAAGAGGAAAAGCCAGTGATTATTGTATTGCAGGATAATTCTTCTTCACTGAATGTATCTTTTGGCAACGTTTCGAAAGAGGGATATAAAAAAGCCCTGGATGCTTTACAGGAAAAATTAAAAAACAAGTTTGAACTGATAGCTTATAATTTCGGCAGTTCGCTGTCGCCCTATAAAACTCCTGATTTTTCAGAGAAAGAAACGGATATTTCAAATGCACTGGATGAAATTTTTATCCGTCATGGTTCGAAGAATATCGGAGCCATCGTTCTGGCTACAGACGGCATTTTCAATAAAGGGAATTCTCCTTTGTACACGAAGAATGCGCTGGCCGTCCCGGTTTACAGCATTGCATTGGGGGATACGACCGTAAAAAAAGATGCCATGATTAAAAGTGTCCGGTATCCTGAAATCGTATACCTTGGCGATCAGTTTACCCTTAACGTGCAATTGGAAGCCAATCATTTGCAGGGGCAAAATACGACATTGGAAATTACGGCACCGGACGGAAAGGTGATTCTGAATAAAGTTATCTCCATTACAGAAGACCGGTTTGTCTATCAGACCGATGCGGTTGCAGAAGCCTTCAAGCCCGGAGTGTTGCAATGCAAAGTCAGGCTGAAAACCATAGCAGGCGAAGCCATTTCCGAGAATAATTATGACGTAGCATATGTGGAAGTGTTGGATGGAAGGCAAAAAGTACTGATGCTCTATGATGCGCCGCACCCGGATATCAAAGCGTTTAAAAATGCCATAGAACAGAATAAAAATTACCAGTTTGAACAGGCTGATATTAAGACATTTAAAGGAAACTATAAAGAAGCCGATTTGCTCATCCTGTACGGATTGCCGTCTGTGAATACTGCCGGCTCTATGAGCCAGATAAAGGATATGATGAGTTCCGGTATACCCTTATTGATGATAGTATCTTCGGGAACCAATAGTACACAATTCAACGCCATCCAGAATATCCTGCAGATTACAGGTACATCACAAAGCGGAAATGATGTGTATCCGGTTTATCAGCCGTCGTTTTCCAAATTTACTACGAACGAAAATACCATAAAAGTCATACAGTCTTTACCACCTTTGCTTGCCCCGTATGGAAAATATCAGGCAGCAACAACCGCTGATATATTGTTCAAACAGCAAATCGGAAGCGTACCCACCAATAATCCACTGATACTCGTGAATGAAGTGAACGGTAAAAAGACCGGTATCATCTGCGGCGAAGGTATCTGGCGTTGGCGCATGAATGAATTTCTTCAAAATAAGAATTTTGATGCGACTGATGAAATTATCAATAAATGCGTACAATATCTTACGGTAAAAGCGGATAAAAGAAGATTCAGGGTGTATACACCTAAAAATATTTACAACGCCAATGAATCCATACAGCTTGATGCGGAGTTATACAATGAAACCTACGAGTTGGTGAATGATGTGGATGCCTCCTGCATCGTAAAAGGAGATAATGGAAAAGATTATCCTTTTGTGTTTGATAAAACGATTAACGCCTATACTTTAAATGCAGGAGTATTGCCGGTGGGAAATTATACGGCAAATGCTAAAGCCGTTTACAAGGGGGTTGCAAACACGGCTGCCTGCAATTTTTCCGTTCGGCCGGTATTGATAGAAACCCTGCATACACAGGCTAATCATGCCTTGCTGCAAGGGTTGTCGGTGCAAAGCGGCGGCAAATTATATTATCCGGATACCATGCAGTCGATAGCAGAGGATATAGAAAAAAATAATCAAGTCAAATCTATATTATACGATACATTTTCAACTCGTCCTTTGATAGATATGAAATGGATTTTCGGACTTATTCTTCTTTTGTTGATAAGTGAATGGTTTATTCGCAAATACAACGGAAATATTTAATATTTTTGCATTACCGATAAAATAGAATTTTCATGAAAAATGCCATCAAAATAGTTCTCTTACTTTTTCTGATTTCTTCGCTGAATGCTGCAAAGGCAGTTGAAAAGGGAGATTTTCACGTGATTCTCGCCGTCAATCTTGGCCATCACAGTTTCATTCCTATTTATGATTTGGAAGCACCCAATACGAATACAGGGAAACTTGAAAAATTGGGTTTTATACCCGGTTTTACCTTAAATATGGATTATGCTGCCAGCCCTTACTTCAGTATAGGCGGTTGGTTTACGTTTTCCGGCAGGACCTATACCCGTGATTCGCTGAGTGTCTTTAGGGACTTTAAGTACAGAAGTTTTGGATTGGGAGTACGTGGTGTATTCCATTTATATCAACTGATTTCTGAGAAAGGGAATACCAAGCTGGACCCCGAAAAATTCGATGTGTATATCCCACTGTCAGTAGGTGGAGGATTTCGCATGAAAAGTAAAGGAACGACTGTTTCTGAATATCAGAAATTCAAAGGCGGTGCTATTGTTGGAACAGGTTTGGGTATGACGTATTTTTTTGTGGAACATATTGGCGCTAATATAGAGGCAGGCTATTGTGAAGGCTCTTTCGCCAAGATCGGCCTCGCGTTCAAATTTTAAGAAATTAACAACATTTTGATAGATAGGGCAACGCGTAGCGTTGCCCTATCACTTTTGAGTAAAAAATCTTGGAACAGACTGTATACTACTCATCACAAATTCGTACCTTTGCCCCGAATTTTTTAAATCTTTAATCCAAAATTATAGCACATGAAAGTTACCGTTGTAGGTGCAGGAGCAGTGGGTGCCACCGTTGCTGACAACATTGCACGTAAAGAATTATGCCACGAGTTGGTATTGTTAGACATCAAGGAAGGTTTGGCCGAAGGCAAAGCCATGGATATGATGCAAACGTCTTCACTTTTGGGATTTGATACGAAAATAACAGGTTCTACCAATGATTATTCCAAGACTGCCGGCAGCGATGTGGTGGTTATCACTTCCGGTATTCCCCGAAAACCGGGTATGACCCGTGAGGATTTAATCGGCACTAACGCCGGAATCGTTAAGGGTGTGGCGGAAAATATCTTAAAATATTCACCGGAAGCCATATTGGTGATTATCTCGAATCCGATGGATACAATGACCTACCTGGCATTGAAAGCAACAGGAATACCTAAAAACCGTGTAATCGGAATGGGCGGTGCGTTAGACAGCTCCCGATTTAAATTCTACTTATCTCAGGCATTGGGTTGTTCTCAGAATGATTTAAATGCCGTAGTTATCGGCGGACATGGTGATACTACCATGATTCCTTTGACACGTTTTGCTACGCTGAACTCCAACCCGGTTTCTAATTTACTGGATGCGGACAGCTTGAAGAAAGTGGCTGCTGACACCATGGTGGGAGGCGCTACCTTGACAGGCTTAATAGGCACTTCTGCATGGTATGCACCGGGTGCAGCGGGTATGTCCGTTGTGGAAGCTATCTTGCGTGATGAGAAAAAAGTAATTACTTCCTGTGTTTACCTGGAGGGTGAATATGGACAGTCCGATATTTGTCTGGGTGTTCCGGTTGTCATCGGTAAAAATGGATGGGAGAAAATCATTGATTATAAACTGAACGACGAAGAGCAGGCGGCATTTAATAAAAGTGCGGATGCGGTAAGAGCGATGAACGATGTATTGAAGACGTTGTCTATCTGATACGCATTCAATGATTAAATGGAGGTTCTTAAATTTCTAGACTCCTCAACATATTCAGTACAAAGCATCAACCGGTTAATCTGTGTTGGTGCTTTTTTATTTTATGTTAACGTAAAACATAAGTTCATGATTATCGTTAATTTTATAAGATGAAAAGAGTAATACCTTATTTGCTGCTGTTTATAATGATTAGTTCTTGTAAAAAGCAGGATTCCGATGTGCTGGTAGAATTTACGTTCAAGTCAACGAATAAAACTGCATATGGGAGGCCTTACAAACTAAATACAGCCGATATGAGAATTCTTTTTTCTAATTTCGGATTTAGAGACTCTGCTGATAAATTGGTTTTGGTCAAAGATATTTTTCTGTATAAGAATGATAATGCCTCATTCAGATTTACCGTTCCTGAAGGTAAGTTTTCATCCTTCCAATTCTCTTTCGGTCTCGATAAGGTGCAGAATGCATCCATACCTTCCAGTTTTGAAGCTTCACATCCGTTAAGTGTGGAAAGTGGCTTGTATTGGGATATGTTGAAATACAGATTTCTGGTGGCAGAAGGGAATATTGACAATTCACCCACTAAGGATCAGACCCCCGTAAATCCATTTTCCATGCATCTAGGCTCTGATACTCTGTATCACGTAATCACCGTTACCGGTATTCCAAAAGCAGGTGATAAAGTTACGATAGAGATGGATATGGATAAATTATTTGTGTTGGATGGTGATCCGTTTCAAATTACAAATTTTAGTATTCACAGCGAACCGTCCGAAATACCGAAGGCTATCGCCATCAAGAATAGTTTTATTAGCGGCCTGAAAACAACCATTATACCCTGATGAATAATAAGACAATCATCGCATCATTTGTTGTAGTGTTTTTGTCTGCAATTTCTTTTTATTCCTGTAAAAAGGAAGAAACTATAGTACCGCCTACTACAACTCCTTATGTTCCTCCTGTAATTAAAAATTTCAGAAGTTTACCGGTCGATCCGGCAAATCCGATGACGCTGGAAGGGATAGCATTGGGTAAGAAATTATTCTTTGATCCGATTTTATCTTTAGATTCTACCATATCCTGCTCCAGCTGCCACAAAAAAGAGAATTCTTTTTCAGACCCCGCAGTACGAAGTTCCGGAGTAGGAGGTACCTTGGGAAAAAGGCATTCCATAGCGCTGGTGAACCTGGCATGGCAAAAGGACCGTTTTTTCTGGGATGGCAGAGCTGCATCTTTGCAAGAACAGGCTAAGATGCCCATAGAAGACCCATTGGAAATGCACTTGCCGATTTTAAGTGCCGTATCGAGATTGCAGCTTCATCCTGTATATGTCGATTTGTTCTGGAAGGCATTTGGAACAAAATTGATAACTGCGGAGTTGGTGACTAAAGCGTTGGAACAATTTGAGAAGTCGTTGATAGCCTATAATTCCCGCTTTGATAAATACCTCAGAGGGGAAGGCAGCCTGTCAGATGCGGAATTGAGGGGGTTACAGATTTTTACAACTGAAAAAGGCGACTGCTTTCATTGTCACAGCACATCTGCGCCCGAGGTTTTCATTTCACCCGACAGAACATTTGCCAACAATGGATTGGATACAGTAGCGTCAGTAAATGATTTTACAGATTTCGGATTGGGGAAATTTACTGGCAATCCTCTGGATAATGGTAGATTCAAGATTCCGACTCTGCGCAACCTTGCTTTTAGTGCGCCTTATATGCATGACGGCAGATTCGCGACATTGGACGAAGTCATCGAATTTTATAGTGCAGGTCCAAAAGGTTCTCCATCTCTGGAACCTATCATGCGCGAAAAAGCCAATAAACGTGTAGAAACCACCGGATTCTGGGGATTAAATTTAACGACGGAACAAAAAGCAGATTTAAAGGCCCTCTTACTGAGTTTTACAGATTCCAGTTTTGTAGAATAATTACGGCATTGATTGCAGCTTATTTATTAGTTCCTGCGCCTTTTCTTTATTCCCAAGATTGGAGTACGTTGCCGCCATGTTTCTGATGGCGTCTTTATTGCCCGGATTCAGTTGTACTATTTTCTCAAAATAGCCTAACGCTTTTTCATATTGTTTCAGCACGGCATAGCAATTTCCTGTATTGTTCATGGCATTAATATGAGTGCTGTCTAACTGAAGTGTTTTTGCATAATTATCGATAGCTGTAATAAAATTACCGCCTTTTGCATACCAGTTGCCGATATTGTACCATACATCCGGTTCTGTACTATCCAGCCGTGCAGATTGGGTTAATGCATCAAAAGCTTCCTGACGTTGATTGGTTTCCGTTAAACTCATACCCAGACAATTTAATAAAACAGCATTGTTGGGTTCAAGTTGCAGGGCGGTACGGCACGTTTCCACAGCTTTGGTGTAATTGCCTGTGTAGTAATAGGCGTTAATTCCCATAATGTAGAATTTTATTCTGTCAGGTTCATTTTTGTAATATGGCATTCCGTTCTCAAAGGCTTGAACGACCTGCGGATAGTCTTTTAACTGGGACTGACAATAAGCCAGCAGGTTCCAGGCTTTAAAATTATCCGGAATAATAGCAAGGCTTTTACTCAAATAGCTTATGGCTTCCCGGCAATTCAATAACTTATCCGCGTCGTTTTCCGGCAGCGGTATGATTTTCTGCTTGGTCAGTTCAAAAGCATAAGCAGATAAGGCTCTGTAGCTTTTGGGGTTGTGGTCTTTGTCGGCAGAAAATAAAGTAAGGTTGCTTTTCCAATCTGCATTTCTGCTTATCGTTTTTACAGAAAAAACAAATAGGAGGGAAATCAACAACCCAACAGCCCATTTATATTCCTGAAAAATATTGCTAAAGGAAGTGTTCTTACCTGCAGAAAAAGGTATCCACTTTTCCAACAGTAAAATAACGGTAAGGCATAATCCTAATGAAGGTAGGAATAAAAACCGTTCCGCAAGAGTAGCTTCAATCAACAGAAAAATATTGGAAACGATGGAGAGTGTGATACCAAAAAACAGGATACCAAATGCAACCGCGTCTTTCTTTTTAAAATGCTTGAGTACATAAAAAAATAATAATATAAGAAAAAACATCGTGAGCAGAAATCTGTAATCGCCTATGGTGATGGTCGGGAAGGTATTCAGGGAATAATCAAAGCTCAGAGGATACGGAAATATAAATAACAACAGGTAATACCCCACAAGCATAATAGCTGTAGCTATTCTGTCCGCCGGATTTTCTGCTGCCGCCAGAGAGTTATTCAGTACATCAATTTTGTTGAAATTGACTAAACTGCCCAATGCCATCTTACGCAGGATAAAATAGGCCGCAACACTCAGTAATAGCGCCGCCATAATTATCGATAATCTTTTACTGTCTGCTGTATGGAAGAAATAAATGGATAATGGAACGACTGCAAAAAGTGTGATGGCGCTTTCTTTAGATAATATTGCCAGCAGGAAACAACTGCTGCCCAATACCAAATTTTTTATAGATGGTATGGCAGCATGTTTATGGAAAAAATGTAAAGAGAGTATGGCAAATAACAACCCCAGAATTTCATCGCGGCTTTTGATATTTGCCACCACTTCCGTGTGTAGTGGATGTGCGGCAAACAGAAAAACTACGGATAAGATAACCAGCGGATGTTTTTGCGGCATCCATTGCTGCAGTAACATAAAAAGCAGATAAATGCAAAGAGCATATAACAGTATATTGATAAGGTGGCCTAATATGGGTTGATTGGGTGCTGCCTGCCATTCTATTGCAAAAAAGATGAGTGATAGCGGACGATAAAGGCTTTCCTGCCGGTCCCAGGCACCTTTGCGGTAGGCTGTGGACATGATTTCAGGAATAGCTTTGATGCCTTTGGTGACGATGCTATTTTTGGCCATCACCGTGTCATCATCCAGTACATACCCGTGTTGGAGTGTATTGATGTAGAGCAGTAAAGCAAAGGAGGCTGCTATCCACGGAAACCATTTTGAATAATCAAATGCCGGTGAAATGGTTGCAGGCTTTACCGATTCAGCGGTTTTTTCTTTTACGGGCAATTTTTTGGCTGCAGTTGATTTCTTCATTTTATAAAACTACAACAAAGATAGTATATCCTAATGTATAGATTTAATGGTATTCAGATGGTGCTGAACATGGTAAATGGTAAAGTATAATAATTCCCGCACGGTTATCTTTCCTATTATCGGATGTGGAATCAAATAGGTATCGAGGTCTTCTTCAGTCCAGGTGTCCAGAGATTTCAATAGCTCTTTGCAGGAGTTTCCCCAAAATTTCTCCACTAAAAAACGAACAGGCACTATGCTCAGTTTAGGCTGGAACGGAAAAGTCGCTTTTGCGCCACCTGTCAGGCTACGCTGATATTTCCAGACTACTTCGTCATAATTCTGGTTAGCCCGGTTATTTGTTGCGTATAATTGTTTTAAAACCACTTTGGGTACACGGAGGCTAAGATTGGTTATAAAATTAGATATAGTCAGGTGGTCAGTATTCTGGGCGATACTCCATTTTCCGTTTATACTTTTTTTAAAAGTGGTGTCGTCTACTGTCTTCAGGTATGCAGTTAATTCATCAAAAATAGAAGTAAGCGTTTCTTTGATATCTTCTTTTGAGTTCATTTTTGTTATCATTGCAGAGTAATTGTATTAAAAATACACACTCGCTCACAAAAAGAGGAGATGAATCAGGTTATGCAATTCTTAAATCGGTAATCGGACAGTATTCTTTGGATACACAGCATACATATAAGCAATTTGTACAGGTCATCCTGCCTCTGGCATTGCCTAAATTATATACATATGCCGTCCCGGAATATTTAACCGGGCAAATAAAAACCGGATGCAGGGTGGAAGTGCAGTTCGGGAGGCAAAAATTGTATGCTGCTTTGGTGCATTCCATTGACCATCAGTTCCCGACTGAATATGTTGCCAAGCCAATACTGTCTGTCATGGATGAACAGCCTATTGTTGGTTTAGTACAGTTGAAATTCTGGGAATGGCTGGCGTCGTATTATATGTGCACGCTCGGAGAAGTGATGCAGGCGGCTTTACCGGCGTATTTTAAACTGGACTCTGAGACATATTTCGTTAAAAACCCATATGCTGAGATGGATATACTGGACCTTCCGGACGATGAGTATATGATTGCGGAAGCATTAAATCATCAGGAAGCTATTACCGTAAAAGATATTACACAGATTCTGCAAAAACAAACCGTCAGTAAACCCATAAAAAGTTTGCTCCAAAAAAAAGTAATTTATGTAAAAGAAACGCTGCATGAAAAATATACTCCTAAAACGGATACATTCTTCGTATTGGGCGATAAGTATAATGCCAAAGGAATACCATCTAAAGAGGCGTTTGATCTGGTGGTGAAATACCCCAAACAGGAAGCTGTTCTGCTGGCATTTATGGAATTGTTCAAGAAAAATCAACAGGTAAAGAAATCAGAATTGATAAAGAAAGCGGCTGTTTCTTCCGAAGTGCTGAAGTCTTTACTCAATAAAGAAATATTTGTGTCTGAAGAACGGGTAGTAGACAGGATTGGAAAGGCTGAATCGGATGAATTAACCAGATATGAGTTGTCTGTGGAACAGCATACGGCGCTTCAGGAAATCAACAGTCATTTTAAAACAAAGGAAGTAGTATTGCTGCATGGTATCACTTCCAGCGGGAAGACATTAGTGTATATTGATCTGATAAAAGAGCAACTGCAAAAAGGTAAACAGGTATTGTACCTGCTGCCGGAAATTGCGTTGACTGCTCAGCTGATTCAACGGATAGAAAAAATAATCGGTTCTGTTGCAGTATATCATTCAAAGTTCAACAACGCCGAACGGGTGGAAATCTGGAATAAAGTGCTGAGTGGCGAAACGAAAGTTGTATTGGGCGCACGTTCTGCCGTATTCCTGCCGTTTCAGGATATCGGATTGGTAATTGTAGACGAAGAGCACGACACCTCCTACAAGCAGTATGATCCTGCCCCCCGCTACCAAGGCCGTGATGCGGCCATTTATTTGGCCAGGCAGTTTGATGCGAAAGTAATATTGGGTACCGCAACGCCAAGTATAGAAAGTTATGCAAATGCGAAAACCGGAAAATACGGATTGGTGAAACTTTGTAATCGATATGGCGATATTCAGTTACCCGAAATAAATTTCATCAGCCTGACGGAGGCAACCAAAAAGAAGCAGATAGTTTCAGGTATCACTTTTATACTTCGGGATGAAATCCAACAGGCATTGAATAATAAAGAGCAGGTCATACTTTTTCAGAACAGGAGAGGATATGCACCCTATCTTGCATGCAATAGCTGTAACTGGATTCCGATGTGTCAGAATTGTGATGTAAGCCTGACTTATCACAAGTTCACAAATGACCTTCGTTGCCATTACTGTGGTTATACGCAGACGGTCGTCAATGCCTGCAAAGCCTGCGGTTCACACGAGATGCAGCAGAAAGGACTTGGCACCGAACGCATCGAGGAAGATTTAAAAACTATGTTTCCGAATGCCAGCATTGGCAGGATGGATTACGATACCGTACGTACCAAAAAAGGACATGAGAAGATAATTGAAGCATTTGAAGACGGGGCATTTGATATTTTAGTCGGTACACAGATGGTGACAAAAGGGCTGGATTTTGTAAATGTCAGTATGGTTGGTGTATTGAATGCTGATGCCTTGTTATTTTATCCGGATTTTCGGGCGATGGAGCGGGCGTATCAGTTGCTGTTGCAGGTAAGCGGCCGTGCAGGCAGAAGAGGCAAGCGCGGGAAGGTATTTATACAGATTGGCAATATCCATCATGTCATGGCGGATTATATTCTGAATAACAGCTACGAAGATTTTTATAAGCAGCAACTGCTGGAAAGGCAACAGTTCAGTTATCCGCCATACTCCAGGCTGATACAACTGACGGTGAAACATAAAGAAATGAAGACCACCATAGAAGCCGCAAATAAAATTTCTGATTATCTGAATGCCAGGTATCACGGTTGGGTGGTTGGTCCGAACGCACCGATTATCCAGAAAATAAATAATCTGTATCTCCGCGATATTCTGATAAAAATACCACGGAGCCACAAAGAACTGGCGGCAGTCAAAAAAGATATAGAACAGGCGGTTTCAGCGCTGTACCAGTTCCAAAGTTTCAAACAATTAAGAGTTGTAGTAGATGTCGATTGTTATTGAGGATTGATTGCATCCTTTCTTATTTTCCTTTGCCTTTCCACAAAATCAAGACGGTATAAATCAAAATTTTGATGTCCATCAGCAGAGAAATATTTTCGATGTACAGCAAATCATACCGCATGCGTTGCAGCATTTCGGGTAGGTTGGAGGCGTAGCCGAATTTTACCATACCCAGCGAAGTGATACCCGGTTTTACACGATGTAAGAGCTGGTATTGCGGGGCCGTTTGTATAATCCGGTCAATGAAATATTTCCGTTCCGGGCGAGGACCTACGAGGCTCATTTCTCCTTTCAGTACATTCCATAGTTGCGGCAATTCATCTATCCGGTATTTTCGGATAAACTTGCCAAAAGGGGTGATGCGCTCATCGTTTTCAGAAGATAATTGAGGAGTGCCATTTTCCGCATTCAGTACCATTGAGCGGAACTTGATGATAGAAAATAATTTTCCGTTTAGCCCCACTCTTTCCTGCCTGAAGAAAACGGGCCCGGCGGATGACTTTCTGACTTTCCATCCAATTGCAATCAGCAGCGGAGCTAAAAACAGCAATCCGGAAAAAGAAATCACTATATCAATACCGCGTTTGGCTACCCGCTGCCAGGGTTGTATCAGTTCGGTAGGAATTTCAATTAAAGGCGAACCGAAAATGCTTTGTGTTTTAAATTTTCCGGACAGGATATCCAGTTCGTCCGGCAATATCTGCACTGTCTTACCCTGATTCAGAAAAGTTATGATAGTGCTTTCCATGAGTTGTGTTGATACACTTCCCAACGCAAGGATAACATCCTCATAATAGGTTGTAACCGGATGAATGGGCATGTTTCCATTGTTCATTTCCTGTTTCTGGACAATCCGATAGGGCAGCCTGATTTTAGAGGTGCTGATTTCCAGTTCGATGCGTTCACAGTTTTCTCTTGTCCCGATTAAAAGCGTAGGAATGTATATTTTTCCCATGGCGATTTGGGTTTTCAGGAGGGTTAATATGCTTAATCTGAATACCACGGTACAGAGAAAATGTAAAACGATAAATCCGAAGAATAGGTAATAATAATCTTTGTATCCCTGAATGAGGTCGTTTAACATCAGGCTGAAGAAAAGAATGATGCCACCAACTAATGATTGCAAAGCGGTCTTATAGATTTCCTGTAGCCTTGATTTTTTCAGCATCCTGGTATAGGTGTTTGAAAAAAAATAATAGATAATCCAGAAAACGGGAATAAAGAAAATACCAAACAGGAATTTTTTGTCATTAATCAGTTCATCTGCGCTTAATGTGATATGTTCAATGTAAATTTTACGGAAAATAAAAAAACTGCACCAGCCGGCAAGTGCCGCAAAATAATCTGACAACAGGTAAGTGTAGACGCCCTTATCGGCATTTTTGTGCATACACAAAAGTACTAAATTGTAAATGGATTAATAGGCACGGGAGGGATTAATTTAAGGAGTACCACACGCCATAAAAGTGTGTAATACTGCCACCCAGAACAAAGCAATGCCATACGGCATGATGATAAGTAAATTTTTTCCAAGCATAGAAGATTACTCCAAGAGAGTAACTCAGGCCGCCGGCAATCAAAAGCCACATTACATGAGTGGGCATACCCTGTATCATCGGTTTGATGATGAATACAGCCATCCATCCCAGCGCAAGGTAACTCAGGGTGGAAATGAAATCATATTTTCCGGTAAAGAAGAATTTTAATAATACCCCCACTGCGATGATACTCCACAGTATCATTAAAAAAGTACCGGCTTTAGGATTGGTGAGATACTTGGCGATATAAGGCGTATAACTTCCGCCAATTAACATGTAAATACTAATATGGTCTAATACTCTGAGTTTCTTTTTCAGCTTCTCTTTTTGTATGGCGTGATATATGGTGGATGAGGCATATACCATAATCAGACCGACGCTGAATACAATACATGCGACCAGATAAATGGTTTTAACCTGAAAAGCTTTATGTAATAAGAAAGGAGTGGCAATGAGGAAAAATAATATTCCTATTCCATGCGTTATACTGTTGGCAATTTCCTTTTTTATTTCAATTTTCATGAAGTATATTTAGGGAATTAAAGATACAAAATAATATGAGAAAACCGGCTATGAAATCAAAGCGTCCTGTTATCGTTTCTTTAATAGTAGGTATCTTTTTTGTGTCTTGTTATCCGCTGTCCACCGGGGCCATTAAGTGGAGAATCAAATGGGATAAAAACCTGCTGGCAGGAAAAAAAGAATTTCTGTCGGCAACGGTTTCCAATACATCCAAAACACCCAATATCATTTTAATTGTGGCAGATGATCTGGGTCTCAATGACGTAAGCTGTTACGGCAATTCCTCGGTGCAAACACCCTTTATTGATGATTTGGCAAAAGAAGGGGTGAAGTGTACCAAGGGGTATGTATCTTCTCCGATTTGTGCTCCCTCAAGGTGCGGTATCCTCACCGGCCGTTATCAGCAGCGCTGCGGGTTTGAAACGCAGCAGATGGAGTTTTATCCCACCAACCTGATAGAATATTTTACCGGCAAATATTTTTCGGAAAAGGACAGTTCGTGGGTGGTCGTGACCAAACCGCATTATCCCAGAGAATGGGAAATTGTCAAACAGGGAATTCCGCCTTCTGAAATCACGCTGGCGGAACTGTTGAAAAAATATAACTATACTACCGGTATTATCGGTAAATGGCATTTAGGGAAAAATCCCGAACTCAATATCCCCAATAAATGCGGGTTTGATTACCAGTATGGCTGTTACGGCGCTTTTACCTTGTATGCAGAAAAGGAATTTGAAGATAATATTGTCAATTACCGGAGAACAAATTTTGAAGCAAAATACCAGTGGCAGATGGCAAGAAAAGACGATGCCATGATTTATGAAAATAATAAGAAGATTAAACATGAAGAACAATACCTCACGGATGCGATTCGTGACCGTTCCATACAGTTTATCGAAAAAAATAAAGACAAACCCTTCTTTTTGTATATACCCTTTACCGCGCCTCATGAGCCTTATCAGGCACAACTGGATTTATTTGCCAGAGAATATTACAATACCAAAGACAAAGGTAAGGCGGTCTATAATGCAATTATCCGTTCCATGGATAATGCGGTAGGTGCTATTCAGCAAAAAGTAAAGGACCTGAAATTAGATGAAAATACGATGATTGTTTTTTTGAGTGATAACGGCCCGGCCACCTATGCCCAAATAGCCACCAGCGACCCCCTGAAGGGCGGAAAGCTGACAGAGTTTGAAGGCGGTATCAAGGTTCCTTTTATATTTAAATGGAAAAATCATTTGCCTGAAAATACAACCTACAATCAGCCGGTGATATCACTGGATATTTTTTCAACCGTAGCCGCCATTTGCAATATTAACTTATCGATAGACCGGGTGTATGACGGCGTAAATCTGTTTCCGTATCTCTCCGGTGAAAACACGGGCGTTCCGCATGATAAACTGTTTTGGCGGGCGGATCACATACATGCAGTTATAAAAGGGGATTACAAATTAATTTTCAGTTCCCGGGATAAATGGGTGGAGCTGTATAACCTGAAAACGGATATCGGAGAAAAAAATAACCTCAGCCTCATCATGCCTGATAAAGTGAAGGAATTGACCAAAGATATTGAAGATTGGGAACTGACACTTCCTAAAAAGCCATTATGGCCGCGTCTGATGGATCATCGTTTTATCATTGACGGTGTAGAATACCTGTTCCCCACCTAATTTGTTGCTTATGTTGCATCCTGCATATCGTGGTTTAAAATTTTATGGAATTAGGCTCATGTTCTATTGCTTTTCCGTATTGTTTATTTCCTGTCAGGCTAATTCAACGTCCGGAGTCATAAAAAAAGACGGCATGGTGTTAATTCACGGTGGAGAGTTTGAAATGGGTGGTAACAATGAACAGGCAAGGGAAGATGAACTGCCTGTGCATAAAATGAAGGTCAATAATTTTTGGATGGATGAGACGGAAGTGACGAATGAACAGTTCAAAAAATTTACGGATGCTACCGGCTATATAACCACCGCCGAAAAAGATTTTGAATATCTGGATGAACAGGGTAAAACTGTTTTTCAGAAAGCAGGTGCTCTTGTTTTTAATCCCTTAAAACCCGGAGAGGAAGCAAATCCGAATAAGTGGTGGAAATTTGTGGAAGGTGCGAACTGGAAACATCCTCAGGGACCGGAATCGTCCATTTTGGGCAGGGAAAAATTCCCGGTGGTTCATATATCCTGGTATGACGCTCAGGAATACTGTAAATGGTCCGGAAAAAGATTGCCTACGGAGGTGGAATGGGAATATGCGGCAAGGGGTGGTCTGTCTGATAAAATTTATTCATGGGGAGATGAGGCGGTAAATGCCGGAACTCCGAAATGCAACAGCTGGAATGGAGATTTTCCTTACATGAACAGTAGAAGGGATAAGTATGAACGGGCTGCTCCGGTGAGATCTTATGCGCCGAATGGCTTTGGTTTATATGACATGGCCGGCAATGTATGGGAGTGGTGCGAGGATTGGTATGTAAAAGATAGTTATGAGTATTGCCAAAAAAATAATATCTTTAATATAGCTGTTGATGACCGGCAAATAGAAAAGATGAAAATTGAGCAGCCAGCGGAAAAAGTTATCAGAGGCGGTTCTTTTTTGTGTAATGACAGCTATTGTTCCGGTTTCAGAGTATCTGCGAGAATGAAAACAACTCCTGAAACCGGTTTGGAACACACAGGATTCAGGTGTGTAAAGGATGTAAAATGAAGAAAAATCTCCTGATAGGATATATAGTGCTGCTTCCGCTTTTTTTATTCGGAGAGATGAAACCTCATGTCTTTAAAACAGGCGCCAGACCGAAAATGCAGGTAGGTTTTCAGTCGGGAGTGAATATTAATCATTACATCTATGAAAATAAAGGCCAGAAAGACATCGGCGCCGGATATCAGGGAGGTATTTTTTTCAGGGTATCCAGACAAAAAGTTTTCGCGCAGTTTGAAATGAATTATCTGTGGACACAGGTTCATATAAACAGTGACGCCTTAACAGGTACTTTCGGCCCCAATATCTCAATAAATCACATGACCATGCGCTATCATACTTTTGGTATTCCTTTTATCTTCGGAGCCATACCGGTGAAAAAACCAATTTTCAAATGGCGTATCTACAATGGCATAGAAGCAGATTTTATTATGAAGACACACGCCGTATTGTATCAGCAGAACAGTACGGAAGTGTATAAGCTGAAACAGTATGAAAAAAGAGCCATACTCCGGCCTGAGCAGTTCAGCTATCAGTTAGGAACCGGCATGGATATCGCTATGTTTATTTTTGATTTTAAATACAATCTGGGATTCCGGAGTTTTTACAAGGAAGTATTCAGGACACAAACCCATATGTTTCAAATGACAGCCGGTGTCATATTTTAAAATAATTTAGCAGCCTGTTTTTTGCATTTTAACCATCGAGTTTTTATTTTTACCCTTATGTCTGAATATCTTTTTGCCTATGGCACCCTCCGTCTGAACCAGAATCACCCTATGGCCGGGTCTTTAGCGGAAAATGCCACACTTATTGGTCTTGCCGTCCTGCCCAAAGCGCGCCTGTATCGCATTGACTGGTACCCTGCTTTAATCGAAACATCAGATGTAAATGATGAAGTCATCGGGGATGTGTTTATCTTGAATGATGTCAGTATACTCAAAAAGATTGATGAATATGAAGGAATTGGTGTGGGGGAAGAACCATATGAATACAGAAGGGTGAAAGCAAGAATAAAAACGGAAAAGGAAGAACTGGACAGTTGGGTGTATTTCTACAATATTCCACTTCCCGAAAAAGCGGAGCTGATAGAATCCGGCGATTTCTTAAATCCATAATGTATGCGAACACCATTCCTGCTTTTCGTGATGGTTATTGCCACTTTGCTGCAGGCACAGGATTCTTTGTCTGTTAAACAAAAAACGTTAAATACACAAAGTATTTTACTGGCAGTTACGCAGAAACAAAAACAGGATTCCGCTACTTTCAAAACACCTTCCTTCAAACAGGGATTCTTTTGCAATTTTGAAGACCAGTTGAACCGCAAAAAGATTCCTGTTGATTTTTCACTGGGATATAACAAATATTAACCTGAAATAAAAATCATGCAAAACAGGGTTATCCTGGATATGAATATAGACCTGGAAGATTTTTTTCGTTCCAGAGTGCTTCAGCTGATTGATGATATCTCCGGAGATGAACAGCCGCGATGGGGTATGATGAGCGCCCATCACATGATAGAGCATTTGGCATTCCCGCTTGAGTTTGTCCTGTTTAATGATAAGGTTCAACTGATAATGCCAGAGGAGAAACTTCCCAGGCAGTTGGAGTTTTTGCATAGCGAATATGGCATGCTGCCCAATTTCAAACCGCCCTTTCTTCCAAAAAACGAAACCGTTCCGCTGAAAACTGCGAACTTGAAGGATGCGAAAGAGTATCTGAAACAAACCATCAGCCGTTTTCTGGAAACCATCAACGCCGTTGATTTTACCACATTACTGCATCCTATATTCGGACAGCTGAATAAGCGGCAATGGCTCATTTTTCAGTACAAACACTTTATGCATCATTTTATGCAATTCGGACTGATATAGTTTAATGAAAAATTTACTGTATTATCTTAAACAAGTACCTGTTATTCCCTAACTTCGTCGTATTATGACAATGGAACTACCCACCGTACAAGGGATTGTAAAGGCAAAAAAAGTACTGAGCAATGTTGTGGAAACTACCCCGCTAAAACTCAATGAACATCTTTCAGAAGAATTCGGGGCGAAAATCTATCTTAAAAGAGAAGACTTACAGGTCGTTCGATCCTATAAAATACGGGGAGCTTATAATTTAATGTCTCAGTTAACCGCGGCACAGAAAAAGCAAGGTGTAGTATGTTCCAGCGCCGGCAACCACGCGCAGGGATTTGCCTTGTCTTGCAGTCTGCTGAAGATTAAAGGAATCGTGTTTATGCCGGTAACAACACCCAAACAGAAAGTATCCGCTGTAGAGCGACTGGGTAAGAAATATATAGAGATTGTCCTGTCAGGGGATACTTACGATGATGCCAAGAATGCGGCCATTAAATTCACACAAAAAGAAAACAAAATATTTGTTTCACCATTCGACCATAAATTAATTATTGAAGGGCAAGGCACTGTAGGATTGGAAGTGCTGGAACAAATGGGTAAGAAAAAAATTGATTTTGTTTTTATCCCTATTGGCGGCGGAGGTCTGGCCGCCGGTATCATTACCTGGTTCAAACAGTTTTCCCCTGCAACTAAAATTATCGGGGTGGAGCCTGCAGGTGCTCCGGCGATGGAACAATCCATCAAAAAGAATAAAGTCATTCTACTCGATAAAATCGACAGCTTTGTGGATGGAGCAGCTGTCAAACAGGTAGGTCATATCACCTTGCCGATTTGCAAAAAGGGGCTGGATGACATGGTCTTGGTGCCGGAAGGCAGAATTTGTACCCGCATCCTGCAGTTATATAATCAGGATGCCATAGTGGCGGAACCAGCCGGCGCCTTGTCTATTGCAGCACTTGATTTTTATAAAGAACAAATCAAAGGGAAAACAGTCGTTTGCATCTTAAGCGGCGGCAACAACGACATCGAACGCATGCCGGATATCAAGGAGCGCTCCCTGATTTATGAAGGATTGAAACATTATTTCATTATAAAATTTCCGCAACGCAGCGGAGCATTAAAACAGTTCGTCAACAAAGTGCTGGGCGAAAATGATGATATCACTTTGTTTGAATATACGAAGAAGAACAGCAAGGAAAGCGGGCCGGCATTAGTCGGTATTGAACAGAAAAACAGAAGCGATTATGATGCGCTGTTACAGCGGATGAAGAAATATAAAGTGGATTATATTCCTATTCAGGAGAACCCTATGCTGTTCAATTTCCTGATATAAGTGGCCTTCCGGCTACTACCGTACTTTTTAAGTAATCATTAAACCTGCCTTTCTAACAATATTTAGCGCATAACAACGCGCAATCTCCCTATCTTAGTATTCACAAAATTTGATGGTATAAACCAATACTAGTATATGAAAGATTATTCCCGAGAATCCCTGGAGTTGCACGAAAAGCTGAAAGGAAAGATTTCCGTTGAATTGAAGACAGACCTGGCGACAAAAAACGATCTGACCTTATGTTATTCTCCCGGAGTGGCAGAGCCTGTGCGGCAGATTGCAAATGATGAGGAGAAAATCTGGGATTTGACCATCAAAGGGAATATGGTGGCTGTAGTAACGGATGGATCCGCTATCCTCGGGTTAGGCAATTTAGGCCCCGAAGCGGCTATCCCGGTGATGGAAGGTAAGGCGATGCTGTTTAAAAAATTCGCAGGAGTGGATGCATTCCCCATTTGCCTCGCCACCCAGAATACGGAAGAAATCATTCAGACTATAAAAAATATTGCACCGGTCTTCGGAGGCATCAATCTGGAGGACATCTCTTCTCCGCGTTGTTTTGAAATCGAAGAACGTCTGCAGGGCTTGGGTATTCCCGTTTTTCATGACGACCAGCATGGTACCGCTATCGTTGTACTCGCCGGAATTATTAATGCCTGCAAATTACTGAACAAAAATATTGCAGAACTGAAGGTGGTGATTAACGGGGCGGGTGCCGCCGGCCTGGCTATATCCAAACTGCTGATGTGCCATGAAATTGATCCTTCTGTGTGCACGCCAGTAAAACAAATCGTGATGTGCGATACCAAAGGTATTATACACAAAGACCGTTCTGATTTAAATGATTTCAAACGCGAGATTTTAAAATACACCAACCCGTTTAATACGAAAGGTACTCTGAAAACAGCTTTGAAGAATGCCGATGTCTTTATTGGCGTAAGCCAGGCAAACCAGCTGACCACAGAAGATGTGGCGAGTATGAATACAGCTCCCATCATCTTTCCGCTTGCCAACCCAATCCCTGAAATTTCACCGGAAAATGCATACCTCGGCGGTGCCGGTGTGGTGGGGACCGGCAGAAGCGATGTGCCGAATCAGATCAATAATGTGCTTGCATTTCCCGGAATTTTCCGCGGTGCCCTCGACATCCGCGCCCGAAGAATCACGCCGCGAATGAAAGTGGCTGCCGCTTATGCCATTGCAAGTTGCGTCGAAGATTTACACCGGGATAATATAATTCCCTCAACGTTAGACCTCAATGTGGCGGTAAAAGTGGCTCAGGCTGTAAAAGATGCTTACCTCGAGGATATGAAGTACATGGAAACACCCAAACATGCACTATAAAACCGATGTTTTTTTAACATAAATCTAAAATTATCCGATATTTTTTCATTTACAATCTAAAATTATCCGATATTTACACATTTGAAATCTAAAATTATCGATTTTACCTATCTTTGCGTCAGGAATACACGAATGTATGACACGAACAGAAATTTTTGAGGCATTAATCAGTCACTTACCCGAAAATAGACATTCGATAGTAATAGGTGCTCGCCAGATTGGCAAGACGACTATTATCAGACAACTCGAAACGTATTTATTGAAAAAAAAATTAAAGGCATTCTACATTACTCTGGAAGAACCCCTCATCCTGAAAGCTTTGGATGAGCATCCGGAAAATATTTTCAGGTATACTATTCATCCGGATGATTTAACGCACAATGATAGAATGTATTTATTAATTGACGAGGTTCAATATGCCCAAGATCCGACCAATTTTTTAAAGTTGTTATATGATAAATTTTCCGGCAAAGTAAAGATAATAGCAACAGGAAGCAGTGCCTTTTATATCAACCGGGATTTTAAAGATTCACTTGCTGGCAGGAAGAAGATATTTGAATTATATACCCTGAACTTTGAAGAGTTCCTGCATTTCAAATCGGAAGATAAACTGATAGCAGAGTGGCAGCAGCTAAGGAGGCGTCCGGACTATCAATCGCTGAAGAGGAAAGAACTGGATAATCTGTTTGATGAATATATGATTTACGGAGGTTATCCTGCTGTAGTGCTGGAAAGTAGCAATTCTGCCAAGATTGATTTGTTGAAAGATTTGGTGAACTCGCATATGAAAAAGGACGCGCTGGAGGCGGACATCAAAGAAGAATTAAAATACTTTAACCTTGTTCGTATCCTGGCGGATCAGGTTGGAAATCTGGTTAATCAGAATGAACTTGCCAATACCCTTAAACTTTCGGTTGGCACGATAGACAATTATTTATACTTGCTCCGAAAATCATTCCATATACATTTGCTGCCTCCTAAATATGGAAATCTGCGAAAGGAATTGGTAAAAATGCCTAAGGTTTATTTTAATGATTTAGGATTGCGGAATATTATTTGTAATCAATTGCAGCATCCGGTCTCTCAGAGGTCGGATAAAGGACAGTTGTTGGAGAATTTTGTGTTCATTCGTCTGCGCCAGCAGTACGGTACAGACAGCCTGCGTTACTGGCGAACCGCTGATGGCAATGAAGTAGATTTTATTGTCGAAGATACCTTATATACCGGAAAGGCCTACGAAGTGAAATATAATGATACACAATATAAACCGTCAAAATTCAAAAAGTTTATGAATGCGTACAGCGGATTTCCTTTGCGGCCCGTTTCCTTTGAGACAAATAAACCGGAAACCATCGAACTAATCCGGCTTTGATTTATTTTCCACGGTATAATAATAGACCACATTTTTATTAGGTTTTATTTTTCTTCTGATAGATTTTACAACAGGCTTTAGCTGGCTGTTTGTGATATTGGGAATAAGTTCAAATTTATACTTGCGGGATGGCTCATTATTTTTTGTGCTAAAATCATAACTGACGATGCTCACGCTGTCACCGGGCATGATTTTCTCTTCCGACACTTCCTTCTGGGTAGTCTTACTAATAGCGATAACCGTTACCGGATACCAGGTGTGATTGATGAACCAGGTTTCCACTTTCTTCTTGTCGGTGATGATGGTATCGTTTTTTCCGGGTTTAACTATAATCTCCGTGTCTTTTCTTTTGTCGTACAATGGCGCTCTTAATTGAATATAATCATCATAGTTTTGGACGGCATGGTAGATTAAGTTGCCGTCTTCCGAAAACTCATCCCTGCTGCTGTACCACTGAATGCCCGCATCCGGCGCGCTGCTCCAGTCTGCCCGTTTTACTGCGCCGTTGGGATGAAACGTGAAATAGACAGATGCATGTCCGGCAAAGGCACGGAGGTCTTTCTCATAAATCACTTTCCCTTTTTTGTTATAGGCATAGGCTTTCCCGAAACGATGCGCCTTGTCAAAATATTTTTGTGTAGACAGTTGCCCCGACGTGAAGTAGGTTTTCTCACAATCCGGGAAATCTTTTTCCGCCCGACAAATTGCAGTCGTCAATACCATTGCCAAAAATATACCCGCAGTTTTCATACATTTCCGGATAAAAAATAAGGTTTTTGTTATAACTATAACAAAAACCTTACCAATTAATTTGAGTGCATGAACTTATTATGCCCTTGGTTTATGATACCATTTGCGTTTTTTCTTTTCCGGTGCATTTGTTTTCTTTTGCGGCGGCGCGAATTGGTGTACATGCGGTTTCTCCAGTTCAGCCACCGCCTGTGATAACGGATAAGGATGATCCACCCGTACCGGAATTTGCTTGCCAATCAGTTTCTGGATATCGCGCAGCAACAATTTTTCTTCCGTATCACAGAAGGAGAAGGATATACCGGAATTTCCCGCCCTGCCGGTTCTGCCTATTCTGTGCACGTACGTTTCCGGTACTTCCGGCAATTCGAAGTTGAATACATGCGTTAAGTCATCCACGTCGATGCCGCGTGCGGCGATATCGGTCGCTACCAATACGCGAATGTCGCCGTTTTTAAAATTTTGCAAAGCCGCTTGTCGTGCATTCTGAGATTTATTGCCGTGGATAGCGGCCGATTTGATAGTCGCTGCATTCAGTATTTTCACCACTTTGTCAGCGCCGTGTTTGGTGCGGGTGAAGACCAGTGCACTTTTGATAGCTTTGTCTTTTAAGAGAAAAGTCAGCAATGCGCTCTTGTTTTTCTTGTCTACAAAAAAGATGGACTGATCAATCGTGTCGGCAGTTGAAGATACGGGAGTGACTTCCACTTTCGCGGGGTTTGTTAAAATAGAATCCGCCAGACCCTTAATTTCCGCCGGCATGGTAGCCGAAAAAAATAAGGTTTGCCGTTGTACCGGCAATTTCGCAATCACTTTTTTTACGTCGTTCACGAAGCCCATATCGAGCATGCGGTCGGCTTCATCCAGTACGAAGATCCGGATGGAACGCAGGTCAACGTATCCCTGATTCATCAGGTCGAGCAAACGGCCGGGGGTAGCGATGAGAATATCGATGCCTTTTTGCAGCGTCATTACCTGAGAATGCTGATTTACCCCGCCGAAGATGACAGCGCGTTTCAACGGAATATGTCGGCCATAGGCGGCGAAACTTTCCTCAATTTGTATGGCCAGCTCGCGGGTCGGTGTTAAGATGAGCGCTTTCGGCGCTTTGGTCGGTTTGCCGTTCACGAGGTTTTCTGCCAGCAATTGCAGCATGGGAATCGCGAATGCGGCGGTTTTTCCGGTACCGGTTTGTGCGCAGCCCAGCAGGTCGCGTTGTTGCAGTACATGCGGAATGGCTTGTTCCTGAATAGGGGTAGGCTGTGTATAGCCTTCGGTTTGCAGAGCCCGTAAAATAGGCTCAATTAAATGCAAGTCTTTAAATAACATGTTTAGTTTAATAAAAGAGAATGTATAGAATATGCAGCATACAGACTGTTATAAATAACCACGTACAGGATAAAAAACTGGAGAAGGGGTTTTAAACCGGCATATTCGCGTGGCAGCTAAAAAACCGGTGGTGCCGGTTCTATAATTGGTGCAAAGATACACATTTATTCGTTAATTATAGAATTCAAATGTTATGGCTGTGTGATTGGAATGCTTAATTGCAGATGAATGTAAGCCTTGTAAGCGTCTCATGCTTTCTTTCTCAGCAGAGTCTCTCGCAGAGGACTCTGCGTAATTCTATAGCCATAATTTCATCTACGCAGAGTCCCTGTCTGCCGACAGGCAGGCCTTTCAGGTGACTCTGCTAAGAAAAGAAACTTGATTTGAAAAACTAATGCTTGATTTACCATTAAATTGTCTTTGGAATACGAAAACCCGCCTTTTGGGTAGGTGCTGTTAGTGCCAGTGCTTCATTCTTACTTGTCAAGTAGTACCCATAATCCTTAGAAGTAATTAACTTAATAGCAGTTCTTACTGTCCTTGGGTCAATTTGAAGTAAGTCAGCCGTTTCATTAATTGAAATTTCGTCAAACCAATTTGCTTGATTTATAAGAGGTTTAATTTTCTCTATCAAATCTAATGTCAAGTATTTTCCAAGGAATTTCTCAATTGTATCAAGTCCTTTTCTTGTTCCATTCTCTTCAACAATTGTATTTTTTCCTTCAAAGAAGTAATTATTCAAATCTACGGCAAGATTATTTGACCTGTAATAATTTGAAAATTTACTATTAAGTCTATATGTCTTATTCGAGAAATTATAGTTATAATTAAAGTATGAATTATTGTGTAATTGCTCAACTATATAATCTTCAAATTTTGTCCATTCATTTGATATTTCTTCGATTGCTTTTTTTGCAGTGCTCTTTAAATTTTCCTCATTTAGTGAGTCTTTGTAATATTTTGATGAACAAACAGATATAACTGCGAACATTGCTGAAGAAAAAGATTCGGATAATTTATTTTTACCTGATAAAGTCTGCAACCCAGAATACAATAAGCAACCAAAGAAGTACATTTTAAAATTGGTATTGTCATTCAATACCGTATTAATTTTGTCTTCTGTTAACAGCTGTTTTTCCTTTTTGGGAGGCACCGGGTAACCAAGGGATGAGAATGATATTCTCATAAAGATACCTCTATCAATTATTTGTGATTTGTCAATATAACCGAACCTAAGTCCATCATAAAACTCACCTCTTTTTCTTTCAAGCAATAAGCCGAAGTCATTAAAAAGTGAACTCTGTGAAGATATTAAAAGTGGATTGTTAGAACTTCTGTCAGCGCTGTTTACTTGATTTTGTTTGTTAGTAGCCTCAGAAACTTCTTCTATTAATTCGAGTTTCTCATTAATCGAAGAAGTTTTGTTTAAGCTGAACGTTATTATTTTAACTAGCACTTCTTTTTTTTCAAGTTTTTCAGCAATTCCTGTATCGTCATTTAAAGAGTCTTCATATAGTAGACTAAGGGTGTAGGCTGTCTGTCCACCATTAATTATTTGTGGATTTTTAATACTTAATTGAGCTTTATCTTTCTGGCCGATTCTATGATTAAAAAACGTTTCATCTGACAATATTGTAATACCATTATTAAAAAGTGCAAATTCATTTGTGGTATTTTTTAATACAGTCTTTTTTATTTCGCTATTAATACTTCCTTCCTTTAAAGTCAAATAGCTTCGAGGGTTATATTTGAGTATTGAATTCTTGTATTTATGCATTATTTCGCCAATCTCTTTAAGCGGAATAAATAGTACTGTTATGTCACAATTTCCCTGAGAAGTTTCTACTGAGTAATTAATATGTGCACCTGACGACTTATTACTTAAATTTACATTAATGCACAAGTCGCTATAATTATAAAATGAACCTGTGACTATCGGGAAAACCAAATCCGAGAAAGTTTTTTTATGGTCATAAATTTTTGCAGGAATTCCAGAAGTTAAAAGCCTTAATCTATTATCAGTTATACTATTCAGGTTTGCTAGAATAATTACTTCATATCTATATCTTGCTATGTCTGGTAATTCTTTAAGTTTTCTTTGCATACCAAGTATTTTGCCGTTATATGGAACTCCATTTTCATGGGTTGTTTCACCTTGCAAAATTCTATCAATATCCATTTTGAGGATTTCTTCTAAAGTAATCTCCTTATTTTCAAAATTATTTTCTGTTGTTCGAAATTTTGATTGAATAAAAAGAATAGCTTTTGATTCTTCATCAATGTAATAACCATCAATGCCGCCATCGTGTGTTCCATCTGTTATAAATCCTTCTCTTTCCTCAAAATCCAGAATCCCAATAGATGCCTTTAAGTATAGATGAATATAAGCTCTTGCTCTAGCTTGGTTTACTCTTTCAATATCAGTATGATGATAAAAGGGCAAACTTGTTGGAGCTTCTTTTCTGATTTGGTCTAGAATATTTGATAATATTTTGTAATTGCTCATAGTCTGTCATTTAGCATTACCGCCAACCTGTTTATACCCGCACCTTTGGTTCGGGTATATGCCCATTTTGGTTGTATACCCGTACTTTTAGTTCGGATTATTCAAATATACATTTTTCTATATAAAAATTGCCATATTCTTACTATTTCCACATTCATAACTCACACTTCATATTTCGGCTAAAATGTTTTCAAAAACAAACCGTATTTTTGTTCATACCAATTTTCCCTTACGGAAATGAGCGAACTTATCAAACACGAATGCGGCATTGCCTTACTCAGGCTGCTCAAACCCCTGTCTTACTATAAAGAAAAATACGGCGATATCCACTACGGTCTCAGCAAGATGTACCTGCTCATGGAAAAACAGCACAACCGTGGTCAGGATGGCGCCGGACTGGCCACCATCAAACTGGATACCGCTCCCGGCAAGCCCTATTTCGACAGGGAGCGCAGCGTGGACAAGCAGGCCATCAAAGCCATTTTCGATAAGGTGTTCCGCCCGTTTGCGGATTTAAACGACAGGGAAAAAGAAAAAATAAAGGATATGGAATATGTCAAAAACCATTATCCTTTTATGGGCGAGTTGCTGCTCGGCCACCTGCGCTACGGCACACACGGCGGCAACGACATGAGCAACTGCCACCCGCGTATCCGCGCCAACAACTGGAAAACCAGAACCCTTATCGTAGCCGGGAATTTCAATATGACCAATGTCGATGAGTTGTTTGACAGACTGGTGGATTTGGGGCAGTTTCCCCGCGAGATGTCCGATACCATGACGGTACTGGAAAAGATTGGCCATTTCCTGGATGTGGAAAACCAGCGTTTATTTAAAAAATTCAAACCCTCCGGTTTGTCCAACTATGAAATCACACCGCTGATTGAACATGGTATCAACGTAGGCGATATCCTTAAAAATGCTGCCGACGATTTTGACGGCGGCTATGCCATGGCGGGCATGATAGGCCACGGCGACGCGTTTGTACTCAGAGACCCGAACGGCATCCGTCCGGCCTACTATTATAAAGATGAGGAGATTGTGGTAGTGGCATCTGAGCGGCCTGCCATTCAGACCGCCTTTAACGTACACCGAAGCAAGGTACAGGAAGTCAAACCCGGCCACGCCCTGATTATAAAAAAGGATGGCAGCGTAGGCGAGGTGGAGTGCACGCCGCAGCAGGAGCGTAAGGCTTGCAGTTTCGAGCGTATCTATTTTTCCCGTGGCAGCGATTTTGAAATTTACAGAGAGCGAAAGAATTTGGGAAAATTGCTGGTGCCGGCGATTTTAAAAGCTGTTAACTACGATTTGGAAAATACGGTATTCTCCTATATTCCCAACACCGCCGAAGTGGCTTTTCTGGGCATGACGGAAGAGATACAAAAGCAGCACATCCAGCAGAAACTGGCGGCATACAACAACGGGGAAATAAAGAGCACCGAAGAGCTGCAGCGCCAGTTGTCCGTAATGCCGCGCATAGAGAAAATCGCGGTCAAAGATGTGAAGATGCGCACGTTCATCACGGAAGATACTTCCCGAAATGATTTGGTACACCACGTTTATGACATTACGTATGGTTTGGTGAAAAATAATACCGATACACTCGTCGTTCTGGATGATTCCATCGTTCGCGGTACCACGCTGAAAGAAAGTATTCTGACGATGCTCGACAGGTTGCAGCCGAAAAAAATTATTGTGGTTTCTTCCGCACCGCAAATCCGGTATCCGGATTGCTATGGTATTGACATGAGTAAAATGGGCAGTTTTGTGGCATTTCAGGCAGCCGCGCAGTTGTGGAAAGACCGAAACGAATATGTTGTGTTGGAAGAACTCTACAAACAATGTAAAGAGGAAATACAAAAGCCGCTGCATGAAATACAAAACCTGGTGAAAGAGGTGTACGCGCCATTTACACCGGAACAGATATCTGCTAAAATTGCGGATATTGTGAAACCGAATCATATTTTTTCGGATGTGGAGGTGATTTACCAGACGATAGAAAACCTGCACAAAGCTTGTCCTGATAATTTAGGCGACTGGTACTTTACCGGCAACTATCCTACACCGGGCGGCAACCGCGTTGCGCTGAACGCCTTCATCAATTACATGGAAGGCAAGAATGTGAGAGCGTATTGAGGGAAGTAGTGAGTATTAAGTATTAAGTAGTGAGTATTAAGAATCTTATTTCCCAGCAGAGTCTCCGGAGAGGACTCTGCGTCAGGTTTACAAACAGTTTTCATTTTCAACGTAGAGACCTGCCGCGCACATGACTACACACAGTAGTCTCTGCTGAGAAAATAATGTTTTTTTGAGGTTTAATTTTTTAAGTAGAAATGTAACACACGCTAGTGCGTATTATATGTTTTTTGATCTAGTAACTCCAAATGTATGATGAACAAAATGATGCCAGATTTTTACATACATTGTTTCACTTTTACATTACTTCATTAATACTGTTCCTTCTCATTCGGAAAATCCCGACTTTTCACATCTGAAATATACGACTCGGTTGCTTTTTTAATATCGTCGTACAGATTCAGGTAGCGACGTAAAAAGCGGGGTTTAAATTCGTGTGTGATGCCCAGCATATCATGTGTAACCAATACCTGTCCGTCCACATGCGGCCCGGCGCCGATGCCTATCACCGGAATGGAAATGCTCTCACTGACTTTTTTGGCCAATGCAGCGGGTATCTTTTCCAGTACCAGCGCGAAACATCCGATGCTTTCCAGATATTTCGCATCATCCAGCAAGCGTTCGGCTTCCTCTTCCTCTTTGGCGCGAACGGTGTAGGTGCCAAACTTATAAATAGACTGTGGTGTCAATCCTAAGTGTCCCATAACCGGAATACCGGCCGTCAGAATTCTGATTACCGATTCACCGATTTCCCTGCCGCCTTCCAGTTTTACGCCGTGTCCTCCCGTTTCTTTCATGATGCGGATGGATGCATTCAGCGCCTCTCTGGAATTGCCCTGATAAGAACCAAAGGGAAGGTCTACCACCACAAAACAACGCCTGATAGCGCGTACCACACTTTGGGCGTGGTAAATCATCTGATCCAGTGTAATTGGCAATGTCGTTTCATGGCCGGCCATCACATTGGATGCGGAATCACCGACTAAAATGATGTCTATTCCGGCATCATCCAGAATCTTTGCCATGGAGAAATCGTAGCCGGTAAGCATGGCGATTTTTTCGCCGCGCTCCTTCATTTCTTTCAGTTTGTGCGTGGTCACGCGCTTAATTTCGTTTTGTGCTGCTGACATAGATACAGATTGAGAGGTGAAGTTAAATAAAGTATATGATTAATGAAACCCTAAACGGGGCAAACAGAATTAACTTATAATTATGATGATACTTTTTAAATTACCTAATTTTAGTAGTTTTCAGAACCTGAACTTATCCCGTTAAATTTCCTATTTTTATGGCACAAATACGATTCAATGGAGTTTTTGAACACAATGTCCATTCCGGAATTACTGGAATTTGGAAAAATGAAACACGAAGAATATATCAACGCGGCTCCGTTTCCGAGCGGCTATTTTGATGATTTGTTTAACCCGGAAATGTTGCGGGAAATCATTAAAGAGTTTCCGGAAATAGGAAAAACAAAAGAGGATATAAAATATGAAAACCCGAATGAACTGAAGCTGGCTACCAAAGGAGAGTATCGGTTTGGGCCAACGACAAAAGCGTTTGTTCATTTTCTGAATTCACAACCGTTTCTGGAGTTCTTGCAAAACCTTACCGGAATCAAAGAGACTCTGATTCCTGATCCGTATTTTGAAGGCGGCGGATTTCATGAAATCAAACCCGGCGGCTATTTGAAAATGCACGTCGATTTCCATAAACATAAATTGACGAAACTGGATCGCAGGTTGAATATACTGGTATATCTGAATGAAGACTGGAAGGAAGAATATGGCGGCCATTTTGAATTATGGGAACGTGATATGAGCCGATGTGTGAAAAAGATTCTGCCTTCATTCAACCGGCTGGCGATGTTTTCTACAACGGATTTTTCCTGGCATGGCCTGCCTGACCCGCTGACTTGCCCGCCCGACAGAAGCCGCCGTTCTATCGCGTTGTATTATTATACCAACGGCCGCCCGGAAGGAGAGGTGAATGTTGGCGACAAAGCACGAATTACCACTACCTTTGCCACTCGCGAAGGACAGGATTCAGGGAAAATGAAAGTATTTAATTCGATGGTCAATCTGGCCAATGATGTATTACCTCCCATCGTAGTGAAAGCGATTAAAAAATTCAGGAATACATAAATAGGAAAAGTAGCAAGGACTGGAAATAAAAAATTTAGATCGTTTCAGTTCAGCAAATTTAAATAGTACATCGTTTAGTTTCAGCGTATAAAACAATATGGAAAAATTAGAAACTTGTTTGTGTTGCGGAGGAAATGATTTCAGGCCTTATCTGAAAGCGAAAGACAATTACTCTACTGAGTATTTTGATATAACACAGTGTTCCGCCTGCGGATTTATTTTCACTAATCCCCGTCCGGATGCTGCTGAAATAGGCAAATATTACAGCTATGACACTTATATCTCTCATACGAGCCACAAAAAAGGACTGGTAGAAAGCATCTACCGCCTGGCGCGTAATTATATGAAGAGTAAAAAGTTAGGGCTGATTCAAGGTATCGTCGGTAAGCAAAACGGATTCTCTTTACTGGATTTTGGCTGCGGTACCGGCGATTTTCTGGGATATGTAAAACAACAGCAGATTTTAGCCGAAGGAGTGGAGCCGGAAGCACAGGCGCGCGAAGTGGCCAGGCAAATCAACAAGGTGGATACTTATTCCACAGAGCAATCCGCTTCTATCGAAAAGGGAAAATTTGATGTCATTACACTCTGGCATGTGCTGGAACATATACACGAACTGCACGTACAGATTGATTATTTCAATCAATGGTTAAAACCGAATGGTAAATTAATCATTGCGGTTCCGAATATTGAAAGCTATGATGCGAAAAAGTATGGCAAATACTGGGATGCCATAGATGTTCCGCGTCATATTTACCATTTCTCCCCAAAAAACATCCGGCAGATAGTGGAACAGCATCATTTCCGGTTTTTGGAGCAGCATCCGTTGTTGCTGGATGCCTATTATGTTTCTATGCGCAGTGAATGGCATAAAGGAACTCACCGGCTTTTAGCGTATGTAAAAGCCATTTTTATAGGGTTTATTAGTAATCAGGCGGCCCAAAAGGATGGCAACTACTCCAGTCTGATTTATGTGTTTGAGAAAACAGCCTGATTTCCGGAACTCATTAAAAATAAAAAAGTCCCGCATTGCTGCGGGACTCCGTTGGCTTATCAGGGGTCGAACCTGAACTCTTCTGAACCAAAATCAGACGTGTTGCCAGTTACACCATAAGCCAATTTCGGATTGCAAAGTTAAGATTATTTCATAAAAAACGAAACTATATTAGGATTGGTTTCTTTAAAAAAACTTTATGAAGACAAAAAAGCATTTTTTGAAGCAGAAAAGAACGGATGGCTCTGTTTGGAAGTACAAGATGATTTCCTTTTTATGATATGCAACATATAAACCTGCTGATTACAACTTGTTTAAGGATAAAATCAGTATGGCCATCTTCGGACAACACTATTTATGGTATGGGAGTAGCATTAAAAACGAAAACATTGATTTACAGACAACTTCTGGCCTCTTTTATTAACATTTGCATTTATTCACATCCTGTGAAAGCCCAATAACGGCTTATTTTTTTTATTTTTGACCAAAATCGAGTTGAATGACTAAACAATACAAATTAATAAACACCATTACTGGGTTTATTGTTTTTGCAATTTCACTTTGGCAGTACACGTCCACTTTAGAATCAGCAGGTAGTTTATGGGATTGCGGGGAATTTATATCCTGTGTCTATAAGTTACAGGTGGCGCACCCTCCGGGAGCTCCTTTTTTTATGATTTTAGGAAGGATATTTACCCTTTTTAACCCGTCTAATCCGGCATTAATGGTGAATTTCCTGTCCGGGGCGATGACCGCAGGAGCCGTTCTGTTCCTGTTTTGGACCATTACGCTGGTCGCCAAAGAATTATTGGTTAAAAAAGGAGAGCAAATTGGGCTGGATACTACCATTGCCATCATGGGTGCCGGTGCCGTAGGTGCATTGGCTGCATCATTTTCAGATACGATGTGGTTTTCAGCAGTTGAAGGAGAGGTGTATGCTTCATCCTTGTTTTTCATCTCTATCGTGCTTTGGGCGGTCATGAAATGGAATGAAGAGGCAGATGAACCGCATGGCAACCGCTGGCTGGTTTTCGGAGCATTTATGATAGGTGTTTCTATCGGGGTACACTTATTATCCTTGCTGGTGATACCTGTTGCCGTTATTGTTTACTATTTTAAGAAATTCAAACATACCACACCAGGCTTTATTGTTGCCTTTATAATTGGCTTTGTTTTGTTGGGTATGGTACAAATCGGCGTCATCCAGATTGCCATTAAGATGGCGGGTGCTGTGGAATATTTCTTTGTGAACGGTATCGGATTGCCGTTTAATATCGGATTTATTTTCTTCTGGGTGTTGCTTTTTTCCGTATTCATCTTCTTAATCTACTACGCGCACAAGATTCAGCATGCCGATCTGCAGTTGTTTGTTGTATGTTTTCTGGTCATTTTTATCGGGTTCTCCTCCTATGTGATGGTTCCGATACGCGCGGCGGCAAATCCGCCTATCAATATGAACAACCCGAAAGATGCTTTCAGTTTGTTATCCTATTTAAACCGTGAACAATACGGCTCCCGCGCCTTAGTCAAAGGGCCTTTATTTGATGCGCAGCCTACCGGTTATGAAACCACAGGCAAAGACTATTATCAGGATAAAAAGACAAAAAGATATGAGGTAAAAGGGGAGAAAATCGCCTATACCTATAATCCCGAAGATGAAATGTTTTTTCCGCGTATGGGGCCAACCAATGATGGAGAAAGTGCATCCGCGTTGTATCAGTACTGGACAGGGTTTCAGGGAAAGCCTACATTTGGTGACAACCTGAAATATTTCTTCCATTATCAGATGCGGTATATGTACTGGCGTTATTTTATGTGGAATTTCGGCGGAAGGCAGGATGATTATCAGGGTACGCCCGGAAATGAAAAAATGAATGGTGACTGGCTTACCGGTATCGGATTTATTGATAATATGCACCTCGGCAGTCAGGAAGGACTGCCTCAGCAGATACTGAATCAGAAAGCCAGAAACAAGTTTTATCTGTTACCGTTGCTGCTGGGTATTATTGGCCTGGTATACATGTACAGAAAAAGCAACGACTACTTTATCATATTCGGATTATTGTTTGTCGTTACGGGAATTGCATTGATAGTCTATACCAATCAGCCGCCTCGTGAACCCCGCGAGCGCGATTATGCACTGGTGGGTTCTTTCTTTGCGTTCTGCATCTATATCGGATTGGCTGTCGCAGCGGTATTTGATTTTCTCAAGAGCAAAAAAATACCGGGAATGCCGATTGCGCTGGCAACAACTATTCTGTTTCTTTTTGTACCCTATATAATGGCAAAACAAGGATGGGATGATCACAACAGGCATGGACGATACATGGCACGCGATTTTGCCTCTGATTATCTGGTAAGTTGCCCGCCAAATGCCATCTTGTTTACGCAGGGGGATAACGATACTTATCCGCTGTGGTATGCGCAGGAGGTAGAGGGGATTCGTACGGATGTACGGATTGTGAACCTGAGTTTACTGGGAGTGGATTGGTATATCGATTTCCTGCACAGGGCAGCCAATAAATCAGGGCCAATTCCATTTCATAAGGACTTTACGGAAGATAAATACAGAGGAAATACCAGAGATGTAATTCAGTATAATGACCAATCCGGATTTGCTGATCCTAATCAGTACTATGATATCAAGAATATCATGACGTTTGTATTGAGCGATGACCCACAGTTTAAAGCGCAAACACAGCGTGGCGAAACCGTCAATTACCTGCCTACCACGAAGCTGAAATTGAAAGTGGACAGAGCCGCTGTGGAGAAGTTCGGCGCGGTTCCGGATAAGTATAATGACAAGATAGTGGATGAAATCGTGTGGGATTTGGGAAAAAACAGAATCATAAAATATGATCTGGCCGTACTCGCTATGGTAGCCGCAGCCGACTGGAGCCGCCCTATCTGTTTTGCGAATACAGTAGAAGACACCTATTATAACGGATTAAGTAAATATCTGATACAGGAAGGTGAAATCCTGCGTCTGGTGCCATGCCGGTTTGACGAGAATCAGCGTGGATACTTTGCCATGAATACCGATAAAAATTATGACCTGGTCATGCATAAATATAAATACGGAGGATTAGGAGAAAGAGAAATGTTTGTAGATGAAAATTCCGCCCGTATCTTAAATACCCTGAAAAGTGTTCATTTCGGAATTGCGGATGACCTTGTAAAAAATAACAGGAAGAAAGAAGCACTGGATGTGCTGGAAAAAGTCAGAAAAGAATTTCAATATGTGAATGCTCCATATTATTCTCCAAACAATAAATTTTTCAATATCCTGAGCGTACAGTGGATTGATTTATATTATCGTGCAGATGCGGGAGAGAAATCTAAACCGGTGAGGGAATTATTTATCAAAGATTTGAAAGATTGCCTCCGTTTTTACAATTTGCCGAACAACGATTTTGCAGCCTTGTATGCCAATGATAAGAAATCAGCGGAGGATCTGGTCAAGCGGATGGATATGTTAGCAGTGATGTATAAAGATGAATCTTTTAAAAAAGAACTGTACGCCGCATTTCCGGGTTTGGTGCAGAGCGCTAACATCGACCCGACCCAACAGGTGCCTATGCAGGTATTTAGATGATAAATGTCAAAAATATTTAGTATATTCGTATTAACTAAAATACAATTATATGGGAATGTTACAGGAATTTAAAGAATTTGCCATCAAAGGTAACCTGATAGATATGGCCATTGGTGTGGTCATGGGTTCCGCGTTCGGGAAAGTAGTTTCCGCGTTTATTGATGGGATGGTAATGCCGGCCATTGGAATGCTTACCGGTGGAGTTGACTTTACCCAAAAAAAGATTGTCTTGAAAGAGGCGGTAGCTGCTGCTGCGGATGGCGCTACTCCTGCAGTAGCCGAAGTAGCCGTAAAGTACGGTGCGTTCATTTCTGAAGTTATTACTTTTACCGTTGTGGCACTGGTTGTGTTCATGGTGATTAAAGCGATTAACAAAATGAAACGCGAACAACCTGCTCCACCGCCTGCCCCGGCTGAACCACCAGCTCAGGAAAAATTGCTGGCAGAAATCAGAGACCTTTTAAAGAAATAGTTTTAGTTATACCCCCAACTGTGACTAAAATTACCGGGCTGTCCCTTTAGGGACAGCCTTTTTTAGTTATCTTGTGTCCGAATGAAACAACAGCTTATTGCAGGCAGGAATCCGGTACTGGAATTGCTTCAGTCTACTCAGGAAGTGGAAAAAGTGTTGTTATCTAAAAATGCCTCCGGCGACGTAGTCAAACAAATCATTCAGCTCTGCAGGGAAAAAGAAGTTTATTATCAGTTTGTTCCTGAAGTGAAAATTAATTCACTGTCCCGGGCGAATCATCAGGGGGTGCTCGCCTTTACCGCGCTCATTCAGTATCAGGAGGTGCAAAAAATCATAGATTTTGTTTTTTCCAAAGGCGAAGACCCGTTATTGCTGATTTTGGAGAATATTACGGATATCCGGAATTTGGGAGCGCTGGCAAGGACGGCTTTAGGGTTGGGCGTGCATGCGATTATTTTTCCTAAAAAGGAAAGTGCAGCTGTTAACGATGTTGCCGTTAAAATTTCGGCGGGTGCATTGCTGAAAATTCCCGTTTGCAGAGTAGAAAATATGACAGCGGCTATAAAAGACATCAAAAATAACGGCATTAAAATTATCGGATTAGATGGTACCGCCGATAACTATATATATGAGGTGAATACTAAAATGCCGTTGGCTATTATTGCGGGCTCAGAAGATGAAGGCATTTCCAATCCGGTTATCCGGCTGGTGGATGAACTGGTAAAACTTCCCATGAGCCCTGAATTGGAATCCTATAATGTGTCCGTAGCTACAGCAATGGCGCTGTATGAAGTCAACAGGCAGAAACGCTGATTATTTTTTGACCAGTCTGATAATACCCACGTAATTCATTAGTATTAATACGATGTAGGTTGGGTCAAATTCAAACCATTTCTTAGCGAAATTAGCGGAATTCGGAAATTTGTGGTGGTTGTTTTGAAATAATTCTCCCATCAGTAAAAGCCCTAATGGCTCTGTATTTTTGGATTTATCCTGGTTGTCAAAATTGGCATAACCATATTTATGACCGCACCAGTTGACAATCGCGCCGTGAATCGGGCCCATCAGAAAATGGACAGGCAGTAATAATAACCAGAAATAAGAAAGGTCGCATTTTATAATTACGGTTAAATAGAAAGCAATATAAAATAAACCCCACGCGATACGGGTAGCATAATGGCCGGCAAAGGATTCAAATTTTTCCCAAACGGGCAGATCGTGACAGTATTTAGAAGCAGCGGTCAGTTTTCCCGTTACAAATCCGGTATAGATTTTTTTTGTTTTTATCATCATCGAGAATACATCTCTGAAAAAATGCGGGGAGTGCGGATCTTTTTCGGTATCGCTGAAATCGTGATGCATACGGTGCATAACAGCATAAGCCCTCGGAACCAGATAAGAAGAACCCTGAGACAGCCATGTCATGAAATGAAATACTTTTTCCCTGAATACTCCGGTAGTAAACATCTTGTGTGATGCGTATCGATGTAAGAAAGTTGTTTGAAAAAAGACGGACAAAAACCAGTGAAGGAGGAAAAAGACAATAATATAAATCATATAACAGATATTTTTCTAAAGATAGTTCTTTGAAACAATGGAAAAAAACGGGTTTTATTTTTTAGCAATAGCTTAATGTTTGAGGTCCTTATTTTAACAGACATCAATTTTACGGATGATAAGAAATTGATTTTGCTCAATAAGTTGATATATGTCGTTGGATAAATCAATATATTTATACTACTAAAAAATTACAGCATGATAACAACGGGCGAGGAGTATATCCAAAGTTTACGGGGAAGAAAACTGAAAGTCTATTTATTGGGCGAACTGATTGAAGAACCTGTTGATCATCCTATGATAAGGCCTTCCGTTAATGCCGTAGCCGAAACCTATGACCTGGCGGTAAAAGATAAAACACTGGCTGGCGCAGCATCTACGATTTCCGGTATGCGGGTAAATCGTTTCCTCCATATCGCGGAGAGTGCGCAGGATCTCGTGATGCAAAACAAGATGCAACGCAAGCTTGGACAAACTACCGGAACCTGTTTTCAGCGATGTGTCGGTATGGATGCCATCAATGCATTGCATTCCACCACTTATGAAATAGATAAAAAACATAACACGAATTACCATCGCCGTTTTTTAGATTTCGTAAAAAAGATGCAGGAAGCTAATTATGTAATTGGAGGAGCCATGACGGACCCGAAAGGTGACAGAAGCAAATCACCTTCGGAGCAGGCCGATGCGGATTTGTATACCCGCATTGTGGAACGGAATGAAAAAGGAATCTACATTTCGGGAGCAAAAGCCCACCAGACCGGTTGCATCAATTCACACTGGTTGATTGCGATGCCAACTATCCGTTTATCGGAAGCCGATAAAGACTGGGCGGTAGTGGCCGCCATGCCTGTTGATGCGGAAGGAATTACCTATATCTACGGACGCCAGTCCTGCGATACGAGAAGCATGGAAGGTGGCGATATTGACGTGGGGAATGCCAAATTCGGCGGGCAGGAGGCGATGATTATTTTTGACAGGGTATTTGTACTGTGGGAATATGTATTTATGCACGGGGAGTTTGAGTTTGCTTCAATGCTGGTCGAGCGGTTTACCTGCTATCACCGCCGCAGTTATGTGTGTAAAACCGGGCTGGGTGATGCGCTGATTGGAGCTGCTGCCACAATAGCGGATTATAACGGAGTGGAAAAAGCCTCGCACATCAAGGACAAGCTGATTGAAATGACGCATCTGAATGAAACCATATACGGGCTTGGCATAGCCTCCTCCTCTCAGGCAAAGAAAATGGAATCCGGTGTATATCTGTCAGATGATATGCTGGCTCAGGTTTGCAAGCACAATGTCACTCGATTTCCTTATGAAATCAGCCGTCTTGCGCAGGATATAGCGGGAGGGTTGGTAGTGACGATGCCGTCCGAGAAAGATTTCAGGCATCCCGATGCCGGGCCGTTACTGAAAAAATACCTTGCAGGCCGGGATGGGATAAACCCGGAAAACAGAATGCGCATATTACGCCTCATAGAAAATCTGACTTTAGGCAGAAATGCGGTAGGCTACCTGACAGAATCCATGCACGGAGCCGGGTCGCCGCAGGCCCAGCGGGTGCAAATTCACCGATTGATGCAGACAGGTTACAAAAAGAATATAGCTAAAAATCTGGCGGGTATTAAAGATGATATACAAGAACCAAACGAAAATTCAGACTATTTTAAAAATATATTTGAACCAGATGAACCTAATCCATAATTTACAAATCCCGATTTACAAATCCCGATTCCCAATTCCCAATTTTCCATTCTCCATTCCTTCTCATTTTATCTTACTAATCTTCACCATATTGGTTCTTCCTCTGCCCTTGATTGGCATACTGGCGGTACTGACAATGATGTCATCTGGCGATACTACTTTTTCACGTTTTAGTATCTGGATGATGTCGTCAATGGACTCATCCGTACTTACAAATTTGTCATAGAAAAACACATCTACTCCCCAAACTAAGTCTAAGGTGTTCAGTAAGCTTTTATTGCTGGTAAAAATATGAATGTCCGCTTTCGGGCGGTTGCTGGCCAGCATGAATGCTGTATATCCGGAATACGTCATACCATTGATGGCTTTAGCATTCACGTCGGCGGCAATTTTACAGGCATTGAAACAAATGGCATCTGACAAAAAAGTTTTGGAATTTTTATCCGGAAGCTGGTGTTTATGATAGATTTCTTCTTCCATTTCCGTTCGCCGGATAATACGGTCGATGGTTTGTACCACCTTTGCAGGATTTTTTCCGACAGAAGTCTCACCGCTCAGCATGATGGCATCTGCACCGTCCAACACGCCGTTGGCTACATCGGTAATTTCTGCCCGAGTAGGGCGCGGCATATCTATCATGGATTCCATGACCTGTGTAGCGATAATAACAGGCCGCGCATTCTGAATAGATTTTTCAATGATATTTTTTTGAATCAACGGCATTTCTTCCATCGCTACTTCCACACCTAAATCACCACGGGCAATCATAACCGCGTCGGTTGCCTTAATGATGCTGTCGATATTCTTAACGGCTTCCGGTTTTTCTATTTTCGCCACCACTTTCAACGGTGAGTCGTGCCGGTGTATGATGTCTTTCAGTTCGTTGATTTCTTTAGCGGTACGTACAAAAGATAAAGCTACCCAGTTGACAGGTTGTGTCAGGATAAAGGCCAGGTCGGTACGGTCTTTTTCTGTCAGACTGGGTAATGAAATCTTGGTGTCCGGTAAATTAAATCCTTTTTTAGACGACAAGGTGCCGCCTGAAACGATTTTGCACTGTATGATCTTATCATTCAGAATTTTTTCCACCTTCAACTCTAATTTTCCGTCATCTATCAGAATGAATTCCCCGATTTTTAAATCGGTGGCGAGGTGTTCATAGGTCACCGAAAAAATTTCTTTTGTGCCAATCACATCTTCACAGGTAACCTTGATGGATTTTCCTTCTTCCAGATGTATGGCATTGTTCTGCATTAAACCGGTACGCAGTTTAGGCCCCTGCAAGTCCGCTAATATACTCACATGGGCATGGTGTTCATGATTAAGTTGTACAATATGTTCTATGACCTGCTTATGGTCTTCATGCCTTCCGTGCGAGAAGTTCAGACGAAAAACATTTACACCGCTTTGATAAAGTTCCACTAAAGTAGCGTAAGAATTACTTGCCGGACCAATGGTCGCAACTATTTTAGTTTTTCTTTTTGGAGTCTTCATTAAAGTGTCGGATTAACAGATTGTGTTTTGATTTAAGGGAGTTGACTTCTATCTCAAAAACGGATTGCACACCCGGTGAATTTGCCAGCAGTTCGGTAAAGGCGTCTTTTTCAAAATAGTCTTCTTCACCATGTAACAGAAAAAGAAAGTCAAAGTTTTTTAATTCAGGTATCAGGATATTGCCGGAGTTTTTATTTTGTATTAATTCCAGCGTGTAAAAGTCAATCTCATTTTTATATTTGTATACGTTAAAATGTTTGGTGGCCTTTATCTGGGGACTGTAAAATTCAATATCGTGCACACGTTTTAGATGCCATTTTAAATGTTGGTTCAGGTTCAGACAAAGCCGGTAATCTTCCATGTGGGAATTAATTCCCCACGTGGTGAAATTGAATTCAATGTCTATAATCTGCCTTCTTGCCATTTATTGCGCAATTTACAGAAGGAATAGATTAAAAATCAGAGGCTTTTTCAACAATTATTCAGTTGAATTTTAAATCAGTTGATATTCAGCCGGTTAGTAGAGTATTATTTTTAACAAGGTTTTATACAGAATATAAAAATTTAGGCTAATTTTGCACATCATTTTTAATAAATTCATGGATATGTCCACAATTGCAGTACGCGTAAAAAAGATAATCGTTGAGAAGTTGGGTGTAGAAGACAACGAAGTCTCTCCGGAAGCAAGTTTTGAAAACGATCTGAAAGCAGATTCCCTGGAAACTGTTGAGCTGATTATGGAGTTTGAAAAAGAATTCAACATTATCATTCCGGACGAGCAGGCCGACAAAATTAAAACAGTAGGGGAAGCTATCGCCTATTTGGAAGCCAACGTTTAATATTCAGTCTCTTATTGGTTCTGCGTCAGAACTCAAATGCTGCCTTAATACTTATTAAATCAAAGCATATGGAATACAAGCGTGTAGTGGTAACGGGATTGGGAGCCATTACGCCTGTAGGAAATTCCGTTTACGCCTTTTGGGATAATTTACTCAAAGGTACCAGTGGCAGCAAGTTAATTACCCGTTTTGATACATCACTGTTCCGTACAAAATTTGCCTGCGAAATAAAAGATTACCACCCGGATAATTTTTTCGATAAAAAGGATTTAAAAAAGCTGGATGCATTCGGCCAATATGCATTTATTGCAGCAGAGGAAGCCATCAAAGATGCGGGATTGATGGATGTACCCTCACTGGATAAAAAAAGAGTCGGTGTCTTATTTACTTCCGGATTCGGGGGTATACAAACTTTTGAACAGGAATTATCCCAGTATTATCTGAATGGCAGGAATCCCAGACATTTCAGCCCGTTTTTTGTGCCGAGAACCCTGCTCGATATTGTAGGTGGCGGTATTTCCATTAAATATGGTTTTAAAGGGATGAACTTTTCGGTAGTGGCGGCATGTGCCAGTTCCACTAATGCTTTGATAGATGCCCTGAATTATATTCGTATGGGAAAGGCAGATGTGCTGATTGTCGGTGGCGCGGAAGCCTCCGTGACCGAAGTTTCCATAGGCGCTTTCGGTGCGATGAAAGCACTCTCCGAAAGAAATGAAGAACCCTCAACTGCTTCCAGGCCATATGATGCCAGCCGCGACGGATTTGTGATGGGCGAAGGTGCAGGCTGTATTGTGCTGGAAAGTGAAGAACATGCTCGAAACAGGAACGCCGCCATTTATGCGGAGTTGGCAGGAGGCGCCATGAATGCCGATGCGTATCATATCACCGCGCCGAACCCTGAAGGAGAAAGTGTGGCGGAGGTAATGACGGATGCTTTGTCGGATGCTTCCGTACAGCATGAAGAAATCGATTACATCAATACACACGGTACTTCTACGCCTTTGGGAGATATTGCTGAAGTGAAAGCCATACAGCAGGTATTCAGTGAACATGCTTATCAGCTAAATATCAGCGCCACTAAATCCATGACCGGACATATGATGGGTGCTGCCGGTATTATTGAAGCCATCGCATCGGTGCTGGCTATCAAACATAATGCTGTGCCGCCTACCATCAATCATTTTACAGATGACCCGGCTATTGATACCCGGCTGAATTTTACATTTAACACCGCACAATACAAAAAAGTGGATGCTGTCATGTCTAATAATTTCGGCTTTGGCGGCCATAATACTTCTATAGTTTTTAAACGATGGTCTGATTAATATGGTAGCACTTTTAAGGAAATTCATTTTTTGGAAACGAAAACAGGAACCTGTCTATCTGTTCAATACCCTGTATGATAAGTTGGGCTATGAGCCTGCTCAATCAGAAGAGAACTATATCATCGCGCTGACACATTCCTCTTTTACGAAAAAGATACAGGAGAAAAATGAACGTCTCGAGTTTCTCGGAGATGCTGTTATCAACTTTGTCATAACGGAGTATCTCTATTTTAACGCGAAAGATAAGGATGAAGGTGCACTGACCAAGATGCGCGCTTCCATCGTAAACAGAAAGAACCTGAATAAAATCGGGAACGAACTGGGGATACCGGCTTTGCTTCGGCATAAACTGGCAGGTGGGCAACTGGAACAGGCGCCCGATATTGTTGGGAATGCGTTTGAAGCGCTCATAGGTGCATTTTTCCTGGATTATGGAATGCACGAATCTGAAATTCTGGTCTGCAAATTACTGGTCGAAGGATTTGATACGGAAAATTTTCATAAAAACATTTCCGACCCTAAGAGCTTCCTGATTGAATGGGTGCAATCTCAGAAAAAACAAATCGCTTTTGAGCATAATAACTCGCCGGATGAAAACGGATTATTTCTCGTAACCTTGAAAGTGGATACTGAAATCAAATCCACCGGAACCGGCAAAAATAAACGCGAAGCGGAGTATCAGGCGTGTGTAAATGCGATAAAGATGCTGGGCTTAAGTTAAAGACTATTTTTCCTCTTTCTCTTCTTTCTTTTCCGTTTTCTTTTTCAGGGTTGCCGCATCGATTTCTTTTACCGCATCTCCGGCTTTCAATTCTTTGGAGATGATATTGTAAGGGCCCGTAATGATTTTTTCATTACCGCTTAATCCGTTTATGATTTCGATATAGCTGTCATCCTGAATACCTGTTTTTACTTCCAGTACCTTTGCAATACCGTTATGGTTGACATAAAGGATTTCTTTAGTGTGGTTGATACCGTCATAGACAGAGTCTTTTGTGGTAACCGCCTGAATGGGAACTGCCAGTACACCAAATTTCTTTTTGGTTTTAATATCAACGGTGGCAGACATACCCGGTAGAAATGGTTTGGGATTATCCGCGAGCAAATCCTGATAACTGGATTCAAGTATTCTTATCTTAACGACAAAATTTGTAGACTGGTCAGAACTGGTTAATACACTGGATGCCCCTTTCGACGTATTAGATACCTGTGTCACAATTCCGTCAAATTTTCTGTCCAAATAAGCGTCCACTTCAACAGATGCGGTATCTCCCAGTTTTACTTTCGTAATTTCCCCTTCACTCACATCCACGCGCACTTCCATATAGCTGAAGTCGGCTATACGCATCATTTCAGTTCCGCTCATCTGTAATGTCCCGACCACTTTTTCCCCCTTCTTTACATTCAGCAATGAAACAATGCCATCCATAGGAGAATAGATAGTCGTCTTGTTCAGATTGATTTTTGCCTCTTTAATCATAGCCTGTGTAGCCTTGATGGTAAAATCAGCCGCGTCTGCCGTATGTTTGGCAGCCTCTACATCTGCCTTTGCTGTTTTTAGTGTCGTTTGTGCCGTTTCGTAATCCGCTTTTGAAATGATTTTCTTATTGTACAATTCCTCGCTTCTGGCAAATGCCTGCTGTGCCTGCAGGTACTGTGCTTCTGCCTGTGCGATTCTGGACTTAGCGGTGGAGAGTTGCGCTTTTGTATTGTCTAACTGTGCCTCACTTTGTTCCACATTTGCCTGATAACTTTCCGGCTTGATGCGTGCTAACAGCTGTCCTTTTTTGACAACGTCGCCTTCCTTAACAGTCAATTCAATAATCTCACCGGACACATCGGAACTAATTTTCACCTCTTCTTCCGGATATATTTTTCCACTGGCCGTAACTGTCTGTATTATATCGCGTTTGGAAACGGCCTGTAACTCCACTTCTTTAGCGGCACTGTCTTTCTTTTTTTTGCCGACAATGATGGCTACTACAATGGCGATGACCGTAATTATTCCAAGTATATACAGTAATTTATTATTCTTCATAGCGGAAATGTTTATTCTAATGTGATTTTTTTCCCCTGATAGAAATCCAGGACTTTGGTGTTAAACAGGTATTCGTATTTTGCCTGGGTCAGCTTTGATTCGGCAATTGCAAGGTTGGTCTTTGCCAGGTTGACAGACAGCTGGTCGATACTTCCGGCATTCAGCCTTTCGACGGCATAATTATAGGACTTTGTAGAAGTGATATAGTTTTTATCAGCCGCTCTGTAATTTTCTATTGATGCCTGTGCTTTTAAATATGCCTGTTGTATGGTGTTTAATAAATCCAGTTCTGCCTGCTTTTCCGTCAGCAGGCTGTTGTCGTATTGCAGTTTGGATTGCCTGACGGCGGTTTGAACCTGGTATTTATTAAAGATGGGAACGGTCAAAGATAAGCCAAAGGCATAATTGAGATTTTGATTCAGCTGTTTGGTATACGGGTTTTTGCGGGATTCAGAAATGGTTTCAGGAATAAGCACTCTTTGTAATGTGCCTTCCACAAAACCAATGGCGGTGGTATTGCCGGTCAGCACCTGATTATATAATTTACTCTGGCTGGAGAAAAATGTAGAGGCGTTGGCCACAAAATCCAGTTTGGGATAATAATTTCCTTTAGCAGCGGCAATAGCCTTCTGTGCGCTTTCTATTTTGAGGCGGCTGCTTTTGATTTCTGGCCGCAGAGTTAGCGCGGCGGTATAAATGGCCTCAATTTTTTCCAATGGTGAAATGCCTATATTTTCGGGAAGTTCAGGCGTTTTGATAGAAATTTCCTTTTTAATATCGAGTTGCAGGATAGTTCGTAAAGTAAGGTAAGCCAGGTCAAGCTGATTCTTGATTTGAGCGATGGATAATTCTTCACTCGTCAGTTGTGCATCGATATCCAGTAAGGCGTTTTCAGCCGCAGCGCCCGCTTTGATTAATGCCTGTGTACGATCGTATTGTTCTTCAGTATTTTTTTTCTGTCTGATGGCTTGCTGCTGTTGTTCACTTGCATTCATAATGTTCAGGAATGCGGTTAATATCTGCAATTGTATATTGTCCTGCAAGTTTTCCTTGTCCAGTTGCAGTGCCTGCAGGTCGAGCCTGCTTTTTTTAATGTTGTTAGGTGTAATGAGTCCGTCGAAAATCGGCTGGCTGATATTCAAACCGTAATCCTGGTAATGCACCATTTCTTTTGTATACGCGCTGGTGAAAAAATTGAAATTATTTCCAATCCGCAGGTTGTAATTGGTGCTGGCATTAATGTTCGGAGAGTAGTTGAGCTTTTGTTGCTTCAGTGTACTTTCCCCTAATTGAATGTTGAGGTCTGATTGTTTAATCCGGATATTGTTTCGCAGTGCGTAATCGATACATTTTTCCCAGTCCCAGATTTCTTGCGCCTGTGTGGAAATGGAATAAGAAACTATAATAAATACAAAAGTCAGCTTTAAGTGGAATTTCATCAGGTGGTTCGTTTGCCTTACAATATGTAGTAATTTAGGTATAATTATTACATTCTATTTTCCTGTAAAAGTACGGCTAAAAGTGATATCTTCAAACTTACATAGATTAAACCGTCTTAAAGAATGTTTGATTTTGATATTTTTTTCATGCAGGAAGCCTTAAAACTGGCAAAACTGGCATTTGATGAAGATGAGGTGCCTGTCGGCGCGGTTGTCACCTGTGACAATAAGATTATAGGAAAAGGGTATAATCAGGTGGAGAAGCTGAATGACCCGACGGCGCATGCTGAAGTGCTGGCCATTACAGCCGCCTGCAATTATCTAGGCAGCAAATACCTGAACAACTGTACCCTTTATGTTACGTTGGAGCCTTGTATGATGTGTACCGGAGCCATCCGGGAAGCGCAAATAGCTAAAGTCGTATATGCTGCCACGGATACTTCAGGCAGAAAATCGGCTTCAGATTTATTTCAAATCCAATCCGGACTGATGGAAATGGAAGCTTCCCAAATGATAAAGGATTTTTTTAAAAAGAAACGGTTGTTGTAAAAATGGATTTTTCGTAATTTTATTTTCAGAATGGCAAGAGAATTGATAAAAGGATTATGTTGTCGTTTGTATGTATCAACTAAAATAAAAAAAACAATGATTAGGAAATTTGTATCGGTGATGTTCCTGCTGTTGGCAGGGCTTTTTACAGCATCTGCAATTAATGAACCCGATATTTCCGGGGTATGGCTGGTAGGTGATAAGGATTATAAAATTGAATTGAAGCGAACACCTTCCGGTGAAATTGAAGGAAGGGTAGTCTGGATGAAAGAACCTTTTGATAAAAAAGGCAAACCCAGAACCGATGTGGATAATGATGATCCGGCGAAAAGAAACACACCAGTGATGGGGCTTAAAACTGTCTATAATTTCAAATGGGATCAGAATGTAGGGGAATTTGTGGATGGGAATGTCTACAAAAAAGGTACGGTGTACTGTGGCAAGATGAAATTGAACCCGGATGGAACCTTACATTTACGCGGCTATGTATGCAAAATAAAGTTTATCGGAAAATCAGACACCTGGACGAAAGTCAAATAAATCAGAAAACAGGTTATTGGGATTGAAAAGATTTCTTTCTGACATAAACAACTTTTTCCACTTCGGCTACCACGTCGTGCTGTTCATTCAGGATTTGTGTATGAAAGATAAAGTCACCTTTGCCCTTTTCATCCACTTCCGTCTTTATTCTGTTAATCTCTTCTTTAGATATTTCGAAAATTGCCGTGACTGTCCCGATTCCCGGTTTCTTGAATTGGATACCAGCCGCTTTATCCCAGACTATATAGTCTTTACCTAAGTTTTCCATCAGGATAAACATGTAAAAAGGGTCGCACATACTATACAGAGAGCCGCCAAAATGGGTGCCGACTGCATTGTTGTTATACCACTTTTTTTTAAGCTGCACCACAAATTTTGTACAATCGTCGTTGAAGGATTTTAATGATATTCCCGCCCCCAGATAAGCTGGGTAGAAATTAATATATCGGGCGACTTTTCTGATGGATGGCATAAACCTGTTGCTGATAGCTATAAGGGACGAATTTAATGTTTGGGTGTAACTTTTTGCTTTTAATCTATTTTATTAAAGTTTAAACAATTATTTTAGCACCCTGTAACGGATGAAAAGAATAATCTTCATTTTACTGTCTTCATTTGCCTTCTCTGCAATTGCTCAACAACTCAACTATCCGCTGAATTATGAGCTTCAAAACCGTGCGGAAAGGTATATTCCGATGTCATCTCATTTTATTACCGGCGCAAAACCTTATAATATGGCTGAATTGCAGACCGCTATCGGCGATTCTGCTTTACAGGAGTTGGGATTTGATACGGATTCCAGCAAATCAGGATTTAAATTCGGCGCCTTCAAAGGAGACTTGCTGTCTGCCTCCTTTAAACAAAAGAAATATTACATTGCCGTTAACCCAATTATTGATGCCGAATTTGGCTATGATATCAATTCCAAAAAGATGCGCTATACAGTAGGGTATGGCGTCCGGCTGGATGCCAATATTACCAAAAAGGTGTCGCTTTCATTTACCTATCAGGGTGTTACTGAGGATTACCTGCAGCAGGTCAGTGATTATGCTGCTCAGTATGGTGTGTTGCCGGGTTACCGAAAAGCATCCTTCAAAGGCAACCGGATTAACTCACATCTGTTTTCCGGCTATGTTTCATATTCCCCGAATAAATATTTTAATATTCAACTGGGGAATGACAAACAGTTTTGGGGAGAAGGTTACCGTTCTTTATTTCTGAGCGACAATGCATCCAATAGCCCTTACCTTAAATTGACAACGAATTTCTGGAGAATAAAATACACCTGCCTGTATAACGTCATGAGATACGGCCCGATTAACGGGTATACAGTAGAATCAGATCCTTCAAAATTCAGAACAAAATACGGCACCTATCATTTGTTCAGCGTGGATGTGGCGAAGTGGATGCAGTTTACGTTTTTTGAAGGGGTGACCTGGTTTCATGCCGATTCCAACAGAGTACGCGGTATTGAGGCAAGCTATCTGATTCCGATTGCCTTTATTCGACCGGTAGAATTTGCGCTGGGGTCGCCGGATAACGTATTGCTGGGAATAGGATTTAAATTCAGAGCCTCACCGAAACATATCATCTATACGCAAATTATGCTGGATGACCTGGATATAGGCGCTACCTATAAGGCTGCCGGATTTTACCGAACAAAAGTAGCTGCCCAATTCGGGTATAAAACATTTGATATTTTTAAAGTTAAACACCTTGATTTCCAGTCAGAGTTTAACATAGTGCGTCCGTATGTGTATGCCCATAAAGCACCGGAACAGAGCTACACCAATTACAATCAGTCGCTGGCGCATCCGCTGGGCGCTAACTTTTTAGAATCTGTAACCATTATCAATTTCTGGAAAAACCACTGGACAGCATCTGCCAAATTTCAATATGTGGAACAGGGGTTAGACAAAAGCCTGGAACACAATGGAAGTAACATTTTTATTTCTGATTACCTTATAGGGCCGGATTTAAATAAAGCCTACGGTAACTATTTTTTACAAGGGCTGAAGACCAGGCTGATTAATGTGGAAGCAAGAGGCGGATATCTGTTGAATCCCAAAATTAATCTGGCCGCTGAGGCATTTGTCAATTTTCGTTATCAGAAAAATGAACTGTTTAAGAAAACAAACCTGTTCTTTGGTATCAGTGTTCGTACCAACCTCTTTAATCGCTATACCGATTTCTGACAATAATTTTTTATTTATTTTATGGAATTTGAATGTTTTGTGTCTCTCAATAGATACTTGTGGAATTATAGATTCAGATTGAACTGACAGTTTATTAAGGAATGAAAAATGAATTATTATATGGATTAGCGCTCAGCCTCATGAAAGGAGTCGGGGATTCCAATGCGAAAACACTTATCAGTTATGCGGGAAGTGCGGAAAGACTGTTTGCACTTTCACCTGCTAAATTGCAGAAAATTCATGGAGTCGGGCCTAAGTTAGCTGAGGCCTTTAAAGATACCAACGAAGTGTTAAAGAGGGCTGAAAAGGAATTAAATTTTATGGATAGGAACAATATTGATATGTTCCTGTATTATGACAAAAGATATCCGAAACGCTTATTGAATTGTGCTGATGCTCCTCTGTTTATTTTTAGTAAGGGCAGGTGTGATTTTAACAAAGAACGCTTTGTCAATATTGTAGGCACACGTCATGCTACGGAATATGGAAGAGAAATAACAGAACAGTTGGTGAGTGATTTGTCTTTATATAATGTCAGTTTGGTGAGCGGTCTGGCTTTCGGGATAGATATTTGTGCGCACAAGGCGGCTTTAAAATATGATATGCAGAATATTGCCGTGCTGGCACATGGATTAGACCGGATTTATCCGGCACAACATAAAGGAATATCGGATAAATTGCAGGAAAATGGAGCGCTCATTACTGATTTTCTGAGTGAAACAATTCCCGATAAACAAAACTTTCCCAGCAGAAACAGGATTGTCGCCGGTATGACCGATGCTACCATCGTCATAGAGTCAGCGGAATCTGGTGGTGCATTGATTACTGCCGAGATAGCTAATTCCTACAACCGGGATGTCTTTGCCTACCCCGGTAGGATATCAGATAAATATTCACAGGGATGTCTCCGCCTGATAAAAAATCATAAAGCCAATCTGGTTAGTTGCGCCACAGATATCATAAAGATGATGAATTGGGATGTATCCATGCTATCCAATACAAAGAAGCCGGTTCAACCCATGTTGTTTAAAGAATTAAGTGAAGAGGAGAAGCTGATTTTGGAATTTTTAGAACAAAAGGAAAAATCACATATTGATGATATTTTTATAAAAATTCAGATGCCGCAAAGTATGATTTCTGGCCTGTTGCTACAGTTGGAAATGAAAGGGATGATTGCTGCCTTGCCTGGTAAATTATTTAAGCTGGTCAGTTAGCGATTTTTATTAACTACATTCAACTACACGAAAACAGGTATTTTTCCGATTTTGATTTATTTCGGCTTTATTCCACCAATAAATTTATGCACAAAAATATGAAGCGTGCTTATTCAACTTTAAATTTGCATATCAATTTTAACTATGCAAAAACGAAACTATAAACGAGTAGAAAAAAACCCTAACGGATCATTCTCTTATGAAACAATAGATATAGACTCCTTCGATATTTTTGAAGAACCGCTGGAGATTGTGGTGACGGATATCAACTTTCTTCCCTACATGGGCGATGTGCTGGATGTGCTGGGGTATGTTTCAGATACCAATTATTTTTTCAACCGCTGTAAGGATATTATTACCGTTCCGGAACAGCATATTAATGAAAAAGGCCAGGGTAATTTCGCTTTCCAGGCATACTTTCATAATTTCCCTCATTCTGTATTGTCCATCAATAATAACGCGCTCGTCGTGTTGGTGCTGCACCCACAAAAATTGGATATACACGGCAAACGGGAGTACAATGTAGTGGGCTATATCCATGTTAACCGGATGAATATCTTCCACAACGGAGAACGTTTTGACGGTTATTATTACAATATGCTCCGGGTGAGCGAACGTGTGGAAAACAACAAGAAGATTTACAGGCGTAAAAAAATATTTACCTTGATGTTCAGTATCATGCACAGTATTGTTGGCGTTGAAAAAAATATAGCATTTACCTACGGTGCTATGGGTAAAGAGAACCAGGCAATCAATGAAGCACTGGAACTGAATACCAAATTGTACGAGAAGCATTATGAAAAATGGGCATTTTACAACAATACCCAGATAAATAAACTGTTTGGGAAAAAATCAGCTTTTGCTAAATGTATTGATATTACGGAGGACAGGGAGAAACTGCGCGAATATTACCATAAATTGAGACAGCAGAAAGAACATTATGCCTTTTTTCATATCAATACGGAAGAAGAGTTCTTTAAGACACTGGACAAAATTTTTGCATACTCTAAATCTTCCCGGGTATATATGGTTCCGGATGAGCATGGTAAGATGGATGCAGTATGTCTCGCGATAAACTGGGGTGATTATTTCGCCTTGCAACTGCAGAATCCGCAGGGATTATTTAAGATGGTGGCAAATATGAAACTGACGGATAATATCCTGTATCCTATTATGATAGTAGGTTCTCCAAAGAATGTAGATACTCTGTTGAGAGGGGTTGCTTCCCATTTTAACAAAGTACATAAATGCAAAATTACTGTTTTCAACTCTTATGACGGGGATCCGTATTTTAAAACAAAGAAAAGCCTGCTGAAAGATGATTATTTGTTCCTGATTATCTGTAATGATATTCCTAAACTGAATGCTATGAAAGAGCGTTCCAAAGGCACTGACGGCAATGTGAAATTATTTATTGATATACCGTTGCTCTAATAAAATAAAGGAGAAAGCCATCGCATTTGCGATGGCTTTCTCCTTTATTATGAAAAGGACATTTCCGGAATTTCTCCTTCTATAATCAGTTTTCCTAAAGTCGCTTTTTGAATTTCTTCCACACTGACGCCCGGCGCCCGTTCCAGCAGTTTGAATCCATCAGGTGTTACATCCAACACCGCCAGTTCAGTTACAATCTTTTTGACACAACCAATTCCGGTTAATGGCAGTGTACATTCGGGAAGCAATTTGCTTTCGCCGGCTTTATTGACATGCTGCATCGCTACAATAATGTTTTTGGCGGAAGCCACCAGGTCCATTGCACCGCCCATTCCTTTCACCATTTTGCCGGGAATTTTCCAGTTGGCAATGTCTCCTTTTTCGCTGACTTCCATAGCGCCCAATACCGTTAAATCCACATGCTCCCCGCGTATCATGGCAAAGCTGGTGGCTGAGTCAAAGTAAACGCCGCCGGGCAGTATAGTCACGGTCTGTTTACCGGCGTTAATCACATCCGGATCTTCTTCCCCTTCAATGGGAAATGGCCCCATGCCCAGCATTCCGTTTTCAGACTGGAAGGTAACACTGATTCCTTCGGGTACATAATTGGCCACCAGCGTAGGAATTCCAATCCCCAGATTGACGTAGTATCCGTCTTGTAGTTCTTTGGCAATTCGTTTCGCAATTCCGTTTTTATCTAACATACTTATTAATTGTGCATTTTTCAAATTTTCAAATGGAACGAACAGTTCTCTGTTCAATTCGTTTTTCATATTTTTCTCCCTGAAAAATTCGTTTAACAAAGATTCCGGGCGTGTGAATCTGGTCAGGGTCTAATTCTCCTGCCGGCACCAGTTGTTCCACTTCGGCGATTGTTATTTTTCCGGCTCCCGCCATCGGCAGGTTAAAGTTGCGGGTGGCCGCTCTGTAAATGAGGTTCCCGTTGGTGTCGCCCTTCCAGGCTTTAATAATAGAAAAATCAGCATGGAAACGCTTCTCCATAATGTACATCTTACCTTCAAATTCGCGTACTTCCTTGCCTTCTGCTACTTCTGTTCCGAAGCCGGCAGGTGTGAAGAATGCCGGAATTCCGGCTGCCGTCGCTCTGCATCGTTCAGCAAGTGTACCCTGAGGAATAAGTTCCACTTCCAGTTCCCCGTTTAACAGTTGTCTTTCAAATTCGGCATTTTCACCTACGTACGATGAAATCATTTTTTTAATCTGATGGTTTTGCAACAGTAACCCAAGCCCAAAATCATCGACTCCGGCATTATTGGAAATGCAGGTCAGGCCTTTTACGCCCTTTCTGACCAGTGCGGCGATACTGTTTTCAGGAATACCGCATAATCCAAAACCACCAAGGATAATCGTCATATTATCCGTGATGTCGTGAATTGCTTCTTCCGCGTTTTTATATACTTTGCTCATGTTTTGTATTCTTTTGCAAATATGCTGTGAGAGAGAATTTATTTTTTTGCTTTGTTTTCTATTTTCTTAGAGCGTCTGCTATGGAAATAACGCTGCGCATGCAGTTCCTCTTTGGTGAAAATTTCCGGATGCACGCCGGTTTCCGTATTTCTGGATTCAACAGGTTTCACAAATTCCTGAGCCAGCTCGGTAAATTTTTGCTGCAGGGCATTCAAACTCCATTGACCAAAAACGGTATGCCCTGCTTCGTACATTTGTAACTGATATTCTTCATTCGTGGTAATGTAACCATTATATTCATTGGAATATGGAGCTAAAATGACATAGTCGATTCCTTTTGATTTCAATGCATCTTCCAGTGTTTTCTTTAGTCGCCACGAAGCCACAGTAGTGATTTCAAAAGGAAGCCCGCATATGGCAACAGTACCGATTTTTAATATTTGCAAGGTTAATACCTGAGGTGTCCACGGATTCGTGGAGTCAAACCCACCCTGCCGGGCCATTTTTTTGATATTCAAAATCATTTCGTCTGCAAACGAAGGGAGCGGGATGCTGTCGGCAGAAAAGTTTCCCAGAAATTTGCGTTCCCCGGTAGCTACGCCGATATCTTTAACGGATTGTGCCTTGTTTTTCCGTTCAATGAATGCTGCATATGCTTCGCCTTGTTTGGCGGCATCTCTGATTTCTTTTTTTCGGGTACCGCGTGCTATGCCTCTGGCTATTTTCCCCAAAAATAACGGCAACCCGGGGCCGTCCATAATGGAGCCTTCCAGAAAGGCAATACCCATACAGGATGGGCTTGTTACACATCCGGCCTGGCCATTCGTAAATTTGGGGTCTATATCAATATTACTGAAATCCACGTACATGGAAATACTGTCTATAGTTTCGCCTTTTATCGTTTCAGTGGATGAACGTACAATTTCTTTGGCTTTCTCAAACTGGAGATTTCCGTTAAATTTTGAACTCTTTAAATCATCCGGGAAATAGCCTTCCCATTTGCCACGCTGGTTGGGTAGTTTCGGATTGTAATTTACTCTGGCAGATACATCGCCGCAGGCTCCCTGAGCAAAAGCGGCAACATAATGCTGGTTTTCTTCTTTAAAATCATCTTCCAGATAGGAGGAAGCAAAGCCTTTGTTGTCTGAACATAATTTCAGGTAGTTATTGGGCAGATTGGAGGTATGTACGGCAAACCAGTTAATACTGCCCAGCGGTTGGCCGGTTTCCGAAATAAAATGGAGTAAAGTCATTTCCCGGTCAACAGCCAGATGCCTGGTTTCATAAGTTTGTTTTACTACTTCGGGATTGGTGTTATAGGCATCCACCACACGATTAAAACTAACAGGAATATCTGCTGCAAAACTGCTTTTGCCGAGTTGTATACTGGCTTTTTGCTTGTTTTTTTCAGCTTCCAGGATAGATTCGACAATACCATGTACCACTTTCGTATAGATGCCATGATGGAAGCCGGGAGTGGACATATTATAAATAACATGATAGGAAAAACCACTCGGGCCACAGTGGGTGTGCTGGGCGGAAAGCATCAGATTTCCGCTATGATAACCCAGCTCGGCATGCTTTTTCTGAAGCAGATTCAGAACTCCCTCTTTTAGGGATGGTGTTATAAATCCGAGTTCACAATTTACAAAACAGACTTTTTGGCTTTTATCCAGCTGCTCAAAGACGTAGGCTCTTGAATACAATGGGGTTTCAATTTCCATCATATAGTGTTGCGGCAAGCCGTAACCCAATAAACCAACTCCCTTATAAAATGCGGTGATATCACCTTTTCCTGTTCCAATGAATAACATTTTGTAAATTTGCCTGAAAAATACAAAAATATAGTTAATTAAAAATGATAGTTGTACGATTAATGGGGGGATTAGGCAATCAGCTTTTCCAATATGCTGCTGGCAGGCATTTGGCGCATCTGAATAATACGGATTTATATGTGGATACTTCCAGGCTGGAATCATCGGCAGAAGGCAGTCCGGTGTGGAAATACGAGTTGGGAGCGTTTAATGTAAAGTGCGGCCTTGCTGATGAGCGAATGCTGCATGATTTCCACGGCACTAAATTTTCCACAAAAGAACGCGTAATTACGCAGTTAATTTCACTGGGGAAAAAAAAGAAATACAAATTTGACCAGTATGGATTTGATACCCATTTTCTGGAACTGAAAGGAGATTATTATGTCAGAGGTTATTTCCTGTCTGAAAAATATTTCAAGGAGATAGCGGAAATCATTCGTGCTGAAATTACTCTCAAACACGATTTTATACCGAAGGACGATAATCTGATAGAGGAGATACGGAATTCAAAATCGGTAGCTATCCATATCCGTCGCGGGGATTATATTCGCAATTTGTCTTCTATGGATGCACACGGATTGTGCTCCAAAGATTATTACACCAAATCTATTGAATACATAAAACGCATATTGGGGGAGGATGTACATTTTTATTTGTTTACCGATGATGAAGCCTGGGTGAAAAAAGAAATGATATGGGATATTAATTCTACCTTGATTTCCAATAAGACAACGGTAGAAGATTTTTATCTGATGAGTTTTTGCAAGCATAACATAATCGCCAACAGTACTTTCAGCTGGTGGTCAGCCTGGCTGAATGCCAATCCTGATAAAATCGTTATTATACCCAAGCATTGGACAACCAATGTTAAAACCGAGGAGATTGATTTAATACCCAAGAAATGGATTGTAAAATAAATACAATGATAATTTTTCCGCTAAACGGGTGGTAAAGATAATTTGAAAAAAATCATTGAACATATCAAGCAACTGTCTTTTTATGACACCCTCCGTCATGGCTCTGCTTACATGCTTTCTAATGTGCTGATTCAGGTAGTCACAGTGCTTTCGATACCCCTGTTTACTAAATTGCTTACACCCTCCGATTTTGGTATTTACGAAGTATACAATAATACCGTACGATTTCTGGCAGTTATTATTTCTCTGAATCTGTATGCCGGATTTTACCGGTATTATTTTGAGGAAAATATGAATAAGAGAGACCTGATGCAGTTTCTACTGCGGTTGTCATTCATTGTTTTTATTATGGGGGTTTTTGTATTAATGGTGAGTAAGGACTGGTTGCTCCGCTTTACCGGATTGCCTTCTGATTTGTTCATTTGGATACTTATTGGTATTTTTTCTTCCATTGTTATTAATTTCTTTACGACGTATAACAATGCACAGCAGTTCAGCAAGCGACTTGGGGGGTGGCAGTTGCTTATACAGTTGTCGCGGATAGCTGCGGCTTTTCTATTTCTATTTTTTGTAAGAAAAAATTATCTAGGGCGAGTCGCGGGGGAAGGTGCCGCAACACTCCTGTTGTCTTTGCTGATTATTGCGATTTATTTCAGAAGCTATCTGGCCGGAGGCGGGCAGCTTAATGGTAAAATGGAGATTGTAAAATACTCTGCAGGCTTTATCCCGATTGGACTAAGCAGTTACATTGTCAGCTACATCGATTTGGTGCTGATAAATAATTTGCAGGGTAGCACAGCTTCCGGCGTGTACAGTTATGCATATAAATTTGCGATTATTTATTCCGGATTTTCACAGTCGTTTGTAACGGCAAATCGTCCTAATCTTTTTAATCTTCTGAAGGAAAACAAAGAAGGAGAGGTTATCAGCCAGATGCGCAGCATGTTCAAGCTGATTACCGTATTCGCCTGTACTTTTATCTTCTTTGCAGCAGATGCAGGCCGCATACTTTCTCTCAATGATGAGTTTAATGTTGCATTACATTTGCTTCCCGTATTAATTCTGGCGTATGTTTTCTCTGATATTGCGGAGATTTACAATTTCTATCTGTACTATGCAAAAAAAGTGAAGTTGTTTTACGTAAGTTTTGTCAGTACGGCGGTAGTTAATTTTTTGCTGAATCTTTGGCTGATTCCCAGGTATGGCTATGAAATTGCGGCCTACACGACCTTGTTTTCTTTTATGGTCTTGTTTCTGGCAACCTACTGGGTATGCAAGTTCTTCACGGATTTAAGAATAACCAGATGGACTGTTTTTATCGGTTATCTGCTGATTGTTCTTCTTGCCATGGCGGTTTCCTGGTTTTTACCTGAATCCGGTATGAGTCTTTGGGGGATAATAACCATCAAATTGTGCTTGTTCATGATTATTGTTGTCTCACTGTTTCAGGATAAATTGAAAAAAATACTTGCATTTATTAAACATTAACAATGTGTCTATATCAATTTTAACTAAATACTGGTTTTTTAACTATTTTAGCGCAATTAACAGGATTTTTTAGTGTCTGGAAAGCTTTTGTAAGTTTGATTTTTCAGGCATAAATTACAAATTATGGCAGAAACATTAGGAATGCTTTGTGATAAACTGACTATCGTCAAGTTAAAGCAGTATCACACGGACGATGAACAAAAAACGGTGAGCCTGAATAAACAGGCGGTACAATTGCAGGAGGAAATAGACGAATATGTTGCTAACGCGATTAGTGGAACTATACCTCTCGAAAAGTTGACTTTTGCGTCTAATAAGGTATTTAAGAAAGAAGGCAATGAGGTGGCGGAAGTGGCAGGCGGCATTGGCGCGATATTTTCTCAGCTGGCAGAGGTGAACTGTGAATTATGGCATGAGGTGGAAAAGGGTTATGATATAGCAAATGTTCCGGTAGAACAGAAAGATAAAATTGTCAAGAATCTGGCAGTCTTAAATTTGCAACGCAATAAATGTATTGATGCCATAGACCAGACATTCCTTGAATTTATAATAAATAACAAGAAGTAATATGCATATTCGTAAAAGGACAACCTGCCGGGTTTGTGGCTCCAGCTCATTGACGCCGGTGATTGATTTAGGCCCTCAGTATTTACAGGGGTCTTTTGTTAAGCCGGGTAAAGAGATGCCGTCTCAGCGAAAGATTAATTGTTCTTTAGTGCGTTGTAACCCACAGGTGGATGAAGATGCCTGCGGATTACTGCAGATGGAACACAGTGTGCCTCCGGAAATCTTATATGCGGCTTACTGGTATCGAAGCGGTACAAACAGCACTATGAGAAACCACCTTAAAGAGATAGTGGACAGTACATTGACATTGTTGAAAAAGAAAGACTGTACGGTGTTGGATATCGGATGCAATGACGGAACCTTGTTAAGTTATTATCCTGAAAGCTGGGAGAAATTCGGCTGTGATCCCAGTGATGTGGCACAGGAAGTGAAAATTGCCACTGTTGTTCAGGATATATTCCCATCCGCGGAATTGTTTAAGGTTATAGGAGATAAAAAGATGGATGTTATTACGTCCATTGCTATGTTTTACGATTTGGAAAGCCCCGTAGATTTTGTAAAAAGTATAAAGAGATATCTGTCACCTGAAGGGATATGGGTATTTGAAATGAGCTATATGCCTAAAATGCTGGAAATGGACAGCTATGATACTATCTGCCATGAACACCTGGAATTCTACAGCCTTGCCGTTCTGGAAAAGATTGTCAGTATGGCGGATATGAAAGTCTTTAAAATCTCATTCAATGACATTAATGGCGGCAGTATCCGATGCTATGCTACGCACAAGGAAAGTGGTTTGTATTACAGCAAAGAGGACCACAAACTGATGAATGAAATCCGTCAGAAAGAATTCGATTTGGAACTGGATACGGATAAACCTTATGTCGCGTTTCAGTATCGTATTGAACGGGTGAAAAATGAACTGCACGATTTATTGGTGAAACTGAAGAATGAGGGCAAGAAGGTACATATATACGGAGCATCCACCAAAGGAAATACCATATTGCAATGGTGTGATATTAATAGTATGCTGGTGGAATATGCAGCGGAAAGAAATCCCGATAAATACGGTGCTTATACCTTAGGTACAAATATTCCCATTATCAGCGAAGCGGAAAGCCGTGCCATGAATCCGGATTATTATCTGGTGCTGCCATGGCATTTCAAAGAAGAATTCCTGGAAAGAGAAAAGGAAGCATTAGATAAAGGAACCGGGTTTATTTTCCCGATACCGACAATCGATATTTATAAAAAGTAAAACCGAAGCCTCATGAGAGCTTTTATAAGAAGTATATTAAATAAGTATGATTACGAAATAATAAAACAACCATACAGAGGCGATAAGTATCCGAATTTATCAAAAAACCCAAATGAATATTACTGCGAAACCCCGATTGGGAATTTTTACCTGCCGATTAATGCAGAAAAAGACCCGGTAACAAGTACTATTGTCAGAGGAAAATATTTTGAACAGGATAATATCAATTTGGCCAGGAAATACATAAAAGAAGGAACAGCAGTACTGGATATCGGTGCAAACTTCGGACAGATGGCTATTGAGTTTTCAAAGATGGTGGGAAAAGAAGGGAAGGTATATGCTTTTGAGGCGCAAAATACAGTATTTGATTTTTTATGTAAAAATATTCTGGCAAATAAATGCACAAATATTATAGCAAAAGATGGTGCCGTATACAATGAAGTCGGCAAGGTTTTGATTTTCCCTGAACCTGAATTAAATCAGACTACTTTCTCCTCCAACGCAATAAATCCTAAATTGTCTTCTGGCAGAAAAGTGACGACATTCACCATTGATAGTTTGCAAATCAATGAGCCGGTTAGTTTTATGAAAGTAGACATACAGGGCAGCGACTTATTCGCGATGCAGGGTGCAAAAGAAACCATACTAAAAAACAAAATGCCCATCTTTTTTGAATTTGAACAGCAGTTTCAGAATCAGTTCGATACCACATTTCAGGATTACGTAGACTTTGTCAATGAAATCAATTATAAATTTATAGATGTTATTGACGGGATAAATTTTTTAATTGTACCCAAATAAGTATTCAGTATTGTTGTTAACAGCCGTCATATTTATTAGCAGGTAAGGTTGCAACGTATTCTTTGTACAAAATTGAAGCATGGATATTAACAGGATAATTGGTAAACTTAGAGCGAGCCTGGATTTATTTACAGGTAGTTCCAGGTTTTCTTATTCTCAGTTTGGAGAGGATATTTTAGTAAATACTTTGTTTTCACAAACATTAAATCAACCTTATCCCAGTTATCTCGATATCGGCGCCAATAACCCGAAAACAGGAAGCAATACCTATTTGTTTTACTTAAAAAAATGCAAAGGCGTTTGTGTTGAGCCGGATATAGAATTATTCAGAAAGTTCAAAAAAGTAAGGCCAAAAGATACGCTTATAAATGCAGGTGTAGGTATTGATGATACTAAAGAAGCCGTTTTTTATTATTTTCCCGAACCCTACACCGGATGGAATACATTTTCCAAATCGGAAGCGGAACAGAAAAAAAATCAAACAGGGATATCGTATAAAGAAGATAAGGTAATTCCGTTTGTCCATATCAATGATATCATTTCCAGGCACTTTGATACCTGTCCGGATTTTGTTTCAATTGACGTGGAAGGCCTTGATTTCGAGATAATAAAATCACTGGATTTTGAGAAATACCGACCTGCTGTTTTTTGTATTGAAACCATGGAATTTAATAATATGAAACTGGGCAGAAAAAATACAGAGTTTGAAACATACCTGACAGAGAAAGGATACGGGGTGTATGCGGATACATATATCAATACCATTTTTGTTCGAAAAGATTTACTCGCTATATGAAGGCAGTCATATTTGGTGCAAACGGGCAGGACGGATATTATCTGAAACAATATTTGGAGAGTAAACAGATAGGTGTGACAGGCGTTTCCAGAACCGGGGACTTTCTGCGAACCAATATTGCCGATTATGGGGAAGTTTCCAGACTGATTGAGCAGCAACAACCGGATTATATCTTTCACCTTGCTGCCAATTCCACTACACGGCACGAAGCGGTGTTCGAAAATCATGAGACGATTTCCACCGGTACTTTGAATATTCTGGAAGCGGTTAAAAATTTCTCACCTGCCAGTAAGGTCTTTATTTCCGGAAGCGGATTGCAGTTTGTAAACATGGATAAACCGATAAAAGAAACGGATGATTTTGAAGCAAGAGACCCTTACTCTGTCAGCAGGATTCAATCGGTATATGCTGCCCGTTACTACCGTCGATTGGGTATAAAAACTTACGTGGGTTATTTTTTTAACCATGACAGCCCAAGGCGATCGGAAAGGCATATGGCCAAAAAAATAGCGGAAGCGGCAAAACGTGTTGCCGCCGGCAGTACGGAGAAAATGGAAATTGGAGACGCCGCCGTTATAAAAGAATGGACATTTGCCGGCGATGTTGTGAAAGGTATTTATGCGCTGGTTAGCCAGGATGCTGTTTTTGAAGCCAATATTGGTTCCGGTGCAGGATATTCCATTCAGGAGTGGCTCGAAGCATGTTTTACAAAAATTGGAAAAGACTGGAAAGATTATGTTGTCCTCAGAAATGATTTTATTCCGGAATATAAGCAGCTGGTCTCCGATTCTTCGCTCATCTTTTCGTTGGGCTGGAAACCCGAAGTATCTTTTGGCCAACTGGCGGATATGATGTTAAACACCTGAAAATATGCCGCCGGCTAAGAAAATATTATTGATTCACTTTTATTCAAATGGAGATGCGCTGTATGCGACAGCCATCGCTCGTCAGATAAAACAGGACTTTCCGGCTTGTGAGCTCACATGGGCAATCGCTTCGAATTGTAAAAATATTATAGCCAATAATCCCTATGTAGACCATGTTATAGTAGTGGATTATGTGCATTGTAATGATTTCGTTGTATTCAGAAATCTAAAACAAAAGACCGACTTAAAGGGATATGATGAAGTATTTATAACCCATCCTTCCTATTTAAAGAATAATGCCTTATATGATGGATGCATACGCAGTAATGTTTTCAGGGCATATCCGCATCCGGTTACCGTTCCCGTGACGCCTGTTTTAGTCTTGACGGAGGAGGAACTGCAAAAATGTGAGGAGTTTGTGCAGAAACATCAGCTTGCTCAATACCGCCATATTATTCTGTTTGAATTTGCCCCTCAAAGCGGACAGTTGAATATTACAAAAGAAAAGGCCGTTGCTATCGCTGAAGATCTGGTAAAACAGGACGGCACCGCCGTTATCCTTTCATCGGCTAATAAAATCAACCATATCAATAAGGCGGTTATTGATGGAAGCCCTTTGACTCTGAGAGAGACGGCGGCTTTAACGCATCATTGCACGTTATTGCTTGGATGTTCATCCGGTATTACCTGGATAACGACATCCAGTGCTGCAAAGTTGCTCCCGATGGTGCAGATTTTAAATCCTGATACAACATGGGTGAATCCTATTTCCAGAGATTTTGAACGGTTTGGGCTGCCTGTGGAAATGGTCATTGAACTCTTTGATTTCGAGCATGTCAAAATCATTAATTGTGTTTCGGAAGCGCTGAATGATTTCCCATCGGCCAAAGCCCATTATCATCAGCAAGTTCCCTTGCATTTTAAGACTTCCAGAAAGATTGTATACGATCTTCTCTGTTATTTTAAGTTTGGTGCAATTGTCGAACACATAAAGGTGAATGTGGAGGTGTATGGCAAAAATCCTTTGTTTTTTAAAGAGGTGGTGCTCGGTATTGTGACAGCTCCTTTCCTGTTGCTGAGTCGCGTTTTTACAAAACATATTCTAAAGTATTTTCTCCCAAAGCAGGTTAAGTAAGCTTATTAACGCATCTTGGGATAAATAGCAGGATTCTTTAAAAAAATGACTTATTTTTAAATAACAATCAAATTTGGACGTATCCGTTGTAATAGTAAATTATAAATCGCCGGAACTCATACAGGAGTGCCTGAAATCTGTATATGCAGAAACAAAATTGATTTTTTTTGAAGTTATTGTTGTGGATAATGATTCGCAGGATGGCAGCAGGCAGCAGATAACTGAAAAATTCCCGGATATTCAATGGATTCAGATGGATTATAATTCAGGGTTTTCACGGGCCAACAATGCCGGAATTAAACAGGCTAAAGGGAAATATATATTGTTACTGAACAGCGATACGATTTTGTTAGAAGGTGCTTTGGATAAAATTGTTGAACAAATCGCTTCAGAGTCGGATGTTGTTGCCGCTTCCGTGCAGCTCTTGAACGCTGATTACACATTTCAGAATGCCGGCAACTATTTCGTTAAAGGGGGATTGAATATATTGCTGACTCTTCCGCTGATCAATACGATTGTCCGAAAAACAGGAGCATTGCTAAGTATGAAAAAACCGAGTATTCAGTCGTCTGACAAAACAAACTACGTGGATTGGATCAGCGGTGCTTTTATGTTGGTGAAAAGGGATACAATAGATAAAGCGGGACTGCTGGATGAAGACTTTTTTCTTTTTTCTGAAGAGATTGAATGGTGCAGCCGGTTGCGAAAATCCGGGAAGATAGCCGTTTACACAAACCTGAAAGTGGTACACCTCGAGGGTGGTACGACAAAGAAACTGCAACAGCAAAAAACGCATCATTATTTTGAATACTGGACACCCAAAGGAAAGCAACTGATGTTGTCGCATTTGCTTCGTATCAGGAAGCAATATTCAGTGGTATGGTTCCTGATTAATTACTCATTCTTTTTATTGGAAATTCCCGTACTTTTGGCGGCGGGGGGCGTTTCCCGTAATTATTCACTGAGTTGGGCAAAAAAATACACGATAAACGTCATTTCTATATGCCTGTATTTTCCAAAGATTATTTTCCAAAGACCATTTTTTTATAAAGTAATGTAATGATACGGGTAGCATTAAACGGAGGATTAGGAAATCAGTTGTTTCAGTATGCTGCGGCTAAAACGCTGGCTGTAAAACATGGCACATCGCTGGAATTTGATGTGATACCATTGTACAGCAAATTGCAGTTCTCTGCGTTAGCTACATACCGAAAACCCGAACTGGATGTGTTTTGTATCGAGGCGCAAACGAACGGAATGCTTTTTAAAAATAAATTCTTATATCCCCTATCGAAAACTCAGTTCTTTTTGAACAGATTCTATAATAGATGGAGGTTTAATTATTATAAGGAAAAAGATTTTGCATTTGACGGCTCAGTCATGGAATTGCCCGACAATACCTATCTGGACGGCCATTTCCAGTCTGAAAGATATTTCAAACCTGCTGAAGAAATTATCCGGAAGGAATGCCGGTTTAAGAGACCATTGACTGGCCAAAACAGTGAATGGGAAAAGTTGATAAATAATGCAGTCTCGGTGTCTGTTCATATTCGCCGGGGCGATTATGTAGCCTTGCAAAAAAACATACAGAAACATGGCACTACATCACCTGAGTATTATAAGAAAGCAGTTAGCTACATAGCGGAAAAAATAAACCAACCGGTTTTTTTCATTTTTACAGATGATGTGCCATGGGTACGAGAACATTTTACACTGGATTTCCCTTTTCATATTATCGGCAACAACACAACTGCAGATTCAAGTCATTTGGATATGCAGCTGATGTCATTTTGCAGGCACCATATTATCTGTAACAGCACATTCAGCTGGTGGGGTGCCTGGTTGAATAATAAAGCGGATAAGACAGTCATAGCCCCCGAAAAATGGTTCGCTGACCCGTCCATTAATTCAAAAGATATCTATCCACCCGATTGGATAAAATTGTAAATTAGCACAGTAATTTTTCTATATGGCAAAGAAACCAACAGTTCACTCATCGAAATCATCCGGCAAACAATCAGATACCATCCACGCGAAAAAAACTTCCACATCCACGCCCGATTTTAACATTTCCAAAAAAGTACTTATTCCGGCCATTCTGCTTTCTTTCATTGCCCTGGCATTGATTTATTGTAAACCATTGATGGAAGGCCGAAGGTTGTCTACGCATGATAGTAACCAGTATGTCGCTATGAATAAAGAAAGCGCGGATTTTAAAGAAGCAACCGGACATGCTGCCATGTGGTCTTCCAGGATGTTCAGCGGAATGCCGGCATATATGATAGGAGGACTTGAACTTCCAAAAGCTGTTGATTATTTGCCTGTAGCCATTTTATATAAACTGATTCGCCAGATACCTGATCCGGCAATGGATATTTTCTTTTTGCTGGTATGTGCTTTTATCGGGTTTTATGTGCTGACTAAACGAGTGAGTTATTCATTTTTGGGCGCCATCGCCATTGGATTCTGTACGGCTAATTTTGTGAGTCTTGATGCCGGTCATATTACGAAAGTAAATGCAATAGCCATGTTCTTGCCAATGTTTGCCGGAGTATGGAGCATCTTCCGGAAACGATATTATCTGGGCGCGTTGTTATTTGTGATTTTTTCATTTGAAATTATCGCGCAGCGGCATGTACAGATTGCCTATTACAGTTTTATTCTGATAGGTTTCTATATGCTGTATGAAACCGTTAAGGCCGCTGTTCGTCGAGATGTAAAACATGTGTTTATTTCCGGTGCCATCATCGGTGTCGTTCTAGCCATAGCCGTAATGATGAATTTTGATAATTATTTTATCAATGATTTTACAAAAGAAACAACCAGAGGCGGTGATATACTTAATGCCGCTAAAATGAATCCGACGGCGAATAATAAAGTCGAACAAAATGCGAAAAGTGATAAAGGTGTAGGATTTGATTATGCTACCCGCTGGAGTTTGGGATATGAAGAATTAGGGACGTTACTGGTTCCGAATTTTGCAGGCGGCTCATCTGCCGCGGGATTGGATGAAAATTCAAACGTGTACAAGACTCTTACCAATAAAGGCGTTTCTCCGCAACAGGCTTCCCAGTTTGTACAACGGATGCCTCTCTACTGGGGAAGTGAACCATTCGTACAAGGCCCGATCTATTTGGGAGCGATTGTATTGTTCCTGTTTGTTTTCGGGTTGTTTGCCTACCATGGAGACCTGAAATGGTGGATTACCGGCGGGGTAGTATTGACGGTCTTGATTGCATTGGGTAAAAACTTTGAAGTCTTTTACCGGCTGATGTATGATTGGGTACCGATGTTCAATAAGTTTCGCGCACCAACTATGATTCTGGCGCTTACACAGATATTGATGGTGGCATTGGGCGTGCTGGGGTTGAAAGATTTTTTTGATGACAAAATTACCACAAAAGAAGGAAGATTAAAATCCCTGAAATATGCAGGCGGAATCACCGGCGGTATTCTGATTTTCTTTATAGTTTTGGGAAGTGCATTCTCTTTTCAGTCTAAAGCGGTGGAAGGCGGACAAAGCACCGATGATCAGTTTAAGGCGCAGTTGACACAAATGACCGGCGACCAGAATTTCAGTAATGAGATTTATGCTTCTTTGAGAAAAGACCGTGCTTCGTTCATGCAAACGGATGCTGTTCGTTCCTTTGTTTTGGTTGCATTGGCCGCGTTGTTATTATTGGCATACGCCTCCAATAAGTTTCGTAAGGAATCCTATTTGCTGGCTGGCTTAACGTTATTGGTGCTTGCGGATTTCTGGATGATTAACAAACGGTACCTCAATGACGGTGATTTTGAAGATAAGGAAATGATTGCTGCAAACTCATTTCCTCAAACCCCTGCAGATGCTGCGATATTGTCGGATAATAAAGACGGCGCGAGAATGGTGGATTTTACCGGGGATGTCTTTAACAGCGCTTCGCCGGTATATTATCATCGTACCATTGGCGGATACAATCCTGCCAAATTAAGAAGATATCAGGATGTAATCGAATATGGATTGAGCTATGACTTTCAATTACTCAACAAAGGAGGGTTTCAGAATGCCAACTTTGTAAATATGCTCAATACCAAATACATCAAGCAATCGAATGAAGCGACCGGAATCATGCAAAACCCATATGCATTGGGGAATGCGTGGTTTGTAAAAAATATAGTCATTGCACAGACGCCGGAAGAGGAAATCTTAAAAGTACGGGAGATCAGCCCGGGAGCAACAGCCGTCGTGAACAAGGAGTTTGAAAAATACCTGTCGGGATTTGCACCGAATGCGGATTCCTCGGGCTTCAGCGCAGCGAGGAATATCAAGAAAGTGGAAACCGGCAATCCGATGAAACTGGAGTATGACTTTGTCTCCGATAAACCGGAGTTTGTTGTCTTCTCAGAAGTAATTTACCGGCCTAACGAAGACTGGAAATCTTATGTCGACGGAAAACCGGCAGATCATATTCGGGTCAATTATATTTTGCGTGGTATGCACCTGGATCAAGGAAAGCACAAGATAACCTTTGAGTTTGTGCCTAAATTGCTGGCTACCACCAATACCGTAATCCTGGCCGGTAATGCCCTGTTTTATTTATTATTTTTCAGCGCATTATTTCTGCTGTACAAAGAAAGTAAATCAAAAACCGAACCTGTTGAATGAGTGAAAAATTCTCTTTCCTAATCATTAGTTTTAATCGTGCAGAAGATACCATTGATGCCGTAAAGAATGTATTGTGGCTGGACAATGTGAATGGATGGGAAAAAGAAATTATTGTGCTTAATAATGGCTCCACACAGGAGTACATTATTTTTGAGGAATATTTGAAGCAGCTGCCATACGAAGACAGACAATCGATAAAATACATTTATTATCCGAAAAACCTGGGAGTTGCCGGCGGACGTAATTTATCCATCAAAGAAGCTACAGGGAAATATCTGTTGTTCATGGATGACGACGCAGAAATAGTTCAGCAGAATGTCATTCAACTGGTACTGGATAAATTTGACAGGTATAAGGAACAGAAGTTAGCCATTATTGGATTTTTAGGTAAAGTTCCGGCAACAGGAAAAGAAGAGATGCCACTTAAAAATCCGCGCCTGATAGAAGGGAAGAATGAAATCTTTTACAATCTTTTTTTTGGATACGGTCATGTTTTCCCAAAATCATTGATAGCAGAAACCGGATACTATCAGGAAGATTTCTTTTACGGAATGGAAGAGTATGATTTGTCATACGCCACCGTGAAAGCTGGACATACTATTCTGTTCACTAAAGATATTCTGGTCTTGCATAAGATTAATCCGAACGGCAGGGAACCGGGCAAGACAACCTATCTGCGCATGTTTCATAATAAGATGGTGGTGGTTTATAAGCATTTGCCTATGCTTTATGTGATTACTCATTTCATCTTATGGAGCCTGTTTTTTTTAGTGAAATCTAAATTGGATATTGCCCTGTATCTTCGTACTCTGCCTAATTTACGCCACCGCCTCAAATATGCCCCCCGGAAAATTATAGATACTGCCGGTATGAATTACCTGCACCGTGTAGGAGCCAGATTGTGGTATTGAATGGATATTAATTCTTACAATGAAGAAAGTTCTGATTTATATCGCCGCGGCCATTCCTGTATTGTTTTATTTCTTTAATGTCGTTCATTTTGCTCAAAATGTTCCCGTTACGGATGATTATGAATCGATACTGAACTTCATGAATACCTATTACCATACGGCTACGATTAATGAGAAAATACAGTTGCTGTTCAGCTCTTATAATCAGCATAGGCTATTTCTGTTGCGCCTTTCCTGCCTGGCTATCTATAATATAAACGGCTATCTCGATTTGAGGATGCTGAATTATATCGGCAATTTGACAATGCTGATTTTATTTGTCCTGATTCTGAAGTCCGTGAAGGAAAAACCGGATTGGAAATTGTTGATTTCGGTAAGTTGCCTTTTGTTTGTGCTTATTTACTGGGATTTAATTTACCTGCCCATGATTTGCACATCCATGTATGTGATTCCCTTTAGCCTGCTCACCATTTATTTCTACATACGAAAAAGATATGTGCTCTTTGTTTTCTTCTTTCTGATTGCCTTATTTTCAAATGGCAGCGGTATTTTCTCTTTATTTACCATTACGTTGTATATTCTTTTCATGGAACGAAACATAAAGAAGTTTATACTCTTTATCGCTTTGTTTTTTCTTTTATTCGTCTTATATGCCGATGGTGCGAATGCACATACCGCCGGTACGTTGTTGTCTGTTCATACTGTGATACAAATAACGAATTGTTTTTTTGCTTTCCTGGGTGCGGTGTTTCAGATTCCAGGTTATGATAAAATTGCCATAGTTTTTGGCGTTTTGCTATTTATCTGGTTTTTGATAATGATACGGTTGAAATACTATAAGCATAATACGGTTGTGTTTTTCTTTATGGTATCAGTGATGCTGACGGCAACTGTGGTGGCATTGAACAGGTATCAGCTTGGCATTGAAAATGCAGTTTCTCCGCGATACAAGTTGTATTCCTTGTTGTTGTTAATCTTCAGCTATATTTCATTTTCAGAGTGGTTTGCACCCAAAATCAATAAAAATTTTTCCATAGCTTTCGTTTTTTTGGCGGTTGTTTTTAATGTAATAATGAATTTTTTCTCCCTTCAAAAAGTAAGCGCTATGAGTTATTCCAAACAGCTCAACATGTTTTCATACCGTCTGGATCATAAGGCAATACTTTTTGCGGACACCGCCAGAGGCCTGAATATTTTAAAGGAGTCTGTCGAAAATGGATATTATAAAATTCCGGATTACAACTTTGAAGAATTAAACAATGTGAAAACCTGTGATAATAGTTCAGTTATTTCAGACAGTTCTTTGTATTATTCGATTAGCAACACAATAAAAAGAGATAGTTTTTTAATCATAAATGGGTTGATAGGACAAAAACATAACAGGAATAAACTGACGGCTGCAGGAATGTTCATAGCCAATGGAAAAAACAAGTATTATACGCCGCTTGTTTTTGAGAATACGGGCGCATTAATAGATGCGGATTTCAGTAAATTTGATAATGTGCCGGTCAGAGAGTTTCGGGTGCTAATTCCTTCCCGCTATCTTCAGCCAACCGGTGAATTATTTTTTTGCCTGAAAAATAAAGATAAAATCTACAGGGATGTAAAGAGTTGGATGCCGTAAAAGGCACTACAGCTTTAACATTTTCTTCCAAATGGTTACCGGATGCTTCGTAGCACCAAATCCTTCAAAGAAGGCAGCGATTGATTTTTTACTGCTACCGCAGAAATTAAATAGCTTATGGGAGGACATGGTTTGCTGAATGACATGATTCAATAAATAAGTCATGGCGCCAGAGTTTTTAAAATCATGGTTGTAACCGCCCATCAGGTAATAAACAGTAGAGGCATCTTCCAAGGTGAAGACAGAAGCCAGTACATTTTTTTTATCATCCAGACAGTTTAGCAGTTGTCCGCAATGATATTTTTTCACCAGTTCCGCCAGCGTCTGAAAGGCTTCCGGTTTTATTTTTGATGATAGCTTTTGCCTGCTGAATGTAGATACCAACAACGAATACGAGAGAGCGGTGTTATTGCTGGGTTGAATCGTATAGCTGTTTTTTATTCCCTTACGTATATTACGGCTGTGATTGGTGGAAAGGAGTATATTATCTTCCGGCGACAGCAGATAGGTATAATAGGTTTCTTTGGTGTAGGATAATCCGCTGAGGTCTATGTTGCTGTATTCAGGCAAAAACTTGAAATATGATTTAACAGTTTTGGGTAATTGTTTAAATAATCGCAAGGCAATCTTTTGACGTTCCGTTTCACTGCATTTTTCAAAAAACAGAATAGACTGATAAAAACTGCTGTCCGGTAAATAAATTCGTTTCGTTAATAGTCGGCCTTTCCAGCAATACGGTAAAGCCGCGATGATTTTTTCTTCTTTCTTATACATACATACATCCCAGTTTTCCGCCATCTGGTCCAGCCAGTGGGGCAGAGAAAAGATAGGAATGATAGTGTGCCTTCCGGTTTCCTTGCAAAGTCGTATGTATTCTTTTTTGTCAGTCATTTTTATGCAACAGAAAAAATTAAGAAGTGTTGAATGTGTACAGGTACAGTTACACTTTTTGAGATACAAAAATACCATTTTAAATGGCTATTCCGAAATTATGCGTAATTCATGCAGACGTCCGATTGGAAGATGAAATTGTTTTGTATTTTAGTGGAAATAAGTAACGTATGCGGCATAAGATAACATCAATCGAACACTATCACGAAACCTATAAGAAAAGTGTTGATCAACCGGAACAATTCTGGAGTGAAATAGCCGATTCCTTTCAGTGGCATCAGAAATGGGACAAAGTTTTAGAGTGGAATTTCAGGGAGCCGAAGGTAGAATGGTTTGTTAATGGTAAACTGAATATTACTGAAAACTGTCTGGACAGGCATTTGGATAACAACGCGGATAAGCCCGCCATCATTTGGGAAGCCAACGACCCGAATGAAGCCGGCCGGATATTGACATACAAAGAACTGCATGCCGAAGTATGCCGCTTTTCGAATGTTTTACAAAATAATGGCGTACAAAAAGGTGATCGCGTATGTCTGTATATGCCTATGGTTCCGGAATTGGCGGTGGCAGTACTCGCATGCGCGCGGGTAGGTGCCATACACTCGGTGGTCTTTGCCGGATTCTCGGCGCAGTCGCTATCCGATCGCATCAATGATTCCGCTTGCAAACTGCTGGTAACAGCTGACGGATTATATCGCGGCAATAAAAGTGTTGGACTGAAAGTGATTTGTGATGAAGCCCTGAAAAGCACACCTTCCATTCAGAAAGTGATTGTTTATAAACGAACTGCCGAAGCCATCGATATGCAGTTAGGACGTGATGTGTGGTGGCACAGTGAAATGCAAAAAGCGGCAGCGGATTTTACCGCTGAGGTGATGGACAGCGAAGATCATCTGTTTATTTTATACACCTCCGGCAGTACCGGAAAACCGAAGGGTGTGGTACATAGTTGCGCCGGATATATGGCTTATACGTACTACACATTCCTGAATGTGTTTCAGTACGAGGAAGATGATATTTTCTGGTGCACGGCGGACATCGGCTGGATAACAGGCCATTCGTATATCGTCTATGGCCCCTTGCTGAACGGAGCCACTACCGTTATGTTTGAAGGTATTCCGACTTATCCGGATGCAGGGCGCTTTTGGTCAACTATCGATAAATTACAGGTAACTAAGTTCTATACCGCGCCGACGGCGATACGCTCGCTGATGGCGAGCGGACTTGACTTCGTAACACCTTATAAATTGGATTCCCTGAAGGTCATCGGTTCGGTGGGGGAGCCGATCAATGAAGAGGCCTGGTTCTGGTATCATGATAATATCGGGAAAGAACGCTGCCCGATTGTAGATACCTGGTGGCAAACGGAAACCGGCGGTATTATGATTTCGCCGATTGCCTATGTGACACCCACAAAACCTACATTTGCCACCTTGCCGCTTCCGGGAGTGCAACCCATTTTAGTGGATAGTGGCGGTTACGAATTAAAAGAAAATAATGTCGAAGGATTTTTGTGTATGAAGTTTCCATGGCCGGGTATGATACGTACCACATTCGGCGACCATGAACGTTGCCGCTTAGCCTATTTCTCTACCTATAATGATTTATATTTTACCGGAGACGGCTGCCGCCGCGATGAAGACGGCTATTACCGTATCATCGGCAGGGTGGATGATGTAATGAATGTAAGCGGTCACCGGCTGGGAACGGCGGAAGTGGAAAATGCTATCAACGAACATCCGAATGTCATAGAAAGCGCAGTGGTTGGTTATCCGCACGACATTAAGGGGCAGGGCATCTATGCGTTTGTGATTGTTGACAAACAAAGCATAGAAAAAGGGTTGGTAGATACCGATCCGATGCAAGAGGAAGGAGTGGGTGTGGACAACAGCCTTCATTTGCTGAATATAGCTGCGTTTGAAAATGAAGTGCGCAATATCGTGAGCAAAATCATTTCGCCGATTGCGAAACCCGATAAGATACAGATTGTTTCAGGATTGCCGAAAACCCGCAGCGGAAAGATTATGCGTCGTATACTGCGCAAGATTGCCGAAGGCGATACTACCAATCTGGGCGATATCACCACCCTGCTGGATCCGTCTGTTGTAGAAGAAATCATCAAAGGCGCCCGGAAGTAGGAAACGGTTTATCAGCAACCCGTCATAGCGAGCGCAGGACACCACTATCTGTATAATTCGTGGCCTCAGCAGGACGCTAAGGCCAGTGGGGAGAATTCTACTGGCTGTAGTTTGGTTATTCGTCTGCCCGATATAAAGCCAAATTGAAAAACAAAAAGTTGAAACACGGCTTACGTCCGCCCAGATTTTGCAAATACCAATGTTGTATGCAGGGCAATCGAAATCACCTTAGTCAAAGTATGGAAGCCTCCATGATGCGGTAGCATAATCGGCAAGTCTTGTCTGTCTATTGTCTAAAGTATTAGGTGTCCAATCTGGGGCAACTATTTGTTTAGGCATTGCATATTGACTGGTTTGATAGATAGCTTTTTTCGTTTCAAAATTCTTTGTCCCACACTCTCTATTCTTGTCATCTTCTAATAAAGTATAGTTTCCAAGTCTGTAAACTAAAGATTCTTGAATAGAAACAGGGAAATTAGCAATCCATTCGTCACCGGCGTTTTCGGGTAAAATATGCTCAATGGTTGCAGGGTTATCTTCATAATCGGTATCGGTTTGAGCCAAATGATTCTCAATTTCAAATAAGATATATCGCACTAATTTTTTGCCTCTTTTTGTGCTTATGACCGTAGTTGAAAAATCATTTTTAAAATCTTTATCACTAGTATATAACGCCTTTACTTCTTTTGCAATTAAAGATGCAGTTGTCAATTCTTTGTTGCTGATTTTTATAGCCGCTTTGTTATAAACGTCCTCTTTTAAATTTGTATGTAATCCTCCTATAATTGTATAGCGGAATGTAATTACACTTACTACTCTTAAAACTTTCGTGAATTCCTCCGCACTAAGATTATTATAAGAGGCTAATAAAAGCGGTAAAGCTTGTTTCTCTTTAAATAATTCTATTTCTTTAATCCTTTTCTTTTGGTCTCTTTGTCCAATCCAAAAAGGGTCTGATGAATTTGATAGCGCATTGTATAGTTGAGCATTTCGCTCTAATTCATCTAAGAGTTCTATAACTTTTGGGGAAGTCTTTACAACATCCTTCATAGCCCGGAATAAATATTCTTGCCTAATGAGTTTATTTTTTGAAATCCAGTAATGGCGAAGGAACGCAGGAAAGTTATCTAAACCAATAGTATCAACAATTTTGCGCCATTTTTCTTTAACATGGTCTAAATCTACTTTTGTAGATAATGAAAATAAGTAATTTTTCAATAAATCTGTAACAGTTAAACTAACACCTCTTGAGTTCAATGTTTCAAAGACTGTATATGCACTAAGTTCATCTTCTACTACAATTTGGATGAACATCATCCTTTCAGCAACTTGCTTGTTTAGAAAATTTGCCAAGTCTTCTCCATTTTCGTTGTTGTGAAAATGTGTAGTTATTTTACCTAGAAAAAAGTTATAAGCCTGCCAGAGCAACTTGTCAGAATCGCCTAAAGTCTTTTCATTTAAGGGTTGCCTGAAAACCATTAAATGAGTTTGGAAAAAACTATTATTATTTTCATTTAATTCAAGTTTTGCAGAATATGTTAATGAACCTGGGTCTTTGTCGCCGAGAAATTTTTTGGTAAGGAGGGATACCCTTTCAATATTGTTATCCTTATCAATATTCTTGTCTATTAAAGTTTGAATTGTTTTGATTGTGGCTAATACAATTAATGTCAAGGTTGAAAGCCTTTGTTGCCCATCAATAACACTATATTTTTTATCTCCTTTGTTTTGTAATACTATGGAGCCCATGTAGTGGATGCTATCCCCATTCAGTACTGTAAGAATATCTGCCCATAAATCCTCCCAATGGTCTTGCTTCCATGAATAATCTCTTTGATATGACGGCACCTTATAGACTTTGCCATTGCCTATTATGTCGCTGAGGCTTACTGTGCTTGTATCGAGTAAATTATTTACTGCCATAGATTACAAAGATAGCTTTTTATTCGTTTAGGGTGTTTCCCGTGCTTTACCTACAACTAGTAAATGTAAGCAATTATTGAGTTTATTCAAATATCTATGAATAAAAACTTTTGAATTGATATACAAGTAAATACTGCAAATATGTACCCGTTTTGCGCATGTTTTTCACTTCTCGGCAGTGTCATACGTAATAGATACTTTACCATATGATTAAGCAAGGCAACGTTTTTCAGAAGCCTTTACCCGAAAGAAAAAGCATGTTTTAGGATAGCACAAAAAAAATAATATCGCCTATACCAGTTTCACCTTATTTCCCTCAAACTCTACCACTGTTCCTTTGGGTAATTTGTTGCGCTTGCGCAGCTCTGTTTTTCCGTTTACTTTCACCCGGCCTTCTTCAATAGCGGTATTCGCCTGTGCACCGCTTTCGCACCAGTTCAGTACTTTCAGCAGCTGGTTCAGCAAAATGATGTCATCTTTAATTTTGAAAGTGGGCATAATTTTTTAGATGCAGTAAAAGTAAGGAATATTCAGCAGTCACAACTTAATAAACTGTCGTGTTGCCATTCTGTCCTCGCTTTGTAACGTGAGAATATAGGCGCCTTCACTCAGTCCGGAAATATCCAGCGTATGGTTTTGTGTTTCGCCTTCCGTCATAGTTTGCCCGAAAAGGTTGGTGATACTATAGCGGATGGTTTTCATTTCGCTGAACCCCCTGAATGTAATAAAATTATTGGCCGGGTTGGGAAACAATTTTAATTCGCCGGTAGTTTTGTTTGTTGTCAGGCCTGAAGGCATACATCCATCACTCAGTTTGTTGATATAATTCCAGATAAGGGTATCATAAGTTGAAATCGCATCGGCTTCATAAGCGGAACCTCCGACGCGCACAATTACCATGTTCCGGCTCGGCACCACATAGATTTTCTGATCATTCTTGCCCAATGCACAAAATAAGTCATCTGGTGCATTGCGGATTAGTTTTACCGGAAATACGATTTGGGAATACGGTACCATAGCGGAAACTTTGCCATTCAGCCACCACAGATAGCCGTAGGATAGATTGAAGTTTTGCGATGTGTTGGTCATGGCGCGGTAATAGGCGGTGTCCCTTAATAGTGTATCATTTTGCCAGATACCTTTATTTAGCGTCAGCAATCCGAAACGTGCCATCTCGCGAGGTTTGCTGTAATATACGCTCTGAAACCAGGCGCCATGCATGCCAATCTTATCACCTATGTAGGCATTGGTTGCCGCCGTATAGTTTTGTCCGGTAACAATACTAACCACATCTTCCAGTTTCCGGTAGGCGCCTGTATGGTACGACCATCGTGTGCCGGCATCGGCTTTGTATTGCAGGCAGGCAGGTACCTGACTGAGGTTGTCACAGGGAAATGCGGGCTGGTCGTCCATGCCGCCGGTCATGGATAGCAGGTTTTTTATCGTAATCAGCTTTTCTTTTGAACGTGTTTCATTCGTCCAGCCCACCCCAAGATATTTGGAAACAGAGTCATTTATGTTTAACAATCCTTTTTGCTGCGCGATACCAACCATCGTTGCTGTTAAGCTCTTACCCGCAGATGCCCAGTAATGAATGGAATCTTGTGTAAAGGTGCCGAAATACTTTTCCAGCACGATTTTCCCGTCTTTCAACACAATGAAAGCATCCGTGCTGGTGCCTTCCAGATAATTATACAGGGAGTCTATTCTTTGCTGGCACCAGCCCAAACGGTTCGGAGATAATGTATCCCAGGTCGTCCCGGACACAGGCGGGAAATACATTGGCTGTGCATGAACATAGCACGCAAATGTGATGAGTATGCTTGTAAACCACTTTTTCAGAAGCATGGTATTTGTTAGATGGAAATTTAGTCAAAAAGTTTAAAGCGTAGCTTGTTTTATCTGATTTTTTATGTTGATATAAGGGTAAACGGAAAGGACGTCCTTAAATTGCAGAAGCGGATGGGGAAGTTTATGCACCATGGTGAATTGATTTATCTGTTGGATATATTGATTTACAGGATATTTTGGCATAATTTTGGCTGCAATTAGGTCGCTTTGAACAGTTGTTTGTTCATTGCCAAACAAAAAACTCCAAACTTATGAAGAAATTAATGTTAGCTGTTACTATCCTGATCTGTGGTTTTACGAATGCTGTCGCGTGCGACCATCATAACTACCTCTCTAATATGTACACGTGGCATACCAAGTCGATTCAGCCGTTTATCGGGAAAATAAGCAGTGGTAAATTAGTGCCGGACAAGGTTTTTGCCTCTATTACACAAACGGTCAGCGAACAGGGTGCGCATCTGAAAGAGGTCTACAGCGCTTTGGGAATGGACACCGTGAAGCATATAGATGTACTGGCTTTGTATGCAGCCAAAAAAGGAAAACCATTCGTTCAGGATGAAACGGTAAAGAAGTATCTGGCAGAATTGAATAAGATAAGAGCCAGCAAGAAGTTTACTGCGGAATCCGCGGAAGATTTTTATAAGCTGCGCATACAGGTATCGGAAACGATTAAAGATACTTTAGTAGGAAAAGAACTGGAAGCCATGATTTTGCTTTTTGAAGAAAGCGGCACCTACTGGGATATTGCCTTGAATGATTATCCCTTAGCGCCCAAGTCAAAGAACGCCATCCGTAGAGATGATTTTGATGCCACTAATTTCAGCAACTATTATATGGCTTTGAGGGACTTGGGGTTAAACCATGATTTTGCCCATACCATTGCCGTTATTGAAACGGCATACGATGCCATCTTCTGCAAAAAATGCGGGGTGTGGTAATAGTATAAACATTCTGGTGTGTTCTTCGTTAATGATTCTGCCTGTTTGTTGAAAGTGTAAAGGGTTTTATACAATAAAAGAAGCGTTCCAACGGAACGCTTCTTTTATTTATTGCCTTGTTGCTATTTTGAGTTAATGTACTTGTCTAACTGTGAACTGTAGGAATCAAAGGCAAAGTCATTATAAAGTGTATAATAGTTTTCTTTGTCAATGGTTTTGTCGTACAGATGTTTGGCCAGATCCAGCTTGTATTTCTCAAATGAAAACAGTTGCAGTAGCTGATGTACCTGATTAGTCTTAACACTTCTGGTCTTTAATGCTGTTTTAGCTATATCAAACATTTTATCATCAAAAGAAACGTTTTTCATTGTTTGTATCAGACTTTGCATACCCGTTTCATCCATGAGGTTCATGTTGTTATAATTACCATTATACCCGGGGTACGGATAAGCACCGTTGGGATAATATTGTCCGTATCCATTGTGATACGGGCAGCTATGGTTACAGCCTTTCGGATCTTTTGGCTTTGGATAATGTGGCTTTGGCGGATGGGGTTGGTTAGGTCCGTTGCCATACGGCGGATAATTCGGGTAGCCCGGTAGGTCATCCTGATACCAGGCATTTTGTGTCAGCGGTATCTTATCTACGATGCTTAAAACAAAATTAGGATTCATCTCCGCGGCGGTTCTGTAGCCATCCGGTATGTTGACGGGTTGATTGTAAACAATGCGCCCGTACATGCCGTTTTGCTGTACTTTAAGGAAATAATTTCCCGGACCAAGGTTGTTGAAACGGAAAATGTTGGTGGCTGAGGTCTGCGTCTGGTTGTTCAGGCTAACCGTGTAATTCCCATTGAAATTTAATTTCAGGTAAAAATCCGCAGCTGCGAATATTGAACTGCTGATAATAATGGAAAGAGCGAGTGTACATACTTTTTTCATAAAAAATAATTTTATTGAAAAATGTATTACAACAGCTGTGCCAATGTATGTTGTAATTTTGTTAAACGGAGGTAATCCACCAGATATTGCCGTACTCATCTTTTACACCACAGGTTCTTCCATATTCCTGATTGCTCAGCTCCATGACGACGGAAGCGCCTAATGTCAGCGCTTTATGATAAGCAATATCAGCGTCGTCCACATAGATAAATAAACTGGAATTCAGCGGAGGCCATTCCGCATTGGCAGTCCCGCATAGGATGGTCGCATTACCGATTTTAATTTCTGCATGTGCCACGTCGGTGTCATTCTGCATGTGCCGCTGAACGATGTCTGCACCAAATAATTCATGTACGAAATCCAGAAACCCTAAAACATCGTTTAGCAACAAATAGGGAATTACGGTCTGGTATTGTGTCGGAACGGGCATCTGCAATAAATTTTAAATAATCAGTTTTACCGCAACATTGGGTATTGTATTCAGCTGGGTGAAAAGCTCCTTGCTGATACTAACACTCGTTTTTCCGGAATGGAAAGTAAGCGGCTGGTCATTGTCGTCAAACAGATAAATGGAAAATGCTTTTTTGCCTTTGTGTTTGTTGACGACTTTAAAAATCTTTTCTATCTTTTCTTCATCCAGGTCTTTGTAGTGCATGTACAGGCGAATACCACGGGCAAATTTATCGAGTACATCCTGCAGGAACTCCATCTGATTGATTTTTAGTTCATAGACATTCTCATCCCGGAAACTTTTTTTAAACGTGCCTTTAACTAATATCCGGTTGCCCGGATCAAGAAAGGCGATATATTTATTATAGTCTTCACCAAATAACGCAATTTCCAGTGTGCTGTTGATATCTTCGAGCATAACAGATGCCCACGGCCTTCCGTTTTTAGTGGTGCGTTTGTTTACAGAAGATACCATACATACGATACTGACATCTTTGTCCTTGTAATACTCTATATTTTCAAAGTCAGTATTGGAAAAGTGTTTTATCTCCAGGTTAAAATCATCCAGCGGGTGGCCGGAAATATAAATACCTATGACTTCTTTCTCCCGTTGCAGCTTTTCAAAGGGCTGCCATGGATTGGCATGTGGAATTTCCGGCTCAGGGATTTGCGCGTCAATAGTGTCTCCGAACAATGAAAAAGCCGTGGAGGAATTTTGTTCTTTCACATTATTGCCGAATTTAATGGCGAGTTCAATGAAAGAGGAATTGTCTTTGTACACATGAAAGTATTGCGCACGGTGTACATTCTGAAAACTGTCAAAAGCGCCTGCCTGTGCCAGCGCTTCAATGTTCTTTTTATTTACTGTGCGCGAATTTACCCGTCGGGTTAAATCAAAAATATTCTTGAAAGTGCCCGCTTTTTCTCTCTCCAGAATAATATCCGTAACAGCGGCTTCTCCCACACCTTTGATAGCGGAGAGCGCGAAGCGTATCTCACCGGCTTTGTTTACGGAAAATTTCACATCGCTTTCGTTGATATCGGGGCCAAGTGTGGGCACGCCCATTCTCCTGCATTCACTCAGGAAGAAATTGATTTGTTTGATGTCGCTCATGTTATGCGATAACACAGAGGCCATATACTCCGCCGGGTAATGTGCTTTCAGATAAGCGGTCTGGAACGCGACAAACGCATAGCAGGTGGAGTGTGATTTATTGAATGCATATTCTGCAAATTTTTCCCAGTCCACCCAGATTTTCAGGCATATTTCTTCGTTGAGATTGTTGGCTTTACATCCTTCGACATAAAGTGGTTTTAAGGAATCTAATTTTGCCCTGTCTTTCTTGCCCATCGCTTTTCTCAGCTCATCCGCCTTGCCTTTGGAAAATCCGGCCAGCTTTTGTGACAATAACATCACCTGCTCCTGATAGACGGTAATACCATAGGTGTCTTGCAGGTATTCTTCCATTTGCGGCAAATCATACTGAATTTTTTCCCTGCCGTGTTTACGGTTCACAAATTTCGGAATATAACTCATCGGGCCGGGGCGATAAAGTGCATTCATCGCAATCAAATCATCGAATTTATCCGGCTTCAGATCCCTGAGGTATTTTTGCATACCCGGACTTTCAAACTGGAATGTGCCGATGGTATCTCCGCGCTGATAAAGTTCAAATGTTTTTTTATCATCCAGCGGAATTTCATCCAGATTAATTTTTATGCCGTGATTTTTTTCTATCAGACGTAAGGCATCCCTCAGAATAGTGAGTGTTTTTAATCCCAGAAAATCCATCTTTAGCATCCCCGCCTGTTCAATGATACCGCCGTCAAACTGGGTGACTAATAAATCCGCGTCTTTGGCGGTACAGACCGGTACATAATTCACAATATCATCCGGCGCGATGATAACGGCAGAAGCGTGAATACCTCTGTTGCGGATAGACCCTTCCAGATTTTCGGCAAGTTTCAGTGTTTTGAAGCGCATGTCGCTTTCTTCCAGTGTGCGGTAGTTGCGAAGTTCTTCCACTTCCTTATAGGCATCTGACAATGTAATTTTCGGACGCTCCGGTACCAGTTTAGACATTTTATCGGTTTCGGATAAAGGAACTTTTAATACACGCCCCACATCTTTAATAGAACTTTTAGCCGCCATCGTACCGTAAGTGATGATCTGGGCAACCTGGTTCTTACCGTATTTATCAATCACATAATTAATCACGCGCTCTCTGCCTTCGTCGTCAAAATCAATATCGATATCCGGCATCGATATCCGGTCAGGATTGAGGAAACGCTCAAAGAGCAGGTTGTACTTAATCGGATCAACATTGGTGATGCCGATAGCAAACGCCACTGCAGAACCTGCGGCGGAACCTCTGCCCGGCCCTATGGAAACACCCATTTTTCGGCCTTCATTGATGAAATCCTGTACAATCAGGAAATAACCCGGGAATCCCATTTTTTCAATGGTTTTCAATTCAAAATCCAGGCGGTCAATAATATCGATGGGTAAAATCTCGCCCCATCGCTTGCGGGCCCCTTCAAAGGTCAGGAATTTTAAATAATCATTCTGGTCTTTGAAACCAACCGGCAACTGAAAGGCGGGCAGGAGTACATCTCTTTGTAAATTCAGGGATTGTACTTTCTCTACGATTTCCAGTGTATTTTCAATCGCCTGCGGAACATCTTTAAAGAGTTCCTTCATCTCAAACTGTGTTTTGAAAAAGAATTTATTATTCGGGAATTTAAAACGATCCGGGTCAGTGAAATCTTTTCCGGTTTGCAGGCACAGCAGGATATCATGTGCTTCGCTGTCTTTCTGATCCACATAATGAGAGTCGTTGGTAGCAATGACTTTCACGTTATGTTTGGAAGCAAATTTTAGTAATTCCTGATTAATCCCTTCCTGACTCCAGCCCGTGCCGTCTAAGTTGTCAATCTGGTGGCGTTGTAATTCAATATAATAATCTTCTCCGAAAATGTCGAGCCATTCGAGAAATACCTTTTCTGCAGCTTCCACGCCCTTAAAAATCATGGTTTGCGGCACTTCCGCTCCGATACAACAAGTGGTGGCGATGATACCTTCTTTGTATTGTTTTATCAACTCCCTGTCTACGCGCGGGAAATCCATATAGATTCCGTCAATGAATCCCTGTGAGACGATTTTCATCAGGTTTTTATAGCCGGTTTCATTTTTCGCGAGCAACAGCTGGTGATAGCGTTTATCTTTATGCTCACGGGTAAATTTTTTATTAAAACGGTCTTCCACCACATACACTTCACAGCCTAAAATAGGTTTTACGCCGTGTTTTTTGCAGGCCGCGAAATGTTTGAAAACACCAAACATGTTGCCATGGTCAGTGATAGCAACGGCGGGCATATTATCTGCTTTTGCTTTCTTTATCATAGCATCAATATCGGCAGCGCCATCCAGCAGTGAGTACTGCGTATGACAATGAAGGGGGGCAAAATCGCACATAAAACAGGTAAAAAAAGTGAAATTTAAAATTACAACAGAAAGGTCTCGAAATCCCCGAACGGGGAGTTTTTATTTTTCAACATGGTAATGCACTGAAAATGAAATAAAAAACCGCACTTAAAAAAGTGCGGTAGATGAACTAAATATCATCTTCAATGAAAATGATGACTCTGCATAAATCTAACCAATCACTCAATTTAGTACCGAAACGGGTGAGAGTTCGGTTATTTTGTTGAGCAAATGGCAAAAAAAAAGCCCGGGCATTGCACCCAAGCTACACGCAACTAAGAATTATTAAAATCACTATGATTGTAAGAAGAAAAGGTAAATCATAGTTTTATGGTTTGTTTATGGTTATTGTCACTTCTAATCTGACTCAATATTACATGCTCTCTTTGATTTAAATCAAGTAAATGAGTAAGTGGTCGTTTTGAGTGAGAATTCGGGAAAAATGAGGCTATATGGCTTACAGACTTCAAATTTTCAGAAATTATTGAAAGTTATAAAGTAATGATTATATTTGAGATATGAATGTAAAGGAAGCAAAACGGCAGTTTGTACAGGCATGGGGGGCATTAGGCTCTCAATGGGGTATCAACAAAACGATGGCACAGATACACGCCCTCATGATGGTTTCCGGTGAGGAACTCAGTACAGAGGATATTATGGAAGAACTGGCCATCTCCCGGGGAAATGTAAATATGAATATCCGCGAACTGATTGACTGGGGACTGGTGAGCAAAGTTTTTAAACACGGTGAACGCCGTGATTATTTTGTGGGAGAGAAAGATGTATGGAAAATTGCAAAACAGGTTGCCAAAATCCGCAAAACCCGGGAGCTGGATCCGATATTGAAATTGCTGGAAGAAATCAAACAAATTGATAATCTTCCGAAAACAGAGGAAATGAAGCATTTTCAAAAAATGGTGAAAGATGTACACCGGCTGGCACTAAATGTAGACCGGTTGATAGAAGGTATCTTCAAAGCGGAAGAAAACTGGTTTTGGGATAAGATTCTCAAATTATTCGCCAAGTAGTACCCTAAAAAAATTAACCTTGCCTGCAAAACTGTGCAGACAAGGTCGTTTCCATGGTTAAGTGGTTTTTGTAGCTTATGGTTTCAGTTGTTTGATGCAGTAAAGGTATATTGTACCAGCCGGTGAACTATTATATATTGAGTAAATGGAAAAATTATTGAGCGAATGGAAATTCACTCCCCCCCCCCAAAAAAAAGGGCTGTTCTTAAATAGCAATAGATGGTAATCTTCCTTTTAGAATTAAATAGCAAAAGCTATCAATCGGATATCAAGGTCGTCTCCAGGTTGTAGAGTATTTTAGCGACTGCGGGGCAGATGGCGGTATTGACGACCGTTAAGTCCAGTATCTGGTGCATTTTTTTTCGGTTGGTATGTGGATATTCCCGGCAGGCATCTGGACGAACATTGTAAATGGTGCAGTAATTATCTTTCCCTAAAAATCTGCAGGGAGTTTGGTTGAATACAAGATCGCCATCTTCATCGCGTGTAACATATTCTTCCATCATCTGTTTTACAGAAATATTCAGTGCTTTGCTGATGCGGCTGATATCTTCATTCCGCAGCAGCGGAGGCGTGGTTTTGCAGCAGTTGGCACATTGCAGGCAGTCAGTTTCCGCGAATACTTCCTCATGCTGTGTGTGAAATAATTCATCCACATCATAGGGCTTTAGCTTTCGGAGAGCTGCCACTAATTTCTGATGCGACTTTTTATTTTTTGCAGCACGTGATACCAGTTCTTTTATTTCCTGTTCGAGACTCATCTTTTGTTGCTTCTCCAAAACTTGCCATTAATTTTTATAGGACGGATTTATACTTATTTCAGTTTTACTTTATAGCCTTCTTTTTCCAGCAGTTCTTTTATCTTTTGTTTAAAATCGCCTTGTATAACAATTTCGCCATCTTTAACTGAACCCCCAACCCCACATTTTGTTTTCAGCAATTTTGCCAATATTTCCAGGTCTTCAGTTTTACCTATAAAATTCTGGACTAACGTGACGGTCTTTCCTTTGCGTTGTTTGGAATCTAAGGATATGTATATTAATTGTTTTTCTTTCGGAAGCGTTTCAGCTTCCTCATCACCCTCGAGATGGTATTTAAAATCGGGATTGGTAGAGTATACCGTTCCCAATCGCTCTTTCCAGTTTTTGGTCATAAAAATCTATTTTCCCTTTTTTCTAACTTTAAACCTTAAAATCCTTATCCACCATGAAGTTCAGCGCGTGGGTTTTACAAACAACTTCAATATAGTTGGTTTGTCCTTTGTAGTCGCCGTCCATTTGTATACTCTCAATCTTATCGGTCCTGATTTTTAAAATTTTATTGACACGGTATGATTCTATCATGGGCTGTGTGGCAATGTCACCGAAAAAACATTCATAAATTAAATTCGGCACCTGCTTTCTGTCAAAATCTTTTACAATCGTGATTTCAAATTTACCGTCATTGAGTATGCTGTTGTGTGAAAATTCTACATTGTATCCCAGTTGCCCGGTGGAGGTGATGAGTACGGTAAAGGCTGTCGTTTCAATAATTTTTTCGTTATCAATTTCTATTGTAAAACGGGGTAGTTTATAAGTAAAGGCGGTACTAAGTACACCGGTCAGATAAGCGCCCACCCCACGAAACGGAATCTTGTCAAATTGTTCCACCACCTTTGCATCATATCCGATGCCGGCCGTCATAAAGAAAGGCTGTCCGTTCAAAATAAGCGCATCTATCTTAAATGGCTTTCCGGTATTGAGCAGCTGGATGGATTCGGCAACATCAATCGGAATATTCAGTTTCCGCGCATTGGCATTTCCGGAGCCGGTGGGAATACTTGCCATGATAACGGGCTTATTAAGTAACACCTGCCCAACTTCATTTTGTGTGCCGTCACCTCCGGCTACTGCGATGATATCGACCTTCTCTATCAGTGATTGCTGCGCAATTTTGATGGCATGTCCTGCATATCGGGTAGTGTAAATATCGTAATCAAATTTTTGCAAGTCGAGGTTTTTTTTAACAAGCCGTTCCGAAAACCGGCTGCCTAAGGAGGTGCCTGATTTGGGGTTGACTATAAATCGTACTTTCTTTTTCATGTGTTTATATTACGGCTGTAAGTGATTTTGATACAAAGCTGTCACGGATATATCTTTAAGGAGTAATCGTTTTGTTGAATTCTGATACTATTGCGTGGATGTTTTCAATGATGTTGTTTTCAACGATGGCGGACGCTTTGTCAAATTTGTTCGTTTTTTTGCCGGTCATCCACCGGATAACTCTTCCATTTTTAAAATAATAACTCACTTCTTTTTTGGTCGCTTTCTGCAGGTCATATTTTTTATCCGGAACCGAAAGGTTGTAAGTGATGTATTCTTTAAGGACAAAATACGGCTCACCATCCTGCAAATAGTCCGATATGATGGTCATACCGGTTTCAGAATGGTAGATTTCTTTAATTAATCGTATCGTTTTTGAATCGGTGGTATAGATTTCTATTTCATTTTTGTCTGTATCTGACGGATCAGCAGTTTTCAGAATGGTTTTTTTGTAATCGTTTAAATGTGCATGCACTTCTTCCGTCATCATTTTGATGCGTTGGATATCACTTTCACTTTGCGAAAAAGTGAGATGATATAGTAAAGTGAGTAGTAACAGGCTTACAAATCTCATACACTAAGTTAGTTCTGCTTTTAAGCTCAGGTCAAGGCTTCTGACGGAATGTGTCAGTGCGCCTACAGAAATAAAATCAACTCCTGTTTCCGCATAAGAACGGATGGTTTCCAGCGTAATACCGCCACTGGCTTCCGTTTCATAGGTGCCATTTATCATGGTAACAGCCTCTTTAACTCGTTCAGGTGTGAAATTATCCAGCATAATCCGGTCTATACCGCCGCATTGCAGCGCCTCTCTGACATCCTCCAGATTGCGTGTTTCCACTTCTATTTTTAGTTGCAACTCGTGAGCATTGAGATATTCGTGTACTTTCCGAATAGCTTTGGTAATTCCTCCGCAGAAGTCGATATGGTTATCTTTCAGCATAATCATATCATACAAGCCAAACCGATGATTGAAACCGCCTCCGACAGTAACAGCATATTTTTCCAGAAAACGAAGATGGGGTGTCGTTTTTCGGGTGTCAATTACTTTGGCTGTAGTACCTTCAATTGCTTTTACATACTCACCGGTTCTTGTCGCGATGCCGCTCATGCGTTGCATGCAGTTCAGAACCAGCCGTTCGGCGGTTAATATTGAGATGGCATTTCCGTAAACATGAAATGCGATATCACCGTAGTTAACCCGGCTTCCCTCCGGGATATGGATATCCATGGTAAGATTCGCATCAACAGCTGAAAAGACGGCTTTGGCTACATCGATACCGCAAAGAATACCATTATCCTTTACCAGTAGCCGCGCTTTGCCTTGCGTGTTTTTGTCAATCGAGGCCAAAGAAGAATGATCCCCCTCACGAACATCTTCATGCAGTGCTTCTTCAATAAATTGACGGAGTTCTTGCTCGTTTATCATAATCAAAAGTAATAAAATTTTCCAACGGCTTATTACTTATGATGAAATAGCGAATTATTCCTTCTCGAAGCGGATTTCCTGAATATAATTGACACCGCCGGATTTTTTTATGTAGATATAAGTCCTGTATGCTCCGGCGTTTGTTTTCAAACTGCCGATAGTATATTGAGCGCCGTCTGGAGAAGTACCTTTGTGTAACACACTGAAATCGCGGGAGGAAAATTTACCGAAAAATGATTTCAATATCATTTCTGCCTGAATATTGCTGTAATTATCGGCATTTTCTTCAATGGTGATATCTACCCGTTTGTCAAAATTTTTAGCAATGGCAGCAGCATTTCCGGTTTTAATGGCAGACGGAATGGTAGTAGTAATGTCTTGTGCCAATACGATTGAACTAAAAACTAAACAAAATATAAATATTGATATTGGCTTGAAAACCTTCATAAAATTGTATTTTCGTAATTCATAGCGCACATTTTGTGCCAAAGAATGTCTAAAAATAGAAAATTTTTATAAAAATTAACACGTGGAGTCCAAACAACCAAAAGCAATGTTAATAATTATGGATGGTTGGGGTATTAACCGAAATCCTGCCGCAAGTGCAATTGAAGCCGCCGATACTCCATTTACGGATAGTTTATACCTTAAATACCCTAATACCGGTTTGCTTACACATGGAGCATATGTGGGGTTGCCCGAAGACCAAATGGGCAATTCTGAGGTCGGTCATATGAATTTAGGTGCAGGCAGGGTGGTTTATCAGGATTTAATGCTCATAAACAGAAAGGTGCAAACGGGGGAATTAGAGGATAATGCGGTGTTAAAAGAAGCTTTTAAATATGCCAAATCCAATGATAAACAGGTTCATTTTATGGGATTGGTGTCGGACGGAGGAATACACTCTCACAGCAACCATTTGAAAGCATTGATTAAAGCCTCAAAAGAAAACGGTATAGAAAAGAGTTTTGTCCATGCCTTTACAGATGGCCGTGATACAGATCCGAAAAGTGGACTTAAGTTTTTGCAGGAAATCGATCATTTTTGTAGAAATACTCCGACAAAAGTCGCTACTCTCTGCGGCCGGTATTATGCAATGGACAGAGATAAACGATGGGAGCGTGTAAAACTGGCCTATGATTTATTGGTCAATGGAACGGGAGAAAAATTTCCGGATGTAGCCACCGCTATTCATGCTTCCTATGATATCGATATAACCGACGAGTTTATAAAACCGGCAGTTATCGTAAAGGAAAGCGGTGAACCAATAACCACCATCCGTCCGGATGATGTGGTGATTTGTTTTAATTTCCGAACAGACAGATGCCGGGAGATAACCACGGTGCTGACACAGCAGGATATGCCGGACAACGGTATGCATACGATTCCATTGTATTTCGTAACGATGACGATTTACGATGAGAAGTTCAAAAATGTAAAAACTATTTTCGGAAAAGATAATATACCGGATTCATTGGGGGAAATCGTATCTAAAAACGGGCTGACTCAATTGCGTATTGCCGAGACTGAAAAATACCCGCATGTGACATTTTTCTTTTCAGGAGGCAGGGAAGAATTGTTTCCGGGAGAAGAACGCATCATGATTCCCTCACCGAAAGTGGCGACTTATGACCTGCAGCCGGAAATGAGTGCACACGAAGTAAAGGATGCCGTAATCGATTATATTGATAAACACGAACCCCATTTCATCTGTCTCAATTTTGCCAACGCGGATATGGTCGGTCATACCGGTGTATTCAGCGCGGCAGTGAAAGCGGCGGAAACGGTAGATACCTGTGTGGGACAGGTCGTGGCTAAAGCACTGGAAAAGGATTATTGCATTTTTCTGACGGCTGATCATGGTAATTCAGATTATATCGTTAATGAGGACGGAACGCCCAATACGGCGCATACTAAGAATATAGTACCCTTATTTTTGATAAGTAACCATTACACAAGTCCGCTTCAGCCGGGAAAACTGGCGGATATCGCACCAACAATATTAAAAGTAATGAATCTGTCTATTCCCGAAAAAATGGACGGAACCGTATTGATATAAGTATGAGCGGCAATAGAGACAGTATAATCACAGCTTTTGGCAACTCCACCCGGATGGCAGTTGTCAAAAATCTGTTTTTTATCCTGTGTATTCTGTTCTTGTTTTCCTGCAATCCTGAAGAAAAAGGAAATGTGGCAACTTCCGGCAATTATTTTGATTTGACAGCGTTAGTAAAAAAAGATATAACGTTTAATACATCCAACAACTGCCGTGAAGAAAAATCTGTATATCTGAATGCCAATAAAGAAACCAAACAGCTGGATTCCATAGACTGGAAGAAAGAGCTGGAACCATTAGTGGAATGCGATATCAACAAGCCGGCATGGAAAGGTAAGTTTTTTGTCGATACCGTTAAAACAACCGTTACCGGTATTACATCCATACAATACAGGGCACTATCTGAAAAAGTGAATGTGAAGTCTATGATTATTGAACTGAAACAAAATGAAATACAACGTATATACATCACCAAGAAAATCAGTTCATTTATTTTCTCAACGTTTCAGATAATAGAGTATTTTCCGGGCAAGGGGTTTTCCATACGGGGTGAGCAGAAAGCAATACTCATGAGGTCATTCGATTTGAACGTAGATGTAAAATATATTTGTACCAGATAAATTCAATCAGTATATCGTAATTAGTTAACAGAATGATACAGCCAAGAACGTTTAAAGGAGCAAGAGATTTTTTACCGGAACAGATGTTGCACCGGGAGCGCATCATGCAGGTAATGCGGGATACGTTTAAAAAATATGGATTTGCTCCGTTAGAAACCCCCGCTATTGAATATCTGGATGTGCTGACAGGAAAATATGGCGAAGATGCAGACAGGTTGATTTACCGGCTGAATTATAAAACCGGCAGCAAAGATGAAGCGGCCCTGCATTATGATTTAACAGTTCCCTTTTCGAGAGTGGTGGCGATGAACCCGGGCCTGACTTTACCTTTTAAACGCTATCAGATACAGCCGGTCTGGCGTGCCGACCGTCCTCAGCCGCATCAGGGAAGGTTCAGGGAGTTTTACCAGTGTGATGTAGATTGCGTAGGCAGTACTTCTGTCGTTATAGATGCGGAGATGGTGGCCATTACATATGAAGTGCTGATTCGGCTGGGATTCACTAACTTTCTGATAAAAATAAATAACCGTAAAATTTTGAACGGGCTCGTCCGGTATATAGGCTTGGATGAAAGCTTTACACAGGAAGTTTGCCGTTCTATAGATAAACTGGATAAAGTGGAGTGGAGTGAAGTGGAGAAGGAACTGTCTGAAAAAAACATAGGTACAGATTCCATCAGGAAACTGGAAAATTTGATAAAGAAGGAACTTACCCTGGAAAATTTACAGGAAGAACTGAAAGATATTGATAGTTGCCGGGAAGGGATTCAGGAATTAAATCAGCTCTTTTCAATCTTAGATACATGGGGTATTCCATCCGCCATTTACCAGTTTGACATTTCATTAGCTCGAGGTCTGGACTATTATACCGGGCCAATTTTTGAAACCAAACTTCCTGAGCATCCACATATTGGCTCTTTGACAGGTGGCGGAAGGTATGATACACTCATTGGGATGTTTACTGGAAATGATATGCCTTCCGTGGGTACCACTCTTGGTCTGGACAGGATTTTTACGGCAATGCAGCAGCTTAATTTACTGGAGGACGTTAAAACGTCCACCAAAGTGCTCGTAGGCAATTTTGGTGATGCGACACTGGAGTCATCTTTAAAATTAGTGTCGGCTCTGCGGAAAAACAACATTAACACTGAGTTTTATCCCGAAAACGCCAAAATGAAAAAACAATTTGCGTATTGCGACAAGAAAAACATTCCGTTTGTCTGTATCATCGGGGAAACGGAACAACAGGAAGGAAAAATAGCGCTGAAAAATATGAAATCCGGTGAACAGACGGTTGTTTCTATGGCAGAATTGCTGGATTTCTTGAAATAACAGGCTTTTGTAAAACAAATTCGCGCTGCTGATGTTAATAGTGTCATCATGAGCTTGATACAGCATAAAGATTCAAAATCATTTAAAATCCTGCTATATATCGCGGGAATCTATCATGTGCTTTGGGGCTTGTCTGTAGTCTTTTTCCCGGCGTTTTTCTTCCGCCTGTCGGATATGGCATTCCCTAATTACATGGAGCTTTGGCAGGTGATTGGATTTTATACCACCATTTTGGGAGGCGGTTATCTGTTGGCTTCCTCCAGTCCCATCCGTCACTGGAGAATTGTATTGCTTGGGTTTATCAATAAGGTGATTATAATCCTCTTTTTCCTGAACAGCGTTTTGCATCATACCGAAAATTCCATCATTTTTAAGATGATTGTACTGAATCATATTGTATGGCTGTTCCCGTTTACATGGATTCTATACAACGCCTACAAAATGCAGTATTTACTGGATAATGAACTTATACGGATGAATCACCTCTCCACAAATGAACTGTTGGAAATGTTTGTGACGAATAAAGAACATACCGTTGTCGAACTGGCAGACAAAAAGCCGGTGATGCTGATTTTTTTAAGGCATTTCGGATGTACTTTTTGCAAAGAAACGCTCTACAATATCCGGAAATTTAAAAATAAAATAGAAGAGCAAGGCACTAAAATAATAGTGGTAAATATGCTGGACGAGAAAACAGGCTTACAGGAACTGGAGAAATATAATCTGTCTGATATAGAATATATTTCAGACCCGGAGTCTTTGTTGTATAAGGCTTTTAAGCTGAAAAGAGGAACTATCTCTCAGTTGTTTGGTATAAAGGTATGGATTAGGGGACTCTATTTGTGGTTAACCAAGGGAGCTTTCATATCATCGCCGGACGGCGCCGATGTGTACCAGATGCCGGGTATATTTTTGATTTATAAAGGGACTGTTGTCAAACAATTCATTCATCGTTCAGCCGCTGATAATCCGCCTTACCTCGAACTGGCCTCCTGCAAATCCTGTATACCGGTTCCTTCGGGCAGCTAATCTTATCTTTTGTTAAGGTTCTGAAACCCATGCAATTTTTCTTTCATGTATTTGTTTTAAATGATGTATTTTTAATTAGTAAAACTCAAAACATGAAAAATTTATTTTGCTCTCTCATTTTACTTTTTTTAGGAATTTCAACATCTGTATTTGCCGGAAATGTACAGATAACTGTACGGCTGAAAAACGGCGATGTAGTGACGGGAAAAGCGGCGATGTCAAAAATAACGATTGTAAATCCCTACGGCACTCTAAATATTCCCATTGAGAAGATATCCAACATGAAATTGGGAATTCTCTCCGATAAAACAAAAGATGGCGCGGTGTTACCCGACTTGAATAAGTTACAATCCGTAAAAACCGAGGAGGAGGCCAAACCCATTTATGAAAGACTTATCGCATTTGGTGCTCCCATTTTGTCATCTGTAGTAACATTTACCCAGAATCCATTTTACAGAATATCCGATTTAAATAATTATACCATTGAACAATTGATTGATGAGTTGTACAAAAAAGCCAACATACCTGCCGGACAATCCATCAATGATGCGGTTTCGTTTGACGGTCTAAATACGATTGAGGGTTCTATCGCATTTTCAGAAGTTACGATTCAGTCAGAATATGGTATCTTAACGTTTAAGCGCGAAAAAATCGAAAGCATGGATATTTCCACCATCGATGAGAACGCGATTGTCGGAGACGGAAATTATAAGTTAAAAGCAAATTATTATATTACCGGAAATGAAAACAACAAAGGATGGCTGAATACGGGAGTGAGTGTAAAAGAGGGCGATAAATTCAGTATCTCAGCAAATGGTAAGATAATTCTGAAAAGCTTGTCAGGTGGCGCGTACGGCCCCGATGGCTATTTAAGCGGCGTTAAAGATGCCGCCTATTCTGATGCTGTGGAGGTGAAATATGGTTCATTGGTTTATAAAATAGGCGAGAACGGAGTAATGCAGACAGCCGGCTCTAAGTTAGATGGTACCGCCTCGGAGAATGGCAATATCTATATTTCTATCTATGAAACGGTATATGACAAGACCAATACCGGAGCATATAACGTGAGAGTATTGAAAAAATAAAAAACAGACAGTAGTTTATGAAAAGCTGCAATAAAATATGTGAGCGTTTTTAATCAAAATATCCAAATGTATAATACAATCCGGTACCTACAAAATTATTTTTAAACCTAAAGTCGTGTGTATATTGCACATGCAAGCCGATACTGTGGTGATGTGTGTAAAAGCGTATTCCAGCTAAAGAGATTATTCCATAATCACTTTCTGTGGATGTCCCCGATGCACTCAGAATATAATTAAATCCTGCTCCAAAGAATCCACCGATATTGCTGTAATGTTTTTCTTTCTTAAGAGCACCATGACCAAAATTCATTAAAAGTGTTGCCGGTAATTGCATCTGAAAAAAGTTGCCTTCCGTCGGATGAAATCTTGCGCCGATTGCCAGGGGAGAAGCAACAGAGAACGATGTGTTGTCTTTTATACGAATATTAATTCTGGGCATATAGTGTATATGAGGTCCATAGCTTGTTGGCTGTCCTGTGTAATTGTTACGGATTTTGGACCAGAAACCTAAGCCAAGATCATGCATGAAATCAGCTGAAAATGAATATTGAAAAATTATAAGGGAAATACCCAGCAGTAACCGTTTCATTTTCTCTTTACTTGATTAAACAATTAGTTTAAATTATAGTTCAATCCAATTGTTTTTTCAATATTATGATAATAGTGCATGTATGTAAATCCTAAAACTTTAATCTATTGTCGGCGTTTTGTTATGGATAATTTTTTAACTTCATACATTATTTAAATGTTAGGCTACCGCTTCACCAAATATGTTCCTCTTTTAGATCCGCAGTCTGCTGATTTTGATAAATTATTTAACATTCTCCGGCAATTGCTGACATATACTTCAGGGGACGTGAGAGAGGCTTTGGAATGGCTGACAGATTTGGATAAACAGTACAACCTTACGAATAATGAATATGGCCTCGGCGATTTTATCCGGGATTTAGCGGAAAAAGGATATCTGGAACAGGAGAATCCACGCAACGATGAGTGGAAAATAACGTCCAAAATGGAAAAAACAATCCGCCAAAAGTCGCTGGAGGATATTTTTGGTAAGATAAAAAAATCAAAACGCGGAAACCATAAATCCAATTTTGGCGGCAATGGCGATGAACCGACGGGAGATATCAGGCCGTATCAGTTTGGCGATAAACCGGAACACATATTGATGACTGAATCTTTGCGCAATGCGCAGATCAATCATGCTTCAGAGGATTTTTTACTTCGGGAAAGCGACCTGGAAGTTATGGAGCAGGAATATCAGGCACAAACATCAACGGTGCTTATGATTGACATTTCGCATTCCATGATTTTGTACGGAGAAGACCGTATTACACCGGCTAAGAAAGTGGCTATGGCATTGAGCGAACTCATCATGACGCGTTATCCGAAAGACACACTGGATGTGATTGTATTTGGCAATGATGCCTGGCAGATTCAGGTCAGGGATTTGCCCTACCTACAGGTAGGGCCTTATCATACCAATACCGTGGCCGGATTGGAACTGGCTATGGATATTCTGCGTAGACGGAAAAATTCAAACAAACATATTTTTATGATTACTGACGGAAAGCCCACTTGCCTGCGCGAGGGGTTAACGTATTATAAAAACAGTTTTGGCCTCGACAGAAAAATTGTCAATAAATGTTACAACTATGCTGCCCGGTGCAGGCGGCTGAATATCCCGGTTACCACTTTTATGATTGCAAAAGATGCCTATTTGCAGCAATTCATTCACGAGTTTACAGAAATCAATAAAGGCAAAGCATTTTATACTTCTCTGGATGGCTTAGGCGATTTTATTTTTGAAGATTACGAACGTAATAAAAAACGCAGAGTAAGATAACTTTTAATTCTTTTTTGTAATTTGTCATAACCAAAAACCAAAATTATGACAACTTTCAAAAGTCCGTTACTCAACAGGCTGCAACGCCAATCCAAGATTTATCTCTCCGGAATGGATAATGATGAATGGGAAGAGAAGCAATATCTTTCCAGACGCGACTTTTTAACTAAATCTGCAAAAGCTACAGCCGGAATTGCAGTTGTCTCCACCTTAACAGGAATCACTTCCTGTAATTCAAACAATACTAAAAATATAGATTCCGGTTCGTCCGGCTCTGCCTTTAAACCTAAAGTAGCCATTATCGGCGCAGGAATAGCGGGACTGAATGCCGCTCATTATCTTAAAAAATCAGGTGCGGTCCAGTATGAAATATTTGATATGCTCAAACGATGCGGAGGACGTATGCATACCATTGCCGAGTTCCTGCCCGGTATTACACTGGATATTGGCGGCGAATTTGTAGATACCGGACATGCCGAAATGAGGAGACTGATTGAAGAATTCCATCTGGAGGTAAATGATTACGGTGCAGATCCTTTGCACGAGGGAGAGAACAGGGAGTGGTATGTCATCAATGATAAAAGATATTCCATGAAACAGGTGTTTAATGAATTTAAAAATTTTCTTCCCCAGATTGAAAAAGACGCCATGTCCTGCGGAGATAATTATGACACACCTGACGCGGTCCGGCTGGACAGGCTGACTTTAGACGAATATCTGGCAAGATTAGGGATATCGGGTTGGTTAAAGGAATTATTGCGTGCAGCATACCTGTCTGAGTTTGGTCTGGATTTAGCCGATAATTCGGCGTTGAACTTTATTGATATGATCAGGGTGAATGATAAGAATGAAGTGGAATTGTATGGCGACAGTGACGAGCGGTATTCTATAAAAGGTGGTGTGGTATCTCTTATCAACGAATTGGCTGCTGCGGTGGGCAATATAAAACTGGAACACCAGCTGGTAGAAATTAATAAGGCCAATTCAGGTTATTCATTGATATTTGCAAATGGGAAAACCACTTATGCGGATTATGTTATCCTGACCACACCTTTCTCCGTGTTGAAAGAAGTAACGTTCAACGTGGAAATGAGCAAAACAAAAAGCCGCGCGATTAAAGAACTCGGCTACGGGCAAAATGCTAAACTATTTTTAGGATTTGATGAACGGGTGTGGCGAACAAGACATAAGACCATAGGCTATTTGTTTAATGATAAGATACACAATGGCTGGGACAGTTCATTCGGGCAGAAAGAGAATGAAGGCCCCGGGATTTATACCGTGTTCTTAGGTGGCAGGGATGCTGTATATATGGCGGATAATAAGAAACATCCGGAGCAGTTTGTAGATAAGTACCTGCCAGTACTCGATAAAATATACCCGGGCATAAAAAGTAAATTCAATGATAATGCCGATATCGCCTGGTGGCCCAAGTCAAAAATCATCAAAGGTTCTTACTCTGCGTTTTATCCCGGACAGTGGACGGATGTTATGCCTTACATCAGTGAGCCAGTTGGCAATATTTTGTTTGCCGGAGAGCATTGCAGCGATGAGTTTCAGGGCTTCATGAACGGTGGTGCACAGACAGGAAAAGATGTTGCTTTAACTTTATTAAAGAAAATTAAAGCAATATAATTGTAGTTTTGTTGCATGGTACAACTACAGCCTGAATTAATAAATCTTCTTCAACTGGCTTATTCCGCTGAACGTGCAGCTTCTTTTGCCTATCAGGGGCATGCAGGTTCTGTTAGTGACCAGGAGGATAAAATCAGGATTAAAGAAATTGAGGAGGATGAATGGTACCACAGGGCGGAAGTACTTAGCATTATGCAGGAGTATGGGATTCAGGTTTCCCGGTTTTATGAAATAAAATACTATCTGATTGGAAAAATCATTTGTTACAGCTGTTATGGTATAGGTTGGTTTATGCCCATGTATTTTGCCGGCCGTCTGGAAAGTGGTAATGTCAATGAGTATTTTACTATGAAAAAATTATTTAATGATTTGAACATTCACAAACATGATACCCTATTAACAGAAATGGGATTGAAAGAAAAAGAACATGAAGTGTTTTTTCTGTCAAAAATAAAGTTACACAAATGGCTGCCTTTCTTTGAGAAAGTTTTTTCCTGGGGTAATACAAAAAGTTTAAATTCCATAAAATAACTTTAACAAATTATTCAAATCGTTGTTTTAATCACATGCAAACCATCACGACCTTAGGCCACCTTAAAAAATCAGGATATCAGTCCAAGCCGATTAAACAGGAATTGCGGGATAATCTAGTTCAGAAACTTCAAAAGAATGAAAAAGTATTTGATGGTATTATCGGGTATGATACCTCAGTAATTCCGGATGTGGAACGCGCTATCCTTTCCAGGCATAATATCTTGCTGCTGGGATTGCGCGGACAGGCAAAGACACGGATTGCCCGTCAAATGGTCAACCTGCTGGATGAGTATATCCCCATTATAGCCGGCAGTGAGATACTGGATGACCCTTTGCAGCCTTTATCCCGTTATGCAAAAGACCTGATTGAAATCAACGGCGATGAAACACCGGTGGAATGGGTACATCGCTCACAGCGCTTTGGTGAAAAACTGGCGACACCCGACGTGACAGTGGCTGACCTGATTGGTGATGTGGATCCGATAAAGGCAGCTACTCAGAAACTGCACTATGCGGATGAACGTGTATTGCATTTTGGCATTATCCCGCGATGTAACAGGAGTATTTTTATCATCAATGAATTGCCGGATTTACAGGCGAGGATACAGGTGGCTCTGTTTAATTTGCTTGAAGAAGGCGATTTGCAGATTCGCGGATTTAAACTCCGTTTTCCACTTGATATTCAGTTTGTATTTACGGCCAATCCCGAAGATTACACGAATCGTGGCAGTATCGTTACCCCGCTGAAAGACAGGATTGAATCACAGATATTAACACATTATCCCAAAACTATTGAAGATTCCAGGGCGATTACCGCGCAGGAAGCTCAACTGAGCGATGAACAACAGCAAAGAGTCTTCATCCCTGAGCTGATAAAAGACCTGATAGAACATATCGCTTTTGCCGCGCGCGACAGCGAATTTGTGGATGAAAAAAGTGGCGTGTCGGCACGTCTGACGATAGCTGCTATGGAGAATCTGGTGAGCACCGCCGAACGGAGGGCTCTGCTTAATAATGAGCAACAAACGGTAGCGCGTATCTCGGATCTTGCCGGAGTCTTTCCGGCTATCACAGGCAAGATTGAAATGGTATACGAAGGAGAACAGGAAGGGCCGATTCGGGTGGCACAAAATATTGTCGACAAGGCGATACGCAATTTATTTGTTCAGTTTTTCCCTAATCCCACTAAGCCTAAAAAACACAAATCGAAACAGGACGAAACCACTATATATCATACCGTACAGCAGTATTTTGAATCCGGTAATGTCATAGACTTGTTTACGGATGCGTCGTACGAAACGTATACGGAAGAACTGGACAAGGTCACCGGGCTGCGAGATCTGGTCCTGGGCAAGGTCATCGGCGTCTCCAGGCAGGATTTGAATGTATGGATGGAATTTATTTTACATGGTATGGCGGCGTATTCGTTGTTGAGTAAATTTCAACTGGAACAGGGTAATCAGTTTTCAGATATTACTTCCGCAATGTTCAACTTCGGTAAAGAAGAAGGTATGGATGAAGATTTGAAAGACTTGTTTAATTAGAATCCATGAGTCAGCAAACAGTTAACGGCAGCTTCTTAAAAATTGCTCAAAAAACCAGAGCGAGTGCTGAAAGCTTTTCAGGCCTACTTTCTTAGCAGAGTCTCCTGTAAGGCCTGCCTGTCGGCAGACAGGGACTCTGTGTAAAATTAAAGCTTGACGCAAAGTTCACTGTGAGAGACTCTGCCGCGAAAAAGACTAAATTTTTACAAAAAATCGCATAAAAGTTGCCACACAAAATTTATTGGTGTATATTAGTTCTATGATTTCTCAAAGTCAAACGTCAGCGTACAGCGTACAGCGTACAGCGTACAGCGTACAGCGTACAGCGTACAGCGTACAGCAGAATAATTCTGTACAAGGTAGCCGTTTTGCATCTTTTAGTATCTTTTTTATTTCCACCAATCGTTTTTAAATCTCTTCTAAAAGAGAACGATATATACTTTTTCATTTTTAACCTATAAAACAATACTATGAAAACGAAAATTTCACTTTTGGTCATTTTTGCATTCACATTCATTATTTTTTCCTGTAAAAAAGAAACTAAAAATGTGGATAAAGAAATTATCGGAGATACGCTTAGTGAATCTGATAATGCTTATATAGACAGTGTCAGTGTTCCAAATCCAACATTACACGAAATGATTGGCTTAGATGGTAATCCTTTGGGAAGACAGTCAGGAGTTCAAACAAGCTTAAATGATTTAATAAAGGCAATGCTAATAGATGCACAACAGTTGAGTGGTCAAAAAATATTATCTCATCCAGATGAAGGTTTAAATAAACCACAACACATGGGATTAGTGTATAGCTATGGTCAAAGAGATATTTCACAAAGATTAAATCCGCCTTATGGGAATAGTTTACATAAAAAATATGCCGTGTATGGAACGGATTGTTCCGGTTTAATGATTAAATTATTAAGAGATGCCGGTATAAATATACCTAATTGTACTGTTTCTGCCTTTGAAACAACTTTAACTAACGTTTTAAAAAATAATCCGGATAGTATTAAACTGGAAAATAAAGGACATTTAGCTGTTAGCGAAATTGAAAGTGGAGATATTATATATTGGTTAAGTACCGGTTTAAATCATATAGGTATAGTAAGTAAACTTAGCAATGGCGGAAAGATTGTTTTTCAATCAAATGGAACTGGTACACCAGCAGATTCATTAGATCAAGCTAAGAATTTAGGATTAACCAGGGGGGTACATCCAATCAATTTAATCACAGCAATTAATGGCAGAGGATACTGGGGAGCAAACTATAAAATATTAAGACTGAAACCCGGCGACAGCACCTGTACCGACATAGACGGCAATGTGTACCGCACGATACGCATAGGCACCCAGGTATGGATGGCAGAAAACCTGAAAACGACCCGTTATAAAGACGGCTCTGCCATACCCACCGGCTTAAGCGATGCAGCGTGGCAGGCAACCACCAGCGGAGCGTATGCGATTTATGATAACAACGTCGCTAATAACACCACTTACGGCAAATTATACAATTGGTATGCGGTAAATACAGGTAAATTAGCCCCTGCCGGCTGGCATGTACCTACTCATGCAGAATGGACCACATTAACCACCTTTTTAGGAGGCGAATCTGTAGCCGGTGGTGCAATGAAAGCTACCACATTGTGGAATAGTCCCAATACAGGCGCAACAAACAGCAGCGGCTTTACAGGTCTTCCTGCGGGTTACCGGTACTACAGTGGGGCATTCACCAACGTTGGGTACGACGGGCACTTTTGGTCTTCTACGGAGTACTCTTCAAACTTTGCATGGAACCGCAATCTGAATTACTCTAGTTCGGATGCAATCAGAGGCAACTACAATAAGGGGGGTGGCTTTTCTGTGCGTTGCGTCAGGGATTAACAATTTTAATATTTGATTTATTTTATAACGAAAAGTATTGCACGGTCCGAAGATTTTTAAAAATGGCTTATTATCACGAACTACCGGTATATAAAGCAAGTTACGATTTGTTGTTGGGTATTTTTCAGTTTACCAAAAACTTTAATAAGGAGTATAAATATACCGTTGGCGAAAGTTTGAAAAAAGAAACCACAGAATTGATCATTACCATTTATAAAACAAATGCAAGCAAAGAAAAAGACACATGGCTAACCAAAGCAAAGGAGCATGTGGAGGTAATACGCCTGCTGATACGGTTGATGAAAGATTTAAGACAAATCAGCATCAAAGCGTTTGTGCAGATAAATGAACAGATAGAAAATGTATCGAAACAATTAAACGGATGGCAAAAATCGCAAAAAGAGATTGCTTCACTGCGTTCGCAATGACGGTTTCCACCACGTCATTGCGAGTGAAACGAAGCAATCTAAAATATGGTATAATGAAAAAGATAAAAGATGTTTTCAGCCGGAGTTGCGGTTTGCCACGGCAATTGCAAGCGAGCATGTATAAATCCGACAGCCCCCTTGCCGCAGGGCGAGGTATCCAATTCATAGTGTCTGAAAATGGCGCTATGAAGAATTTAGCGGCTGTTTTAACAGGTCTTCCTGCGGGTAACCGGAACAACAATGGAACATTCAACAACATTGGGAACAACGGGAACTTTTGGTCTTCTACGGAGAACAATACAAACAATGCATGGAACCGCAATCTGAATTACAATAATTCAAATGCAAACAGAAACAACAACAATAAGGAAAATGGCTTTTCTGTGCGTTGCGTCAGGTATTTATGATGAAAACATCTTTTACATCGTGCCACGATTTTCGTGGCACGATTCGTTTTTTAACGAACACCACGTCATTCCGAACGCAGTGAGGAATCCCGAATCGAATCCCACGTCATTTCGACGTAAGAAGAAATCCCGATAGTGCAAAGCACTTGCTAATTCGGCCACTCTAAACCTATTCGAGGTCTCACACTTCGTTCGAGATGACGGTTCTCATTTCGTGTTCTCAAGAAACACTATTTAAAGACAAATTATGCAACTTAACCTATTCGATAAACCAATTACCGAAACTAATTTGCAAGAAGAATTGTTTCAGGCATATTTTGATGCTCGAAAAAATAAACGAACTACTATTAATGCGTTACAATTTGAATTATTTTTTGAAGAAAATATTTTTAAACTGCATGACGAAATCATGTCAGGCAAATATGAACCCAAACCAAGTATTTGTTTTGTGGTAAATAAGCCTGTAAAGCGCGAAATATTTGCCGCCGATTTTCGCGACAGAGTGGTACACCATTTTATCATCAATAAACTAAACCACCTGTTTGAGAAACAGTTTATTTATGATAGCTATGCCTGCCGCACCGATAAGGGAACACATTTAGGCATTCAACGCGTAAATGGTTTTATACGGAAATGTTCACAAAATTACAGCAAGGATTGCTACATATTAAAATTAGACATAAAAGGATTTTTTATGCACATCAATAAAAATATCCTGTTTGAAAAGTTAATCCGGTTTGTCAATGAAAGATATTTTTGTGCGGACAAAGAATTGTTGATAAACCTTTGTAAAAAGGTAATCTTTAATGACCCAACTCAACATTGCATCATCAAAGGCAAACGCAGTAATTGGGAGGGATTACCAAATGATAAAAGTCTGTTTCATTCTGCTCCGAATTGTGGTTTGCCAATTGGAAATTTAACCAGTCAGGTATTTGCCAATTTTTACATCAACACATTCGACCATTATGTAAAGCACCATTTAAAAATTTCATATTATGGCCGTTATGTGGATGATTTTGTGTTGGTGCATACGGATAAGGCATATCTAACATCTTTAATTCCTGTAATAAAATTCTATTTACAGGATGAATTGCATTTAACGCTGCATCCGAAGAAGATTTATCTGCAACATTATACAAAGGGTGTAAAGTTTTTGGGTGCTATGATAAAGCCACACCGCATTTATATTGGCAACCGAACGAAAGGAAATTTTTATGCTGCTATTTCAGCACAAAATAAAATTGCAAGAAACCATAAACCAACAAAAAACGAACAGGTTAATTTTTTGAGCAGCATGAATTCTTTTCTCGGCATTATGAAACATTACAAATCATACAAAATCAGAAAACAAATGACTTATAATACTGTTTCAGCGTGGTGGTGGAATTACGTGTATTTAGAAAATAATATTGGAAAATTTGTGATGAAAAGACGGATTATTAATTTGTCTTAAAGCTAACTCCTCTCAATAACGAAATTCCCGAACGCTGGAAGCGGAAATGGAAGCGGCTGAATTAAGTACATTTTACATATCGTGCCACGATTATCGTGCACGATATATTTTCAAAAGCAAACCTGCATCCGTGGTTCGTGTCCTCAGGAAGCGCTAAAAGTTGTGCTTTGTTTTTGTTCCTAACTTTCTTAGCAGAGTCTCCTGTAAGGGACTCTGCGTAAAAATAAACCTTAACGCAGAGTCCTCAGTGAGAGACTCTGCTGGGAAAAAAGTATCCATGAGTCAGCAAACAGTTAACGGCAGCTTCTTAAAAATTGTTCAAAAAACCAGAGCGAGTGCTGAAAACTTTTCAGGCTCACCCGTTCGTCAATTCCATGGAACCCAATTGGGTCTTCCATCGGGCTGAACTTTATGATGTTCTCCGAGATAGTGTAAAAATAACGGGAATCGGTGGCGCCAACCAGCAGGAATGGGGCGTTCAATACATCCGCATAACTCCGTTTTATCAGACTGTCTACCCGTTTGAATGCGGTACTGTTGGCAGACGTTGTCGGAGAGCCTTCGGTGATATTGTTATTCTTTACGGTTATTTCTACTCTGTTATCATCAATGACTTTTTTTACCTGACGGATAATATCCGCGGCAGAATCGCCCGGGAGTAAACGGAAATTCACAGTTGCTGTGGCTACAGTAGGGATGACATTTTCCTTCATGCCGCTATGTATGATGGTAGGGACGGCGGTTGTCCGTATCATGGCATTACCACTGCCGCTCTTGGCGTAATTCGATACGATCAGTTTTTTGAATAATGTTGGATTAGCCATGGCCATGTTGTTTGGGAACCCCATTTCAGGGCCAATAAATTCCAGGAAGTCTTTAGTGGATTCTACAAATCGGGCTTTAAAAGGATGTGTGCGCAATTCGACAATGGCTTTAAAAAGTATATCCAATGCCGTTTCATTATCCGGCATAGAGGAGTGGCCTCCATTTTTAGTAACCGTCAGGTCAAGCGTTACATATCCTTTTTCGGCTGTAGCAATCAGGGCTACCGGTTTCTTTAATCCCGGCACTTTCTCTTTAGTTACAAATCCGCCTTCATCCAATACGATATCCGCTTTCACCTTTCTGGATTGTAATAATTCAGCAATTTTTACCGCGCCTTTTTTACCGCTGATCTCTTCGTCGTGTCCGAAAATAAAATAAACGGTTCGCTCCGGCCGGTAGTTTTCTGTCAGTAATTTTTCCGCACTTTCCAAAATGGAAATGAGATTGATTTTATCGTCTGTCGTTCCTCTGCCCCAGATGTAGCCGTCTTTAACCGTTCCGGCAAAAGGGTCAGACGTCCACATTTTTTTAGTTGCTCCCTCAATAGGTACCACATCCTGATGTGCCATCAGAATGTAGGGATTTAGTTGAGGGTTCTTGCCTTCCCAGGTGTACAAATAACTGTATTCGCTGATAATTTCACGGGTTAGTTTTTGATGTACCAGCGGGTAGGTTTTTTCCAGAAATTGCCTGAATTGTATAAACGGTTCGGCTTTCCAGTCGGCGGTATCTCCGAAAGAAACAGTCTGAAATTGAATAGCCTGCTGAAAATGATGCAAAGCACTATCCGGCAGGGAGGGAGCGGGATTCGCAGCCAGACTGATTTGTTTGTTCGGAGCAGTAAGGGTGTTGAACGCGATGATTCCAATCAGTATCAGGAATCCGGCTAAGATGAATAACATGATTTTTTGGAACATGACGTTTCTGTTTTAATAGCCTTTCAGCAAGGCTTGTTTAATTTTAATGTCTTTAGGATATTTTCCGAGATACATTCCAAAGATGGTTTGGGCGAATAATTTTCCGTTTTTGTTATGGTAAATTTCCCGCTCGTTTTTATATAGTTTCAGTTCATGTTGAGCAGTATAATGTATGTCAATAATATCTTTGTACTGTACACCGGAACTTTCTATTACTTTTCTAAGGTCTTCAATCAACTCTTTTTGCCGGTCATACAGAGCGCCTAATCCGCTTTTCATTCCGCTCTGAATATTTTCACTAACCGCTTTTGATGTAGCCAGCGGGGTGATGATTTGCATGCGCAGGCTTCTGTCAATATCACTTTCAATACCCGTTTTTTCATCCGTTATCGGCTTTTCTGTATACATGGATATAATATAGGTTTGAATGAAAAACTTGGAACGGATAGCGGCTCCGTTGAAGAAAAGTTGCTTATCGCCTAAGTAAATACTTTTTGGTAATTCTATTCCTGCCAGTTTCATATCTAAGGTGTGATTATGGATGAGTAATTAGTTTTTAACAGGCTGGCCTTCCATGCCTCTCGTAAAACAATCCCTGCAACGAGGTTCATAGCTTTCCTTTTCTCCTAACAAAACCCTTGTATCGCTTTCCACCAGTCGGTAGGAATGATTTGCTAATGCGCCGCAGCGTACACAGATAGCATGGACTTTGGTGATGTATTCCGCTTTCGCAAGCAGTGAAGGAATAGGGCCGAATGGCTTGCCCTGAAAATCCATATCCAATCCGGCAATAATCACACGCACTCCGTTTCTCGCCAATTGTTCACAAACCTCCGGTAATCCATCATCAAAAAACTGAGCCTCATCAATGCCCACCACTTCCACATCATTGGACAATAATAGAATGTTTTGTGAACTGCTGACGGGCGTACTCATGATGGCGTTAGAATCGTGTGAAACTACCTGTGTTTCATGGTATCTTGTGTCAATCATGGGTTTGAAAATTTCCACTTTCAGATTTGCGATTTTCGCCCTTTTTAATCTCCGGATCAACTCTTCCGTCTTTCCGGAAAACATAGAACCGCATACCACCTCTATCCAACCCGATTTAGACTTATTAACATTTGGTTCTAAAAACATTTGACAATTTTAAAATTTAGCTTATAATTTCACCTCAAATTACTAAAACAGATGGAAATAAGAAAAGCTTTGCAAAAAATAGAGAACTATTTAACGGTTGTTTCTAATTTAAACAAGACTATTTTGTCGGAAGGTACCATGTCAAGAGATGAATTGCTCCTGATGAAAAAATATTTGTACACCAGCATCGACAGAATCGAAGATATTGAACGCTCTTTAGTAATCAGTCAAAAAGAAGAAAATTCCTTTACACCGTCCGAAACTGTAATGGATACATTTATCCCAAAGAAAGAAAAGGAAATTGTTCAGGTGGAACAACAATCCAATGTTGAAGAACTGGAAGCAAAGCTGTCGAGTGTGGAAGAGGTGGTAAGTACCGATATGCACGAAGATATCAAGGCGGAGGTTACAGACAATCATAAATTAGTTGTGGAAGAAGAACATATTCTTGAAATACCACTGCCGGAAAACGAAAAAAAGGAACAGGTGACAGCAGATACAGAACCAATAGAGATAATGCCTCTTGTGGAAAGTATCATTACAGAAGATTATGCAGTAAATACTTTGGAAGACAACATAGAGGAAAAAACAGAAGCACTTCCTTTTGTTGAAAGTATTATCACGGAGGATTATTCCATTAATAAATTAGTGCAGGAAACAGAAGGCGAAAAAGTGACGTTTGTGCAAAGTATCATTACAGAAGATTATGCGCTGAATGAACATACTGAAAACACGCTGGTGAACGAGACGCAAATCGTGGAAAGTATTATTACGGAAGATTATGCTGTTAATAAAATAGAAGAACCCGCAGTATTACCTTTGGTGCAAAAAGTACAGGAAAATATTGTAAGCAACATTCCTTTTGCTGATAAATTGGAGGCAGAAGTGGAAACGGTCATGTCTAAATTTCAGGAACAAAAACCGCTTACACTGGCAGACGAACTGGCCGGTAAAAAGAAAGAAGAACCGTTGTTGTTCGAAAAATTTGAACAAAAAAGCCAGCCTAAACTTTTTGAATTATTTGAAGAAGATAAAACAGAGCTGAACGAAACATTGTCGCCGGCATTTTCCGCATTTCTGCCAGAGAACACCGGCAGCTCATTCGGAAATGAAGCCTTGTTAGTCGTGGAAAAAGAGGTAGAAACGATTGTGGAAGAGTTAACGCCTTCTTCTTTAAATGAGATTTTCAAACCTCAGACGGTATTTGAACATGTAAACACCACTATCAATAAGACATTAAGTGAATCCATAGCGCTGAACGATAAATTTATTTTTGTACGGGAATTGTTTGGAAACCAGTTTGCAGAATATGAAAAAGGGTTGAAACAAGTTGATGCCTTGAATTCGTTCAGTGCCGCGGAGAATTTCTGTAAAGATAATTTTTGGACAAAATTCAATTGGGACAATAAGACAACTGCGGTAGAACGTTTTATGGATTTATTGCAGAAAAGATTCAATTAGAAGTCGGAATCTTATAAAAACACGCTCTATTCCCGCCCTCACCGGCGGGAATTTTTATGATAAATCTCTGCAATGATTCTTTGAGAAACCTTTTCCTGCCGCTCAAAATATACACTCAGCAAACTGTTTATTTCCACTGTTTTTTGAGGACTGCTGATCCATTCAAGCAGTTTATTTTCCATTTCCCTATACTCTGGTGCTGGAAAAGCAAGGTGGCGGTTTACCAGGTCAGTGATTTCTTCAAACTTTTTATAATTCGGTCCGAATAGCGTAGGAATCCCATACACGGAGGCTTCTGCAACGTTATGGACAGTTTTGTCAAATCCGCCTCCGATGACAGCGATCTTTGCGTATCGATATGCATATTTTAAGATTCCCTTCTTATCCATCAAAAGAATACGAGGCGTATTCTGATTTGAATATAAACTGTACAATGCGACATCATCCATATGGCTGGGTGAAAATATTTTTTTTAATTCTTCCCATTTGCTTTCGTCGTATTCATGCGGTGCGACGATAATTTTCAGATTTGGAAATTTTGTACGGTGAGTCCTAAAAAATGAAGCCATATAGGATTCTTCCGTTTGCCAGCTGCTGCCGACCAGAATAACCGTAGAGTTTTTACAAAAATCTTCCAGAATCGTGTCAGTAAACGCTTCGTTTTTATTGGCCAGTACTTTCTCTAATTTTGTATTCCCATAGGAAGCGGTGTCGAATATTTTTGTAAAAAGGGTATAGGCGTTGTTCAGGTATTTTTGGTAAATCTTTGAGCGTTTTTGCCCGTTTGACGCATTGACTAAGTAAGCCGGGATACCCCTTGTTTTGAGTTGTGAAAGGGTGTTCCACCATATTTCATTCCGTATAAACAGGGCAAATGCCGGCCGCAAAACAGCGATCAGGCGGTCTGCATTTTTTTTCGTGTCGATGGGAAAATGGAAAAAGATGTCCGCATGGCCGGAATCTTTATACAGGTCAAAACCGGAGGCAGAAAAAAAACTGACCGCTATTTTTAAAGAATTATCTGCTGACCGTATTGCCGGAATAAGCGGGATGGCTTGCTCAAATTCGCCGGCTGAGGCACAATGTATCCAGCAATATGGGCTGTTTGGGTCTCTTTTAGCTGATAATTCACTACTCCATTGCGTTCTGACAGCCAGCCAGTTTGCAGCTTTTTTGTTGAAAAGTGCAGCAAAACGGATGGCTAGATGGTAACATTGAATTGTAATCGAGTAAATGAATCCCATAACTGCAAAAGTAGGCTTATAGGCGGACTATCGGAAATTAAGGCAAACTTATTATTTGTTAACCGTTTATACTGAAATATTTACCTGAAAAATTCGTACTTTTGCCATTTCGTACTTGAAAGATGTCACACGATCAGCAATATTTAGATTTATTTATCCGAAAAGAGAAGATAATAGGCGTATTGGGCCTGGGGTATGTCGGGTTACCTATAGCCCTGGAATTAGCCAAAAAATTTAAAGTCATTGGCTTTGATATCAATGAAAAAAGGGTGGAAATGATGTCCAAACACATCGACCCAAGCAATGAACTTCCGGCATCTGCTTTTGAAGGTTGTGATATAGCTTTTACCGCCGATACAGAAGTGTTAAAGAAAGCTACTTTTTTCATCGTTGCTGTTCCCACACCTGTGGATGAACACAATGTGCCGGATTTAAAACCATTGATCGGTGCTTCCAGAACCATAGGTAAGGTTATTAAGAAAGGAGATTATGTGGTCTTTGAATCAACGGTGTATCCCGGCTGTACGGAAGAAGACTGTATTCCTGTCATGGAGGAACTCTCCGGATTGAAATTTAAAGAAGATTTTAAAGTAGGTTATTCCCCCGAAAGGATTAATCCGGGCGACACCCTGCACACCTTAACTAAAATCACCAAAATCGTTTCCGGTTGCGATGAAGAATCGCTGGAGAATATTTCCGCGGTATACGGTTCTATTATTGAACCGGGTGTCTTTAAGGCTGCTTCCATCAAGGTGGCGGAGGCGGCAAAAGTAATTGAAAATACACAGCGGGATTTGAATATTGCGTTAATGAATGAGCTTTCCCAGATTTTCAATTTAATGGACATCAATACTTATGATGTGCTGGAAGCCGCCGGTACAAAGTGGAATTTCCTGAAGTTTCAACCCGGTTTGGTGGGCGGCCATTGTATTGGGGTTGACCCGTATTACCTGACTTATAAATCCAATGAGCTGGGGTATAAGCCTCAAATCATTTTGAGCGGCAGAAACATCAATGACGGCATGCCGAATTATATAGCGAAGAAAGTGGTGCAATTTTTGCTGGGAAAAGGTAAAAACCCTTCTCAATGCAGGGCCTTAATCATGGGGGCGACATTTAAAGAGAATGTAACAGATATCCGGAATTCCAAAGTGTTTAATTTGTATAATGAACTCAGGGAATTCCATATAGATGTGGAAATGGTAGATGCTATGGCGGATGCCGGGGAAGTACAGGAAGAATATGGCGTCGAGCTGAAAAATCAGACATCAGGAAAATATGATGTTATCATCGTGGCTGTTTCGCATGACGCTTATAAACAACTGGATGAAAATTATTTTAGTAACTTAGCAAATAAAGATGCTATTTTAGTCGATATAAAGAATATTTACACATCAAAAATTTCCAATTTACAGCATTGGACGTTATAAGGATATGAAAACAATTTTGATTACCGGAGGAGCAGGATTTATCGGGTCACACGTAGTGAGGCTTTTTGTCAATAAATATCCTGATTATACTATTGTGAATCTTGATAAGCTGACGTATGCCGGAAATCTGGAAAATCTGAGAGACATTGAAGATAAACCGAATTATTCCTTCGAGAAAGTGGATATCGTAGATGCAGAAGCTGTTCGTAATCTATTTGGCAAATACGTGTTCGACGGTGTTATTCACCTTGCCGCAGAGTCACATGTGGACAGGTCTATTCTGAATCCGCTCGAGTTTATTATGACAAATGTAGTGGGTACGGTGAATTTGCTGAATGCAGCCAGAGAAAGCTGGAAAGAAAATTTTGAGGGGAAATTATTTTACCATGTTTCCACGGATGAAGTATACGGGAGTTTGGGAGAAACAGGTTTATTCACGGAAGAAACATCTTATGACCCGCGTTCACCGTATTCTGCATCGAAAGCCAGTTCAGACCATTTTGTAAGAGCATACAATAACACATATGATTTACCTGTGGTTATTTCCAACTGTTCCAATAATTACGGTTCCTTTCAGTTTCCTGAAAAATTAATACCATTATTCATCAATAATATAAAAAATAACCAATCACTTCCGGTATATGGTAAAGGTGATTACACCAGAGACTGGTTGTTTGTGGAAGACCACGCAACTGCGATTGATGTTATCTTCCATCGGGGAAAAATAGGGGAAACCTACAATATTGGCGGGTTTAACGAATGGCAGAATATCGACCTGATAAAGTTATTGTGCAAAATAATGGATGCGAAACTGAATCGAACGGAAGGTACATCTGAGCAACTGATTACTTATGTGAAAGACAGGCCGGGGCATGATAAGCGATATGCCATTGATGCGACTAAACTGGAGAAAGAACTCGGATGGAAGCCATCACTGGTATTTGAAGAAGGGCTGGAAAAAACGGTAGACTGGTACCTCGCAAATGAAGAATGGCTAAAGCATGTTACTTCAGGCGAGTATTTAAACTATTACAAAAAGCAATACGAATTGGCATGATGTACACTGTACTATGTGTATGTCATCAATTGAACTGTTAGTAATATATTCAAATAATAAGAAATAACGTACAATGAAGATGATAAAAAAGATAGTGATTTTAAGTGGGTTGCTTTTTTGCTTTTCGATGAGCAATGCACAGTTAATCACACCATTTATCCCGCCGGCTAATCCGGAACCCTCTATTAAAGAGATTTTCAAAAAGATTGAAGATACCCTTCAGATAAAACAAGGGGAAATTAAAGTGGAGGAAACCAAGAAATCGCAGGATATTGCAAAAGGGTTTAATCCAAGATCAAAAGATGCGGACGAACAAGCCGGATCATTGGGTAATGCTACCAACGCAAATGAGGTGAAAGGGAATATCAATACCCCGGACAAATTATTGAAAGAGGCACAAAAAGCTTCTGAAACGGTGGAGAAGATTACGGCAACAGCGACCCGGGAGTTAAGGGCCAGGTTAGATTCGGTGGATATTTACGGGTTTACCTATTTCCGGCAAAAGGATGTTAAGATATTTAATAATGCCGTGGATATTAAACCGCCTTCCAATTATATACTGGGAGTTGGAGACCAGATTGTCGTATCCATTTGGGGATATGCTGACTATAACCGTTTATTTTATATTGATAAAGACGGGTATATTCAACAGGAAAATATCGGTCGGGTGTATTTGAAGGGATTAACCTTACAACAAGCCAAGGAATTGTTAAAGACCCGTTTTGCGAATGCCTATATGATTGATAAATCAGATTTTGATGTGTCTATCAACTATTCACGTGTAATTACTATCAATGTCGTCGGGGATGTTGAAAATCCAGGGTCTTATACTTTCCCAGCGATTAATACTGCTTATAATATTCTGGCGTATGTGGGTGGCCCTTCCAAATCAGGCTCCGTCAGAGATATACAAATCAAGCGGGATGGAAAAATTATCAGAAAATTCGACTTATATAAATTCTTGTTTACACCTGAAAAACAGGATGACATTTTCTTAGATAATAATGACTATATCTATGTGCCTGCGCAACGAAATATTGTGAAGGTGGAAGGTGCTATAAACCGTGAAGGAAAATATGAAATGCTGCCGGGGGAAACATTTGAAGACCTCTTGAAGTTTTGCGGAAACTATAAACCGGATGCATTTACAAAGGTGGTTCAGATCAGACGATTTGAAGAAAATAAACAGATTCTGATAGATTATGACCTCGATAGTGTAAGAAGTATAAATGGTAAAATTGAACTGAAGAATGGAGATGTCGTATCTGTTCGTTCTATTCCTGAAAAGATTAAAAACTACAATGAAATCTTAGGGTCGGTATTACTGCCGGGCAGATACCAATGGAAGGAGGGTGACAGAGTCTGGGATTTGATTACAAAAGCACAGGGATTAAAAGAAGATGCTTATCTGGAAGAAGCCTATTTAATCAGAACCAATTTCGATGATTTCAGAAAACACTCCTTCAAGATTAATTTGAATAGAATAATTGAGGATAAAACATCAGAGGATAATATGCTGCTGACCTTCCGGGATGTGGTGGAAGTATACTCAAAAAATGACTTCTTTGACCGTTTTGATATCGAGGTGAAGGGGGAAGTAAGAAAACCAAGGAATTTTGAGTCGGAAAAGGGGATGTCGTTAAGAGATGCGATTATTATGTGTAATGGCTTAAAAGAAGAGGCATTGCTGGATAAAATTATTGTATATCGCGTGAATGACGACTTAACCGAAAAACTGATTTCATTTAAGATAGATACAACGGACAATTATCTGGCGTTAGATACATTTAAACTTAAGAAACGGGATAAAATATATGTGCTGAAAGATTTAAGAAGGATTGACCGTTACTATGTGGAAGTAAACGGAATGGTACGTAAAACGGATACATTCCCATACATGGAAAGCATGACACTCGCCGATGCATTAATTCTGGCACAAGGGTTTAAAATGGAAGCTGCTTCCAACAGAATCGAGATAGCCAGAATTGCAAACTACGATAAAGCTATATCTCAGTCGGTGCCAACACAGGTGACGATACTCAATTATAGTATCAGTAAAAATATCGGGAAGGACCCTGTGGCAAATTCTATAAAACTACAGCCGTATGACCAGATTTATGTGCGCCCTACACCAGAGTTTGAATATCAGATGAAGGTCACGATAAAAGGAGAGGTACTCTACCCCGGTGATTATGTCCTGACCACCAAAGATGAACGCCTCGCTTCCGTTATAGAACGGGCGGGCGGGCTTACTCGTTTTGCATATGCCGACGGCGCCCGCTTGTACCGTACGGAAGATGGGATAGGAGATATCCTGACGGATGTGTCAAAAGCAATAAAGTACAAGACATCCAAGTTCAACTATGTCCTCAAAAAAGGAGATATTATAGATGTGCCGGCCATTAAGGATTTAGTGGCATTGAAAGGACAGTTTAATTATCCCTCAGAGAAAAAACCGGAGCATCTGTATGTGCCCTTTACGGAAGGAAAGGATGCTAAATATTATATTTATAAATATGGTGCCGGGTTTAGCGACAGCGCTTACAGGCTGAAAACATACGTTATCCGGCCAAATGGCCAAATACTGGGAACGCGCCGTTCCATGTTTGGAAAAAATTATCCTAAGGTAGAAAAAGGATCAACCATTGTGATACCTTCCAAAGAAGCAAAAATTAAAAAGGATAAGACCAGAGTATCAAGCGGCGAAGCGGGACAAAGGCTTCAGAAGATATTAACAGCTACCATTTCAGCGATTTCTTCTGTACTTACCCTTTATCTACTTTTCTTAACCGTGAGAAATACGAATAAATAAGCAAGAGATGGATAACAAAGAAGAAACGGAAGTAATCACTCCTCCTGCAGAAAATAAAGAAAATGAATCGGCTGTTGAAACCAAAGACCAGGGGCTGATTTTATTTATCGCGTTTTTGAAGGAGTTCTTTTCCATCGTTGGAAAGTTAGCATTCCTGCTCGTTATCCCCATTATCCTGATGTCTCTGTATGGGTATTACAAAGGGAAACAGGTAAAGCCCACTTACACCGCTAAAATTACATTCTTCCTTTCTGAAGAACGCCCGCAGGTGCCCGGAGGTGGTGGATCCTTCTCCAACTTACTTCAAACAACTAATTCCAGTTTTGCCAATCCTAAAAAGCTGAAAGAATACGCATTTACAGAGAAAGTAGGTTCAAAAATGGTTTTTAAGAAGTTTGTTTTTAAAGGCCGTGAGGATTTTCTCGCCAATCATTATCTGCGGCTGTATTCCGGTTATAAGACGAGTTATTTTAAGGAACTGATTACCGTAAAAGATATGAGTATTCAGGATTATCTGGTGTTTAAGGGTATATTAGGCGGTATCAGAGGAATGGTGTCTGTCGATTATAATGAGGCCGAGATATATTCCATTACCGTTACCACCGGTGATGAAGAGTTCTCTAAATTATTGTGCGAATGTTTCTACGACAACTTAACGGACTATTATATAGAACGGGCTACCCGTAAAGCGAAAATTACCGTGGATTTCCTTGAAGAAAAACTGGCCTATGTGAAGGCGCAGCTGGAAAACTCGGAATACAATCTTGCGGATTATAAAGATAAAGCCAATAATCTTGTAACCTATAAGGCAGATCTAAACGAAACCAGATACATCAGGAACAAAGGCTTACTGGAAGGGTTGTATGCTCAGACGGCAACTGCACTTGAGGGTTCTAAAACAAACCTGCAGTCTATCATGCCTTTATTCCAGACTATAGATGAACCGCATTTGCCGTTGGCTGTAAATCTGGTCTCTACACGAAGCCAGTTGATTACTTATATGATGTTCGGTATTATAATCGATATTATGGTTGTGCTTGCCGTTTATTTCAAAAGACATTACTGGCAAAATATCAAAAACCTCATAAAAGGCGTAACTACGAAACAATAAAGCGTATTCTTTAAGATGAAAGTATTACCCACTCCTTTACCAGATTTATTTATTATTGAACCTACTGTTTTTGCTGATAACAGAGGGTTCTTTTATGAAAGCTATAATGCAAAAAAAATGCAGGAAGCCGGACAGGACTATAACTTTATCCAGGACAACCACTCCAAGTCTTCTTACGGCGTTTTAAGAGGGTTGCATTATCAGAATAATCCCTCAGCACAAACTAAATTAGTGAGAGTCACACAAGGGAAAGTGCTGGATGTGGTGGTGGATATTCGGAAAGGCTCTCCTACGTTCTTGCAGCATTTTTCACTCGAACTGTCGGATGAAAATAAATTACAGCTTCTGATTCCAAGGGGATTTGCACATGGATTTGTAGTCTTATCAGAGACCTGTGAGTTTTTATACAAATGCGACAATTATTACGACAAGGCCTCTGAAGGCGGTATCTCATACAACGACCCGGCACTGAATATAGACTGGCGCATACCACAACAGGATATTATCCTCAGTGAAAAAGATATGCAAAATCCGGTAGCGGAAAATGCCAATTTTAATTTTACTTATTCTGTCTGATGATTCAAAACGTTATTTCTATTGCCCTTCGGGCAGGCGATGCCATACTGGATGTTTATAAACAAGATTTTGCAGTCGAACTGAAAAGCGACAATTCTCCGTTGACAACTGCTGACAAAAAAGCGAATGATATTATTGTAAAGGGGCTAATGGCTTTGGATACCGGTATTCCTATTATTTCGGAAGAAAATAAATTGACGGAATATTCCGTACGAAAAAACTGGACCAAGTGCTGGATAGTCGATCCCTTGGATGGTACAAAAGAATTTATTAAAAAGAACGGAGAGTTTACGGTTAACATTGCACTGGTGGAAAATGGAGAACCGGTGCTTGGTGTGGTGCATGTTCCTGCCCAGCAAATCACCTATTTCGCCGAAAAAAATAAAGGAAGTTTCAAAATAGAAAACGGGACAACCACACCCTTGAAAATACGAACGTTGGCTGAAGGCGGCATATTAAAAATAGTTGGCAGCCGTTCCCATCAAACACCTGAATTGCTCGAGTATGTGGAAGCGCAGAAGCTGAAATATCCGAATGTTGACTTTGTAGCAGCGGGAAGCTCACTTAAATTCTGTTTGCTGGCGGATGGGAAAGCTGATGTCTATCCGCGTTTGGGCCCAACCATGGAATGGGACACTTGTGCCGGACAAATTGTGGCGACAGAAGCAGGAGCACAAGTACTTCGATTAGACAACCTGCAAACACTCTTGTATAACCGTGAAAATCTATTGAATCCGTACTTTATTGTCAAGCACCCCGATTTATAACGTCAAATATCATCTACACTGAAGTTGAGCGCTTTTTTGTAGAACTCTTCTTTAGCCGCACTCAGGGTGTTTTGAAGCAGGGAAGCCACCGTCATTAAACCCACACCGCCCGGAACCGGAGTGATATAACTGCATTTTTTACTGACTTCCTCAAAAGCCACATCGCCCACAAGCCTGTAGCCGGATTTTTTACTCTTGTCTTCTATCCGGGTGATGCCTACATCAATTACCACTGCGCCTTTTTTTACCATATCCCCCTTCAGAAACTCAGGTTTGCCTAATGCCGCGATGATGATGTCCGCCCTTAACGTCTCTTCTTTCAGATGCTGTGTTTTGGAATGGCAGAGCGTTACCGTGCAGTTGCCAATCTTGCTTTTTCGTGCCATCAGTATACTCATCGGTAAGCCTACAATATTGCTCCTGCCGATAACCACACAATGTTTTCCTTCGGTTTCAATATCGTAGCGTTTCAGCAATTCTAAAATGCCTTTTGGCGTCGCTGAAATATAGCAGGGAAGGTTTAAGGTCATCCGCCCCATATTCATAGGATGAAATCCGTCCACATCTTTTTCCGGAGCTATACTTAATATGATCTTTTCTTCGCGGATATGTTTCGGTAAGGGTAATTGCACGATAAATCCGTCTACGGAATCGTCATTGTTCAGTAAGTTGATTTGTGTAATTAATTCATTTTCCGTGATGTCATTTTTCAATTTTACCAGTGTGGACTTAAACCCCACTTCTTCGCAGGATTTTACTTTGCTGTTTACATACGTTTGACTGGCTCCGTCGTCTCCCACTAAAATAGCTGCCAGGTGCGGGATTTTTTTTCCGTTTAATTTCAGTTGTTTCACCTCTTCGGCAATTTCCATCCTTATGTCTTGCGCTGATTTTTTCCCGTCTAATAATTGCATGGTGAAAATTTGCCCTAAAAATAGGTAAGATAATTTCCTTTCATTAGTTTTGGGAAACATTTTTTTGAACACCATGAACCAAAAACCATTCGTTATTGGAATATCCGGAGGAAGCGGAAGCGGCAAAACCACTTTTGTGAAAGAATTGGCACGCAGTTTCACACCGGATCAGGTCTGTATCCTGAGTCAGGATAATTATTACAAACCCCGTGAAGAACAGATAACGGATGCCAATAATGAGAAAAATTTCGATTTGCCGGAATCTTTCAAGGAACAGGAATACCACAAAGATGTACTGCGTTTACTGAACGGGGAAGACGTGGTTTTAAAAGAATATACATACAATAATCCGGATGCGGAACCCAGACAGGTGACGTATAAAGCGGCTCCGGTAATCGTTATCGAAGGCATCTTTGTATTTCACTTTGCCGATGTATCCGGCCTGATGGATTTGAAGATTTTTATAGATGCTGACGAACATATTAAGCTAATCCGACGCATTCAGCGCGATAAGATTGAGCGCAATTACCCGCTCGAAGATGTCTTGTACCGTTATCAGCATCATGTTTTCCCCTCTTACCAGAAATACATATTGCCTTACAAGTCTGAATGTGATATTGTTGTCAATAATAATATCAGTTTTGAGGATGCGATGAATGCGCTCAAGCTATCCATTAATGAAAAACTGGATGAAACCGTTCAGGGAGTGTAGGTTACCCTTCAAAATTCAGTGAAAAAGTAAAAGAGCGGTTGTATAATCCCCGCATATATTTGGAATAGACCAGATCGTTATTTTGTTTATGAATATTCAGCACGGAATTAAATACCTTAAATTCAGGTGATAAAATAAACAGGGGGAAATGGATTTCCATGCCTACCCCGTAATTTACGCCAAAATCATGCGCGGATTGTTTTGGCATATCAGGGTCTTTTCTCGATTTAAAATTACCGCCAAGGTCGTAGGCGTATTTCAGCCCCGCCACCAGATACAGCTTGATGTCTTTCAGCGGTTCTGTTTTAAATTTCATTTCAACCGGTATTTCAAAGAAAATCTGAGGGATGGTTTTTTGTTTGATGGTCCCGTCGGCAAAATTGTAGGTAATGTTTTTATTGGCAAAAACAAAACTCGGCAATGTCCTGAATTCGACGTATTTATTCACGTGGAAGCTGCCTAAGGCCCCGATTTCAAAGCCCATTCCGAATTTCGATTTGATGGAAAGAATACTGTCGCTCAGGGCAAATGCTTCATTGTGCTTAATCATGAAGTCTGAAAACCCGCCGCCAAGATGAATGCCGAAATGATAGCGTCTTCTGGAAAACTTTAAGTCATTTTCCATCACATTGCGTTGACTGAACACCAATGCAGGAATGCACAATAATACCAGGAGTATTATTTTTCTGCAATATATATGGTGCTTATGCCAAAGGTTAGTGGTGTACATGTAATGTTTTTATAGCCGGCTTCCTGTAATAGTGCCGCGAATTTTTCTCCATCCGGAAACAGCCTTACACTTTCCGGCAAATAAGTGTATGCGCTTGCATCTTTAGATACTATCTTGCCGATAAAAGGTAAAACGTTGCAAAAATAGAAATAGTATAGCTTTTTAAAAAACCAATTCGCAGGTTTTGAGAATTCCAGAATAAATACTTTGCCGCCGGGTTTCAGCACTCTGCGCATTTCTGCCAGCCCCTTGGGTACATTTTCAAAATTGCGCACCCCGAACGACACGCTAACCGCGTCAAATGTGCCATCTTCAAACTGCAGATTCTCACTGTCGCCTAACTGCAATGCTATATTAGGATAAGCTTTGATTTTGGTTTTCCCGACTTCGAGCATCTTCTCTGAAATATCGATGCCAATGATTTGTTCCGGTTGTAGTCTGGTTTCTGCAATGGCTAAATCGGCGGTGCCGGTAGCTACATCCAGTATTTTTTTAGGTTGTATGCTGCCGATTAATTTTACCAGTTTCCGCCTCCAGAGTTTATCAATGCCCAAAGAAAAAAAATGATTCAGGAAATCATAAGTGCCCGCAACGTTATTAAACATCGTAGCCACTTGTTCCTTTTTGCTTTCGCCGGTTTTATATGGAGTTAATGGTGTACCCATCTATTTTTTAAATACAACACAAAAGTACAATATTAGTTATCAATCTATCAAAAATAGTATTCATCTTTGCATTAATAAATCAGCAACTTGATACAATCTGCAAAATTTATAGGCTCATTTCCCAAATCGGATGACTGTCCGGATACGGACTATCCTGAATTCGCCTTTATCGGGAGGAGTAATGTAGGTAAGTCTTCGCTGATTAATCTGCTTACCAATCGCCGGGAACTGGCCAAGGTATCGCAAACACCCGGGAAGACACAGTCCATTAACCTGTTTCTGATAGATGAAAGCTGGCAGCTGGTTGATTTGCCGGGATATGGTTATGCAAAAGTTTCAAAATCGACCCGAGAGGTATTCAGCAAAATGATTAAGTATTACCTTCAGCACCGCAGGCAGTTGATAAATGTGTTTGTTTTGGTGGATGCCAGTATTTCCCCGCAGAAGATAGATTTGGAGTTCATAAACTGGTTGGGCGAAAATGGGATACCTTTCGCGGTTGTTTTTACAAAATCGGATAAGGAAAAAGCATTACAGGTACAAAAAAATGTGAAGGCATTTAAAACAAAACTTTCTGAACAATGGGAAACGCTTCCTAAACAATTTATTACCTCCTCGGAAAAAAACCGCGGCGGAAAAGAGATTGTTGATTACATCAAGTCGTTGTTGGATTAGCTGATCGTACTGCCGTTTCGTTTATTTTAAGTTATCCCACTTTATCCACAATAGTTTGGCAATAATTTTGATAGTTGAATAGCTATTCATCTAATTTTGTTGTTGTGATTAAACGATACCTGTACTTTTTGTTGTTTTTCACACTCACTTCGTTCTATAATCCTTCTTCTTTACTAAAGGCGCAAGATATTGACGGAGTCTGGGTGGGTAATTTTATTGAATATGTACATAATTCGTACGATGTTCAGTTGTCCGTTCAGAAACTGCCCCCGGGAGATATTTTTAACGCCCGATTGAAAATTACCAACGGATTTTATTTTGGGGAATACAATGTGAGCGGATATATCTGCAGTAAAAAATTTCTGGAAATCACGACAATTGTTTTAATAAGGGAAACAGAATCCTCCAATTGGATAGACTGCCTCAATGGAACATTTGACCTGAATGAGGATGATACAGAGATGACGTTTACGGATACCTGGCTGATGAAAGACCAGAAGAATAATGCCTGTAAGGTAAAATACATCCAGAAAGATATGTTTCAGTGCCTCCGGTCTGCCTATTTGCGCAAACCCAAATACAGCGATGCGATTACAGATTTTAATAAAATATGGGATCAGTATGGTAACAAACCGAAACCTTTGGCTGTTACGGTTACTCCGTCAAAATCAACGGAAAAAGACACAGTGTTGGTAAAACCGGTTGTGGCTGCAGATACTGTTGTCGCCCAACCGGAACCGGAGACTGCTTATAAGCCAAAATCGGAGACCAAGATAGTTGCCAAGAAAGAAGACCGTGCTCCCGTAATTGATACATTTGAAAATGTTAAAATGCGCCCTGTTGTGGTAAAAGATGAGATAGAGGTCAGCAGCCCGGATATTACCATAGAATATTGGGATAGGTATAACGAAGATGGCGACTCTGTAAATGTGTATCTGAATAAGCTTCCTGTTTTAGAAAATGTCTTGCTCACTAAAGCCAAGAAGAGTATAAAAGTACATCTGGATAGAACCCAAAATTTTCTGGTTTTACATGCTTTGAATGTAGGAACAGAGCCGCCTAATACTGCTTCCGTAACTGTTTATGACGGAAAAAAAATACAGAATGTCTCACTTACTTCCGACATGAAAAAAAGCGGAGCATTGAAGATTGTTGTCAAGAAAAAATAGGTTAAATCCTTCCGTTTTATCCTATTTGTTTGATTATTAATTGATTAGGTAAGTGGTTCAGTTAGCACAAAATTAATAATTATCTCATTTTCAAACATTCAAATTTTAAGAAAATTCTGTATCTTTGCACTCTCAAAATAATTGTATGAAACCAGATATCCATCCTAAAGAATACAGATTAGTTGTTTTTAAAGACTTTTCCTGTGACCATTTGTTTTTAGCAAAATCTTGCGCTACATCCCGTGAAACTATTAAATGGGAAGACGGTAACGAATATCCGCTGGTGAAATTAGAGGTATCTAACGTTTCTCATCCATACTACACCGGAAAAGTTAAATTACTGGATACTGCAGGACGTATCGATAAATTCAATAAAAAATACGCTAAGAAATAACATTTCTCAAAGATATTTCAGGAAAGTCGCAACTTTACGTTGCGACTTTTTTATTTTTACGGTATGTCTATCCCGCATATCGTACTTTTCGACAGCCATGAGAGAAATCATTTGTTGCCGCTGACTGCAACAAGAGCCGTGGCCGAAATTCGGGTGGGTATTTTAACCATCAGAGAGAAGTGGGAAAAATACCTGAAAACACATGCAGATGTTTTAACGCAGAATTATTTACAGGCTAAGTATCCATTGCAATCCAGAGAAGATACAATCTATATTAATGCAAGTGTGCTTCCCAATCAGGAACTTTGTTCAGAAATCATGAAAATGGACAATAATACGTTGCTTCAGAATGAAGACAGTATTATTGCATTAAGAACTTTTTCATCCAACCTGACTTTAGATGCTTTACAGCATAATTGGAAAGAATATACCCCCGTATTTTCTGTCTTCCCACTTCAGAAATTGAATTTTACCTGGGATATTTTTAAATGGAATGGCCTGGAAATCCGCAAAGATATTCAGTTGCTGGGTTTAATTCCGAATCCCGAAATTTTATCAGACACGAACCGTCTCTTAGGCGAAGAAATCTATGTAGAGGATGGCGTAAAATGTGAATGTTCCGTAATAAATTCGCTGAACGGCCCTGTTTATTTAGGTAAAGACAGTGAGGTGATGGAGGGATGTACGGTTAGAGGCCCGTTCGCATTAGGGGAACATGCCACATTAAAGATGCAGGCCAAAGTTTATGGAGATACGTCCATTGGCCCTTATTGTAAGATAGGCGGAGAAATCAGTAATTCCGTAATTTTCGGTTATTCTAATAAAGCACACGACGGATTTTTAGGGAATTCCGTCATCGGGGAGTGGTGCAATCTGGGTGCAGATACCAATAATTCCAATCTGAAAAACAACTACGGGAAAATTAAGGTATGGGATTACGCCATTAAAGAGTTTGTGAATTCTGATTTACAGTTTTGCGGACTTATTATGGGAGACCATTCCAAAAGCAGTATAAATACGATGTTTAATACCGGCACAGTAGCCGGTGTTTGTGCCAATGTGTTTGGCGCCGGCTTTCATCCTAAATTCATACATGACTTTGCCTGGGGTGAAAAAGGAGTGTTCCAATTGGAAATCGCGTACGAAGTGGCACAGCGGGTAATGGAACGTCGGGGAATAGAATTGACAGAAATAGATAAAAATATTCTGAGACATATTTTTGAACAGACAGAAGAATTCAGAACGTAATGCGAAAAAAAATTATTGCAGGTAACTGGAAAATGAATGCCGTTAAGAGTGAGGCAGTTGCGCTGATAAACGGTTTGCTGGATAATTATGATTCCTATGAATTAACCGCGGAGAAAGAGGTTGTCATCGCGGCGCCGTTTCCGTATATACATTATTGTTCTTCCATGTTTACGCAGTACCCTCATTTATACGCTGCAGCACAAAATTGCAGTGAATATGCCCAGGGTGCATACACCGGAGAAGTGTCCGCCAAAATTATCGCGTCCCTCGATGTTAAATATGTGATAATCGGTCATTCCGAAAGGAGGCAGTATTTTCAGGAAACGGATGACATGCTATTACTAAAAGTCAAACAGGCACTACTGGAAAATCTGTTGCCTGTTTTTTGCTGCGGAGAACCGCTTAATGTCAGAGAACAGGATGATTATTTCGCATTTATTAAAACACAACTGGATAATTGCATTTTTCAGCTTTCCGAAGATGAAATCAAACAACTGGTAATCGCCTATGAACCGATTTGGGCAATAGGCACGGGAAAAACGGCAACCCCTGAGCAGGCGCAGGAAGTGCATGCTTTTATTAGGAAAGAAATTGCAAAAAAGTTCAATTCGGTAACGGCGGAGCAGCTAACTATACTATACGGAGGCAGCGTAAACGCGAAGAATGCCGAAGAATTGTTTGCCTGCAGGGATATTGACGGTGGATTGGTGGGCGGTGCGTCCCTGAAAGCACAGGAGTTTTCGGATATTATTAAAGCCATGCACTGACAGATGATTCATGTTTATACCATATCGTATCCGGCCGGCCTGGATAAAGAGGATTTCACCGGATTGTTTTTTGAAGTTGACACGGAAGGTATTGAAGAAAAAGAAGACTGTATTGAACTCTACCTGAACGATGCGCAGCAAAAAGAAGGTGAACAATTTATTCAGGAACTGGAAGACATATATCATCTGTCCGTTCAAAAAAATGTACTGGAAAATAAAAACTGGAATGAACAATGGGAAAGCAGTTTCCATCCGTTGTTGATAGACGGGTTTGTTTACGTGCATGCCACTTTCCATCCTCCCAGCAAGGAGGTGCCTTATGATATTGTGATTGAACCTAAAATGTCATTCGGTACGGGACATCATCCCACTACGTTGCAGATGATGCGGCACATGCGACTGATTGATTTCAAACATAAGTCAGTATTAGACTGCGGATCAGGTACCGGTATTTTGGCCATACTGGCTGAAAAACTGGGAGCAGACAGTTGTATAGCGCTCGATAATGATGAATGGTGTTATAAAAATTGTTTGGAAAATATTGAGCTTAATCAATCTAAAAAGATAACGGCAGTTATAGGAGATTTGGATAGTTTGGGACCCAAAACATACGATTGTATTCTTGCCAATATTCATCGGAATTTTTTGCTGGAAAATATGGGCAAGCTATCTTCGTTATTGGTAGGTAACGGCCATTTGTTCATTTCAGGGTTTTATACCCAAGATTCAAAAAGTTTATTGGATAAGGCATTGGAATATAATTTGATAGCTAACTATCATAGTACTCTGGAAAACTGGGAATGTCTGGTGTTACAGAAAAAAGTAAACTAAACGTGATGAAAAAACTGTTCAATCTGATTCTGCTTCTGCTTGCTGCCACTCACGTATTGCATGCACAGTACCCCAAGGAATTTCCGGCTGATAATGCGGGTTTTGCAAAAGCGTATGCTGATTTTATCAGAACCTGTACAAGGGACGACTGCAAAGAGATAGCGGATAAATTTCCGTCAACCGTAACGACAGGTAAGGCTTCGGCCTATTTTTTTAAGATTAAAGGCATTACCCAAACCATGCTGATTAAGAAGGCGCCCGCATACCCTGTATTTATGCAGTTCGCGGCTATGCTGATGACATTGGATGCAACGAAGGCAAATACGGCGGCTATAGATAAAAATTTTGACATTCTTCAGATTTTGATTGACAAGGGAAAGATCGGAAATGTTAAAGAGTTTTCCGGTTATATTGAGTATCTCTCTAATTTATATTCGAAGAATGCTTTGTATTACACGAATACCAATACCTGGCAGGCTACCGGTGATTATACGGTTGATATTGTGGACGAAAGGCCGGTGTTTACTTTTGTTGCTACAGAGCTGATTGGAACTTCTAATGCCGATACGATCACCATTAAAAATGAAAAAGGAAAATATTATCCATTGGAAAGTTTATGGATGGGTTCAAACGGCGGTATGACTTTGCAAAGAGCCGGGTTTGATCCTGCCAATAATTTTGTACAGTTTGGAAACCATCAGATAAATTTCAGTAAATCGGATATTCAGATAGATTCGGCAAGGTTTACATTTAAACCCGTCCTGAGCGAAGTGCAGTTAGGTACCTATACAGATAAATTATTACAGGCAAAATCACAGGAGCGGCTATATCCGAAATTTCGATCGTACAGCAATAATGTCAATTTTAATACGCTCGGTAAAGAGGTGAAATTCAGCGGCGGGTTTCAACTGGAAGGTACCAGTATTTATGGTGTCGGCTCGGATACTGTCCTTCCCAAAATCTCTCTTTTCGGCAAAGACGGCAAAGAAATGGTGCGTGTGACGGCGAACAGGATTCAGATCAAAGATTTTAAAGATATTACGGTAGAAGATGCCTCAATGACCATTTTCCTGAAAGACAATACGATTACACATCCCTTTGTCAATTTTTCTTACTTCTCCAAGAATAAAGACGTCAAGGCCTACCGGGACATGAAACCATTGTCCAAACAGCCTTTTACAAGCGAATACCACAAAATGTTCTTTTATGTCGATGAGATGAAATGGAATCTGGATAGTACCATTATGAAATTCAGTATGATAACGCTGTCCGGGGAGAAACCCGCGATTTTTGAGTCCTTTAATTATTATCAGCCCAATCTGGAAAATAAATATAAAGGACCGTCAGAGCAGGGGCCGATTGACAAGATATACCGGTACTATGAAAGCAGCGGCGATCGTTTTGTTGATGCGCAGGCATTAGCGCTGGATATCAACCCGGGTGCGCCATTCTCCGCATCACAGCATATTTTCTTTAAGCTGGTGGAAGACGGGTATATTAATTACAATCCGTCCACCCGAAAGATTGAAGTAAAAGAAAAATTAGTCAATCAGGCATTATCCGCACGCGGCAAACAGGATTACGATTTCATCAAATTCGCCTCGTTTAAAAGGAACCTGAATGCCAGGTTGAATATCAATACCAATATTCTCGAAATATATGGTGTAGAGGAAATTAATATGAGTACAAAATCCGGCGTCAAGTTTATTCCCAATAACGATACCGTATTACTGGCTAAGAACAGGGTAATGACGCTCTCCGGCAAGATACAGGCGGGTAAGTTTGATTTTGTAGCCAAGAAAGTTGATTTTGATTATGACAATTATGCGTTCAATATGAAGAATGTGGACTCTATGGTTGTCTATGTTCCCGATGGTGAAGGAAAACCCAATGAACGCGGTGAGATAAAACTGATTCGCTCTAAGACACCCATACAAAATATTACAGGCTCTTTGCATATCGCAGCACCCGATAATAAGTCGGGTACAAATAATGACAGAAAATATCCTTACTTCGTCAGCGGTGATACCGCTAAAACATTCTATGATAAAGGGCCAAACGGAGCAAAATACGATAAAGATAAATTCTTTTATCAGGTTTTCCCGTTCCAACTGGACAGCTTAAATGAAATAGCAACAGAAAATCTCAGTTTAAACGGGCAATTAATTTCAGGCGGAATTTTTGAGCCTATCAAATCCGGCCTGAAATTACAGGATGATAAATCATACGGTATAGATGTACAAACCGGGGAGAAAGGTTATAATTTATTTGGGAACAAAGGGAAATATACAGCTGACCTTAAACTGAACAGCAGCGGCCTTTCCGGCAAGGGATTGTTTGAATTTGGCCCGGCGAAAATGTATGCTGATACTGCTTTCTTTTTTATGGATAGTGTATATGCCGAGATTGACAGTGTACGGATAACGGAAGATAAAACAGCAGATTTACCTCAAACCAGAGTCAATCAGTCGTCTTTTATCTGGAAGGTGAAAACGGATTCTCTGGTCGTGACTCCTGCAAAAGAGGAGAAATTCAGTATGTATAATGCGACTACTGAGTTAGACGGCAAGGTCATCTTATATAAGAAAAAACTGAAAGGTGTCGGTGTGCTCTCGTGGAATAAGACTAAGTTGCAGTCAGACGATATCACTTTTAAAGCAAGGCAGTTTGAGGCGAGGAGTGGTAAGCTGAATTTATCCAATGACGATGGCGTATCATTGCTGGCATCAAATGATGTGAATGCAAAATTTGATTTGGATAATAAAGTGGCTGATATCGAATTAAATAAAAACGATACGATACCGCTGGAGTCCTTTAAGTATGTTGCGAATCCAAAGTTTTTGAAATTTGATCTGGTAAATAACAAACTTACCCTGAATTCCATTTCCAAGTATGCTACGTTCTTTTTGTTGTCGACAGATCCTACCAAGGATTCCCTCAAGTTTGTTACTACCACGGCAGATTTGAATTTGAATGACAACTCCATCTTTTTCGGCGGTATTAATGAGTTGCTTTTAGCCGATTCGAAAGTTATTCCGGATAAGGGGCAAATATTCATAGAACAGGATGGAACGGTCAGAACGCTTAAGAATGCCAGCATAGTTTTTAATGCGGACAGTTCATTTCATACGGTAAAAGACGCGGAAGTTACGATTGTAGGAAGAAACGATTTTACAGGTACCGGAAATTACTATATGAAAATGAACAACGGCACGACATCAAAAATCGCCGTTGCAGAGGTTAATGTCAACAATCCGTACAGAGGAAAAGTATTTACTGTGGACAAGAAAGGCAGAAAGACGGGAGAGCAAAGGGATATGTCTAAAATATTTACATTCGGTAAGGCATTCATTGAGGAATCAGAGAATTTCAAACTCGATAATAAGATTTATTATAAAGGAAAATTTGATTTTGATTCCAAACATAAAGACGTTTTCCTGAATGGTGCGGTTAAAATTGATATTGCCAATTCTACCAGTGACTGGATTACAAATATACAGGCACTCGACCCTAAAAAGCCGGCTGTCAGTATGGATAGTATTTTAAGCCAGGCTAATAATAACCTGTTTGTCGGCCTGATGCTGGATAAAAGCGTTCCGGAGTTTTACAGCGCTATCCTGCAGGACAAACGCGACAGAAATGATGCGAGTATAATGACGGTAAAAGGTTCTATGACTTTCAGTAAAACAGAACCTAATACAATTATTTTCGGTGATGAGAACGCCTTTAAATTCCCATATTCCAAGTCTTCCTGTATGAAGTATAATGAAAATACAAAAGCGATAGACGCTATTGGAGAAATAGGCTTTGGGTTAAATCTCGCGCCGTGTAAGTTAAATACTGTCGGGGTATTTAAATTTACTCCTCCAAATCAGAATCTGGAAATTACAGCTGATATAGCGGTTAAATTTTTTATGCAGCCTGCCATAGCAAGCATTATTATTCAGCAATTTGTGGAATCCAGCAGTTCCCCTAATTTCGTCCTGTATAAACGCAATAAAACTTTCCAAAAAACAATAGCCACACTGACCAAAGATACACTGGAGGGCAATACACTGATTGCAAATATGTACATGTCTGATTCTATGTTTATACCAAGGTCATTGGATTATTCTATGCTCTTAAGTGGTTCTAAATTTTATTGGGATGAGCAGGACGCCACATTTAAAAGTGTAGAGAAGGTAAGCCTGGCTTTCTTCGGTCAGGATATCATCAAACGTCAGTACGACGCTTACATTGAATTAGGGTACGCTTATGAAAGCGACTTTGTCAATATCTATTTACAAAATAAAGAAGGCGGCTGGATATATTTTAAAATTAAGCGCGGACAGATGGGGATAGCATCTTCTGTAACAGATGTATACAATACGCTTGTAACGCTGAAGGATTATGAACGAATGCAGCGGGAAGGAAAAAATATCATCTTTGAATTTATGTCCGCAGATTTGAGTATGCGTGACAATTTTGTAGCTCGCATGGAAGATTTTAAAGAACGTAAGGGCATTCAGACGGTAAAACCCGTAGTGCCTGCGGAAGTTCCTGTAGTACCTAAGAAAGAAGAAGTGACACCTGCGGAAACGCCGGTAACTCCGCCTCCGGCCATACCCAAGGACGACTTTAAGCAGAAACCTAAAAAACCATTCTCGCTGGATGTACCGGCTCCCAAAAAAGTGACGAACCCGGAAGATGCGCCTGCCGATGGTACAACACCTGAAACAGATCCTGCTAAAACAGACCCGGAACCGGATAGTAAGTCAACACAGGATTCAATTCCAGCTAAACCCAAACCCAAAACCGTAAAACCAAAATAGAATTCTATGAAAAAAATACTCATCATCGCACTGACTTCTTTGCTGGTGGCTTGCAGTCAGAATCCGATTACCGGCAGAAAACAATTGACATTGATGTCTGACGCACAACTGAATGAAATGGGCTTTCAGGAATACCAACAATTTCTGACAGATAATAAGACAAAAGTTATCGCCACCGGTAAAGACGTCGACATGGTGAAAAAAGTAGGTACAAAAATAGCCACTGCCGTCACCAGTTATATGAACCAGATTGGCCTGTCCGAGCGGATGCAATCGTATAAATGGGAGTATAATGTTGTACGCGATTCAATGGCCAATGCCTGGTGTATGCCCGGTGGAAAAGTTGTGGTGTATACGGGCATTCTTCCCATTACTAAGACGGAAACCGGATTAGCGGTGGTAATGGGACATGAGATTTCCCACGCTATCGCCAGCCACGGGAACGAACGGATGAGTGCTGCAATGCTCGAACAACTCGGATTCAGTGCGCTGGATGCCGCTCTCGCCAACAAACCCAAAGAAACGCGTAATATCTTTATGAATGCCATCGGTATAGGCGCTGAAATAGGAGCCATGCTGCCGTTTAGCAGAAAACAGGAAAGTGAAGCAGATAGAATGGGACTGATTTTTATGGCGATGGCTGGATACGATCCAAACGAAGCGATCAATTTCTGGACGAGGATGTCTCAGATGAAAAGTGGACAAGCTGTACCTGAATTCTTAAGCACACACCCTAGTGATGAAACACGTATTAATGACATACAAACAAAATATTTACCTGAGGCCTTGAAATACTACAGGAAATAAATGAGGTAACATAACGTATGTCCATTCTAAAAAAATACCTCAGTTATATTTATGATTTTCCGGTGGAGAAGAAACAAAGCCGGTTCAGCGGACAAGTCGTGGTTTCTTACCACAGAGAACAATATAAACTCAGTACAGAAAAAGCGGTATATTCTTTCGGAAAAAATTACAGATCCTTTGCTAACGCCTTTAAAGCCGTTGATATTCTGAACAGGAATATTACATCGGTGCTTGTACTGGGCTTTGGATTGGGCAGCGTGGTGGATTTGCTGGACAATCATTCAGGTATTAATTCGATTACTGCCGTGGATGCGGATGAAGTCATAATGGAGCTGGCAAAAAAATACCTGTTTGCAGACTCAAAGAAAAAAGTGGAATATGTGGTGGCCGACGCCGCTCAGTACATTCGTCAAAGTCGGGCATTTGATTTGGTCTTGTTTGACGTGTTTATTGAGGATGAAACACCCATGTCATTTTTGACAGAACCTTTTCTGACAGCCTTGAAGAAGACGGTTCTTCCCGGCGGAATGTTGTTGTATTCAAAGATTGAATCTTCCTATGCGAATAAGATTGAAAATGCAGGGTTTGAAAAAGTGTTTTCAGCCGTCTGTCCGCGCTCATTCTCTATAAACACGGACGGAAACAGGGTGTATGTCTGGGTAAATAACCCGGTCACTTCTTAAATGATCTTCGGTGCAGGAATGGCGTGAGCGTACCTACCAAAGCTCCGACAGCATAACCCGTAATCACATCTGTCCAGTAATGCTTTCCTGCTTTTACACGTGTCAGAGCGGTAAGTGCCGGAAATATTGCCGCTCCCGTCCACATCAGCGGCACCCATCTTGAATCGCGGTGGTAATCGGTGTATACCATGGCAATAAAAAAAGTACTGGCGGCTGTAATGCTGGTATGCCCTGAGAAGAAGGAAGACCGGGCATCTTTGCTGTATTTATTGCCGTTGCCATAATCCGAATAAACATACGGACGGTTTCTTTTTGTCAGTTCTTTGGTAAACATGGTTATCGCAGAGGTAAAGGCGAACGTTTCTACCCAAATCGGTAGTACGGTTTTCCAGTCTTTGCGGATTTTTTTGTCAATAAATAAAAAAGCAGGACTTACCATTGCCGTATACTGAAAAACGTCGCTGGTGATGGCTGCGGCACGTGAATGCTGATAAATAGCGTACCGGTCAAATTTATTGACATCCGTCGGTGACAGGGCGCTGATTTCTTCAAAGGTGAGCGGTTTCTTTTTGGCATGTAAAATCAGGCTGGTACCACCTGTTCCCAAAGTAATCAACCCTAGAGGAATCTCAACGGATAACCTCATTTTGTAAAAACTTTTATGTGCTGTAGAGTCCTGCGCGAAACTGCCGGCCAGCAACAAACATGAAAGCAGAAGTAAAAAGAATCGTTTCATCCGGTTAAAAATAGTATAAAATTTACAGTTGTAGATACAAAATCGAAAGTATAACTTTACATTGTGAAATATTTATAAGCATGAAGCAGCTTTACACCCTTATCTTTTCTTTCTTTACGTTGCTTGCTTTTGCAGATGGGATGCATGTCACAGGCATTATCAGAGATATGGATACAAAAGCGCCGGTGAGGAATGCCAGCATCACTCTTACTATCAGCGAAGGATTTGATTTTTCCGTTGAAACGGATTCGTCGGGGGCGTATACAATTTTGACAACAGCTGTTGTGCCGGATGGATATTATACCATTAAAGTGGCATCAAAAAATTATTATGAGTTAAATGGGTTTATTTATGTCAGGAAGGAATGCCAGCGCGATTTTTCCATAAAAGCCAAAGAGATTCCAAAGCCTGTCTTAGAAGGATATGCCACCAATAATCTGGTTTTTCTGATTGATGTTTCCGCTTCCATGAATGCCGATGATAAGATGCCGCTACTGAAAGATGCATTGGCCTATCTGGTGAGTGAATTGCGCCCGACAGACAGGATTGCTATCCTCACTTTTTCCAATACAGTAAAAGAAATACTGCCGTCTACTCCTGCATCCGAAAATGCGAAAATTAGAAAGACCATTGAAGAACTGACGTTTGGCAGCACCACCGAAGGCAGCGCGGCTCTGGATAAAGCGTATAAAACGGCCCGTAGTAATTTTGTCTCCAACGGAAACAACCGCATTATTCTGGCAAGTGATGGATTGTTTACCTCCGGGGAGAAGGAGTACAAAAGAATGCTGCAGGCGATTACCGTAGGCCGTTCCCAAAATATAAGTCTGTCCATTTTTTGTTTCGGAAAAAACACAGAGTATGTGTTCACAAAACTGAGAGCATTGTCACAAACCGGAAATGGTAACTTTGCAAGCATACTCAGTACCGATGAAGGTAAAGAATTGATGATAGAAGAGGCAAAAGCGGTAAAGAATTAATAGTATACACCGCTTCTTACTAATTAATAATCACCACTTTTTTTGTTTCAAAAAACGGCTCATCAAAAAAATCATGTATATCGGCGATACGGATGTTTTTTTGTATGCCGTGTAATTCTTCTTTTAAATCACCGCCTTTCAGGGCGATTATTTTCTTAGGGTGTTTGTTTTTGCTCCAATGCAACAGGTCATTCACCTTCGCTACCGCTCTGGTCACTACATAATCTACCGGCTCCTTTATCATTTCTGCCCGAATGGTTCTGGCTTCCGCATTCCGCAGGCCTAAAGCCTGTATAACGGCACCAGCCACTGTAATCTTTTTAGCTATGGAATCAGCAAGGATAAACCTGCATTCCGGAAAGAGTATGGCAAGAGGAATGCCCGGAAATCCGCCACCGGTACCTATGTCAAGAATAACATCCCCCTTCTCAAAGGAGATCACTTTTGAGATCGCGAGCGAATGTAATACATGTCTTTCGTAAAAATTATCCATGTCTTTTCTGGAAATGACATTTATCTTTTCATTCCATTCGGTATACAGCGGCAGCAACTGTTCAAACTTATGCAGCTGTTCTGCAGTTAAGTCCGGGAAATATTTTTGTATAATTTTCAAATGGTTTGTTGCTTAGTTTTTAGTGTGTTAGTATGCTATTTCGCGAAAGCGAACAGATTGTAGTTGGCAGTTACAAAATCCTGGTAACAACGTATGAGTTCTTCTTTTGAACGTTCTACCATTTCAAACGAACCCGGAAAGACCATAGGCGGATTGTTCAGTTTCTGTAATGTCGTGTTGCTCAATGCGTTTTTATCTCCAAACACTTGTACAAAGGAATAATCAAAGGCCGCATTTCCGATGCATTTACTCGTCTTTACAAAGTTTTTAGTTTGCGCTTCATAAATCGTCACATCCCCCAGCACCTGCGCACTTTTATTCATTCTGGTTTCTTTTACCATGCACGATATTTTTGAATATTTAGGTGTTTTAATATCGTTTCCGGAGGAATCTTTTTTTACATTGCCTTTGCTGTCCAGCACATATTGCCAGCCGTCTTCTATCATCTTTTCTTCGGTGGTATTGGTTTCTTTTACTGCATCGGGAGAGACTGCCACATCGTACAGGTTTAGTTTAACGACATAATCGTATGTGATACGTTCATCCCGTTGATAATCGATTCGTACCCACTGGTCTCTGGGTGACAGGCGAACTTTATCCAAAATGCTCTGTTCAAATGAAGCGGGCAACATTAGTACCGGATTTTTTTCAACCACCAGCAGGATATTATTTTTCCCTTTAACGAGTGCATCTTCCATCAACTCATTTACATCTTTGTAATTGATGTAGAATTTTTTGGATGCGGCAAAATAATCTAACGACTGGCGGACAGAACTTTTAACGCCAGAATTCAACAGCCTGACACCCTGGTCATAATAGGCCTGCGCACTGTTTTGTCTGGATTCTTCCAGTGCCGCATTCAGGTCGAACACTTCCACATTAGCTGTAGTTCCGTTGCTGTAAAAAACGGGAAGCACCCGCATCACGGCATTTTGTCTGTCATTGATTTGAGAATACAAATCGAAGATTTGCTCCCAGCGGTCGCCATTATTGATTTTTTTCAGTGCCATGATTTTTTCTTTATCCCTGTCTAAGGCGGCCTGGTAGGCTTTGATAAACATAGAGATTTCTTCGTCACTTACTTTTTTCTTTTGAGTGAATTGCTGAATGACGCTGTCATAATTTCTGCTTTCATAACTCTTCTTAATACTCTGACAGGAGCAGAGAATAAAAATGAAAGCCAAAATATAGAGAAAGGTATGAGGGTAAATTTTTTTCATAAATTCTGTATTAATGGTTATTCATAGTCAGGGTACAGAAAAATTCGTACCAAATTACTTAAATTGGACAGTAAACTTTTCTTTTTTGTAAATGTATAGCGAAAAATGAATATTTTTATTGGGTTTTTCCTTAAACGGTTAGCTGAAAAAGTATGGACGCTATTCTACAATTTTTTAATGAACAGATCTATTGGGTCAAATTGCTGACCATTCCGGTGATTGCCGGTATTATTGGCTGGTTTACCAACTGGCAGGCCATCAAGATGACCTTTTATCCGATTGATTTCTGGGGATTAAAAATCGGAAAGATTCCATTAGGCTGGCAAGGTATCATTCCAGCCAATGGGCCAAAGATGGCCTCTATTGCTGTGGATCTGATGACAAGCAAACTGATTTCGCTAGAGGAGATATTCGAAAAACTGGACCCGGATGAAGTAGCAAAGGAGATGGCGCCACACATGAAAGAGTTATCTGAAAAAGTGGTGAACGATGCCATGATGAAACATCAGCCGGGTTTATGGAAGAATACACCTAAGGTGGTCAAAACTACCATTTTCAACAGAACAGCCGCCGATATTCCGAATGCCATTAAAGGGATGATACAGGATGTGAAAACAAACATTCATGAACTGATGGATTTGAAAAAATTATGCACGGACGAATTATTGAAAGACAAGACTCTCATGAATGAAATATTCCTCCGCTGCGGCAAAGCGGAATTTAAATTCATAGAGATGTCCGGATGGTGGTTCGGGTTGATTTTTGGAGTCCCACAGATGATACTGTGGCATTTCTATCCCTGGTCATGGACATTGCCTGTTGCCGGAATTATTGTTGGCTACGCTACCAATTATCTGGCATTAAAATTAATCTTCGCGCCCAAATATCCGGTAAAAATCCTGTTTTGGGAATTTTTGGGATTATTCATTAAGCGGCAGAAGGAAGTCTCCGCGGAATATGGAAAAATTATGTCGGAGAGGGTGTTGAACGCGGAAAATTTCTGGGAACATATGCTTAACGAAAAAGGAGGCGACCGGATGTATCACCTGATTGAAAAGAACGTGAACAGCAGCGTGCAGAAAGCGACAGGTGCGGTTCCGGCTCCACTGCTAAATGCACTGGAAGGCACGAAAGCCTATCAGGATATTCGCAACCTGATTGTGAAAGATATGGTGCGGCAGCTTCCTGGAAAGTTTAAAAAGCTGTATTCCTTTACCGATAAGGCATTTGATATTGAAACCACTATACGGGAAAAATTACAGTCTTTGGCGCCGGATGATTTTATCGGCGTATTGCGTCCGGCCTTCGAAGAAGAAGAATTCAAACTTATACTTGTTGGAGCCGTTTTGGGCGGCATTGCCGGATTCTTACAGTGGGCGTTCGTCTTTGGCGGCTTAGGATAATTGCAAAGTCACTTACCCATTTAAATCTTTAGGCAATAGTTTTTGATTATTTCATACTGATCCGATGAGTGTGGAAAAATGCCACTGTTTTCGTCTTAGAACTGTCCTAAATCAAGAGATTTTTTTAAAATTTTCTAAAAAGTTCCCTAAAATTTTAACAAATTCTAAAGAAATGTTAAGCATACATTAAATTCTTTTTTTATTTGGATAGAGTAAGTTATAATGCTATTGAAAATCAATTAAGTATAAGTTATTTAAAATGATTCTAAATAGCATAATTATCCACAAAAACTATTAATTAATTAAGTGAATACTATATTTGCAACCGAGAAAAATTAGACGCATAATGTATTCTTGTAAACCAATCCAAAAAATCCTTCCTTTAATACTTCTAATCTTGTCATTATCACTGACTTCCAAAGTTTTTGGAGCAGTTGCTGTTCCGGATGTGAATCCGACGGATGCTGCAGCGGTGGATAAAGCAAAACAAGGTATGGAACTGTTTAAAGCCAATTGTACCGCATGCCATGCAATCGACAGAAAATTAGTCGGCCCTGCATTATCCGGCGTTTGGGACAAATGGGAAAGCGAAGCTAAAATCGTATCCTGGGTACAAAACTCATCCAAACTGATTGCCAGTGGTGATGCCTATGCCAACAAAGTCTTTGCTGAGAACAACAAATCAGTGATGCAGGCATTTCCTCAGTTGAGCGCTGAGCAGATTATGAACATCCTGGTGTATGTAAAAGCAAAATCTTCCGGGGTGGCATTGCCATTTGAAGGTGCACCGGCTGCACCGGCTGCTGCCGGAACCGCGGGAGCTGTTGCTAATGAAGGATCTTCAACCTGGTATATCTGGGCCTTACTGGCCTTCTTGATTGTTCTTTCAGGTTTGTTATGGAGCGTATCATCTAAATTGGACAAAGTAGTCAGGGAGAAAAATGGAGAAGTGGTAGAAGATGCTCCATTGTCAAAAAAACTGTTTAGCAAAAAAACATTTAAGGTGCTGATGTTGATTGCATCTATCCTTTTAGTCTTCAATATCTTCAACGGAGCTATTGATTTAGGCCGCTCTCAGGGATATGCTCCGGACCAGCCGATCAAATTTTCACACGCTTTACACGTCGGGCAAAATAAAATTGATTGTCAATATTGTCATACAGGAGTGGAAAAAAGCAAACATGCCAGTATTCCGGGTACGCAAATTTGTATGAACTGTCACAAATATGTGCAGCAAGGACCTAAATACGGCAAAGACGAAATTGCAAAAATTTATAACTACTCAGGCTGGGATGTTGACAAACAGAAATTTGTGAATGCCCCTAAAAATATTGAGTGGGTGAAAATTCACAATCTTCCGGATCATGTGTATTTCAATCACTCCCAGCACGTGAAAGTGGGTAAAATTGCCTGCCAGACCTGTCATGGAAAAGTAGAAGAGTATGAGGTTATGAAGCAGTTTGCTCCTTTATCCATGGGATGGTGTATTAATTGCCACAGACAAACGGAGGTGAAATTTGCAGATAATAAATACTATTCTGTATTCCAGAAATATCAGGATGAACTGAAAAAAGGCACCCGGTCTAAAGTTACCGTTGCAGACATCGGTGGTACTGAATGTCAAAAATGTCACTATTAATATTCAAGAACTCAATTAACGCATATATAAATGAGTAACAAAAAATATTGGACGAGCTTAGATGAGTTAAATGAAACTCCTCAATACAAAGAACAAGCGGCTAAGGAATTTAATTTTGAAATAGGTGCAAACGATACCGAGGAAAGCGGAGGTACTAACCGTCGTGATTTCCTGAAAGCCATGGGCTTTAGTGTATCAGTAGCGGCATTGGCATCTGCCTGTAAGATTCCAACCAATAAGGCTATTCCTTATACACTTGATACGAGAACCGCGGTTCCGGAAGTTGTACCGGGCGTTGCAGATTACTTTGCATCAACATACACAGATGGCAATGATTTCATCAATATTTTAGTGAAAACACGTGAAGGCCGTCCTATAAAAATTGAAGGAAATACCGATTCTCCATTGACCTTAGGCGGTACTAACGCAAGAGTACAGGCAACGGTATTGGGTTTATATGATGTGACCCGTCTGGCAGCTCCAACATACAATAACAGTAAAGCAAACTGGAAAGCCGTAGATGCTGAAATAACCCAAAAACTGAGTGCCATAGCTCAAAGCGGTGGTAAAGTGGCTATGGTGACAGGTTCTGTTGTTTCTACCATAACTAAAAAAGCAATTGAAAAATTTGTTGCGGCGTATCCGGGCACTACTGTGGTTAGCTATGACGCCATTTCCAGCTATGCGACAAGAAAAGCGAATCAGATAAGTGTTGGAAGCGCAATCATCCCATCTATTAATTATGATAAGGCGGATGTGATTGTTGGTTTCAATGCAGACTTTTTAGGTACAGGCATATCCTCTGTTGAGAATACCAAAAAGTATATAGCCAACAGAGTACCGACTAAAGAAAATCCAAAAATGTCCCGTCATCATCAGTTCCAGTCTACCATGACGATTACCGGTGCCAGCGCGGATTACAGATATCCTGTCAAACCATCTGAAGAGAAACAAGCACTAATAAACTTACTGGCTGCAGTAGGTGGCGGCGGTACTTCCAAAGCTTTAAGCGGTAAGGATGCTAATGATGGTATTACTAAAGTTGCTAAAGAATTATTGGCCGCAAAAGGCAAGTCAGTTGTCGTATCGGGTACCAATGATGTCGATATTCAGTTATTGGTAAATGCTATCAATGCCACTTTAGGTAATTACGGAAGTGTAATTGATACTTCAAATACTTATAATTTAAAATCAGGAAATGATGAAGCGCTTGCTGCATTAGCGAATGATTTGAAAAATGGCGTATATAAAGGTATTATCTTGTTGGGTACTAACCCTGTTTATAATACACCATACGCTGAAATATTTAAAAATGCTATCCAGAAATCGGAATTATCCGTTTCTACAGCAGACAGACCGGATGAATCCGCTCAATATTGCAAGTATGTTTGCCCTAATTCACACTATCTTGAATCCTGGGATATTATTTCCCCTAAAACAGGATTTTACGGATTCGTTCAGCCTGCCATCAGAAATTTATTTGATACAAGACAAGCTGCAGAATCACTGCTGACATGGGCAGGAGATACCACGCCGATTGCAAAAGTTGTTGAAAATGAAATAGCGGCATTAACGGGTGGTAACTATCAGACAGCAGTACAGACAGGGTTTTATGGTACAGTAACAGCAGGCAGTGGTTCCGGCGCGAGTGCGGCAACTGCTATCGCAGCGGTGAAACAGGACGCAGCTGCTCCAAAAGGCATGGAAGTATTATTCTATGAAAAAGTAGGTATCGGTGATGGTTTGTATGCTAACAACCCGTTCTTACAGGAGATGCCTGACCCGGTGGCAAAGGTAACCTGGGATAATTATGTATGTATTCCTTATTCATTCGCTAAGGAAAAAGGAATCGATGCAATGCCATCCGATAAGAATGTACCCATCGCGAAAGTGACTATCAACGGTAAGTCGTTGGAACTCCCGGTAGTAGTGCAGTTTGGCCAGGCAGCCAATACATTGGCTATAGCTTTGGGTTATGGCCGTGTAAGAGCTGGAAGGGCTGGGGATGCAGTAGGAAAAGATGTATATCCTTTCTTAAAATCAGTAAATGGCGCTACTTCGTATAGTGTTGATGGTGCAACTATAGAATTGACAGGTAAAAGCTACGAGTTAGGACTTAACCAAACCTATCATTCCTTAATGGAAGATAATAATCTTCCGAACCGTCCGATGCGTTACAGAGGAGAGATTGTGAAAGAAACAACTCTTGCTGCATACAAGGAAAATGACCATTCCGGTAACGAAGACAGAGAGCATATTAAAAAACATTTCAGCAATTCACTATACGACGGCTATAAACCAAATGACTACAAACAAGGACATCATTGGGGTATGGTTGTGGATCTGAATGCCTGTATCGGCTGTGGTTCCTGCGTAGTATCCTGTAGTATTGAAAACAACGTTCCTGTTGTTGGAAGACGTCAGGTATACCGTTCACAGGAAATGCACTGGATGCGTATAGACCGTTATTATAATGGAAATCCGGATAACCCGGATGTATCATTCCAGCCAATGATGTGCCAGCATTGTAACAATGCTCCTTGCGAAAATGTTTGTCCAGTAAATGCGACCAACCACAGTTCAGAAGGGTTGAACCAGATGGCGTATAACAGATGTATCGGTACAAGATATTGTGCGAACAACTGTCCTTATAAAGTTCGCCGGTTCAACTGGTTGGATTATCAGGGAGCGGACAGTTTTGGCAAATTCAATGACGGTAAACGTTCTTTCACCGATACCGAGGCGCAATCTTACATGTTTGAAGATTTAACCAGAATGGTATTGAATCCGGATGTAGTGACACGTTCCAGAGGGGTGATAGAAAAATGCTCTTTCTGTGTACAGCGTATTCAGGAAGGTAAATTGAATGCTAAAAAAGAAAACAGGCCATTGAATGACGGCGATATCAAAACCGCCTGTCAGACCGCTTGTCCTACCAATGCAATTACTTTCGGAGATCAGAATAATAAAGAAAGCGTTGTCGCTAAAACATTTGATACGAACGGAAGAAACTATTTTGTATTGGAAGAGCAACATTTCCTGCCTGCTGTTGGATATCAGGTAAAAGTTAGAAATAAAGATGAACAACCGGCAGATTTCTTTATTCACCAACCGGGAGTACCAAAATAAATTTTAAAAAGTAGTAAAGTAACATATAATGGCAAGTCATTTTGAATCACCACTACGAGAACCGTTAATACACGGCAATAAAACGTATAAGGATATTACCAATGATATCGTTAGACCGACAACAGGGAAACTGCAGCCCAAATGGATATTCTGGACATCCATATCTGCCGTAGTTGCGGCATTCGGTGTATTTTGTTTGGCATGGGAGGTTACCTTCGGTATCGGAACATGGGGAGCAAATAAAACAGTAGGATGGGCATGGGACATCACCAACTTTGTTTGGTGGATCGGTATCGGTCACGCAGGTACCCTGATTTCAGCGATTTTGTTGTTGTTCCGTCAAAAATGGCGTACCGGTGTAAACCGTGCAGCAGAAGCGATGACTATCTTCGCGGTAATTTGCGCCGGTTTATTCCCTGTTTTCCATATGGGACGTGTATGGGATGCTTTCTTCATTTTTCCTTATCCGAATACAAGAGGCCCTCTTTGGGTGAATTTCACTTCTCCGTTATTGTGGGACGTGTTTGCGATTTCCACTTATTTTACGGTTTCCTTATTATTCTGGTATACAGGTTTGGTACCGGACTTCGGAACAGTAAGAGACCAGTCTAAAACTCCGGGCAGATGGAAATTCTACAATTTCCTGAGTTTCGGGTGGGTAGGAAGCGCTAAACACTGGGAACGTTGGGAATCCCTCTCTTTAATTTTAGCGGGATTATCTACTCCATTGGTACTTTCCGTACATACGATAGTATCCTTTGACTTTGCCACCTCTGTAGTGCCCGGCTGGCATACTACCATCATGCCTCCATACTTCGTTGCAGGTGCTATTTTCTCTGGTTTTGCTATGGTATTGACACTAATGCTTGTTGCAAGACACGTTATGGATTTGAAAGAATATATTACACTGGCGCACATTGAGTCGATGAATAAAATCTTGTTGTTGACGGGTACAATGGTAGGTATTGCCTATCTGACGGAGATTTTTGTAGCCTGGTATTCCGGTAACATGTTTGAGCAGTATGCATTTGCCAACAGGGCAATGGGGCCGTACTGGTGGTCATATTTCGGAATGATGTTCTGTAACCTGGTATCTCCTCAGGTATTCTGGTTCAGAAAAGCCAGAAGAAGTGTTACCATCACCTTCATCATGTCTATTTTTGTGAATATAGGTATGTGGTTTGAACGTTTCGTAATTATCGTTACCTCTTTACACAGAGACTATCTGCCATCCAGTTGGTTGTACTATTCACCAACGTGGGTAGAGATAGGTATATATGTTGGCACTATGGGTATCTTCATGACACTCTTCCTGTTGTTCTGCCGTTTCTTCCCGGCTATTGCAATAGCGGAGGTGAAATCTATTCTGAAAATATCCGGTAACCAGTATCGTGAAAAACAATTGTCAGAAGTAAAAGAACAAGAAGTATATAAAAATGTAACTGTTACGGCAGGAACTTGGGATTAAAATAAAATAATAGTTTTAGTAAAAAGGTCTTATTGCTTATTACTTACTACGTAATACTAAAAATATGAGCGATACAAAAAAATATCTAGTAGGAATGTTTGACGACGATGATACACTGTTACACGCGGTGAAAGACGTTCGCAAAGCAGGTTATGAAATTACGGATGCGTTTACGCCATTTCCGGTTCACGGATTAGAGCATGCAATGGGTTTGGAGCCTACCCGTATTCATACGGCAGGTTTCTTCTTTGGTGCTACCGGTCTGACGGTGGCATTAAGTATGATTACCTTCATCAATAAATTTAACTACCCGACGGATTTCGGTGGTAAGCCTTATTGGGGATTGCTGGCATACGTTCCGATTACCTTTGAACATACGGTTTTGTTTTCTGCAATTGGTATGACAGTTTCTTTTTACTATTTATGTAAACTGTGGCCGGGCAAAAAACCAAGGATTATAGATGAAAGAACAACCGATCATTTATTTGCATTGACATTTGAATTAGACAACACAAAAGGTGCTGATTATGTCAGCGCAGTTTCTGAGCTATTAAAAAAAGAAGGTGCCATTGAAGTTTATCAAAAAGAAGTTTAAATCATGTTCAAGAAGTATCAAATCATATTAATCGTCTTAGTGCTTGGATTATCATCCTGCATACGTAACTCGAAAAAACCGGGAAGAGAATATTTATGGGATATGGCGCATCCTATCGCTTATGAAGCAGGTTCCCCCAACCCGATATTCAAAGATGGAAAAACCAATCAATTGGCACCCGAAGGCAGTATTGCTAGAGATAAATATATCTATCCGCTTTCAGATACGGAATATGTAAAAGCGGCAACAGCCATCACCAATCCATTTACATTTACCAGCGATGAGGTTCAGGAAACCGGAAAGCATCTTTATACCGTTAATTGTGCCATTTGCCATGGTGATAAGGGTGACGGGCAGGGACATTTGGTGCAAATCAATAAATTTCCTCCTCCGCCGTCTTACCTGATGGAACCTTTATTGTCGAAGCCGGATGGTCAGAGATACCACACATTAATGTATGGTAAAAACCTGATGGGTTCTTATGCATCGCAGTTAAATCACAGGGAAAGATGGCTGGTCTTGGCATATGTAAAAAGCTTACAGGGTACTGCTCAGCCAACAGCTTCTGCTACTCAAACGGATTCAACAAAAACTAAATAATAAATTAAACAGACACTCGCAATGAATACATACGTTTTTGATTCGAGCACAAAGAAAAAACTCTTCCTATCCTTTGGCATTGGTGTTTTACTGTTGTTGTTAGGGGTATTATTTTTTGACGGAAGTAACACCCCTGATCATCATGCCGCATCAAAGCATGAAGTTGCGGCAGTATCACATGAAACGGCTAAAGCGCCGGCTGAAGGTGCAGAACACGGTGAGGAAGTGACGCTCAGTAAAACCATTTTGATGAACGTGTACAACGTTTTCTATTTTGGTTTTTACATTGCATTGGCAGCTATGTTCTTCCTGGCAGGTACCAATCTGGCATGGGGTGGCTGGCAAATACAAATTCAAAAGATTCCATTGGCTATCGCCATGAATATCATCCTGTTTTTGGGATTGTTGCTGGTCATGTTCGCTTTCTTCAATCATGATATCTTCGAATGGTCGCATGATTATTTGTTTGATCCTAAAGACGCCCGTTTTGATGAGGTATTGGCATCCAAACAGGATTTCCTGAACATGGGCACATTCTGGACGTTCTACGTTATCATTGCGGTGAGTTGCATTGGAATGGTATTGTACTGGTGGAAAACGCTTACCAAACTGGATACGGCGCCTTCCCTGAAATTGTTTTCAAACAGCAGGATGATAGCGGCCGTTACCATCGTAATCATTTCATTTGTCATCAATACATTCGCTACCTGGTTTTGGTCCATGTCTATTCAGCCACACTGGTACAGTACCATGTTCACGTGGAATACCATGGCGGGTGCTGCCGTTTCGATGTTCTCCGTTCTGATTTTACTGATACATTACCTGAAAGGAAAGGGATATTTACCGAATGTGAATGAAAACCATATGCACGATGTCGCTAAACTGATGTTTGCCATCAGTATTTTCTGGATGTACACCTTCTTTTCTCAGTACATGCTGATTTGGTATGCGAATATTCCGGAAGAAACCGAATTCTTCAGGTTGCGAAGAAATGCTGACAACTATGGTATCTTATTTCACCTTGCCATCATATTCAACTTCGTATTGCCGTTCTTTATCTTAATGACCCGTAATTCCAAAAGAAGCAAAAATATAACAATAGTGACGGCTTATATTATCATTTTAGGTCAGTTTGCATGGTTCTTCCTGATGAACTGTCCTATGATATTACCCAAAGGCGGATTTGGTTTAATCAGCTTAGGCTTATTATTGATGGTGGGCAGTATATTCATCTTTGTTACTTTATCCTTCCTGGCGAAAGTTAAAGATCTGGCATCTACCACCCACCCGTATGTAAATGAAAGTTATCACCATCATATTTAAAATTTAGCAAGACATGTCAATTATATTAGGCTTATTAACGTTAGTGTTGTTGTACATCGTAATTGTACAAATAAGCAAGGCGTCCGATTTGATCAAATCACTGCGTGCAGGCGATGAGCAGGAGGAATCTTTTAGTAACGGGGCTTTGTTTACATCTGTAATCGGATTCGGCGTTCTCATTTACTCCTTAGTTACTTGTGTCGTGTATGCACCAACCTTATTACCTAAGCCTGCATCAGAGCAAGGTGTTTGGATTAACAACTTAATGAATGTAACATTGCTTTTAACGGGTATTGTTTTCGTCATCACACAGTCACTCTTGTTTTGGTTTGTATATAAATATCATTTTAAAAAAGGCAGAAAAGCCTTTTTCTTTGCAGATAACAATAAACTCGAAGTGGCCTGGACAATCGTACCTGCCATTGTACTTACATTCTTGATTGGTTTTGGAATTCAGAAATGGTTCAAAATATTCTCTCCGGCACCCAAAGATGCTATTTTAATTGAAGCAACCGGTAAACAATATGCTTGGTCAATTCGTTATTCAGGAGCAGATCATACATTGGGTAAAAGAGATTTTTCACTGGTGAATCCTGATAATGAATTGGGAATAAACTGGGACGATGCAGCCAGTCATGATGATTTTATGGCAGATGAGATTGTATTGCCGGTAAACAAACCTGTTTCAATAAATATCGGCGCTTTGGATGTGATTCATAATTTCTGGTTGCCTCACTTCCGATTAATGATGTCAGCAGTTCCGGGAGTTCCTACTCATTTATGGTTCAGACCTACTGTAACAACGGAAGAGATGAAAAAGGAAACCAAGAACCCAAACTTTGAATATGTACTTGCATGCAACAAGTTATGCGGTTCAGGGCATTATAATATGAAGAAAACCGTTAAGGTGGTTTCGCAGGAAGAATTTGACAAATGGTTCAGAGAACAAAAGTCATACTATACAACAGTTGTAAAACCGGCCATGGAAAGTGCGGCACAGGAGAAAAAAGAGGTTGCACCGGCCACCGCTGAAGTTATCAAAAAATAGAATAAATAATACTCTCAAATAAATCCAAGAATATGGAAGCGACATCAGTTATACATCCGGAATCAAATGTTCATGCACATAATCAGGGACATGGAGGCGGACATCATCACACGGAAACTTTTATTTCGAAATATATTTTCAGCTTAGACCATAAAACCATCGGTAAACAGTTTCTGACGCTGGGGATGTTATGGGCTATCATCGGCGGTGGTATGTCTGTTTTGTTCCGTGTACAATTAGGCTGGCCGGATGAAACTTTTCCGATTTTAGAAAAAGTATTTGCTGCCTGGTTTACAGATGGCAAACTAAATCCTGAAGCCTATTATTCTCTCATAACCATGCATGGAACCATTATGGTATTTTTTGTATTGACAGCCAGTTTGAGCGGAACATTTGCGAATGTTTTAATTCCATTACAAATCGGCGCAAGAGATATGGCTTCCCCTTTAATGAATGCATTGTCGTTCTGGTTTTTCTTTGCAGCTGGTATCGTTATGTTTGCTTCCTTGTTTCTGCCAACCGGCGCAGCTTCTGCAGGATGGACCATTTATCCGCCGTTGAGCGCTTTGCCGCAGGCATCTCCAGGTTCAGGTAACGGTATGACCTTTTGGTTGATAGCAATGGTATTATTTGTGGTCTCAACTTTATTAGGTGGATTGAATTATATCTCAACCGTTCTGAATATGCGTACAAAAGGGATGACAATGTTCAGAATGCCGTTGACGGTATGGGCATTGTTTTTTACAGCCATCATAGGTGTATTGTCTTTCCCGGTATTGGTTTCATGCGTAGTATTATTGATTTTTGACAGAGGTTTAGGTACTAGTTTTTACCTTTCTAATATAGTTATTGGCGGAAAAGCGTTGCCTTATGCAGGTGGCTCTCCTATCTTATTCCAGCATTTGTTCTGGTTCTTAGGACACCCCGAAGTATATATAATTATATTACCGGCCATGGGTATGGTTTCTGAAATACTGGCAGTACACTCCCGTAAACCAATTTTTGGTTACAAGGCTATGATCTTTTCAATCTTAGGTATTACAGTTTTAGGTTTCATCGTATGGGCACACCATATGTATTTGTCCGGTATGAATCCGTTCCTAGGATCTATTTTCACCTTGTTTACCTTACTGATTGCTATTCCTTCTGCAGTTAAAGTGTTTAACTGGTTAACTACTTTATGGCGAGGTAATATTAGAATTACGCCACCATCCATGTTTGCAATCGGATTCATATCCATGTTTATTTCCGGCGGTTTGACTGGTATTTGGTTGGGAAACTCTACTATTGACATTCAGTTACATGATACCTATTTTGTGGTTGCCCACTTCCACATCGTAATGGGTATTGCCGCATTCTTCGGTATGTTTGCCGGTGTTTACCACTGGTTTCCAAGAATGTTCGGCAGGATGATGAATGAAACGCTGGCTTACATTCACTTTGCAATAACATTCATCGGATCTTACCTTATCTTTTGGCCTATGCACTTTATCGGACTGGCAGGTGTTCCAAGAAGATATTATTCATTCAACGAGATTGAAGCATTTGCCCAATATGGTGATTTGAATAAAATCATCAGCGTGGTATCCATAATTGTTTTCTTAGGTCAGTTTATTTTTCTCATCAATTTTGTATGGAGTATGTACAGAGGCAGAAAATCTACCCAAAATCCATGGCAGGCAAACACATTGGAGTGGACTTCTCCAATAGAAGGTATTCACGGAAACTGGGAGGGAGAGTTGCCTACCGTATATCGTTGGCCGTATGATTACAGCAGAAATCCGGATAGTGATGTGGATTTCATCCCTCAAACCGTTCCTCTGACAGAAGAAGAAAAAAAGGATATCATTCACCATTAATCAAAAATGATTTTTCTAAGTGAAAGCTGAAAGAATATATACAGATGCTCCCTCAATTGGCAGGATACTTTCATTAAAGGCGAAAGATATCATGGAATTGACAAAGTTCCGTTTATCTTTTTTGGTGGTGTTTTCTGCGGTAATGTCTTATGTATTGGCATTGCAAACCTTTTCGATTGATTGGTTGAACGTACTTTTACTGTCTTTAGGCGGATTTCTGGTAACGGCTTCTTCCAACACGATCAATCAAATCATAGAGAAAGATATCGATAAATTGATGGACAGAACGCAAAACCGCCCTTTGCCTGCCGGAAGAATGAAAGTGATGGAGGCTTGTCTGGTAGCAGGTATCTGCGGTGTATCCGGTATAGGGATTTTAGGTGTCGTTTTTAACCCTGTCAGCGGATTATTGGGCGCTCTGGCGCTCATATCGTATGCTTTTATTTATACGCCCTTCAAAAGGATATCTCCGACAGCAGTATTTATAGGGGCTATCCCGGGCTCCATGCCCTTGCTCATTGGATGGACGGCAGCCACCGGAACCATTGGGTTAGGTGGAATAGCCTTATTTGCCATTCAGTTTTTCTGGCAGATACCTCATTTCTGGTCGATTGCCTGGTTACTGAATGATGATTATGCTAAAGCCGGTTATCATCTCCTGCCTAGCACTGAAGGAAAAACCAGAACCACTGCGTTACAGAATATACCTTACTTGGTTTGTTTGATTGCTGTAGGTTTATTGCCGTATGCCTTGGGACTGACCGGTAAAGTTTCGCTAATCGTAAGTTTTATAGCAGGTTTATTTTTTCTGGTAAAAGGAATTCAGCTGGCTACAGACTTGTCTGATAAAAGTGCCAGAAAACTGATGTTTGCATCTTTTATTTATATTCCGGTTGTATTTATTTCATTTGTTTTGGATAAAATTTAATAAATAATGGCAGCGACAGCAAAATTCAATACGAATAACCAGGGAGCTCACCGCTTCACGATGTGGTTGTTTATTGTGACCACTTCCATGGTTTTTGCAGGCTTTACGAGTGCATTCCTCGTGCGTAAGGGCGGCGGCGGTGCCTGGTCATCCTTTACCATACCTGAAATATTTAAAGTGTCTACGCTGTTGATTTTGTTAAGCAGTGTTTTTTTACAGACGGCACATATAGCCAATAAGAAACAGCACAAATTAATGACCGCTGTGGGCTTATTTTTTACATTGATACTGGGCGGTTTGTTTTGCTATTTTCAGATACAGGGCTGGAAGCAATTAAACGATGCGGGAGTGTATTTATCGTTTAACCCCAATCCTGCAGGCCCATATTTTCTGGTAATCACATTTATACATGCATTACATGTGACGGTTGGTTTGTTGTTTTTAATTGTTGCATTTATACATTCAGTGATTTTGCTCAGAAGGCCGCATAGCAATGAGATATTAAATAAAATTGAAACATCCGAAAAGGGAATACTCAACATACGTACTGATTTGCTAACTTTATTCTGGCATTTCATGGGTATCCTTTGGGTGTATCTATATTTCTTTTTAACCTTGAATTTAAAGTAGACAAAATAATAGTGTAATGGCAGAAGTTTTAGAAATAACAGAAGAACATCACTCCGGTTTATTACCCACACCTGATAATGGGGAAGGTGGTGAAAAAACAGCTATGAATATCAGTTATGGTAAAACCATGATGTGGTATTTCCTGCTGTCAGATGCATTTACATTTTCGGCATTCCTGATTGCTTATGCATCCATCCGGTTGGCGCAGCCCTGGTGGCCTAATCCCAACCTTGTGTTCAAATCTTTTCCGGGATTAGGACATGCCAATGCACCACTGGCATTTGTCAGTGTCATGACATTTGTCCTGATTTTGAGTTCTGTTGCAGTCGTTCGTGCGGTGCAGGAAGGACACAGAATGAACCAAAAAGGCGTAATGCTCTGGATGGTCGGAGGGATTTTAGGCGGTGCCATTTTCTTGGGTTGTCAGGCTTGGGAATGGACTCACTTAATCGGAGAAGGTTTGCGTCCGTATTATAATCCATTCGGGCCGGATGCTAATGGAATAACACATTTGGTGGAAGAACACATGGCTGTTTCTCCCGGACCGATTGCTTTCGGAGCATTGTTTTTCGGTATTACCGGATTTCACGGATTTCACGTATTTACCGGCGTTTGTATCAATTTATGGGCATTCTTTACTACCGCAAACGGTACATTTCAGAGAAGAGGCCACTATGAAATGATTGAAAAAGTCGGGTTGTACTGGCACTTTGTAGACTTGGTCTGGGTCTTCGTATTCTTAGCCTTCTATTTAATGTAAAATTCTAAAAAGTTAAAAAATAAGATATGTCTAGTCATTTAACAGAAGAACAATATCAGTCAGGAGTAAAGGCGGTATGGAGAGCTACGGCAATATTAAGTGTCGTAACGATAGTGGAAGTGGCTGTAGCCCTGCTCTTAGGACCTCATTTACCGAAATTGCTGATGAATACATTTTATGTATTGGCCAGTTTGGCGAAGGCTTTCTTTATAGTAGGTGAGTTCATGCACTTAAAATATGAGAAACGCGCATTTATGCTTTCTTTGGGTGTCCCGCTGGTGTTCCTGGTATGGGCTATCATTGCTTTTGCCACTGAAGGACATTATTGGAATGTCTTGAATTATCCTAAATAAATTTGATTTGAAAAACAACAAGAGGATTGGATTTATTGCCGCTATAATTGTCATTGCGTTATTTCCAATCGTATTTTTTCTGTTTTTTAATTACCTGAATCATCACCGGCCTACGCTGGAGACAGATAGGTGTTTGCCTATTTATGGCCCGAAAGAAGCCTTTAAGTCAAAGGATTATAGAGGGAAAGACATTATAGATACCGCCTACTTTAAAGTGCCGCCTTTTTCTTTTTTAGACCAGAACGGTGACACCATCACGGAAGCCTTTATGGATGGTAAGGTTACGGTTGTAGACTTCTTTTTTACAACCTGTAAGAGCATTTGCATTGATATGACGGGTAACCTGCATAAAGTGCAGGATAAGTTTGTAACGGATAAAGATGTCTTGATACTGTCCCATACCGTGGATCCAGAGACGGATTCTGTTAAGCAATTATTTAATTATGCCCTTAACAACGATGTTAATTCAAGAATGTGGCGTTTGCTGACCGGGGATAAAAAAGAATTGTACAAACAGGCCAGAAACGGATATTTCGTAACGGCCATGCAGGGTGACGGCGGCCCGGCAGACTTTATACATGAACAAAAATTTGTGCTGATAGATAAAGAACGCAGGATTCGTGGCTATTATGACGGAACGGAAAAAGCGGAGGTTGACCAGATGATTAAAGACATTCAAATGCTGCTGGTCAGCTATATCGTCCCGATGAAAAAGGATGACCCTAAGTGGAAAAGCAAAAACAATAGTCAATAGTCACTGTTTATTAGTATTATGAAATGTTGTTGTCTCGTAAGAGGTAATCTTTATCAACTAACTTATGAGATTTCCTTTTTAAGGAGTGACAACATAAATTAGATGCTTAATTATCAACCATGCTGCAAAACACCTCCACAAAAACCATTAATATCGTCATTGCTGTTATATCCATTGCGGTACCTGCCCTGGTGATAGCGATGCTGAAAGTTGCACCACCTGCAATTACACATTCACTGGATTTAAGTTTTTTTCCGAAATTTCATGCAACGGTAAACACCGGCACTGCACTTTGTCTGTTAATTGGATTATTTTTTATAAAGAATAAGAACAGCAATGCGCACCGGCTGGCAATGCTAAGTGCACTGCTGTTATCCGTCGTTTTTTTATTGTCTTATGTTATCTATCATACATTAAAGGCGGAAGACAGCAGATTCGGTGGAACAGGATTTGTCAGGTATGTCTACTTTTTTATTTTATTAACGCATATTTTACTGTCTGCAATCGTGTTGCCCTTTGTGCTGAAAACATTCTCCTTTGCTTTCCAACGCAACTTCGTACAGCATAAAAGATGGGCGAAATTCACCTATCCTTTATGGTTATATGTAGCGGTTACAGGCGTATTGGTCTATGTGTTTATGGCTCCGTATTATTAACCGTAAATTCATGTGTCTCTATAAGATTATACCTACCTTTATATCATGTTAATCAGGAAATACATAGCATTTATCTTTACCATACTGTTGGTATGTACATCTTTCCTTACACAAGCACAATGCGCCATGTGTAAGGGTTCGGTACAGACTTCCCAATACGCCAGAAGCATTAACGGCGGGATTGAGTATTTGCTGATGGCGCCCATTCTTTTTGTTGCGGGTATCGTTTTTCTTTGGATAAAAAACAAAGATAAATTTCGCGCCGAAGAGAATTAAGCAGTAAATCTCAAATCTGAATTCTTAAATTTTCTTCGTACTATTGCATCATGTCTTCGTTGTATAGTATAAAAAAGCCTGCCACCGATTTTATTATGGGTTCCATTCAGTTAAATGGGTCTAAAAGTATCAGTAATCGGTTGTTGATTATTAATGCATTGTGCAATCACCCGATAGAGATGGAGAATCTGTCCAATGCGGATGATACCGTTTTTTTACAGCGAATACTGGAATCGGCGGATACCGTGCTGGATGCCGGTGCCGGCGGCACCACTTTCCGGTTCTTAACTGCTTTGCTAGCCACGCAGGAAGGCAGAGAGGTCGTTCTGACTGGCAGCGAACGCATGAAACAACGCCCCATTAAAATCCTGGTGGATGCCTTACGTCAACTGGGAGCGGATATTACATATGAAACCAACGAAGGATTTCCACCATTGCGCATCAAAGGCAAAAAATTAAAAGGTGGTAAGGTTACCTTACCTGCAGACACATCGTCCCAGTATATTACCGCTTTATTGTTAATCGCCCCGACATTGGAAGAAGGCCTGGAATTGGAGCTGCTTGGTACGATTGTTTCAGTGCCTTATATCAAAATGACCTTGAAGATGATGGAGTATTTTGGTATTCATACGGCGTTTAAGGAAAAGACAATAATTGTAAAAAGCGGGCATTATTTGCCGCGGCCTTTCTTTGTGGAAGGTGACTGGAGTGCCGCCTCTTATTTTTATTCCATTGCAATATTGGCACGGGAGGCAGAGATTACACTGGAAGGTCTTACCACCCGTCAGATTCAGGGAGACAGTGTCATTGCAGCCATTGCAGCCGATTTTGGAATAGAGACAATTTACGGGGAACATCGTGTACTGCTCAGGAAGACAAAAACTCCGATGCCGAAAACCTATTCTTTTGACTTTCTGGAATGCCCCGATTTGGCTCAGACGGTTGTTACGTTCTGCGCTGGTACAGAAGTGGAATTGCATGGCAAGGGGTTGCAAACATTGCGAATAAAGGAAACGGACAGAATCGCCGCGCTGGATACCGAATTGCAAAAATCAGGCTTAGGTTCATTGGTTGAACTGGACGAGAATAACTGGAGATTAATTATAAGCCGACGGTCGGCGGCTGACGCTAAATCGCCAACGGTTTCAACCTACGACGATCATCGGATGGCGATGGCATTTGCACCGCTGGCACTTGTATTGCAGGAATTAAAGATAGAAGAACCGGAAGTGGTGACAAAATCCTATCCCAGGTTTTGGGACGATTTAAGGAAGTTGGGATTTCTGGTAACTGAATGTCACTGAATCATTTCCTTTATTTTGCTGAACATATAAAAGGGCGCTTCCACGGCACCCATATTCACCAGAAAGTCCGGGATGATTCCGCCAGGTGAGCTGAAAGCCTGATGAGTCAACTGCACTTTTCCATTTTCAAGCGGGTCGATTTTAAAATAGGCTTTTATGACGGGGATTCTGACATAGTTGTCGTTCAATGGTATAAGGTTAGGCGCACCCTCAAAGCTGATAATGATATTCCCTTTAGCGTCCGGTTCCTTAAAAACCATGTGGGATATGGCCTCTCGGCTTTTAATGAGCGGTGCATCGATGATGAGGTACGTGTAAAAGTCATCGTCACTGACTTTCTTCAGAATCTTTGAACTTCCGGGCTGCACCTTGAACATCCATTGATCATACTGAGGTACATTTTTTAAAAATGAAACCATCCTTTCGGGGGTGGTATTCAGTGTCGTCGAAACCAAAAATTCTTTCAACTGAGAATTGGGAGTCTTTCTTGTCCAAACCTTTATGCCGTTTTTGTCTTTTTCCAGCTTCCAGCTCTCTTCGGCGGAGGCTATGGATTCATGTATAAAGAGGATAGATAAAATGACAAAAAAAGAAAGTCTCATATTTTAAGTTTTTTATTCAGATCAATATTTATGCCTGAAAGTTTTATGGATTCAAATCAAGTATTTAAATTTATAAAATTAGTTTTAAATGGGGTAGGGATACACGTATGTTTTTTAAGTAAAATATAACCGGCATTTACATTCTTAAATCTTCGATATGTACACCCGGATGTTTTGTGGCGTCAAATTTAAAGAAACTGTCTTCTAAATTGGCTTTTGAGTTGAATGAAGTTACCTGATAAGTGTAATGAGTTCCGTTTTTATCAAAAACTTTCATTCGCTTAATGTATTTAGCGCTTTTGTCTATCCAGATGCGTACTTTGAAAAACGGTTTGCTTTTGTCTTTCGGCATCAGGTCCACTATGGAACAGTTGGTTTTATCAATTGTTTCTTCTCCGTTCATCATGTAATTGAAATCGTTCTGATAAATGGTAAACATATTGGATGGAGTAATGTCTTCTTTATTCGCTTCATAATCATTAATCTGAACCTCGTTGATATCTTTCAGATAAGTCCAGACGCTTTGCTTATCGCAAAATACTTCCTGCCTCCCCATCACCATCTTGTACCGTTCACCTTTCAGATACACATTTCCGTTCTGTGTAGTTGTTTTATTCTGAACAGGGTTGGTGGTGGTTAATGCTATTTCAGCTTCGATGGACGAGAAACCCTTGTAGGTTTTACTGACAGCATCGAGCAATACTTTTGCTTTAGGGTCATTGAGTTGCTTGTCCGTCTGAAAACCGAACAAGGACAGCAAGAAAGTGAAAATCGAAAAAAGTTGAATCATGCTTTGTTATTGGTTACGCGCTTTGTCAATAAATGAAAACGTTAACAGGCACAAATGTAATAGATTTTTGCTATTTCAATCTGCCCCATTTCAGATTTCAGGCAATATCCTGCAAAATCCGTTCCAATTCTTCTTCTGTTTTAATATAAACTTCTCTGGCTTTACTGCCAAGATTTGGGCCAACGATACCGGCATTCTCCAGTTGGTCCATAAGTCTGCCCGAGCGGGCATATCCTAACGCTAATTTACGTTGTATCAGGGAGGTGGAGCCAATCTGATTTCTGACAATCAACCTTGCCGCTTCCTCAAACAGTTCATCTCGTTCGCCCATATCGAGCTGGCGGTCGCCATTGGCGGCCTCTTTCGGGTCTATATATTCCGGCAGTTCATAAGGAGTTGGGAACCCTTTTTGGTCTCCGATAAATTTGGCAATATGTTCTACCTCCGGTGTATCTACAAACGGACACTGTAACCGTGTGATTTCCCCGCTTTGGGATAGTAACATATCTCCGCGTCCAATCAGCTGGTCGGCGCCTCCGGCATCGAGGATAGTCCTGGAGTCCACTTTTGCTGTTACTTTAAACGCTATTCGGCCGGGGAAGTTAGCTTTTATTGTTCCTGTAATGATGTTGACCGAAGGGCGTTGTGTGGCTATCACCAGATGGATACCAATGGCACGGGCTAATTGTGCAAGCCTGGCTATCGGCGCTTCCACCTCTTTGCCGGCAGTCATCATCAAATCAGCAAATTCATCCACAACAAGCACGATATAGGGTAAAAACCGGTGTCCGTTGTTCGGGTTTAGTTGCCGGTTTAAAAACTTCTGATTATATTCTTTGATGTGTCGGACATGAGCTGTTTTTAACAACTCATACCGGGTGTCCATTTCAATGCATAATGCATTTAAAGTGTAGATTACTTTCTTGTTATCGGTAATGATGGCGTCTGTTTCGTTCGGCAGCTTGGCGAGGTAATGGTTTTCGATTAGCTTATATAAGGTAAGCTCCACCTTTTTAGGATCCACTAATACAAATTTTAATTCGGCGGGATGCTTTTTGTAGAGTAAGGATACCAGAATGGCGTTTAGCCCGACTGACTTACCCTGGCCCGTAGCCCCCGCCATCAGCAGGTGCGGCATTTTCGCCAGGTCGATAACAAAGTCTTCGTTAGAAATAGTTTTTCCTAATGCTATGGGAAGTTCTGCGTCTGACTTTTTAAATTTTTCACCGGCGATGAGAGAGCGCATGGAAACGACACTTTTCTTTACGTTGGGAACTTCAATGCCAATTGTTCCTCTGCCGGGTATCGGGGCGATGATACGGATGCCTAATGCCGCCAGACTAAGTGCGATATCGTCTTCCAGGTTTTTAATTTTGGAAATCCGCACACCTTTCTCCGGAACGATTTCATACAGGGTGACGGTAGGGCCAACTGTCGCTTTTATTTTTTCTATGCCGATATTATAGTTTAACAAGGTCTGAACAATCTGATTTTTATTTTGCTCTAATTCCTCCTTGTTGATTTCTATCTGGCCGCTGCCATGCTCTTCGAGTAAGTCAACTGATGGAAATTTGTATTTCGATAATTCCAGTCTTGGATCAAAATTAGTATCCAGCCCAAAGTGTTCTTTTTCCTGTGTTGCCCCAATAGTTTCTTCAATGGTGCCGAAAGCCTGCAGTTCTTCAATCTCAAAATCAGGATCCAGTGTGAATTTTTCTTTTTTAGGTACGGGCTCCTTAACGGCCTGCTCCAGTTCCACTTCTTCCGTTTCTTTTTCAATCAATTCCATTTTAATGCTTTCAGACTCATTCTCCGGGTGTTCTTCCGTCAGTATTTCAAACGTCTGATCTTCAAAATGCGGAGTCGGATTTTCGGTTTCATCAGGAAGGATGCTCTCCATTTCATAGCCTTCTTCTTTTGCCAGGTCATCTTCCTTGTAAAATTCATCCACCGTATCATCTTCAGGTATACTTTTTTGTAAGGCGAGTGCTTTCCTGCGCTCTTCCCATTGCTGTTTCCAGGAATTGTATTTCAGATACGCGTCTTTTAAATTGAAACCCAAAAAAGTAAGACCGATAATGGCCAGTAAAATTCCTAAACCCAATCGGCCCATCAGGGTGGAAAGCCATTCATAGTTGTTGACTCCTAATCCGCCGCCGAAAGGGAAAGAGGCATCGGGGAAAATAAAAGAGGCCAGAGTGGATATAAATACTATCCAGAAAAGAGAGGTGAAAAATATCTTGACAAGTTTGAAGATTTTCTCTTTAAATGTAAGATTAATGCCTATGGTGAAAAATATGTAAGGCACAAAGAAAGATGCTATTCCAAATAAATCGAAGTAGAAGATATGCGCCAGAAACGCACCGATTCTGCCCATACTGTTCTGCACCAAAACTTCTTTGCTGAAAATAAGCTTCCAGGAAAAATTCAATACTTTATCCTGATCGTCTTTCCAGGTAAATAAATAGGAACAAAACGACACAAACAGTAATATGGCAATAAACAGAAAGAATAAGCCGGCGCCTGTTTTGACCGTTTCAGCATCAATCAATGGCGCAGGCGTCCCTTCGTCGGCAGGTTCTTCCACTACAGGCTTTTTGGTTCGTTTTGCTTTCTCTTTTGCAACTTCTTCTGGCATAAAACAAAGATAAGAGGATAGGGATATGTGTGGTAAAAAGTATAATGCACAAATATTGATAACTTAAGTGGTGAATTTTGTGAGCTGGTAAATATAAAACGCTTATGAATTTTGTTAGCTTTGGGTATGCTGCATACCCGGGCTGTAATATTATTCCTTTTTTTTCTGGCCATAGCCTGCACGAAAGAAAAAACTGAAAACACGAATAATCCTTTTGAAGAGCAACCACCTGAAAATAATTTTTTAGCGGATTCACCCTGGCCGATTACGCATTGCAATCCTTATGCACAAGCTTCGTCTCCGTTTGGCGGACCTGCTTCGGGAAATGGAGAAATTTATAAAAAGTATCAATCCGGAACACCAGGAATGATAACGATTGTTATTTCAGGTATTTATCCGGATGGCAACAGAGTTTTATGGGGAGGCAATGCTTCACATGTGGTGAAAGCTATGGACACCGGAAAAGGTTTTAATATCATTGCTTTTAAAGAAAAGGAAGATGTCTCGGCAGGATCCATCTTTTCCGTAGATGCTTCGACCAGCGGCGCTTACACCTTGATTGATAAAGACAATATTTTTTACACACCACGAGGAACAAAACTATATGCTTATGGTGATGCTACACCAAATGATGTGTTTTCGCCGATACAGTTACTGCGTACATTTGTTATTCCTGTGTCTTTGTTATCGGCTAATGAACGTATCGTTGGCATGACCATGACTTATGACGGATACATTGCATTTGCAACAAATAATGGTTTGATAGGGCTGGTCAGCAGGAATTTTTCTGAATTTTATCACTATAAATTTTCCGGAGAAGAAATATCCAATTCTATAGCCTGTGATGAGGAAAATGGAATCTATGCAGTAACATCTAAAAAAATGTATCGTGTGCAGTGGACAGGAACAGAACTGTCTGTTGAAGAAGGTAAAGGCGGATGGACGGCTGATTACGAAACAGGCAACGGAGGTTCGGGGATTCGTCTGGGTGCTGGTTCCGGGTCTACACCTACTTTGATGGGCATGCAGCATCAGGATAAATTTGTAGTGATTACAGACGGCCAGGATTTGATGCATCTCGTTTTATTTTGGAGAGATAAGATTCCGGATGACTGGCACCAGATTCCGGGTAGCAAAGACAGAAGAATCGCGGCACAGATGCCTGTTACTTTTGGCAATCCTTCGGCAACCCGTTCATTATCCGAACAATCGGTATGTGTACGCGGTTACGGTGCCTTGGTAGTGAATAATGAGTTGAAAAACCCGGGAAGTGATAAGACCGCCAATATTCTTCTTTCCGGAGTTCCGGGTAATGCTCCCTATGGTGCTGAAAAATTCATCTGGAATCCTGCTGCACGACAATTGAAATCGGCATGGGTAAATACAAGTGTTAGCCTGCCAAGTGGTATTCCCTGTATGAGCGCTGCCACAAACCTGGCGTATTGTATGGGGCAAAACAACGGTGTTTGGAATTTTACGGCATTGGACTGGAATACCGGAAATACTGTTTTTGAGATACCATTTGGAAATCAGCTGTACTATAATTCAGCCTATGCCGCCACAGAAGTAGGGTTGAATAATGGATTGTACAGCGGGACTTTGTTCGGTGCCGTCGGTGCGTGGCAAAAATAGCTGAAGTTAATAAGCGACTTTAAATCCCCCGAAATTGGTCAGGTATGCTGTTTTACTCATTTTTATCCCTTTGGGTGCACGATCTCCGATATAGGTATCGGCATGCAGGTAGTTGACGTTGAATACCTGATTCAGGTTTTTTAATACATCCGGTACCTGGTTCATGTTGTAGGGGTAATCCGCAGCAGTCAGTAAGTTTCTGTAGATAATCAATCCTTCATTTTTTAATTCCGGTACCCATTCAATAAAATTTAATCCGACAGCTTTTGCCATGATATCGGATTCTTTTCTTCCAATCACTACATAAATGTTTCCGTCGGATGCAATTTTAAAACGGTAATCAGCCAATGTCTTATAGTTGTACGTTTTGCTGTCGCCGAGGCATAATGAAAAATACCGGACATCTGCAGCCGGAACAGCCGAAAGCGACCCCGCAAAATTTGGCGGACGAAATTTTAAAATAGCAACTTCATTTGGATATAATCGCAATGGAGCAAAAATGTACTGGTTGTCCAGGTTAGGAAATAATCCCAATCCGGCAAACCGAAAAAAATCGATATTGTTACCTTGCTGTAATAGCTGTGTGAGGCTGATTATACGGCTTAAATCATCTACAATATTATTGAAATCAGCAAATGTCATGGAAAGCGGATTAGGAGTAGGAATGGTTTTTCCCGTTGCTAAATCAAAGGCTTCAATTTCCGGCAGGGATACGCCGCCATACACATCTTTCTCCGCCAGGTAATTGCGCAGCAACACATTGACATCCGTGACGGAATCAGGGAACAAGAGTTTGTTGGAATATGATTGTGCTTCGGGAATATCCGGCAGCATATACACCGTATAATTCCTGTTATCGCTCTGTGTAAGCGTAATAAATGGATTCTCATTTCCGGCGTCTGGTGTTATCTGTACATCCGACAGGCTGGAAATACTGCTTCGTGTTTTTAGATTATACACGTTATAACTCTGATACCTTGCATACATGAACTTTGCCTTCAGCCGTAATCCCGTTTTGTCTCCTTTCATTCTGTAAAATGAGTAACTGAAGTAGTTGGCGCTGGAATCGGGTAAAAACGGGATATCCGTTCTGCTGCCGATATTGTCCAGCCAATAGCGTAATGCCGGGGTGCTTTCCTTCTTGCAGCTAACAAAGAAACCTGCTGAAAGCAGCAAAATATACCATTTCCTCATATCATCTAAATTAATTAAAAAAATCGTACGATACTACAGTTTCTAGGCGTAAATAATATTATCCGGTAAAAGAAGATAATCATTATTTTATCTGATAATGGTTTGATGGAATCTGATTTTAATTAATTTTACCTGTATAAAACAGAACAACATGCAGGAAGTATTTATTGTATCGATGGCGAGAACGCCAATAGGAAGTTTAAGCGGCGCGTTAGCCGGCGTTAATGTGATAGAACTTGGAAAGACAGTGGTAAAAGCCGCAATGGAGCGCGCAGGTGTGAATGGTGATCAGATAGATGAAGTATATCTGGGGAATGTATTGCAGGCTAATGTCGGACAGGCACCTGCACAACAGGTTTCCATAGCTGCCGGTATCCACACTAAAACTCCTTGTACTACCATTAATAAAGTATGTGCTTCCGGCATGAAAGCGATTATGCTGGGTGCGCAATCCATCATGCTGGGCGACAACCACGTAGTGGTCGTCGGCGGTATGGAGAGCATGAGCAATGCACCGCACTATCTGCCCAGCGGACGAACGGGTATTCGATACGGAAATGGAGAGATTCTCGATGCCATCGTGCGGGACGGGTTACAGGATCCTTATAAAAAATATATGATGGGCAATGCCGGTGAGGTTTGTGCCAAACATTATTCTTTTTCAAGAGAAGATCAGGATAATTATGCCATTGCTTCTTATAAACGTGCCCAGGAAGCCTATGCAAACGGTTATTTCAAGGATGAAATTGTACCCGTAGTGATTGCTTCCAGAAAAGGGGATGTTTCCATCACCGAAGATGAGGAATACAGGAAATTTGACGAAGCAAAAGTAGGCACTTTAAAACCTGCGTTTGACAAAGAAGGAACCATTACCGCCATCAATGCTTCTAAAATAAACGACGGAGCCAGTGCTATGGTGCTGATGAGCGGAGACAAAGTGAAGGAATTGGGTATTCAGCCATTGGCGAAAATAGTATCTTTCGCGGATGCGTCACAGGAACCGGAGTGGTTTACGACGACACCCTCTAAAGCCATTCCAAAAGCCTTGGATAAGGCAGGTTTAAAAATAGAAGACGTTGATTTCTTTGAAATCAACGAAGCCTTTTCCGTGGTGGCACTGGCCAACATGAAAGAGATGAACATTGCACACGATAAAGTGAATGTCTTTGGCGGTGCGGTGGCATTGGGGCATCCGATAGGTAATTCAGGATGCAGGATAGTCGGAACTTTGATTTCCGTCTTAAAACAAAAGAATGGAAAAATAGGTGCTGCCGGTATATGCAACGGCGGTGGCGGAGCGAGTGCGATTGTTGTGGAAAAGGTGTGAGTAACTTAATTTATGTTAATTTTTACTTGTTATTAGGTATATACACTTTGGTTTTTTAGTTATAGATTTGCTCAACAAAATTAACCATTATGAAAAAACTTATTAAATCAATTATCGTATTGGCTGCTCTGATCTTAACCAGCAATACATTCGCAAGCGAATTAGGTATTAACATGTCAAAAATGAACATGTATGCCGCCTCCAAACCATCCAAATCTTCCGGTGGCGGAGGTATTGAAAAAGGAGATATCCAATTGGATGTCAATTTTATTGCAGGTTCAACTTGGCCATTAGTTTATAGCGGTGGAATATTTGCAAATATAGATGAAGATGGTATTCCAAGAATCGGAGGATTTTATGGCGTAGGAGGATTAGGCCTTATGGTAAATGTTGACGGTGCTGTTCATCGATACGCAAGTGTCGGAGGGTATTTAGGCTTTTTAGGTTTTCCTAGTGTATCACATAAAGGTAGCTTTGGTGTAGGATTCGGTGCCCGTGGCGTATTTCATATTTATCAGCTAATTGCAGACAAAACAGATACAAAAGTTGACCCAAGTAAATTGGATTTTTATACTATGATGCATTTGGGTGGGGTTATATATGTTGGAAGTTCTAGTAGCACAGATGGCAGTGGTTTCCAGGGTGGCGGCCCTACATTCGGATGGGGTTTAGGTCTTCGTTACTATTTCACAGACAGGATTGGTTTAAACACAGAAGTAGGTTGGTTGGAAATGAGTGTCTTTAAACTAGGTCTAGCAATTAAGCTATAAAAAATATAATGTAATTTAATACAATCCCCCGTACATCGGGGGATTTTTTTATTATGTTACTGCATGAATAAATTATACATTTGCAGCACAATAAGAACCAAATGAGATTTTTTATTTTCTTTTTTAGCGCCATCTTTTTTGTTAACTGTTCCGTTGCTTATGAAGGGTATAATTTTGCTATTAAGGATTCCCTGAAAAAAAAGAAAGAAAAATCAACACTTCTTTTGGAAGGTATCCATAAAGGGTTCATCCAGATGGATGTCAATTTCAATTTCGGCAGCCATTATGCCTTCAACGGTAAAAAAACAGACAGCCTGTCGCTGCAAAGTTATAAGATCGGGTTTCGTCCGGGTGTAATGGTAAATCTGGATGTGGCTGCACATCCTTATTTCAGCGTAGGGGTATATATAGGGTATGACGCAGGCAGCAGGCAGGCAGGGATTGGAGTTGGAGGCAGAGGGGTTTTACATCTGTATCAGATGATCTATCAGAAAAAACAAACCAAGATTAACCCGTCTAAACTGGATGTTTATATTCCTATGCATGCGGGTGCCATTATACGAATAGGCAAAAGCGTGGGTAAATACGCCGGTGTTACCGGCGGAGGTGGAATTGGGATGCGTTATTATTTCTTAGACCATTTGGGTGTGAATATGGAAGTCGGATGGCTGGAGATGTCAGTTGCAAAAATCGGCATGGCTGTCAGGTTTTAATACTTTTTTAGTTCAAAAATTATCAAGTACCTGATTTTTATCATTGATTTATTTATGAATTCGGAATATATTTACTCAATAAAATAAGTCAATATGAAAAAAATTACCATAACACTTCTTCTCTTGATGTCCCTGCTTTAAGGTTTCAGTCGTGAAAAATTTGAAAATGCTTTTACAGCCGTTAAGCCTAAAGCCACAGAACCGGTGGATTATTATAAAAAAGGGTTTGTGAGCATCACGGAATTAGGTGTGGCTTTCTCCGGAAGAACGGCCGTTTTTTCCTTCAATGAAGTCTTAGGTGGCCGTGTTTCACCTCACTTTGGGATTGGATTGGGTATTGGTACGGAATATGGAAGGGGAGGATTCATATCTTTTCCCATTACATTAGATATGCGTGCTTACTTCTTAAAGAAGAGAGTATCTCCATTTATCAATATCGCACCCGGTTATCAGTTAAATACGTTGGTATCCGCATTTACAGGCAGCATATCGCACAACTTCGTTTCAAACACCGGACTTGGAGTAGAATTTAAAATTATCAAACAGGTTGGTGTTTCCTTAAACGGGGGATATCGACTAACGGTTACTCCCGTTTCCGGTTCAGTATTTCTGGGACACGGCGGATACGTTCGTTTTGGAGTAGTTTATTAGTAAATACTTTCTCGAATACAAAATAGAGAACGCTCAATACTTTTATATTGAGCGTTTTTTTATGCAAAATCCTCAGCGATTATCTTTTCCATGGCGCGTTCCGCCAGTGCAGCTATCGTTAATGCCGGATTGGCACAACAGGAGAAGCCGGGCATCATGGAACCGTCTAAACAATATAAATTCTCATAACCCTTTAATCTTCCATACGTATCACTCGCTAAGCCCAATACGGCACCACCAAGCGGATGATAGGTGAAATCATCTCCAAACCCTTTTCCGTTAAAATAAAATAAGCGGTCTAAAGAGCCGCCATTGGCGGCATTTAGCCTGTCTATAAAGTTGCCCATAGCTCTTCTGGACAACTCCATCTGGCTGCTGTCAAAATATAAGTCAGCGTTATCTGTAGCGGGATTGTATTTAAAATAACCACGGTTCGGATTCTTGGTAATTGCTAAAGTCAGCAATTGTTTCAATTCCATACCAATCGGAAACGGTGCCTGTTCTGCCAGCAATGGTGCAACCGGATTGTTTAAATCGCCATAGGCGGTTACCGGCACTATACATTGGTCAGCGCCTGTTTCTTCATTCAGCAATACCCGCATGGCCATTACGTTGCCGTTATTGCCCCAGTGTTTACCCACTTCATCATTTAGATTGGCAAGCCCGCCGAGGTATTTTGATTTCAGCAGTATCTGCATAGTTCCTACCACGCCTGCATTGACAAACAAATGCTTACAGGTATATATTTTAGTGTATTCTGTTTCTCCTTGCTCGTTTATTTTCAGTACGTTCACTTCATAACGCCCGTCCGGCAATTGTTTTACATAATCTACCTTATGCAATGTTTCTACGGTTAAATTTCCGGTTGCTCTTGCTGCTGGAATATAATTTCTGTCTAAGCTGTTCTTGTAGCCATTGTTGGAACCATACAGCAACTCACCACCAATGGATGATTTTTTCTGAGTACCGTTTATTTCTCCGCGAATAATATTGAAATCAACACCTGCGTTCAGCATGACTTTATCCATGCCTGCTTTTTCGCAATGATCTAAACCCACGCGGGCAAACTGATAATACTTGGTGTTTAAAATATCGTCGGGTACTTCACTGAAATTTAAAATGCTTTTTACTTTAGGATACCATTTGTCTGTCATTTCACTGTATGCTACAAACGGAAAGTATTCATTCCACATGGATGGTTGTGCATACGGTAGCATGGCTCCGTAAACAACAGAGCCGCCACCCAGGCAGGTCCCTCTGTAAATATTCATGTAAGAAGTGGGAAAAGAAACTTTATCCAGCACTCCCACATATTTTGGAATATCAAATTGTATGGTAGTAACGGGTGCCGCTGTTCTTCTTTTCAGCCAAAAAGAACGTCCGTCAGGATTCAATGTTTTAGTAAAGACCTCTTTTGGCGGGTTGATGTCATACTCTTTTCCCATTTCCAGCATCAGTGTTTTTTTTCCGGCCTGCGTAAGACGTAAGGCGGATACAGATGCACCGAATCCTGAACCGATAACGATGGCTTCAAATTCATTTGCATCCGGGATAATTTCAGCTTTTTTACAACCGGATAATGGTAATGTGGAGGCTACACCCGCCAAAGCAGAAAGCCCGATAAACTTTCTTCTGGAGATTGACTTTTTCATGAATAAGATGTTAATTAGTTACGGCTAACTAAATATAAGGAGTTGTTATGATTTAATTAAAAGATATTGGATTAATTTAGGGAGTAAGTAATATATAATCACATTTTTTGATAATTATCAAATTTAATTAATCGGATATATTTTTAGTTAATTAAATTTAAAAAAGAATTATTTCGATGTTTTTCAATTCTGCATCCGCATTTTTCCACCAGTGAAAGGACCATAAGTGATACGTAAGGATTCCGTAGGCTGCCAGTGTTTGCTGCTGGTGTAATTTGGTTCTGTAGGTTACCTCCGGATGATAATGCCCGTTTTTTTCAAAGTCTATATGCAAAAAGGGCTGTTTGTTTTTAAAGAGAACGATATCCAGTGTAAAACCTCCGAATAAATAGTTTTGCTGTATATCATCACCAAAATGAGCTTTTAACACTGAGAAAATATGGTTCCTAAAAGAAAATGAAGCAGGGGCTAATTTAGTTGTATTAGCCGAAACGTCATTTTGGTCTAATGCATTCAGAATAAAATTTGCCCTGTCTTCATGTTGTTCGTGTTTAGCTTTTACATAGGACAGATAGGCATAAAAAATACCCTTTCCTCGGTTGCCTTTCTGTTTCAGTTCCGCGTCAAAATTCATAAAAACCGTTTCGGGAATTGAGGTGAATACATACAGGGAATGTTTCGCTCTTGTCACGATGACATTCAGCAACTGATATCCTTTTTCCTGAGAGAGCGGACCGAAGAGCTGCCTGAATTTACCGTTTTCATCTTTTCCAAAGGTTGTGGAAAGTATCATGATGTCGCGTTCATCGCCTTGTATGTTTTCCAGGTTTTTTACGAATAATCCTTTGGCTAACAGCTCCTGCAGCAGATCATTCTTTTCTTTTTCGGCATAAGCCTGATTATACAGTTCATCTAAAATCAGGTCTCGCTGAAAGATATTGAACGTGGCAATCCCGACAGAAGGACAGGCGCCATTAATTTTATGAATCTGGTAGATGAATGCGACTATCTCCGCAGCTTCCCTTGGGTTGGTGCCTTGTGTGTACTGCCCGTCTGTTTGTATGTAAAATAAAGCCGGGTAGTTTTCTTTCTCCGGCATTGGAATCAGGCGTGACTGATAAAAAGCATGGTTGGAGAACTGGATTAAATCAGGATGCAGCGAGCGATAATGAAAATCAAGATAGGAGTTTTTGTAGTTGGCATCATCCGCGTATTCCAGCAAAGATTTACTTCCTGCCAGAAAATTCTCGGTCTCATTTTCCGTTTCGTTTTCCTCCCAGAAGATGGTTTCACTGCCGAAAAAATTGCTTGGCGGCATCTGATGTTTATCTCCTGAAATGATTTTTATTTTTCCTCTCAGCAAAGAGGTGTACGTATCTTCGAGCCTCAGCTGACTTGCTTCGTCTAAAATTATAAAATCAAACAAGTCCTTTTGTAGCGGAAGTATGGACGTACATACCGATGGGTTGACCATTAATACGGGAAACAGCGTAGTGAAAAAATCAATGTCGTGATGAATGATTTTGCGCAACGAATTTTTTGTGGCAAATTGTTTGTTCTTGCGCTGGTTATAAAGGTATTTCAGTTCTGGAATATCCGCATTATCTAAAAGCTGATGGATATTCTCTTGCCAGATTTGACTGACTTTATCAGCAAGCATTTGTTTCACAAAAACATCTTTTTGTTGCAGTTCATTAAAGAGTATTTGCGTATCGTCTTTAATTCCGTTTGCCAGAGAGGTTTGCAGAATAAACTGATTCAGGTAGTAAGCGGTGAAAATGGATACCCAGTCGTTGTTTCCTGTCGCTGCTATAGCTTCTATTAGATTTTGTGTCTTTAAATCTTGTTGCAGAAGAAATTGTTTGTATTGATAGTAATCAGAAAACAAATGCTGTTGCTGCAGAAACTGACTGGTTTGGCTTTTAATCTGTTCTATGGAAGGCAGCAGCGTATCCATCTTTTTCAGATCGACAATAGGTATAAGAGTTGCATTAAAAGATGGGTATTCCTCCAGTTGTAATTTGATTTCGGAATACGCAGACAAACAAGAGTTTTTTTCCTGTGTTATTCGTTTGTAAGAAGATAAGAATACAGATAAGACGGTTGTTTTGAAATGTGTGATACCCGTCAGGATATTAAATTCATGCTGATATTCATTAAGTTTCTCATGAATCGTGTTTTCTAAATCACTGCTGCGCTGAAAGAGAGAGTTAAGGCTTTCAAAAAGATTTTTTTCATAATCTGTGTGGTCAAATAAACTGCTGTTGAGTTGCCTGAAAACGTCAGCGTCACCGTGAATTTTTATGAATAGTTCGTATGCATCAGTGATTTTACCTTTCAGGGTAGTAAACTCCTCATAAGAAAATTGATAATCGCTGTTTCGAAGTTGTTTAAGTAAAGAACTAGCTTTATTTGCAATAATTGAATTGGAATTCAGGATGGAACTGTTGCAAAGCAATTCCAGCCAGTTGTCGTCCCCGAATACCTGTGAATGTGTAAAATTGATTCTGAAATTGATTTCCTCCTTCAGGGATAAGAATTGTGCGTGCAGCATTTCATATTCGTGGCTTCTGAACCGAATAGGGGGGGCGTTATTGTCAATGACGGAACGAACCTGCTCAACAACTTTTTTTCTGTCGGTATATACATCCTCGATAATAGCACAAAGGTGTTCCAGTTTTTTTGTCTTTAAATTGGCATACAGCACTTCCATGGCTGTTCGTTTTTCACACACCACGAGCACTTTCCGGTTATTCAATAAAGCCTGTGTGATAATAGCCGTGAGTGTCTGGCTTTTTCCGGTTCCCGGAGGCCCCTGAATGATAAGTTTATCATGGTTACTTAATTGGTTCAATACATTTTCCTGGCTGGCGTCTAAGGTTATCGGACTTAGCACTTCACCGTCAAAAGAAATATCACCGGAAAGATTGCCGGTTTCCGGTTCAATGGCAGCTGTCTGCTGCCGCAGTAAATTTTCTACATCCCGTATGATGGGCTGTTTCTGCATTTTATAAAGCCCGAATATCGCACTCCAGCGAATCCAGGGTTTTTCTTTGGTGATGTTTTCAATGGCTTCCTTGTTGGAGCCAGGCAGCAAGGTAACGATGTTTTCATCCGCGTCAAACGGCACATGCAGTTTGTCCAGCAACAGTTTGCAAAACAGATTCAGTTGTTTTTCATCCAAAAAATCATCTTCCAGAAAAGACTCCAGATCATCGGTTTTTATTTTTTCCTGCTGCTCAAAATGCGAACGTAGCAGTTCGTTGAAAATGAGCGGATGGTCTTCGTTTCGGGAAATAATCCACGTATTGTTTTTTCGGGTGTCTTTCTCAATAGACAGATACCATATCAGCAACGGCGCTTTTAAGATTCTTTCGGGGTGATCAGGGGCGCGTTTTATCAATAACGGATAGCCGAAACCAAACGTACTGTAACCGTGTTCTGAAAATTCTTCTTTCTCCTGATAATCCAGGTGGTTCAGGCGTTTGATGATTCGCTGAATGATTTTTTTCTGATCTTCAGTTTTACCTTTCCATATTTCCGGCTCTATGGTGATAGAAAACCGAAATGATTTTTTTGTCAGCAGATGCTGTAAAAAGGACAGATGCATACTTTGCTCTATCGTCGCCAAATCATAAATATCCAGCCGGGCAAAATTGCTGGGCAGCGCATTGAGATGTATACTCCTCGCATCTCCGCTTTTCAGCCGAACCAGTAATTTTTCTAAAAAGGTGTCTGAATACATCGCCGTTTTATCCGTCACAATTTACGATACGCATTTCGTTTTTACCAACAAAAAAAGCCTTCGAAAAAATCGAAGGCTTTAGGTAGTATAAGTTACTATTAATATCTTTTTTTGTAGTCACTTCCACCGCCATAACCGCCTTTGTTATAGCCGCCACCGCCGCTTTTGTAACCGCCGCCGCCGCCTTTGTAGCCGCCGCCGCTTGATTTTTTGTACTCTGTTTTAGGACGAGCTTCGTTTACCGCTAATGCTCTGCCTTCCAGTTCATAACCGTTTAAAGCGTCAATTGCTTTTTGAGCTTCGTCATCATTCGGCATTTCCACGAATGCGTAGCCTTTGCTGACGCCTGTGTCTCTGTCTTTGATTAATTTCAGAGAAGCGATTTCTCCGTGCTGAGCAAACAATTCCTGTAATTGTTCGTCATTCACTTTTCTTTCAATGTTTGCAACAAAAATGTTCATTTTTTTTTATTTAAAAATTTAAAATAGGGCTACATACTTTTTAAAATCAAATCAAATGAACATTTACAACATAAGACAAGAAAAATTAAAAAGAACTATAGTGAAACAAAGATACAATTAAAATCTGAATATGAGCACTATCCCTCCAATTTATTACACCAATCCAACACATTCTGTAAAACCTGTCCTTTTTCTGGCTCATTATGGCATTCGTGGTATAAACCCGGATATTCGATAAAGGTTACATTTTTACCCGCATTGGCAACAAATTGTTTACTCGCGTTAAACGAAGTAAGCTGGTCGGCAGTTCCGTGAAACAGCAATGTCGGTAATGTCAGTTTTGCGGCATTGGCTATTGCTTCCTGCCCGAATTCAATCAGCTCTATACCCATTTTGGACGAAATGATGTCAAATACCATCGGGTCATTGCTGTATTTTTTCACCACCTCTTTGTCTCTGGAGATGGCATTCACATCCAGCCCGGAAGGTAGGGAGAAACCCGGAATCAGATTGCGCAATAATTTTCCGGCAGCAATTTTAACCGCAGGAGGCGCGAAACCCGGCTGGAAGAACGGAGACGATAAAATAACACCCGAAATTTTAGGCTGGCGCCGGATTGCAAAGTTGGCTACCACCTGCCCGCCCATACTGTGGCCGTACAGTATCTTTGGAAGATTGGGAAAATTGCTGTCTGCTTGTTTGAGCAGATTATCTACATCATTCAAAAATTCATCATAAGAAACAAAATGCCCTCTTTTACCGCCGGATCTTCCATGGCCGCGGGCATCATACGTTATGACCGCATAATTATTATCGGTAAAAAAACGGGCCACATGCTCGTAGCGGGAGCTGTGTTCTCCGAAGCCGTGAACCAGACAAATCACCGCTTTTGCAGGTTGAGTTTCATTTTCCCATTTTTGACCAAAAATATCGAGGCCGTCATTCGATTTCCATTTTAACACCGTATTTTTCATGCAGATTGATTTTATATTCTAAAATAAGCCTAAATTTAGCGTTCTTACCGTCATTCACAAAGTATTCACATGAAAAAATACGGCATGATACTGATTAAAATAATCCTGGCAGTGGCAATGCTGTTTGGCTTGTATGTCATTGGTGCAATAGTGTTTGCGCAACTTACCGATTATAAGCCGAAGGCGGAGGAAGCAGCGGAAGTACTCGAGCCTAAAGACAAGTTGCCGCTTTTGGAAAAAGATACGCTGGTTTTTTATGACTGGAATATTGGTTATTGCGGACTGGGTAAAGAATCTGATTTCTTCTATGACGGCGGAAAAATGGTACGGCCCTCCAAAGGATTATCCGAAAAGAATTTCAAGGGTTTTATTGAGACGATAACACAATGGAAATCGGATGCCGACTTTATTCATATTCAGGAGATAGACAGGAACTCCAAACGCAGTTATCATATCGAGCAATTTCAGCAGGCTTTTGAAATACTGGGGAATTTTAAAGCGGTTTTTGGCAAAAACTATGATGTGAAGCATGTACCCATTCCTTTCTTCGAGCCGATGGGTAAAGTGCTGGGCGGTATTGCCACATTTTATAAGTATCAGGATGCAGAGATGCCTGTGAAATATGCATTTCCGTCCAATTTTTCCTGGCCCAAGGGTCTGTTTTTTCTCGATCGCTGTTTTGTAAAACACCGCTTTAATTTGAAGAACGGAAAACAATTAGTCGTTATTAATACGCACAATTCTGCGTATGATGGCGGTACCTTGAAAAAGCAGGAGATGGCTTATTTTAAAAAGTATATCGTCGAAGAATATGCCAAAGGAAATTATGTCATCGTAGGTGGCGACTGGAATCAGATTCCGCCCGGATATACACCTTTGAAAGAAAAAAGCGATTACGAAGAAATGCCCGTGCCGTCTGATTTTATTGAGAAGGACTGGATTTTTGCTTTTGATAAAACCGTGCCCACCAACCGCAAAGTAGATTTCCCGTATGAGTCCGGTAAAACGTATACAACGGTAATTGATTTTTTCTTGTTGTCACCGAATGTGGAACTGCTGGAAGTAAAAGGCGAGGATATGGGTTTTGAATATTCTGACCACCAGCCGGTGCGTATGGTGTGCAGGCTGAAGTAATATTGTTAAATTAACTGGTCCTTTTTACTTCGCATAAATTTTTTAGGGTTAATCTTATCTATTTCAAAAATTACTTTTCCCAGCAGAGTCTCTCGTAGAGGACTCTGCGTAGTTATATAGTCAACGCAGAGTCCCTGCCTGTCTGCCGACAGGCAGGCCTGTCGGCAGACTCAGTTGGGAAAGAATGAATCCATAAAAAATGAAAATTTAGCTGTACTTTTGAGTTCTTATATGCAGATAAACTCAGAAATACAAACATTACAGAAGGTCATCGTGCACGAACCGGATATGGGTATAGATCATGTATCCCCGGAAATTGCGGAGGAGTTGTTGTACGACGATATTGTTTTTCTTCCGAGGATGATTGACGAACATTACCAGTTCACCGAAACATTGCGGCAGCTGTTGGGTAAAGAAAATGTCATCGAGTTTCAGTCTTTACTGGAAGATGTATTGAAAAACGAACAAGTGAAATCCGAACTGCTCGAGTACATTTATAAAAAAGAGGATTTGAGTTTAGGTAAATACGAAAAGCTTAAACAAATAGAGCCGGAATACCTCGGACAGGTACTGATTTCCGGCGTTCACCCGGAAAGCGAAGAAAGTATCATCAAGCCACTGCCGAATTTAGTGTTTACGCGCGACATCGGCTGTGTGGTTAATGACCATCTAATTATTTCTAAAGCCAATAAGCCGGTTCGCCTGCGGGAAAATTTCCTCCATAAATTTATTGTTCAATACCATCCGTTGTTTGAATCCTTTAAGGGCAAAGTAATCGACTTTGTGTCGGATGAGAATCTGGAGATGGATTCAGATATGTCCGTAGAAGGCGGCGATATTATGCTGATACATCCGCGGCATTTGCTGATAGGAGAGAGTGAGCGAACGAGCCTGGATGCCATTTTTGAACTTAAAAACTATCTGTTTGAACACGATGTGGTAGATTATGTGACGGTGGTGGAGATTCCTAATGAACGCTATTGTATGCACCTGGACACCATTTTTACGATGATCAGCGCCGAAACCTGTGTTGGCTTTTCACCGCTGATGTTTGAGAAAAATGACAAGGTGGATATCATCACTTATTCGAAGGATAACAAACGTGCGGTGCTGCATCCGTCGTTAAAAGAATTGATTAAAGAAATCTATCCTTCTATGCGGTTTATTTCCTGCGGCAATGGTGTATCTCCGTTTCAGCAGCGGGAACAATGGACGGATGGCTGTAATTTTGTGACCGTAAAATCGGGTGTAGCCTATTGCTATGAACGGAATATCCATACGCTGAAAGCATTCAGGGAAAACGGATTTTCCATAGTAAGCGCCAAGCGTGTATTGTCAGAAGAATTTACACTGGATGAACTGAATAATACCATCATCACCTTGTCATCAGCCGAATTGTCGCGCGCGCGCGGCGGCCCGCATTGTATGACTTTTCCGATTGCCAGAATATGAACTTACCCGGTTATTTCACTTTTGCGCAGCCGGCAAAGTGTTTCAGGCTTAATGCCCAAATAGTTGGAAATATCCTGGACGGTGAAACGGTGGAATACATCCGGATTCTCGTTTTTCAGTAACAGGTACCTTCCTTTGGCGTCCATGGTCTGAAATGAAGCGAGGCGATTCATTAACCTCAAGGTAGATTCTTCGTTCAGCATCTCAAACAATGTTGCAAAGGCAGGATGTTCTTTAATCAGCTCCCTAAATTTTTTATACGAAATTCTTAGGCAGAAAGTAGTTTGCGTGCATACAAATCCATCGCCGGCCTTAGACTGATGGAGAAAACTTCTGATTCCGGAACAAAAATGCCCGTCTGTGGCAAAATCAATATTCACCGGGCTGTTGTTGTGTAAGACATAATGTTTTATAGCTCCTTTGCAGATAAATACAATATACTCACAAACGTCTCCCGGCAGTACCAGCGGTTGGTTTTTATGCAGCAGATAATATTCCCAGTAGTGTTCCACATCTTTTAAATCATTAGGCGACAAAAAAGAGAAATAAGCTAAATACTGTATGAAATAGCTAAAACACTCTTTGGCAGTGGGCTTATACGGATTGTAAAACTTTACCTTGTTGGTAATTGTATTTCTCAGCGATAAGTTGTTCATACTAAGATTGGGGATATAAAAGGTATTTATGTTTCTTTGCTAAGATACTTACAAATAAACGCTCAAACAAGAAATCTGCTGTAAAACAATAAAATAAGAATCATTATCTGACAAAAGTCAATGGGTCACTTTTTCCCCTTTTCATTCCGGATTCTGCTGAGTGTCTCAGGGGTGATTCCAAGAAAATTGGCAATATCCTGCAGTGAGTAGCGATGGAAAATATGGGGTTCTTCTTTCTGTGTCAGCTCATACCGTCCTTTGGCATCTAACGACTGAAAAGATATCAGGCGCTGTTCAAAAAAATAAAGAAGGTCACTATTGAGTTTTTGAAAAAACTCTGCAAACGGTTTTTGTTCCAGTATCGTGATAAAATCATACAGTGGAATTTTTAATCCGTACGAATCTTCAATACAGGTTACCCCTTCATCGGAAGGTAGCCTTGACAGAAAGTTTTTCATAGGCGAGCAAAAATTACATTCCGTCAAAAAACCGATAATATGCTGTCCGTTTTCATCTTCCGTGTAATATTTTACGGCACCCTGACAAATAAAATTAAGGTATTCGCCTACTTCTCCGGTTTTAAAGATGGCCTCATTCTTTTTCCATACCCCGTATTCCAGGCATTTTTCTATATTTTTCAGGTCATGCTCTGAGAACATGTTGAAATTCCGGAGAAACTGAATAAAATACGCTTTGCATTCTTCATGCGAAGGTTTGTGGCTCAGTTTGAATTTCAGTTGTGGGGTATGGTTTTCATAAAAGATATTAGCCATATCATTCTTCTGTTTACTTTTGTTTATGTTTCTTTCCGAAAATACATATTTATTATGACAAATGTCAAGAATTAATCATTTAGATGTTTTATTGATATGTGTCAAGCTGCAACTGTTCATAATAAATTAACTTTGATTTATTCTATTGGGTAGAAACATAAATTCCCCTTTACCCGTCGACCCAATATAGATTAAGGCTGAACTTCTGTTCAGCCTTTTTTTAAAATTTTAGGTCTCTGATTCTTTTGTGCAGTTCGAGTTTGTGCAGATCCAGCAGGAAGGAAATCCGCTGTCCGAACTTAGGCGCATTGGCTTTAAAATAGTCTCTGTATTCCTTGCTCATCAGCAGGGGTAGATAAACTTCAAACCCCTCATCAAAAAAGCTGAATAAAATACCGCCATCATATTGAAATCCTTTAACGGGCAAAAGATTGGATGGATTGAGATGATTGTCGTATGAATAACCGAAATCAAAGAAGAATTTTATGGGAACATATTGAATCGGGAAATCAATTTTAAAATTCATCGCCAGCATCCAGTCCACAGTCTGCCCGGTTTCAATGGCGTTTAAAGGCGTACTGACTTTAAAAAAGCCATCTGACTTTGTTATCTGATTGGCAGCAAAGCCTTGCTGTTCATTTCTGCCAACATAAAAATCATCAAACAGATAATTCTGTTCTCCCCGTTTCCCGTTTAAGTTAAAGCCGACATCCGGATAGAGCCTGAACTTAAAGTTACTGCTGCGCCATAAAAAACCTCCGACAAAAAAACGAAGATGAACCCCTGTGTTGTAATTTTTCAGTTGATACCGGATGAAAGAATTTGCTTCAAAATAACTCTTAACAAACGATTTGGATTGCTCTATAGAGAAAGAAGCGGTAAACGGAAAATTCCGGTCAGACCTGGTAAAGGTGTAGTTTAAAATATTGGCATAAAAACGGGTAAGGGTATCTTTCATAACGGAAGTTACGCTGTCCGTATAGTGGTATGTGATATTCTTTTGTAAAACAGTATGATTCGTAAACGAAATGCAATGGGATAATTTTTCCAGTTTCTCAGAGCGATGGTTGAACGTAGCAACTATTTCCGGGTGAATGGCATAATATTTCAAAGGTTTAACAAAATCATAGTAGGTGAAGGACTGGAATTTCACGCCTGGCTTCAGTTCTGTCAGTACTCCTCTTTCCGGACGGTAATAATAATCCACGTTAGCTGTTCCGCCCGCTTTTTTCGATTTTATTCCGTAAAATAAGGTTCCGGTAAAGTCTACATTCTTTACCGGCTGTTTCAGGTTGATGAGTGCAGCGCCGATTTGCACCCCGTCATATTTGTTATAGGCAATAGCGGGAACAGCAAATGGAAATTCCCTGTTTTTCCTGTCCACCCATGTTAAATATTTCTGCTGCACGGTAAATAATCGTTTAAAACGAACTTCCCGTTCCGGTTTAACGTTAATAGCTTCAATACTATCTTGTCCGTAAACAAAGGAATAAATCGATAATACCAAAATGTTAATAACTATTAAAAGGGGTTTCATATTTTACACTTAACTTTTCTATTAAATAGCATTACAATATTAACTATTAACTTTGAATTACTGACCAACTCACTCCATAAATTATAACCTATGAGCAGTTTTGAATTTGAAAATGAAGACGAACATATCAACGTATCGGAGTTAGTAGCCCAATACGAACAATCTATACAGGGAGCACAAACACCTTTCTTCGATCAGGATGACTATGAGGTCATTATTGAGTATTACGAGGATATGGGAAGATTTGACAGTGCGCTGGAGGTAGCTGAAAAATCGCTGCTGCAATATCCGTATTCATCCATCCTTCTGCTGAAAAAAGCACAGATTTATTTTGAACTGAAACAACTGGATATAGCTCTGGAAACGCTGGATAAAGCGGAGATTTACGACAGTGCTGAAATTGGTATCGGCTTGCTGAGAGCTGAAATATATACATTCCAGTCGCGCTACAAGGAGGCTGTTTTTATCCTGCATGAATTGCTCGAAAAGGCGGATAAGGAAGACTTACCCGATGTCTATCTGCAAATGTGTGATGTGTATGAAGACTGGGAAAAATATTATGAAGTATATAACAGCCTGATAGAATGCCTGAAAATAGATCCAAATAACGAGGAGGCGCTGAACCGTTTAAATTATTGTATCGAAATTACCGACCGCTATGAAGAAAGCATTCCGTTACATCTGCGTTTGATTGATTTGAATCCATATAATCAGTTTGCGTGGTATAATCTGGCCTGTTCGTATCGCGGATGCGATGAATATGAAAAGGCGATTGATGCTTTTGAATATGTGCTGGCTATAAATGATGATGCAGATTTTGTCTATCAGGATATTGCGGAACTGCATTTTAAAAAAGGAAATTTTACAAAATCATTGGAAGTCATCAAAGAAATGTGTGAAACCTTTGAGGCGGATGATGAAATATTTTTTCTGCAGGGGAAATGCCATGAAGCGTTGGGCAATATGAAAATGGCGCGTTATTGTTACCGAAAAGCCGTGCATGACAATCCATCTTTGTCCGAAGCCTATTTCAGAATCGGGGAAACATACAAAAATGAAGGATTGTGGGAACAGGCATACAAATCCTTTCAGAAGGCCAATGAACTGGAAAAAGAGCAGTATGATTTCTGCCTGGCAATGGCGGAAGCCGCTTTGGAAATCGGAGAGACCGAAGTCTCTATCGATGCCTGCGAAACTGCGATAGATATCTTTGTAAAACGTTACGAAGCCTATTTTATACTTTCCAAGATTATGGCGGACAGCGGTGATACTGAAACAGCCAGACAAATCCTGTTGAAAGGTACAGAGGTTTGCAAAACCACCATTGAGCTTAATTTCGCATTGGCTGCCCTTGCTTTTTTAGAGAATAAAAACAAGGAAGGAGAAATGTTGCTGAGAGAACTACTTCAAAGCAATTTTGCTTCCCACGAATTGTTGTTTGATTTTTCAGAAAGCCTGAAGGACAATCCTCACGTTCAGGCCATCATCATGGAATATAATTAACTAAACTAAAATACAGCCAGAGGATTCCCACGTCAGTGGGAATCCTCTTTTAAAAAACGCAGCATGAAGCAGTATGGATTGATCGGGTACCCTTTGACTCATTCATTTTCCAAAGGTTTTTTCAGCGAAAAATTTGAACGGGAAAAAATTACGGATGCAACGTATGATGTCTTTCCGCTCCAAAGAATAGAGCTGTTTAAAGAGTTGTGCGAGCGTGAAAAGAATCTGGCGGGATTGAATGTCACCATACCATACAAAGAGCAAATCATTCCTTATCTGGATGAACTGGATGAAGAGGCAAAAGCAATTGGCGCTGTCAATACCATTAAGTTTACATCGGGTAAAAGAATCGGGTATAACTCAGACTGCTTTGGGTTTGAAAAGAGCATACTGCCTTTATTGAAACCACATCACACCGCTGCATTGATACTTGGTACCGGTGGTGCAAGTAAGGCGGTCGAATATGTGTTGCATAAACTGGGCATCCCGTTTCAGTTTGTATCCAGGCATAAATCAAAAAGTACCATCACCTATCAGGAACTGGACACTGTTGTGGTGCAGTATTCAACACTCATCATAAACTGTTCCCCGGTAGGCATGCACCCTCATACAGATGAAGTGCCTGATATTCCTTATGAAGCGTTGACCGAAAAACATTTGTTATACGATCTGATTTATAATCCGGAAGAAACACACTTTTTAAAGAAAGGGAGGCAAATGGGTGCGCAAACAAAAAACGGATTGGAGATGTTATACCTCCAGGCTGAGCGCAGTTGGGAAATCTGGAACCGGTAAATGGAAAATTCGTATCTTTAATGACTAAATAATCACTTTGGATTTTAATAATACACAAACCGCTTTTGCATACAAATCGAACCGTGAACTGATACGGGATTATCAGATTTTTCGTCTCATAAATATTGGATGGCTGGTGGATGTCGGAACCAAAACGGCTTCCCGTATGCTGGATATGGGTATTAAAACTCCTGTTGCTGTGGGTATGCGCCCGACCGTATATGCTGTCTTCTGCGGCGGCGACTCGCTGGAACTGGCCACTAAAAAAATCAATCATCTGTACCAGTACGGGGTGCAGAGTATTTTGGATTACGGCGTGGAAGGCAAGGAGAGCGAAGAAGATTTTCAGCGAACAGAAGAGGCTATCCGGCAAGCCATTTTTTTTGCCAAGAATTACAATGCCGTAGATATAGTCTGTTCCAAATTTACCGGGCTGATACCGCTGTCTGTTCTGGAAAAATTACATGCAAAAGAAACGTTGACTTCGTCGGAACAGCAAATTTATGAAACGGCAAAAAAACGAATTTACAGTCTGGCGCAACTCGCCTACGACAATAATGTCAGCTTGTTTGTTGATGCTGAAGAAAGCTGGATACAACAGCCGCTCGATGATTTAACCCGGGATTTGATGCTGGAGTTCAACCGTGAAAGGCCCATCATTTATAATACCGTTCAGCTATACAGGAAAGACAGGCTGGATTTTCTGAAAAAGGAAGTGGAAAACGCAAAACAGGCCGGATTTATTTATGCCGTGAAGCTGGTTCGTGGCGCATATATGGAAAAAGAGGAAATCCGGGCGGTGAAAATGGGCTATGATAATCCGATACAGCTTTCAAAAAAAAATACAGATACGGATTATGATGAAGCACTTAAGTTTACTATTGGGCATATAAAACATGTGGCTGTCTGTGTGGCCACACATAACGAAGAGAGTACGTTGCTGACTACCAGGTTGATGGAAGAAAATCAGTTGCCGAATAATCACCCGCATATTCATTTTTCCCAGCTGCTCGGTATGAGCGACCATATTACCTTTAATCTGGCCAAAGAAGGCTATAACACCAGTAAATATATGCCTTATGGACCTGTGAAAGATGTCATTCCTTATCTCATACGAAGGGCACAGGAAAATACCAGTGTCTCCGGACAAATGGGACGTGAATTGAAACTGCTGAAGCAAGAAGTCAGACGAAGAAAATTGTTTGTACTTTAACCCGGGAAAGCGACAGGAAATTTTATTACGCCAGTAGTCCCTGATAGGTGCTTGGTCGCCGCTGTTCCAGTATAGCATTTCTGTCAGCTTTGAATTTATTAATGTAATCAAAACTGTTGTAATGACGGATGGTCAGGATAGTCAGATTTTCTTCAATGGAAAAATCAAATTTATCCTGTAAGGCCGACTTTACTTTTTCAATTTTCTCAGGAATATTGTCTACCACGGCATCAAATGAGATGGCGCCTTGCTGCATCATATTGAGCTTCAGGTTAGCTTTGGAGAATGCCGTAAAAATTTCAGCCACCACTTCATCTTCCACAAAAGAAAAATCTTTGGTGTGCAGAACAATCAACGCCTGGCTGTTTTTTACGATTCGCACCGGCGGCAGGTTGTTGTCTTTTCCGCCCACTACCGTTCCTTTGCCTTCCGGATGGATAAACGATTTTACCAGTAGCGGTATATTCTTATTCTGTAAAGGTTTGATAGTTTTCGGATGGATAACGGTTGCGCCATAAAAGGTCATTTCCACCGCTTCATTAAACGAAATCTCATCTATAAAAACAGCATCGTCAAAAACGCGCGGGTCACCGTTCATAACACCAGGTACATCTTTCCATATAGTTTGATTTTCCGCGTCCAGCATATTGGCGAAAATGGCTGCCGTATAATCAGAGCCTTCTCTGCCAAGTGTTGTGGTGCAGTTTTCAGCGGTGCATCCGATAAAGCCTTGTGTAACAATAATAGAGCCATTTACCAGTGGTTTCACCACCGAATTCATCAGTAGCTGAGTCTTATTCCAGTCGACTACCGCTTCACGGTAAGTATCGTCCGTTTTCATCACATCGCGCACATCCAGCCAGTTGTTTTTTACACCTGCTTCATTCAGATAAGCGCTGAGTATCACAGACGAAATCAATTCACCCTGCGATACAATCTGGTCGTAAACATAATTGTAGCTTTCCTTTCGGCTTTCCTCCAGCTGCCAGTCCACTTCTGCATAGATATTCTGCAGTTTGTCAAATACTTCATGCGTATTGTTGCCAAACAAATCCCTGCAGATGGTATCATGATTTTTCTTTACAACATCAAAAGCAGCTTTAGCATCTGTATCGCCGAAATAAGCTTTTATCACTTCTTCCAGTGCGTTTGTGGTTTTTCCGGTAGCAGAGACAACAACTACTAAATTCTGCTCGCCATACGTTTGAATGATAGATGCAACATTTCTGATTCCTGCGGCATCTTTCACCGATGCACCTCCAAATTTAAATACTTTCATTTTGTCATGTTGAACGAAGCAAAACATCTTGTAATTACTGTTACAATGTTTACTTCATTTGTTTATAATAAATTTTCCTTCTCAATCTTAACCGTTATCCAGGTGTTGTCAAATGTCACCGGATATTTCTTATAAAAATTGATGGCATTCTCATTCCAGTCCAACACATGCCAGCGCAACTGGTTGATTTTTTCTTCCCTGGCAATGGCAATCAACTCGTCCATCAGTTTTTTTCCGATTCCTTTTTTTCGGTAAGCTTCCCGGACTACCAAATCGTCCAGATATATCATGGAACCCTTCCACGTGGAATAGCCATAATAATACAAGGCGATTCCGGCTACTTTTCCATCGTCTTCAGCGAGGATGACGTGGAAGCGGGGATGCTTGCAGGTGCCCTCTTCGATGAATTTTTTCAGCGGATTGGAGGGTTCATCGGGCTCCTTTTCAAAGACAGCCAGTTCCTGAATCAACTCATAGACCTGAATGAGGTCGTTGGGTTCTGCTTTGCGGATAATAATTTCAGTCTTTCCTTTCATTTTTCGGACTGCTAAAATAGGTATTTAGATATTGTAAATCAGGAGCTAATTATTAAGTAATAATTAAAAGGTTTCTGAGATTTTGCACGAAAATAACCTCGATATCAGTATATTTGCGGACTACAAAATGAATGTATGCGATTAATTACCTTAGATGAGTTTATTGCAAATAATCAGGAAAAGCATCCCGAAGCAACAGGAGAGCTATCCGGGTTACTGCGCGATATCGGATTGGCTTCCAAAATTGTGAACAGAGACTTGAGCAAAGCCGGCCTGGTGGATGCCATTTTGGGTGATGCGGATAAAACGAATGTGCAGGGAGAGGAGGTGAAGAAATTGGATATGGTGGCGAATGATGTGCTGATAAAGTGCTTGCAAAACAGCGGGCAGTGCTGTGGAATCGCCAGCGAAGAAGAGGACGATTTTGTGGCGTTCAAAAACAGAAAAAGAGCCAAATATGTTGTTTTGTTCGACCCATTGGATGGTTCCAGTAATATTGATGTCATTGCTCCTGTAGGCACGATTTTTTCCGTGTTTGAACGCGTGTCTAAATTAGGGGAATTGTGTACGGTCGATGATTTTTTGCAAAAAGGGGAAAAGCAGGTTGCTGCGGGATATGTGATTTATGGTTCATCGACTATGCTGGTTTACACAACGGGAGATGGCGTAAATGGATTTACCCTCGATCCCAGCATTGGCGAGTTTTGCCTGTCACATCCTGATATAAAAACACCTGTCAGCGCCAAATCCTATTCATTGAATCAGGGTAATTTCAATTCCTTTCCGGACAACGTGAAAAAATTTGTAGAGTATTGTCAGGATGGCAGCGCTAAAAAAGCGTTTTCATTGCGATACATTGGCTCTATGGTCGCGGATTTTCACCGCAACCTGATTAAAGGCGGCATTTTTTTATATCCCGCTACAAGAGATACTCCCGGAGGAAAACTCCGTCTGATGTATGAATGTAATCCCATGGCATTCCTGCAGGAACAGGCCGGCGGCAAGGCTACCAACGGCAGGCAGCGTATCCTCGAAATTATCCCTGAGAAACTGCATCAGCGCACCATCGTATATATGGGTTCTGCAACGCTGGTGGATATGCTGAATGATTAAGAAAAGTTCCTTACCGTATTCGCTTGGGCAGGCTTTTTCGGAAGGATTCCAAATCCAGCTCGATGTTCAGTTCATCGTTTCTGTAAGGTATAAAATCTGCCGATTGCAATGTCCGTTTTTGCCGTACTAAGTTTTCATAGGAGTTTTTGTTCAGCATCTGTTCCAGCCATAAGGCATATTCAAATTCACCGGTCTGTATTTCACGGTCACTTTGTTTTAGCTGCTCACAGGTTTCTTTGAGCAAAGCATTTCTGTTGCTGAGTTGTTTCTTATCCTGCAGTTTCCTGAAAAAAGAAAGTAGTATTTTTTCAGTATCTGTCGGGTTATCCTTGCGTATGGTGTTAATTTCTTTTTCCAGTAAGTTAAAGGAATACAGTGCTGCATCCGTTTCTTTTTCATCCAGATGGGCGAGCATTTGAAGTAAGGTGTAATTGATTTTATTATAGGCGTCGATATTGTTCCAGAATTCCTGAATTTTTCGCATACAGTAAAAGAATTGCTTGAAATCTTTCGCTCCCAAATAGATTTCCGCGCAGTTTCCATAAAACTTCCATTTGCTCGTATTGTCGATTTCTTCCGTGGTTTCTATCCACTGAATAATGTTCCTGGCGGCGTTTTTCCCCTCGCTGAATTTTCCCGATACATTGTAGTAATACGACTGGAGAGAGGCGAGGCTCCATTCCACTTTGTATTTTATTTCTGCATCATTTTCAATTATACGCAGATAGTTTTGTTGAATGTTAATCCAGTGCAATGCTTCGTCAAAATTGTAGAGGTTGATTTCGCTTAAACAAAGGTTGTGGATGGCAGAGGGCAGCTGATATGGGTTGCTCGCGTTAATAGCCGGGTTTTCGGAATGCAGTTCAATCAGCTTTTTGCAATAAAAATTCTGTTGTTTTTTTTCTCCTGTATGGTTGTAATAAAATACGAGGCTTTCTATGGCATAAATCCTGGCAATGGTACAGTCCGCCTGCTTCAGAATGGTTTCTATATCTTTTTTGATGGAGTTATAAAATGCTTTGTCTTCTTTGGTTTTGATATACCCGATTCTGTTCTTGGATTCCAGCAGCTGCATCACTTTATGCCGGGCAGCCTGAGTATCCGAAAAGTTCTGAAAAGCCTGTAATTTTTCGTTCCGGAATTCCTCCAGATCTTCAGCGGAATAACCGTGAAGTCGTGTGGAAACGATGATTCTATTCTGATAGGAAAACAATAAAGTCAGAAACTCAAAGCGTTCATAGTCGTACGCCATCTTTTTTGCTTTGCTTAACTCGCTGTCCGCCTGTTCCCATAATGCTTTCTGAATCAGCACTTCTATGTTCTGTATCTTTTCAATCAGTAAATTATCCACGGAGTTTTCTGTCCGGTAATGTTTCAGTACTTTCAGAATCAGCTGATACAGGTAGTATTTGGTTTCGGCAAAGTGTTTCTGGATATAGGCATCATTGATTTGAGTTTTTATTTTTTTCTCATCATAAGCCTTCGTCTTTTCGAGGGCATCATAAAGTATCAGGTATTTCTGCTCTTTCTGTTCATTAGAGAAATAAATTTTGAAATATCGTTTTTCCGATTTGTTCAGCGACTGTATTAGTTCGTATAAATGATCCTTTTTTGACACGTTGTGGCGTTATAACTTTTCTAAATTAAGTATATTGGTATAAAAATTGATAAATTTGTAATAAAATAACTAAAATGAGAAAGTGGATTGTTGCCATTATGCTTTTCAGCAGTGCCGCCTTGTTTGCACAGAACGAACTGAAGGGAAAATATGCCTGTTGCCGGAATGCCTATGTCTTTACATTTTCCGAAAACGGTCGTTATGAATTACAGGAAAATTCATTTGGACCGGATGACAGAAATATTGGCTCAAAAACCAGCAAAGGCAGTTATGCCATGACAGGTCAGCAGATAGCACTTTCAAAAGATGCAGGGGAATCCAAATCCTGTTGTAAGAAAAAAAAGAAAAAATGCTGTAAAAAGAAATCTGTTAAATGCTCCTCTGCGTCTGCTCTTGGAGACAAACTTGATTTAAAGTGGGAGAACAATGATTTGTTTTGGAACAGAAATGGAAACTGGGAAAAATTATACCCGCAGTCTTCCGGGGAATAATTATTCATTATCACAGAAAGTAGTGCCGTAGGTCAGGACGCGAGCAATGAACGCGTCAGAAAAATAATTCCTATGGCCAGCAATAAAATAAAAATGTAGCGGTTAAATTTTTCCGGCGGTATACGGTTTCTTATCCGCTTTCCCAACGCCAGCGCAAGCAATGTAAACGGCAGGCAGAGAAGGTAATAAAAAAATACTTCTTTTGTCAGTAATCCGGAAAGGAGTTGCCCCGCTAAAATAAAAAGATCACTGGGCAGAAAATATCCTTGCAGTGTGCTGACAAATTGTAGTTGTGTCCAGCCTCTCAGCGTTCCGAAAATGACAATAGGGGGTCCGCCCGTGTTAAAAGCGCCGCCTAATATGCCCGCGAAAAAACCAAAAATATAAGTCCAGTTGGACCCAATGGAATGGGCTTCCTTTTTAAACCCTAAATTGTAAGCCGCAACTCCGATAATGATACATCCGAGGATGATTTTGGTGAGCTGTTCGTTTCCGTTTTTCAGAAAATAAATGCCAATTGGAATGCCAAAGGCGGAGGAGATAATTAATCTTTTGGCAGATGTCCAGTCAATCTCTTTATAATGTTTTACAAATAAAATTGCGGCCAGCGTACAACCATTCAGCGTCATGATGGGAGTAGCGGTTTTTATGCCGATAAGCATCGTCAGTAAAGGCATGGCAAACAAGGCGTCGCCAAATCCAAAGGTGGCATAAATCAGGGAGCCGATAAAGACGATACAGGGTATAAGAATTTCAGGGTGCATACAGATTGCAAATGGTTGATTCGTCAGAACATGCCTTTCTTATGTTCTATTTCTTTTTCGTAGCCGGCATCAATATCCAACTCAAATCCGTCTGCCGCTTCGGTGGCCAGCTCGTCACATCGGTTATTTTCTTTATTGGAAGAATGGCCCTTTACCCATACAAAATCGATTTGCTGATATTGCTGCAATTTTAAAAAACGCTTCCATAAATCCCTGTTTTTTTTCTTGGCGAAGTCGGGCTTCATATCCCACTGAAAGACCCAGCCTTGCTTCACCGCTTCCACCACATATTTGGAATCGGAATAGATGGTGATTTTCAGGTCGTGTTTTTTCAGGGCTTCCAGCCCGGCAATGACCGCCATCAGTTCCATGCGGTTGTTGGTCGTCAGGCGATATCCTTTTGACAGTTCTTTCCGGTGGCCGTTCGCTAATAAAACAACACCATAACCACCCGGGCCGGGGTTTCCTCTGGAAGAACCATCTGTATATATTTCAATCATTGTGAAATTAATCATTGCGAATGTAACATTATTCGTATTATTTTAGCACAATGACAAAAAAAGAAAAAGCAGCATTTATCGTCGATACGCTGAATAAATTGTATCCCAATCCGCCCATTCCATTGCATCATAAAGATCCCTATACTTTATTGATTGCGGTCTTGCTGTCTGCGCAATGCACCGATGAACGTGTGAATAAGGTAACACCGCATTTGTTTGACCTTGCCGATAATCCGTTGGATATGGCAAAACTGCCGGTGTCAAAAATTAAGGAAATTATCCGCCCGTGTGGCCTGTCGCCGCGAAAATCTCAGGCGATTTCAGATTTGTCCAAAATTTTAGTTAAAAAATACAATGGAAATGTCCCACAGACGTTTACTGAATTGGAAGAACTGCCGGGAGTGGGACATAAAACAGCCAGTGTAGTGATGAGTCAGGCATTCGGGTATTCCGCTTTCCCCGTGGATACTCATATTCACCGCCTCGCTTACCGCTGGAATCTGAGTTCCGGTAAAAATGTAGAACAAACAGAGAAAGATTTAAAACGCATCTTTCCGGAACAGTTATGGAACATATTGCATTTGCAGATAATATATTACGGCAGGGAATACTGTACCGCCAGAGGGCATAATCCGGCAAAATGTATTATTTGTTCAAAAGTGGGCAGAAAATCAATGGAAAAATAAAATTAAATTGGTAACTTTATCGATTAATACAACAAAACCTGATGAAGAAAATCATCTATACACTCTTAACAGTATTGTTTGTTACAGCCGGATACCATGCCGCTGAAGCCGCTGATACAGAAGGAAGCGGACATGATGTAGGGTTCTCGGTAGGCCCTAGTTTTGCTTTAACGGATTTAGGCGGCGCCAATAAAATCGGCTCACCCTTTTTGCGGGATTTGGATTTTAAAGCTACGCGATTTTTTATTTCCGCATTTTACCGATACAATGTCAATAAATTTTTCGCCGTTCGCGCCAACCTTATGTACGGAATGATATCCGCTGACGATAAACACACGGACGGTATTCCTCCCGGAGAACCGGGCGGCCCTTCAGATAGCTGGTACAGAGCCAGAAGAAATTTAAATTTCACTACCCACATGGTGGAGTTTCAGGCGATTGCAGAAATAAACCTGAAAAAATATATGCACGATGAAGCGAGAGGATCAAAAGAGAGATGGGCGCCATATATCGGCGGAGGCCTGGGGTTCTTTTGGTTTAATCCATACACGAAATTGAACGGACAGAAAGTATATTTAAAACCACTGGGAACAGAAGGGCAGTTTATCGGTTATAAAAAACCGTATGGCAATTTCCAGTTTGACCTGATTGCATTGGTTGGCATAAAATATAATGTCACCGAAAAATTCTCGATTGCACTGGAAGGCTGGTATCATCAGACCTTTACAGACTATTTGGACGATGTCAGTGGTAATTATATAAATCCGCAAGACGTTCCTTCTTTATCTCCGACAGCGCAAATATTACAGAACCGCTCCAATACAGGGCCATATCCTGACAATTTGTTTAATTTTGTTGAAGGACAGAAAAGCACGACAACCGGAACGTTACTGGCAGCCGGTATCGGACAGCAAAGAGGGGATCATAAAGACAATGACCAGTTTTTGCACCTGCAACTTACCTTCTCCTTCACATTAGGGCCATCCGGAAAACGATTAGGATTTGGCAGTTGCGGTAAACGTAACCCTTATCACCATAAGTTTAACTGTCCTAAATGGTAATCACGGATACTATCCGTTTTAAATACAAAAAGCTCCGTAATTATACGGAGCTTTTTATTTATGGGAAGTGTCAGTTAAAAAATGAAGTTTATTTTCTGATGCAGGTTAATTAAGGTCATGGGAGCATAGCCAATGAATTCACCGTCCATATCAATAGATATTTTTCTGGACTCCATGGATTCTATCGTCACCCGCTCCATCTGATGATAATGCACTTCGGGATGAATCACTTTCTGGCATTTCTTGACCGTACCCAGATTCTTGAAATAATCCATCATAGTGACATCACCGATAATAACAATGTCAAATTTTCCGTCGGTGACGGATGCATCGGGAGCTACGCCCAATCCGTTGCCGAAATATTTCCCGTTCGCGATGACAAAGTTTATCGCTTTGCCTTCCCATTGGAAATTATCACCGACAGCTCTAATCTGTACTTTCTCATATGTGGCGAGCGTGGATGTAATCGCCCAGAAATAATTGATATCGGGCCCGAGCATCGGAATCTTGCTGCGTTGCAGTTTTAGCACTGTTTCACCGCCCATGCCGACATCTGTGATATTGATGAAGAAGCGTTGTGCAGGTTCTTTTTCCGCCTTGAAATAAGAGACCCAGCCAATGTCAATCAGCTGTGAGCGGTTCTTATCGATCAGGTTTTTCAGGTAATTAATTTCTTTGGTAACGTGAACGGTTTTGGAAAAGTCATTGCCGCTACCGGAAGGCAGCACTCCCACCTTTATCTTGCTGATACTTTCCCAGTCAAATGAATCATAGGAGTCTCCGAGTCCGGTTTTAAATGATTGAATGATACCATTAATACCTTCATTCAGTGTGCCGTCGCCACCGCAGATAATGATGGTGTCATATCCGCGGGAGATAGCGGTTTGTGCCAGCTGTGTAATATGTCCGGCTTTTTCGGAGATGAATAATTTGGGATGCTGTTCTTTGAAAACAGACTCAATGCTTTTGGTCAGAAGTTCGAGTTTCCTTGCTGTTCCATTGATTAAAAAGGCAAGTTTCATAGTACTGAGTTATAGGTTGGTTGTTGTTGTGATAAAGTTGCGGGCTATTCCGCACTTTTTCACTTTTTATTTCCACGAATGCATAAGCTCCCATGAATGTCTGAACAAATTAATTTCTTCAATAATTTGTTCAGAAGACCAATTTAGCTCTTTTGCCATAATTTTTGCAACGGATTGTACCAATTCTTCCTCAAAATATTTCATTTGATAAGAAATGAGGGTGCGACGGGTCAGGATATCATCTATTTTCTGTGCATTCTGATGTCGTACAAAAAAGATGATTTCCGCGGGGCAATATGGATAATCTGTAAAATTCCCGATGAGTTCCGGATTTTCCTGAGCAATATTCGCAATCAATGTCGCATTTTTTACGCCGTACCGGTGTTTATACGTATCAATCAGTGTATTAATCTTAATATCGTCGTTTTCGATAGATTGAATCTTGTATTTTTCCTCAATGGTCTTAATGCAGTTTTCCGCCATCGACAGAAAGGAGGTCAGTTTTCCGCCGGAAATGGTCAGCATATTGTCATTGTTCCACCAAATCTGATAATCCCGCGAACGCTGGTTGCTCTTTTTGGTTTCATCCTTGTCATTCAGCAAAGGGCGAATGCCAGCATAGACACTCAAAATATCGTCGTGCGTCAGTTGTTTGTCTTTCAACTGTGCATTGACGCTGTCTAAAATATATTTTATCTCATCCGCTTCAATTGCCACTTCATCATTGCCTTCGGTGTAATCTGTATCGGTTGTACCCACCACGCTCAGATTATCATCCCACGGCATACACCATATCATACGCCCGTCACCATTTGAAGTTGGGAAGAGCATTACACAGTCTTTCGGGAAATGGTCAGCGGAAACAATTAAATGCACCCCTTTGCTGGGCATCATGTATTTTTTTGCATCGTTGGCGTCGAATTTTTTCAGCACCTCATCCGTCCATACTCCGGTAGCGGAGATAAACACCTTTGATTGGATGGTATGTGTTATTCCTGAAATTTTATCCTCACAGGTAATCGTTTTTACTTTTTGATGGACGGTCTGGAAATGGATAAGTTCGAAGTAGTTTAAGGCGATGGCGCCGATATCGCAGGCTTCCTGAATTACATCATTCGTGAGACGTGCGTCATTGGTTTTGGCGTCGTAATAGACAAACCCGCCTACCATCGCATCTGTCTTCAGTTGTGGAAACCGTTCTTTCACTTCTTCCATATCGATTTCAGCGTGTTTCGGCATGCTGCTCTCGCCGGTCAGGTAGTCGTAGCCGGAAAGGCCTATTCCCAGTTTTATTTTGCTTAACCTGGATTTGTAAATAGGCATAAAGAACGGCTGCGGTTTTACCAGATGCGGATATTCTTTGAGCAGGTGTTCCCGTTCATGCAGGGCTTCCCGCACCAGTTTTATCTGCAGATTTTGAAGATACCGCAGTCCGCCGTGTATCATCTTGGCCGAGCGCGAACTTGTACCGAAGGCAAAGTCATGTTTGTCGATAATCAACGTTTTCCAGCCTTTGCGCGCCGCCGTCAGCGCGATGCCGGCTCCGGTGATGCCGCCGCCAATCACGACCACGTCAAATAATTCCGTGGTGGCTTTTTGTATGTTATACGAACGATTCATTTGTTTTAGTTTGTTGACACACCCCATACCCGCTCTGTAAGAGGGGAGAGGCGGACCATAGTACGTGTCCCGATAACACTAATGATTGCACAGACCGAATTTCACTCCTTGAGGAGGGAAAAAGGGAGGTGTTATTATGTGTTTTATCCATCATTTTTTACTAACTGTACAATTTCCCCGGGTTCATGATGCCTTTCGGGTCAAGCTTATTTTTGACCGCTCTCAGGACTTCCAATGCCAGCTTATCTGTATATTTTTTATACCATTTCTGATGGTCCAGACCGACGCTGTGGTGGTGGGAAACAGACCCGTTGTGCTGCACAATTGTATTAGTCACCAGATCTTTGATATCCTGCCACTGCTCAATTTCCCGGCCTCTCTGCATGGGTGTGATGAGCGTGAAATACATACAGGCCGCATTCGGATAAATATGCGATATGTGTGCCAGGAAAATGCCTTTGTTCTTATGGAATGCCGGCGATTTATGTAATTCCCGCGTCAGCGCCTGATGCAGTTTGGGTACATCTTTCCAGTGCACCAGTGTTTCCATAGTGTCAATATAGATGGAGTGTTCTACCAGTGTGTCGCGCAGGTAAGGCAGTTTGAAGCGGTTGTCCGCCCATTTGTCGCCTATGGTGGTCGGTGCAAGCATGCCTTTATGTTTTGCCACCAGGTCTTTCGCAAAAATTAACTGTGATGAAACGCTGATTTCTGCCTGCGGAAACCGCATAATCAGCACACAGGGCTCGGACAGGTTCTTCCATTGCAGAATCAGTTTCTGGGCCTCTTTTTTCAGGTCGTTCAATAGTCCCGGATGTTCTTCGGATGAAGCCATTTTCGAAAAAAGGTTTGTTTCGTTGGCATCCGACAAACGAACAACAGAGGGTTTCACACCCGCCTGCGCCAGAGATTTCAGGTAATTCGTGCCATCCTGAAACGTAGGAAAGAGGCCGACCACCCAACGATAGTTTTTTGGCAGTTTCCTGATTTTGACGGTCACCTCTGTCACCACACCCAGCGTACCTTCACTGCCAATAAAAAACGGCAGCACATTGATACCGGATGCATCGTGGGTGAACGGGTTGCTTTCCAGTGTTCCGGCGGGAGTAGCTACTTTGATATGCTCTACCAGGTCTTCCATCTTGCCGTAATAAGTGGATTCCTGGCCGGCTCCGCGCGTCACTATCCAGCCGCCCAGAGTGGAGTATTCAAACGACTGCGGAAAATGGCCAAGCGTATAGCCTTTGTTGTTTAAAATCCTTTCCAGTTCAGGTCCGAAAATACCCGATTCGAAGGTAGCCGTCAGGTGCTCGTCGTCTATTTTGAGCAACTTCCTGTATTGCCGTAAATCCAGGGTGCATTTGGTTTCCGGCCGCGCGGCGAGGTTGTCCATAGAAAGGGCGCCGACCACATTGGTGCCGCCGCCGAACGGCATAATCAGTACGTTGTGAGCATTCGCCTGAGTCAGGATATATTGTATCTCTTCGTGTGTGGTAGGGGATATGACAACATCGGGTGAAACAAAGCCGCCACCGTTGAAGATGCGGATGACATCGTAATAGCTTTTGCCGAGGGAAACGAACAGGCGGTCATCATCGCTGAACGAAATTTTCTTGGGATGTATGGTGGCGAAGGTATCTTTAATCTGTTCCTTTTTCTTTTCGGAAAGCTGCGGCAGTTCAAACTTTTTAGGCGGAAAAAAATCTTCGCGGAGATGTGTTTTCCAGCGTGCTTCCACCATGGATTTCAGTTTGGGATAGTCGTTGATATGCTTAATTTCTTTCGGGTCGCCCCATTTCCACCAGTCGCGTTGCATAAATTTGAATTTAAACAAAGTTAACCCATAATCGCAAAGAAACAACGGAAAATAAATTATAGAATTGTTGCATTTGCCATTATTTGCTTCACTTGTATACTGCCTGTCCTTGTGAGCCAGTTGACTGCCAGGCAGACAGGACAGAATCCTGCATCTATCTTTGTATTTTCGATTTCCGATGCCAGACCGAACGTAGTGAGATGTCTTTTGAACAGCAAAGGATATCCAAAATGTATTGCAGAAACGGATGTGCGATGCAATCAAAGGTTGTCTCCCTGCGGTCGACAGGACAGATTTCTTTCTATGTTTATTGAGCACGGTGTGTGAGTAACAGTCATTCCCGCGGAAGCGGGAATCTCATGTTCAACTATTAGTAGCTTACTATCCTCTGATGCAAGACCGAACGAAGTGAGGTTTCTTTTGAACAGCGAAGGATATCCGAAATGTGTTGCAGAAACGGATGTGCGATGCAATCAAAAGTTGTCTCCCTGCGGTCGACAGGACGCATTTATTTTATTTTTCAGTAAACGTATAAAAAAAAGACGGTCATTCCCGCGGAAGCGGGAATCTCATGTTCACTATTAGTAGCTTATATCCTCTGATGTCAGACCGAACGTAGTGAGGTGTCTTTTGAAAGGTGAAGGAAATTATTCATTTGTCTTTGTAATATTTTTTCAATAAATGATACATTTCTTCGTGTGCCGCCAAGCCAAGCATGTCACCAAACATTCTACTTATGTCAAAATTTCTATTGTAGCCTTTTGTTTCAAATACTTCAAACTCGGGGATAACTTCACAAGTCGCTAAAAAAGAAACTTCGTCTGAAATACGTCTAATTGTGCTACTGTCTCCATCATTTTCAAAGTGAATGTCAAGTTTTGCACCTTGCTCTAATAGTTTCTTAGTTTCTGCAAAGTCAAAACATTGGGCACGATTGTAAAGTCTTAAATCAATTTCATTAAATCCCTTTTCTAAATATGTTGAAATAGGGTCTGATAAGATTTCTTCAAAATCATTTGGGTTGTCACAAAAAAAATGTTCGTGATATAGATTGTATTCAATTTGTCTATGGATTTCTTTTTGTCCAAGTTCTTCACGCCAAAAGTCTAACATTTTTTCTGTCCGCTGTCTGTGCTTTTCAACTAATGGTTTTATGTCGTCTATCCAATCTCCATCAAACCATATTGTTTGGTTGAAAAATGTCAAATTTGTCAAGTCAAAAGTTGTGTTTTCGTCTATTGGAAACGTGTCCTTTTTTGCATAGAGTTTTGGAAACTGATTTTTGAACTCAATAACTCTTTCTAAGTCGTTGAAGTAAACGGCAAGAAATAATTCTTCTAATTTCTTCTTTTCGGTTGCTGTTGGTATGTCGTACAACTGACTTGTCATTATTCGTTTTTATTGTCGTTTGTCTTTTGGTGTAGCGGTGTCGCTTGGTTGCCTATAACTTGTTTATACCCGCACCCTTGGTTCGGGTATACATCTAATTTGGCTGTATATCCGTACTTTTAGTTCGGATTATTCAAATATACTTAAACCCTATTAGTATTTATATTTTTTATGCAAATTTCAAAACCGGGTTTACGTCGCTTTCTTACCCAAATCGCTTAGCTTTGGATAATTTTGTGGAGAAACCATACTACTTTGGCTTTCTTTTGTTAATTTAATGTAAATAAATACGTATGTTAAAGTCAGAAGCCCTCCGAAAAATTGAATCGCTCCATCCTGAAAAAGACGCCTGGGAAATTGTCCGCTTATCCATCTACTATGAATTTCCCTGGGATTTTAATCGTGCGCTGGAACTGGCCTTATATAAAACGTATGCAGTACCTTCTATCGCGAAAACACTCGAAAATTCAAAGGAGTTTGAAAAAAATACACAGAAACGATACGATGATACCGATTTGCTGCTGAGTGAAATCATTGAAAACGGGCTGGGAGAAGGCCGTGGCCTGCGTGCCCTGAACCAGATGAATTTCATCCATTCCAACTATAAAATTTCCAATGAAGATTACCTCTATGTGCTGGGAACTTTTATGTTTGAACCTACCTACTGGATTAATAAATACGGTTATCGGAAACTAACCAGCAATGAAGAACTGGCGGGGTTTTATGTATGGAAAGAAATCGGCGAAAAAATGCACATCAAAAATATTCCGCAGTCCATAAAAGCCTTCAGGGAGTTTTACGATGAGTTTGAACGCACGCATTTTAGGTACTCGGATGCCAATGCAAAAGTGAGCCGCTTTACCGAGAATCTGCTGCTGGGTTGGTATTTGCCGGAGTTTATGTTTGATGCCGCACGTCCATTCTTATTTTCTGTGATGGAACCGAATCTGCTGAATGCGTTTAAACATAAGGAACCCGGGCCGTTGGTACGCAGCCTGTCAACTTCCGCCCTTCGGCTTCGCAGTATTGCTACATCACTGATACCCAGAACGAAACCCTATATCCGCACCCGCGACCATGAACACAAGGCATATCCGAACGGATACGAGATTGAAAAACTGGGACCGGAAAAACTGATGAACTCACCGAAATGTCCGTATCACATGGCCAAAGCAGCGATACAGCAAACAGGATAAATACTATTTTCCTGAATTTTGTGCGGCTATGAAACAAGGTTGTTTGGAGCATTATATCATTTCACTCATACACAACAGTCTGAGAATGACAGGAATTTTTCTCCTTCTAAAATGAAATAAAACCTAAATGAAATATTTCTCTATTGCCGTGTCGTACAATTCTTTGTATTCAGCAATACTACCGAAGTTGTCGCCGTCAATCACGATGTTTTTTCCTTTTACAGTCCCTAAAAACCTGTTAGGGATATTATTGGCTGTTAAGAATTTGTCGAAGTCGGCTTTTGTATCTGCGGCAATTGAAACCACCACACGGCTTTGGCCTTCGCCAAACAAACAGGCATCTTTACGGATGCCGACACAAGTGGTGAGCTCAAAACCAAAGTTGCGGGTCATGGCGCTTTCCAAAACGGCAATAAACAAACCGCCTTCGCTTAAATCATGTGCGGAAAGGATGAGTTTGTTTTCTATCAGCATTGTTACCGCATCCTGAATCTGCGCTTCTTCTTTCAAGTCAAAATGCGGGGCAGGCGATAATTCAATTTTATGTTCATTGACCAGATATTCTGAACTGGCGATATCATTGGTACAACTTCCAATCAGATAAATCAGGTCGCCTTCATTTTTGAAATCCAGTGTCATCATGTTGTCTACATCTTCAATGATACCTAACATACCAATCGTCGGTGTCGGATTCACCGCCCTATTCGGTGACTGATTATAAAACGATACGTTTCCGCCGGTTACCGGTGTTTCAAACTGTATGCAGGCATCTCCCATGCCTTGTAAGGCATGCACAAAATTCCAATATACTTCCTCATCATACGGATTGCCGAAGTTGAGGCAGTTAGTAATCGCGACCGGTTTTGCGCCTGTACAAACTATATTTCTGGCTGCCTCCGAAACGGCAATAGCGCCGCCCTTATAGGCATCCGCATGTACATAACGCGAGTTGCAATCTACCGTCATCACCAATCCTTTTTTTGCCTCTTTTAAACGAATAACCGCGGCATCACTTGGCCGGTTGGTCGAAGCATTGTTGACGCCCACCATGGAGTCATATTGTTTATAGATAAAGCGTTTAGACGCGATATTCGGATGTTGTACGAGTTTTTTCGCGGTGGCCACATAGTCAAAAGGAAAAGGAACTTTGTCAATATTAAAAGCATCCCTGACCGCATGATAGGATGGCTGCCGGTAAGGGCGGTCATAAACCGGTGCGCCTCCGCCTAATACTAAAGTATCAGCGGGTACTTCCGCCACCAGTTCATCATTCATATAATATTGCACCAGATTACCTTCTGTCACTTCACCGATAATGGCACAATGTAAATCCCATTTGTCGAATACTTTTTCTACTAATTCCTCTTTTCCTTTTTCCACCACAATCAGCATGCGCTCCTGCGATTCAGACAGCAGGATTTCAAACGGCTGCATGTGTTTCTGACGTGTCGGTACTTTGTCCAACCAGATTTTCATGCCGTGTTTTCCTTTCGCACTCATCTCGTTGGTAGAGCAGGTGATACCTGCCGCTCCCATGTCCTGCATACCTACTACGGCACCGGTTTTAATTACTTCAAGGGTGGCTTCCAGCAATAATTTTTCGGTGAACGGGTCGCCTACCTGAACGGATGGAATTTTATCTTCAGCATCTTCGCCTAAATCTTCGGAGGCAAATGTTGCGCCGTGGATGCCGTCTTTTCCGGTGGAGGCGCCCACGATATAAATCGGATTGCCGGCTCCTTCGGAGGTGGCGGAAATGGTTTCGCCTACACGGACAATGCCGACGCTCATCGCATTCACCAGAGGGTTTACCTGATAGCAGTCATCAAAATAAACTTCACCGGCAACGGTAGGCACACCAAAGCAGTTGCCATAATGAGAAATACCTTTCACCACGCCTTTTAATAAATGTTGTGTGCGTTTGTTGCCGAGCTCACCAAAACGAAGGGAGTTCAAAGAAGCCACCGGACGCGCACCCATGGTGAAAATATCACGGGAAATACCGCCGACACCCGTAGCAGCACCCTGAAAGGGTTCTACCGCACTGGGGTGGTTGTGAGATTCAATCTTAAAAGCACAAGCCCAGCCATCGCCGATATCCACCAGGCCCGCGTTTTCTTCGCCGGCTTCCACCAGCAGCGCTTTCCCTTTTCGCGGCAGTTTTTTCAGGTATTTGATAGAGTTCTTATAGCTGCAATGTTCACTCCACATCACCGAATAAACGCTCAGTTCTGTAAAGGTGGGCACCCTGCCCAGGATGTCCTGTATTTTCTGGTATTCTTCCGGTAAAAGGCCTAAGGATTTTGCTACTTCTTTATTCACAACCGGTTGATGTATAGGAGTTGACATAAATGGATAATTCTGTTCAAAAATAGTTAATTCTAAATAACCATTGCTGAATATTTATTATCATAACGATAAATTGTTTATTTTTATCAACGCTCTTATTTAGATGCTTCATATCATGGTAAAGGAAATCCTGGCGCCTGTACTGGCTTTTTTGTGTTTCACCCTGATTATTGCCAATAAGCGATTCTTTGTTACTCCGGCACTCTCCAAAAAACTATTGCTGACTGTCTTTTCCCTGAAGGCGGGCGTTGCCCTGCTGTATGGTTATTTTTACCGGTCAGGCTTGCTGACCGGAGGCGATACGTTCTTGTATTTTATAGACGGGAATGTTATTTATAAAACATTCTGGACAAACCCGTTCGTTTATCTTAAACTGGCGCTTGGCAGTAATGATTACAAACCTGTGCCGGCGGCCTTGTTGCCGTATACTGATGAGATGCGTTTCTGGTTTGATCAGAGCAATTATTTTATAGTCCGGATAAATGCGCTTATACGTCTGTTTTCTTTTGGTGTTTATAATGTTCATGCTATCGTTTTTGCATTTTTATCCTTTACCGGAACCTATAATCTGTATTTGTTCTTTGAAAACAAAGTGAACAAAAAGTTTTTGCTGCGATTTATCTTATTTGGTATTCCATCCTTTGTTTTCTGGACATCCGGCCTGCATAAAGATGCCGTTGTGTTGTTTTCTGTCGGGTTGGTCTTATATCATCTGGATATGGTCGTCAAGAGTCGCTACAGTCTGACAAATGTCTTATTTATTCTGTTGGGGCTGGTTACGCTGGGTTACAGCAGGGTTTATTTGTTGCTGTTTCTGACTCCGTTATTCATCAGTATGATCTTACAAGGAAAATTTCAATTGAGCGCTTCAGTAATTTATAAAACGATAGGTTCGGGTGTGGCAGGAATTATTATCATCGCCGTTATATTAGATATATTCAATCCGAAGTTCAGTTTTTTGGAAGAATTCTTAATTAGACGAGATCACTTTTTGAATTCTCAAGGCGCCATGTCATTCCATGTTCAGGGAATCCCTCATGACGTTTTCGGAGTAATGAAGTTGCTGCTACAAGCCGTTATCAATCCTTTCATACGCCCTTTGCCCACCGACTGTAATTCTTTATTATCTTACACGGCTTGTCTGGAAACCTGGTGCCTGTTATTTTTTCTTCTGTACTTGCTTATGACAGCAAATATCAAATCGCTCTTTAGTAATCCGTCTGCATTTTTTTGTATTCTGTTCGGGCTGAGTACTTTGTTCCTGGTCGGGCTGATTGTGAATAATTCGGGCGCCATTATTCGATACCGGCCAATTCCTATGTCATTTATTTTGATAGGATTATATTTATTAAGAAACAAAAGCAAGAGTTTTATTTCAAATAGTAACTAAATTTTGGTAAAATGCATATAAATCCTTTTAATTCTCTCTTTTTTTCGCCATCTTAGCATCAAACAAAGTATGTATGTCAAAAACAAGATTTAATGCTTTATCAGCATTCTCCTCCAGACCAAAATTAAACGTAGAGTTACCGGCGGAAAAAATCTCAGATTTTTTTGCTTCATCCGTATTCGGAGAAAAACAAATGAAAGAATTTCTTCCCTCGGATGCTTATAAGCGCCTGGCAGCCTGCATCCGTGATGGCAAAAAAGTTGACAGAGATATAGCCGATCAGGTGGCATCTGCCATGAAGGCTTGGGCCATGAAACAAGGCGCCACGCATTATACGCACTGGTTTCAGCCATTGACAGGCACTACCGCGGAAAAACATGATTCTTTCTTTATGCCCAAGGGCAGCGGTGGTGTGGAAGAATTCAGCGCAGATGCATTAGCACAGCAGGAACCCGATGCATCTTCTTTCCCTTCCGGCGGCATCCGTGCTACATTTGAAGCACGCGGTTATACCGCTTGGGATGTTACTTCCCCGGCATTTATCATGACGGTGGGAAATGGGAAAACGTTATGTATTCCTACTATTTTTATCTCCTATACCGGTGAGACTTTGGATTATAAAGCTCCTTTGTTGAAATCGATTCAGGTGCTGGATCAGGCAGCAACGGAAGTGGCTCATTTTTTTGACAGAGATGTTAAACACGTAAACACTACCTTAGGCTGGGAGCAGGAATATTTCCTGGTGGACACCGCGATGTACTATGCACGTCCCGATTTAGTGATGAGTGGCAGGACATTGTTAGGCCGTCGCTCTCCTAAAGGCCAGCAGCTGGAAGACCATTATTTTGGAGCTATTCCTGAGCGGGTATATGCCTACATGCGTGATTTTGAAATAGAGTGTTTGAAGTTGGGTATTCCGGTAAGAACCCGTCATAACGAGGTAGCGCCTTCTCAGTTTGAGTGTGCGCCGATGTTTGAAGAAGCGAACTTAGCGGTTGACCATAATTCATTACTGATGGATGTGATGGACAGGGTTTCTTCCAAACATAAACTAAAAGTGTTGTTTCATGAAAAGCCGTTCGCTGGTATTAACGGAAGTGGTAAGCATAATAACTGGAGTATGGGAACAGACACCGGAGTGAATCTGTTGTCACCCGGTAAAACACCACGAACCAATTTACAGTTTCTCACCTTCTTTATTAATACGATTGCCGCGGTAAACCGCCACGAAGAATTGCTGCGAGCTTCCGTTGCATCGCACGGAAATGAACATCGTTTAGGTGCGAATGAAGCGCCGCCGGCCATTATCTCCGTGTTTTCCGGTTCTTATCTGAAAGAAGTGCTGGAGATGATTGAAAAACGTGTGGACGAAGATAAATTTGACGAACAGGATAATATTACGTTGCGTCTGGATATTCACAATCGTATTCCGGATATTATGCTCGATAACACAGACAGAAACAGAACATCTCCGTTTGCATTTACCGGAAATAAATTTGAATTCCGCGCGGTAGGTTCTTCAGCTAACTGCGCCTTGCCGATGACCGTGTTGAATACCATTGTAGCAGAACAGTTGAAGCTATTCAAAGCGGAAGTGGATGAATACATCAAAGGCGGTGACTACAAAGACGTAGCTATTCTTAAGGTATTACGCAAAACCATTAAAGAAGCCAAACGTATCATGTTTGAGGGAGATAACTATTCCGATGACTGGCACAAAGAGGCTAAAAAACGAGGCTTGAGCAATAATAAAACCGCGCCGGTCGCATTAGGCGCTTTTGTTTCTGATAAATCGGTAAAATTGTTTGAAGAACAGGGAATCTATACACACAGGGAAGTGGAGGCGCGTTATGAGATTGCACTCGAAAATTATATTAAAGCCATTCAGATTGAATCACGAGCATTGGGAGAAATTGTTGTTAATCAGGTTGTTCCGGCATGTATAGAATATCAAAACAAACTGATTACAAATATCAAAGGCTTGAAAGAGGTGGGTGTAGATGCAAAACTGTATGCTGCCCAATCAGATATCCTGAAACAGATTTCAGAAGGTATTGACAAACTAATCAAACTGAATAAGGAAATGTTTGATTTGCGCGTGAAAGGAAATGATTTAACAAATGTATTGAAACAGGCATTGCTCTATTGCGATAAAGTGCGGCCAATCATGGATGAAATGCGCGATATTGCAGATGGGCTGGAGGGAATTGTAGACGATGAATTGTGGCCTTTGCCAAAATACAGAGAAATGTTATTTTCTAAATAATACCTGCAATACACTGATGGCCGAAAGGAAAATTATTTTCTTTCGGCCATTTTTTTAGCTTTATGTAAACAACGTATAAACAATGATAGCCTATAATCCAAAAGACTGGTTTACATTCATTTTTCGGTTTCATAAATCGGATACCGTTCGCCAGCTCTTTCCCATGATTATTGCCATTGGCATTTATGCCGCCTTGATTTCTTACCTTGAAATCAGAATTGTGAAAATTGATAAAGAATCACAACTGAAAAACCTTTCACTGATTTATTCCATGCTTGGGTTTGTGATTTCTCTGTTACTGGTATTCAGAACCAATACAGCTTATGAACGATGGTGGGAAGGGCGGAGGCTATGGGGACAGTTAATCAATTCGTCCAGAAATCTGTCTGTTAAAATAAATCAGATTGTAAAGAATGAAACCGTCCATAAAGAAGCCTTAAAGACATTGATACCCTATTTTGCAGTGTCCTTAAAATCACATTTAAGGAACGAACATTCACCGCCTGAATTGGATGAGAATGCACTGGTAACGGACAGGTTTGATTTTTCAGACAAAAAACACCTGCCGAATCATGTTGCCAAGGAAATATTTGAAGAAATCGATTTGCTGTACCGGGAAAAATTAATCACGGATGCTCAGTTGTTAATTATAAATAACGATTTTCAGCAATTTACGGAGATTTGTGGAGGCTGTGAACGGATTAAAAATACACCTATCCCGTATTCATACAGTGCTTTCCTCAAAAAGTTTATTTTCTTTTATATCATGCTGATGCCTTTTGCCTATATCGCATCATTAGGATTTACGATTGTACCGGTTACCGTCTTTACCTTTTATGTTTTAACCAGTATCGAACTTATCGCCGAAGAAATTGAAAATCCGTTTGGAACGGATGATAATGATTTACCATTGGATGCATTATGTGAAAACATAAAAAGAACCTGTCATGAAATATTTAGTTAGATAGTATTAAAAATAAACCACAACCAAGTATATTTGTTATATTTAGTCAGGTATATTTATGTATAAAATCTCTTCAATATTCTTTTCTGCTTTGGCAATAGTATTGGTGTCCTGCAAATCAACATCCAAGGTGCAGGATGGAGAGACCGCATATCAGCTGAAAAAATATTCAATTGCAGCCGAAATGCTACAGAAAGATTTTGGAAGATCCAAAGACGTTACCGAGCAATCCAGACTGGCATTAAAGATTGCGGACAGTTACGATAAACAGCTGAATTACAAAGAAGCAGAAACCTGGTATAAAAAAATTGCTGATACCCGCGTGCTGAATGATGCTATTCTGCTGTATGTTAACGCCCTTAAACGGAATGAGAAATATGAACAGGCATTCAAAGTGCTGGATGATTTTCTGAAAGCGAATAAAACAGAAAAATACCGTTTGCAAAAGGAATATGATTTTTTGGACGATGTGCTGAAAAAAATGAAAAAACCTACCTATGTAAAACTCACCAACTTAGATTTTAATTCAACAAGCCTTGATTTCGCTCCGTTCCTGAAAGACAATATCCTTTATTTTTCGACATCTAGGGTTGCCGAAAAGGGAATGAAAGATGAATGGACTGGAGAGGGGTACGCTGATATTTATTCCGCGCAGAAATCATCAAATATAAAATTCAGCGAAGCGGCTCCACTCGGCAATTTGTTTAATACACCCTATCATGATGCGGAATGGGTAATCAGCAAAGACGGAAAAACAGCTTTGTTTACCCGTTGTGGTTCTGATAATAAAAACGCCAATGACTATTGCCATATCTATCGTTCTGTAAAAAATATTGATGATACTTGGGGTACTCCGGAACGTATTAAATTATTCGCGGATACCATTAACGAAGGACAGGCTTTCCTGACAGCTGATGGAAACGAATTGTATTTTGTGTCGGATGCCAAAGTCGGGTATGGCGGAAAAGACATCTATCTGGCAAAAAAGAACGTAGCCGGAGATTTTGAGCAACCATTTAATGCGGGTTCAAAAGTCAATACAACCGGTGATGAAATGTTCCCTGTAATCGGAGAGGATAATAAACTGTATTATTCTTCCAATGGAAGGATTGGCTACGGCGGCCTTGATATTTACTCCGCTACCAAAGAAGGAAAAATATATACCAATGCTCAGAATCTGGGATTTGGAATTAATTCAGGTGGCGACGACTTTAGTATCGCTCTTTCGAAATCTAAAGACGATTCAGTACTGCTATGCGGGTATATTACTTCTAACCGTCCCGGTGGGAAAGGTTTGGATGATATCTATTATTTTGAACAGCGTATTCCTCCGGCGGAGCCGTTGCCCCCTGCTGTGTACCTATTGAAGGTGCTGGTGCAGGCCAAAACGTATCAGGATGATAATAACCCGAATACCACCTTTCTCGGGTTTAAAGTTATAGAGAATGCAACTATAGAATTACCGCGTTTCGACCAGGTGGCGGAAAGTTTTCAGTTTCTTCATTCAGATAAATCAGGCAAGGCGCAAACTGTTATCCCGAAAAGCAGTCAGTTCAAATTGAAAGTTTCCAAAATCGGATACCTTACTCAGGAAGAAAATGTGAATGCGGATATATCTTCCAAAGATGGTGATACGATTGTAGTGGAGAAAACGATTACATTATCTAAAATATATAAAAACGTAGAGATTACACTAAATAATATTTACTACGATTATGATAAGTGGAATATCCGTGCGGATGCGGCACAAAGCCTCGATACACTGGTAGATATTTTAGTTAAAAACCCGACCATCAAAATTCAGTTATCCTCTCATACCGACTGTCGTGGAAAAGATACGTATAATGAAACCTTATCCCAAAAACGTGCGGAAAGCGTGGTACAGTACCTGATACAGAAAGGCATCGCAGCGGATCGGTTAACGGCAAAAGGGTATGGTGAGTCCATGCCGATTGAAACGTGTGAGTGTACTAAATGTACAGAGGAACAACACCAGAGAAACAGACGCACAACGTTTAAGATTCTGAGCGAATAAGATGGATGCCTTAGTTAATGATTCCGTATGATGAATAGTAAGATTATTTTATGCATTTCAATGAGTCTTTTTTTCGGTTCGTCCTGTAATAAAAGTAATAATGCCTGCCCTGAAAGTGTATCGGATATTGACGGCAATTTATATCATACTGTATCGATAGGTTCTCAGTGCTGGACTATTGAAAATCTGAAAACCACCAGGTACAATGACGGAACAGCCATGCTGACTGATTTGAATGATTCTGACTGGATGGCAACTACCTCCGGAGCCTTTTGCATATATGATAATAACATGACCCATAATGCCACTTACGGAAAATTGTATAATTTTTATGCCGTGAATACAGGGAAATTGGCACCCGAAGGCTGGCATGTGCCATCCAAAGCGGAATGGATTATACTAAAAGATTTTTTAGGGGGAGAAACTATTGCAGGTAATAAATTGAAAGCAAATTCTGATTTGTGGACTTCTTATTCCGGCATTACAAATACCAATTCCAGCGGGTTTTCAGGATTGCCCGGAGGTTACCGATATGATCATTTCTATAATCTTGGCTTTCATGCTTATTTTTGGTCATCTACAGAGGAATTATCAACAGGTGTAGCATCTTATTTGTCATATGATAAAGCATTTTCACCTAATTTTTTTAATTCAAAAAATGACGGGCTCTCCGTCCGGTGTTTAAAGGATTAATTAGTGTGAATACTGTTTGACTAACTTATTGTCTTTGTAATCCCTTCAATTTTATACTCCCTCTCAAGGATAGGCTCTATGCGATGTTCCCAATAGCTGTTTCAATAAATAACTTAATCAGCTCAAAAAATTAGTTTATTTTTGCAGTTACTAATACTTGTTTTAAATTATAAATTATGCAAACACTTTTCGATGTAACTACGCAGCAACAGATGCTTGCAAGGATAAATAAATTAACGCCCTCATCTCAGCGGCAATGGGGAAAAATGAGCGTCAGCCAGATGCTGAAACACATGAGTGTCGCATTCGCGGTTCCTACCGGTAAGATAAGATTACCGAAAGATAAATTATACTATTTGTCCGCGAATCCGTTTGCCCGCTGGCTGCTGGTCAAAGTAATTACCAAGTGGCCAAAGAATATGGTTACGGCCGATTCTTTTATTGTCAAAGATGACCCCGCATTTGAGCCAACAAAAGCGGAATTTCTGGACAATATGAATACATTTTTAAAGGCCGGTAGTTTAGACGGGCAACATCCCGTTTTCGGTGTGATGGATAAAGAGTTGTGGGGGCAAGCAATGTACATCCATTTAAATCATCATCTCACTCAATTCGGGGTTTAATAGTTTTGGAATGAGCAATACCAACCGATACAACCAACGCGGAGTATCCGCCACGAAAGATGAAGTGCATGCTGCCATTGAAAAGGCGGATAAGGGGTTGTTTCCAAAAGCCTTTTGTAAGATATTTCCGGATTACCTCACGGGTGATGAAAATTATTGTTCCATCATTCATGCAGACGGAGCAGGCACAAAAAGTGTACTGGCTTATTTATATTGGAAAGAAACCGGAGACTTGTCGGTTTGGAAGGGCATTGCACAGGATGCGATTGTGATGAATACTGATGATTTGATTTGTGTGGGTGCCACATCTGATTTTCTGCTGTCCAGTATTATCAACCGAAACAAGCATCTCATTCCAGGGGAGGTTATTAAAGCATTGATCGATGGTACGAATGAGGTAGTGGAAATGATGAACGAAAACGGGGTGCGTATTTTCCCGATGGGCGGAGAAACGGCGGATATGGGCGACGTGATTCGGACAGTTTCCGTAGATGCTGTGATGACAGCACGATTCAGAAGGGATGAAGTGGTGGATAATGCGAATATCAAGGCGGGGAATGTGATAGTAGGGCTGGCATCTTACGGGCAAGCTAACTATGAAAGTCAGTATAACGGTGGAATGGGCAGCAATGGCCTGACCTCCGCACGGCACGACGTATTTTCTAATAGCTATGCGGAAAAATATCCGGAAGCGTATGACCCTAATACCGATAAAGGATTTATTTATTCAGGCTCTAAACTGCTGACCGATAAAGTGGAAGACAGCCCGTTGGATGCGGGTAAATTGGTATTGTCGCCCACACGCACTTATGCGCCTGTCGTGAAGAAGGTGATAGATGAAATCGGAGTCCGTAATATCAACGGTATCATACATTGCAGCGGTGGCGCACAAACCAAAGTGCTGCATTATATTGAAAATTTACATGTTGTAAAAAATAATCTCTTGCCCGTACCGCCTTTATTTCGCCTGATTCAGGAAGAAAGTAAAACCGGCTGGAAAGAAATGTATCAGGTATTTAATTGCGGACACCGTATGGAGATTTATTGTGATCAGCAATTCGCGGATACGATTGTAGCCGTATCTCATTCTTTTGGGGTGGATGCTCAAATCATCGGATATGTGGAGAGTGCTGCTAAAAAGCAAGTGACTATCCAAAGTAATCAGGGTGAGTTTGTATATTAAAACTATCTGCTGAGATTTTATAACAACTCAAATACAGGGAAGGAAGAAATCTGTTCGGAGATATTTTCCCGAATCTCAAACCGGTAACTGTTTTTACCATTGGTTACCATCAGAAACGGAACGTTTAACTTCAGGTTATACGTCGCAATCTGCTGTAATGTCTTTTCTTTGATTTCAATAAATTCCGCCTTGCATTCTATCAGTATTTTGGGTTCCAGCGACTGGTTGAAGACGACAATATCGTAGCGTTTGCTCAGCTCATTTACTTTCAGCGTTTTTTCTACAGATATATATTTTTGCGGATAGTGCTGTTCATAAATGAGCTGTTGCAAAATATACTGACGAACTTTTTCTTCCGGTGTCAATACAATCCACTTCTTTCGAATCACGCACAAGATATATTTCTTGTTGTTGGCGATGCGAATTTCAGGAGTTGATTTAGCCATTGGTATATGTCACTCGAATATTACGTATAATGAACCGGCTATTTACACAGACTTGTCACACTTCGGAACATCCTGTTCCAGTGTACAGCTTCCAGCCCCTGGTTGAAGTTGTCCTTTGATAACCACACAAACAGCGGTTTGCCCACGACATGGTCTTCCGGTACATAGCCCCAGTAGCGGGAGTCCAGAGAATTATGCCGGTTATCACCCATCATCCAGTAATAATCCTGTTTGAATGTATAGTTAGTTACCGCTTGTCCTTTTATCAGCAATCTGTCTTCAATGATAGTAGCATCCGAATGTTCATACAAAACAATTGTCTGAGCATATCTGTACAAGTTATCCTTGTCGGTTAAATCCACTGTCCAGCCTTTTTTGGGGATGATAAGAGGTCCGTAATTATCTAAATTCCATTTGTAGTACTGCGCTACTAATGAATAAGTCCAGTTGCCCTGAATAGTTGACGTATTGACAGGAAGGATGGCCGTTACATTTGGCTGTTTCTTCAGGTTTTCTATCTGACTGTAGGTCAGTAAAACAGCTACAGAGTCTTTGTTCTGATTCAGGTAATTTTGAAACTGAGCGAATAATTCATCGGTTGGGCCAACAGGATTTCCAATATCATCGGTGAAGCCCATCTGCTGATTGCCGTTCGGATAGGTGTAAATGATTTCCGGAAAGTCATTATACCAATTGATGCCCAAAGATTTTATCACATCAGCATTTAAGGATGTCCCGTTGGTTTTTACGATGTATTCAAACTGCATGTTCTGATAGTGCGGCTGAGCAACTCCGTTAATGTACAACTGTTTGTTTCTGACTTCGAGGGTGTCACCGGCAATTCCGACACAGCGTTTTACATAATTTTCTCTTTTGTCCAACGGACGTTCAGCAAACTGATAGGCATCTCCGGGATAATTGAAAACAACCACGTCTCCGTTTTTTATTTTTTCAAAGCCGGGTAACCGATGATAGCCGAACTGGATGATTTTGGAATAGGCTCTACCCAGATTAAAAGGCATGGTGTGATGAGCAAACGGAAACGCTATTGGAGTGATAGGTGTGCGCGCTCCATAATTTAATTTACTTACAAATAAGAAGTCACCCGCAAGTAACGACCCTTCCATGGAAGTTGTAGGAATTTTATAAGCTTCAATCACAAAGGTACGTATGATAGTGGCCGCCACTACTGCAAACACTGTGGCATCCGCCCATTCACGCGCGAAGGAACGCTTGGCCTTCTTGTCTTTGTCTTTTGTATGGCCCGGGCCTTCGTATATGGTATTCTTATCCAGAAAACCTATGACGGAAAAATAGAAGTATCCGAAAAAAATACCGGCCAGATGCTGAAGGAAGTTACGCTTGCCAAATGAATTACAAATATCTGTAGTCCAGGTCAGGCCGAATAAAAAATTGACGTACGGAATTAATCCCCAGTATGCCTGATTTTTAGGCCTGCCAATCATTTCCAGTAATGTAAAATCCTGAATCAGCGGAATAAAAACATGGTAAGGATTCTTTCCGGCCTTTTTATATAAGCCGAAACATGGAATATGTAAGAAGTAATGCAATAAATAAGCGTAAACTAAACTGAGCATATTTTAAAATTAAATGTTGTTGAGTATAAGTTAATTGTTAACGAATAATATTACAGACCGGTTGTTAATGCTTGTTAAATCCTAGTACATCTTCCATGGAGTAGGCGCCTTTCTTCCCCACCAGCCACGATGCAGCCGCTAAGGCGCCTCCCGCAAATCCCTTACGGTTATGGGCGGTATGGGTAAGTTCAATCTTATCAATGGATGAGGCGTATGTGACGGTATGGGTTCCGGGAACATTCGGTTCGCGTTTGGAAATAATAGACAAGGTTTCAGCTTTATCTGTTTCATTGTTTTCCCAGTTCTTCTTTCGTGCGATTCTTTTTAAAACATCTAATGCGGCATGCAATGCCGTTCCGCTCGGAGCATCTTTCTTTTCCGTATGGTGGATTTCTTCCATGAATATTTCATACTCATCATGCTCGTTCATAATCTTGGCAAGATAACGGTTGACTTCAAAAAAAATATTGACACCAATACTGAAATTAGGAGCAAATAAGAATGATTTATGGTGAATAGTGGCATACAGTTTAATCTCCTCCAGCTTTTCCGTCCATCCGGTGCTGCCCACTACAACCGGCACATCCGCGTCAAAACACCACTGAATATTTTGTACGGCGGTATGCGGGGAAGTAAACTCTATCGCCACATCTACTGACTGAAGGTCTTCTTTGGTGACAGTTTCCCTGTTGTCGATGTCTATGATGAGGGAAATATCATATTCTTTTCTGCCTAAAAGAGTGTTTTTTTCTTCCGCTATCTCGTGAATAGCTTTTCCCATTTTTCCGTATCCGATTAAAGCGATTTTCATTTTTATGGAGAAATTATTTAAGTCCTAAATTTACAGTTATTCCCGCGTAATACGTGAGGTTGGTATAATTTAATTGGGGATTCACATGCAGGGTTAATTTGTCAGAGATATCAAAACTTCTGAGATGCGCATCTACCGTCGCATCCACAATGGACAACCCCCAGGCTAAGATGGTACCAAAAGACGCTATCTGTACGTTTCGGCGGTAACCATTCCGGATAGTTTCTATTTGCGATAAACTTAAGGAATTATACGGTGCGGGATTCTCAATGTCATTATACGAGTTCCTCAGATAGCCGTTGAACTGCTTTAGTTTTATACCATTGGATGCCACAAAATAAGTCACTGTCCCGATAACGGCGTAAACAATCGGCAGCTTCCAGTATTTTTTGTTGTATATCTGTCCTAATCCCGGAAATCCCAAAGCCCAGAGTGCCGCCTTTTTAGTGGAGTAGTGAGTGGTATCTGTTTTTTTTGCTTTTTTCATCTTCTTGGATACGGATGCATCGTTTGCCAATGAATCGGGTTTTATGGTGTTGCCGTACTGATACATTTTGACGAATGGATTCCGGAAAGTATCAGAAATGGAAATGGAAGAATCAGTAAAAGCCTGGGTTGTGAGTATAACGGTATCCTTTTGCGTTTGAGCGGCTGATGGCTTCGCATACGACAGGATAAACAAAAGAATGAAAACAATACGCGTTATAGTAAATTTCACATGAGGCATTGCATGTAAAATTACTCTTTTTCGATAATATCTAATAACCTGTTCAGGTCGGCGACAGAGTAGAAAGGTATAATGATTTCGCCTTTGTCCGAGGCTGTTTTTTTGATTTTTACCTTTGTTTCAAAAATATCCATCAGCTTGTGCTGTACATTTTTGTAGGATGCCGGCAGTGGTTCGTCTTTCTTGCTGTCTTTTTTGTTTGTGGTTTTGGTGGACAGCAGGCGTACCAATTCTTCGGTCTTTCTGACAGACAGGCCTTTACTATTGATTTCTTTCAGGACATATAACTGCTTGTCCACTTCGGGCAAAGAAATAATTGCTCTGGCGTGTCCCATGGATAATACTTTATCACGCAGTGCTTTTTGTATCTCCGGCGGAAGTTTCAACAGTCGAAGATAATTGGTTACGGTAGAGCGGTCTTTGCCTAATCGTTCTCCGAGGTTTTCATGTGTCAGCTGGCATTCGTCAATTAAACGCTGGTACGTCAGGGCTACTTCCATAGCGTTTAAGTCTTCCCGCTGAATATTTTCGATTAATGCCATTTCCACTACCTCCTGGTCATTGGCAGTGCGAACATAAGCGGGAATCTCCGTCAATCCGGCCATTTTAGAGGCACGCAAACGGCGCTCTCCCGAAATCAGCTGATATTTTTTATCCGTGATTTTTCGAACGGTAATTGGCTGTATGACGCCATGCACTTTGATAGAGGCTGCCAGTTCTTCCAATGCCTGCTGGTTAAAGTCGGCACGCGGCTGGAATGGATTTACTTCAATTAAATCCAGTTTTATTTTCGGTACGGTATTGATGATGGAATCTTCATCCGTAGCACTGATTTTTAATATTTCCGTGTCTTCATCTAAATTCGACAATAAGGCCCGGATACCTTTTCCCATCGCGTCTTTTTTCTTATTCGTTACCATATCTTTTGATTTGATAGTTAATGATTGAGTGAGCTTGTCTTTTTAAATGATGTGTGTACGTCATTTAAAATGCCGCTGTCTAATTAAGTTGTTCTTTTCCTTCCGCTTCAATGAATTTTTCTTCCATCGGAATGTTCGTCATGCCGTTGTTTTGTAATATTTCCCTGGCCAGATTGAGGTAGTTAACAGCGCCTTTGCTTTCCGCATCATACATGATAATAGGTTGCCGCAAACTTTGAGCCTCGCCCAAACGGGTGTTACGGTGAATGATGGTGTTAAAGACGCTGTGCTCAAAACGACGCTTCACCTCTGCCACTACCTGATTGGATAAATTCAAACGCTGGTCGTACATAGTCAGTAAAATTCCTTCAATTTCCAGTTCTTTATTCAGTCTTGACTGAACAATTTTGATGGTATTGAGTAATTTCCCCAACCCTTCCAATGCGAAGTATTCACATTGAACGGGTACAAGCACACTGTCCGATGCCGTTAAGGCATTCACTGTTATCAGGCCGAGGGAAGGAGAACAGTCGATGATGATGAAATCATACTTCTTCTTTAGGTCGTGTAAGATTTCTTTCAATATCTTTTCCCTGTTCGGATGATTGATGAGCTCTATTTCAGCACCCACTAAGTCCAGATGAGAAGGTAGTAAATATAAATTCGGTGTGTCAGTCTCTAATATGATGTCTTTAGCTTTAGCGCTGTCAATCAGACATTCATACAAGCTTACTTTAATATTTCTCGGGTCGAAACCACAGCCACTGGTGCTGTTCGCCTGAGGGTCGGCATCGATAAGCAATGTTTTTTGTTCAAGGATGGCTAAACTCGCCGCCAGATTAATGGCGGTAGTGGTTTTTCCAACTCCGCCTTTCTGATTCGCAATACTGATAATTTTTCCCATGTTTCTTTAAACGTTAAAAGTGGTTGGTTATTGATTACCCGCCTTAGGTTTTACAGCCCGTAACAGGTATGTTATTTATAATTCGATTGTTTCTCCGATTGTTAATAATAGCAATTCTTTTCCGGCGTCTGCAAACTGCTTTTTGGCGGCTTCATGATCAATCACGATGAATCCAAAAGTATCATAATGCACACCTATTATTTTATCACATTTGATAAAATCCGCTGCGGCAATGGCATCTGATATATCCATTGTAAAATTATCACCAATGGGCAATACGGCGAATTTCAGGTTTGCCCATCGCGGTATGAGTTGCATGTCGGTTGTAAGGGCGGTATCACCGCTGTAATAAAAATCACCTTCGGATGTATTAAACACAAATCCCATTGGATTGGCACCATAAGTGCCGTCCGGTAAACAGGAAGAATGTACCGCGGAAACGCATTTGACCGTTCCAAAATCGGAAGTCCATTTTCCGCCCGTATTCATTGGCCTGAAATTCGTTAATCCCTGTTTGGAAAACCATTCATAGATTTCATAAGCACAGATGATGGTTGCTTTTGTGCGTTTTGCTATCGCCACTGCGTCTGCTATATGGTCGAAGTGCCCGTGCGAAATTGCAATATAATCGCATTCGATTTTTTCCACGTCGATATGTTTCGCCAGCTCATTTGTGGTAATAAACGGGTCAAACAGAATTCGCTTACCGCCGGATTCCACCAAAAAACACGAATGTCCGTAATATGTTAATTTCATTTTAAAAGGAAGCTATGTGTTAACGTTACAGATAAGAACAAACAGAATATAATCGGTTGAAAGTTGTTTTTTAGCGCAATAAAGTGAAAGCTGCCGACAAACCTGAACTTATACCATCTACATCCATGTTCTACGCTTCAAAAATAGCTTTAAATAAGGAGCAATTTTCACCAAGTTATTAAAGAATTACACACACGTCTTGTGGATAAATTTTAAAATATTGTGAATGAATCGGTTTTACTTTTATGCAAACGATACTACATGCTCACAATTTTTCACGGAACAGCACGCGCAGACAGCAATTCGAGGAAAATTGCTAATTTTTATGACGAATTGCTGGGTAAAAAAAACATCCCGCATCAGTTTTTTACGCTGGAAGGAGTAGATGAGTCTATTTTTAATAAAACTTTTCATAATACCAAACATCCTCAACTGGCAAGTATAGAAGACGGTATTTTGGCGCCGACAACAAAATATATTTTCATCGTTCCGGAATACAACGGCAGTTTTCCCGGTATGCTCAAAGGGTTTCTGGATGCGAGTGATATCAAAAAATGTTTTCACAACAAAAAAGCCTGCCTGACAGGTGTAGCCGAAGGTCGTGCTGGAAACCTGAGAGGTATGGAACACCTGACAAATATTTTTAATCATATCAAGATGGATGTCCTGCACCTGAAGATTCCCATCTCACAGGTTCACCTGATGCTGGACGAAGCGGGTAAATTACAAAATCCGGAAATCATTAAGATGATAGATACTCAGATTGATTTATTTATGAAGTTTTAATCCCTTTTATGCGCATAACACTAAGTTTAATAGTTGCATCTTTAGCTGCTCTGCTGGTTATCCAATGCGGACGGCAGTCGGAAGCACAACGAGAGATATTTCATTTTAATATTTCAGCGGGGCTGACTTCCTTAGACCCGGCTTTTTCAAAAGATCAGGCGACTATGTGGTGCGATAATCAGATTTTCAGCGGACTGGTGCAGGTGGATGAACAGTTGAATGTACAGCCGTGCATTGCCAGAAGCTGGACTATCAGCGAAGATGGTTTGCATTATACGTTTTTGTTGCGAAACGATGTATATTTTCACGATGACGAGAAATTTCCGAATGGTAAAGGAAAGAAAGTGACGGCACAGGATTTTGTGTATTCGTTCCATCGTCTGATTGATTCCGCCGTAGCGTCTACAGGCGGCTGGCTGTTTAATGATAAAGTGGACAAATCAAACCCGTTTGAAGCGGTGAATGATTCTGTTTTTAAAATCAACCTCCTTACTCCGTTTCATCCAATGCTGGGCTTGCTGACCTTGCAATATTGCAGTGTTGTACCAAAAGAGATAGTGGACTTTTATGGCAAGGATTTTCGTTCCCATCCTGTAGGAACCGGCCCTTTCAAAATGGTTCGATGGGAGGAAAACAATGTGCTGATTCTTACGAGAAATGATAACTATTTTGAGAAAGACAGTGCAGGAGTGCGGTTGCCTTATCTCAAGGGAGTGCGTATCAGTTTTATTGCAGACAGAGGCACGGAATTTTTGCAGTTCTCGCAAGGGAAACTTGATTTCATGACAGGCCTGGATATCTCATACAAAGATAAGCTGTTGACACGAACCGGTGATTTGCAGCCCGAATGGAAAAGTACCGTTAATTTTGAAAAAATGCCTTATCTGAATACGGAGTATCTGGGGATATCGATGGCAAAACAACCGTATGCCGCATTAAAAAACAAAAAAGTCCGACAGGCGATTAATTACGCGATTGACCGTAAGAAGATGATTGCCTACCTGCGAAACGGCATCGGGATATCTGCTGAAAATGGCATGATACCAAAGGGTGTTCCTTGTTACGATGAACACTTTAAAGGATTTACGTATGATGTGAACAAGGCAAAAAAACTATTGATAGAGGCGGGCTATCCGAACGGAAAAGGCATTGGTGAAATTAAAGTATATTCCAATCCTACCTATCAGGACCTGATTACCAACATTGCCAATGAGTTATCGAATATTGGTATAACTCTGAAAATTGAAAATACACCGGCGACTTTTCTGCGTGAGGCGATGCGCAAAAATGAAGTGGAATTTTTTCGCGCGTCGTGGATAGGGGATTATCCGGATGGAGAGAACTACCTTGCCTTGTTTTACAGCAGGAACGGTGCGCCGCCGAATTATACGTTTTTTAAAAATGAACAGTATGATAAATTATATGAAGCCGCTATGAAGGAAACCGATGCACAGAAAACCTGCTCTTTGTATCGTCAGATGGAGCAAATTATTATAGAGGAAGCGCCTGTGGTGCCTTTGTTTTATGATGAAGTCACGCGATTTACCCACAAGAATGTAAAAGGGCTGCCCAACAACGCGATGAATATGGTGATTCTAAAAGAAGTCAGACTGGATTAGTTTTTTATACGGACAATTAATTACCCAATTATGATAACGAATATCATCAAGGATAAATCCACCAAGCTTTTCATCTTTCTTGGAGGTTTCTTTATTGCCAATGCTTTTATTGCGGAAGTAATTGGAGTCAAAATTTTTTCTTTGGAAAGCACATTGGGGATAACACCTTTTTCAATTCCCTTATTCGGTAATGATTTTTCTTTTAACCTGACAGCCGGGGTACTGCTGTGGCCGGTGGTATTTATCATGACGGATATCATAAATGAATATTATGGAGAAAGAGGTGTCCGGTTTTTATCATATCTGACAGTGGTGTTGCTGGCGTATGCTTTTTTTATGTATTTCGTGGCCATCCGGCTGGTGCCGGCCGGCTGGTGGCCGGGTTCTAAAAATGAACAAGGCGTTCCGGATATGCAGGCGGCTTATGCTCAGATTTTCGGGCAGGGGATTGCCATCATCCTCGGCTCATTGGTTGCCTTCTTAATCGGGCAGGTTGTCGATGTGGTGGTGTTCCACCGTATCAAAAAATGGAGTGGTGAAAAGTATATCTGGCTGAGAAGTACCGGCTCTACTATCGTTTCACAATTGATAGATAGTTTTGTCGTGCTGTTTATTGCCTTTTATCTGTATCCAAAATACATCAGTGATGCCAATGGAAAAGCCTGGGCCTTTAATGTGGTAATGTCTATCTGTATCGGTAACTATATCTATAAATTTATCATGGCAGTGGCGCTGACACCTGTTATTTATTTGGTACATGCTGTAATTGAAAAATATCTTGGCCGTAAACTGGCTGCTGAAATGAAAAAAGCGGCCTTAAAAGATGAACTGGCCATCGATAAATTATTAGATGCAAAATAATCACCTGTATAGTTCATCTAAAAAATCCAGCATCAGTTTCCACGAACGCCTTGCCGCTTTTTCATTATATGCTACTCCCTTTGAATTGTCATTACCTGCTGAAGGGTCTGTAAAGGAATGAACAGCATTGGCATAATAGACCATTTGCCAGTCAGCCTTGCTGTCACGCATTTCCTGTTGAAAAGCCAGTATTTCCGTTTGAGGTATAAAGAAATCGTCTGCACCGTGACAGACCAGCACTTTGGGTTGTATTGACTTGACAGCTATCGCAGTATCCCTGCCCAGTCCGCCGTGATATGATACCACACCTTTTACCTGAAGGTTAGCTCTTGCAGCTTCCAGAGCGCCTGTTCCTCCAAAACAATAGCCTATCACAGCAATCTTGTCCGGATTAGCGCCTTGCAGTACAAGCTGCTCTAATGCCAGCCGGATGCGGTTTCTGTATTCTGAAATATGTGATTTGTAATAACCGGCTCTTTGTCCGGCTTCATTCGTATTTTTGGGATAGTTGCCATCGCCATAGATGTCGGCGACAAAGGTGTAATAACCCTCGTCGGCCAGTTCTAATGCAGATTGTTTGGCATGGTCGTCTATACCCATCCAGGCAGGAAGTACCAATACTCCTGCTTTGTCTTTTGAATGCTCCGGCTGAACGGCGAATCCATTTAATACCTGTTGCTTATCGGCATATTTTACAGGTTTCAGCGCAGGTTTCGCGGTACAAGAACAGGTCAGTATCGCCATAAGAAAAGTGGTTATTACAGGATTGAAACTCATGGTATAGATTTTAGCAGGTAATTTACTATACAATTTACAAATCATCCACAGAAATGTTCAGGCCGGTTAATAAGTATATGTAAATTTCAGTTTTTGGATTTTGAATTTTGACTGCTGTAGCATACCTTTATCGTGAATTTTGGTTCTTCCGGTTTTAATTCAATCAAAACTATTGTTTACTGCCGGTTTAAGATGAAAAGGGAATCAGGTGAAATTCCTGAACAATCCCAGTTGCTGTAAGCACTCTAAGGGTTTGTTGCTCTTCATGCCACTGTTTGATAAAACGGGAAGGCGCAACAGATAGTGTAAGTCAGAAGACCTGCCAAAATCAGATTACTAAAAAGTGTTCTGAGGAAACATTTGAAGTGTTATGAAAGATAAAACAGTTCATCTCATTTCGCTATTGGCCCTTTATCTGATAGAAGTTGCATTACCCGTTTTTGCAGACACTATCCCTATTCCGGAAGTGCTGATACAGACTTCCCGTGAAAATTATTACTCTAACGCTAACGCTGTTTACCATGTGGATAGTTTTCAGACGCATTACTATGGACAAAATTCAGTAGCGGAAGTATTGCAGTACTTCACTCCGACACAGGTGTACAGTTATGGCACCGGCGGTATTGCCACCTTCAGTGTGCGTGGCACTGCGGATGACCAAACTACAGTTTTATGGAATGGGTTGAAACTGAATTCTGCTACCCTGGGAACAATGGATTTGTCGCTGATACCGGTAAACACGGGCAGTTCCATCCAGATAGTAACCAACGCATCTTCAGCGGTGGTTGGCAGTGGCAATTTTGGCGGCGCTGTTTTACTGAATCATCAACCGGTATTTAAAAAGCAACTGCGTATTTCTTTGAGACAAGATGCGATGTCTTTTCAAAATTATAAAACAGGATTCTCACTACAGGCGGGCAATAATCAGATACAGTTTGTATCATCGGCGTTTTATCAGACAGCTAAAAATAATTTTCCGTATTACGACAACTATAAGTTTGATAACCCGTATGTGCGGAATGAACACAATGCGACAAAGCAATGGGCGGCGATTCATCAGCTCAGTGTGCGCTTGAAAAGAAATCAACGGCTGGATTTTGGTAATTATATTCTTCACAAAAGGCACGAAATTCCTGCAATGATGGGCACATATGAACAAAGCCGTAAGTATCAGGACGATTTTACTGTTAAGAGTTATGTGAAGTATCAAAAAATATTCAGGTCTTCGCAGTTGTATATCCGAAGCGGGTATATTTATGATTACATGCTGTATCACGACAGTATTCAGAAAATTTATGCGCCTTATTATATGCACGGGCTTCAAAACAGTATCAATTACCGGCATTTCTTTAAGCACGGCGTGGTGATGGATGCAGGAGTGGATTATAACCTGACTGTCGCCCGCGTAACGGAATATATGCATACTACCGTACAGCAGCACCGCGGGGCATTGTTTGCTGGTGCGAAGTACAGCATTAAGAATGTAACACTGAATGCGAGTGTACGTCAGGAGTTAGGTGCCGGAAAATATATAAGACCGCAATTTGGTGTCGCGCTGTCCTACAGCGATTATAGAAATATTATTACCACTTCTGTTAGCTATGCGGACAAATTCCGTTATCCGGATTTGAACGATTTGTACTGGCAACCCGGTGGCAATAAGTTTCTGTTGCCGGAACATGGATATTGTGTGGAATACAATCTGCATCTAAATCCGATTCAAAAAACAGCTCTCTACCGGATGATGATTAGTGGTTCGGCGTATTACTCGGCGATATACAATAATATTGTTTGGGTGCCGGAAAGTTCGGGATTGTATTCTCCTCAAAATATTAAGAAAACACGGCATTATGGTGTGGAGACCAGATGGGAGCATACAATCACGTGGAATTCGACAAACGCGTTTCGTTTTTCTGTTAATTACAACTATAACCGCGCTGTCATTGCGGAAGATGCGAGCAATACCGGATTGAATGGAAACAATATCCGATACAAACCCATACATTCCATTAAATCGTATGTTGTCTTTGAAGATAAATATTTTACAATGGGAATGAATTATCTGTATGTTGGCAAACGTTTCTCGGATGATGAAAACAGTAAAGTGTTTCAATTAAAAGCCTATAGCCTGATCGATATGTTTGTTTCCGCTAAGCTGCCCGCAAAAAATATCGATGCAGAATGTATTATCAAGATAAATAATATCACGAATGTCCGGTATGAAAACCTACGAAGCTATGCACAGCCGCTTCGCAATTATGTACTCTCCTTAATGATAACCTATAAATCAATTGTAAAATGAAAAAAAATTCCTTTTTGTTCTTGTGTGTTTGCATGTTGATAAGTGCAGCAATCAGTTCCTGTCAGAAAGAAACCACTGAAGCCGCTATCGGAACGTTTGTTGAAAGCGGTACTGCTTTAGTTGTTAATGAAGGCAATTTTGGCAGCAATAATGGCTCTGTCTCGTTTATAGGCAGAAATGACAGTGTCACCAATTATATTTATGAAAGTGCCAACGCAGGCTTGAATCTGGGCGATGTGGTGCAGTCGTATACCAGAGTCGGCAATAAAGGCATTATTTGTGTCAACAACAGTAAAAAAATAGAAATTGTCGACGCGCGCACATTCAGGCATGTGGCAACCATTACTGATGCCGTTAAAACGGCTTATGTCCGTTATGCGCTGGGAATCAGTGATACAAAAGCGTATGTGACCAATGGCAATTTCGATGGTATGGTTAATGTGCTGGACCTGACCACCAATACGATTACTCATTCCATAAATGTAGGAAAAGGCCCGGAACAACTGGCTTTGGCAGGCAGTCATGCTTATGTCTGTAACAGCGGTGGATTTGATGTGGACAGCACTGTATCCGTAATTGATGTCACGACGGATGCGGTAATTCAGACATTAAAGGTGGGGGATATTCCTGCGAAAATTGTGAAAGATGCGCAGAATTTTGTGTGGGTATTATGCGCGGGCCAGACGGATTATTCAGGCTGGCCTAATATAACCAAACTGACACCTTCCCGTCTGGTGCGTATCAATACGGCTGCAAATACGATTGATAAAAGTTTTAAGCTCATATCCGCAGGTAATCCGAGTTATGTGGTCAATCTCGCCATTGGAAATAATGGCAGGACGGTTTATTACAGCATTGGCAATCAAATTTTTGCAATGGATATTGCATCGGGTAGCCTGCCGTCATCGTCTGTCATATCCGGAAGGGATTTTTACGGCTTGGCGGCATCGCCATTCACCAATCAGATATGGGGATTGTCTGCCCCGAATTTTACATCTAACGGGTTTGCATTCAGATACACTTCCTCAGGAATACTCATAGACTCACTGAAAGTGGGCATCGGCCCTAATTCTGTAGTGTTTAATTAAGGTGTTGTACTGCCTGTAAATTATAATATCCGGTTGTCAGGATTCAAGATAATTTTGTTTTACCAATGTTGCATATTCTTTCCGTTCCAGTTTGCTGTCAAGCCAGGCAATAAAATCAATGTAATCCAGGCCAATTCGTTCATAGGGGTCGGAACGCAAAGAGAAAAGCTGGTTTCGCAGCAACTGGAACGATTGGAATAAGTCTTTACGTGTTTGTATGTTTTCCAGTTTGCGTAAATAGAGAAGTATGATAGTCTCCATTTTGTATAATCTTTCTTTTTTGTACAGATAGCGGTATGTTGATTTAATAATATATGGCAACAGCAATTCATGCCCTAATTCATAATGGATAATTAACTGGAGTATTTTCAAAACGGAAACAAGGTCTTCTCTTACATTTGCCAGTTTGCTGTCTGTAACCAGCTGAATAAATTCCAACGCTTTGGAATATTGTTTACTGCCAAACATAACGACGGAGAGTTCGTAATAGAATAATAACTGACTGGTATCGGACAAAGTAGAGGCATATTCTTCCATTCCCTTTTTCACCTTTATGGCCACTTGTTTGCCTGTTTCAAAATCGCCAATGCAATTGTAGTAGCGCAATTCCAACCGGTAGCTCATATCAAAAATAGTTTGCCTGTTGATGGCCGTATCCGCGGTTTTGTAATGTAATGGTATGGTACGCATTTTTTGCAGCAGCGGTTTGAATTCAGAAAACTCCTTTACATCAATTTGCGCAAGACCTAAGCTATAGGTGGCGCCAATATACCGTATTACTTTTGCATCTATCAGCGATGGTTTTTCTTCCAGCGCTTCCAGGTGCAGTTTGCAGTACTTGTAATATTCGTGGTAATTTTGCCTTGCAAACCAGTATGTTTTATGGCAGTGATAAAAGACGGTCTTTGCTTCATAGGTTTTTGCCAGTGTAACATCCTGTAACAGGGGATGCTGCATAATAGCGTCATACTCTTTCTGTGTAGCCTTATTACGTATTACCCCACTTTTAAAGTGCAGCATATACAGGCAATTACTCAGGTAAAAATAATCGGTTTGCAAGGTGGCTAATTGTTGGTAATGTTGTGTCTTCTGATATATACCATCAATTGTTTCTTTCATAGTCGGGAATTCGTAGGAGTAAATAACCGCCTGTCGTTCCCATTCATACAGCATCAGTAAGTGCGTATACTTTTCATCATGGATAGCTTTCTTTTGAGCTTTCTGAATGATCTTCAATGTTTCAGGATAAAGGCCTTTGTTGAACAAAATTTCTGCCTGATGGATAGCAAGGTTCAGTTTGCTGTCAGCGGAACCATCTAAATGATAACTGTGCAGGGATTTAAGGATATTTCCATACAGCTGATATTTTGTTTCCGTAAAAGAAAGTTTGGTGAATTTCTTTTTTAACCGTGCTTCATCATAATAATCTCTGGCATCTATTGCATCAAATAAGAGCGCGTAATTACTGCTGCCTTTTAATGCCTTATCAGTCGCAAATTGCTTATAATATCTTTTTTCCTGTTTTGTTAAGGATTTTATTAGTCTGAAAATAGTCTCTTGACTTTTCATAATTAAAGATATTCTTTTTGATTGTTAATGTCAATATGTAAGATATAATTTATCTGGTATTTTTATGAATATCCATTTTAGACTATTCATAATATTCAATTATTTGATTCGATTATCCGAAACGTTTGCCGCATTTTTGAACCAACAAAATTATTCACCCTAAAAAATACAGTCATGAAAACAAAAATTCTACGCACAGGCATGTATACACATAAAGGCCTTACACCCCGAAACATAAAGACCCTGATTTTTTTGTTGGTTCTCCTGTTTAATAAACCGATAATGGCTCAACCCCGCAGCTGCACTTCTCAGGAAATACTGAAACAAATGATGGCGAAACAACCGTCATTTGCCAAAGCCCGTAAACAATTAGAAGATGCCACTTCATTATCGGTTGAAAATTTTTATAAAAAAGGGAAAAATAATTCCCATTCATCCAGTAGAACAGGAATTATAACAATACCTGTCGTTTTTCATATCATCCATTACGGAGAGGCTGTTGGCAAAGGACGCAATATTTCTGATGCTCAGATTTTAAGTCAGTTACAGGTGTTAAATGAAGATTTCAGAAAATTAAATGCCAATGCGCTAACCATACCTGCAGTATTTCAGCCGTTTGCCGCTGATTGCGAAGTGGAGTTTTGCCTGGCATTACAGGACGTACAAGGAAATCCGGCACTGGGAATCAATAGGGTCAACGGAGGACGTTCCGGTTTTGATTATAACCAGATGGAAGCGTTGAAACCAACATTAGCCTGGGATCCGAACAAATTCCTGAATATTTATGTTGCGGACATTACGTCTATCGCGCTTGGGTATTCCACATTCCCGGCATTGCCACTTTCACTTAATGATGGCGTGGTCTGCGATTACAGAACTATAGGCAGGGCGCCAGCCAATCCGTTTACAACATTTTACGGCGGTGCGTTTAATGGGGGAAGAACGGCTACCCATGAAATCGGACACTGGTTAAATATCTTTCATATATGGGGAGATGACGGCACTCTGTGTAATGGTACAGACAATGTCGGTGACACACCAAATCAGGGCGGACCGAATTTCGGATGCCCTATGTATCCGAGTATCAGCTGTAATAATTTGCCATTTGGTGACATGTTTATGAACTATATGGACTATTCGAATGATGCGTGTATGAGTATGTTTAGTACCGGACAAAAAGCCCGAATGTCCGCTACGTTTGATAATGTCCGAACTGGTTTTGTGAATTCTACATTATGTCAGCGGCTGTTTCTTGCTACCAATATCACGGCAGCGAGTGCTACCCTTAGCTGGAGTCCCTATGTTGGGGCGGTAAGTTATAACATACAATGGCGGGTATTGGGCAATAATGTTCCCTGGACTTACGGAACCAGTACTGCCAATACCATTAATATCGCGGGGTTGCTTCCGTACCCGTCCGCTTATGAGTGGCAGGTGCAACCGGTGTATGCCAATGCAACCAAAGGTACGTTTTCTGTATCGCAGTTGTTTCGTACGTTGGCGGCAGTCCCTGCTGTACCCTGCCCGAATGACCCGAACGAAAATGCCATCTTTGGGCCTTATCTGGCCAATGGCACGCAGGGTACAGGTATTGTATGTCCAGCTGCGGATATTGACCGTTTCGTTATTATGAATACAGTACAGGGTGCTACGCTGCGCCTCGTGCTGACGAATCTGGTGCTGGATTACGACATCGAGCTGAGAGATGCAGCTACGAATGCATTGCTGGCATCTTCTGTCAAAGTGGGCGCTGCCGATGATACCATCTTGTATGCAAATTTACAGGCCGGAAATTACTATGTATTTGTTTTCGCGAAAGCACCGATGATAGTTAATATCCAGCCCTATATCGTGAAAACATTATTACTGCCTCCGGGTATGCCAATATTGCCGGGGATGAGAGAAATAGGACAGAATACAGAAGCGCCCGACCTCTTCCCGAACCCTGCCGGAGAGCTTATTACTATTGCGACAGGGGATTATACAGGAGCTGTTGAGCTGCAGTTGTGCAATGTATCCGGATCTGTTATAGCATCGGATCATTATGAAGCCGCTCCCGGGGAACGTTATCGGTTACAAACCGGCCATCTGCCTGAAGGAATGTATTTTTTATCAGTCAGAAAACAAGATAAGTTGTTTACTCATAAAATAATAATAAGGCATTAATCAATATGGAACCCTGAACATCTTCGGGCATAGCCCGAAGATGTTTTTATTTGTATTACGTCAGAACAACAGTTTCTAAATAGTATATTTAAAGAAATTTCTGTTGGCAGGTGGAAAATTATATAGACTATCCGGGATGTTTCGCTGATTTCTTTCGCGGCTGTTTCAGCAGCCTGCAACCTTATTGCTGGCCGTTATGGTTTGCGGGTAGTTTTGTATGGATGGCCGGCTATTTTTTGCTTGTCAAAAAGAAGGTCAATGATGTTGTGTTTTTTTTAGCCGTTCTTGTTGGAATGCTGCTGTTTCGCTTGCCGTCTTTTATGCAGTATTCCTATAATCCGGATGAATCGGAGTTTTTGTCCTGTATTAATCTGTTGTCGAACCAGCTGAGTTATTGGAAACACGCGGACACCCACACTTCCGGGCCATTGGATTCGCTGCCGTTTGTATGGTTCGCCAGAGCCGGCATTCCAATGAATTATTTCAGTTTCAGGTTAATAAATGCGGTATTCATACAGTTTCCGACGATAATAGTTCTGTATAAACTATTCCGGTTTTTATTTCTCCCCAAAGATTCCAGAATCATCCTTTTTCCGTTAGTCTTGTTTTATGTCTTTCTGTCAACAAATGAATTGATTATGTATACCAGCGAACAGATTCCTAATCTGCTGCTGCTGATTTCCATCTATTGCGTTGCCGACTATTGTGTGAACAGCAATAAGATAGTTTCATTACTTGCAGCAGCGTTACTGGTAGGAATGCTACCGCTGGCAAAGTTCCAGTACAGTATCCTTGCATTGTTTGTGTTGGTAGTCGTACTATTTTTACTCTTTCAGCAAAAAAAATATGCTTTTCTATTGGTTATTTTGTTTGCTGCAAGCCTACCTGTTCTGATAACTATAGGTATTACCCTTCATAATGGTTCGTTTTCTGATGCTTGTATCTCATATGTTAAGATGAATATCGTTGTATCCGGGGCGGGGTTGGGGTTTGGTGTGCCGTTTCCGGAAAGTCTGTTGAATGGTTATCATTTGCTGAAAGCAAATATTGAGTTTAAGGTGCTGGTGATTGGTTTGTTTATTTTGGGATTGGTGCAGCTATTTAGTAATCCCCGCAAATTATTCGCATATCCAACGGAGTTATTGTTGCTGACCATTTTTCTTGTTGTTAGCTATTTTACCATTATTAAAACCGGCAATCTGTTTTATCATTACCTCTATATATTATTTACCGGATTAGCGGCAATAGTTGCTTTTTTCTATTTTTTGAATAAGGACAGCTATACCTACCGGATTTTTTACTTCCTGCTGTTCGTACTGTTGTTTGGATATTCTAATTATCAGAACAGCTATTTTATTGATGATGTTTTCAAAAAATCAGGCAATTTGTATACTCCGGTTTCCGTGTATCTGAATAGCTTACAAAAGCCGGATAATAAAATGGCGGTATGGGGCTGGAATACGAGGTTGTACGTGGAGACGGAAAGTTTTCAGGCGGTGCGCGACCCGAATACCTTCAACCAGTTGTTTCCCAGTGACTATCGGGAGTATTTTATACAGCGCTATATTGCAGATATGGAACGGAATACACCTTATTTATTTGTAGATGCCGTTCCGGGATTTTATTTCCGGGATGAAACATTCAGGCATGAAAATCATCCAACAATGAGAGCATACATCCAATCCCACTACAGGTTTTTGAAAGAAATAGACCAAACAAGGATTTATACCAGAGCAAAGTAGAACCAGCAATCGTTTTCTTATTGTGAAAAATTAGTTTATATATTTAATAATAGGAATGCGTTTGATTAATCCTGTAAAAAGTATTAAATTTAAAGAGGTATTTATCTTGTATTATAAAGAATACTTCTTCCACGGCAACTAAAAATTTTAAAACTAATTCTTATGAAAAAATATCTAATGATAACGAGTGTGGTTATGCTCTTATTATCTGCATTCTTATGTCTGCAATGTTCTAAAAATGAGACAGGTGATGGTAATGTTCTATGGAATACTTCCTTTTCTGACGATTTTCACAGAACAGGTAGCAGTAGTCTTGGCAGTAATTACTCCGTACAGGTAGGCGGAGTTGGTGCTAATGGAACAGCATCTGTTGTTGATGATAAACTTAGTTTTGGCGGAAAGGGTTTTTGGGCGATTCGTTGTGCGAGTACTGTGTCCGGTGATAAAGTGAGAGCCAGTGTTACCTGTAAAGTTACTAATGGAAGGCCACAATTTGGTATTGTCGTTAAGAGCAGGGATTTGGGCAGCGATTGGATGAGTCAGGAGTTTTATGGGGTTTTTGCCGATTCCAGTGGTTTTGCTATTTATAAATGCGAAGGCGCGACGCCCTATTCAACACCTTACGAACTTATTTCGAAGTCCTTCAACATACAAAACAATCGTGTGTATAAATTACAGATTGCGGCAAACAACAAAAAAATAAATGCATTTATCGAAGATATAGTTGCCGGTACAAAAGATTCACTGCAATTTACAGATAGTGGTACAATGCCCGTTGGCAATATTGTTAGTCTAAATGGAAATAATAATTCAAGTACGGATTCCTTATTGTTTGATGATTTCATTATCGAGAAAGGAGAATAACCTGATTTTAGAGTGGGTTTTCTTTTTTCTCGTGCTGTGTTGTAACGAGATATCTGAAACTGACAGAAATACTTATAATTTCATAAATAAAAACGCATCCGGATGGATGCGTTTTTTTGGTGGAGCTGGCGAGATTTGAACTCGCGTCCGGACAAAACGTTTATAAGCTTTCTACATGCTTAGTAGTAACTTGGTTTTCGTACGGCAACAGGCGTTAGTACCTACCGATTGCCATCTTAGTCTCTGAATTTCACGCGGCAGGCGAAACAACTGCTTTGCTATTCCGATTCGATGATGCTCAGTCGAATAGTATCGGTCAGACTATTTCGAGGAGCAAAGGCCGGGCTTAATAACCTGTATTAAGCAGCCATTGCGAAAGTATTCTCGCCATGTAAAAAAAGTTCGTGCATTAAATTTTACGAGCCAAATCGCACAATGCTCGGCATGCTTACCTATCCACTATCCTGCCGTCAATTCCTGTCAACCCCAATTAAAATTTATGATTTGAGATTTCAGAATTACGATTTTAAGATAGAATTTTTCCAAAGAACTAATCATTAAACAACAAAAACGGTTTTCAGGTTCCACAAAATAGAAATAATAGATTTAAAAACTAAAATCTGAATTCCCAATTCCCAATTCGGAAATCCCAAATCATAAACCCTTATACGCTTTCAATCCTTCTTCCAGGCATTTTATCGCCTTCTTTAAATCTATGCTGTTCAGCACATAGGCAATACGTACTTCATTTTTTCCTCTGCCTTCTGTCGCATAAAATCCGCTGGCAGGAGCCATCATCACTGTTTCCCCTTCGTAGCTGAAATCACTCAGCATCCATTGACAGAAATCATCGGTATCTGTTACCGGCAACTGCACAATACAGTAAAAGGCGCCACCGGGAGTAGGGCATTTAACACCCTCTATTTTATTCAGGCCTTCCACCAGAGTGTCGCGCCGCTTCCGGTATTCTATATTGACTTTATGAAAATATTCTTCTTCCACTTCCAGCAGTCCAAGCATCCCTAACTGCTCTACCGTCGGCGGGCTTAAACGCTGTTGCGCAAATTTCAGCACCGTTTCCAGTACCAATTTATTCTTGGTGGCCACCATACCTATCCTTGCCCCGCAGGCGCTGAATCGTTTGGAAATAGAATCAATCAGGATGGCATGCTGTGATAAATCCGGAAAGCTGAATATAGAAGTATACGGTTTGTTGTCGGAATAGATAAAATCACGGTATACTTCATCACTGATCAGAAACAAATCGTGTTTCAGCGCGATGTCCTTCAGCCGGGTAAGTTCCTCATCACTGTAAGCATACCCAGTTGGATTGTTCGGGTTGCAGATGAGGATAGCTTTTGTTTTTTCAGTGATTACTTTCTCAAATTCATTGATGGACGGCAGTGCAAAACCGGTTTCAAACGCAGTGGAAATAGGTACTACTTTAATATCGCCGCTTTTAGAAAAACCAATATAGTTGGCATACAGCGGTTCCGGAATTATGATTTCATCACCGGCATCCATGATGGAAAGCAGTGTAAATAATAAAGCTTCCGAACCACCGGTGGTAATTAATATATCTTCGGGCAACAGGTTGGTCAAACCGTAGCGGGTCTGAAAGAAACGGGCACAGCCATTACGGACTTCTTCAAATCCGTTGGATGGGCTGTATTCCAGCACTTTTCTGTCTATGTGTTTTATGGCATCCCAGAACTGATGAGGTGTTTCAATATCAGGCTGTCCGATATTTAAATGGTAAATATGTATGCCTTTCTTCTTAGCCTGTTCAGCAAAGGGAGCTAACTTGCGTATGGGAGAGGCAGGCATTGATTTGCCTTTAAGTGAAATGGTTGGCATAAAAAATATTCATGCAAAAATAAAAAACTCCGTGCGTAATTGCACGGAGTTGAACTATTATATTAGTGTATATTCTGTTCTATTATTCCTGTTTGCCACCCAGCATATTCCCTTCCGCATTATCAACGCCTTGTTTTTGTTCTACCGCATTTCCGGAAATAAACAATTCAACGGTTTCTCCGTCTTTTGTCGTTACTGTAATGGATTTTCTGAAACTGCCTTCGCGTGCCATATTGTATTGCGCCTTTATGCTGCCTTTCTTTCCCGGCATTACCGGCTCTTTGGTCCATGTTGGGGTAGTACATCCGCAGGAAGCTTTTACATTTTCCAGAACCACCGGCTCTGCTCCTGTATTGGTAAACTCAAATTCGTGTGTTACCGGCTTGCCCTGAGGTAAGGTACCGAAGTCAAACTCTTTTTCAGAAAATTTTATTTTAGAGGCTGCCGGAGGATCGGCTTTTGTGAAGGTTGTCAGTAAGAAGATAGATAGTAAGATGAATAGATGTTTCATAAGTGTTACTTTGGTGTAAAATTCACAAAAAACATACCAAAAAGCAGGTATCCACAGTTATTTTAACGTCACATTAACAACTTTGTAGAGGTGTTAATAAACTGTGCAAGTTTAAACGAATATATTCATTTTTCGTTGTAATTTAGATTTGAATTAGTAGAATGACTGTGGTTTCTTCTAACATATTGATTACTAAAGGTGTAAATCAGCCTGTTTCGTTTGATGAATTCAAAACGGAAGTCCTGAATGATTTTCGTCTGGCTTCTATCAGCCGTTTTGCCAGTTTGACAGGTAGAAAAGAGGTGCTGACAGGCAAGGCAAAATTCGGTATTTTTGGTGATGGTAAGGAACTTCCGCAGATTGCATTAGCTAAAGTGTTTGAGAATGGAGATTTTAGGGCAGGTTATTACCGCGACCAGACATTTGCTCTGGCAACGGGCATTGTCAATGTGGAGCAATTGTTCGGACAATTATATGCCAGCCCTTCACTGGAAGAAGATCCGCATTCGGGCGGCAGGCAAATGAATAACCATTTTGCCACCAGAAATTTACATCCGGATGGCAGCTGGAAATCTTTGCTTCATCAGAAGAATTCTGCTGCGGATAATTCACCTACCGCTTCCCAGATGATACGGGCGCTCGGCCTGGCGATGGCTTCCAAAAAATACAGGGAGTTATCCGGGAAAATCGGAGAAAATAGCTTCAGCAATAATGGTAATGAAATTTGTTTTGCCACCATTGGTGATGCATCCACCTCAGAAGGATTGTTTTGGGAAGTGGTGAATGCCGGTGGAGTCTTGCAGGTACCTCTGATTATTTCTGTATGGGATGACGGATATGGTATCTCTGTGCCTAAAGAATTACAGACCACCAAAGGCAGCATATCGCAGGTCTTAAAAGGATTTCAACGGGAAGGAAAAAGTAAAGGGTACGATATTTATGTGGTGAAAGGCTGGAATTACCCCCAACTCGTTTCTACCTATAAAATGGCTGCTGACAAAACCAGAAAGACACATATTCCTGCTATCATACATGTGGAAGAACTCACACAGCCGCAAGGACATTCCACCTCAGGTTCGCACGAACGCTATAAAAGCCCTGAACGCCTGGAATGGGAAAAGGAACACGACTGTAATTTGCAGTTCAGAAAATGGATTATTCAGAACAAAATGGCTTCCCATGAAGAATTGGATACGATAGAAAAGGAAGCACAGAAATATGTTGCGGAGCAGCGAAAGACAGCCTGGAATAAATTCCACCAGCCGATTTTAGACGAACTGAAAGAAGTGCTTGCACTGATAAAGCGGATTGCCGAAACGTCTGCACACAAAGAGCTGTTGGAAGAAGCAGAACTGGAATTAAAGCATACTATCGATCCGATGCGCAGAGATATTTTTAAGACTATCTCTGATGTGCTTATTCTGACGAAAGATGAATCTTCTCCGGCTATTGAAGACCTGAAGAAATGGAGGAACGAACAACTGCAGGTCAATGAGGAGCGTTATTCCTCGTATCAGCATACTAACTCTTTATATTCACCCATGCGATTGCCGGAAGTAAAGGCGCAATATGAAGAGAAGTCTTCGGTGGTGAGCGGCTATCAGGTGTTGAATGCCTGTTTTGATGCAAATCTGGAGAGAGACCCGAAAATAGTAGCTTTTGGTGAAGATGTCGGAAAAATCGGGGATGTTAATCAGGCATTTGCCGGCTTGCAGGCAAAATATGGTGCAGAACGGATTTATGATACCGGTATTCGGGAAGCCAGTATTATGGGAGAAGGCATTGGACTGGCGATGCGCGGCCTGCGCCCGATTGCAGAGATACAATACCTCGATTACCTGTTGTACGGATTACAGCCTTTGTCAGATGATTTGGCCAGTTTGTCCTACCGTACCAAAGGCGGACAGAAGGCTCCTTTGATTGTTCGCACACGCGGGCACCGGCTGGAAGGGATATGGCATACAGGTTCTCCTATACAGATGATACTGGGCGCCTTGCGGGGTATGCATGTCTGCGTACCGAGAAATATGACACAGGCTGCCGGTTTTTATAATCTGTTGTTGAGAGGCGATGAGCCGGCCCTGATAATAGAGTGTCTGAATGGATACCGCTTGAAAGAAAAAATGCCGCTGAACCCGGGTGAGTTCACGGTGCCGTTGGGTATTCCGGAAATCATGCGGGAGGGAAAAGATGTTACGTTGGTGACATACGGTTCCTGTGTGCGGGTGGCACAGGAAGCGATAACAGGATTGAATAAGATGGGTATTGATGTAGAACTGATTGACGTACAGACGTTACTGCCTTTTGATATTCATGGAGTTATCGGGCAATCCATCCGCAAGACTAACCGCATACTCTTTTTAGATGAAGATTTTCCGGGCGGGGGTACGGCGTATATGTTGCAGCAAGTGCTGGAAAAACAAGATGTCTTTAAATATTTAGACAGTGAACCGGTTACGTTAAGTGCGAAGGAACACCGTGGTTCATTCGGCAGTGATGGTGACTATTTCAGCAAGCCCAGCGCGGAAGATGTTTTTACTGCTGTCAACAAACTGATGCACGAAACGAACCCGGGAAGATTTCCGCTGCTGTAATTCAAAATACCCTGTCAAAACAAATACCGATAATGATGTTGTTGATTCCATGATTTGGTTTGCGGGTATCTAGATTGGACAAATGCCTGAACCCTGCAATACAGCCGATATCTATTCTTTTCTTATTTTTAAGTGTAATCTGATGTTTGTAGGATGCTAACACATTATCCGAAAATATAAAACCTTCCGCCTGCCGTTCTGTTTCCATACCAAAGTAATGAACTCCGCTACCCATATGGAAAGCCAAAATGGAGTTTCGTTTAATCTGAATATTCAGATTAATCGTCATGTTTAATCCTATCTCGATACCTGCAATTTTAGCTTTAGAGAACCATAGCTGTGGCATTAGGTCTATGGCTACGTTCACCAATCGTTTGGCTTTGAACAGCGGTTGGTGATATACACCTATTAATCCTGTAGGTTTATAGGATCTGCCTTCCGGAAATTTGTAATATGGGATGCCCTGTTGCAAGCAAAAACCAAAAGTTTTGCGATTTACAAATTCATTTTTATATTGGTCGTTTTTTGCTTGCACAGAAAATACAGCCAGAAAGCTTGTAATGCATATTATCCGGTTCAATGAGTACAATGTATTTACCTTAGACAGGATTTTGTAAGCATTGGCCAACTTCATAAAGTTAAAATATATAAATTAAGAATTCTATGGTATTTGTATTTAAGCAGATTTCAGCAAAAAAAGAGAATGCCCCTCTGTTGAGGAGCATCTTTTATGAATTGTAATATTGTCGCTAATTTTTGCAAACAGATTATGCGACAGTTACATCCTTATCAAGATATACATCCTGAATGGCATTCAGTAATTCCACACCTACTTTCATGTCTTTCTGGAAGGCTTTTCTTCCGGAAATTAATCCCATACCGCCGGCGCGTTTGTTAATGATGGCAGTTTCTACTGCTTCCGCAAGGTCGGTCTGTCCTTTGCTCTCACCGCCGGAGTTGATTAATCCTGCACGTCCCATGTAGCAATTGGCTACCTGATAACGGGTGAGGTCAATAGGGTGGTCTGTTGTAAGTTGAGAATATACTTTCGGATGTGTTTTGCCAAATTTAATGGCGTCATAACCACCGTTGTTGGTCGGCAGTTTTTGTTTGATAATATCCGCCTGAATCGTAACGCCCAGATGGTTTGCCTGAGAAGACAAGTCGGCGGAGGTGTGATAATCTATGCCGTCTTTCTTGAAATCGGAATTTCTGAGATAACACCATAAGATGGTCGCCATGCCGAGTTCATGGGCATACTCAAATGCTTTTGCCACTTCCACAATTTGTCTGCGCGATTCCGCAGAACCGAAATAAATGGTAGCACCCACCGCTACTGCACCCATATTCCAGGCATCTTTAATGGTGCCGAACATAATCTGGTCAAATGCATTAGGATAGGATAAAAACTCATTATGGTTGATTTTTACGATAAACGGAATCTTGTGAGCATATTTTCTGGCTACAGAACCTAAAACGCCGTAAGTAGAAGCAACCGCATTGCAGCCTCCTTCAATAGCCAGTTTTACGATGTTCTCTGAATCAAAATAAATAGGATTGGGAGCAAAACTCGCGCCTGCGCTGTGTTCTATACCCTGATCTACCGGCAGGATGGAAACATAACCGGTATTCGCTAATCTGCCATGGCTGTACAACTGCTGCAAACTGCGCAATACCTGTGGGCTGCGGTTGCTTTGCAACCATATTTTTTCTACGAAATCCGCACTTGGCAGGTGCAGCATCGATTTGTCAATTGTTTTGGAATGATGTTCTAACAGGAACTTGGCTCTTTCTTCGCCTAAAAGTGATGCATACTGGCTCATTGTCGGTTGTTTTTAACGAGCGCAAAGATACGGAATAGTCGTAAGTAGTAAGCAGATAAGGGTAAGAAATTATTCACTTTTTTAAAAATCCGGCAGCCTCAAGGTGGTAAAATAAGTTAAAAACGAGATGCTGCCTGTCAATAGAGGAACGATGGTTCAAGTCCAGCAGGGAGAGCAAGAATAAAGCCCTTCTGGATACACACTCAACGAGAGTTTTTATTTTTTACCCTATTCCTTAAACTCATTTGGTGTAAAAATTAAAAGAGAATGGAATTGCCGGCTTGTACATCTTACTAGGACGATTATATCGAATTTGTACGGCTGTATAAACTGCTGCTGGCGGTGTATTTACCTTTCAGTATACCATTTATCAGAATCCTGCAACCGAATACTCATTCAATATGCCGTTTACACTTTGTTGAATCCCGTTTTCTGTTTTCCTGTGCAAATTTGAATCATTAACTAACACAGCATTAAAAAAAACAACTATGAAAAATCTAACTAAAACAGCATGCGGCTTAGCAATCCTACTTGCCATCGCATGCAGCAAAGAAAACACACCTGCCCCGATTATCGCCGGCGGGTCAAATGGTACACATGGTATCAACGGCATCAACGGTACGAATGGTACCAACGGCTTATCAGATACTATCGTTACATCGGACACGATAGTGACAACCAGCACCAACGTTGTCGTTCACGACACTGTCAGAACAGAAGTTCTGTATTCCGACTGGATGTCACCCGGACAGCCTACTGTCACAACACCGAGCGGAACGCCGCTGCCGGGTGGGCCGGGCAATCTACCAACCGGTACACCTACAACACCTCCGGTTGTCGTTATGAGCCAAAACCACATGTTCAGCGTTAAGGCTCCTGCAATCACTCAAACCATTCTGGATAAAGGGATAGTGCTGGCATATTGCAAACTAAACGATGACCCTAGCTTTGTACGGCCATTGGCAACTACGATTATTGTGTCTAACTATATTCATATATTCAACTACAAACTCAGCCTCGGATATGTCCACTTTACCCAATTTGTCGATAATCCGCTGGGTATTTCCCGCATGGATAGCAGAAATAAATTCCGCTATGTTGTCATCCCGTCCACTAACCATGTCCGTCTCAGCAAACCTGTAACAGAAATGTCCTATGATGAAATTTGCGAATTGTATCATATACCAAAATAACGTTAGTGCTCATAGTTTTTGTAAGCTGCCTGAAAAGGCAGCTTTTTTTTATTTTTATTATTGTATTTAAATCGTCTTGCAGGAAAATACGGCAATTCACAGAAATAAAATATACGTATACGCTGTTGGAACTGTGTAAGCGATAGTCGATGAGGTACTAAAAGAGTCGCCGCCCAAAAAGAAGATACTGAATGAGCTGTATTAATCCAGAAATCCTTTCTCGCGCATCCAGTCGTCATTGAAGAATTTAGCAACATAACGGGAGCCGTGGTCATGCAGCAAAACCACCACCAGGTCATCCGCTTTCAGTGGAAATTTTTCGTGCAGTTGCAATAAGCCCTGTATGGCAGATCCTGCTGAGTTTCCGGCAAAGATACCTTCTTCTTTTGCCAGGCGGCGTTGCATCAGGGCCGCATCCTTGTCCGTTACTTTTTCCACGAAATCGATAAGAGTGAAATCATAGTTCTTCGGAATGATATCTTCGCCAATACCTTCTGTGATGTAGGAATGTATCTCTTTCGGGTCGAAGGTACCTGTTTCATGATATTGTTTCAGGATAGAGCCATAGGTATCTATGCCCCATGTTTTGATATGCGGATTTTGTTCCTTTAAAAATCTGGAAGTTCCTGTCACAGTTCCGCCGGTTCCGATTCCAACCACAAAATGGGTAATCTTGCCATCCGTTTGCTGCCAGATTTCCGGCCCTGTGCTTTCATAGTGCGCCTGGCGGTTGGATAAATTATCATATTGGTTCATCCATACGGAATTCGGGGTTTCTTCGGATAATTTCTTCGCGACGGAGTAATAGGAGCGCGGATCTGTCGCATCCACATTGGTTGGACATACTATCACTTCGGCGCCCATGGCACGCAGCATATCGAATTTTTCTTTGGACTGCTTATCAGTGGAGGTGAAAATACATTTGTATCCTTTGACGCAGGCTACCATTGCCAGCCCCATGCCCGTGTTGCCGCTGGTGCATTCAATGATAGTGCCGCCGGGTTTCAGGCGACCCTCTTTTTCTGCGTCTTCCACCATTTTTAATGCCATCCTGTCTTTCGTGGAATGTCCGGGATTGAACGACTCTATTTTTACGCAAACAGTAGCCGGAAGATGAGCAGTAATTTTATTCAGCTTTACAATAGGAGTGTTGCCAATCGTTTCTAATATATTGTTGAAAATATGCATTGTTGCAAAGATAGGAAAAATAATGAAAGTGAAATGGACCTAAAAATCAGCGGCTGAAGGTTCTAGAGTGCATATAAGAACATGCTTCGGCAGCCGGATTGACTATTCGTCAAACTTCAACGGACGGTTGATACTTTCTTTAAGAGAAATAAAGGTTTCGGTTCGTGTAATATCCTCAATTTTCTGAATCTTATCCATTAAAATCTCCCGAAGATGATTGGTGTCTTTGCAAATCAGTTTTAAAAACATGGAATAGTTTCCGGTCGTGTAATGCAGGTCTACAATTTCCGGTATCTCTTCAAGTTTCTTGGCCACAATATCGTATTGAGAGCTCTTATTTAAATAAATTCCCAGAAATGCGGTGATATCATAGCCTAATTTCTGGTAGTCCAGTTGCAGGTTAAAACTTTTGATAATACCCATTTCCTCCATCTTCTTCATGCGTACATGTACCGTTCCACTGGAAACAAACAGTCTCTTGGCGATATCCGTAAATGGCGTTTTAGCATCCTTCATCAGGATGGATAAAATCTTTAAATCAATATCGTCGAGTGTCAATTGCATTGTTGGTTTTTTGGTCAATCGTCGATGGTCAAATGTTTATATTAATTAGAGCATTCTATTGACTATCGTCTATCGGCTGAATACTTCTTTTAAGAACAGTACAAAAATATACAAATCATCCCAAAAATAACGCCTGAATGTGCGTTTGGGTTCGGCTAAAAAACGATGCAGCCACTCCAGTCCGTTATTTTGCATCCATTTTGGCGCCCTGCTTTTCATACCGGTATAAAACTCGTAGGAGGCGCCAAGGTTGAAAAATAAAGGCATCTTTATATCCGCTGCTTTGATTTTGTCGTGCAGGTTTGCTATCAGCATTTCCTGTTTGGGATAACGCAAGCCGAGAAATACAAAATCAGGTAGTTGCTGCTGAAGGAGCGGGAATATTTTTTGCGCTTCCGTTTCCACGGCTTCTTTATCAGCTTCAAAAAACGGTGGAATATAAAATCGTGCTGCGGGATATTCCTGAGACAGCTTTGTTTTTACTTCCTCATTCGGCAGTACTAAAAATATCTTCTTCTGATGATGTATGCCTGCCCTCCAGATAAGCGGAAACAAATCGCTGCCGGCCAGTCGCGCTCTTAACGGCCTTCCCAGTAATTTGGAAAACCAGATAATAGGTGCGCCGTCCGGAAGGATAAACCTTGATTTTTGAAAAACAGGAAGCAGTTCTTTGTTTTTATTCAAATGTACCGTCAAATCTACGTTCGGTGTAATGACTGCAGGAAATGCAATATTATCTGCAGGTTGTTGTATGATTGAGTCTATAATTTCGTCAAAATTATCTGCGGCTACAAAATCAAGATTGAATATGTGTTGAGTGTTTATCATATTAAATTACTCACCTCATTCTTCGTTTTAGTGTCTCCAAAATATTTTTCATTCGATTTAAATTCATCCATAATGCCAGCATGATTTTTACCGGAAAACTTATGTAGTAATATAACAACAGTAAATAATCCGGATGGATTTCTTCCGGTTCATAGTGTTGTTGTTGTAAGTCAGCCGCACATATTTGCTGGCAAATCCATCGTTCAGTGGTATTAAGTCCGCCTCTTTTCCAGTTGCCGGCGCGTTCTTTTCGGAATCCGATTTCCTTGGTGTCTTTTTCAATAGAAGAACTTTCCTGTGTGATGTTCAGCATATTGGAGTCAAAGGTAACACCGATGTGCTGGCAAACGCGCTGTAAACTGGCTTCCGGCTGTTCCAGCAAATCTTCGAAGCGCAGCGTAATCATACGGCTATCATTTTTGAACTGATTGGCGGCATGGATAGCGGAGTTCCAGAGTTTGCTGATGGTGATAGGATGATAATTGATGCGCAATCGCAAGGCTTCCCGTTTTGTCATATAATTACCACCAAGGTTGCGGCGGTTCCATTTATTCTTTTGTGATAACAGGATAGCTCGCGGGTCACGCACCATGTTGATGATTCTCGCATTCGGATACAAGTCGAAAATCTCCTTCAGGTAAAAAACATTTTGTGGTGTCTTTTCACATACCACCGATTTACCGTTTAAAGCGACTTCCCGTTTGGTGAAATGCTGGAAGACATCTTCCGCTGTGAGTGATACTTTCCCAATTTCATTGACGAGAACGGCGGCTTCATCATTGAATTTCGCAAAATTCTGATCATGTGTCATATAACCTACACGCTGTGTAAGTATTAATTGAGCCGCTAATTCAATAGCCTGTGCATTGGTGATGGTTTTCCCTTTGTCTTCCGGTGCCCACAGTTGCTCAAAGAAATGCAGTTCGTTCAGCACCATCAGTTGCGGATGATTATTAAAAATACGGAGCATCATCGTGGTACCGCTGCGTGAGTTGCCAACTATGAAAATTATTTTATCGGGAAAGGCCAAATTTTTATAGATTTATGCAAAAGTAAGGAAAGTAGTGAGTAGTGAGTAGTGAGTATTTAGATTTTTTACAGCAATTACAAAATATGTATTCGGTATATCCAAAGAGACGTATTGTCCATAATTCCCTTCTGGAGAGAGATATTAAGTTCGCCTGTCGGCAGAAAGGGTATGTGTTATCTTTGTTTTTGATTATTTTAAGTTTCCACTCATTTTCTCAAACGATTATCGCCGGCCCGGTTATCGGAGCAGTGACCGATTCTTCCGCCAATTTACTTTTTCTCGCAGATGCTTATGCAGAGGGTTTTATTAAAATTTCTAATGAACCCATTTTGCTCGAAAACGGAAAAATCAATTCCGATGCTAATTCAGACAATTCATTAATTATAAACTTTAAAGGTGCGGATACCGCCAGTAAAGTCAGTCTGTTCAAAATGGATTTCCTGTTGCCAGATACGAAGTATTATTACCTGGTAAGTTATGGCAATGATGAAAAAACAGGTTCATTTAAGACATTTCCGAAAAATTACCTGCCGGCTAATTTTTCCTTCACATTGGGCTCCTGTACGGAACAGCATCACAATGATTCTATCTTTGTTGAAATGCAAAAACAGGAGCCTGCTTTTTTTTTGCATTTAGGAGATTGGCTGTATCCTGATAATTTTAAGGAGGATAAGTTTTATTACAATGAAAGCCTGGACCATCAGCAGGAACTTTATCAGAAACGCTATGCAATGCCCAATCTGAAAAAGCTGCTGGAAACGACACCCATGGATTTTGTGTTTGACGATGAAGACGGTGTTCAGGATGATTTTTCCAAACATTCCTATACTGAGTTGAAAATGTCCGGCTCTGTAACGGACATCAATGAAATTCCGTATCCGGATTCTCTAAGAGAAACAGCGATACAGGGATTGTATACATTCTTTCCGGCTTATCAGGAGGTGGACAATCAGGCTTATCATTCCTTTGTGTATGGCAATACAGAACTGTTTTTTCTGGATACGCGCTCCACACGTTCTCCTAATTCGGAAGTTTTTCGAAAAACAAAAAATGGCAAATGGAAGTATAAAGTGCCGAAGGGCCATGCCCTTCTGGACTCTGCTCAGCTAAATTGGTTGCTGGCAAAACTTCAAAACTCCAAAGCCGACTGGAAATTTATAGTTAGCGGAGTTACATTTAATCAATCATACAAAATAGTGCTGGATATGTGTGTGCGTGCACAAAAGCGGATATTGCCCAATGGCATGAACGGTTCTTACATTGCGGCATCGCTGGCGACTATGTGGTTTGCCTTTCCTGAAACTCAAACGAAATTGCTTAATTTCTGTCATGATAACAAGATTAAGAATGTGGTTGTCCTCAGTGGGGATGCGCATACGGCAGCAATTGATGATGGTAAAAATGCCGGCTTTCCGGAACTGATGGCGGGCGGACTGGCGCAGAAAAATTCCAGACTGGCGGCCATCATACAGAATAACCTGCATCTGAATTTGTGGAACCGGGGCGGCCAGGGGATAGGCAATGCCAATTTTAATGATGCATTCGGTAAAGTGGAAGTATTCGGTAAAGAAGCCGTAAAGTTATCAGCGATTGATAAATATGGAAACACCATCTGTTCCTATCATTTGGCGGACGGCTTTATTCCCAAGCACTATGAACTAAAACCAAGGATAAAAATCAAACGGGTAAGAGCACTGAGGAATTTATTGAGGGTGGCATTACATCAGTAGTATATGCTAAAAATATTCTGTTTAACTACAACGTTGGAAACTTTGAGCACTTATACTTCGCCTATAGGCAAAAAAAAAGACAAAGCCGATTAAAACCTTGTCTTCTCAATTAAACAGTTTCATTTCCTTTTACCGAAATTTATTCTGTCAATCTCGTTCCTTTTTCCGCCCATTGTGTCTGAAAAAAATAGATTTGACCCTATCCCTCAGCTGAAAGTTTCACCGGCTGTTACACCGCCTTATATCTTTCACTTCCCTCACTTTTTCGGCGTTCAAATAACGTATAGTAAACTTACATTCAATTCGGCGAATTGTCAAATAAATTCCGAGCTTTTTTTTGTGTATTTATGCACTTTACTTTGCACATAGAAATGCACATACCACACAATATACAATACACATTTTATGCACATTTTTTTGTTGCCGCGCATGGTATTTATTTTTGGTCTTAAAGTCCCGCTAAGACCGGTTGTGGGATAAACACTCCAACTGAAAAATAAGCACTGTCCGCTTTCCCCCTTTGGTGGTGGATAAAGGGGGAGGTTGGTGTCTTAAAAACAAGATTATATTTAACGCCAGGACACATCGAACGTAGTGAGGTATCTTTTGAATAGCGAAGGATATCCAAAATGTGTTGCAGAAACGTAGGTGCGGTGCGCTCAAAGGTTGTCTCCCTGCGGTCGACAGGACGGGGTTGGGTTTGTCATATACATGGCGAACACGGTAAGCAGTCATTCTCGCAGAAGCGGGAATCTCAACACCATTTATCATCAATTGATTACCACCTATTCTGTCCCACCGAACGTAGTGAGGTATCTTTTGAATAGCAAAGGTTATCTGAAATGTATCTTCAATTTATAGAAGTTGAAAGAAAAAACCGCTGAAATTGAAAAAATATTTTTTAGTTAGTTACGCACCTGTCCGCCTTAGGTGGAACGGCTACCCGTGTTAGTGGCTGATTTATATCTTTCATTGAAGTGTTTTCTGATTAAGATTGATATCTTTAAAAGCCAGCATTTCGCTTATTCTATTTGATGCTCCATTGTAAAATCCTGTTTCGTCAGCAAAATCCTTAGGGTTATTAAAAGTGCCAAGAATAATATCAAATATAGGAAGGTCAGAGTAATTGTATGCGTGAACCCCTTTTGCATGATGTATTGAATGTGATTCAGGTCTTTGGAAAAAATAACCCATCCATTGTGGTGTCTTTATGTTTGCATGTTGAATTACTGCGAGAAATGTAGCGCCATAAATTGCATAAATAGTCGCCTGAACTGTAAATCCTCCTGCAACAACCAATGCCAAACTTGTCAGGAAAGTGAATCCAATCATGTCCATGGGACTAAAAAAGAAAGCCCCATAAGTATCCACTCGTTCTGCACTATGATGCATCTGATGAAATACCCGCCAAAGGATATTGCTCTTGTGCATTGACCGATGCCAGACATACACTCCAAATTCATAAATCAATAATGCGGCCATTGCTCCTCCGAAATCTCCAAGGAATGACATTTCAAACAGTTGATATTTTGCAAGCGTATCATTCCAAAACATGGGAAGATAGGTTGACAGGAAAAAATAAATTACAAAAGCGAAAATTCCTTTTATTTTCCAGTTTTTGATTTTTGGTAAAGGCCTGCCCGGAAACAGTTCTTCTGCAAGCATAAGTACGAGAAAAATGCTTATTGCAATGATGGATGCCGGGTCCATCAAAATCTGAAGAGGATTGGGGAGGTTCATTAATTTGTCAATCATATTATTGTTGTTTAATGAGTGAATCAAATTAGCCAACAACGTTTGTCGCTAAAGCCAGTGCGGCTTTACTTGCAATTTCCGTTCTTTGTTTACAAACTTAATAAATAATTCCATTAATTGCTGAACGCGCCAAACGCATATTTGCCGCTGAAAGTTCGGCACATGAAATTCCGTCGCCTCGCATTGGTTTTAGGTGCTGTTAGCACTCCTTTTTTATTTGTTTGTCTACTCATTAACATCTGTCGATCCGGTAATTTCAAACGAAATTGTCTAATATTGAGTGGCACTATGAACAGGGAGGCTTACATATGCTCTGAAATGTTTTCATATAGTATGCCAGGTCAGCCCTGCTTCTACCATCTGTTCAACACGTCCTCCGCAAATCCAAGAAGCCGTTCAATCGCCAGTACCGTGCCGTCATCCAGTATTACTTTGCCGGTGAAATAACCGAATACCTGATGTTGTTTGGATTGCAGCAACAACAGGTTTGTGTTAGAGTAACGATCAATAGCCGGTTCAAAATCGAGTTCAAAACGCCCGTCATTACTGCTGAATTTCCAGGGTTGCATGTAATCATTTGTATTAATATGAAATGTTACTTCATCCAGTTTGTGCGCAACGCCCTTATACAGCAACATGTTTTCGGTGGCAGCTGATGTATCGCCAAACCCGTACCCGATATTAAATCCAAAAGGTTTTCCATCTACATAGCCCGAAGCGGAGCCCCAGTACCAGCGGTTCTTATAGGTCCATACGCCGCGTCCCCAGTCCAGAACACCCATCGCTTTTTCAGGAAGGAATACATGTGTTTCTTTGCCAAATGTAAAAGAACCGGCTGCTGCCAGACAGTTGATTTTTTGGTTATAGTAGAATGCCAGCGGGTCTTCTTTCCAGGGGGTGGCAATCACCATGCTGTCTTTGTTCAGCGGTGTCAGGGTGATGCTTCCATTAATGCCTTTTCCTTTGTTAAACGACGGAAAATTAAAATCCAGTTGCCGTCTTCCATCTTTATGCACGAAAGCCATCTGCACTTTTTTGTGTTGCACTATCGTATCGCCGTAAGCGGAATGTGAAGGCAGATTTAGTTTTCCCATCGTAAACGGAACGATGACCATATCCGTGATTTCTTTGTTTTGAATAAAATCAAAAACATTGACGGCATACAACGCCATATAGGAATTATCCGCCACGGTGAGCGCAATGCCGAAATCTTCCTGCAGAATGCAATAATAGTCCCATTCTTTAATGCGAAGTTTGGAGGCTTTGATAGCATCGCGCCGGTAGTTTATCAGTAAATCTCTTGCCCAGCCTTTTTGTGCCAGTCTGCCATCCTCCTTCAAAAGGTTTCCGGCTTGGGTGATTTCGTGTTGCATAAGTGAATTATTGAAAATTATATGTCGCTTGTTTGATAAATATAATGATTAAATTTACTTTTACGCTCATTCAAAATACAGTAAAATGGATACGACAACTATAGCACATGAATTTGTTGAAGTAAACGGTATTAAACTGCATATCGCCCGGCATGGTACCGGAAAGAAATTAGTGGTGCTGCTGCATGGCTGGCCCGAGTTTTGGTATACCTGGCGTTATCAGATTCCTGTATTGGCGGAGAAATATACGGTGGTGGCGCCGGATTTGCGTGGCTTTAATTTAAGCGATAAACCCAAGGGGGTGGTCAATTATAAAACAGATGTGGTGGCCGGTGATATTGCGGCATTGATTCCGAAACTGGGCTTTGATAAGGCGTTTATCGTGGGGCACGACTGGGGCGGAGCCGTAGCGTGGGCATTTGCAGCCATGTATCCGGAGATGACAGAAAAACTGGCGGTGCTGAACTGCCCGCACCCGAAAGAAATGCTGAAAAGTTTCAGGGATAACCCTTCACAGTTGGTACGCAGCTGGTATATGTTCATGCATCAGATTCCGCTGCTGCCCGAGTTGTTGTATTCTTATGCCCTGCCTTTATTTTTCAAGCAGTTTGTACGGGGATGGATGTACAATAAGGAAAATTTTTCGGATACCGATTTAAATGAATTTGTGCATGCCTTTGAACAAAAAGGCGCTCTGACGGGTTCTATCAACTACTATCGAGCCATGTTGCAGACCAAGCCAAATGTCAGTATTTTTAAAAATAAAATACAATCGCCGACACTGCTGATATGGGGTGAAGGGGATAAGGCGCTGGGAAAAGAACTGACATTTAATACCCAGCAACACATCAACGCGGCGCTGGATATCAAATATATCAAAGACTGCTCACACTGGACACAGAATGACTGCCCGGATGAAGTGAACAGTTTTCTGCTTGACTTTTTCGCAAGGAATGTATAAATTGTATCTGAAACATAAATGCTCTTGTCTTCTCCCATATTGAAAACCCCGAAGTGGCTTTATACAAAGCATCTGCAAACCATTGTGCCTAATTTATACCGTCAGGTCGATGGAGTAAGCTATCAGCGCGAACGAATCGAGACCTGGGACGACGATTTTCTGGATTTGGACTGGAGTCGGATTGGCAGCAAACAGCTTATTATTATTTCCCACGGCTTTGAAGGAAGCTCCCAGCGAGTGTATGCAAAAGGACTGGTGAAAATTCTGAATAAAAACGGTTATGATGTTTGTGTCTGGAATTACAGAGGATGCAGCGGCGAAGATAATCGCCAGTTTTTTGGTTATCATTCCGGTAAAACAGAAGACCTGAATTATGTAATTGAACACATACAAAAAATCAATGCATACGATCATTATCATCTGATTGGCATTTCTATGGGCGGCAATCTGACCTTGAAATATTTAGGGGAAGAAAAATGGAATAATGTTCATACAATAGATTCAGCGGTGGCTGTTTCGGTTCCGCTGCATTACGAAACATCGTTTCCCCATCTGATAAAAGGATGGAATAAGATTTATGAGCGCCGTTTTACGAAACAGGTTAAGGATAAGGTGTTGCTGAAACAATCCCGCTATCCGGACGCGATGAATTATAAATACATAGCGGACGCGAAAAATTTATGGGAATTTACGGAGCGTTGTACTGTGCCTATGCATGGTTTTAAAAATATTCATGATTATAATGTGACAGTACAGGCATCTACGTATCTGAAAAAAATAAAAACGCCCACTTTATTAATCAATACCGATAATGACCCGCTGCTAACCAGGGAGTGTTATCCGGTTCAAGTGGCTAAACACTCGAAATATTTTCATCTGGAAATTCCTGTAGGCGGCGGACATGTTGGTTTTTGTGAAGACCTGAAAGCTGAACACAACTGGCTGGAGAAAAGACTGGTGAGTTATTTTCTGAAAGGAGCTTGATTGGTCAATTGTTATTAGCTTATAGTCCATAGTCCATAGTCCATAGTCCATCAACTATTGACTATAATCCATCGACCATCGACTATTGACCATCGACTATGGACTCCAGTTCACTTTCATCTTTCCACGGACAATGTTTGCAGTCGTTTCCACAACAGTAACCGCGTTTCAGATGATAGGTTTCCGTGAATACCATTCTGCCGATTTCATCTAAATAGTAATCAACATCTTTAACCGGTTTGTTTTCCATAATCAATGTACATTAAATAATTAGATACAGATACTTTGTATCAGTAAATTATCAAATCAGGTTGACTTATGCAAGAGATATGCCTTAAAAAATCCGTTTAAATCGCCATCCAGTACATTATCGGGATTCGTCACTTTGTGACCGGTGCGCAAATCTTTCACCCATCTGTCGTCTAATACATAGCTGCGTATCTGCGAACCCCATTCATTTTTCATCTTTTGGGCTTCAATGGCATCACGCGCTTCTAATTGTTTCTGCAATTCCGCCTCGTATAACTTTGATTTCAACATTTTTAAAGCGGTTTCCCTGTTCTGTATCTGGGAGCGCTGTGTCTGGCATTCACAAACGATACCACTTGGCAGGTGGCGCACACGCACCGCGGATTCCGTCTTGTTGACGTGCTGCCCGCCCGCGCCTTGCGCCCGGAATACATCCCATTCCAGGTCGGCAGGGTTGATTTCTATCTCGATAGAATCATCAACCACCGGATGCACGAATACCGAACAAAATGAAGTCATACGTTTACCCTGCGCATTAAAAGGGGAAACACGCACCAATCGGTGTACACCGTTTTCGCCTTTCAGCATTCCAAATGCAAAATCACCGTCTATTTCCAGCGATACCGATTTGACACCTGCCACCTCACCGGCCTGGTAGTCCAGTTCGGTGACTTTGTATCCATTTTTGTTGGCCCACATGGTGTACATCCGCATCAGCATACCTGCCCAGTCGCAGGCTTCAGTACCGCCCGCGCCCGCGTTGATTTCCAGAATGGCGCTTAGGTTATCCTCTTCGTTTTTCAGGGTAGATTTAAATTCATTTTCATCCAGTTCAGAAATGATGGTTTCGTACTGCTGGTCTACTTCTTCTTCCGTGGCCTCGCCCATTTCCTGGAATTCACGTAGTACCGTTAAATCATCGAGTTTCTTTTCGACACTTTTATACAGCGATACCCAATGCTTATTCTGCTTGATTTCTTTCATCAAGGCTTGTGCTTTGAGCTGATCGTCCCAGAAATCCGGTGCTAATGTTTTGGCTTCGTCGTCTTTGATTTGTTCTGTCTTGTTAACGACGTCAAAGATACCTCCCAAAAGAGCTGACTCTTTCTTGTAGTGTTTTATATTGTTCGTTGGTCATGACTGTTGATTTGCATTTGGCAATAAAATAAGGTGCAAAGGTACGAAAAATTCATTAACGAATTTATCGGTACTCTAAGGCATTAATAAAACGCATCTTCAAAATGAGTAATTGTATGGTTGTTTTCAACAGCGATGATATCAAACCGCAGTTCACCCTCCCAGTTGAATTGTTCCAGATATCCTTCCGCCGCTTCGTGCATTTTTTTCATCTTATGCCTGTCTACAAATTCCTCCGGATGGCCAAACGAATTACTTTTTCTGGCTTTTACTTCAATAAAGACCACTGTTTTACCATCCTGGGCTATAATATCAATTTCAGCATGTTTATGCCGCCAGTTGGTGAACAAAATGTGATAGTTCTTCTTTTTAAGATAGTCCTGTGCTAAAAGTTCGGCATTTTGTCCAGTTCGAGCATTGTTTTTCATAAAATTAACGTGTATAAAGATAAATGATTTTTGAGTATGGTGATTTTTTCGTTTTTTTACAGCCTCAAATAAACACTCGTATGAAAATGGATGATTTGATTCAGGGGTTTCCGGCACAATTGAAACGTGCAATTGAAATCGGGGAGAAGGCAAAAATTGGCAAAAATAAATTTCCGATACGCAATATATTAATTTCCGGACTGGGTGGTTCCGGCATCGGTGGTACGATTTTGTCCAATGTGTTAAGAGATGATTTATCGGTCCCTGTTATTGTCAACAAAGAATACCAGATTCCTGCCTTTGTCAATGAAAATACGCTGGTTGTCATATCATCGTATTCGGGCAATACAGAAGAAACATTATCGGCACTGATGCAGGCATTCAAAAAGAATGCGCAAATTGTTTGTATCACATCTGGTGGCCTCATTCAGGAATATGCAGAAACGAATGATATCGATTTTGTGAATATTGATGGCGGTTCACCGCCCCGGTCGGCATTTGGGCAGTCATTCATCCAGTTGTTGTATATCCTTTTTTATTTAGGTTTATTGGAAGATGGATTTAAAAAATACCTGCAGGATGCTATTATCTTGCTGGAAGCTGAGGAAGAGGCGATCAAAACACAGGCCAAAGAAATTGCACAAAAATTATGCGGCAAAATCCCTGTGATTTATTCAGATGCCAAATTTGAAGGCGTTTCTATACGTTTCCGGCAGCAAATAAATGAAAACTCCAAAATGTTGTGCTGGCATCATGTGGTTCCGGAAATGAACCATAACGAGTTAGTAGGATGGCGCGAAAAGAACGAGAATATTGCCGTGGTATTTATCCGTAATAACCATGATTTTGAGCGCAATCAGGAGCGTATGGAATTCACAAAAGAGGTGGTCAGCCAATATGCAAGCGATGTTATTGAAATTTATTCCAAAGGTGATTACGACCTGATTCGAAGTATGTACCTGATTCATATTACGGATTGGGTGTCCTATTATCTGGCTGAGCTGAAAGGTGTGGATGCGGTAGAAGTGGATGTCATCAGCAAGTTGAAAAACAAACTGGCAGAGAATCCATTTTAGAATTGTCCATTGTCCATAGTCGATAGTCCATTGTTTCCTTTGCTATCGTCCATTGGCCATTGACTGTCGACTATCATGCAAAAGGTACAAATTATTGATTTAGGTCTGATGAAGTACGCAGATGCTTTAGCCATCCAGACCCAAAAATTCAATGAGCTGATTGAGCATAAACTTCAAGGACGGTCCAATTCAGATGCCCACATTTTATTGTTGTGCGAACACCATCCTGTCATTACCTTAGGAAAAGCAGCCAACGAACAGAATATTTTATTATCTGAAGATTTTCTCAAAGAGAAAGGGATAGAAGTTTTTCATATCAGCAGGGGCGGAGATGTCACTTTTCACGGCCCCGGGCAAATTACCGGTTATCCGATTCTTGATCTGGAATATTTTTCTTCCGATATCAGGTTGTACATGCGAATGCTGGAGGAGGTAATGATACGAACCATCGCTGAATTTGGCATAACAGGCTACAGAATACCTGAAGCGACAGGAGTTTGGGTGAATTCGAAAAAAGATAATCTGCCTAAAAAGATAGCGGCATTTGGCGTAAAAACATCCCGATGGGTAACCATGCATGGCTTTGCCTTAAATGTAGATGTTGACTTGAATTATTTCAATTACATCAACCCATGCGGATTTACGGATAAAGGGGTTACAAATATGATTTCAGAATTAAGTTCCGGCAGTTATCGGAATAAGAATAATGAATTAAATATTAAAGCGGTAAAGCAAGTTTTATTGGATAACTTTGCTGGCGTATTTGGAGTCACCACTATTGCTGCATCATGAACACGGTTGAAATAGATAATATAGAAGAAAACGAAGATGAACTCTTTGAACATTATCGGTTCACCATTGATAAAGGCCAGGAACCTGTTCGCATAGACAAGTATTTGTCAGATAAAATACAGGCAGTGTCGCGCAACAAGATTCAGCACGCGGCAGAAGCAGGAAGTATTTTAGTCAACAACAAGCCCGTTAAGTCCAATTATAAAATTAAAGCGAATGATTTAATTCAGGTGGTATTGCCGAATCCTGTATGGGATTATACGGTAGAGCCTGAAAATATACCGCTGGATGTTGTCTATGAAGATGAAGATGTACTGGTGGTAAACAAGAAAGCAGGGATGGTTTGTCATCCCGGCCACGGAAATTTTCACGGAACCTTGGTTCATGCCCTGTTATGGCACTGTCAAGACCTTCCGCAGATTTCAGGAGATACACGTCCGGGTTTAGTACATAGGCTCGATAAGAATACATCCGGACTGATTATTATCGGTAAAACCGAACATGCACTCAATCATTTATCCAAACAATTTTTTGACAGGACTATCAAACGTCACTATATTGCGATTGTATGGGGGGATATTGAAGATAAGACGGGCAGGATAGTATGTAACATAGCGCGTAATCCACGCAACCGCAAGATATTTATGGCTGTGGAAGATGGCAGTGCCGGTAAATTTGCCGCAACCAATTTTGAAGTGATAAGACGCTATGGCTATGTGACACTGGTGAAATGCAAACTGGAAACAGGGCGCACGCACCAGATTCGTGTACATCTTAAGTATATAGGGCATACGCTGTTCGGTGACTACAGTTATGGCGGTGACCAGATATTATCCGGAACGGTATACGGTAAATATAAGACATTTATTGAAAATTGCTTTAAACTGATGCCGTATCACGCGCTGCACGCTCAAAGCCTTGGTTTCATTCACCCTCGCACTGGTCAGGAAATGTATTTTGAACAGGCATTGCCCGATAATTTTCAGGCGGTCATCGAAAAATGGGATAATTATACGAAAGGGTTTAAACTGTAAGAAACAATTGCCGCTTATTCAATATTCAGTTTACTTATTTTAATGCAAGTATTGGTTACAAAACGTTCGGAGTAATCCAGATAAATGACATTGGGTATCCTGCCTTTGCGGATTTGTCCAGCCGTAATAAGAGAGTCTATCACCGGTGCTATTTGTGCATTAGCACTGTCTGCCGTTTGGTGGATATAAGGTGCATTCGGATTTAAGAAACAATTGATGGCCTGCAGTTCATTTTGTGTAATCTGCCAGCTGAATTGAAATAAATGTTCTCCGTCATTTGAAAAGTTGCTGTATTGAGCGAGTTGGTCACGCTTCAAATCCGCTAAATAGTGGCTGTTAGTCCAACTGCCTTCCCTCGGAAGGAGTGAACCATTAAAAAGTCCATTGGCTCTGTTTTCGGCATTGTCCGTTACACCTTCATAGATAAATAATATTTTTCCGCTTGTGTTGCTGCCGATTATGTCTTTCAACGGACGCTTTATAAACGGTGTTGCAGAGACAGCAGTCTCTTTATAGATTTTATCTCCGAAAGTTCGTATCGCTAAATTCAGTAAGGCGGTATCTGTAACAGAGGTACTACAGTAATGGCTCATTTCCAGGATTACCAGTTCTGCATGGGTATTTAAAAATTCATTGATATGTGTATAGATAGTTGATAGTAATGCCCCTTTACAGCCTAAGCCGTCACAGGATGTGGCATGCTGTGTATAGAATTTTTTATTGTAGTAAACCGGGCGCACATCAAAAATGCGCATACCCTGTGTCAGTTGCTGAGAGAAATTCAGTAGTTGCGTTTCTGTATTGCAGGCATTTGCGCCAAAGGTGCATTCATTCAGTTCATAAAGGCCGGCATCATGCGCGCCCGGCATGACGATATCTTTTAGTGCAATAGTTTTATCCGGAAAGAGGGTGATTAAATCATGCATCCAGCTTTCTGATTTTATTTCAGTGGATACAGGCGGAGGGGTAGTATCGTCAGTATTCTGTTTTTTACAGGCTAAGATTTGCAGGCAACCTGCTACAAGTAAGATATGTATGTGTTTCATCTATGCTGTTATGCGTTAGAGTTTGGAAAGTGTATGGGGTTGATAGGAGAGAATATCAGGATTTTAATGCCAGAATAAACCCTAATACCAGCAATGGGGTATAAACAACCCAATCCAGTCCGGCTGCTGCAAGTATCGAACCACCGATGATACAACATCCGCCAAAAATGGTATTCTGAACACCTTGAGTAAGCGGCCTCTTTTTTTCTACGAGTCCGTTTTCAAATCGTTTGAAGGCTTCTGATAACACTAACGGGGAACGGGAAATGATATCCATGAACTCCGGTGCGTTTTGCAGTTGAGCCTTGAATAAATCTACCGGGTTTACTTCCCCCAGCAACATTTTCCGGATATGTTTTTTACTAACCTTCTGAATGTCAAAGCCAGGCATAATCACATTACCGACACCTTCATAGGTGATAATGGCTTTTACCATCAAAACTAATTCCAATGGATAGTACAGGCGATATTTGGAACCTAATGCCACCGATTCAAGGATGAGTTTGGCAAGTGAAAATTCTTTAAAATTTGGCGACTTCAGCCATTTGTTTCCTACTGTGGTAAATGCCCTGCGGAATCCTTCTATGTCACTGCCTTTTCCCGGCCGTGCCAATAAAGTCAGATAACGCGCTGCACCGAGCGGGTCGCCGGTCACAAGGCTGTTGAAATAATACAACATTGTTTTTCGTGTATTCTCTTCAAAACGGCCGACCATTCCCAAATCGATAAATCCTACCTGAGGCCCATTCGGACCATCCATAATCATTAAGTTTCCCGGATGCAAATCTGCATGAAAGAACCCGTCGTGGTAAAGCATCTGTATGATGGCATAAGCGCCATAGTCTACAATTTTTGCTCTGTCCTCTTCGGAATAACGTTCATAAGCACGCACATCCGGTTTAATTCCACGAATGAACTGCATACAAATCAAATCACTGGTGGAGTATTCTCTGTAGATGGCGGGGAAATGAATTTCCGGATGTTTTGCAAAATTGGCGCTGAATTCTTCGGCGTTATCCGCTTCTAAACGGAAGTCGACTTCCCTGTTGGTATAATCGCAAAACTCCGTAAACATATTCTTCGGCTGCAGTTGTGGAATAAAGAGTTCCAGAAAACTGCCCATCACTTTGATAATCTTGCTGTCTGTCTGAATAAGTTCGCGTGTTCCGGGTTTAATCAGTTTTAAAACCACCTCTTCTCCGGTGCGAAGTGTAGCACGGTGTGTTTGCGCGATAGAGGCAGAGCCTAACGGATTCTGCTTCACCTCTGAAAATACACGATGAATCGGCTGTCCTATTTGTTCTTCCACCAGTTCAACAAATCGGTCATAACTGATAGCCGGAAGTGTATCTAATAGTTTTTTTAACTCGTCTGTAATGTCTTTAGGAAGCATATCTTCCCTGAGACTCATAATTTGTCCGAGTTTGATATACGTGGCGCCTAACATTTCCAGGCGTCTTCTTAACTGAACGGAGAATGGCTGACGAATCAGTTTTTTCTTTAGTACGGGCCAGTGCAAGTATAGAAACAGCCGCAGAAATACGTCAATTAAAATACTGAATTTGGCTTTTGTTGCTTTCCGGTGACGGAGATAAGCATATCCTCCGCCCAATATCAAGCCTGAAAAATGACGTGTTGTAATTAAAAACCGGATAAATAGGGAACTGGGTTTGCGTTCAATATATTGTTCAAATACACGATTGGCATCCTGATCCTGTGGATGAAGGTCTACATTTTCTTCAACTTCTGCTGTTTCCATGGCTTAATTCAAAAATATTTTGTAAGATACTATATGCAAATTAATTCTAAAAATATTTTAGAGAAAATATGCCGTTTGGTAATTAGAATAATAAAAAATGGCTAATCCTCGGATTAGCCATTTTTTATTGATATTAACAGAATACGTTATTCAACTCCGACGTACATGATTTCCACACGTCTTTCGAGTGACGCAGCTTTTCCATATATGGAGTTCTTCTTGTCACTCAGTTTATCGCTGATACCGGCCGGTGCTGCTAATTTTCCATATGGCAGTAACTCGAATTTCAGTTTTCCTGATTCAATATATGTTTTCAGAGCACCGTTATTGCGGCTGATGAGATAGTTTTTCACACTTTCAATTCTGCGTTTTGATAAGTTGAAGTTGTATTCACCATCTGCCAATGGAGAAGTAAATCCTCTCAGGTTCAACGTAATCTTATGATCATCTTTCAGGTATTTTTCCAACAGGTCGAATACTTTTTCGAGCTGTGCATAAGATACCTGAACTTTGCCGAATAACTCTTCTGCTTCTTCTGCTGATGTTTGTTTTGCGAAATCCTCTTTTTTACTCATATAAGCATCGAACAAGTCTTTGTAGTTTTCGTCGGTAGCTGTTTCTTTTGCTTTTCCAACCGGAACATCATTGTCAAAGAATACCGCTGCAGGCAGGTTTTCATTGATTTCCTTAGCAATCTTATCGCAAGGTTTTTCAATGATTTCAGCAGGTTTCTCCACTTTCACTTCTACGGTATCGTGTACAATAAGGGTGTCAGTAATAATTTGAACCTGTGTTATACGAACAGTATCGCATTTTTTACGTTTGCTTTTTACCTCACCGAATTCGTAGTTCAGAGCAATTTCAAAAGCACCTTGAGAGCGGCTGGCTTTTCGAAGGCCGGATACGTTAAAGTCATAAGCGGCGCCAATTCTGAGCGTTTTGTATAAGAAAGAAAGATAGGCAATGGCTGCATCATTATCTATAGCGCGATAGCCAGCTCCAAAACCTAACCCAAAATCTTTTTTGTCTCCGAAACGGACTTCAGCAATGGCATTAATCAATATTTGATTGAATTTTCGCTGGTTTTGAAAAAAGACACCCGGCTGAACATTCCAGTTGTCTTTAATCGCTACTTTTGCTTTTGCATAAGCGGTATGTCTGGACGGAAGTCTGGATGTAGTGTAATATAAAAAGTTTTGAGCCGGTCTGTGTAAATTGGAGGTAGAAGCACCGATATCTAAAGTTGATTTTTCTTTGATTTTGGTTCTGAAGTTTAAACCCAGTGTAAAATTAGGGTAAGAAACACTGTTGTTGGCAAATGTTTCACCTGTTGGTAATGTTGGTTCAAATGTAGCACCGTTATACTGATTGTCAAACTGCAGGCCCAGCATATCCAGTGTCTTGATGCTGATACCGGCAGTTACCCCCAGGGTAATCAATTGCTTTTCTTTGTTAAAATATTTACCAAATGACATCGTAATGTTCGGATTGAAGATGCTAAGATTACCGTCACCCGCTCTGTCATATAAGAAACTCAAGCCACCTCCAATCATCCAGCCCTTTTCCCATTTTTTTATTAAACGGTCGTAAGAAGCAAACGTAGTGGAGTAAGGAATAGGGAGCGTTCTCCACTGGTCTCTGTAGAGCCCAGCCAATCGGTTGGCTTTGCCATATTCCGTTACACCCGCAATAGCAGGGTTCAGATAGAGTGGATTGTATTGTATCTGGCTGAAATGCGGGTCCTGTGCCAATGAAAGCTTAACTGCTGATATCACCAAAAGATTTAAAATTAAATACCTTCTCATTTGTATATTTTTAATTTTTATAAGGAGCAAATGTAATACCCATGTGCTCACTTTCTCTCGTTGGATGGCAGGATATTTCATAAGTGCTAATATAAGTTTAATTTTTTAAATAGTTTTTATCTCAATAAAGTTATATTTCCGTTGATGTTTATTTTTTCTCCTTGTAAACATTCACCCACAAAGAAATATCCATAGGTACCCGGTTCGGCTGGCTGGCCTTTGTAATTGCCGTCCCATGACTGGGTTAAGTCATCCGTTTCGAATACCTTATTACCCCATTTGTTAAATATTCCAAGTTTCATCGATTTCAGTATCAGGGAACGTGGAATGAACACATCATTAATGCCATCACCGTTTGGTGTAAATGCATTTGGAATGAATATATTCTCTTTGGAGCAACTTAGCTCATTCAGCTCAACAAACACGGAATCTATACTGCTGCAGTTGGTGTTACGGTTAGTCGCAGTAACCAAAAAGAGTGTGGACTCTGTCAAGGTAGCGGTTGGATTCTGAATAGACGCGTTGCTGACTACATTAGCCGGTGTCCAGGAAAAATTGAGCTGTTCAGTTGTAGTGACATTTAATTGAACTTGTTCGCCTGTACTGACAACTGCTTTATCTGCAACGGCATCAATGACCGGTAATGGATTGACCGTAAGGCTCAGTGATATGATAGAATCACAACCTAATGAATTTTGCAGGACAACGGTATAATCTCCGGTCTCGTTGAATGTTTGGGAGCCTACACTAAAGGATTCTCCTGAGCAAATATTCTTGTCTAACTCAACAAAACTTTTCGGAATTACAGTTAGTTTCAGGTTAATGGTGGAATCACATAGTGATGTGGTTTTTAATACCACGGCGAAATCTCCGCCTTCCTTAAATACCTGAGTTCCTATTGTAACAGAATCGCCTTCACAGATGGTTCTGGATATTGTTTCTTCAAAAGTAGGATTTACTCTTAAATCTAGTGTAACTACCGAATCACAACCGAGTGAATTCTCTAAGATAACGGTATAATCACCTGTTTCTGTAAAAATGCTGTCCCCGATTGCAATGGCTTCTCCGTTACACACAATAAAACTCAAATCAGTTCTGGAAAGAGGATTAACTGTCAGGTCTAAATTGATAATGGAGTCACAGTCGATGGAGGAAGTTAATGTTATCGTATATCTACCGGTAACAGTAAATGTCTGACTTCCGATAATAACAACATCTCCTTCGCAAATCACTTTTTCAATATCAGTTCTTGTCACCGGTTTAACTCTTAAATCTAGTATGATGGTACTGTCACATCCGTTTGAATTTAGGAGTCTGATAGTATAGATGCCTGCATCTGTAAATGTTTGCCCGCCTATAGTAACTGATTGTCCTTCACATATCGTGCTTACATACGTTTTGGTACTCGTATCTAATACAGTTAAATTCAATCGAACGATAGAATCGCAACCCAAAGAAGTTTGTAGTTTGATATCAAATTGTCCTGAAGTAGTAAATGTTGTATTGTTTAATACAACAGAATCACCTTCACAGATTATCCTGTTTAATACGATTAACTCAGATGGATTTACCGTCAGATTTAAGGTTACGGTAGAGTCACAGCCTTCCGATGACTGCAAAACAACAGGGAAAGTTCCGGATGAGTAAAATGCCTGCGTTCCAATAACGATACTGTCACCTTCGCAAATGATTTCAGATACTCTGGAGTTTCTTGTTGGAAACACGGTAATGCTGAGCGTTGCGGATGTGGCACACTGTCCGGCTGTAGGCGTAAAGGTATACGTAGTGGTATTCGTATTGTTTAACGCCGGCGACCATGTACCATTGATACCATTGGTAGAAGTGGTTGGTAACGGGTTTAAGTTTCCGCCAGCACAGATTGGTGCGACAGGATTAAAGGTTGGTGCCGTATTTGAATTTACGTTAATGGTCAATGTAGCAGAATTTGCACACTGTCCTGCTGTTGGTGTAAACGTATAGGTGGTCGTTGAAGTATTGTTTAATGCCGGCGACCATGTTCCGTTAATACCATTTGTTGAGGTGGTTGGCAACGGGCTTAAATTTCCGCCGGAACAAATCGGTGCTACCGGATTAAATGTCGGTGTCACTCTTTGAGTCACGGTAATGGTTAATGTAGTGGTATTCGCACATTGTCCTGCCGTTGGTGTGAAAGTATAGGTGGTGGTGGTCGTATTGTTCAACGCCGGTGCCCATGTACCGTTGATACCATTGGTAGAAGTCGTTGGTAACGGATTCAATGCTGTACCTGAACAAATTGGTGCTACCGGATTAAATGCCGGTGTCACTTTCTGGTTTACAGTAATGGTTAACGTTGCAGAAGTTGCACACTGTCCTGCCGTTGGTGTGAATGTGTATGTAGTAGTAGACGTATTGTTCAATGCCGGCGACCATGTACCATTGATACCATTGGTAGAAGTTGTTGGCAGCGGACTTAATACATCGCCAGAACATATTGGCGAAACCTGGTTAAAAGTAGGGGCCGTATTTAAATTTACGTTAATGGTCAATGTAGCAGAGTTTGCACATTGTCCTGATGTTGGCGTAAACGTATAGGTGGTCGTTGAAGTATTGTTTAATGCCGGCGACCATGTTCCGTTAATACCATTTGTTGAGGTGGTTGGCAACGGGCTTAAATTTCCGCCGGAACAAATCGGTGCTACCGGATTAAATGTCGGTGTCACTCTTTGAGTCACGGTAATCGTTAAAGTTGTTGTGTTGGCACACTGTCCAGCCGTTGGCGTAAACGTATAGGTGGTAGTAGTTGTATTATTTAATGCCGGCGACCATGTTCCATTGATGCCATTGGTAGAAGTGGTTGGTAACGGATTCAATGCTGTACCGGAACAAATTGGTGCAACCGGATTAAATGCCGGTGTCACTTTCTGGTTTACAGTTATCGTTAATGTAGCAGAAGTTGCACATTGTCCTGCCGTTGGTGTGAATGTATACGTAGTCGTAGAAGTATTGTTCAAAGCCGGCGACCATGTTCCATTGATACCATTGGTAGAAGTGGTTGGAAGAGGATTCAACACATCGCCTGAACAGATTGGTGCTACAGGATTAAATGTCGGAACTGTATTTTGATTTACAGTGATGGTCAATGTAGCGGAATTCGCACATTGCCCAGCTGTTGGTGTGAATGTATACGTAGTAGTAGTAGTGTTGTTCAAGGCCGGCGACCATGTTCCGTTAATACCATTGGTAGATGTTGTAGGTAGTGGATTTAAGATTCCACCCGGACAGATTGGCGTAACGGGATTAAATGTTGGTGTTACTTTTTGATTGACGTTAATGGTCAATGTAGTGGAATTCGCACATTGTCCTGCAGTCGGTGTAAAAGTATAAGTGGTGGTAGTTGTATTATTCAAAGCCGGCGACCATGTTCCGTTAATACCATTGGTAGAAGTGGTTGGTAGTGGATTGAGTACATCACCCGAACAAATTGGTGATACCGCATTAAAAGTTGGTGTCACTTTCTGGTTAACAGTTATCGTTAACGTAGTGGAATTTGCACATTGTCCTGCAGTCGGTGTAAAAGTATAAGTGGTGGTAGTTGTATTATTCAAAGCCGGCGACCATGTTCCGTTAATACCATTGGTAGAAGTGGTTGGTAGTGGATTGAGTACATCACCCGAACAAATTGGCGATACCGCGTTGAACGTAGGTGTTACCTTTTGATTGACGGTAATGGTTAACGTAGTGGAATTCGCACATTGCCCTGCAGTCGGTGTAAAAGTATAAGTAGTAGTAGATGTATTGTTCAAAGCCGGCGACCATGTTCCGTTAATACCATTGGTAGAAGTGGTCGGTAATGGATTGAGTACATCACCCGAACAAATTGGCGATATCGCATTAAAAGTTGGTGTCACTTTCTGGTTAACAGTTATCGTTAACGTAGTGGAATTTGCACATTGTCCTGCAGTCGGTGTAAAAGTATAAGTGGTGGTAGTTGTATTATTCAAAGCCGGCGACCATGTTCCGTTAATACCATTGGTAGAAGTGGTCGGCAAAGGATTCAACACATCGCCAGAACAGATGGGTGATACCTGGCTAAAAGTTGGTGTCACTTTCTGGTTTACAGTTATCGTTAATGTAGCAGAATTTGCACATTGCCCTGCAGTAGGTGTAAAGGTATAAGTGGTAGTAGTTGTATTATTCAAAGCCGGCGACCATGTTCCGTTAATACCGTTCGTAGAAGTGGTTGGCAAAGGATTCAACACATCGCCAGAACAGATGGGTGATACCTGGCTAAAGGTTGGTGTCACTTTCTGGTTTACAGTTATCGTTAACGTAGTGGAATTCGCACATTGTCCTGCTGTTGGTGTAAAAGTATAAGTAGTAGTAGATGTATTGTTCAAAGCCGGCGACCATGTTCCGTTAATACCATTGGTAGAAGTGGTAGGTAGTGGATTGAGTACATCACCAGAACAAATTGGTGATATCGCATTAAAAGTGGGTGTCACTTTCTGGTTTACAGTTATCGTTAACGTAGTGGAATTCGCACATTGTCCTGCTGTTGGTGTGAAAGTATACGTAGTCGTAGAAGTATTGTTCAAAGCCGGCGACCATGTTCCGTTAATACCGTTTGTAGAAGTGGTTGGTAGTGGATTGAGTACATCACCAGAACAAATTGGTGATATCACATTAAAAGTGGGTGTCACTTTCTGGTTTACAGTTATCGTTAACGTAGTGGAATTCGCACATTGTCCTGCTGTTGGTGTGAAAGTATACGTAGTCGTAGAAGTATTGTTCAAAGCCGGCGACCATGTTCCGTTAATACCGTTTGTAGAAGTGGTTGGTAGTGGAGATAAAGCGTCTCCTGAACAAATTGGGGATACCGCGTTAAACGTAGGTGTCACATTTGAATTGACGGTTACAGTCATTGTGGTTGAATTGGCGCACAATCCGGCTGTAGGAGTAAAGGTATAGGTAGTATTTCCGGGAGAAGCGGTACTAATTGTTGATGGGCTCCAGGTACCGGTAACCCCATTGGATGAGGTGGTTGGGAGTGAGCCAGGTGCTGAACCAACACAATACGGCCCAAGCTGTGTGAATGTTGGTGTTGTCTTTTGATTAACAGTGATAGTGTAATTCTCCGTCTGAATACCGCAACCATTTGGTAAGGTAATAACGCAGGTGTAAGTTGTGGTAACAGAGGGTTGAACAGTAACAATTGAATCTGTTGAAGAACCTATTATACTTCCTGTTGGCGACCAACTGAAAGTGGTACCGGCTGGTGCACCGTTGACTTTAATGGTCGCAGTTTGCCCCTGACAGATGGTCGCATTGGAGGGGGTAGAGGTTAATGTTATAACCTGTACACCGGTATTGGCAGCAACGGTATAATCACAAATATTACCGGCAAATCCATCAATCATCAGGTAGTACTTTTGTCCGATTGTCAGCCCAGTCGCTGTCACTGTAAAAGAACCGGAGCCTGTACTTTGGCTGACGCAATTGGATTTTGAAGTAAAACTGGAGCAATTCGTAGTACTGAATACCTGGGCCTGAATACCCGATGTGGTATAAGCACAATTGTAGGAGTTGATATTTAAAGTAGCAGTAGTTGCGGATGCTATAAAGGAAACCCATGAATTGTTTTCAATAGAACCGCAAAATGGTCCTGCCGGAGTAGTGGTAGTACCTAAGGTACCATTGTCCTGTGTATACCATCCACTGGTATTGCCGCAATAGCCGTTCAAATCACAAATTTGCGGAGCCGAACCGCAAAAGTCATTTGCCGGTGTGTTCGTACCGCAGGCATCCGGTGCGCAACCGATAATGGATTCAAAACCACACCATCTGGTAGAGCCATCCGTAACAAACCGGAACGTAAGGCAAGTGCCGGACGATGTATATGCTCTTGGTGCGTGGGGATTATAGATATCGCCGGAACCTGTAATTGAAGCGATGAGCGGAGATGAAGTGTTGGGGCCGTCGTACACATACAAGTAGTCAAAGTTGGTTTCCAAATCCCACCATAGAAAACTTACCCGGACAGGTTTGCCTGGTGTTCCGGAACATATTGTAACGGTTTGATTCACACTATTGGCGTAATTATTAGAACCTAAATTGTTATAACAGCTGGTACCGTCCGTAGGTGTTTGCCGCAATACACCTCTGCAGGCAGTAATTGTCTGACCGCTATTGCCGCTCATAGAATAAATTTGCGCGTGAGCGGTGTGACAAAGCGAAGCAATAAATAATAGAAGTAAAATTTTATTTTTCATTTTTCATTTTTTATTGTTTGGAAAGTTGAGCCATCTTTTGCTCTATTGCATTTCGTGAAACCAGTTCAACTTTTACTTTGCAGTCAATACCGAATTCCACTACTTTGGTTGTATTGGCATCTCTGTCAATTTCAAGTTTTGCTACATCAATATCTATAAGAGATAAGTTGCTGCATTTGTCAATATCCAGCACTTTGTAGGATTCCGTATAGATATAATTTAACTGTGCGCGTTTTTCAGCACTCATTTCCCTTAGCTGGGATTCAGAGTAATATTTTAGAACTCTGTAATCAAACGTCTGATTATCTATCGTTAATTGTTGTCCTCTGAGCGGGAGGGTCTGGACATCTCTCAAACGAGCAGAGGATACCCCATCCTGTGCCATAGCGGCATGGATGATACCGGTAAATAGTAATAAGGATAAAAAATACTTCATGTTATACAATTTAATAACAGTTATGAATGAATAGTAAATTAATAATTGACCCAAAAGAACTACATCATGATAATGTAGAGTTTTTATTCCCAAAAAAAAGGTTGATTATGTCCTCTAAACTTAAAAGTTTAATGGCTTGTACTGCAAAAATAGTTAAAATTTCCTAAAAGAAGGATGCCTGAAAACAAAAATATACAATTTTTTTACCGTAGCAGCGTTATATTGCCTTTCAGAGTAATATTGCCGCCATCAGTACAGGATCCGGAAAAATGATAACCATAGGCATCTGGCTGTGCCGGCTGTCCCTTATAGGTTCCATCCCATCCGACGGAAGAATCGGTGCTTTCAAAAACTTTGTTACCCCATCTGTCATACACCTGTAATTGCATAGATAATAAGATTGTAGAGCGTGGTAAAAAGATGTCATTTATACCATCGCCATTAGGGGAAAATGCATTCGGGATAAAGATATTTTCTTTTACACATGGCAGAATTTCTATATCAACAAACACTGAATCTATGGTTTGACATTCCGTTACCACATCCGATGCTTTTACGACAAACCAGGTAGGGGTATTCACAGTAGCTGTTGGATTGGAAATTAATGGGTTGCTGACTATTGCGGCGGGTGTCCAATTGTAAGCATAACTGCCCGTTGCAGTAACATCTAACTGCACATCTTCACCCGGCAAGACAATTGATTTATCTGCCGTCGCATTGATAACCGGCGTATTGTTGACATGCAGTGTCAACAATACGGTACTGTCACAACCCTTCGTGCTGGTTAGTTTTACAGAATAGGTTCCATCTTCCTTAAAGGATTGATTACCGATTACTACCGAATCGCCACGGCAAATTGTGTTTTCTAATTGAGTAGTTTTTGGAGGATGAACAACTAGTGAGAGATTAACGATACTGTCGCAGCTAAAAGAAGTAAGTAATTTGACAGTGAAGTCACCTGTTTCTTTAAAGGATTGTGTTCCAACCACAACAGAATCTCCTTCGCAGATTTCCCTGAAAATATTAACGGTAACTTTTGGATGTACAATTAGCGTCAGCGTAATGATGCTGTCGCAATCCAAAACGGTGGAAAGTGTTTGTGTGTAATCCCCTGGTTCAGTTAAAATCTGATTATTGAAAGAAAAACTTCCTCCCTCGCAGATGCCTTCTGATAAATGCGTTCTCTTAACCGGATTTACGGTAAGATGCAAGGTGACAATACTGTCGCAGCCCAATGTAGTCTGTAAAGGAATCGTGTATACACCAGTCTCTTTAAATAGCTGTGTGCCTATCGCAACGGAATCGCCTTCACAAATGATAGAAACGACATCGGATGATTTTGTTGGATTGACGGTAAGGTTTAAGGTCACGATACTGTCACATTGCTGAGAGGAGGTAAGGGTAACCGTATAGGTGCCTTCATCTTTAAATACCTGGTTGCCCACTACCACACTGTCATTATCACAAATGATTTTGTCGATGGTAACTCGTGCTATATTTTTTACTGTGAGTGATAAATATACGGCGCTGTCGCATCCGGCGGCAGCCGTCAAATATACCGTGTAATTTCCCGTAGAAGTAAACACCTGATTACCGACAGGATATCGTTCTCCTTCACAGATGGATGCGGTTATATTGGCAATAATGGTATCGGTTACCAGCAGGTTCAGATTGACAATGCTGTCGCAGCGTTGTGCGGAAGTTAATGTTACTGAATAGTTTCCGGTAGTGTTAAATATCTGGTTGCCAACTGTAATACTGCTGCCTGTACAAATGATTTTGTTCAATTGTGTTGTAATGATATTATTGACGGTTAACTGGAGGTTTACAATAGAATCACAATTTTTGGAAGATACCAATGTCACAGAGTAATTACCTGTTGCATTAAAGGTTTGATTGCCAATGGTGACAGACTGCCCCTGACAAATGGTTCTGGAAATATTTGTTGTGATAGGCGGATTTACAGTAAGGTTTAATATAACGGTGGAATCACAGTTTGCAGAGGTATGCAGTAAAACCGTAAAGATGCCGGTTGAGTTAAACGTTTGTGTGCCTACTGTTACCGATTGCCCCTGGCAAATAGTCCTGTTGATATTTGTGGTGACAGGCTGATTTACCGTAAGACTTAAATTTACTATAGAATCGCAATTTGCCGAGGATACTAAAGTAACGGAAAAGTTTCCGGTTTGGTTAAACGTCTGGTTGCCAATCGTAACCGATTGCCCCTGACAGATGGTTCTGCTGATATTAGTTCTCTTGATGGGGTTAACGACCAGGTTTAAATTAACGACAGAATCGCATCCCTCAGTAGTTTGCAGTGTCACACTATAGTTTCCTGTAGTATTGAATGATTGGTTACCTACTGTAACGGATTGTCCCTCGCAGATTGCCCTGCTAATGTTGTTGGTTTTCTTTTCCCGGACAGTAATCGTGAACGTGGTGGAGTCAGCAGGGTTACAATTGTTCGGATCTCTGATAACTAATTTTACCGTGTAGGTTCCGGGATTGTTATAAATATGCGAAGGGAATTCTGTAGTGGTGGTATTGCCATCACCGAAATTCCAAAAGAATTGCGTGGCTGGTTGGGTTGCAGTATAGGTAAAATTTACAGACAACGGAGAACACCCGTTCGATGGATTTCCGGAAGCTGTAATAATCTGAAGGCCTGTCAAATCAAATTTGAATTTGAATCCGGCCATATTACAGTTATTGGAATTATTGTTTTGCCCGACGGTTCCAGCCGTAACAGGAAATGAATTGGTCGCGCCGCAACTGGCACATACTGCCTGATAAATAATACCGTTTTTGTCAAATCTGCTTGTGCCGCCATCCACATGGTCGCCTACTCCACCATTTTCACCGAAATAGGAAGCATACAACAAGCTGCCGGCATTCTGGCTCAGGTTAATGAAATAAAAGTCATTGTTGTCCGTCGAACCTTTATATGCATTACCTGTCACGGGCATTTGAGCAGTCGTTCCTGCATCCGTTTGGAAGTCAAAATTTACACCGCCACCCCAGCCGGCCGCATATATATTTCCGCATATATCGACTAGTAATGCCGTTGGCGAAATATTAACCAACCCGTAATTGGGCCGCCCGAATACCGTTGAGAAAACAGTAGTGTTCAAATTGTTGCTGAGTTTGTGTATGAATTGTTTGGAGTTGTTGTTTGAATAAACTCCGGCAGTTACGGGATAGCTCCCCAATGTTTGCCCGAAGATATAGATATTGTCGTTTTTATCGGCATCCATCAGGTAAGCCTGATCGTAGCTGCCGGTGCCCAGATAAGTAGCTGCCAAAACACTGTTCCCGTTATTATCGAATTTAGCTACAAATCCATCGGTGCTGCCTCCACGGTAAGTGGTATTGAGTCCGTTGTTTCTGCCAGGGATATTATTGCTGTTTGTACCACCGCAGATAAAGATGTTGCTGGCATTGTCTAGTGAAATGCTATAGGCGGCATCAGCGCCGGAGCCTCCGTAATACGTTGCCCAGCTTAAGGTGGTTAAAGTGGAGTTAAATTTAGCCAATACCCCGTCATACGTTCCGCCGCCAATATTGGGCTGGGCCTTTCCGCTTGTTCCGGGTATATTGTTGGATGCGGTAGTGGAAACAATATAAATATTTCCTGCATTATCCAAAGCGATATCACTTCTGGTATCGTCACCATAATTAAACAGGGTAGCTGAATTCAGGTTGAGCCCGTCATTGCTGGAGCCCCCGAAATATGTGGAACCAGCCAGTGCCGTTCCCGTTGAATTGAATTTTGTGATGGCAATATCAGAACCATTTGGGAATTCTATGGAATTCTCAATGGCCTGTGTACTTCCCCCACCGTTAAATGTTCTGTCAAAGGCGCCTGATGTGGTTGGGAAATTGGTAGAACTCGTGGAAATAACGGCAATCAATTCATTGTTGGGTGTGCAGTACAAACTGGATAATAATTCATTGGAAGAACCACCCAGATAGGTGGAATACAATCGTGCAGTGCCTGTAGCATTGAATTTGGTTATAGCGATATCTGTAAAGTTGAATCCCGAACCGCCGGCAAAGGAAGCCTGAAAGGCACCTAATGTTGTCGGAAAGCCTATATCCAGTGCGATACCGCCCAAGAACATATTTCCCGAAGCATCATGAGTAGCGGACGAACCCCAGTTGTCGCCATAACTACCGGAGTAAGTGGAGAATATTAAAGTGGGGTCAATGATTAGATCATTGTTTTTATCATAACCGTCTGGCAAAACGAATGATACGGTATTGCCTGATAGTTGATAAGAACATGCAACTTCTTTTTTTACGTTGTTGATAATCTGGTAGGCGTAAGGCTTTAGTTCGTTTACCGTGTTGACGGATGTCAGAATACTTAGTTTGCCGGATTCATCCACCGATAGTTTATCAATGCCCATATACTGCATTTTTATCTGAGCCGGATTTCCTCCTTTGTGTATGATGTAATCAGTTTTCATAGATTGAGCCTCGCTATACATTTTCGCATCTATCTGTGCATATAAGTTGGTGTAAAAAATACTCCTGTACAATCCTACAGCCGATTGCCACTTAGCCGGATCGTTCCCTAAAAAATAATTATTGAAATAATGTTGTTTCTCTTTTTCTACCACTTTTACGGATGGGTTAGCTGCAAGCCAATTCATCCGGTAGGCATGCCCTTTGACTGTTTTTTCCGTTTCTTTGAAATTCGGGTTCGGGGTTTTTACGCCATTTATATCAATAAATTTCTGATTGCCTTCATGATGCTGATGATGCATGTCTTTGGATTCCAGAAATAGGTATGTCAATGAATTCTTTTCTAAAAATACCCATCCGCCGCGCAAATCAGCTTTGTACAGTATCTGCTGTTCCCATTGTCCGTTGTTTTTTATATAATCCAGTTGAGCCGGTAGCTCTGCTGCATGAAGAGTCATTGACAACACAATCGTCTGTATGAAGACCAGGAGTTTTCTCATAAACTGATTTTACTAATTAAATATAGAAACTTTATTGCTAACGCAGTAGAGTAACATTCCCTTTTAGGGAAATTTTTTCACCTTGCAGGCATTCGCCAGTGAAAAAGTATCCGTATGCATCCACCGCAGCGGGCCGTCCTTTATAGCTGCCATCCCATCCTTTGCTGATATCATTGGTTTCAAAAACTTTATTACCCCAGCGGTCGTATATGATGAGTTGAATATTTTTTAATGTGTTGGTCCTTACTCTAAATTCATCATTTACTCGGTCGCCGTTTGGTGTGAAAGCATTCGGAATAAACACTAAACTCTTGTCGCATAATGATTCCAGTACCTGAACGCTGACCGTATCCTGATTGGTGCAGTTGTCTGAAGTATTCACGCTGACGGTATATACAGTGTTTTCTGTTGGGGATGAAACAGGATTAAAGATATTCACCTGAGAGACCAGATTCGAGGGTGTCCAGTGATAGGTATAGTCCGCATTCTGTGTCGCAGTCAATTGTACCTGCTCTCCAGCAAATATGACCGGTTTGTCTACCGTTGCACTGACGGCTGGAATTGGATGAACGGTAATGGAAATTGAATCTTCAACAGAACAACCAAAGCTATTTTGAATAATGAAATGAAGCACTTGCGATTGATTTGGTTGGATTCGTACAGAATCTGAATTCGTGGTTTCCGTTGTATCGGAGCCCAATATCCATTTTAGTTCATACTGTCCGCTGGCCTGAACAAATAAACGAACAGTAACACTGTCGCCTTCGCAAATGGATTTATTTTCTTTAGAATACCGGATAGCTTGCTTTTCCAATTTTATACTATCTGTTCGGGAACAAAAACGGAACATCGCCCTGATATAATACCATTGTTCAGCATCGGTTTGAAGGAACATGAAGGAAGTGTCGCCCGAAATAATGTTTGAGAAGCCGCGGTTTGTCGACCATGCAATGTTGGTATAAAAATCTACCGTTGCGGATGCGCTGACGCTGTCTTCGCAGAAGAGTAGTTTGTCTCTTAGAATGTTGATGGTTGGCAAGGTGTCATTATAAAATACAGTAATGCTGTCTATAGTTTCACAACCCGCATAATAGGCTTTCAGATAGTAGGTATTTTTAGGTTCTGATTGTGCTGTAACTAAAATTGAATCATGTGAAAGTACCAAATCAAAGTTCATGCTGCCGAACCAGGCAATGCTGTCATAGTTATCTATGTGAGCAAGTACCCTGACGGAATCTTTACAAATAAAAGCTGAATCTTCTAATGTAATGGTTGTCTTCTTGTCCGGTATCCTGATTTGTATACTGTCCGTTGCGGAACAGAACTGATATTCCGCCTTAATGTAATAAGTTTTTACCGGAGCAGTTTGTAGGATGTTAATGGATGCCTCATTCGATAAAACAGGCGTAAATGTAGGATTTGCGGACCAGGTAATGCTGTTGGCGTTATTGACGATGGCTGTTGCACTTACCTGTTCACTGCAAAAAAATGCACTGTCCGCGAGATCAATAGTCGGGATGTTACTATTGTAATTCACCACAATACTGTCTGTTACAAAACAATCCCTGTAAAATGCCTTCAGGTAATATACCTGACGTGGATTGTTTTGCACCGTATTCAGTGTACTGGCAGTTCCGATGACGGGTGAGAAGGTGGGTGAATCTGACCAGATGAGTGACGTGAATTTGCGAACAACAGCAATAATACGGATATTTCCGCCGCATATGGATAGTGAGTCAGCGAGCACAATACTTGGCAAGGTATCCTGTACCGTAATTTTTATACTGTCCCTGTTACTGCAGGTTTTATAGCTCGCTTTGATATAATAGGTGACGGTTTTTGGGAGTTGAGTAGTTATTAACGGATTGCCGGTTGAAAGCACGGGATTAAATGTCGGGGACGTTGACCATATAATCTGGTCGGAAAAATCAATATTCGCCGTTAAAGAAAGTTGATTGGAACATTGTAAAATATTATCGGCTAAGTCGATCTGTGGAATGGTATTGCTGTAGAGTGCAACAATACTGTCTATCGCTTCGCAGCCCTGTGCGGTTATTTTCACAAAATATTTCTGGGAAGGGACACTCTGCGAAACGGCAATGGAACCTGTTGTCCCGATAACCGGATTAAAGGTGGAAGACGTTGACCAGATAACTGATTGCCCGGCGCTGAGCGGCACACTCAGGCGGACCGAATCATTGCAGACTTTTGTTGTATCAGATGTATTAATTTGTACGGTGTTGATGGTCTTTACCTGAACACTGTCACGTTGAACGCATGTATCTCCATTGGCTAACGGTGTCTTGATTGTTACATAATAAGTGATATTGGTAGTTGTATTGGTAGTAGGGTTCTGTATATTCGGGTTATTCAATCCTGTTGCCGGCGACCACTTGAAGATATTATTACCCTGCATGTTCAGTACCAGCTGAGCTGTTTGTACATTACTGCATTTGGTTATTATTGGTGTAATAGAATAAGAAGGCTTCTTAAATAAGCGTATGGTTTTGGTGATTGTGGAGGTACAGCCATTGGTAGAGGTAACGAGTAACGTAGTGGTAATGGATGTATCGCTGCCATTATACGATAAAACGGGATTCTGCAGGGAGGACGAATCTCCGGTAGAAAAATTCCATTTCCAGCCCGCAACATTGAATGAGTCGGTGCTCCTGTCAATAAAGCGGATTACATCTCCACTTTGCAAACAGGCATCAACGGTAACATTAAAATCAGCTTCTATTCTTTTGAATTGTACAGATACCGTCTTGGAATAATTCGCTATACAGCTGTTGCTTACCGAATTATAACTGACTAATGTAACTGTATAAACACCGGGTCCTGCATAGGTATGAGACGGGTTAGCAACATCCGAAGAGTCGCCATCCCCGAAATACCATTTGTAACTGGTGGCTCCGGAACTTTGGTTTTGAAACGATACCGTGAAGTTGTTGCACTGAACGGTAGGTGCAAAAAAACTACTGATAATTTGCAAGTTGCAATCGACCACATTGAACTGAAAATCCCGGATGGTTTTTGTAAGTAATTCTCCATTTCTGTATTCATCTACACAAACACCTACCACAAACTGTCCAATCGTATTGGGTGTACCTGTTAATAAGCCAGTTCTGGGATTGATAGACAATGGTACACCACCAAGCATATTGCTTTCACTGTATGCAGAATCCCAGATTACATTTTCAAACGGCGGAGATTCAGTCGTAAATTGATTGAGAGGGTCAAAAGGGAATGCACCGGAATAGGGAGTACATAAGCGATATACCAAAGAATCCCCATCAGCATCTATTGCACTGTTGTCATATAATATAGGTTTGTTTACACAGATGTAAACAGGCGGATAGTTTACAAAATACGGTGATGTATTTTGCACATGTTCATTCGCGACAGAAGGCGGTATATAGATGGAGTAAGTTGCGCCCCAGTCCATAGCCCCGTATCCTCTGGAGTCATAAGTCAGATTCAGGATAGTGTTGTTTCTGCAGCAACGCTGGTAGTACACAGTGTACCCTAAGTCGTTGGGAGGTAAGATAATAGTGTCTTTATATTTTGTCCAGTTGACACAAACCGGCGTTTCAATCCTGGAACACGGATCGGGCTGGATGGGAGGCAGTGTATCGTCAAATGGTTTTGAAAATCCATAAATGGCTTCTGAAACACCATCCCATACTCTTATGTAGGCCGGGTCGTCCAACGGCGGAATGCCATATATACAATCACGGTAAACAAACAGGGATATTTCATACCGGTCGTTTCCTAAAAAGCGGTAATTCATCACTCCGCCCACGATATGTGTTGCGTATGTAGCCGTCTTGCTGACGAGCATCAGCAGAATGATTGTCAAAAGTTTAGAAAAACTTCTTTTTCCCATGAGAAGGTGTTGCGTTTGGAGTTTTTTGATTTCAAACAAATTTACCGAAGATTTACGTACAAATTAGCATCTTTACAAAGAAAAAAAACGGACTTATGTTCAAACGCGCAAGGATTAAAGGCAAAGAGTTTGGGTTTGGAAACTCCGCTATCGGCAAAAATCAGCGTATCCTGAATAAAGACGGCTCATTTAATGTGAAAAGGAACGGCCTGACTTTTTTTGAGCGATTCAGTTTCTTTCACTGGATGATCAATACCCGGTGGTCGTATTTTCTCGGTATTGTTATTTTATGTTTCTTTCTGTCAAATGCGGTTTTTTCTTTTATTTATTGCTGTTTGCTTGGAACTGCTCAATTTCATGGGATAGAAACCAATACACCATGGGGTAATTATTTTGAATTGTTCTTTTTCAGTTCACAGACTTATGCCACCGTTGGCTATGGCCGAATTAATCCCGCTACTAATATGGCCAGCTTTGTAGCAGCATTGGATGCTCTTGCCGGCGTCTTTTATTTCGCTATTGTGACAGGTTTACTTTACGGACGATTTTCCCAGCCCATTCCTAAAGTTATATTTTCGGAAATAGGTGTTTTCTGTACTTACAAAGATGGATATGCATTTATGTTTCGGCTTGCAAATAAATTAAATCATCAGTTGCAGAATGCAGAAGCGAGGCTTATCGCTTCTTTAATTACAGATGTGGATGGCTTGCCGGTTCGGCAGTATTACGAACTGGAACTGGAAAGAAGAGAAATCATCTTTCTGGCTTCTTCCTGGACGATTGTACATCCGATTGGCGAACAAAGCCCTTTTTATCGGATAACCCGGGAAGAATTCCTGCAAAGTGAACCGGAGTTTATGCTGCAACTGAAAGTATACGATCAGTCATACGGACAGGATACCTTTACGAATACTTCTTACCGCAAGGAAGAAATTATCTGGAATGCGTATTTCGAGAAAATACTCACCTCCAGTTCAGGTATTAACTATGTCGATTTTTCTAAGTTTAATACCACCATCCAGGCACACTGAATATTTCATAATTCGCTAATCTGATAATGCTTATTTTTGCAGCAAATCATACCTACGATTCCTGAAATGTCTGCTATCACCGACGAAATACACCGACGCAAAACGTTTGCCATCATTTCTCACCCGGATGCCGGAAAAACGACGCTAACAGAGAAATTCCTGCTTTATGGCGGCGCCATACAGACAGCCGGAGCGGTTAAATCCAATAAGATAAAAAAGTCTGCAACCTCCGACTTTATGGAAATTGAAAAGCAAAGGGGTATTTCCGTGGCCACTTCCGTTATGACATTCGAGTATCAGAATACCCTGATTAACTTACTGGATACGCCCGGTCACAAAGATTTTGCGGAAGATACCTATCGCACACTGACAGCCGTCGATAGTGTTATTCTGGTAGTGGATTGTGTGAAAGGAGTGGAAATGCAGACGGAAAAATTGATGGAAGTCTGCCGTATGCGCAATACACCGGTGATTGTTTTCATCAACAAAATGGACCGCGACGGAAAAGACCCTTTTGATTTGCTGGATGAACTGGAGCAAAAGTTACTGATAAAGGTTCGCCCGCTTTCCTGGCCGATTAACAGCGGAACGCATTTCAAAGGTGTGTACAATTTATATGACAAACAACTGAATCTGTTCCGAGCTTCAGGAACTAAAGTGGAAGAAGAGTATGTAAGTATTAAGGACCTGAATGATCCGGAACTGGACAAACAAATAGAACCAAGAGACGCGGCAAAATTACGGGAGGATGTGGAATTGCTCGAAGGCGTCTACGAGCCATTTGATCAGGAAACCTATAAAAGCGGTGAAATTGCGCCGGTATTTTTCGGCTCAGGTGTCAATAATTTTGGTGTGCGCGAACTGCTGGAAACATTCATCCGCATTGCTCCGTCGCCGCGCGGCAGAAATACGAATACCCGCGTGGTGATGCCTACTGAAGAGAAAATGACGGGTTTTGTCTTTAAGATACATGCCAATATCGACCCGAATCACCGAAGCCGTATTGCATTCTTAAGGGTTTGTTCAGGAAAATTTGAACGTAATAAATTTTATTACCATACCAGACTGAAGAAAGAACTGCGTTTCAGCAATCCCGTAACATTTATGGCTTCCGACAAGAATATTGTGGAGGATGCCTATCCGGGAGATGTGATCGGTATGAATGATACCGGTAATTTCAAGATTGGTGATACGCTGACGGAGGGAGAGGATATGGTATTCAAAGGCATTCCGAGTTTTTCACCGGAGATATTCAAAGAACTGGTGAATACCGACCCTATGAAGACCAAGCAGCTGGAAAAAGGAATCCGCCAGCTGACAGAAGAAGGTGTGGCGCAGTTATTTACCGTGCATACCACTCAGGCGAAGATAGTAGGAACGGTTGGTGAGCTGCAGTTTGAAGTAATTCAGTACCGGCTTCTGAACGAATACGGTGCATCCTGTCAGTTCAAACCTTTGCAGTATTACAAGGCGTGCTGGCTGACCAGCGACAACGCTGTCAAATTAAATGAGTTTATCCGAACTAAATCCAATTATATTGCGTTCGATAAGGAAGAGCAGCCTGTGTTTTTGGCGAGTTCGGAATGGATATTGCGTTTAACTAAACAGGATTATCCGGATATCCACTTCCATCTGACGTCTGAGTTTAACAGAGATGAAGTGGTGGTGTAAAGGAATTGGGAATTGGGAATTGGGAATTGAGAGTTGAGATTTGGGATTTGAGATTTGGGAATTGAGATTTGAGAATTGGGAATTGGGAATTCTGGTTTAGGATTTAGCAGTTGAGTTTTTTAGCACTATGTATCCTTTCCTGCCCGGAAGCAGACGGGCGACGAGGAACGAGGAGAAAATTTAATAAAGCTAGCATTCTTAGTATAACAATAATAACAACAATATGAACAAACGGGTAGCATTATTCAAGACACAGATAGGCCAGGAGAAATGGCTGTTTGATTATCCGCTGATGGACTGGATGAATGCCAGAGTGCTGGATGTAGAGGAAGGTAAGGTGAAAATGCAGTTTACGGTTGAAAAATATATGCTGAATCCGATAGGGATTCTGCATGGAGGTATTGCTGCTGCCATGCTGGACGAACTGATGGGCGCTGCAGGCTTTACCATTGGGCGGCCAACCGGCTACGCCACCATCAATATGAGTATAGATTATTTGAACAGCGCCAAGGCCGGGGAATTGATTATCGGTGAAGGTGTGATTATCCGTGCAGGTAAAAATGTGCTTCATGCCGAAGCTAAATTATTCAACCAGGAAAATAAACTGCTTTCCAAAGCCAGTTCCAACCTGATAGCCACCTCTGTGCCTATCCCGTTTTAAACTACTCTTACGGCATTGCGAAACACCGTACCAGCCTCCCATCCGGCAGGAAATCTTCTTTTTTAGTCAGATCGTTTTTTCTGTTTTAGATTTTATACAAAAAAATACGGAGTGGCGAAACCACTCCGTGTAAGAACTAAACTACTAACTATTTTATATAATAGTGGGGGGATAAAACAAATTAATTACCTGCTGGGTCAATTACTTTATTGCCTGCTGGATCAATTTTATTACCTGCTGGGTCAATTACTTTATTGCCTGCTGGATCAATTTTATTACCTGCTGGGTCAATTAATGATAATTTATTACCTGCAGGGTCAATTTTATTGCCTGCTGGATCTATAAGAAATGAAGATAAGGCTACGATGATTGAAACTAAGAATCCCATTGTGTTGCGTTTTATTAACACAAATATGGGGAGTTATTACCAAGTGTTAATTACAGTTTATGCAATAATGTGACTGTTCATAATGTAGGGTTAATATGATTTTGTGAATACAAATAATTGTAAATCACACAGTTATATGTGGGTTTGTTGGGTTTTCTATTTCATTTTTGTGACAAAGGTTGTTTATGTTGGGTTTTTAGAAATTGGGTGTTAGCAGTATCCTTTTGTTTGTAATCCGGGTTATGTTTTCTAATCAGGGACTCGTAAACACCGTTGAAAGTTGGGCATTCAATGGCTTTACTATAAACGTATATACTGCTCAACGATACAAAGTTGTTGCTAAGTCAGAGATAATACAATAGACTATATTTTTATTTTGTGACTGTTATAAATTTTAATTATATTGCACTTAATGAACTTATCTTGCTTATTAACAGACGTTTAATTTTGTTATTATTATACAAAATGTGACATATTTATGGATGCACTTATAGAATTGATTAAGGTTTTGAATAGAAAGAGGTTATCTAAAATTGATGTTTTTGATAAGACATTTCTAAATCAGAACAATTCAAATTTATATTACAAACTATACGAAGGATTAGAGTCTGGTAAAATTACAGATGATGCCAGTGCTGCTAAGTATTTATATGGTAGTGATGAAAAAGACGCCAAGTTTAGAAAGTTAAAATCAAGGTTTAAAGACAAAATTCTTAAAACAATATTATTGTTTGACAGTGACGAGGTATTTAATAATGAACAAGGTATTGCATTTTATCAGTGTATGACACATAATCATACTATTGATATAATTAATAAGCTAACAGGCACCTCAAAATTAATGTTTGAATTAGTAAAAGAAAATTATAGTATAGCCCAAAAATATGGGTTTTATGAGATACTTAAGAATTATTCATATTATCTACTTAGTTACTATGGGTTAAAAGGAGATAAGAAATCGTTTATGCAAGAAGAGATAAATTATTTACGATTCTCTGATTATGCGCTTAAGGAGCAATCGGCAAAATTTTTATATTTTAAATCAATAGTAGAATTTTCAGGATCAGCACCTATAACAAATGAACTATTGGTTCAGGTGAAATCAAACATTGATCAATTATTGGAAATAAGATTATTTCTAAAAAACCCCGAAATTGATTTCTATTATTTCTTTATTGCTTTGATATACTTTGAAAATAATAATGAGTTAGATAATATTTTGAGAATCTGTGATGAAGCTGAGAGTATAATGACTTACAAGCCTAATATTGTAACAAATACTCGACAAACCGGTATTTTGATATATAGAATGAAAGCATTTTTATATCTAAAGAAATACGATGACGGAATATTATTGATGAATAAAATAGCTGATTCGACGATAGTTATTCCGGATTCGTATTATAACTGGTTCATCGTTAAAGAAATTGAATATAAGTTATCATTACAAAACCACAATATTAATCATGCATATTCTGTGTATGAGCAGGTTTTAAATAACAAGTCTTTGAAACGTCAGGTTGAACAACTTGCAGAAAAATGGAAGATCTACCATGCCTATCTGGTGTTTCTGGATAATTACCTGAACAAAGGTGATTACAAGAAATTCAGTTTGCCAAAATTTCTAAACTCCGTACCGGTGAACTCGAAAGATAAATCCGGTTTCAACTTTGCTATCCGTATTATTGAACTGCTATTCCAGTTTGCTAGGGGAGAAGATGCCATGGTCTTCCACAAAATGGATGCTCTCCGGGTGTACCGTTCCCGCTACCTCAACGATAATACCTATAAGCGCAACCATCTTTTTTTAAGTTTGTTGCTGAAATCTGAAAAATCAGGTTTTGACTTTAAGGTACTGCAAAAAGCCGAATGGCAGGAAATCCAGGATTTACGTGACCGCAAACATATCATCGCAGAGTGGGAAATTATCCCGTATGAAGAGCTTTGGGATATTTTTGTCGAACTATCGAAGAAATAAATAACCGGTAAATGAAAAGGAGCCTGTTTTTCCGGTCATTTCGACGCTATGAAAAATCACACACTTAGAAATTAAAAATAGTTGATTTAATAATGGCCACTACTTATTTCAGTAAGAAGCGGCACATGATAAGCCTATGCAGGTATTCATTTCGGATGGCATTCACACTTTAGTTGCTACTATAAATCGGTCCGGACCTCTCTATGAAAAATTGAACTAAATTGTAGTATAAAGATACAGGAAGGTTCACTCATTAATATTTCAAAAATTGTATAAAAGTTACACGATACATTTTTTTATTATTTAAAATAAACCTTATTAATAATTGATAATCAATAATAAATAATTATTTTTGATTAAATAAAGTTACAAATATGGAAACACTGACAGACTTAATTCAGGTGGTCAACCGGAAGCGGATTTCCAAAATAGATGTTTTGGATAAAACATTTCTGAATGCCAAGAGTGAAAACCTGTATTATAAACTGTATCATGCCATCGAGACCAAACAGGTAAAGACAGACGAAGAGGCATCCCAATTGCTCTATGGTACAGGACGCAACGATACACGTTACAAGGTTCTTAAATCCAGATTGAAAGAGAAGGTGTTGAATACGGTTTTATTACTAGATGTAGAAGAGAATTTTAATAATGAGTATGGAAAAGCATATTATAGAAGTATTGTACATAGTAATAAAATTGAATCTTTGGTTTACTTGACTGGAACGACAAAATTAGTATATGAACTGATATTGAGTGATTATAATAATGTTTTGAAGAACAAGTTTTATGATATTTTAGTAAGCTATTCCTATTACCTGCTTGTTTATTATACGTTAAATGGAAATACTAAGTCATTCAATGCTGAAGAACAGGTATATATAAAATACATTGAATATGCCAGAAAAGATAAAATTGCCAGATACTTATATAATAAAGTGTTGGTTCATTTTGAAAGTGGTAAACCAATAACATCTGCCGTAATGTTAAATGGTAAAAAATATTTGGATGAGTTATATGCATATAAGACAGAGTTAAATAATTTGGCTATTGATTTTCAATACTATTATCTGGCTATGCAATATTATGATTTTAATAATGAAAACAAATCAATCTTACTTGTTTGTAAAGAAGCTGAAACACTGATGAGGGATGTTCCGTTTTCAGTAACAAATAATAGAAAAATGGTAACATTGATCCACACATTGAGAGCTAATGTTAAATTGAAAATGTATACTGAGGCAATAAAAATATTAGCAAAATATGACAAAAGATACTATCCACATAACAAACTCCATAACTGGTTTATTCTTAAAGAAACAGAATTTAAATTATTTTTTCAATCTACTGATTTGAAAAAAACATATGAGGTGCACAATGAAGTGATGAAAAATAAATCTTTCAATCGAATAACTGAAAGCATAAAAGAAAGATGGAAAATCTACCACGCCTATCTGGTGTTTCTCGATAACTATCTGAATAAAGGCGATTACAAATTCAGCCTGTCTAAATTTTTTAACTCCGTTCCGCTTAACACGAGAGACAAATCAGGTTTCAACTTTGCCATCCGTATTATCGAAATCCTGTTTCTGGCCGCTAGAAAACAATATAATAAAGTGTTTGCACAAATGGAATCATTGAGGGTTTACCGCTCCCGTTATCTCAGCGATATTACCTATAAACGCAATCATTTGTTTCTAAGCCTGCTGTTGAAATCGGAAAAATCGGGGTTTGATGCCAAAAGTATGCAGAACGCAAACTGGCCGGAAATACAGGAACTTAGAGAACGCAAACATTTTATTGCCGAATGGGAAATTATACCATACGAAGAACTTTGGGATATCTTTGTGAATCTGGCGATGAAGTAGAAAGAAAAAACCGTCCTGTAACGGACGGTTTTTGAGTACCCGGGGCGGGACTCGAACCCGCACAGCCGCGATGGCCACAGGATTTTAAGTCCTGCGTGTCTACCATTCCACCACCCGGGCGCCTGAAAATAAAAAAGGAGTTTATAGAAACTCCTTCTGGAGCGAAAGACGAGACTCGAACCCGCGACCCTCACCTTGGCAAGGTGATGCTCTACCAACTGAGCTACTTTCGCATACATTTAAAGAACGGACTGCAAAGATAGAAATCTTTTCATTTTTGACAATAGGAGAGTTGTTTTTTTTTAATTCATAACAATTTCCTTAACTCGTCCAGCTTCATCAAGGCTTCCACCGGCGTCAGGGAATTGATATTTACTTTTTCCAATACCTCTTTCAGTTTCAGCAGCCGAGGGTCATCCATCGCAAACATGTTGAGCTGGAAATCATCATTTCGTGAGGGGAGGTTTTTTAAAGTAGAGGTTACATCACTGGCCAGGTTGCGCTGCGATTCCAGTTCCTGCAGAATTTCATTGGCGCGCTGAATCAGTTCACTTGGCATACCTGCCATTTTCGCCACATGGATACCAAAACTGTGCTGGGAGCCGCCTTCCACGAGTTTGCGCAAAAAGATGACTTTATTGCCGGCTTCTTTAACCGCCACATTAAAATTTTTTATTCGTGGAAATTTATCCGCCAGTTCATTCAATTCATGATAATGGGTGGCAAACATCGTTTTGGGGTGCGCGGTTTTGTTGTTGTGCAGAAATTCCACCAGACTCCAGGCGATAGAAATTCCATCATACGTCGATGTGCCCCGCCCGATTTCATCCAGCAGCACCAGGCTTCGTTCAGAAATGTTATTTACGATGCTGGCGGTTTCTATCATCTCCACCATAAAAGTCGATTCGCCTAGACTCAGGTTATCACTCGCACCCACGCGTGTAAAAATCTTATCGATAATGCCTATATGCGCTTCCTGTGCCGGAACAAAACAGCCGATCTGTGCTAATAAAACAATCAGCGCGGTTTGTCTAAGTATTGCTGACTTACCGGACATGTTCGGACCTGTAATAATGATAATCTGCTGTTCGTCGGGATGCAGGAACACATCGTTCGGGATATATTGTTCTCCTAACGGCAGTTGATGTTCAATCACCGGATGCCTGCCTTCCACAATCTTCAAAGACAAATCATCCGATAATACAGGACGCCTGTAATGATGTTTCAGTGCTATGGTAACAAACGACTGTAAGCAGTCCAGCCGGGCAATTAGTTGCGCATTGAGTTGTACAGGATGTATGTATTCCAGTATTTCCGTGACAAGCGCTTCGAATAATTGTATCTCAAGAGACAGAATCTTCTCTTCGGCACCTAATATTTTTTCTTCATATTCTTTCAGTTCCGGGGTGATGTATCGCTCTGCACCGGTCAGCGTTTGCTTGCGTATCCAGTCAGATGGTACTTTGTCCTTGTGTGTATTTCGCACTTCCAGAAAATATCCGAATACATTGTTGAATCCAATCTTGAGACTGGGAATCTGTGTGCGTTCGCTTTCGCGGTTTTGTATTTCCAGCAAATAATTTTTACCGGAAGAAGACAGGTTGCGCAGTTCATCCAATTCTGCTGATACACCTGCTTTGATGGCATTTCCTTTTTGTACCTGAACGGGAGCGTCTTCGTTCAGGGTAGTGTCTATTTTTTCTTTTATCAGCTGACAGGGTTGTAATTGTTCCCCGATTCTTTTTAATCCGTTGTTTTCCGATAGCAGGCAAATTTCCTTGATCGGCAAAATGGCCTGTAAAGCGCGTTTTAGCTGGATTACTTCCCTCGGATTGATTTTTCCCATCGGTACTTTGGAAATCAACCGTTCCAGATCACCGATTTGCTTGATGTGATGAATGATGGTTTGTAAGGTATCCTGTTGTTTGATGAGATATTCTACTGCGTCGAGCCGTTCATTAATCTGCTGGATGTCTTTCAGCGGCAGCACGATCCACCTTCTCATCAGCCGGCTGCCCATGGGTGAAATGGTTTTATCCAGAATCTGAATGAGCGGCACGCCTTTTTCGTGGGTACTTTGTGTCAGCTCCAGATTTCGTGCTGTAAAACGGTCAATCCATACATATTTATCATGCTCGATTCTGGAGATGGCTGCAATATGTTGTAGTTTGTTGTGTTCGGTTTCTGCCAGATAGTACAGGCATGCGCCCGCAGACTGGATTCCCAGCGTCAGTTCATCCACACCAAAACCTTTCAGTGTCTGAACCTGAAAATGCTGATGCAGTTTTTCTTTCAGAAAATCCTCCTGATACACCCAGTCTTCAATAGCAAAGGTATAGTAATGGCTGCCATAGATGCCGGTAAACCGTTTTTGCTGGTGTTTCGGAAAAATAACTTCTGATGGTGCGAAACTTTGGATGAGTTTGTCAATATAGGCTTCGTCACCCTCCGCCACCAGAAATTCACCGGTGGATATATCCAGAAACGAGATGCCGATTTGTTTGTCGGAGAAAAAAACAGATGCCAGAAAGTTATTCGACTTATGGTCTAAAATTTTATCATTTACCGCTACGCCGGGGGTGATAAGTTCGGTTACGCCGCGTTTCACAATGGTTTTAGTCATTTTAGGGTCTTCCAGTTGCTCACAGATGGCCACACGGTAGCCAGCTTTTACTAGTTTCGGCAGATAGGTGTCTACGGCGTGATGCGGAAAGCCGGCGAGTTCCAGTTCGGTCTGATTGCCGTTTGCACGCTTGGTCAGGATAATGCCCAGTATCTGAGAGGTTTTGATGGCATCTGAGCCGAAGGTTTCATAGAAATCGCCGACCCGGAATAACAGGATGGCATCCGGATATTTTTGTTTAATCCGGTTGTATTGCCCCATCAGCGGGGTTTCCTTCACCTCTTTTTCTTTTGCCACGTTTATTATATATTTTTGTGTTCGTCATTTCGAGCGTAGCGAGAAATCTTGCTACATATAAACAATACTGCGAGATTTCGCCTTTCAGCCGAAAGGACAGGCTACTAAAATACAACTTATGCGAAAACTAAAGACGACCGAGCTGAACAGATTATCCACAGAGCAATTTAAGGCATCCGGAAAGATGCCGGTGGTGGTGGTGCTGGACAATGTCAGAAGTGCGATGAATGTGGGATCTGTTTTCCGAACTTCGGATGCCTTTTTAATCGAAAAGATATATCTGGTAGGCATATCCGCTACTCCGCCAAACCGTGATATTCAAAAGTCTGCGCTGGGCGCTACGGAAACGGTAGAATGGGAATACAAATCGACCATTCAGGAGTGTATGGAAACGTTAGGGCAGGAGGATTATACCATTTTATGTGTGGAGCAGAGCGACCGTTCCGTTCCGCTAGGTGAGTTTGTGGTAAGTCCGCAAAATAAATACGCGCTGATATTCGGCAACGAGGTGGATGGTGTGTCACAATACGCGATGGATCATTGTGATTATTGTCTGGAAATCCCTCAGCTCGGGATGAAACATTCCTTAAATATATCCGTTTGCGCGGGTATTGTAATATGGGAACTCATCAGCCAGCTTAAATGGAAACTATAAAAATATTGTTTATATTTGTCAGGATAAAAATAATAATATGCAAAAACCATTTTTCTTCTTCCTGTTGACTGTTTTGTTTTCTATAAACAGCTACGCACAGTTATCCCTGAAATTAAAATTTCCTAAATGCGACCTGAAGGATAAATCCATTTTGTCGGCATCCAAGGAAAATCAGATGATGATGATTACCTCTCAGGAAGAATTTGACAAGTTGTTTACGGTTACAGACGATACAAAACTAAATTTTGAGAAACATATAGTACTGGTGGCTATGCTCGGCACAGACAATAAGGATAAATATATTTATGTGGATGCCGCTTCTTTTTTACCTGAAAACAGAAAGCTACTGGTGAGATGGGATTATAAAAATGATTACTTCCGGGGAGTAAATTCTGAAGATATTACCGGTGAATTTTGTGTAGCCGTTATTCAGCGAATGGATATTAAAAAGGTGAAATTTTTGAAAGGCGGTGCATATAGCGCCCGGCAAAACTACCGGGATTAGCTTTACTCGATATGCAGTAATGCTTCCTGCTCCAGTTTTACGAAATTCATTCCGACATTGTATTCTCTGTCAAAGAGTTTCAGAAGCTGGCGGTAAGCAAAAACATTGCTCACCCAGTCGATGTTATTGACATCAATGATGACATATTTGTGCTCGGGGTTTTGCTTGAAAAACTCGAAATACATTTTTTCCAGGCGGTTTAGATAAATACGGGATATGTTTTGCTCATACTCTCTGCCGCGCTTTCGAATATTACGCATCAGTTGGTCGGTATCTGCATGCAGGTAAAAAATGATTTCCGGCTTCGGCAGTTTCTTATAAATCTGATCGAAAAAATGTTTGTATAGTTTGTATTCCTGCTTGGTTAGGTTGACTTTGGAAAACAGCAGGCATTTTTTCAGCATGTAATCCGTCACGGTGAAATTGGAGAAGATATTCGGCTCGCTGAAAATACGGGTGAGTTGCTGATAACGTTCAATCAGAAAGGACATCTCCAGTTGCAACGCATATTTGGAATTATCTTCGTAAAATTTAGGCAAATACGGATTGTCTTCAAAAGCTTCGAGTATCAGTTGACCGTGATACTCCTCGGCCAGCAGTGATGCGAGTGTCGTCTTTCCCGCCCCAATATTACCTTCTATGCCGATGAATTTATAAATCATATTTGCCTGCAGTTCGCAAAGGAATATCTCCTTTCTATCGGGTAAAAATACTCACTTTCAGCGTATCCTCACACTCTTTCATCAGTTGTTCTATCGACTTTTGCAAGACCGGATGTGTATAACTTTTATCGAGTTCCATCAACGGCACCAGAGTAAAGTTGCGCAAATGCAGCCGGGGATGCGGTATAATCAGGTTCTTTGCCTTTAGTAGGGTGTTGTCATAAAACAAAATATCAATATCTATAGTGCGGGCGGAATAGTGGTGTTTATTGACTCTGCCCAGCACTTTTTCTATTCTTTTCAATGTTTTCAATAAGCGGAAAGGAGTTTCATGCGTATTCACTTTCAGCGCCTGGTTCAGGTATTTAGGCTGGTTGTCATTTCCCCAGGGCTCTGTAACAAAAACCGGTGAAGATTGGATAATAAAACCGGCATGCTGTTGTATCAGTTGCCGGGCCAGCGCCAGGAAACGCTTTCGATTACCTTTGTTAGAGCCTAAAAGCAAATAAACTGTATGCAACGTAATATTTTTCCAATTATAACAACTAATTTTGAACTTTCTGAATTAAAATATCATTTAAACGGAATAAATCTCTGGTATGAAGAATTTTCTTAAATTGTTTTTTGCCTGTTTACTGGCATTAGGTGTTGGTTTTTTTCTGTTTTTTTTAATCATCATCGGAGGTTTCTCAGGAGGTAAGCCTGTAGCAAATGTTGAGGCGAATTCTGTGTTGAACCTTACCTTGAAAGGTGAAGTGACAGACCGGGCATACAATAACCCGTTCAGAAACCTGAGTCCCATGGCTGCCCTTACAGGTTCCATATCGGATGAATCTACCATCGGCTTATTTGATTTAAAAGAAGTGCTGAGCTATGCGAAGACAGATGACCATATCAAGGGGATTTATTTAAAAGTGGATGAACTGAAATGCGGGCCTGCAACCGTTTTTGATTTCAAGGAAGCATTGGAAGATTTTAAAAAATCGGGTAAGTTCATTTATGCGTATTCCAATTCCTCTCCGGAAATCAATCTGGTATTGAATACCACAGCGAGTAAATTTTTTCTGAATCCGCTGGGAGAATGTGAGTTTGACGGATTTGCCATGCAACGTCAGTATATGAAAGGGCTGTACGATAAACTGGGGGTGAATTTTAAAGTGTTTTATGTCGGCGAATTTAAAAGCGCCACAGAAGGTTTTCGCAGAACGGATATGAGTCCGGAAGACAGGATACAGCGTTCTGCTTTATTGGAGGATATTAATTCCGCTTTTTTCGCCGTATTGAAGAACAAGACGAAACTTTCCGCAGACTCTCTGAAATTATTACAGGATAATCTGGCGGTCATGGACGCGGATGAAGTACAGCAATACCGGTTTTCAGACGGACTGAAATATGAGGATGAAGTAAAAGAGGAAATGAAATCGAAGCTGGGATACAAGAAAGATGCGCAACTGAAAATGATTAACTACGACAAATACCTGAGTTATGTAAAGACAAAACGTAAATCGGCCGGTGAAAATAAAATAGCGGTAGTTTATGCGGAAGGCGAAATCAATGACGGCAAAGAGGATGAAGGTGTAATAGGCAGAGATGCGTATATTAAAATCTTACAGGAACTTCAGAACGATAAAAATATTAAGGGCGTGGTGTTGCGCGTCAACTCTCCGGGTGGAAGCGCTTTTGCTTCCGAGCAGATTTATCACGAACTTAAAAAACTAAAATCAAAGAAGCCGGTCGTCGTATCCATGGGCGATTATGCCGCCTCCGGCGGATATTATATTTCCGCGCTTGCCGATAAAATCATAGCACAGCCGAATACCATCACCGGTTCTATCGGAATATTTGGTATCGTTCCGGATATCCGGAAAGCGCTTAATGAAAAATTAGGTATTACGTTTGATGAAGTTAAAACTGCCCAGCATGCCAATTATATGAATATCACCAATGACTGGGATGATTTGGAACTGAGTAAAATGCAGCATTACGTTGAAAAAGGATACGGTGTTTTTCTGAACAGGGTGGCCACCGGAAGAAAAATGGATACTGCCGCTGTCAACAAAATAGCACGCGGTAGGGTATGGACGGGGCAGGATGCCAAGCAAATAGGATTAGTGGATGAACTGGGGGGGATGGAACTGGCGCTGACACGTGTGAAAGAACTGGCGAAAGTGAAAGAAACGGATATTGTCAGCTATCCAAAAGAAAAGACATTAATCCAGAGCATTTTTGGCAGCCTGATGGGTGACGAAAAAGACAGCGAGCTGAAAATGCTAAAATCGCTTACACCTCAAATGTTGTACTACAGAGAATTGCAGCGCATTCAATCAACGGATGTATTACAGTATAAACTTCCGTATGATATTTCACTGAAATAATTTCAGAAGTTTTAAAATAGAAGGAAAAGCATAAAGGGAAAAATGAAAACAGATGGTTAGCGGCCTCTTCTCCCGCCGCCTTTTGCAGCTCCCCTTGATGATCCCTTCTGAAAACCGCTCTTGCCCGGAAAGTCCTTGGTGCTTTTATCAAAATTTCCTTTAAAGTTGGTACCACCTTTACCCCAGTTTTTCTTTTTGGGTGCGGGTTTCTTTTTATCTTCTGAAATGGAAACAGTGATTTTTCTTCCCATTACTTCTGTTCCGTCTAATGCCTCTATGGCCAGCAAAGCTTCATCATCGTTAGGCATAACAATAAAGGCGAAACCCTTGTTCTGCCGAGTAATATTGTCTATGATAATTTTTACGGAAGTGACTTCCCCGTACCGGCTGAATAATTCGTTCAGTTGTTTTTCTTTTATCTTAAATGGAATGCTGCCCGCGTAAATATCCATAGTCTATTTTTTGTCACTAAATGTACGTATTTTTTCCAGGGATAAAAAAAGTCCCGGATAATTCCGGGACATACATTTGTTAACTGCTTTAAAAATATCAGGTCAGCTTGTCTTTATTAGCTTTTGCTGATAGACTGAATAATTTTTTTAAATTCCGTGTAAGAGGCTAGCTCCTTCAGGTTCGGGTCATTTAATGCCTGCTCACTGTTGCTGAATCCTGTTCTGACGGATTCTTTCAGGCACTTCAGCGCTTTGTACAGTTCATTGGTTTGTGTATAGGCACATGCCTGCTGATACATAATGGCTGAATACACTTCATTGTGCTGTTTTTTCTCAGTGTCTGAAAGGGCATTGTAGCTTTCTACCCATTTTTCGAGCGCCTTATTGGCATAGTCGAACTTCTTATCAGCAATGTATCTTGCTGATAAATCTTGCATTTGTCTGCTGTACGTTTCAAATGTTGAAGCATTAATGCTTGGCTTGGCGATAGATAAGAAGACAAAGCTTCCCAGGGCTATCAAAAGTGATAACTTTTTCATTTTTTTGTTTTTAGAGTATTAAGAAATTTGTTTGTGTTTTTTCATTGGTTTCATTTCCCTCCGGCATATTACAAAGCCGGAGGGTGATTAATGAATTTTAACAGTTAGTCAATGGCAATCAGTTCGCCGTTCTGCATTCTGAAAATATAGTGCTCACGTTGCAGGCGCACATGAAATTCCTGATCCAGGGAGTCTTCCATCTCTGCCTGTTTGGCTTCCAGTTCCTCAGCCGCTTTTTCCAGTTCCGCTCTTGCCTTTTCCAGTTCTTCATTTACATTTGTATTCTTGGAATCTATCTTGATAGTTATATTCTTTTGCATCGAAGGTGGTGTTGGCGGTGTCGGAGGCGTTATGGATGTCGGTGGTGTCGGCGGAACCGGAATGTTGATTTGTATACCATTCGGATTCTTGATATTATCCCAGTTAATCACCAGTTTCCCTTCGTCCATATATTTTTCGGTTCGTTCATCCCAGCGGATAATCTTTCCTTCAGGCACATACACTTTTACCTTTAATTTCTGGTTTCTGAATTTAATCTTGTTGTTTTCAAACTGTATATATGGGTCTATAATCAGTTTGTTGTTGATTTGTGTAATGCTGTGAGTAAATGAGGTAGCATTTTGGATAGCATCTTTATCCGTTTTTCCATTCGCTGAAAACTCTTTTACAACCGAAAACGAGTCGGTAAGGCTTGGATAAATTTCTATCTCTACAGGGAAAAACTTTTCATTGTGATCGGAGATGAAATTCATCAGGTCAGCAATACCATTCACATGTACATCGTTGTACTCTTCATCTTTAATGGTTGGATTGATCATTAATTGCAAAGTGTCGGATTTGTATGCGTAGTTCAATGGGTAAGTCTGATTAATTCGCTTCTTCTCAGCGATCAACTTTTTGGCGTTATAGCCGCTGATATTTAATAACAGGAACCCAAATAAAAACAATCCGATTAATGGAAATACTACTTGTTTCTTTAGAGGTTTTACTTTTTTAGAAGTGATATGTACAAGGGCGACAATACCGAAGATAATTGGGATAATACCTACTAAAATACCACCAAACCCCAGAAACCAGCCATTCGATGCGTTTTCGAAAAAATATGTATTAACAAAAGGAACACCTACTATGGCCAGAATGGATAATACAATCATGGCGATAAAGAAAGCGAACAACAGGACACCACCAATCAGTACTGCGCACGCAATACCAATCCACAACAGGAATTTAAAGAACAACAAGACTCCTGCTCCGAGGAATGCTATAATTTGTCCAAACACACCTTTCGGCTTTGCCGCCGGGGTTTCATCTTTTAGCTGCTTTTCTATATTACTCAGGTTCACCGCTTCTCCTCTCATTTCAAGTTTCTGTGTGGAGGTTACCGCTTCCGGCATGATGAACCACAGGATAGGGTAGGCGAGCAACCCGAAACCAAAACCGGTAATGATGGTTAACAAGATAAATCCTATTCTAACCCAGATGGGGTCAGCTATACCAAAGTAGTTGGAAATACCGGAGCATACACCGGCTACCAAGCTGTTGTCAGGGTCTCGGTATAATCGTTTTCCTATAGGAAATGTGGCAGTGGAGGAAGAAGAAGATGCAGTGGAAGCTGTTTGGCTTTGCTGCGTTTTTTCTTCGTCAAATTCCTGCGGATTTCCCATCATATTGACCACTTCAATGGCATCTGTTTTGGTAATAATATAATTTTTGCCTTTTGCCAGAAATAATTCGGCAAAGCGGCTTTCTATATCCCGTATAATTTCATCTTTTTCTTCTTCATCGTTGTAAAAGGAGCGAAGAGAACTGAAATAGCCGGATAAATGTTCGTACGCGTCTTCATTAATATTGAAGATTTGTCCTGCGAGGTTGATATTGAAAGTCTTAATCATGACGTTTGTTTTATTAGTTTACTATGATTTTTAAAGGTTGGTTTCATTTTTCTGATAATGTGTGGCCGCATTTGCTGCATTCAGCAGTTCATTCCACGTTTCTTTTAATTCTTCCAGCGCGGTATGGCCTTCCAGCGTAAGGGTGAAATATTTTCTGGGTGGCCCGGAAGTGGATTCTCTCCATTCATAAGTCAGCAGCCCAGCATTTTTTAATCGGGTTAACAGCGGATAAACCGTTCCTTCCACAACTAACATGTTGGCGGACTTTAAAGCGTCTAAGATATCGGAAGCATATACTTCCCCGCGGGATATAATACCGAGTATACAAAATTCAAGGATGCCTTTGCGCATTTGAATTTTGGTATTCTCGATACTAAACGCTGATGTTGATGATGGTGTTGTCATATCTAAAGTTTATTTTTTTGAAGAAATGAATGATTTTATTTTTTCAGTGTCAACTGCATAGAGTATATCTTTCCGGGAATCATATTGTGGCCGTAAGAAGCACTCTCGATAAATTTGACTACTTCCGTCTTGGATTTCTGATCTTCCGCGTTAATGTAAGTGATATACGCATGGCCGTTTTCTTCAATGATGTAATCCACATCAACAGAGGTATACTCATCTTTTGTGACTGAATTGTTCTCTGAAGGGAGCGTATTGATAATATCATTCGTGAAATTCATCTTTTCAAATACGAACTCACTTTTTGCTTCTTTGCAAAGTTTACTGTTTTTAGCTGAAACAGTGTTGTTGTTGAGTGCAGGTAACATTACGAATGTCAAGGCTGCGATAATTAAATTGTTCATGTTTATTTTTTTTTATGTTAGTTAACCAAGTAATTGACAATACAAATATACAGATAAAACAATGAATTATGCAATACATAGTACTAAAATTTAACATTTTATTTTTTAAGTTGTTGATTATCAGTAATAAAAATTTTTACATTTTTTCATTCTTTAGGTTTTTTCAGGGATATTTGACATAAAATCGGCTATATTTGTAGTCAGGTTATGAAAAAATTTGCTCTATTTTTTATTCTTTTAAACAGTTTTTGTGCTTTTTCGTCAGAAGATAACTTCAATTCTTCGCCCTATTCCACCATTTACACGCATATTCATTATCTGCAAAATGAAGAATATGATTTAAAAACAGCGGCAAAAGCATTCAATACCAAAAATATTAAGGAGGCGGAGCATAATGCCGTACAGCTTAAGCAAATATTGGACGGGAAGGGGATTTTTATCAAATTGAATGATGTTCCCGATAAACCCGATTATATTGATACGGTCAGAAAAAAGTCAGTTTATGTGCTGAATAACAGATTGCCGCAGGTATATCTGGAAAAAATAGGAGATAGCTGGTATTATTCTAAAGAAACAGTCAATGCAATTCCGTGGTTGCACAAATTAGTATATCCATTCGGTTCAGCGATATGGGTCAAACTGTTTCCCTATCAGGCGGGAAAGACATTTTTGAAACTTCATTACTGGCAATGGGTCGGATTGGCCGGAATAATGCTGATATTTTTTATTACCTACTTTATATCGAGGCAAATTTCTTATTTCATCATCAAAAAAATCGCAGAGCGAAAAATCTCCAACCCTTTTGATGACCTCGATTTGTTGAGAGTTATAGCAAATTCATTCAGTCTGGTGCTGGCGTTTTTTGTTTTAAAACTGATTTTGCCCACTCTGTTATTGTCTACAAAACTTTCGGCGTCTTTGACGAAATCAGTTGATTTGGTTTCAGCCGTTGTCCTGATATGGTATTTGTACAGCCTCATCGAATTTATTATGCGGTATGCTGCTCAGGCGGCAAAGAAAACACCGAGCCAGTTGGATGATCAGCTCATTCAGGTATTGCGCCGTTTCCTGAAAGCAGGTATCATCATTTTTGGTATATTTTACTTACTCCGGATATTAGATGTAAATATCACAACGGTTATTGCCGGTATCTCTATCGGTGGGTTGGCAATTGCGTTAGCCGCTCAGGATACTGTCAAGAATTTTATCGGTTCACTGATGATTTTTGCAGACAGGCCTTTTAAAATCGGAGATACTATTTCCGGTGACGGATTTGAAGGAGTCGTTCAGGAAGTAGGGTTCCGGTCTACCAGAATCAAAACTCCGGCGGATTCAGTTGTTACAGTAGCTAACGGAAAGCTGGCGGATATGACAATCGATAATAAAGGATATAAGATTTTGAAGAAATATAAAACTGAAATCTTTATTTCATACGAAACACCCCTGCCGAAGGTGGAAAAATTTATTGAAGGTATACGCACCATTTTACTGAAATATCCTTTTACGAAGAATTCTTCCATTGATGTTTTTCTGGCGAACATCCATGTGAACGGAATGACAATTTCTATAAGTTATACATATAAGGTTTATAATCAGCGGGAAGAATTTCAGCATCGCGAATTTATTTTATTGAATATTCTGCGTTTGGCAAATCTTCTGCATATAAAGTTGTTTGAACAGCAACAGCATGTTTTACTGGAGCATAAGAACGAGCATGCTGTTAATATACCTGATGAAGATAGTAACCATCAGCTGGACCGCTTCTTTGCAGATTTCGACGCAGAAGTTAATCAAAAGAAATAAACCTGTTGTCCGGAGCATTATTGTTTTACAAAACTTCTGGTTGTTAGTTTATCGTTTGTAATAATACTTATAAAATAAACGCCGTTACTCCAATCAGCAACATCAATAATATGTTGCATTGTATCCGGCAGATTTATCTTTTTTATTTCGTCTCCAAACGCGTTTACGATACGAATGGTTGTTTTGTTTGTTTTGCTTCCCGTTAAAATCGTCAACAGGTCTCTGGCAGGATTCGGATATAGCTCAAAAGTGTTTTTTCCGGCAGTTTCATTATTTACCATAGCAATATTGGAGTAGCTGTAAATTCCATTAAAATCCACTTGTTTAAAACGATAGTAATTTTTTTCAGCAGTGAAATCCTTATCGATGAATGTATAATCATGTTGCATATTGGAATTTCCGTGCCCTTTAAGGCGTGTAATTGGAATAAAATCAGTAGCATTTGTTGAGCGTTGCAGCTCAAAATAATCAGAATTGAACTCCTGACCGGTAGTCCAGTTGATTTCATTGCCTGAATCTTCTATATAAACAGCTTTCAATGGTTTGGTAAGGGTTATAGGTAATAAGTTATTATGAGTTGTTTTGGCCAGTGCAAATCCTGAGAATCCATTTGTAAAACTACCCTTAATTTTATAGTCGCTTGTAAGATAATTCTGGTTTATAATTCCGGATGCTGCATAGTTTGTGTTCCCGTTTGCATATGGGTTTGAAGGCGTAACATTCGCTATGGGGCCGCCGGACTTAACAATACCTATATCAGCCAATGCATTGCCGGTAGCACTGGTCCATCCGTTAATTTCTGCATTTTTATAATACAGGGTAATATCATAATTTCCATTCGGATTATTAAACTCAGGTGTAATCAGTATAGTCTTTTGTGTTGCATTGAATTCGGGATTAACTTCTAAGTAAGGCACAACACCGGTGCCGGCGCGGTTTATACTTATCGCAGTGCAACCATAATTCCAGTCCGATTGATTTTGCAGAGACGCTATAACATCACCTGTGACAGTATCGTAAAAATTTACCAGTTCGTTAGGCCCCAAATATAGGTTCGTAGTTGAATTCATCGCCGATGCAACTCCTGCTTTTGTCTTAAATCCCGTAATTTTTACATTATCCATTAAATACCACTTAGCGTATAAATTATTTTTAAGTGAAAATCTCACTTTAAAGTCACTGTTTGTAAATCCTTTAAGAGAAAATACAGGATGCTCCGCATTGTATAAACTTCCAATATTTCCCTGTTGTCCGTTATACGTATAAAAGTTTACCCAATTGGTGCCGTTCCACGCATCATATTCAATCGTGGCGTTATAGACCGGTGGTGGCCAGATTTGAAACTGATGGTCTAATTCCACTGTAATTGAATCATATGCAGAAACATTATAAGCTGGTGTGGTCAACTGCTCATACTGGCCGGTAGAGTAGCTAAAATTAGAAGGAATAAAAACCATATAATGTGTACTGTCTAAAGATGTATTCATATTTTGTTGAATGTCATTATAAATCCATGTCCCTAAAAATGACGAACTTATCCAGCCGATAGTTAAAGAATCTGCAACACCATTGATGTATGTCTTCCAACCTGGCGGAATAAAAGTGGTCAGGGTATTGAATTTTTCATCCAGTAACACTTTCGAGAATACTTTCTGTTCAGGGTATACAGGATCATTGTCTTTTATATTTATGGTTACCTTTCTGTTCCTATTCGTTGTTCTGTAGGCATTAACACCCTGTATAGTTAGGCTTAGCACAATGGTTTCTGAAGATTCAGCGGCGGCGTCATCCCATATTTTTATGTTTACAGTTTTATTGACTGTTTGTCCGGTCGGAAAAACTACCTGATTGTTCATTAACTCATAGTCAAATAAATTAGTAGCTGTTCCAGTAGCTGTAACAGATACCGTAACAGAAGACGTGGGTGCAGAGGAAATAAAGACAGGTACTGAAATAATCCGGTAGCCACGACAGGTGACCAGTCCGTCATTATTGTTTTCAGATGTGTTAACTTGTGTTTTACCAAACCCGATTTCAGTGAGTGTGCTGTCGCCTCCTTCCACCAGTACATTATCTATATATACATCATTACCGCGCATGTTCCAATTCACAATTTTAAAACTCACATAATTTCCAACATAATTGTTCAGCGGAATCATAATGTTTTTCCAGTCGTTTTCTTTGGGTATAAATTCATTGAATTGTTTGGCATGGGTTTGTAAGGATGTACCTGCAAGTTTCAGTATCTGATACGGATATGAATTACCGCAATCAGTTGAAAGATATATCATAAAAGTGTCCGTTACATTATGAGGTGCATATGCAATATCAAATGAGAGCCTTGCATTTTTATAATTCAACAAGTCATAAGCATTGGTAATAACCGCATCTACCTGTTCGTAACCCTGATAGAAATAATTTCTGAATCGGAGCACGTTTGACTGTTGCCCATCGGGGCCAATAACATTTGCAATATCCCATTTTCTACCGTTGTCGGGATTGAAAAATTTCCATCCGCTAGGCAATGTCGGACTGTTATTGAAGTCATTTAATTTCGGCAGCTTATTTGATACGGAAATCTCAACAGGTTTGTAACGCATATAGGTAATGCCGCCAGCGGTACCGGAAAGCGATACCCATTTTATACCCGGTGAGCCAAAACTATGAATTGGATTATTTGTAGTATAATCAGTTACTCCGTCGTCATTCATGTCCCATTGTAAATTGGAAATGCCCGTTGTTTGTTTTTGGAATTGAAAAACATATGGGCTGTCACATTTTACAGTAGTTGTCATATTAAAATCAACATTAACAGAGTTACAGCTCAGATTGGAACGCTCTGTTACATAAACCCAATTCATAAACGCGAGTTGTTCATTGGAAAAATGAGAAACACATTTGTGTGGTGCATAGCTCATAATATTGGTGACATCCGGCATATATACCTGATTGTGATCATCTTTTTGATTCGCATAATATACGCATTGTGTATTCACTTGCGGATTATTCACAGTATTCGAATACAGCATCGGATCTGCAGGTGTGTCACACATATAATCTCCGGTTTCTCTGCAGTTAGAACCATCCACAAACTCTTCAGTTCTTACAGTATTTGAATATCCATGTGTATGCAACAAACCGAAAAAGTGGCCCATTTCGTGCGCATACACAGTAGTGTCTGCATTGTTTCGCATCATTACCCATAATGATCCTCCAGGTGTTTGCGCCACGCCTAAGGTATTGACACCATAGAGGGTTAAGCTGTTAACCATATACATGTTTATAACATTTGCTGTGCCGTATGTGTTGTTGAGTAGTTCGTATTCAGTATTATCCAGATTATAATATGTTGTATTATTAATGTAGTTGTATGCACCACATACATAAAACTCTAGTCCTGATCCGTCAAAAAGTTTGTTCATATATGCCAGCCCTTTCTTTAAAAGTGTTGAGTCGAATGTGGTTACACCGGAGTTGTCTCTTACCACATAGATTTTTATAGGGATACTGTTTTTCTTTAAGCCTGCGGCAATGCGTCCGACCGGGGACATATTTTTTTGAAATGATAGGTTGAATTCATCAAATGCAGGTATATTTTTTCTCATTTTTTCAGCATATTCACGGCTTATTTCTGTAGCGCATGGCAAGTCTTGTGAATATAAACCCATAGAAAACAACATCACCATACCGGATATGATATGAGCTTTATTTATTAGTAATCCTAGTTTCATAATACTCTTTTTAATTATCATGAACAATATTGGGGCGGTTGTTCATTGATTTGTTTTTATGTTTATTAAATTTAGTCCTGAATTTTATAGATTTCGTCCAAGATTAATAAGTGATGGATTTTTTTTAATAACTGAAGAAACGGGATAACTAATTGTAATGTAACTTAGGATTCAGTAACACAATAAATGTTATGACAAGGCTGCTTTTGCTTATTTATTCACTTTTCCTGTTATACCAACAGGAAATAGCTGCTCAGAATAATACATGTAAGTGTGTTTCCGGTGAGTTACTGTTTAAACAGTCTGATACGCTGTTTGATAAAAAGGAATATGATAAGCTCCCTGCTGTTCTGGAAAAAATCCCGACAAATCCCGCCATTTGCAAGCAGAAGGCATTATGTTATCAGTTGCAATTTGCTTTGGCAAAAAATAAGATGGAACAGGCAGACAGTATTGTGGAAATACTGGAACATTCAGGAATTCCAAAAAAATGCATGGATTTTGCCGAGCAATATCATTTTCAGCTTGGGAATTATTTTTTAAAAAAAGAAAAAAACGACGAAGCCATGCAGCAATTCATTTTAGTAAAAGAATTAGCTGAACAAATAAATGATACGCTCTTTCAAATAAAAGGAATTACAAGAATTGCGTATGTATTTAATAAAATGCAACTGCCAGGTAAAGCTATTGACTATGATTACATCTCTTTGCGATTGGCTGAAAAAATCAACAATCATAATTTAGCGCTGAATATTTATACCAATATTCAGGCTCATTTTGGTGTTTGGTATGATATAACACAAGACCCGAAGTATCTGGATAGCGTCAGAAGAATTGCCATTCCGACTTTGGTGCTTGCGAAACGGCTGAACAGAAAGTTTGAAATCAGTCAGACATATAGCATATTAAGTGGTGTTGCTTATTTGGAAGAGAAATATACCAAAGGATTAATGCTTTGTGACAGCGGACTGTCATTTCTGGACAGGAACAAAGAATTTCGTCAAACGTATTCCTTGTTTACTAAAAAGTGCGATATCTATATTGAATTGAAGGATTATGTCAAAGCGAAACAATCCGCGGATTCTTCTTTAAAATATGCTATTCTCGAAAACAATCCACTTAGTATGGCTGCTGTATACGAACGCCTGTATGAACTTGAAAAACTACAGGGTAATTATTTAGATGCATTGTCATATCATGAAAAATTTGTTGGAATCAGAGACAGTATTCGTACTGTAGAAAAAACAGAAAAAATAAACGAATTAGAACAAAAATATAACAAATCACAAAACGAAAAAACAATAAAAGAGTTAAGCCAGGCAAAACAAATCGCTTCTTTGAAAAACAAAATTTATGTAACAGGAATTGTTCTGGCTCTCTTAATCATTTTTATCATTGTTATATTTTTTCGTCAGAAAACATTAAGAAGCAGGCAGGAAAATATGGAAATAGAACAAAGGCTGAACCGTGCACGTATGAATCCGCATTTTTTCTTTAATACCCTCAATTCTTTACAAACTTTTTCCATGCAGGAAAACAAAGATTCCAAAGTGGGGCGTTATCTTTCCAAATATGCCAAAATAATGCGTGAGACACTGGAAAGTACGTACAAGGAAATGAATACCATTGAACAGGAAATAGACTATCTGACCAATTATCTGGATATTCAAAAACTTCGTTATCCCGATAAATTTGAATATCATATTGCCGTAGATGAAACGATACAACCGGATGAAACGTACATACCATCTATGATTATTCAGCCGTTTATTGAAAATTCCATTGAGCACGGCTTAAATACCAGTGTCGAAACGGGAACCATAATAATAAATATATCTACTGAAAATCATCGTCTGATTATAGAAATTAAAGACAATGGTACCGGGTTCACCGCTGATAAGAAAGCAAGGGAATACCCTTCACGTGCCACGCAGATCATTAAAGACAGGTTGTTGCTGCTGAATAAAAAATATAAGACGGATGCCTCCTACCAAATCGGTAAGGGTGAGAATAGTATCGGAACATCAGTAAAAATTATTTTACCATTAATACACACTAATGAAGGTTTTAATAATAGATAATGAAGCCCCGATTCTAGCAGGTCTGCGAATACAACTGGAAACATATTCTCCGGAAATGACCGCATTACAGGAGGCTACAGGCGTTGCGACAGGACTGCAGGCAATAGAAAATTTTCAACCGGATATTGTGTTTCTGGATGTGGAAATGGATGATGGAACCGGATTTGATTTATTAAAACAATTAGGCTCTTATAATTTTCAGCTAATTTTCATTACCGCACATAATAAATATGCAGTTGATGCATTCCGTTTCAGCGCTATTGACTTTCTTTTAAAACCAATTGACACGGATGACTTACTTAGTAGCCTTGAAAAAGCCATATCTAATTTGAAAAATAAAAATCTGAAAGAGCAGATACAGGTGCTGAATGAAAGCCTGAATGCCATTTCTTTGGAACACAAAAAGATTGTTTTAAAAGATAAAGACTCTATTTACTTTATTAAAGTAAACGATATTATCCGTTGTCATGCGGAAGGGCCGTATACGGAATTTTTTGTTACCGGCGGTCAAAGAATCACTATTTCTAAAAATCTCAAAGAATACGAAGAGATGTTGGAACCATTTGGCTTTATCCGCGCACATCATTCCCATTTAATTAATATCCGGAAGATTATTCGATTTGATAAAACTGACGGTTGTAATCTCATTATGGAAAACAATGATGAAGTGCCGGTATCACAACGAAAGAAAGAACATCTGCTCGAAATAATAGCAGCATTATAATATGTGCTATCAGATATTAAACATTATCCTGCACTTATTAATCTGTGTCTCAGAATATCCATATAATGCATAAATTGTATTGTGATTTAAAAAAAATGCATTAACCATATTTTTACTCTTCCCGGTTTATGGGGTTTTGTTTCTCGCTTTTACCATTTCAATTTGTTGCGTCGGGTGTTTCGAAATGGTAAAAGTGTTTTTGATATTAAAGCTATTGCGCATTGTTTTTCTCGACGGAAAAAAGTAAGATATTAATCTGCAGCAGAATCGCTTCATTTCAGATTATCTATGAGGTTAATCAAAAAAGCCTACCGTTATCTAATTAGTGTTACGATACCTTTTTTGAATATACGTTTATTTCTGAGGACGTCGAAATATTCGACGACCCACTCGTAGGAGTCGACCTGTTGAGGTTCACCTTTGAAAATTCCATCCCAACCGAGAGCTATATCATTTGTTTTGAAAACGAGTTCTCCCCATCGGTTGAAAATGGAGAACGCAAAATCATTGAACTTATCGCAGTTAATAAAAGCGAAGAACAGGTCGTTGACGCCGTCATTGTTAGGAGAGAAAGCCGAAGGGACATAGAAGTCACAGAAGCAATCCTCGCTGTCAATTACGGTTGTATCATGCGCTTTACATCCGTTGATATCGTTGGTGACTGTAATGGCATAGGTACCGCTGGTATTGGTGGAAGGCTGAGGGCTGGTATTGTCACTGACCAACTCAGCCGGCGTCCAGGCATAGCTCATATTAGCAATAGGTGCGACGCCGAGCGTAACACTCTGTGTGGTGTTGATGTTGATACAAATGAGAGTCTGGTCCGGCCCCGCATCAGCCAAAGGCGTTATAGTGTCAATGGTAACATTCACGATGTCGGAGTCCGTACATCCGTTAGCGGATTTTGTCACGGTGATGGAGTAAGTACCGACGGCATTGGCTACGGGCTGAGCCGCCGTGGTGTTGTTAAGTCCCGAAGCCGGCGTCCATTTATAGGTATTTGCTGAAATAGCTGGCGAACCGATAACGACGGATTTTACCACACAAGTCAGCGTTTTATCCGGGCCGGCATCCGTTACAGGCTTGGTCGTATCTACATCGACGAGCACGACATCTGATGCGGTACATCCGTTTATGGATTTAGTCACGGTCAGGGTAAAGGTACCGATAGAGGAAGCTGTAGGCTGAGCCAGAGCCGGATCACTCAGTCCCGCCGGCGGCGCCCATGCATAGGTATTACCTGCAATGGCCGGTGAACCGATGAGATGCGTAGGGTTGGTACAGGTAATGATTTTATCGGCCCCGGCATTAGCGACAGGACGGGAGGTGTCGACAGCCACCTTCACGGCGTCGGAATTAGTACATCCGTTTACCGTTTTAGTGACAGTTACAGTATAGGTACCGGTAGTGGAAGCAGTAGGCTGAGCCAGAGCCGGATCGCTCAGTCCCAAAGGCGGCGTCCAGGCGTAGGTATTTCCGGCAACGGCAGGAGTGCCGATGACATGCGTAGGATTGGCACAGGTGATGATCTTATCGGCCCCCGCATTAGCCGCCGGATGAATGGTATCCACGGATACAATGACGACATCAGACTTGGTACATCCGTTAGCGGTTTGTGTTACGGTCAGGGTAAAGGTACCGGTAGCAGAAGCAGTAGGCTGAGCAATGGCAGGATTAGATAGCCCTGCCGGTGGTGTCCATGCATAGGTATTACCGGCAATGGCAGCCGTACCAATGACATGAGTGGTGTTGGCGCAGGTAATGATTTTATTAACTCCTGCATTGGCGACAGGTCGAGAGGTATCCACGGAAACGACCATCGCATCAAGGGCAGTACATCCGTTAACGGATTTAGTGACGGTTACGGTATAAGTACCGGTAGTGGAAGCGGTAGGCTGTGCAATAGCCGGATCGCTCAGTCCCAAAGGCGGCGCCCAGGAGTAGGTATTGCCGGCAATGGCTGGTGAACCGATGACATGCGTAGGATTAGCACAGGTGATGATTTTATCCGCCCCGGCATTGGCGACAGGTCGAGAGGTATCCACGGAAACGACCATCGCATCAAGGGCAGTACATCCGTTGACGGATTTAGTGACGGTTAAGGTATAAGTACCGGTAGTGGAAGCGGTAGGCTGTGCAATAGCCGGATTATTCAGTCCCAAAGGTGGCGCCCAGGAGTAGGTCTGGCCGGCAATAGCCGGCGCACCGATGACATGAGTAGGATTGTCACAAGTTATTATTTTATCCGTTCCTGCATCAACGAGGGGCCTTGTGGTATCAACAGAAACAACAACGGCATCGGATGCAGTACATCCGTTAACGGATTTGGTGACGGTTAGGGTATAAGTACTTGTAGAGGAAGCGGTAGGCTGTGCAGTGGCCGGGTCACTCAATCCTAAAGGCGGCGCCCATGAGTAGGAATTTCCGGCAATGGCCGGTGAACCGATGACATGCGTAGGATTAGCACAGGTGATGATTTTATCCGCCCCGGCATTGGCGACAGGTCGAGAGGTATCCACGGAAACGACCATCGCATCAAGGGCAGTACATCCGTTTGCAGCCCTGGTCACAGTGAGGGTATAAGTACCTGTAGAGGAAGCAGTAGGCTGTGCAGTGGCGGGATTGGATAACCCTGCCGGCGGCGCCCATGCATAGGTATTACCGGCAATGAAAGGAGTGCCGATGACATGGGTGGGGTTAGCACAGGTAATGATTTTATCAGCTCCTGCATCGGCAATGGGACGGATGGTATCTACGTTGATGACGACGGCATCGGATTTAGAACATCCGTTGGAAGTCTGAGTGACGGTAAGTGTGAAGGTCCCGGTAGTAGAGACGGTAGGTTGAGCGCTAGCCGGATTAGATAAACCGGCCGGCGGCGTCCATGCATAGGTATTACCGGCGATGGCAGGGTTACCGATGACATGAGTGGGGTTAGCACAGGTGATGATTTTATCGGCCCCTGCATTGGCAGCGGGACGAGAGGTATCAACAGAAACGAGAACAGCATCGGAAGCAGTACAACCGTTAGCGGTTTTAGTGACGGTAAGTGTATAGGTACCTGTAGTAGAAACGGTAGGCCTTGCGCTGGCAGGATCAGACAGTCCGGCCGGCGGTGCCCATGCATAGGTATTACCGGCAGAAGCTGCTGTACCAATGATATGAGTAGGATTAGCGCAGGTGATAACTTTATCGGCTCCAGCATTGGCAACAGGCCGAGAGGTATCGACAGCAACCACCACATCATCGGACTTAGTACAACCGTTAGCGGTTTTGGTGACGGTAAGTGTAAAGGTACCGGTAGTAGAGGCGGTAGGCTGTGCGATAGCAGGATTAGACAAACCTGCCGGCGGCGCCCACGCATAGGTATTTCCGGCAATGGCGGCAGTACCTATTACATGCGTAGGATTTGTACAGGTGATGGTCTTATCCGTTCCGGCATTGGCAACCGGTTTGGATGTATCAACCGACACTACCATAGCATCTGCAGAGGTACAACCATTAACGATTTTGGTAACGGTTAATGTATAAGTACCGGTTGTTGAAGCAGTCGGTTGTGCGATAGCAGAATCAGAAAGACCTGTTGCCGGTGTCCAGGAATAGGTGTTTCCAACAATGGCAGCCGTACCGATAACATGTGTAGGATCGGTACACGTAATAAGTTTATCTGCTCCTGCATTAGCTCCGGGACGTATTGTATCAACTGTAATCGTAACATCATCAGAAGAACTACACCCGTTAATCGATTTTGTCACAGTTAACGTAAAAGTACCTGTAGTGGAAACCGTAGGACGTGCGATAGCAGGATTGCTAAGTCCTGCAGGAGGTGTCCATGCATAGGTATTTCCGGCAACTGCTGCAGTACCAATAATAAAGCTGGTATTGGTACAGGTTAGTGTCTGGTCGGCACCGGCATTGGCTGCCGGCCTGGTGGTATCAACAGAAATCGTTACAGCATCAGAAGCAGTGCAACTGTTCACAGTCTTGGTGACGGTTAACGTATAGGTACCGGTAGTGGAAACGGTAGGCTGAGCAATGTTAGGGTCACTTAATCCTGCAGGTGGGGCCCAGCTATAGGTATTGCCAGCCACCGCGGCAGCGCCAATAACATAAGAGGGATTAGCGCAGGTGATGATTCTGTCAACACCGGCATTAGCAGCAGGCCTGGTTGTATCGACTGAAATCGTAACAGCATCGGATGAAGTACAACCATTAGCGGTGTTGGTAACGGTAAGGGTATAAGTACCACCGGCAGAAACCGTAGGTTGAGCAATAGCGGGATTACTCAGTCCGGCGGGTGGTGCCCATGCATAGGTATTGCCCGCTACAGCGGCTGCACCAATGACATAATTTGGATTGGCACAGGTGATGGTTTTATCGGCAGTGGCATTAGCAGCAGGTCGAATGGTATCAACAGTGATGGTAACTGCATCTGATTTAGTACATCCGTTTACGGTTTTAGTGGCGGTAACAGTAAAAGTTCCGGTGGTAGAGGCAGTAGGTTGAGCAATAGTAGGATTGCTTAACCCGGCGGGAGGTGCCCAGGAATAAGTTTGTCCGGCAATGGCTGCAGTACCAATGACAAAATTGGGATTGGCGCAGGTGATGATTTTATCCGGCCCGGCATCTACAGACGGAGAAGTGGTGTCTCGGGTAATATCGACAACATCGGTGTTAACACAATTATTAGTTGTGTTTGTCACTGTCAATGTATAAGTATTGGGTTGTGATACGGTAGGCTGTGCAATAGCAGGATTACTTAGTCCGCCGGCCGGTGACCAGCTATAGGTATTGCCAGCCACCGCGGCAGCGCCAATAACATAAGAGGGATTAGCGCAGGTGATGATTCTGTCAACACCGGCATTAGCAGCAGGCCTGGTTGTATCGACTGAAATCGTAACAGCATCGGATGAAGTACAACCATTAGCGGTGTTGGTAACGGTAAGGGTATAAGTACCACCGGCAGAAACCGTAGGTTGAGCAATAGCGGGATTACTCAGTCCGGCGGGTGGTGCCCATGCATAGGTATTGCCCGCTACAGCGGCTGCACCAATGACATAATTTGGATTGGCACAGGTGATGGTTTTATCGGCAGTGGCATTAGCAGCAGGTCGAATGGTATCAACAGTGATGGTAACTGCATCTGATTTAGTACATCCGTTTACGGTTTTAGTGGCGGTAACAGTAAAAGTTCCGGTGGTAGAGGCAGTAGGTTGAGCAATAGTAGGATTGCTTAACCCGGCGGGAGGTGCCCAGGAATAAGTTTGTCCGGCAATGGCTGCAGTACCAATAACAAAAGTGGGATTGGCGCAAGTGATGATTTTATCCGGCCCGGCATCTACAGATGGAGAAGAAGTATCTCGTGAGATAACCACTGTATCGGTATTTACACAATTGTTTGCGGTATTTGTTACCGTTAGAATATACGTGTTAGGCAAAGTTGCTGTGGGTTGAGCAATGTTAGGGTCACTCAGTCCTGCAGGTGGCGACCAGCTATAGGTATTACCTGCCACAGGGGCAGCGCCGATGACGTAGCTGTTAGTAGCACACGTGAGTGTTCTGTCAATTCCTGCATTGGCAACAGGTATTGCAATGTTTTGACTAATAAGGACAGCATCGGTTGATGTACACCCATTGGAAGCTTTAGTAACAGTAAGTGTATAGTTGTTTGGAAGACTTGCAGTGGGTTGAGCAATACCTGCATTTGATAATCCGGCAGGCGGTGACCAGGAGTAAGTATTTCCGCCAACGGAAGGTGTGCCTATCACAAAGGAAACATTGGAGCAGGTGAGCGTCTGGTCCGAACCGGCATTAGCAACAGGCCTGACTGTATCAATGGATACTGTTACGGGATCAGTAGCCGTACAACCGGTAGTATCATTTCGTATGGTAAGTGTGTATGTATTCGGCTGAGAGGCATTCGGCTGAGCGAATGTGGAATTATTTAATCCTGCTGCGGGAGCCCATGAATACGTAAATCCAACAACAGCCGGAGTACCTATACTGACAGTCGGGCTTAAACAGGTAATTGTCTTATCCGGACCGGCATTAGCTGTGGGAAATCTTAATGGAGATATCACCACAGTATCTTTTTTTGTACAACTTGTCAATGTGTTTGTCATTGTAAGTATGTACGTATTAGGAGTATTGGTAGTTGGCTGTGCAATGTTTGGATTGCTTAATCCGCCGGCAGGTGACCATGAATAAGTATAGCCGGCTATTGAGGGTGTTCCGATAGTAACATTCGGACTGATACAGCTTAGTGATTTGTCCGGTCCGGCATCGACAGCAGGAAGTGCATTAACTCTGAAAACAAATGTATCACTTACCGTCACCGTTGATCCGTCACATCGGTTATTCACTAAGTTGGCAACATAGGTTTTAGTGGTGTTAGGACAAACAGAAGTACTTAACAGGGCATTATTGGATACTACAGTTCCATTGTCTGTCCAGTTAATCGATTGCTGCAGGGCGCCGTTCGGATAGAATCTGAAACAAGTGTTACTCAATGCTGAGGTGGATGGATTATTACCAGGTGCAGTAAAGGCTACAGATCCTGCAGCGTTCTGGATACCTATAATACCGCGCCCTCCATTCCATGAAGAACAAACCGGTTTGCTATTGATAACAACATCGATAATATTATAAGCTTCGTGTAAGATTATTTGAGAAGTGTGTAATGAACCGGTGCAGGAAAACATAGGAATTCTGTAGAAATTGATAACGAACCTTCTGCATGGGTATACACCCTCAGTATAATAGTTTATCCTGTTTGGACTGAATCCGACACTTGGGTCAATATCAGTGTATGGTCCCATTATGGAATTAATTGGCTTTCCTCCGTCAGGTAACCCCCCTGTATAAGACCATGGGCAATAAGCGCCTGCATAGCCTAAATTAAAAGAAACCAAACCATTTGCCCCAATCACTAAGCGATTGTAGGAGGTACCAAAAAAACAAAAATTAAATCCGATGTTTACCACTCCACTCCAGATGTCATCCTGATCAACAATAACATTTGTTCCGAATGTGTTATACGTTGGATTAGGCAGTGTCATTTGTTGAACAGTATAGGTGTTGGTTGCCCTGTTATCATATTGCGGAATGGCCGTTCTGTTAGGATCTAAACAAGTTTCGCTGCACTGTGTAACATCGGCACCGGCATTTACACTATAACAAGGCCTTACATAGGGTGTCTGTCCAAATGCATCATGGAGAATACCTGTAAAACATAAAATAAATGAAAGGATGATGTATAGTTTCTTCATTCCAATTGTTTTAGATAGTTAGAAGTAGTAATAAATAAAGTGAATACATGAATACTTGAGAACCCCTTAAAAACTCATATACCCAACTACAAAATAAGAAAAAACATTGAAACTGTTAACTTTTCTTAAAAAGTCTCTGTCTTTTTAACAATTTGTTTAACTATCTGACGGCTTTTTTAGATAAATGCTGAATTTTTTACCTATTGTACCAAAATTGTATGATTTGGTTATGATGATGCTTACTTGTATAATATATTGTACATCAATACTTAATATGATGATGCCGGAGGTATTATCTCAGCAATGTAAGATTCCCTTTTTTTACGACTCTTTCTTTACTCAGGATATCGTTATATTCCAATATCCAAATATAGACGTCAACAGGCTGGTCTTCATTTTTATATTTCCCATCCCATCCGTTTTCTGTTTCAACAGATTGAAATACTAGTGAACCCCATCTGTCAAATATTTTTAAGAAGTAATCTTCAAAAAACGGACATTTTGAAAATGGTTTAAAAATATCATTGTAGCCGTCATCATTCGGAGAAAACGCGTTAGGAATATAAAAGTTGCAGCTGCAATCTTTTACACCTATAACTATTGTGTCATTGACTTCGGTACATCCGTCATAAACTTTTACAAAATACTTACCGGCATTGTTAAATGAATAGGAAGGCATGGTGCTGCTATCCTGCCAGACAAAATGAATATGTTCCGGGTAATTTAGGGTAACGGTATAGGTATCCCCATCACAAATCAGGGTATCTGCGCCCAGGTTTACATGAGTTAGCGGTGCGCTGACTGTCAGCCTGGTAATGATAATACTGTCGCAATTGTAACTGCCTTGAAACGTATCTCTATAAATGCCGGATTGTTGTGTGGTATTGCCATCGGGCAACACATAAGTAATTCCGTTACAGATTGCAGTATCAATGATTCTTTGATAGCGCGGATGGAAATGAATAAAAAAATGCAGTATGCTGTCGCAGCTGGCGGAGTTAGCCAGATTAACGGAATAATTTCCGGATGCTGTTATCACTTGTCTGTCCGGAAGTGTATAGGCATCACCTTCACAAAGGTAAACAGTATCAAAATGACTGCTCTGATTTAGCATAAGGAGCTGAATCGTTAAGATACTGTCACAGCCAACACTGTTCTGCAAGGTGTCTGTGTATGTTCCGCCGGAAAAATAGGTCTGCCCATTGATGGTAACGCTGTCCCCATCGCAGATTGTTTGCACAATACCTGATGTGGTAGCCTGTATGCCATTAATGTAAGTGGTATCAAAGATATCTTCCGTGCAGTTTGTTTCATCAGAAATTCTGACAATATACAAGCCGTTTGATAGTTCTTTCAATATGGACGTGGTGTCTCCGGTATTCCACAAGTAATGGATTGCAGTAGATGACTGCAGAATATGAATGGCAATTTGATTCCTGTTATTGCAAGGTGTATTTACAATTTCTTTGCGGTACAATACCGGCCTTATGCCGGGGCATCTCAAAAAACTAACCACCACTGTATCTTCAGAAATGCAACCGTTAGCAGTATCATTCAATGTCCAGACATAGGTATATTGTCCCGGAAAAATATCAACACTGATTTTTGTATTGGCATCATGGATGTCCAGAAAATGGGTGTTGCCCGAACTGGGATTAATTTGCCTCCATGTTCCAGTAGTATTTATATCAGGAGAATTTGCATGTAAGAACATGACAGTGGTGTCAATCGAAATATCCATTCCTGCATTTGCCCGAACAAAACTACCGGAGATGTCATTTACAAACACTTGCTTATTGATGGTGCAGTTTAAATGGCTGATGCTGACTTTAAATGTATCGTTACCTGCAGGATAGGTATATACATCGGGTGTATGGCCTATGGTGTCGCCATGTTTGTTTGTCCATACATAAGTGGAGTTGAAAATATCCGGTGCTATTAATTGTACCTGACCGTTGCATTTTTTTCTGAAGGTAGGTTCGAAGTCAACGCTCAGTACTTCAGTGGAATAATCTGTGCTGATTCCGCAGGCATCGTTCACCCTGAATTGCGCAGTGCCCAGTGGCATACTGTCATAGAGCACAAAAGCTGAATGTGTTGTAACCGGACGGATGGAACTATTCAGCACTTCATAAGTGTATGGCGGCGTTCCGCCTGTTATCATCGCTTTTACGGTAGCCATGTTGTTGTTGCAAATTAATCCATAGGTGGCGGACAACGCAGGCCGTGCATAAAATGGCGTGAAGATGGTGTCTTTGTGGTTATTGCAAAATTCATCCCCGTTGTAATACACCACATAATAAGTTCCTGTCCTGAGATTGTTAAACAAGCCGGAATAACTATACACCAACGGATTGCCTGTACCCAGCTCACGGATGTTGTAATCAATTTCCGGCAAGTCACACAGTTCAAAAAAGTATTTCCTTTTCAGACTGTCTATATAATTATCATAAATGGTATAGCCTGCCGTTATTGAAGCATTGCTTGGACATCCGGGATTTACTACCGAATGGAAATGATAGTAATCAGGCAGGTATAAAGGCTGTTCATTACATCCATTTTTGAGTATATACATTCCGGTATCTACACCGCTGTATCCGGAGGTGCTTTGCCTGATGATGCCGTTTCCAATCAGCTTGAAATTTATATTGTGTACATTGTTCACCAGCTTTACTTTCCAGGCAAAAGAACATTTGCTATTGACCAGCTTTAAAGAAGGAGTGAGGCAAAATCGAATGGTATCGCTGAAGCCTCCGGTTTTTATATACCTGACAGTGTCACTGTTGCAACTCAATCCTCTGGCATATATCCAGTAAGTATGTGCTGGTACCGATGATAACAGCCCGCTTGTATTAGTCGCCAGAACTGTAAACAATGAATCACACAAAATAAATTCTGCGTCATCACCAAAACTCGGCACAGACGCCTCGCCACAGCTTTTTTTGTCGTATAAACTTACCCTGAGCGATAATTCATCACAAGAATTCTGAAACATACCCAATTGCATTCCTACGGGATGTACATAGTCAATGAGCGTTGTATCGCATACCAATTCGCGTACTTCTATTTTGTGACAACTGTCATGATTAATCCTGTCGAAAATTCCATTTCTGTTTTGTGCGATAATGCTGCCGCTCATATCTTTCAGCGTGTACAGCGCGGTTGTGTCAATGGCACAGTCTTTTTCCAGGCTGAACCTTAAGCTGTTGCAGCTTTGATATTTGTACAAATTGAGCGAGGAATAACATTGTTTTTCAAAATGAAAAGTGTCGATGATTTCATCGCCGCAGGCATTTGTTATTTTGTATCTATAAGTGCCTGTTACAAGATTACTGATCAGTACCTGTGTGGTGTCTGTTGAGATGCTGTCTGTTTCATCAAAAGTACTTGGCCCTGATATTGTACGGAATCTGGTGGGCGGGAAAGACCTGCCGACACCATTGAGGAGGTAGAAAGTGTTTACAATCATTCCGCCGTCCGGGCAATTTATCGTGGGTTGTTTTACTATTTTCAGCTTATTGATTTTAATAGTTTTGCTTATGTTACAGCTGTCTGCAATACCTACAATAATCGAATCCTGTGTATTGGGGATATTTTGAATAAATGGGGAATTGCTCGTCATGCCGTTTGCGGCAAACTGAAACGGAATATTATTACCGCCGCTGATATTGTCCAGCGTAACGGATTTATCGTTGAAATTGACACAGGTAACCTCGTAGCTGTAATCGGGAGAGGTGCACACACCGAACCTGTTTGAAAGCGAACATCTGTCTTTTACATCGACATTGATATTTCCGTTGCATTTGCTGATGTTGCTGAAGTTGCCCGTATTATTTGTTATGTCGTAGCCTGTTCCGTATGCGTGAAAGATGTAACCGCCGTTGCCGCTCACCGCGGAATTCAATACAATATTTCTCATGCTTCCATTTTCCACACAGGAAAAATCCATATTGACTGTTACCGGATTGACGGCCACTGCCTCTGAATAAAAATTTTCACAGCTGTCCATGACACGAAAAATATAATTCCCGCTTGTCATACAGTAGAATGTATTGGAGTCGGTCGGTATGGAATAGGTAAAGCCGCCATCTGAAGAGTAAGCATATTTATACGGCCCTTTTCCGTTATTCGCGCGGATGATAACCGATGACTGCGTCTGCGTATGATAAAATGATAATGGAATATAATTTCCGCCTATAACAGCCTGTACGGTTTGTGTTGTATTGTCGGCATCCGAAACACGAACAGAATAATTTCCGGCAGGCAGGTTTTGAAAGATGTTTACATTTTGTATCGGACGTACAATGCCGCTGCTGCTCGATATGATTTGATAGAAATAGGGCAGACTTCCACCTGAAGTGTTTACTGTTATTGAGCCATTTGCGCTGCAGGTAGAAGGTGTTGTTGATAGTGAAACCCGAAGTTGTGCAAAGGTATATTGCGAAATCATGAAAATAGAAAACAGAATAATCAGGAGTCGTTTCATTATGTTCAAATTTATTTTATTAAATAGTAATTATGTTGTTTTTAAGATAATTTCTGCAAATCCTCTTTGATTAGAAATCTGTATAGGTCGTTTTATAATTTATTGTCTATTAATTATTTGTATGAAGTAAGTCAGGTGATTTATTTACAATGGCAAAAATTTGTATTGTTTTCCCAAGTCACAGGACTTATATTTGAACTGAGATGCAGAGAGGTCTAATTTGTTTTATCATAGTTTGTGTGTGTATTCATGGAATAAATGCACAGACATTGTTGCAGGATTTACCTGTAATAAAAGATAAATCCATTTCATTTCTGCAAAGCACCTACGACCGCACCGGGTTAAATGATGACCGGATTTCACCGGAGTTTAAAAATTATTATGATGTCATTCCACAGGGAAAAGTTAACAACCCTGGCGGTACTGCCACGAATAAAAAAGAATATGTGATTTGCCAGGTGCAGGGGCCGGCGATAGTAGAACGGATGTGGATGATTACCTTTCCCCTGAATTTTGATGCTCGTATCCGTTTTTATTTTGATGGCGAAACCACCCCGCGAATCAATAAAACCTTCAACGAATTATTTTTACAGCAAACACCGCCATTCATAAAACCACTGGTGCAAAATCTCTACGAATCCAGCGGCGGGTTTTGGTCGTATATACAGATGCCGGTAGAGCAGTCGCTGATTGTGACGATAGACACCGCCGCATTGTTCGGACAGTTTGGTGTGCGTCAATTAAAAAGAGATACCATCATTCAAAGCTGGACCGCGGCACAGAATAATACCTACCTGATTAACGAGTTCAATAAAACCGGTATCTATCCGAAAAATAATGGTGCACAAACAACAAAAGATAGTCTGGTGGTCGCCTTATTGCCCAGACAAAGCACAGAGGTGTTTTCAAAATCAGGAAGCAATGTCATTGAAGGGATACAGTTGCTACTGCCGCAGCTGGATTTTACCTATTCCGGTTTTATCAAAGACAAAGGCAATTTCCACAAAGGCACCAGTAAGTTTACCCTGCAGATTAATGGCAATGCGGACTCCGTGTTGCTGATTAAACGCAGCAATAAATGTTATCACCTGGATTTCAATTTCAGAACATTGTCCGAAAACGCGCTTATCAAAATCGACAACCAAAATGCCGGCACCTGGCGCAATTCCGGCTACCGAACCTATCGCTATTGGAAGAATGATACTTTCCGCATTCCTAAAGCCTTGTATCAGGGAAAAAATCAAATTACCATTCAAGCGCAATACAGTTCGGGCGAACCCTGGAACGAATCGTATTACTGGATAAGCTGCAACAATATCCTGACCGACTCACTGGATGTGGGCATCGGCATGAGTGAAACGGCGCATTCCTATTCGGTGAATAATGTGCAAACCAATCTCTACAGTGAAATCAACAATCGTTATGATGCTCCTAAGGCGGTGAAACAAAAAAACAGGCAGATACTGGATTCGTTGTACATGAAAATTTATGTTGACCACGAAACGGCACCATCCATAAACGCGCCGGTGGGATTGTTTTTTGCGACCGGCGTCAACGATGCCGCTTATATGACATCCATTCCGTGCGGAAATGTCAACGGTTGGTTTTACAATTATTTGTCGATGCCTTTCTGGCAAAATGTAAAGATTGAACTGGAGAATAAAAGTTCAGTTCCTGTTTCTTCCGCTACACTGAAAGTGCTGACGGCTGCCAATACGTATAACAAAAATGAAACGGGATACCTGAAAACTGTTCTTCGGAAAGAGACAAAAGGGTTTTCCGATAAATCGGATTATCTCGTGGCAGATGTCAAAGGCAGCGGAAAATATATCGGTACTGTCATCGAGGCGGACCAAAACAACGATACCGCTTTCTGCTGGCTGGAAGGTGATGAGCGAATCTATGTGGATGATGCTAAAACTCCGGTATTTTATGGTACCGGCACGGAAGATTATTTCAATTCCACTTTTTATTTCTTTTTTGATGAATACAGCCTGGCACAAAGCGGCACTACGAATTCGGATGATTTTTACCACAAATCCATGTACCGTTTTCACCTCACTGACCCGGTTTATTTTGAGCAGCAAATTCGCTTTCAGATAGAACACGGCGATTTCAACAACAAACTCGGAAATTATCAGTCACTCGCGTTTTTTTATTGGCAGCCCGCTACCTGCGTGCTGACGGATTCTGTTGATGTGGGCAACAGCAGCAGCGAATCGTTGCATCAGTATGTCACCTCCAATACAAAAGTATTAATTAATAAAAATAATTCGTTTGAAGGAGAGCAGTCTCAGGTAATAGTGCCGCATAACGGATATGCTATTCCAGACAGCAGCACCTTTGTCGTGAAGATACAGCCCAACAATAAAGGCGTCCGATTACTGCGAACCTTTGATTACAGCATCAAAAATCAGCAGGCAAGAGTGTATGTCGATGACAGCCTGACCGGCGTGTGGCTGAATGCAGGGTTCAATAACACTTCTTCGTTTCGCGAAGAATATTTTGATATTCCGCAGCGCTATACAAATGGCAAATCAATTCTACGTGTGAAAATGGTGAACCAGAACACAACGAACTGGACAGAGTTGATGTACAAAGTGTATACCATCGTCGATTCTTCCGTTTTATCATCCGTTAAACAATCCGAATCTGACTATGGATTTTCCGTTTTTCCCTCTGTTACCGACGCGTTGGTGACGGTGCAAAGCCAAAACAGACATCCTGCTACCATTAAGATTGCGAACACTTACGGGACTATTGTTCAGGAATACCTTTCCGTTGATTGCAGGATACCCATCCGCATCAGCTTGTCGCAATTCCCGGCAGGTATGTATTTCATTACTATTTTACAGGAAAATAAACTGATGAAAACGGAAAAGGTGCTGCTGATTCATTAATTTTAAACTTTTGATTTTTTTTCTTGTTACCTGATTATGAATACTGCAGCAAATACCTTTGATGAAATAGTCAATGCCCGGCGTTCCGTCCGTATATATGATGATAAAGCTCCGTTTGACACAGATGCCGTAAAGCGAAGCCTGGAAAGATCGGTGCTGGCGCCTAATTCCAGCAATTTACAATTATGGGAATTTTACCGTGTCAAATCGAAAGATAAAAAAGCAGAACTCGCGAAATATTGCCTCGGGCAAAAAGCCGCATCCACCGCGAATGAGCTGATCGTGTTTGTCACCCGTAAGGATAAATGGAAAGAACACGCGGAATTTGTGCTGAATGAGGCAATGAAAGATTTTCCCGCAAAACGGGGAAAGAAAGAGCAGTTGATTATCGATTACTACAAAAAAATTATTCCAACCCTCTATTATTCCGACCCTATAGATTTGACAGGGAGTGTCAAAAAAATTGTGTCCGCCGTAGGGGGCGCTTTTCAGCCGATACCGAGACAGGTCACGGCTGCCGATATGCGTATTGTAGTGCATAAAAGTGTGGCGCTTGCCGCCCAGACGTTTATGCTGAGCATGAAGGCGGAAGGATATGATTCCTGCCCGATGGAAGGCTTCGACAGCGCCCGCGTGAAGAAAATGTTAGGCTTGCCGCGGGGAGCTGAAATCTGTATGATTGTTTCTGTAGGCACGGCGAAGCCCGAAGGTATTTATGGAAGGAGAGTTCGTATTCCGAAAGAAGAAGTTATCTTCGAGGTATAATTCATCACATGACGGATGCCGTAGTTAAAGGAGTCCTCACGGGCATTACAGTCAGTTTTTTGATTGGCCCGATATTTTTCGCGCTGATGGAGCTGACTATCCGAAAAGGCTGGCGTTCCGGTGTCTTTTATGTCTGGGGGGTTATCCTGAGCGATGTCGCGCTGATTTATGTGCTCTACAGGCTGATGCAGCGGTTTGATTTCACGCAGTATAAATTTTATATCGGTTTGATTGGCGGCGCGGTGCTGATGGTATTCGGTGCGCTGACTTACTTTTCCAAATCAGACCTGCAGGCGGTGCATATTGAAAATATTAAAACCTATATCGGCGCTTTTCTGAAAGGTGTGACCATCAACCTCCTCAACCCCTTCGTGGTGGTCTGGTGGATAGGGGTACACACTACCATCAAAGCGTTTGACTACACCCTGACGGAGCAGCTGGGTTTTTACTTTTCGGTGCTGTTTATGGTTTTTCTGTTTGATCTGGTCAAGATACGCTTTGCCTACTTCCTCAAACAACGCCTGCAGGCGCACAAACTTATCTGGATAAAGAAAATCGCCGGTGTGTGCCTCTTTGTATTCGGCGCTGTAATGATTTTTAGGGTGATGTAAAAAGTTGAATTCGCTCATGCCAATTAATCCGAATATATCTTTCAAACAACAGCTCAAAGTCAACGGTATCCGTCTGTTACAGGAACGTATGGATGTGGCGGAACGGGCAATGCGGGAGGCACAGGAGGCCGCCAACCGGGAAGAGAAAAGCTCGGCGGGCGACAAGTTCGAAACCGCCCGCGCGATGGCACAGTCAGACAAAGAGAGGAACGCGCGGCAGTTGGAAGCAGCGCGGCAGCAATATATGCAGCTGCAAACTATAGTGTCAGATGTTATCCGGGATAGTATGGTGCCGGGGGCTGTGGCGCGCATCGGTGATGCGTATTATTTTTTGTCGGTTGGGCTGGGCAGTTCGGACGTGGAAGGCAGGAAGGTGTGGTACCTTTCTGCGCAGGCGCCGCTGAGCAATGTGCTGCTGCACAGGAAAGCAGGAGATACGGTAGTAATTCAGGGGAAAAGCTGCCGGATAGAAGAGGTGTTTTGACGGAAGCTTATCTTTTTTGAGAGTTTACATACTTATTGGAGTGGTTGTTATAGTTTGTCTCATATAATTCCCGTAAACTGTCTTTATACAAAATACTTGTTTGAAACTTATGGCTTCATTCTTAAAGGCAGGAAACTAATTTACAATTTCTGCGTATACGTATAAAATATAACTATTGCCCTGATGTTACCCTTAAATCTGAAATCTCAAATCCGAATTCTCAATTCTCAAATCTCGCTACTCACTACTACAGCAAGTTTTCTCCTCGTTCCTCGTCGAAAGGATATGGGTGCTGAAGACTGACAGAGAGTAATTCCCAATTCAAATCCTAAATCTAAAATCCCCCTTTCTCTCTACTCTTCGTCTTCGTACAAAATACTTCGAACGCCCACATAGTCGTCTACTGTGGAGAAGCGGAAGTCGTGGTATTCCGACATGAATTTGCGGTTTTTCAGGCCGCCCTGCAAAGGCCGCGCTGCCGGGGCGTTGATCTGTTCGGTTGTTAGCGGTATCAGTTCATACAAGGCATCCGGAAAGTACTTCAGAATGGTGAGAGCGAGTTGTACGCGGTTCATGTAGTCGGTGCCTGCAATGTGGTAAACACCATGCTTGCGGTCGTTGAGCAGCAAATACAGACAGCGTGCAATGTCGTAGGCATTGATAGGGGTAGCATACTGGTCAATCGGAAGCCGTAGTGTCAGTTTCTGCTGCTCGAAGATCTGTTCGATAATGCGGGAAACAAAGTTTTTGCCGCGCTCTTCATCGCCATAAACATTGGTAATCCGGAGTACAATATTATTTGGGTTTGCATGCATGACCGCCTGTTCGGCCTCCAGTTTGTGACATCCGTAGACAGACAACGGATTTGGCTCGGCGGTTTCTTCATACGGCCCGTTGATGCCGTCAAAAATATAGTCGGTAGAAATGAATACTAAAGTGGCTTTCAATTCATTCGCCAGCGTAATTATATTTTTTGTGGAAACGACTGTTTTTTCATAGCTCTCCGCTTCGTTTTGCTCACAGTAGTCCACATGCGTCAGCGCCCCGCAATGGACGATTACATCCGGGTCAAAACTACGTACATCAAAGTTGGCTTCATTGTTCAGGTTGAGGGTGTCAAAAAAAACGGTATGGCGCGCTTCATACGAGTAGTAAGTGCCCACACACTCCCAGCCTTTTTCTTTAAAATGCCGCAGGCAGTTGGAACCTACTAATCCGGATGCGCCGATGATGAATATTTTCATGTAGGATAATTTGAAAATTTCGAGATGGGTAATTTAGAAAAAGTCTTGATTTTGCAAATAAAATACTTCCAAACAATGGAACTGTTATATATACCAAAAGTATTATGTCTACCAACAGAAGCATATTTTTCCAAAATCTCATTAGCTTGTCGTTTTGAATCCAGTATTTTTTTTGATGCTCTGTAATTTTTCAAGGCATTTTTAACAGCATCCGCATCTTCTTTTGAATCTATAAGCAGGATTTTTAACCATGCTATCCAATCCAACAGGTCTCTGATATAATTTTTATTTTTCAATATATGTTTAGGTAGATTTTTGTGTAGTAATGAACGACTGTTGCGGAAGTTCAGAAAGGTTTTCCGGGGATTGGATTTGTTCAGAGTGCCGCCGCCAACATGATAGACGGTGCTCTCTGCACAATATCCGATTTTGTAGCCAAGGTTTTTTAGTCGCCAGCATAAATCTATTTCTTCCATGTGTGCAAAGAAATCTTCATCTAGTCCGCCGGTGTTATGATATAAATCTGCACGGATAAAAAGGCATGCTCCACTTGCCCAAAAGATCTCACAGTTTTTGTCGTATTGGCCTTCGTCTTTTTCGCAGGTTTCAAAGATTCTGCCACGACAAAACGGATAACCATATTTGTCAATAAAACCGCCTGCAGCACCCGCATATTCAAATTGTGTGCGGTTGTAATAGGAAAGTATTTTTGGCTGGCAGGCTGCCATATTAACGTCTTTTCGCATAAATTCGACTAGATGCTCTATCCACCCCGGAGTGACTTCCACATCGGAATTCAATAAAATATAAAAATCACTTTCGATTTGTTTCAGTGTTTCATTATAGCCACCTGCATAGCCATTGTTCTGATGATTGCGAATAAGCCTGACTGCCGGATATTGAGCTTCCATAAAGGCAATGGAATCGTCGGTAGAAGCATTGTCCGCTACTATGATTTCCGAGTTAGGATAAGTGTTGTATTCAATGACATTGGGTAAGAACTTTTCCAGCCAGCCCTTGCCGTTGTAATTTAATATGACTACTGAGACTTTTGGCTGCATATTCGCATTGATATGGTACTAAGATACGCGAATTTTTAAGAATGGCAATCGGCTAATACTGAACACCGGCTCTTTTCCATCGCCGATGACTCCATAGCCAGTATTCGGGTTTGTTTTCAATGTCCTTTTCTAACAGCCGTACATATTTTTCCACGATGGCATTTTCCGGTTCTGTTTGGGCATGTTCAGTGATGGTGCTGAAATGCAACTCGTAATAACCGCGGTTTAGTTTTCGAATGGAAGCGTACAGGACTATGGCATTGGTTCGTTGTGCCAGTGTGTCGAAGCCTTTGAAGAAAGGGGTTTGCAGGCTCATGAATTTCGTCCAGTAGGCATTGTCTGTATCTACGGGTGTCTGGTCGGCGACAAACGCCACTAAGGAAGATTTTTTTTGCAGATGAGCATACAATGTTTTCAGCTGGTTCATGGCCACCAGCTGACATCCAAACCGGGAGCGGTTTTTGAGCAGGAACTGTTCAAAGGTTTTGTTGCCCGGCGGGGAATAAAGGGCATAGGAAGGCAGTTTGGTTTCCAGGCCAGCGAGGAGGGAAGCCCATTCCCAATTGCCATAATGCCCTAAGACAACAAAAATATGCTGTTGTCGCTGTTCGTAATTGCGGAGCAGTGCATAGCTTTCGTGGTGCAGCTGTATGTGCCTTTTCAGTTCCACTTTAGAGATGGAGATGCTCTTGATGGTTTCCACCAGCAAATCGGCCAAATGGCGGTAGTAATTGCCTCGGATGAACCACAGGGCTTCGCTGCGTTGGTGTGGGAAGGCATTAATCAGGTTCAAATCAATCACCGTTTTGCGGTAGGTATATATTCTGTTGAAGATGAAATATATAACATCGGACAAGGTAAATAAAAAGTTCAGGGGCAAATAGGAGAGCAGCCGGGCGTACACTAATCCGATTTTTGTGAACAGCTTTCTCATGGTGTGAAAATAGTCATTTTACCTAAGTTCTTCATGCAGACGGATGGTCATTAACGGATTTAATCCCTGAAAATAATATCTTTGCCGCATGAAATCGGTCTTACTGGAATCTCAATATACCGGAAGTTGCAGTTACTGGAGTATCCTGCTGCAGTCGGAAAAAATCATCCTTGACCGGCATGAGCATTTTGTCAAAAGGAGTTACCGCAACCGGGCGCATATCTTAGGCGCGAACGGGTTGCTGAGGCTTTCGATTCCACTGGTGCATGGCAAACACCAGCACGCGGCTATGAAAGATATCCGGATTTCCTATAATGAAAACTGGCAAAAACTGCATTGGCAAAGCCTGACAACCTGCTACCGGCGTTCTCCGTTTTTTGAGTTCTATGAAGATGCTTTCCGTCGGTTTTATGAAGATGAATTTGAATTGCTGACGGAGTATAACTATCAATTACTGCAGACGATATGCGGAATTTTAAAGACGGAACCGGACATCTCTTTTTTAGATAACTATTACAGCGCGCAGGATTTTAATGGTACAGATTACAGGAATTACGTATTGCCATCCAAGGCTGCTGAAATTTATTTTCCCGAGTATCCTCAGGTGTTCAGTGACCGGTTCGCTTTTCAGAAAGATTTATCCGTTCTGGATGTGTTGTTCAATTTGGGTAGCCGCAGTAAAGATTATTTGTTATCGCTTAAATTTTAACTTCCACTTCTACTTTCCAGAGATCTTTATTTTCGTCTTTGTCAAATTCTTTCTTTAGTTTGACATTGATATTCAGGTTGGATAACGCTAAATCTGAAACCTCTTTCGGTTTGATGGCGTATAATTTCGATTCAGGCTGCAGGCTTTCGGTTTTAGACAGCATCGCGTTTTTCAGGTTAAAATTTCGCAGCTGAATGACTAAATAATTATACATCCCGTCGGCTTTGGATTTATCATCCGTTTTCACAAAACTGCAGTTCCATGTTACTTTACCGGTAGGGTTTTTGAAATAAACGGATTCATAAGCGCCGCGGATATTGTAATTGCAGTACACTTTATTGTTGTCGTCCACTACTTTCGCGGCCGTATCAATAGCGTATTTTCCATTGGCTTTCAACTGGCTGATGGTATAATTGATACCATCCAGAAAACTATAGTACCGGTAATCCGGCACCTGCCACCAGGTCGGATTCATATCCAGCGTTACGCGGATACGCTTGATTTCATAATATTTTTCTATGCCGTTATAGCGCATCACCTTCAGGCTCATTGGTGTACCCACTTCGCCCTGCACTAAGCGGAGCACTTCGCCATACGTCATCTGGTGAACGGGTATCTTGTCAATTTCTAAGATTAAATCGCCCGGCTTCAGGGAATGGGCATTGATGTAGCTGTTTATTTCCAGCGATTTGATAATTGGCCGTTTGGCCACAGAGTCAAAAATGGCCATACCTCCAATACCACCAATATTTTTATTGGTTTTTTGTGCATGGATATTAAAATTGATACTGAGAAGTATCCCCCAAAAAATTAAAAATCTCATTCCCCTTGATTTTCAGTAGTTCTATCAAATATACAACCAAATCTTGTTAAAAACAAAAACCCTCCTGGAAAATGGAGGGTTTTTACAGTATAACCTGTCTGTTTTTACAATTTTATAACTTTTTGAACAGACCGCCAAAGGACATCATTTGCATCAGGTCTGACACTTTGATCTTTCCTGTCATAAAGGCTTCCTGCGGATTCAGTTTGCCGGTTTCGACAGCGATGTAAGTTTCATCGTCGGTTTCTACCGTGCAGTCCGCAGTTGACAGTCCATTATCCGCAGAGTTATTTACAGATAATTCACCATTACTGATATCCACTAAATAAGATGAGGTATTAAATTTGAATAAGACCTTTAAGTTTTTTCCGGCTGCTTTTTCTTTTTTAAATCTTGAAGGGAGCGTTGCAAAAATACTGTCTACGGTTAACGGTTGACTGCCGTCGGTAGATGATTGGCCATGTTTCGATTCGGCGCGTTCGTAATTGACATCGTCAATCACCATCTTGGCGATGATTTCCCTCATGATTTCCGACGAACCTCCGCCAATGGTACCGATACGAGCATCCCGGAATGCCCGGGCGGCTTTGTATTCTTCCATATAGCCATAGCCACCTAAAAATTGCAATACCTGATAGGTGCATTTATCCGCCAGTTCGGTAGCCAGCAGTTTGGCCATAGAACTTTCCTTAACGGCGTATTTTCCGTCAGCATTCATTCTGCAGATATGTAAAATGAAAAATTTTACCGATTCAATTTCCGAGGACATCTGTGCTACACGATGGCGCAGTACCTGAAATTTGTTGATAGTCCGGCCAAAGGCGCTGCGCTGACTCATGTATTCCAGGCCGTATTGCAGGATGGCTTCACAACCGGCATAGCCCATAATGGAACCTGCTAATCGCTCTAACTGCAGACCGCCCATCAGGTAATAAAATCCTTTGCCTTCTTCGCCTAATAAATTTTTGGCGGGCACTTTTACATTGTCGAAATGAAGTTCGGCTGTATCTGACGAGTACCAGCCGAGTTTCTTCAGTTTGTTTTTAGCAATGCCGTCACTGTTCAAGTCCACTACCAGCAAGCTTACACCGGCAGCTCCCGCATCGGGATTGGTTTTGCAAACCAGAATAACGAAGTGGCCATAGATACCGTTGGTGATAAACGTTTTGGAACCGTTCAGAATATAATAATCTCCCTCCTTTCTGGCGCGCATTTGTATGTTGGCCGCGTCACTGCCGGCCCCGGGTTCAGTGATGCCGATACAACCTATCTTGGACCCTTCTATGGCAGGTTTCAGGTAGTTTTCTTTGAGGTAGTCGCTGCCGTGATGCATGATATACGGTGTACTCATAAATACCTGTACCGCTGCCGTGATGGCAAAGCCTCCGGAGAATATTTTAGAGATTTCCTCGAGCATGACCACGTTGTAGAAGAAGTCAAGATTGCTTCCCCCGTACTGTTCGGGGTAGCAGAGGCCGAAGTAGCCCATTTCTCCAAATTTTTTCCAAAACTCACGTGGGATTTTTCCGTCGCTTTCCCATTGGTCGATATTAGGAATGGCTTCCGCTTCCAGAAATTGTCGAATCGTTTTTCTGAAAGATTCGTGTTCTTCGTTAAAGTAATAAGATAGTGCTGTTGACATGATATTGTAATTAAATAATTTAGTAATTCAATAATGAAATAATTATTTTTTTAAGATTGTTTTTTGAGGTGGCTAATGTTTTAGTTAAGATTTTCCTGATTTCAGATAACTTAATTATCAGATAATTACAGTCCGGATTTGAGTCGATTTGTTTACATATTTCTAACCAGTATTTAGTCTCTTCTAAAGATTCACAATACAAAACTGTTTGAACAGAAAAGTCAAATGTTAGTTTTAATATTGGTTTATCCTCCTTCTCCATTATTTCATTGTTTAATTATTATATTTCCTAAAGAGACCTCCAAACTGCATCATCTTGCCCAAGTCACTTACCTGAATCTTTCCCGACATAAATGCTTCCTGAGGATTTAGTTTGCCGGTTTCTACGCCGATGTAGGTTGCTGTATCTGTGGTGATGGTTAAATCGATGGTCGGTGGTCGATGGTCGATGGTTTTTGCCGCTGCAATTCCTTCCTTTATTTCCACTAAGTAGTTCAGGTTATTCTCAAACTCAAATAATACATTCAATTCAACTCCATTCGCTTTCTCTTTTTTTAATCTGGATGGTAAAGAAGAAAATAAATCTTCAATACCAATGTCCTGGCTCTTGGTTCCTGATTCCTGGCTCTCATAATTTACATCATCAATGACCATCTTCGAGATAATCTCGCACATAATTTCGGATGAGCCGCCGCCAATTGTGCCGAGACGCGAATCGCGGAAGAAACGTGCAATTTTGTATTCTTCCATATAGCCGTAGCCGCCAAACATCTGCAGGCACTGATAGGCCACCTTATCGGATAATTCCGTAGCCAGCAGTTTTGCCATCGACGCTTCTTTCACGCAATAATTCTTATCATTGTGCATACGGCAAACATGGTAGGTAAATGTCTTCACGCTTTGTATCTCGGCGCTTAACTGAGCGATACGATGACGCAATACCTGAAATTTATTGATGGTTCTGCCAAAGGCTTTGCGTTCGTTCATATATTGCAGCGTATAGTCTATCGCCCATTCAGAGGAGGCCAATGCACCTAACGCCAGTGTCAGTCGTTCGAGTTCAAAACGCTGCATGATATAGTAAAATCCTTTGTTTTCATCACCTAACAGATTTTCCACTGGAACTTCTACATTGTCGAAAGCAATCTCTGCAGTATCACTTGCTTTCCAACCCAACTTTTTCAGATTGTTGCGGGAAATGCCTTTGGTATTTCCTTCCACCAGTATCATAGAGATACCACTGGAGCCGGTGGAGGCTGTTTTACAGGCAACAATCATATAATCACAAAAGACACCATTGGTAATAAAAACCTTGCTGCCGTTGATGATGTATTTATCGCCTTGTCGCACGGCGGTAGTTTTGATCCCGGCAACATCACTTCCCGCATGCGGCTCTGTGATGGCAAGCGCTCCGACGTATTCTCCTGCAATGGCTTTGGTCAGATATTTGTCTTTCAGGTAATCGCTTGCTTCATGTTTCATGTGAGAAAGCGATAAATACGGATGTGCGGAGATACTGGCGCCAAAACCACCGGAAAGGCATTTGGAAACTTCTTCTATGAAGATAACATCGTACCAGAAATCCAGATTGGAACCGCCGTATTTTTCTTCCTGTGATAAACCAAAATAACCCATTTCACCGAACTTCTTGAAGAGTTCTTTTGGAAGCCGCTGGTCTTCTTCCCATTGGTCAACGAAGGGCAGGACTTCTCTGTCTAAGAAATCACGCAGGGACTTACGGAACAGTTGATGTTCTTCCGTGAGGTAGTATGATTCTAATTGTGTCATATAAAATTGATAATTTGTCAATTAGCTCATTAGCTAATTATTTCATTCGCTAATTGTTAATTCCAGTCGTAATAAATGTGAACTGAAGTTTTTCCCCAACGTATCCATCCGTAAACTTCTGGAAGCGCCGCCGTCTAAGGCCTCGTGGCATACGAAATTCAGCGATTCGAGTGCATCCCATTCAAAGCGTTCCACTTTTCCTTTGATGAGCCCTCTGAAATGTGTTTTCACAATTTCAGGTGTCAGGTATTGTTTCAGCGTGGCATAATCTTCTTTTGATTTTGCCATCACCCCGATGTTGCACACATTGTTCTTGTCGCCGCTGCGTGCACTCGCTATGTCTATGAGTTTGATTGTTGCCATTGTTTTTTTATTTTTTTATATCACGGAGTTTCACAAAGATTCACTGAGAACTCTGAGTTTTTCTCTGTGTAACTCCGTGACATTTTTATAATTCAACAAAATTTATTTCCTGTTTTATCAATTCTCTCGGTATCAATGTCGGCCATAAACTCAGCATGGCGCGGTTCATATTTCCCCAACCCGGCACGGAAATTACACCCGGAGGGCCGTTTAATCCAAGACAGGTGATGCCCGCAATGGCGGTTTTTCCCGTGCGGTCGTCTTTGTGTTTGACAGCGATGCGTAAGCCCAGTTCACTGCGTTGATTTAGTTCTTCCGCTGCCGGAATATCTACTGCATCTTCATGCAAACCGTTCACACCAATAATATTAAAACGCGATTCCAGAATCTGTACCGGCAGTTTCGCCCAGGTTTCTTTCACAGCTTTAATGAACATTTGCACCTTATCATAGGCATAAGGATAGGAGAAGAAGAAAAATTGTTCGGTGACAAATCCCTCGTGCTGTCCCATCACGAGTTTCAGTTTTTCCGGACGAGGTTTACCTTTGATGCCGGAAATACTCACGCGGTTTTCTTCCATATCTTCCAGTTGGATGTTGGATAAATCCACCACCACATCCGGTGTGATATAATTTGTCGGGTCGTGGATTTCGTAAACGAGCTGTTCGCGAATGGTGTTGCGGGAAACTTTTCCACCAGTATTTTTAGCTTTGGTTAGAATCGCTGTGCAATCATCGTTGACATGTGCAATAGGATAACCTAAATCAGAAACACTGTAAGGCATAGGCCATTCCGAATAGGCATTGCCGCCACTGGCTTGACCGCCACATTCCAGAATGTGGCCAATAGTGATACCAAATGCAAGACGGTCTAAATCTTCCTGCGTGGATGCATCCTCAATTTTCCAACCGTATTCGTGTGCCATGATACCAAGCGCAAGACATGGATCTGCGACGCGGCCTGCCAGAATTAAATTAGCTCCCTGATCCAGTGCATCTTTGACCGCTTGTGCGCCCGTGTATACATTCGCATGTGTCACGGGATATTTGGCAGGATACGGTTCGCCGGAATCCAGGTTTTCGAGCAATATGCCTTTCTCTTTAAATTCCTCTAAACGCGTGACGCAGTCATCGCCGGTAATCGTGGCAATTTTAACTCCTTTGATGCCTGATTTCTCCAGAATCGCTTTCACTTTCTGTGCAGCACTTTCCGGATTCAGGCCACCGCTGTTCGTTACGATTTTTATACCTTTTGAAAAGGCCATCGGATACAATGTTCTCGCATGCACTTCGATGTCGCGGGCATAGCCCATGGTTGGGTCTTTGAGTTTGTCTTTCTGTAAGATGGAAAGAGTTAGTTCCGCCAAGGCATCGTGCATCAGGTAATCGGCTTCTCCCTGCATGGCGATTTGTATCGCACCCAGCGGAGAATCACCGTAGAAACCCTGTGCACCTGCTATCCGTATTGTTTTGCTCATAATTCTAGTTTAAAATGAAGTAATCAAGCAATGAAATAATGCTGCATAAAAATCATTATTTCATTATCGAATTGTTTTATTGTTTAATTAATTCCCTGTCCAGTTTGCTTTCCGTTTGTCTTTGAATGCTGCCAATCCTTCTGCGGCGTCTTTGCTGCTCAGGCATTGCATCAGCATGGCGTGCAGGTATTTGTGCTTCTCATCCGCTTTCAGCGATTTCATTTCATGGAATGCTTTTAATCCCAAACGAATCGCAGTTGGTGATTGCTCTTTGATGTCATCCACCAATTGCTGCACGGTGGCTTCGAGGTCTTCCGCTTTTACTACCGCAGATACCAATCCGATTTCTTTGGCTTCCTGTGCTGTCAGTGTTTTGGCGCGCAGGCATAAATCCAGTAATTGACGTGCAGACATTAACGGCTCCAAAGTAGCCATGACCTGAAACGGAAAAATTCCGCGTTTCACTTCCGGTAAGCCGAATTTTGCGTCTTCTACCGCGACAACATGTGTTGCGCCGCCAATCATCAAAAAGCCGCCGGCATATACGTCGCCGTGCACCTGCGCGATGCAGGGCTTGTGCAGTCCGTTGAATTCATCGCCCAGTTTCACCATGTCTTTCGGCATGGGAATCGTAGATGGCTTTTCGGTGGTATCGGCACCGGCGAAGGCTTTTAAATCGGCGCCGGCACAGAACACCGGACCGTTGGCTTTCAGCACGACTGCCCAGATAGCGTTGTTGTAATGCGCATAGGCGAGGGCATAGGCCAGTTCATTGGCCAGCGGCATGTGAAAGGCATTGCGCTTGTCCGGACGGTTGAGTGTGATGCTGAGCACGTTTTCTTTTTCTTCCACAATCAGATACGCGAAAGATTGCTCGGAGAAATTACTGATGTCTTGTTGAGTGTATAGCATGGGTTAGTTGTAATTTATTAAATTTGAGTACTCAATTTTTGGTAAATCACTTAGTGACTTGAAGAATTTTGAATAGAATTCTATTTCTTCGTTTTTGTTTAGTTTGTTTGATAAATTTTTGTGTCCAAAAATTATTTTCTTAATTTTTATTCTAGGAGTTATTTCCTGTTTCTCCAAGATTTCTTTATTTTCCAAATAATCTAATGGGATTTTTATATAGCTAGTTAGTGTGTTTTTTGAATTAAAATCAAAAAATATATTATTGTAGTTAAGGGTCTTGTATACTCTTTGGAAAATTCTTTGTTCTTTTTCTATTTTATAGTTTGTTGATTTGTGAAATACAGCTAAGTCCAAAATAAACTTATCTGCATTGATGTAGAAGGGTTTATATTTATTATTGAATTCATTGTGTTTTAAAAAAAATAATTTCAATCTTTCTGTTTCATTGTTTACATAATTTATGTTGTATCTATGGGTATTAGTTGAAATTGGGTCTTCTAAATATTCAAATTCTATACAACACCCATAGCCATCATTACCATATAATCGCCATAGAGTTAATTCGTCATCGCTATTTAAAATTGAACCGCAGCAATTTGACATTATATATACTTCATCCTTGTAATTTTCGATAATGCTATTGTCTATGTTGAATAATTTAGCATAGTGAGTTACATCCGATATGTCATTAGTTCCTTTTATGTTATATAGTCGAATTGATTTTTCTGATAAGATTGATATTAGTGATTTTAAACTTGTGAAATGTACAAATGTTCTTTTCTGTGGTTTAAAATTTTTATCGTTACCGATACGTTCAATCCCATAATTAATATCCATCTCATAATCTCCTGATGAAGATATAGAAGTAGTTCCAAATCTGCTAAAATCATATCCTAAACATGATATGACTTCTTCAAAATATAATTTATCTATGTCTTCCCTAGTAGTCATATGTTTTACAAATTTCAGATTTTATTGCCAGTATGTTTTATGTATTTTGTTTTAAAATGACATAAATTCTGAAGTTTTATTACTTAATTATTAAATCGCCACACTTATTCTTCTTTCATCTTCAATAACAATGTCCCCGCTTCCACAAATTGTTTGTCTGTCACATACACTTCTTCCACTTCGCCGTCGCTGTGGGCTTCGATGGTACTTTCCATTTTCATCGAAATCATTTTCAGTAAGGCATCACCCGATTTCACCACATCGCCCGGTTTTACCAATACTACAGTAATGTCGCCCGGCATCGGAGCGATATAACCGCCTTTTACGGTTTCTTCATTTGGAGAAGGGAAACGCTCTACTGTATTCAATACAATCTGCCCGAGTTGCGGCGACTGTACAAAATACTGATGGCCGTTCTGGGAAATATGGAAGTTGCGGCGGATGCCGTTGATCTCAAGGGTGAGTTGGTTGGTCGATGGTCGATGGTCGATGGTTGACAGTGATTGAATAGAGGTAAAATTCTTTTCTGCAAATGAAATTTCCAATGCATTGCCTTTGCTGGTATAGGCTATCGGGAATTCGAATCCGTGATAGGCATACATTTCTTTTTGTTGTTGGTAGAAATTATTGCGCCAGCCTGCCGGTACGCCCGTTGCGACAGTTCTTTCGTGCTGACGTTGCAGAAAGCGGGAATGAATCAGCGCGCAGGTCAGTGTATCCAGCGTTTCCTGCGGATATTTTTCGCCTTCGTAGCGGAATTTCTTGTCTAAGAAATGCGTGTCAAAATCGCCTTTCTGGAAATCTTCATTGTTCAGTATCGCAATCAGAAAGTTCTTGTTGGTCGTAAATCCGGTACACACCGTTTCCTGCAATCCTTTTTTCAGCCGATTGATGGCTTCCGTTCTGTTTTTACCCGAACCGATCACTTTCGCAATCATCGGGTCGTAATACGTGGAAATTTCGCTGCCGCTTTCGATGCCCGTGTCGTAACGCAAACCTTCAGCAGAAGATGGAATCCAGTCCAGGATTTTTCCGTTCACCGGCATGAAATTATTGGCGGGGTCTTCTGCATAAAAGCGCACTTCTATCGAGTGGCCGCACTGCTGAATGGCTTCCTGCTTAAACGGAATCGGATTGCCTTGTGCCACCTCAATCTGCAGTCGTACCAAATCAAGACCGGTCACTTCTTCCGTAATAGGATGTTCCACCTGTAAACGTGTATTGACTTCCAGAAAATAGAACGACTGGTCGGGAGCCACAATAAACTCTACGGTTCCGGCATTGTCGTACTCGATGGCTTTGCAGGCTGCAACGGCTGCATCGCCCATTTTTTTGCGTGTATCTTCCGTGATAAAGGGGGAAGGGCTTTCTTCCACCACTTTCTGATAGCGACGCTGAATGCTGCATTCACGCTCATATAAATGAATCGCATTGCCGTGTTTATCGCCGAAAATCTGGAACTCCACGTGACGCGATGTATCGAAGTATTTTTCGATTAACAAGGTGTCATCTCCAAATCCTGAAAGGGCTTCAGATTTCGCTTCGTTGATGGCTTTGTCCAGTTCGGATTCGTGCCGAACGATACGCATACCTTTTCCGCCACCGCCGGCACTGGCTTTCAGTAATACCGGAAAGCCGATTTCAATGGCTTTTGCTTTTATGATGGCTTCGCTCTGATCGTCGCCCTGATAGCCCGGAATGGTGGGTACGTTGTGCGACTGCATAATCTTCTTCGCACCGATTTTAGAACCCATCACTTCAATAGCTTTCGGATGCGGGCCTACCCAAATCATGCCTTCGTCCATCACACGCTGTGCGAAATGTTCTTTCTCGCTCAAAAAGCCGTAGCCGGGATGAATGGCATTTGCGCCTGTTCTTTTCGCAGCATCGATGATTTTATCTACTATTAGATAGGATTCTGAAGGCTGTTTGCCGCCAATGTGAACAGCTTCGTCTGCCAGCTTAACAAACAAACTGTTTTCATCCGCATCAGAATAGACTGCCACTGTAGCAATGCCCATTTCTTTGCAGGTTTTGAATATGCGCACCGCAATTTCACCGCGGTTGGCTACTAGTAGTTTGGTGATTCTGTTATATTTTATAGTTTCCATTTATTTAAATTGGGATTTACAAATTGGGAATTGGGATTTATTTATGATTCTTTAATTTTAATGTTTTAATAATTGCTGTAAAAATTGCAGTTAATTCATTAGATTCTTTCTTTAGTCTGTTTAATTCAGCGGTATTTAAAGTTGCATTTGTTTCTTCTAAAACTTCTAACCAGTAAATGCATTCATCCGCTTCTTCTTCAACTATTTTAATTTTGTTTAGAAAATCAGGATTAGATTTACCTCTCAAGGCTGCTCTGTAATTCGCACCAATAGATGTAGTAGAGCGAATTAGCTGACCTGCGATATGATTGTTTGAACGAGAATTAGATAAGCCGTCAACAAATTTTATAGTGTCAACGCCAAATTTCTTAGTTCTATTTTTTAATTCAATTTTGTCCATAGCCATTAAGTCCCAAATCCCAAATCATAAATCATAAATAATCTACATGCGATAAACACCCCAGGCATTCGTTCCTTTTACTTCATTCATGTAGGTTAATGCTAATACCAGGCCAAACACATGCCGTGTATCTCTCGGGTCGATGATGCCGTCGTCCCAAAGCTGGCCGGTAGCGAAGAAGGCGTTGCTTTGTTTCTCTATTTCCGCTTTCATAAATTCTTTCATTTGTGCAGCCTGTGTTTCGTCAAATTGTTGCCCGCTTTTGATGGCGGCTTCTCTGCTCACCATCTGCATCACACCGGCCAATTGCTCGGAACCCATCACTGCAATCATGCTGTTCGGGTAGGAGAACAGAAAGCGCGGGTTGTAGGCACGACCACACATGGCGTAGTTGCCCGCACCATAACTGGCGCCCATCATCAGCGTAAACATCGGCACTTCGGAGTTGGACACGGCATTGATCATCTTCGCACCGTCTTTGATGATACCGTTTTGTTCATACTGCTTACCTACCATAAATCCGGTGATGTTTTGTAAAAACAAAATCGGAGTATGGTTCATATTGCACAACTGAATGAAATGCGCCCCTTTATTACCTGAATCATTGAAGAGTACCCCATTGTTGCCGATAAGGGCAATCGGATAGCCATGTATTTTTGCATAACCACATACTAAAGTTGTACCGTATTCTTTTTTGAATTCATGGAATTCAGAGCCATCAACTAATCGTGCAATCACTTCGCGGCAATCGAACGGAATTTTTACATCAGCAGAAACGATACCCAGTAGTTCGTCAATAGGGTAGAGAGGCTCTTGGTAGATTTGGGATTTGGGATTTGAGATTTGAGATTTATTTTCTGTTTTCAGATTCGCCATTAACTCACGTGCTATTCTGATACCATCTAGTTCGTCTTGTGCGAGATAATCCGAGACACCGGATATTTTGGAATGCATTTCCGCGCCACCTAGTGTTTCATCATCGACTACTTCATTGGTCGCCATTTTTACCAATGGAGGACCGGCTAAAAATACCTTTGCTTTGTCTTTAATAAAAATGGTATAGTCGGACATACCCGGAATGTATGCGCCACCGGCAGTTGAATTTCCAAACACTATTGAAATGGTGGGTAAGCCTCTTTTAGAACGGCGGGTAATTTCTTTAAAATTATTTCCACCAAGATTAAACACCTGCGCCTGATCGGGAAGATTGGCGCCGGCGCTTTCCACGAGGTTGACAGCCGGTAAATTATTTTCATTAGCAATTTCGTTGATACGCAATGCTTTTTTTAAGGTAGCAATATCTATGGCTCCACCTTTGTTCGTGCCAACATTAGCATTAATCAGGCACATTTTTCCGGATACGAAACCAATGCCTGCCACCATCGTTCCGCCGGTACCGAAACCGCCTTTCACACCTAACCCAGCCAATGGTAACAATTCGAGAAAAGGGGAATCCTGGTCTAGTAATAGTTCAATACGCTCCCGCGCCAGCAGTTTGCCATTTGCTTTTGCTTTCGCCAAATGTTTTTCTTCCCCCTGAAATAAAGATTGTTTCAGGTGTTTATTCAGTTCATCAATTTTTGCCAGCATCTTCTGATAGTTCTCTTTGTAGGCGGCTGAATTGGTATTGATTTTCGATTTGATTATAGACATGGTCAATAGATTCTGCTAACGTTATTATTTTTGATTCCGAGTCAGGATTGGAATGTCAAACAAGTTTACGCAATTTCTGTCTATTTGACTAAACGTTTGGTAAAATATTTTGTGTAAATTTTATGTTAAGTTGGTGTTTTTTATTGAATATCAGTCATTTGTTAATTTATAACAAACGAACGTTTGGTAAAATTTTGTTTATTCAAAAAAAATAGTTTACATTTGGTGAAGAAATAAATTTTTAACCAACAAAAAGAATAAAAATGACAGCAAAAGAGATTGTATTAGCATTACCGGGCCGATTGAAAGGGGAAGAAGCAGCGGGACAAAGCGGAGTTTTTCATTTTCAGTTAGAAGGCGAAACAGGCGGAGAATTTACTGTAAATGTAGCTGATGGTGTATGCACGGTATCAGAAGGACTGGCAGGTGAACCGGATTGTGTTATTTCTGCATTATCCACGGATTTTGAGGACGCGGAATTAGGAAGGGTAAACCGGCAAATGGCGGTAATGATGGGTAAAATTAAAATCAGCAATTTAGGAGCGATGTTGAAATTTATCGGAATGTTTAATGATATGCCGGCAGAATAATAGATTGGCAACAGAATAGATTAAAGAGCAGCGAATAGCTGCTCTTTTTATTTTAAACGGAATTGAAACGGGAATTTACTACTTTTATGCCTCATGAACATTCAGGTTCGATATACAGAAATACTCAAACAAGTGTTGGGGATGATAATCATTCCGACGGTCTTGATTTTTTCTTTTGTGCTATTGCTGCTCTCGCTAAAGAGATTCCAAATTTCTGAATTGCTGATGAATATTCTGATTTATGGAGGTACATTTATCGTGATTGGAATCAGTGTGCTGATTATCTTAAAGGTAATCATCACGAAGGCAGAACTGGAATATGACAATAACGGACTGACGATTACCATGCTTTCCTTGAATTTGTTTTTTCCAAAAAAACAAGAAATACCTTTTTCCAATTTACGTCAGTTCTCTGTGGAGGAGGATGAGAATGGAAGGGCATTCATCTCCATGAAAACCCATACCCCAAAGAAATCGATATTACTTTTTCCTCAGGTTCAGGATGAACCGGGTGAGTTTGTGGAATTCGGAACCCGGTTAAAAGAAAAAATCACCCGTGAAAATGCAAGTTTTCCGGTTATAGTGATTGCCCAAACCGGTTTTTATGAAGGGCCGTGGATGAGAGGATTGGCAATTGCCATTCTGATTTTTGTTATTTTGGTAACAGGATTGAAAATATACCATCCTGCATCTGTTACCAATTTGCGGCTACTGTTCATGTATGTTGTTGCAATTCCTTTTTTAATAAAAGTGTTTTATAAGTCTAATAAATAAAAATGATTGAATGAAAAATAAAGTAGTGGTGATTACCGGAGGCAACTCAGGAATAGGTAGAATAACGGCAACGGAAATTGCAAAAATGGGAGCGAAAGTGGTATTGGTTTGCAGAAACGAACGAAAAGCAAAGGCCGTTCAGGATGATATAAACGCACTGACAGGGCTGAACAACTGTGATTTGTTTATTTGTGATTTCAGTTCACATACCTCAATAAGGAATTTTGGTTTAGCATTTCGCGAAAAATATGATAAGGTGGACGTGCTGATTAATAATGCAGGCGCCATATTAGGAGACAGACAGGTGAATGAGAATGGTTATGAAATGATGTTTGCCACCAATCATTTGGGCTATTTTTTAGTTACGCATTACCTTTTGGATTTACTGAAAAAATCCGAACAGGGACGCGTTGTGAATGTTGCTTCGCTGGCGCACCGCTTTACCAATATGCGCTGGGATGACCTGCAGGCGGAAAAATTCTTTAATTCATGGATTCAGTACGGCCTCTCCAAACTTTGTAATATCCTGTTTAATAAAGAACTGGCCAGGCAATTAAAGAATACTACAAATATTACGGTTAACTGCCTGCATCCGGGCAATATCAATTCTAATTTTGGCAAAACGGGGCATCCGCTGCTGAGTTTTCTGATGAATAATTTTGGCTTTGTATTGACAAGTCCGGAAAAAGGTGCGGAAACCTCTATCTATTTAGCTACAGCACCGGAAGTGCGAAGTAAAACGGGGTTGTACTGGTACAGAAAGAATCCAACCATTCCATCACTCGAAGCGATTAGCTCGGAGAATGCTTCCCGGTTATGGGAAATCAGCATGAAATTAACAGGCATAAAAGAATACGGGAATATTAATGCTTAAATAGCCTGTATGCCTGCTTTTTCTTATTTCAGCAGATTGATTTATTTTTTTGCAGATAATATTCCTCCGCTGTCACTCATTCTGTGGTTGTTTCCGCTTGTATTGGTATATAGCTTTTGTTCATTATACCTCGCGGGTGTTTGCAAACAGAAATTTTTATGGAAGACAGGATACAGCCGCAAACTGTTTCATTTTCTGATTTTCTTTTCAGCATTTGGCTTACAAACTATTTTTGGTATTGGTGCGGTATTTATTTTGGGCTGGGCTGTAACCATCCTTTTAGGATTGACTATCTACAAAGGAGATGGTTTTATTTTATATGAAGCACTGGCAAGAGAAACGGATGCACCCAAAAGAACACATTATATCCTATATTCCTATTTGGCAACTTTTTGCGGTGGGGTGCTTTCTAATCTACTTTTCGGACATTTTGCCATGTTGGGCTATGCTATCACCGGACTCGCCGATGCCATTGCAGAACCTGCCGGTACCCAATTCGGCAAGCATCACTACAGAGTATTTACCTTTAATAAACAGCCGGCATACAGAAGCCTGGAAGGAAGTATAGCCGTATTTATGACCACTTTGATAGTAGCTACCGTGGTAATAAAAATTCTCTTTGTGAATTTCTTTTCGTGGCCATTCATCTTACTGGTAGCGATATGCTGCACCTTAACAGAAGCTATATCACCGAGGGGTTTTGATAATTTTTTCCTGCAGCTTGCTGCAGGCCTGTTGTTATATAGTTTCGGGTAATGACGAAATTATTTCTCGTCTTCTTTCAATCCGTCTTCAAATTTTATAAAATCCACCAGATTGTTTATAGGAATATTCTTAGCTATAATTTTATAATCTTTGGTTATTAAAAATAATTTGGGAGTCGTAATCACATCGTATTCTTTACGGAAAGCGCTTACGCCGCGCATATCGGCACAGGTAATCCAGTCAGGCGCACAATTTTTCGCGGCAAAAGCCCGGAAGGAGCTGTCCGTTTGTTCTGTTGAAACGGCAAATACGCGCACACCCATAGCTTTCAGCGAATCGGTGTACAATTGTTTTAAGTGTGGAATCTCGTGCTGGCAGTGCCCGCAGTCAGAATTCCAGAACACAAGAGCGGTGTATTTATTTTTGGGAATGAAGTCATGGAACATCTGCATTTTACCGGAGGAATCCTGAACAAAAAAATTAGGTGCGATTCTGCCAATCAGTGTAGGCCTAAGCGCCTCTACCCGTTCCCTTAATTCCGTTAGACTGCTGGGATTTGCCCACCATGCCTGTCCGGCCAGATAGTATTTATCAGCCAGATGCACATAGATGGCATCGTGCCCCATAATTTCACTTTTGGCATATTTCAAAAATAATTCATTCAGACAATACTGGAACATTTCGGCATTTTTACCTCTTACGATATTCAGCATAGAATCAATCGCGACAATTATAGAATCATAATGTGGATGAGTATAGCTATCAAAATATTTCAGGAACTTATGCTGAAATACGGGGCTGCGTATAATACCTGAATCTGCAAAGTCCACATCATCGTAATAATGTTGTTTGATGAAATGATAGTTGTAAAAAGTATCTACCAAACTGCCGTCCTTATATCTGGGAGGCGCCGGAACTTCAATATCCAGCATTATTTTCAACAGTTTGGTATAGTAAGTCTGCGGATATTTTTTTGCCATTGCTTTTCTGTGAACGACAATTTTTTTAGATATATCATCTATTTTTGAAGCGAGTGCTTTAAACGCAGGCGATTCTTTATCGTCAATTACTTTTATCAGTTTTTGTAAAGAGTCGTTTTCCTGTCCCAGCGGCAGCATATATTTCATATCTTCAAACATCTCCTGGTTTTCTACGGAGTTCTTTACTGTTGCATTTTTGATAAAATTTAAAGTATCGGTAGCAATATTAAAGTTCGTCTCATTCAAGATAACATCAAATGAACTGTAGCGCATTGACGGAAAAGCAATCAGATAAACTCCGGAGGGGATATTTTTTTTACCCTTAATGGCGGCAACACCTTTTGCATCGAAGAACAGAGTGTCTTTTATAAACCGTTTCTCGCCATAATAATAAGCCATCACACCAATATTATTTTCCATACCTTTTACAGTAATGGTGATGTTGAAATTTTTTTCCTGAGAAAAGGTGAGGAGTGCGAAAGTGAGTGACAAAAAAAGTGTAATCGTTTTTTTCATGAATAGTGATTTCTGTAGTAGGTTTGCAAAATTCGTTCCGAAATTAACAATTCACCGTACATTATCCGATTTAATCTTTGTTAATTTCTTGATAATAAGCGTGGTAACAGCTGTTTGGGTACAAAAAAACCTGCAAAAAATGCAGGTTTTTTAAAAATCATATTTTTATTCCGTTACTGAAATTCAAAATCAGCATTTGTAAAACTCACACCGGTTTGCAACCCTTTAAATTCATAAATTTCATAGATGCCTTTTTCATCTTCCATTTTGTGATAGATTGGCAGATAATTTGTTTTGTCTATGTAAAGTGTTGTTTTCTTTGCATAAGATGAAGGAACTTTTAATTTTTGTCCCGGTTTAACTTCATCTCCGATGTTGTTTAATTCCTTTATTTTATATTCGGAGACTGCCAGTTTTTTACCAATTTGCCAAACAGATGTTTCGTTAGCAGTCACTGTATAATCTATAATCTTATAGTCCGGGTCATTGATTTCAATTTTGTAGCATTCATTGTTATCATACATAACAGAACCGATTAACTTTACGAAATCAGCATAGTTTTCGCCCTTGCGTTGTGCCATGCTCATCTCCAGAATCTTCTTGATCTGAGCAAATCCTGCTCTTGTGATAGGATTGTGAACACCTTTCATCAGTAATTTATTGGTAGGAGATAGGGTGAGTTTAAATCCTTTTTTTACTCTTACATCCGGGGAATTAGCCGCATCATGGATTAACTGCGCCGATTGTGGCAGATGGGCTTTAGCAAACACATGGAAAGGAGACGCGATTACATTGAATTCAACATCGCTTTTGCTGTATTTTCCATCATCCATTCGCTCCTGCGCAAAAAAGTGGTACTTCATGGTTTTTACGGTTCCCATAGCGGATAAACTTTTTTGCATGACTTCAACTGCGGTTTCTGCAAATGCGCTGATCTGGGAGCCCAACAGTAAGGTTGTTAAAAATAAAATACTGGTAATCTTTTTCATTATTTCTTTTTTAGAAGGCTAAAAATACTATTTCTTGACAGAAATCAAAAACTTTGCCAAAAATTAAAAATCCCCAGTAAGGAGAAGAAAATTGCCGGTTATTTGACCAGTTTCTGGAGTTTTGCTTCTATCTCAAAGATAGGAAACTGCTGAACTGTGTGTTTCATATGCTCCCTTATTTGCTTGTTGGACAGATTCCCAATGCTACCCTCATGGGTATGCCTTAATGTGGCAGGTTTCTTATAGTTACCTTTTCCCACGTCATTTCCTACTTTAATGTAAGCATCTCTGAATGGTACCCCTTTATTGACCAATTCGTTCACAGATTCAACGGTAAAAAGCAGTTTGTAACGGTCATCCTGCAAAATTTTATCTTTCACTTGGATATTGTCCAGCATGAGATTCGCCATTTTCAGGCAGCTGATTAATTCGTCAAAACAGGGTAAATAGTCCTGTTTAATAATCTGCATGTCACGATGGTATCCGGATGGCAGGTTGATAAGGACAGAATTTATTTGTGCTGGCAGTTGCTGAAGCCGGTTGCATTTGGCTCGTATCAACTCCCAAACATCCGGATTTTTCTTGTGCGGCATGATACTGGATCCTGTAGTCAGCGCATCCGGAAAGGAGATGAACGCGAAATTCTGATTCATATACAGGCAGCAGTCCATGGCCAGTTTAGATAATGTGGACGCGACAGAAGCCAGCGCGAATGTCACATGCTTTTCCATCTTGCCCCGGTTCATTTGTGCATAGACCACATTGTAGTTCAAATCCTCAAAACCCAGCAGTTCCGTTGTCTTTCGTCTGTTCAAAGGGAATGAACCACCATAGCCGGCGCCGGAACCCAGAGGATTTTTATTGGCGATAGTGAATGCGGAGTAAATAGTTTGGACATCATCGACCAGGCTTTCCGCATATGCTCCGAACCATAAACCAAAGCTGCTGGGCATGGCTAATTGCAGGTGTGTATACCCGGGAAGCAGCTTACTTTTGTGTTGCTCACTTAAAGAAATCAACGTATTAAATACCGTTACTGTTTCCAGCACAACTTCAATCAGCTTGTCGCGAGTAAAAAGTTTTAGATCCAGTAAAACCTGGTCGTTACGGCTTCTGCCGCTGTGGATTTTTTTACCGGTATCGCCTAATTTTTCGGTAAGCCTGAATTCAATCTCCGAATGGATATCTTCATTGCTGTCTGAAATGGCAAAACTGCCTTTTGCTATTTCTTTGTAAATAGATTTTAATTCTTTCTGAATGGGTGCCAGGTCTGCTTTGGAAAGTAATCCAACCTGTGCCAGCATCCTTGTATGAGCTAGTGAACCAAGCACATCGTATTTTGCCAGCATTACATCCAACTCCCTGTCATTGCCAACGGTGAATGCTTCAACTTTTGATGCCAGTTCATTGTATTCCTGCTTGCCTTTTTGCCAGAGTTTTGCCACAGTGTAATATTTACAGTTAAGGTAAGACCGGGTAGTTAAGTTTCATACTTTTCAGCGTATCACATACTTTTTGCGCCACCAGATATTCTTTGTACCAGTTGCTGTCTGTTGGTATAATATGCCAATCAGCCGCTTTATTACAATGTTTAAAGACATCTTCATAAGCTTTGATGTATTGTTTCCAGAGTTTGCGTTCTTCAAAATCCTGGTCATTATATTTCCACATCTTCTCAGGATTGGTTTTACGTTCTTCCAGCCGCTCTAGCTGTGCGGCGGGGGAAACATGCATATAAAATTTTAAAATCTTTGTACCCGTTTCTGTTAAAAGTTTTTCAAAGTTATTGATGTGTTCAAAGCGTTGCTTCACCGTTTTCTCATCTATCCATTTATGTACCCTTTGTATCAGCACGTCTTCGTAATGGGAGCGGTTGAAAATAGTTATGCAGCCTTTCTTGGGAGCTACCTGATGTACCCGCCATAAGAAATCATGTTCCATTTCCAACGGAGTAGGCTTTTTGAACGGAGCTACTGTAACTCCAAGAGGATTCAATCCTCCGAAAACATTTTTAGTGACACCATCTTTGCCGCTGGCATCCATTCCCTGCAGCACGACTAAAAGGCTCTGGCTGTTGGATGCAATCAGAATATCCTGCAATTGAGCCATCTCTTCAAGTAATATTCTTGTTTTTGCCTTGGTGGCATCTTTATCGACTCCTTTCGGATGGAGTGTAGATATTTTGCTGAGTTTGATTTCTGACATACTTATTTTTTTAGCATTCCTTTTAAAACCCCCAGCAAGCCTCTGGCAAGTGTACTGGTAGCAGTACGGGCAATTTGCCGGGTTACCGTGTTGCTTAAGACTTTATCCAGTGTTGATTTTCCTTGTTTTGTCGTTTTGGAGGTCGTGGTTTCTTTCGCTTGTTGAGCGGCCTGATCTTCAGCGGCCTGCTGTTGTTGAGCCTGTTCAATTTTAGCGGTCAGAATTTCATAAGCACTTTCCGGGTCAACCGGGTTCTTATATTTCGGATAAAGTTTGGAAGCACTGATGAGTGTTTTCATTTCCGCATCCGTTAATATATCCATTCGCGACTGTGGCGGTGCCATTAAAGTATGAGCAAGTGGGGTAGGAATACCTTTTTCATTCAAGGCAGATACAAAGGCTTCTCCAATCCCTAACTGAGTCATTAAATCTTCCACTTTATAGAAAGATGTTTCAGGATAGTTTTGAGCAGCCAGTTTAATTGCCTGGCGGTCCTGTGCGGTAAAGGCTCTTAAGGCATGTTGTACCTTCAGTCCCAATTGAGCCAGAATACTCTGAGGGATATCTATTGGATTTTGTGTGCAAAAGAAGATACCAACCCCTTTGGAACGTATCAGCTTGATAATGGCTTCCAGTTGCTCCTGCAGGGCTTTAGATGCATTGTTAAAGATTAAATGTGCTTCGTCCATGAAAATAATCAGCTCCGGCTGCTCCACATCGCCTCTTTCAGGAAATGTATGATAGACTTCTGCCAGCAAGCTTAACATGAATGTTGAAAATAATTTAGGTTTATCCTGAATGTCTGTAAGGCGGACGATATTGATGTATCCGTATCCGTTTTCATCTTTGCGCAATAAATCATTTACATCAAATGATTTTTCTCCGAAAAATATACCGGCACCCTGTTGTTCGAGTTCCACCACCTTTCGGAGAATGGTCCCCATCGTAGCGGGACTGATAGAGCCGTAATCTTTTTCAAATGTGGCTTTACCTTCGTTCGTCAGAAACTGCATGACTTTCTTGAAATCGGATAAATCCACCAACGGCAATTGTTCGTCGTCGCTGAATTTAAAGACCATGGCAACGACACTTTGCTGGGTATCGTTTAAGTCCAGGATTTTTGAAATCAGTACGGGCCCGAATTCTGAAACGGTAGCGCGAAGGCGTATGCCATCCTGATTAGAAATAGACATCAGCTCCACCGGATAACCTTTGGGTGCCCATTTATTGCCGATAGCTGCGACGCGTTCCTCAATCTTCGGGTTGGAAACACCGGGTTCCGCAATACCGGAGAAGTCACCCTTTATATCCATCATTAAGACAGACACACCGTTTTCGGCTAATTGTTCGGAAAGAGTTTGAATCGTTTTGGTTTTACCGGTTCCCGTTGCACCTGCAATCAATCCGTGCCGGTTCAGGGTTTTTAACGGAATTCTGATTGGTGTATTGGGGATCGCTTTGCCGTCCAGCATCGCGGTTCCAACCACAATGGAATTGGTACTGAATGTATAACCTTTATTGATTAACTGAATGAATTCTTCCTGGTTTGCCATAGATAATTTGCTTTGTCGGGTAAAAATAATAAATAGTAAATAGAGTTGTATGAACTAATCATTCCAATTCGAATATATCTCCCAATTTGGGTATTTCAATGTTTTTGTATTGGTTGTTCTGTAATGTCAATTTAAAGGCTTCCTGTCGTTTCGGCTCGCCGTGTACTAAAAATATCTTTTTCAGCTTTTCTTTCTGCTGGCTGGATAAGAATCTCAACAGTTCAGGTTCGTCAGCATGTGCACTCATGCTGCTCATGACTTCAATCTGTGCACGTACTTTTTTTTCCTGGTGAAAGATAGTGACCGTATCCGGCTTTTGTACGAGTTGCTGTCCAAGTGTACCTTCCGCACAATAGCCAACTATCAATACGGTGTTTTCCGCCTTGTCAATCTGATGATACAAATGGTGCTTTACCCTGCCTGCGTTGGCCATTCCGGAAGCGGCGATGATAATGCAAGGTTCCGTTGATACGTTCAGTTGTTTGGACTGGTCTGCCTTTCGTACATAGTGCATATTATTCCACCCGAACGGACTGTCATCTTCAGACATATACTGATGAATTTCCTTGTCGAAACATTCCGGATGTATGGTGTAGATTTCCGTAGCGTTCATGGCGAGCGGACTGTCAACGTATACATTGATATTTTGCAGTCGGCCAGAATTGTACAGTTTGTCCAGCCGGTAGAGTATCTCCTGTGTTCTTCCCAAACTGAAAGCTGGGATAATCAGCTTGCCGCGTTTGGCCACGCAGGTGTCGTAAATGATCTGCATGAAATGATCATCGTTTTCCGGCGTTTCATCATGTGTTTTGCCGCCATAGGTAGATTCACAAATCAGAAAATCGAGCTGGGGCATGGGCACGGGGTCTTTCAGTATGGGACGGTTATATCTGCCTACATCACCTGAAAAACCGAAAATCGTTTCCCTTCCTGCTTCTTTGATTTTCAGTGTTATGGTGGCACTGCCCAAGATATGGCCGGCATCCGAGAACAAAAGGCTTATTTCATTGGTAACATTGAACCAGTTATCATATTCCACACAATAAAAATAACGCAGACATTGCTTGACATCCCATTCCGTATAAAGCGGTTCAATTTTGCCGCCGTATTTTTTCGCTTCATATTCAGCATCACCTTCCTGAATATGGGCACTGTCCAAAAGCATGATGGCCGCTAAATCGCGGGTAGCTGATGTGCAGATGATTTTTCCTTTAAAACCATCTTTCACCAGTTTCGGAATCCTGCCGCAATGATCGATGTGGGCATGTGACAGTATCAGCGCATCAATTTCATCGGGCTTAAAAAACCATTGATGATTGAATTCATCAAAAACGGCATCGGCTCCCTGATAGAGTCCGCAGTCTAAGAGTAGTTTGTAATCATTTTCCAGTGTGAGAAGGTGGCAGCTACCCGTAACGGTTTCCGCTGCGCCGCAAATTTGTAGTTTCATCTCGCTAAGTTATAAGTTATTGGTTATAAGTTAAAGGTTATTCTGAATATTTTCAATCCTATTTATTCCGCTTTGCAATATAGTAATGCTATTGATTAATGTGTATATTTGAAGTCTAAATTATAACAGCATGTTACAGGATATCTTTAATGAAGTACAAGCGAAAATACAACAGCAAATACAGGAAAAGTTCGGGCTTAGCGAAGATCAGACTACACAAAGCACCGGTTTATTGCTGGAAAACTTCAGGCGATTCTTTTCTGAGGACCTGATGGCCGGTGGTATGAGCGGGTTAAGGGAGTTGATGAGCAATGGCATTTCTGATATTAAATCAAATCCCACCTTGAATAATTTAAGGGAGAATTTTTTAAATGATTTGGTGAATAAGGTTGGGCTGCCGCAGGAAACGGCACAAAAGGTAAGGGATTTATCCATAACTGAAGTGTTTGATGCTTTCCGAAAGGAGTTTACAGATGAAAACGGAAAACCGGATATCAGTAAAATTATCAGCAAAGTTTCCGTTGATGAAATAAAGGAGAAAGCACAGGAGATGATGGGCAAAATGGGTGTGGATTTTGGGAAGTTATTTAATAAATAATCCATCACGATACAAAGGCTATAGCTATAATAGTCGAGGCGCCATCGCAACGCGATGGCGCTTCTTTTTTAAAATTTTTACTGCTTCAAAATCTTGCTGGTGTAGAGTGTCTTCTGCTGTGGATTGCTGATACTTAACAAATACAAACCTTCCGGCAATCCCTGTAATGAAATGGAATTCGTTTGTTTGCCTATTGTCCAGTTCAGATGCTCGCTTCTAACGGTTTGCCCATTTACATCCAATATCTGTAAAGTATATTTTCCATTTTGTAAGGCTTCTGCATTAATCATTAATAAATCATTGGTTGGATTGGGATAGACATTGATTGACTTAATGCTATTAAGTGCTACAGCAGTAATTCTAGGTTGTAGAATCTGAGTGGAAACGGTATTCGTAATGACGGGCGGGTTATAATCGAAATATACAGCTGCACGGTTGGTGATAAGGTCATCCGGCGTCAATCCCGCTGCCGGTTTGATCCGGAAATGGATGTATCCGTGGCTTCCGGGTTCATCACTGGTGCTATCAGGTAAGTAAATGTTCGAAAAATTCCAGGTGATATATCGTTTGCCTGTCACTGAAAGCTGATAACTATGACTGGCGCTAAGCATCTCAAACGTATTCCAGTCCAGAGCAGTTGACAGGGTATCTTTTATGGTTACCACGTTTGCTGCAGCTGTTCCTGTGTTTTGGAAACGAATGGTGTAATAGAGAAAATCGCGTTGGTTCAGTTCCTGAGTAGTGATTCCTCCTGCGTGCGCTTCGGCTTTATCATTCGGGTCAATAGAGTTAACGACCAATTGCCTTAAAAAATACTGATTGTCGGGCAGGAAGCTGTCGTTTTCAAACGGAAGGATGGCGGCGAACTGATGCAAGGTGTCTCCGGCCTGCAGCACCGGCGGCATTTGATTGCTGACTTCAACTATAAATTCCCGTGTTTCAAAACGGGTGAGCGAATCTAATTGCCAGACAAGGGTGTCATCTGTTACAAGATTTGGTGTAGTCGATGCCTGAACGTAGGTTTGCATAGTATCAGACAAGAATTTAAGGGTAACATGTTCAATGGTTTTAGTTCCCATATTGCTGGCAATGATTTTATATTGACTGTTGAATCCTGGACGTGGCGGAGCGGTGGCCACTATGCTCACCTGTAAATCCTGAATATTAGGTTTAGGAACCAACCTGAAAGGAATGGTGTCAATATTGCCTAAGGAGTTGAATATACTGACCACTGAGTCCGGTGAAACGAAATAATATTTCAGGCGCTGATCATAGTTGGACAGCCTGGATACATAGGTCCCGGTCTCTACGAAGACATAATTGCCAAGAAGTGAAGTGTAATTTGAAAGGGAGCTGTCGTTTAGCAAAATCACTCCATCGCTAAAGACAGAATCCTCAGCATCGTGCCGACCGTTTTCATTACGGTCGATATAAATATCATAGACCAACTGATTGGCTTTAGTTGAAATGGTATAAAATTTCAGATATGCAATGCTCTCTGAAAAACCTGTTTTGAAAATAATACTGGCTAAAAGGAGCGTCGTGTCATTTATAGATGTGATAAACGGCATTTCATAGTCATTTATTTGATTATCCTCTAATAATGCATTCCATTTTATATTAAAATCTTTATCAGACTTAAATAAGATATAAATATTAAGATTTGGACGACTAAAAGGATTAATCATTAGGTTGGCGTATCGATTATCAGCTGATTCTACATCTATAAATCGATTAAAATTATCTACATTATTTATAGATGTTAAAAACATGGGATAGCTATTGTCAGTATTAAATGGTTTACTTATTGGCCTCAGAGTATCCAGGAAAATTCCGTCTTTGGTGTATTGATGTTGTAATACATTTGATAAACCGTAGCCTTCATTTTGAAAATGTAAGTGATCTACAAAAATACTATATCCCCGGGATGTACTTACGAAAATGCTTAAATGCTCGCGACAGGAATCATTGATGATGCTATCTACTAATGCTTTTTCCTTGATTTGTGTGCCATTAACGTCGAATTGTAAATATTTAATTTTTGTTCTTTCAGGTATTCTTTGGTCAGTAAAATAATCAACGTAATTGATATTGTTATTGTTTGGATTTATTTCAATTATGGGATTCACTAAATAATAATTAGACACTGTTCTATCATTGATTAGTTTAGACCAGTTAACGTCACCATTGGAGGTGATTTGTGTGAGGTAATCTTTTTTACTATTTAATAGGGTAAACGATAAAAGAGGGCAATTAACCTGGCCAATATTCTTTATTTTATTGCTATAGACGAGAAAGTGTCCTTGTTTATCGTCAATAATAGTTTTAAGACTCATCAGGCTGTCCTGGTTTGGATAGCTTTTTGTCAATACTATATTTCCGGAACTATCGAGTTTTACAAATACATTATTTGTCCCGATATCTCCCACTAGCAATAGTTCATGATCGGCAGATTCTATAAAATCGTTAATTCTGCCTCCGTCGGGCAAGAGGTATCTTTTTTCCCAACGTTTTTGGCCACTTAACGTATATTTACTGATACTCACACTATCAAATAAGACATTATTATGCATATTTGAGTTGATCTGTCGGAATTTAAAATTACGTACAATTATCAAAGCATTATTGCTGATCTTTTTATACTTAATGTCGTTTGTGGTGCTATTATTGGAAGTAATCAGCTCGTTAATAAATGAATCCACCAGTATGCCTTTTTCAACAATCTGCGAATGGCTGTAGAGGTTTGTAAAGCATATTATGGAAAGAAGTATTTTTTTGCTAAGTGACATGTTGATAATTTATTTACTAGTAATATGATGGATAGATTTATTGATTAAAGCTACTACATTAGATTTAAACATGTAGGTATAAATAATGACTGTTGTTTTTATTATATTCCTGTCTAAATTTTTATATTGTTAATAATGAATACTTTGTAAATTATTTTGTTGGAAAAATAAAAAAAGGAACGCACCAGCGTTCCTTTTTTTATCTATGGAGAATTAAACTATTATTATTTCACTTCTTCGTATTCTGCATCGGTAACGTTCTCCGCATTACCACCTGAGTTGGCAGAGCCATTGTCGGATGTACCGCCTTGTTCTGTACCGCCAGCCTGTTGGGAAGCATTATACAAATCCTGTGAAGCCGCCTGCCATGCATTGTTCAGTTCTGTTAAAGCAACTTCCACTGCCGGCATATCCTGATTTTTGTGTGCTTCTTTCAACTTGTTGACAGCTGCTTCTAAAGTTGTTTTTTTATCAGCAGGTAGTTTGTCGCCAAACTCTTTCATTTGTTTTTCACTTTGGAAAATCAGGCTATCCGCTTCGTTCAGCTTGTCCACCTTGGCGCGAGCTTCTTTATCCGCCGCTTCGTTGGCTTTCGCTTCGGCTTTCATCTTTTCAATTTCTTCCTTGCTCAATCCGGAAGAAGCGGTGATGCGGATATTTTGCTCTTTGCCGGTTCCTTTATCTTTTGCGGTTACACTCAGTATACCATTCGCGTCTATATCAAATGTTACTTCGATTTGCGGAACACCTCGTGGTGCCGGTGGGATACTGTCTAAGTGGAAACGGCCCAGGCTTTTGTTGTCTTTGGCCATGGGTCTTTCTCCCTGCAATACATTCAGTTCTACAGATGGTTGATTGTCTGATGCAGTAGAGAATACTTCAGATTTTTTGGTAGGAATCGTTGTGTTGGATTCAATCAGCTTGGTGAATACGCCACCGTATGTCTCGATACCTAATGATAAAGGTGTTACATCAAGCAACAAAACATCCTTCACGTCACCGGTCAGTACACCACCCTGAATAGCGGCACCTACGGCTACGACTTCATCGGGGTTTACGCCCTTAGATGGTTTTTTGCCAAAGAATTTTTCCACCACTTCCTGAATCTTCGGAATACGGGTGGAACCACCTACTAAAATCACTTCGTCTATTTGAGATGCGGATAAGTTTGCGTCTTTCAGCGCCTTTCTGCACGGTTCCAATGTTCTTTCCACCAAGGCTTCTGTCAGCTGGTCAAATTTAGCGCGTGACAATTTTTTCACTAAGTGCTTTGGAACGCCGTCTGTTGCGGTGATATATGGTAAATTGATTTCTGTTTCCGTAGAAGAAGATAATTCTATCTTTGCTTTCTCTGCGGCTTCTTTAAGGCGTTGCAAGGCCATCGGGTCTTTGCGCAAATCCACACGTTCTTCATTTTGGAATTCTGTTGCCAGCCAGTCGATGATGGTTTGGTCAAAATCGTCACCACCTAAGTGTACGTCACCGTTGGTAGATTTTACTTCAAAAACGCCATCACCCAATTCGAGGATAGAGACGTCAAATGTACCGCCACCTAAGTCGTAAACAGCTATTTTCATATCCTTGCCACCTTTGTCCAGACCGTAAGCCAAAGCTGCTGCTGTTGGTTCGTTGATGATGCGTTTTACATCTAACCCGGCAATTAATCCGGCTTCTTTGGTGGCCTGACGTTCGGAGTCGTTAAAGTAGGCAGGTACCGTAATTACTGCTTCAGTTACCGTCTGGCCTAAGTAGTCTTCCGCCATTTTTTTACATTTTTGGAGAATAATGGCAGAAATCTCCTGTGGAGTGTACATTCTGTCATGCAGGCGCACACGTACAGTGTCATTGTCGCCTTTTTCTACAGCATACGAAACGTATTTTTGTTCCGTTGTTGTATCGCTGTAATGTTTCCCCATAAATCGTTTGATAGAGGATACGGTGTTTTTAGGATTGGTGATAGACTGGCGTTTGGCAGGGGCTCCCACTTTACGTTCGCCATTTTCTAAAAATCCTACGATAGACGGCAGGGTTCTTTGTCCCTCATCTGTGGTAATGACTACCGGTTCGCTGCCTTCCATAACGGCTACACACGAGTTGGTAGTTCCTAAGTCAATTCCTATTATTTTTCCCATGATATTAATTTTCTAATTTGAAGTTTTCTTCTATTGTTCAACTAATATGCCAATGGCAAAAGTATGACAAAATGACTGAATATGTTAAAAGAGTAAAAATTTGACTGTTAGGGAGTCATTCTTTCACCAGTTTATTCAAAAAGAAGGTACCGAATGGTATCAGCGATAACAAGAAAGCATAGGTGGCGCTTTCCGTACTGAGGCGTTCTTTCTTTACCGCTGTAAAAATGGTAATCATGAATGCAATAAATAAGATACCATGTACAGAGCCCGCAATACGCACAGCAACAGGGAAGCCGGCAAGATACTTTAGAGGCATAGCGATGAAGAGCAACACTAAAAAGCTATAACCTTCCAGCCTGCCTGCTAAGAGAAAGTCTTTTAATTTATTATCAGAAGTGGGTATGGGCATTTGTCAATAAAATTGGTGACTAAAATTAGGTCAATTGTACATCTGATCAAATTTATTTTTATTAAGAAAAGATCAGATAATTAATCGCCCATGTTGAAAAATATTTTTTAATAATATTTTAACAACTTTGTATCATTAAATATATTGTCAATAAGTCTATATTTATTAATTCTTTGACCGTGTTATGTATTATAAAAAAACTACATTCATAATTTTAATTGCATATTATTTTTTGGTAGCATTAATTGCGTTTTGGTACATTCATGCCGATGAGCACATGCAGATTTTTGAGTTTGCGTCATATAAAGCGGGAATAACTCCTTTAGATGCTTTGGCGTGGGAATTTCAAGCCAGAATACGGACTTCCATACTTCCATTTTTTGCATTCTTATTAATAAAAGGTTTTGGCATAGTTGGTGTTGGGAACCCTTTTGTTATTGAATCCTTTTCACGTGTCCTTTCAACAGCTTTGTTTATTTTCTCACTATACAGGCTTGCACCATTCTTTTTGGAACAGCTGAATGATGAGGGGGATAAAAAAAAACTGGTATTGTTCACATTATGCTTCTGGTTATTTCCGACCTATATGATACGTTTTAATTCTGAGTCACTAAGTGCTTCATTTTTCTGGATAGCATTTTCAATATTTGATTACAGAAAGACATCATCACCACAAAAAGGCATGTTGCTGCTTACGGGTGTTTTAATAGGATTCTCATTTTACTTCAGATTTCAAATTGCTTTCCTTATTTTAATATTATTTATTTGGAGCCTGATTTTTTTAAAGAACAGATTTTTGGATTGGTTATTTATTGGGATAGGCGCAATGCTGCCTTTTTGCATAGAATTGATTACCAACTTCTGGTTGTACGGCGAGTTTGTTTTTACACCCTATCATTATTTTGAACAAAATATAATTCATAATGTCGCTGCATCTTTTGGGACAGAGCCATTTTATTATTATTTCCAGTGTATCTTTTTATTTTCATTTCCACTTATAGGAATTTTTTTGCTTGTGGGTACAGTATTGTATATAATAAAATTTAATAAATCAGTATTTACTTACCTATTAGCAGGATTTATAGGTGTGCACTCAATAATAGGACATAAAGAATTCAGATTTATCTCTCCGGTGTTTACTATTCTGGTGCCAATGGCATTTATAGGTTTTTACTATGGTTTTAAGAATCGTAAACTGGTAAATAATTCTATAAAAGCGGTTATAATTATGAATTTGTTATTGTTGCCGACTGCATTAATCGTGAAGTCCCCCCGTATGATGAATTATTTTATTTTGTATTTCGATACGTTGCATGAAGAAAGAATTTATTATGATTTTCCCAATCCTTACGGATTAAGTAAAAGATTTCCTGATACAAAACACTATTTCTATAAAAGGAAAGATTTAAAAGTTATTGAAACAAAAAAAGACAGTCTGTCTGCCGGACAAAATTATTTCTTTACGAGGCATTACTACGGGGAATCTTTTATCGTAAATAAGATCAAATATAAAAGAACGTATCAAACTTTGCCACCCCGACTAGTTGCTAAAATTCCGCCATATATAGAAGATGGTGTAGGCTCAATGTATATCTACAAATCAAAATAATATAAATTAAGTCAAATGCTATTTTACTCCTTCACAGAGATAAAAATATCACCGCAATTGGCAACATTTTTAAATGGCAACACCCCCTGAATACTATCACCGGGTTGTATCATCTTGTAAGATAAATCCAGTTCTCTCAAATTTTTCTCCATTTTCTTGTTAGCCGTGTAAGCAATGGCAAAATTGGTTGCACCAACCGGGATCCCGAAAGGAAGAGGTATGTATTTTCTGTTTTCTTTAGGGGGCTTTGGATAAACCACTACTCCAACGGAATAGAGCCAGTATAATCCTGACTTTTGTTTGATAGCTTTATTGTAATCATCCATGCTTACCGGGGCAATAGGCACGGTAGCTCCGCAGGAAAATTGCAAATCGCGGATATTAATGGGTAATTCAGATTTGTTGACAATCTTTACGGCAATCAGACTTACATCTTGCTTTTGTTCACGTCTCGCAAAAAAGTAGTTTTTCATATTGTACATAACCCCTTGCCGGATAGAGTAGGATATGGAATTTTGTTCCCTGAAATTGATAAAGGGAATAGAAGACATATTTATTTTGCGATAGGGACGGGCGCAACTGGAAATAAGGATAATAGCGGTAAAAAGGATGATGGTGCGAACTCGCATTGCAAAATGTTTGACCTAAATATAAGGAAAAAAATGGTTATACCGCGTGTTTGATGAACAGGCTCTCTTTTAATGGAATTTCCCATTGGGTCTCAAATTCTTTTTTGGTGGATACCAGATTATTGAAAATAATGGTTTGTTCCGTCAGTTTTCCTTTTTCCATCAATTCCGACAGCTGTTGCAATGGAAAACTGCCCACCAGTTCATTTGTAATTTTATAACAGACTTTCATCCGGTCAAAGAAATTGATGTCATATGCCTGTTCCAGTTCCCGTATTAATTTCACAGAACTGTCAATGGAGCAACCACTCACATCGCATTTGCTTTCATCTGCCATCAGTACCAGAAAACGTCTGTAATAGAGTGAACCGTATCCCGCTACATCCCGTTGGTGGGACTGCCATTTGTCAACGAAATTTTCGAGTATGTCGCTGATATCCCAAACTTCTTCCGGTGTAAAACTTCTGTTTGCCTGATATATCCAGACTTTAGCCGAATCGGGTAATATGTGATATGGTGTCAGCATAGCTTAATAACTGTTCGCTTGCGCAATCAGTTCCGCAAGGTCTACTACTTTGATGGAATCCTGCTTGTTTTCATTCTTAACACCGTCAGTAATCATGGTATTACAAAACGGACACGCCACGGCAATCACATCCGGATTGACTTCCATAAGTTGTTCCGTACGTTCAATATTGATGCGCTTTTTGCCCGGCTCATCCTCTTTGAACATTTGTCCGCCTCCTGCGCCACAGCACAACCCATTTGTTTTACATTTTTTGATTTCTACCAGGTCTGCATCCAGTGCTTCAATTACCGCGCGTGGGGCTTCATAGATATCATTAGCTCTTCCCAGATAACAGGAGTCATGATAGGTGATTTTTTTACCTTTAAAGGTGCCGCCTTCCACTTTCAGCTTACCTTCATTGATAAGTTGCTGTAAATAGGTGGAGTGATGCACCACCTCATAATGGCCGCCTAAAGCAGGATATTCATTCTTCAAGGTATTAAAACAGTGCGGGCAGGTGGTTACAATTTTCTTCACTCCATAATTATTCATGGTAGCAATATTCTGTTGCGCCAGCATCTGAAAGACAAACTCATTTCCTGCTCTTCTGGCCGGGTCGCCGGTACAGGCTTCCTCCGTCCCTAATACGGCAAAGTTGATTTGGAGCTGGTTTAATATTTTTGTGAATGCGACGGTAACACGCTGCGCCCGCTGGTCAAAACTGCCGGCACAGCCTACCCAAAACACGACATCAGGCGTTTTGCCTTCGGCAACTAATTCTGATAGTACTGGTACGTTGTATTGCATGTTGGTTATACGTTATAGGTTATTAGTTATTTGGTTATTCTCCGGTTAATTGAGCTCTTCTGTCCATTTTAATCTGTCATCCGGAGAGAACTGCCACGGAGCCTGATTGTTTTCCATATTAGCGAAGATGGTATTCCATTCAGCCGGTGAATCTGCTTCATCCATTATCATATTCCGCCGAAGTTCTAAGATAATATTGAGCGGACTGATATTAACCGGACATTCTTCCACGCAGGCATTGCAGGTAGTGCAGGCTCTCAGCTCTTCTTTGGAGACATAATCGCCCAGCAGGTTTTTGTTGTCACTGAAATCAGGTCCGTGTTCTTTCTTGCCTTTTGCAATATCTTCCATCCGGTCGCGGGTATCCATCATGATTTTTCTTGGAGAGAGTTTTTTGCCCGTTTGGTTGGCCGGGCAGGCAGCGGTACATCTTCCGCACTCGGTACACGAATAGGCATCCAGCAAACTTTTCCATGATAAGTCATATACATCTTTAGCGCCGAATTTTATTTCTCCGTCTGAAGCCGGAACGACAAAACTCGGGTCCAGCATTGATTTTACTTCGTGTTCAATAGCCTGCATATTGCGCATTTCACCTTTGGGTTCTGGGCGTGTAAAAAAGGTGTTCGGGAATGCCAGCAGTATATGTAAGTGTTTAGAGTATGGCAGATAGACCAAAAATGTCATAACCATACACAAGTGACCCCACCAGCCTAATTTTTCAATGAAAATCAATAATCCGTCAGGAAAAGCGGAAATAAGATTTCCAAGTATGCCGCTAAGCAGAAAACCATAGCCTTCACCGTGTTCTCTGACATGTAAGGTGCTATCGGCAGAATTCATCATAAAAATGAATGTAATCAAGGTTAATTCAAAAGTCAATATTAATAAGGCATCTTTCCATGGCCAGCCCTTTAATTCGGGCATCTGGAAACGAGCTACTTTAAAAGTGGTTCGTCGCAGGATGAAAATAATCGTCACGATGAATGTTAGCAGCGATAATACTTCTATAAAGTTGATGACAAATACATAAAGGATTTCCAGAAAACTGCCTTCAAACGCATGGTATAAAATGCGGTGTTTGCCCGTCAGGCCATCTAAAAATATTTCGATCAGTTCTATCTGAGTAATCACAAAGGAAACGTAAATTACTAAATGCAGGATCGCGGCAAAGGTGAGTTTGAACATCTTTTTTTGCCCGAATGCAATCAAAAACATACTTTTTAACCGGAATCCCAATGTCGTATTAATCTGCTCCGGTTTTCCCATATTAATATTGTCATAGATTTCTTTAAACTTGCGAAACGCAACGAAAAAAGAAGCCCCGACAAGCGCGATAAACAACAGGATTTGAAGGATAGTTAAAAAACTCATGCTATTTTATTTGAAATTATTGCGAAAATACACCAATATCTATTTATTTTTAAGACTATATTTGAACGAATGTTTAAATTACTGTTTATTTAGAAATAATCTAAATTATTTTTCATGATAATCCCGACTACTGCCCAAAAAATATTAGATGCTTCCAAGATAGAATTGATTGTAGACAGAATGGCTTTTCAGGCTCTGGAATTTACATACGGCGATAATAATCTGGTAGTGTTAGGAATAGAACCGGGTGGTGGCCTTGATTTAGCCAAAACCATTGTCTCCAAATTAAAAGGATATGACAGCGATAAGAAAATAGAATTTTCGTCTGTTTATATCAACAAACCGCAGCCTCTTTCGGAAGAAATACAACTACGGGATGGTATTGATTTAAACGGCAAAACAATTTTGTTGGTGGATGATGTAGGGAATACGGGTAGGACACTTTTTTTTGCTTTGAAACCGTTAACCCTGTTTCAGCCTAAAAAGATTATTATCGCTGTGCTGGTGGACAGAACCCATAAAACGTTTCCTATTAAAGCCGATATCGTCGGTTTTCCGATAGCCACCACGTTGAATGAGCATATTATTGTTCGCTTTGCGGAAGAAAAAGCGGAAGGCGCTTACTTATTTTGAATTATGGAATAGTTTTTGTAAATTAATGAGTATGAATAAGAAAATCCTATGGTGTATGATGTTTTTTGTTGGTTCATTCCAGCTCGTCAATGCACAAATACTTCAGCCGACAGAACAGGAAAAACTAATCACGGAACGTTTTGAATACATCCGGCAGATAAAAAACTATATCGGAGAATTGTACTGGAATAATTTTGCTAAAAATGACTTTCCCGGTACTATCGTTTATTTTACGGATTCGGCCTCCTATTTCATTCACCCTTTGCCGGAGATGAAAGAAAAGGTCAGTAAATACAGCCTTTTGTATAATGATTATGACTGGAATATCTGGAAGCTTCGTATGCCTCTGGATAGTGCCAAATTTGTAATGGAAACCACCTTCCAGTTTGACCCGAAAGCAAAAGAATATATAAATTACCGCACTCCTGTGTTGTTTTGCAGTTCACCGGAACTAACCAAAAAGGAAAAAGTGGTTATAGGCACCACTCAGGAATGGTCTATAGCGCTGATGCATGAATTGTATCATCAGTACCAGTATGCAAATGAGGCTATTCTGACTTATGTGCTGCGTCTGTATCAGGAGAAGAAAATGATAGATATGGACAGTTTGCAAACTATCTATCTGAGTAATCAGGCATTCAGGGATACCCTTGTACTGGAAAATGAATTATTAAAAAAAGCCTATGCTTCTAACAGTATAGAGGAAGAAAAGCAATTGTTTACCCGCTTTTTAAAATTAAGGAATAAACGGAATCTGGATTATTTTAAAAAGAAGAAGTTTTGGATTACCACTCCTGAAAACTTTTGGGAAAAACTGGAAGGTTCATGTTTGATGATGGAAAAACAACTGAAAGAGAATTTCAATAAAATACCACCAACAGAATATATTCTCAAGAACGATCCGATGTATGATAAATCTTTTGCTTTTAAAGAAACAGATCCGACTGAGATTTCCTTCTATACAGAGCTGAAAGACGAGAATTTTTATGTCGGTACGACGGGCTACAATATGGTTCGATTACTGGAAAAACACAAGGTGCCCTATAAAGATAATTTTTTCAGCTATGCATCTCTTCCTCTTGATTTACAGTTGAAGTATTTTTACAAGATTAAATAAGTGAAAGTCTTGTCCAGAAGATTATTTTCAGTAAAAATTTTCCTTAGGGTTTATTTTCCTTTAATGCTCATTTTCATGGGGATTACTTTTTATTGTTCATATCAGGTGGAGAAAAATGCTGTTGGTAAAACGTATGATAATGTTGAAGAAATTCCATATAACAGAGTTGGATTGCTGTTGGGAACGTGCAAAACGATGAATGACAGGAAGACTGTCAATCCATTCTGGCAGTTCAGGGTGGAAGCGGCTTATAAACTGTGGAAAGCAAAGAAAATAGATAAAATTTTAATCAGCGGAGATAATGGATGGCATGGCTATAATGAACCGGAGGATTTTGTTGATGCTTTTCATGCTTTGGGTGTACCGGACTCTGCTCTGGTCTGTGATTTTGCCGGATTCCGCACACACGATTCAGTTATACGCTGCAAAAAAATATTCGGTCAAAAGAAAGTAACCATCATCTCTCAGGAATTTCATAATGAAAGAGCCTTGTATATCGCACAGCGGTATGGACTGGAAGCGGTGGGTTTTAATGCACAGATGGTCAGTTTCAGAGATAATCTCTACAATATGGTCAGGGAAAAAATGGCGAGGGTTTTACTTTTCGCGGATTTGTATGTTTTTCATACACAGCCTCATTTTTTGGGAAAGAAAATAAGCATCTAATCCCGTTGTCTTTTCAGATAGTTGTCAATCATATCTTTTATTTCTTCTACACCGGCGTCACCCGCAAACAACTTTGCCTGTTCATAAAACGGCTTTCGGCTTTCCAGTCGTTCGTCGTAGAATTTTTCCAGTTCCTCTGCAGATAAGCCGGTTAACAATGGACGTTTGTGCAGCCCTTTCATTAAGCGGTAAATTACCAGTCTTTTAGTTCTGTTCAGATAAATAGTCAGCCCTTTTGCATTCATCACTTCCATATTGTCGAAAAAGCAGGGAGCCCCGCCTCCGGTACTCACAATCATGTTTTGTTTGCTGTCTAAAGTATGAAGTATCTCTTTCTCTTGTAGCCTGAAGTATGCTTCTCCTTTCTGTTCAAAAATTTCTTTAACGGTTAGCCCTTCTATTGCTTCGATATGTTTGTCCAAATCAATGTAATCGTAATCCATCAGCGGAGCGAGATTTCTGCCTACGTATGATTTTCCGCAACCCATGAAACCAATGAGAAATATGAGCATTGTCTGTGTCTTTACTGTTTTTTCTGAGGATGGAATTATTTTCTTATTTTCCGATTCTGATTCTTGGATCCTGAACAGCATATAAGATATCTACCAGGAAATTCATGATGATAAAAACAGACGCGGTGAACAATACGGTACCCATCGCTACCGGAAAGTCAAACTTTTGCAGTGCATCTACAGCAGTATATCCAAGACCTTTGATATCAAAAATCACTTCCACAAAGAAGGCGCCCGCGAGCAAAGATGCGAACCAGCCGGATATGGTCGTGACCACCGGATTCAGCGCATTACGCAAAGCATGTTTAAATAAAACACTTTTAAATGCCAGCCCTTTTGCTCTCGCTGTCCGGATATAATCTTGTGACAATACATCCAGCATCGCACTGCGGGTTAGTTGAAAGATGATACCTATCGGCCGGGAGCCAAGGGCTATCGCGGGCAGTATCAGGTTTTTGATTTCCAGGATTTCATTACCGTAATCGTCAATTACCGTTAGTCCGCCGGTTTGCTCGAGACCGGTGATATTATGAAGAACAATTCCGAAGAAATAACCCAGAACAATAGCCGAAAAATAGGAGGGAACGGAGATACCCAACACGGAAAGGGACATAGCCAGATTGTCGAACCACGAATGTTGTTTGACGGCAGCTATTACACCAAGGAAGATACCGACAATACTTGCAATGAGCATTGCGGCGAAGGCCAGTATAATAGTCTGCGGCAATGCACGTTTCAGGATCTCTAAAACCTCTTCTTTTGTTTGGTAAGAACGGCGCAGGAATGGCGCTTTAATGACCAGCGCTTTTTCTTTGCTGACAGCGAACAGTTTTTTGTACGAATATTTTTGCTGTGTAGCGGCATCATCGTAATGAATGGCAATGGGTGAAAGGTCATTCAAGTACAAAGCAAACTGGATATACTTTGGTTTGTCCAGTCCCAGTTCTTTATTGATGGCTTCTACGGATTCCACATCGGCGCGCTGGCCTAACGTCAATCGGGCAGGGTCCACCGGTAATATATTGAACAAGGCGAAGATGACGAAGATGACGCCAATCAGCACCAGTATTCCATAAAAAAATTTATTGAGAATGAATTTATACATAAGATTATCCAGTAAGATGAGGGTAAGATAATTATTTTAAAACACTTTTTTTCAATGCTTCGTATGTACTTAATTCGTTGTAGTGGTATTTTCCGGCGATAATCCCTTTTTTCAGAATCAGTAAGCCGGGGTTGGAACGCATGATGGTTTTTAACGGAGTGGCATCCGCATTATAAATTTCAAAATGCATGTTGTGTTTTTTCTCGTATGCTTCCACATCACTGATGATACTGCCGGTCAGGATATAAACATATTTACCTTCTTTCTCGGCAGCTTCCGCAATGGGCTTGATTTTATCCAAACCTTTGTCACTAATTTTTTTAAGGTCCGGGATGATAATGAAAAAGATGTATTCTTCTTCTTCAAAGAAAGAAGAAGAGTTGTCGCCTCCGTTGGCATCCTTGATAGCAAAATCCTTACACTTCGGATCATCGCCTTTCTGAATCATCACATCTTTTCTGTCCACAAACGTCCAGTTGTCCATGTCCTGTGGCCAGCTGTTTTTAAACTCCTTTACTTCACCGCTTTTTTTATTTTTATAGATGAACGTGTTTTCATACTTGTACGGTTTTGCGTTTGGCGGCAACTTTAAACAGTCAGGAATGGAAGTTCCTACTAGATAGGGCCGGAAATCTTTTATCGGTTCGTAATAGATGTTTCTGAATGTAAAAACAACGGCGGCAAGTGTCAGTAACAGGAGAGCTGCTTTATTTATCTTTTTGGGTAGTATTTCCTTTATGGATTTTTGCCCGAATAAAATAATCAGTATCAGTGCGGTCAGAAATACATCTTTATAGAATGACTGAACAGGAGCCAGTTTGATGAAATCACCAAAGCATCCGCAGTCGGTTACTTTTCCTGTCTTTGCAGAAAATCCCGTCAGGAAAGTAAAGAAGGCAATCAACAGAACCAGCAACCAAATCGTACTCTTTTTCCACGTGCCTAAAATCAGAGCGATGCCGAGATAAATTTCGAGTATAATCATCAATACGGAAACCGCAAGCGCCTGTTCCGCCATTATTTTCCATAGAAAAGTTAAGCCTGGAACATATTTTTCAAATATCTCAAAATATTCCTCCATTTTTATGGCGGTTCCGGTCGGGTCAATAGCTTTTACTACTCCGGAAAAGATAAACCATACCCCGACAAAATACCGTAAGAAGTTGATGGCGATATTTTGTTGTTTTAGCAGGAATTTTCCAATAACAGTCATAATAAATGCGATTGCAGCGAAGAGTCCTATCAGTGTAATTAAATCCATGGTTTTAAAATTTTTAGTGTAAAAAGATATATGCAGGCGATGTATTCGCTTTTAAATCTTACTCGTTTAATTTAATAATGGCAAAAATAGCATAGTTGACGATATCCATATAATTGGCATCAATCCCTTCAGAAATGATGGTTTGTCCTTTGTTTTCTTCAATCTGCTTGATGCGATGCAGTTTAGATAAGATTAAATCAGTATAAGAGCTGATGCGCATATCTCTCCAGGCTTCGCCGTAATCGTGGTTTTTTGCCAGAAATAATTTTTTGATGCTATCGTATTGCCGGTCATACTGGCTGTTCGCTTCTTCCGCATTCAGTTCCACCGGAATATCCGGTTGATTTTCCAGATTCAGCTGGATTAGGCCGATAATACCATAGTTCACACAACCGATAAATTCAGATTCAATACTGTCACCTACTTTGTTTTCGCCAGTTTCGTCAATGGTTCGGATACGTTTCGCTTTAATGTAAATCTGGTCAGTGATGGAGCGGGCCCGCAATATCCGCCAGGAAGTGCCGTAATCTTTTGTTTTATTTACAAAAACAGCGGCGCATTTTGCAAAAGCCTGTTCGTATTGTTTCAATGTCTTTTCGTTCACAAGAAATACTTTAGTTCAATCGCTAAAAATACATAACTTTAACTTCGTTTTCAACCAAAAGTTGTAGCGTTAATCATTTTTATGCAAAATTTTACATTGAATTGCAGAGGTAAGTTGCTGACAATCAATAAGCCGATTGTAATGGGTATTCTGAATGTTACTCCGGACTCATTCTTTGACGGAGGGAATTATGTGAATGCTACTCAACTGCTGTTGCGGGTTGAGAATATGCTGAAAGCCGGCGCCACTATTATTGATATTGGCGGTGTGTCTACACGGCCCGGAGCTGCTATAGTTAGTGTTGATGAAGAACTCAGCAGGGTTATTCCTGCCATCAGCCTGATTGTCCGTAATTTCCCGGAAGCCACGATCAGTATCGATACATTCAGAAGTCATGTGGCAAAGGAAGCGGTAGAGAACGGAGTGACTATTGTAAATGATATTTCCGGAGGAGCAGCTGACGAAAAAATGTTTGAAGCAGTATCGGATTTGAATTGCCCGATAATCCTGATGCACCTGCAGGGGGGCATAGAGCGAATGCATCAGCCACCGTTATACCGGGATTTTTTACCGGACATATTGGACTATTTTATTTCCCGGCTTCAGAAAGCTAAAGAGTTTGGCATTAAAGATGTAATAGTGGACGTAGGTTTTGGGTTTTCTAAAACACGGGAACAAAATTATTACCTGATGAAGCATTTAAAAGCGTTTGAATGCTTAAACAAGCCTGTACTGATTGGTGTATCGAGAAAAAGTATGCTGTATAAACTGATTGATACAACTCCGGATAATGCATTGAATGCCACAACTGCAGCACACCTGATAGCATTGCAAAACGGTGCGTCGATATTAAGGGCGCATGATGTGAAAGAGGCGATGGAATGTATTAAGATTTTTGAAACTGTAAATGCCGCATGAGCAGAATATCTGTTTTTATAATACTGCTCCTGTTAGTCAGAGGTCCTGCCAAATGCGAAGATCTTTCCGGCAAATGGCGCGGTGTGATAATCGGTCATGTCGATAACCGTGATTACTTCATAAAAGCGGAACTGATTGTTTCGAAAAATGAAAACTATCGCGTAAAGATGAATCTATTCAGCGGAGATTATGCCGGAGAATTTTTACTCACCACACATTTGCAGCAGACGAACAGGCTATGGATTGACTCGTTTAAGATAGTTAATGAATTTCCGTATGCTTATCCTCATATCCGCGATTGTTTTTCGGGATATTTTAAACTCAGTAAAAATGAGAACAATAAGCCGGAACTGGATTTGTACAGGAATCCGGTGTACCGGAAAACTGCTGATTTTATTTTAAAAGATTCGTCCGGAAATTTTATTCCCTCATTTGAGTGTTTTACATCGGTGTTGTTGAAACCTGTTCAAAATGATACGTTTTTTTCAATATTAGAAAAGCAAACCGATTCTATTATCAGTAACAAAATCAATAAATCTAAGGAAGTGGTAAAAAGACAGGTTGTGGCTGAAAAAGAATGCACGGTGCAGCATGAAAAAATTATATTGCAGGTATGGGATAATAATCAGGAAGACGGCGATATCATTTCTTTAAAATTAAACGATGACTGGATACTGACCAATTTCCATTTGAAAAAGGAAAAGGTGTCTATTCCTGTTGAATTAAGCAGGAAAAATAATCAATTACTGTTGTTCGCCGAAAACCTCGGAAGGATACCGCCGAATACGGCTGTGATTTCCATAGTGGATGGTTTGGCAACGAAAAATATCATCCTCAATTCGGATTTGCACAAAAGCGAAACAGTCAAGCTGATTTTGATGAAGTGATTTATTTCAGCGATTTCAGGAATACTTCCAGTTCGAAAGATTCTTCGCCGGCAGCAACAGCCAGGTCATAGGCTTTCTGAGCATACGATTTCGCATTCGCTTTTTGGTTTAGTTTATCATACAAATGCGCCACGGTGTCATTGTTTTCAAAAGTACTTTTTAGCTCAACCGAGCGCAACGCCATTTTTAGCCCTTTTTCTAAAATAGATTTTGAAGTATAGTTTTCAAATAAATTATAAGCAATGCTGTTCAGGCGTTGATAGTCATTCTGACAGTATAAACTCGCAAATTTATCCGCCTTTTCAGCATATTCTTTCCAGTTGCCCATTCGTTTCAGTAAGCTTAATTCGTATTCTGCACACAACTGGTCTGTCTTCTCAGGCAGGAAGTGCTGGATTACTTTCCGAAAAGCATCTTTGTCCGTTCCTTTTTTTCCGGCTTTCTTGGCCTCGTTCCAAACCAGTTCTTCCAGCAGCTCATCTACTTTGTCTTTCCCAATTTCTTTATAAAACGCTTCTTTGTTATTCAATATCATGTTGAATCCCGTATCATTGATACTGGCAGTCAATGCGAAAATAAATTGGATGGTATTACTGTTCAGTTGGTTGTTATTTGCCTGGAAATACTTTAACATCGATGCGGCAGACAGGCTGTCCTGAGCACCCGCTGCGATATAGGAAAATTGTTTTAAAAAGGCGCTGTCCCGTTGGCCTTGCAGGTATTTATTGCGCAGCGTTACGTATTGTTTCGTAGAGTCCAGCGCATCGGAACATACCTGAATAAAATCTTTAGCCGCCATGGAGCCCAAACTCCGGTGAACAAGGTTGCCGTTAGGGTCAAAGAACAGATAGGTAGGGAAATTACGAACCTCAAATTTCTTAGACAATTCAATCCCTTCGCCTTTTTCCATATCTATCTTGGCGCTTACATAGTAAGGATTTATAGCTTTTCCAACTTCAGGCCTCGGGAAAATTTCCTTTGCCATCCATTTGCATGGACCACACCAGCTGGCATAGGCATCCAGCAAGATGAATTTTTTTTCTTTCTTCGCCTTTTCCAATATTTGCTGCCAGGTGGCATCGTGTTCAAACCGTATACCTGTTTCTTCCGCAGCTAATAGAATTGTCAGGGAACTGAAAATCAGAATAAAGAAAAGTTGTTTCATCTTTGATTAATCTTGTTTAATGGTTGAAATATCAATTTTCAGCGGCTTCTTGTTTTCTCCGATGGCTACGAATTTAAACATACCCGAAATCGCCAGTTCGCGCTTGTCAGAATTCATTAACTCAATAAAAATTTCCACTTTAATATCGAGACTGGTGTTGCCCATTTTTACCACTTTACCTATGAGCTCAATAATAGTGCCACTTGGGATGGGAATGTTGAAATCAATCCTGTCGGAAGTAACGGTTACCATCTTTTGCCGCGCAAAACGAGTAGCCGTGATAAACGCCACTTCATCCATTAGCTGCATGGCAGTTCCTCCAAACAGTGTGTCGTAATGGTTAGTCGTATTTGGAAATACAGCTTTAAATATGTGTGTTTCCGATAGTTCCGCACGTTGTTCGAAAGTCATTAGTTGTTTTTTCAAAGTTAATTGAAATTCAGCAGCTATACAATTATATTGAATTTTTCTTATCTTCAATATATACAATTTTATGAAAAAAATATTCTTTACATTAATTGTGGCAGTTTGCTCTTTCCCTGCACAATCAGCCTATATCTACCGGAAAGAAAATGTAACCATTGTCCGGGATACATTTGGGGTGCCGCATATTTACGGTAAAACGGATGCTGATGCGGCATATGGCCTGGCCTGGGCGCATAGCGAAGATGCATTCAAATTGATACAGTATAATTTACTGTCTTCCAAAAATAAGTTAGGAAGTGTATTGGGAAAAAAAGGAGTGTTGTTCGATTATGCCATGCAGTTTTTTGGTATTGACACATTGGTGGAAAACAGGTATGAAAATGATTTATCCCCTGAATTCAGGAAAGTGGTGGAAGGCTATGCACAAGGTGTTAATGATTATGCGTCGATACATCCGGGAGAAATTTTATTAAAAAATACCTTTCCGTTTTCACCACAGGATGTCATAAAAGGATATGTTTCTTTAGGCATTTTACTGGCTGGAGCTGGTCTGGACTTAAAAGCTATAAAGGAGAATCTTACTGCTGAATTTTTTCAACCTAATGAAAAAGGTTCCGGTTCTAACGCGATGGTACTTGCGCCTTCGCGGACAGAGGATGGTAAAACGTGGCTGCTTGTCAATTCACATCAGCCAATTGAAGGACAGATGGCTTGGTACGAGGCGCATATTAACAGCAACGAGGGCTGGAACTGTCTGGGAGGCTTATTTCCGGGAGGGGTTTCCGTATTTGTGGGATGCAACGAGCATCTGGGTTGGGCACACACAACTGATTACCATAATTTCGGTGATGTCTATAAAATGAAGCTAAGCGCCGATAAGAAACGGTACTGGTATGATGGAGTATGGAAACAATTCACTTTTAAATCCGTTCACCTTAAAATAAGAATAGGTAGCGTGAGTATTCCTGTAAGGCGTAAAATTCCTGTTTGTGAATATGGACCGGTCTTTAAAACCAAACATGGCTGGTATGCTTTGCGTTATCCTTCCGCTTCCGATATTCGCGGTGCGGAAGAATGGTTTAAGATGAACAAAGCCATGAATCTGGAGGAGTTTCAACAGGTTTTGAAAATGGATGCTTTGCCTTTGTTTAATACCACTTATGGTGATAAAGAAGGTAATATTTTTTTTATTTCCGATGGCAAAATACCGCTTAGAGATTCGACACTTAACTGGCAGCGCCCGGTAATGGGAACGTCGTCTTGGTATAAGTGGACACAGCTGATACCCTATGAACGCAAAATAAAATATCTGAATCCTATATGCGGTTTTTTATTCAACTGTAATGGTACACCCTTGCAGGCTACTGCTTACGATGAAAATTCGAAGGGTTATTTTGTAGGCTTGCAGTTGTTTACCTATAATAGGAATGAACGCTTTTCCACTATGCTGAATGAACATACAGGTAAATTTACCTGGGAAGATTTTAAACGTATTAAATTTGATTTGTCGTATGAGCCGGACGGTCGATACAAACGAAATTTCAACGCGCTTTTCACACTGGATGCTTCTAAATATCCGAAACTAAAAGATGTTATCATGAAAATAAAAGAATGGGATTTAAGCGGACATTCAACGGACAAAAATGCCGGTATTGCCATGTTGACCAATAAATTCATGAATGGAAAGTCAAAAATTCCATTTGCTTTTTTGATGATAAAGGATAAGCCGCTAACGGAAAAACAGGTCGTTGGCGCTTTATCAAAAGCCAAAAATTATTTATTAAAGAAGTTTAATACTACAGAGGTGGAATTAGGTCAGTTGCAGCGTCTTGTCAGGGGCGAAAAAAGCTATCCAATTAGTGGCTTGTCTGAGGTGCCAAGAGCAGTCGATACCAAATATGATAAGAAGCTGGGTATTTACAAAATGACTGCCGGAGACGGATATATGCAATTCATAAAATTTGGAAAAGATATGGTGGAAATTAATACCGTTTCTCCCTTCGGTGCATCCACCCATCAGGAGAGTAAGCACTATACAGATCAAATGGAACTTTTTGTAAACAAACAAACCAAAAAAATGTCTTTACAGAAAGAAGATGTGTTGAAAAGCGCTGAAAGAGTATATCATCCTGGGGAGTGACTGTCTTAAATAGCGTTGACTTGTGAGTTATAGCGTCTAATTTTTGACAGAAGACTTAGGTCTGTTCAAAAATGCATGAATAAAAACCGCAGATAAAATAATTCCGGTTCCGATATAGAATTTATAGTTTAATTGTTTGTTTTCCTGTAGAAAAATCACCGCCAGCAATATGCCATAGACCGGTTCCAGATTATTGATAAGCGAAGTAGTAAATGCATTACTTGCTTTCAATGCCCTTAAAAATAAATTGTATGGAATAATGGTGCAAAACACAGACAGTATCAGCAAAAGTATAAAATCATTCCTGTCGGGTAAATGAAAACTATCCGGGTAGTAAAGCAAATAGAAAGGCAAACACAAGGTCAGGAACAACCATCCGCTCAGCATCTGCGTAAAGGTAATGAGATTGGGGTCTAAAGCCTGAGTAAATCGTTTGTTCAGAATAGTAAAGATAGCCGCAAACAATGCTGCCAGAATACCCAGAAAGAATCCGAATTTAAAGTTCAGTTCCAGCGAGTCGTTGATTAAAAGGATACCTGGAATAACGACAAATCCGAGTATAATATCAGATTTGATAAAAGGGGTACGGTTAATCAGAGGTTCTATCAGTGCAACAAATAATGAAATGAGTGCGATACAGCTGACCGCCACAGAGGCATTCGCAAACTTTATGGAGCCGTACCAGGACACCCAATGCATGGCAATCATAAAACCTATTCCCGCTAAAATCAGGATTTCTTTTTTCGATAATGACTTTAATCTGGCAGCTAATCCCGGCAAGAAAATGAGAACAATGCTGATAAAAAACATCCGGTACCATACCAGCGGAAATTCCCGTATGCTGATGAGTTTCCCGAGAATTGCCGTAATCCCCCACAAAAAGGTGGCAGCATGCATCTGTGCATAAGCTTTGCTTCGTAGTTGCATGATGCAAAGATAAAAAGTGCGGTAACTGCAGTTGAAAAGGGTGTATTATATCTAAATTATGATTATTTTTATTCAATCATACGGTGCTAAAATCAAACTTATGGAAAGAAAATATCAGACACTCAAAGATTTTTATCCTTATTACCTGACAGAACACAGCGATCCTACTTGCCGTATGTTTCATTATATTGGTACAACCGGTTTGTTTGTTATCATCATCGCGGCGGTTATGACACATAAATGGTGGATGTTTTTGCTGCTGCCGGTTTTCGGATATGGTTTCGCGTGGATGGGGCATTTTGTATTTGAGAAAAACAAACCGGCCACATTTCAGTATCCGCTGTATAGTCTTGCATCAGATTTTATTATGTACTTCCATTTCTGGACGGGACAGATTGACAAGAAACTGGCGGAAGCAAATAGCATTATAAAAAGCTAATTTTTATTTCAGCAATTTAAATAGTTCATCCGATTGCACCCTGCTTCTGTCCATACCCAACTGTATGGATTCATTCAGCATTTCCTTTGCCTTATCCGGTTCATTTTTGAGCAGCGACAGCTTTGCTCTCATGTAAGCCTGTTCCGGATTGGCAGGGTCAGCATGATGGTAGATACACAATACCTGTTCTAACGCTTTTATGTCATTCACCTGAAACAGGCGGCTTGCATAGGTATAACCGGCTAATGACAGAAAACCTAATAATCGGCTGTAAACACCTGATTTATCTGCCTTGGACGAAGCGAATAATTCCGAAATGGTTGTATTCCAGTAAGCGGTATCTTTCGTGAACAAGTTTTGTTGATATTCTTTCTTCAGGACTGTTTCTTTCAGCATGGAAGCCTCAAATGTTTTGAATTCAACAGTATATTGCGACATATCCAGGATATACTTCTTTTGAGCTTCAAATGAGCTGACGTCTGTCAGTTGCTGCAAAAAATAGATGGCTTTATTGCAGGAATTCAACGCGTCTAAATAGCGTGCGGCGATAAGGTTCTTTTTGATTTCTTTTTTAAATGCTGCTTTTGTAACGGATATTAAATTATAATCCATATTCAGTTCTTTACGCTGCATTTTCTTCAGGAGCAGCCAGCGGAAAGCATTTTCAGCAGTGATGCTGTCCGGCCAGGCGTGTTTTCCGGTAAACTGTATTTGATAATGCCGGTTGTTTTTTTGTTGTTCATTGGCAAACCATAGTAAATCGGTATAATTCATATCTTGTTTGCCGTTGAATCCCAGCAATTCGCAGGAAGTATTTTCTATGTCCATCACTGAACCACCGTAGATACAGTAATTTACCTGATTGTTCAGCCCGACGTTGTTGAGTGCAGCTTTGGCACCTCCCGAAAACCCCCACAACGCCATAGATTGTTCGCTAAAATGATAAGTAGTCTTCAGCTCCGATAAAAGTGTAGAAAAATGCGTGCTAATAGAATTGAAATCTTTATTGTTGGAGGAGTTGTTATTCCCAATTAAGGTGATACCATATTTATCAGCCAGTCTTTTGTATAAATGTACGGGTAATGCACCATTACCGCTTGGGTCAAAAAAAATAAATGCAAGTTTTGCCGGCTGTACGGCGCTACGTGGCTGATAATACGCAAAGGAAAGAGTAGTGTCAATGGTAAGCCGGATCTTGTCATATTCTTTTCCCGCTTCGGGGAAATGTTGCTGGCTGCAGGCATTCAGAATAGTGACTAATAAAATTGATGCGGAAAGGATAGTTTTTTTCATAAGTTGCCGATGGACTGTATCAGTCCACTACGCAAAGATAAAGTACGTTTTTATAAATTATGTAATTACTTGATTTTCAATTTTAAAATTATAGCAATCAATGCTTTAAGAATTGTTAACATTTTGCAAGTATGCCGGGGTGTAATTTTGAAACGTGAATAAAAATCTGCTGCTTTTCATTGCGTTGCTTTTATTTCTCGGTTTATTCGGAATCGGGGTGGTACAATTATTTTGGCTGAAGGGTGCTATCAAATCGCGGGAGCAGGAATTTGATAAAGCAGTCTACGATGCTATGATGGATATGTCCGTCAAGATTGAGGATTTAGCCTATCAGCCGATTGTATCTAAAATGATTCAGTCCAGGAAAATACACCTGGACGAAAACGGCGGGATAGTCATAGAAATGTACAGCGATGATGACACGGATAATGAATTAAACGGACTGAAACATTTAAGCCCGCCACTGACTAATGACGAGTATGAGCACAACCATACCAACCCGCTGCTTCAGTCGCCGGATGGCAATGCCGCCGCAGATTTATCTTTGGAGATTGACAATCTGCAGGAATTTATGGTTCAGCAAATGACCAGCCTTCAACCGATTAACGAATTACTCGATACTTCCAGACTCAAACAGATTATTGACGAAGCGCTGAAGGCACACGGTATTAAAACGAGGGCGCATTACGGTATTACGGAATACGCACCGAATAACTTTGTCCTGCTTTCTAAGAATGCTCCGTTGCTGGAACTTTACAAAACTCCTTATTCAATTGATTTGTTCAGGAGAAGCATGATTAATGAATGCAAAACATTGAAACTCATGCTGCCGGACAGGAAGAAATACCTGTATGCCTCTATGTCACCGATGATTCTCTCATCATCACTCTTCTTCCTGATGGTCGTTGGTTCGTTTATTTTATTATTCCAGATAATTTTCAAACAAAAGAAATTATCGGATATGAAAACGGATTTTATCAATAACATGACTCATGAGTTGAAGACGCCGATTGCTACCATTTCCATTGCCAGTGAAATGCTGAAAGACAATTCCATCTCTTCATCGGAGGATAACCGTGCAAAGTATGCGGGGATTATTTTTGATGAGAACAAGCGGCTGTATAACCACGTGGAACAGGTTCTGCAATTAGCGCGCCTCGAAAAAGGGGAGCTGCAGCTTAATCTGGAAGACAGGGATATACATTCCATCATTACCGCCACAGCGGCAAGGTTTAATCTTATTCTCGAAGATTTGGATGGCAGGATTGAACTGAATTTGCTGGCCGAACAATCCATCATCAAAATAGATGAAATGCACTTCACCAGTGTCATTAATAACCTGATTGATAATGCCATTAAATACAACGATAAGAAACCATTAATAAAAATTAACACTTTTAACTATACGTCAGGCATACAAATTGAAGTTATAGATAATGGAGTGGGGCTTTCCCGGGAGGATCAGCAGAAAGTGTTTGATAAATTCTACCGCGTATCCAGAGGGAATGTACACGATACCAAAGGGTTTGGACTGGGATTGAGCTATGTAAAATCGATAGTAGACAAACACCAGGGCAAAATAAAAGTAGAAAGTAAACTAAAAGAAGGTTCAAAATTCATTATTCAATTACCATTTGACATTAAATCATAAATATTCACCCACAAAAATCAATATTATGAATAACAGCATTAAAAAGAAAGTACTATTAGTAGAAGATGACCCGAACTTAGGCATGTTGCTGCAGGAATATCTGAAACATAAAAACTTTGAGGTGGAATTGAAACGCGACGGAGTGGAAGGTTTATTCGCATATCGTAAAAATTCGTACGATATCATCCTGTTGGATGTCATGATGCCTAAGAAAGACGGATTTTCCGTAGCGGAAGAAATCAGGCGCGACGACAAGGATATTCCTATCATTTTCCTGACGGCAAAATCGCTGAAAGAAGATAAGATTAAAGGCCTTACGCTCGGCGCAGACGATTATATCACAAAACCGTTCAGTATGGAAATCTTAGAGCTGAAGATGAACGCGATTTTGCGCAGAACGGAAAAACATGAGGTGCAGTCTGCGCAAGATGAATATCAGGCAGGCGACTGTAAGCTGGATTACAAAAATCATAAGCTATATGTAAAAGGCAATGAAGTCAAACTGACAACCAAGGAAAACGAACTGCTGCGTTTATTCTTTGAGAAGAAAAATCAGATACTGGAAAGAGAGCTGGCACTGAAACATGTATGGCAGGACGACAGCTATTTTACCGCACGAAGCATGGATGTTTTCATTTCCAAAATCAGAAAGTACCTGAAAGAAGATGAAAGGCTGCAAATCCTGAATATACACGGACAGGGATATAAGCTGGTCGAAAATCAACTGGTATAAGAGATAATGAAGTAACGGGCGGATTCCATAATCCGCCCGTTTTGCAAATTATTTCATTGTTTCATTATTTCATTTGTATTTTTGCAGCATGATTTTATCTGACAAAGAAATTTTACTGGAAATTCAAAAAGGCACTATTCTGATTGAACCCTACCGGCCGGAGTGTTTGGGCACCAATTCGTACGATGTCCATTTAAGTAAATACCTGGCTACCTACAACAGCCCGCTGCTCGATGCCAAAAAGCACAATGCGATTCATCATTTTGAGATTCCCGAAGACGGCTATGTATTAGAACCGGGTGTCTTGTATCTGGGTTCCACAGAGGAATATACCGAAACACATGCCCATGTTCCTTTTCTAGAAGGTAAATCCTCGATGGGAAGATTGGGAATAGATATCCATGCTACCGCCGGAAAGGGTGATGTGGGATTCTGCAACCACTGGACGCTGGAAATTTCCTGTATTCAGCCCGTACGCATCTATGCCGGTATGCCTGTGGGGCAACTTATCTATTTTGTCGTGCAGGGAGAGATAGAAAATGCCTATAACAAAAAATCATCCGCCAAATACACCCAGCGCACGCCTAAGCCTATGGAAAGTATGATGTGGAAGAATTTTAAGTAAATCCGGCTTATCTTTTCACCAGTTTGTGCTTATAACTTTTTTCGCCTGTGTTGATTTCAATAAGGTAAACCCCTTTAGCGAAACTACTGACATCCAGTTCACGTTTATTAATGCCTTCCTCAAAGGAAAGCGATTCGGAAAATATGCGTTTGCCGCTGATTTCATAAATCTGTATCATCCCTTCTGTCCGATTGATGGAATTAAATAACAGATTGATTTTGTCATCCGCCGGGTTCGGGCTGATTTGTGTGCTGAAATTTTGTTCGTGTTCAAATACAATTCTGATAATGTTGGAATAGGCTATCTTTCCGTCAAAATCCTTCTGCTTCAGGCGATAATACGAGATGCCCACATATGGCTCGTTGTCCGTAAAGGAATAATCCTGCTCCCGGTTGGAGTTGCCGGCGCCGTCAACCATACCGATAGGTTCAAAGTGTATCGCGTCTTTGCTGCGCTCAATGATAAATTCACGGTTGTTATGCTCGCTGGCAGTCGTCCAATGTAATAAAACAGCAGCATCTACTTTCTCGCCTTCAAAGATGATGAGTTCCACCGGCAGTAAAAATGAACAACTATATCCAACCATTGGCGCTCCGGAACCCGAAGGATCAAAACAGGTGGAGGCGGTGGAATAGGCTATCTTATCTATACCTGCTCTGATTTCGTTGGTATCTAAGCTGCGTGCTGATGTCCCGTTGGCCATCGCATAGTGCATGGTTTGGCCGGGAGCAATGCGGTGTCCAAGGCCGTGTGCATGTCCTAATTCATGTAGCAGGAGGGTTTCCATATCATATTCTGTGGATGAAGGCGTGCTCGGGCCGTATTCCCAGGAAGTTCCGGCAGTGGGAGGGTCAGGTCTTACCTGAAGGTCTAATTCATTCACCCACCAAACGGTATTGTTAGTGTTGCAGGCTCCTGTCGCGCTGGCGGAAAACCTGCTGGTCATTCGGCCGAGAACGCCTGCCGGCAGTGTGTTATCAAACAACACCACATTTTCACCGTCATTTCCGAAGCCCGTCGTCGTACTGGGGCCAAGGTTCCAGTTGATAGCTGTATTGCATGTCCATGTATCCATGGCATCCTGTAAGGTGTTGACAGCGGATGAATTACCGGAAAACCCGGAAGTGGAGTTCAGGGAAAGGGTATAGCCGCCGCTTCCATTTTTATCTCGTAAGTAATAGCGCTGTCTGGTGTTGGAGCCAAACCCATTAAACGTAGAGCTGATAGCTGAATGAGCATATCCAACTGTAATGGGTGATGCGAATAAGGTGCCGGCTACCACAATATTCCCGCTGCCTGCGCGTTCCGGGACTTTTACCGTAATGCTGCCATCTGACCAGGACAGATAATCCGTTGCAATTGGATTTATCCAGCTGGCGCCGCCGTCATCGGCATTGGGAAAACTGACATTATTTGCGCCTTGTGTGGCACCAAATCCTGAACCGGTGATGGTGATGTAATCTCCGGCGGCCACCGTACCGGCCTTGGTAATATTAGGCGTTACAGAAGAAACGACGACAGCATTTACTATTGAATTATTTTGTCCGAGCCTTCGCAGAGGTGGTGTGGAGGTGGTCACTAAATGACCTGTGTCGGATTTAGAAATTAAATCAAACAGCGATTGCTCTTCTATAAATTCATGTTTACCTGCTGCATCCTGGTAATACCCGTTTTCATACGGGAGCGCTCCTTGGGATTCCGCATATACGGTGGATTGCAGCATGTTTGGATAGAGCGACCTGATTTCTTTATTGTCAATGGTGAAGTTATCCGCTTCCACAAAAAATAAATATTCTTTCTCCGTATCTAATTGCAGGGAAGGATAGGATAACTGCATTTCATTGCCCAGTTCGCCGCCTAAGGTAATAATACCCAATTCAGGCAGAGGCTCATTTCCTTTCAGCCTGTTGGAAATATCCAGCATATTTAACGTGTAGATATTTCCTTTTGCATCTTTATAAGCCGTCTGTCTGGATACTTTTCCCTTTACAATATACCGGCTGTTTTCAATGCGTTGGGATAAAGAAATGAAATAAGTCATACACTGGGCAGCAGCCTGCTGATGGAGGATGAATACAGTCAACAATAACAACAATGTACGTACTTGCAGCGATAAGGTATGAATCACAGAATATGTCATGCGACATTTTTTTGCTGCGAGAGCAAGGATAAGGGTATACGTTTCTTTCATGTACTATAAGTTGGTATAGTTATAGTATGGGTTTTAACAATAAAACCAAACAAAACTCATCTAAAAAAAGAAGTGAATAGGTGAGGTCGTGGGTTTTATGTATGGCAAATATACACAAAGGATTGAATATGTGCAAATTATTTTTTTGCAAATTTAAATCCGTTGTTTATAGCATACATAGGGTTGAAGATACTGACAAACGCTGCCTCATACCATTTGAATCCATTGCGGCTCATTCGCACGGAAGCGAAATGAAACAATTCTCCTAGAAGGATGCCAGCCGCGGGTGTTATTACCATATCCTGTAAACTGGGACGTTCAAATCCGGCTTCTATCGTGTACTCCCAAAACAAGGAATGCCCGATACACACCAATGCCGCCTGCCATACTTTGGCGCCCTGTGAGCGGGTTGAATTGTAATAATAAGCCCCCTGGTACGGATGGCCGACATAATTGATTACCCAACTGTCATTATCAATCACCGGTGGTTTGGTGAAGGCATCCCTGAAATTCTGCCGGTATTGTTGTAATCCTTGTTTGTCCCAGTTGCTGAAACGCTCCGGTAGTGCGAGTAACAGGCAAAAGGTAGTCATCTGAATGCCGAAGACCATACCGCTGCCGCGCAAAAACTTTTGTCCGAAAGATGCATGCTGGTTGCGTAGCACCATCTTTTCCGTGAAGGAATCCCGGTAAGGCGGAAACCGTTGCAGCAGCGTTGTTTTTCGGTGCCCTGTGGAAGCCGAAGCTATTGCCTGTTGTGGGTGCGTATCGGTCCTTTCAACAGAACTAGTGTCTGTAGGTTCTGAAAGCATAACCGATGAAGTATCGGATGTTGCTTGCGCAAAAATACATGTCTGAAAACACATCCATGCCACAACGAAGAAAAGAAAAAGACGCATGCAGGCGGGGTTATTTAATTATAATTTTGATACATTACTTTTCATTCAGAAAGATTTCGGCAATCATACACCTTGCACTGCCGCCTCCAATGGTTTCAATAGTCGGTATGGCAACAGGTAAAAGGCTCGTATATTTTTCAATTTTGGAAATTTGCTGATGGGTTAAACTGTTGAAAGCTGTTTCGGACAGCACTAAGAAAGGTTTTCCCGCTGTGTTTTCCACCTGGAGCATATTTCCGGCAAAGGCATTCATCTGCTCAAAACTGATGTCTATTACTTCATGCCCGGTATTCTTGAGCTTATCTTTTACGAATTTTCTCTCCGATAAGTTTTTGATACTTTTCAGGCATATCACTGCAAAGCCATCACCGATGGTCAGCATGACATTGGTATGGTAGACTAATGTGCCGTTCCTGTCATAGCTGCTGAAGGAAACCGGTTCATAGCCCAGCGTATGGCAATGCACGTTGAACAAATCTGCATCTGTCCGTGGTGAAAGGCAGGCATACGCCACTTTATTGATTTTGTCAAAAATAATACTGCCTGTGCCTTCCAGAAATAAGTTGTCTTTTGAATAACCACTTATGTCTTTAATGTCTTTCACAATAAAATATTGTTTCAGCGTCTTCAGGATATCTTTGCGTATTTCTCTGCGTCTGTTGGGTGTGCACATCGGATACAGGCAAATCAGCCCGCTGCGGTGCATACTAATCCAGTTGTTGGGAAAAATGGCATCCGGTTTGGGAGGTTCGGGGGTGTCTTCAATAACCAGTACTTTGATTTGGTTCGCTCTTAGCCGGGCCACGTAGTTATCAAACTCTTCCAGGGCTTTTCGGTTAATCTGAGCCGGGGAGAGCACTTCTGGTTTTTTCTGGAATGCGTTGGATACAGCCGTTTCCGCATTAAACTGAAAACTTGCCGGTCGAACCATCATCAGGTGGGAAGCACATTGTTTACTCATGGGACAAATTTAGTATTTACTTTTGAAATAGGATTTTTTGCGTTAAAATTGTAATTTCATGCTTAAATTATAAGTATATGAGTTTTTCAACTGCTGATTTATATGATGCCCATGAAGGGAGGGTACAGGTGGCTATGCCTTTGTTTCACTCCTTTGGGTTAAAGAAAAAGTTTTTTGGTGAAATCGTTACCGTAAAATGCCACGAAGACAACACACCCGTAGGTGAAATGCTGCGCAATGAAAACGGTAAAGGAAAAGTGCTGGTGGTGGATGGCGGAGGCTCGCTGAGGTGTGCCCTATTAGGTGATTTGATTGCTACTGCCGCTATAAAAAATGAATGGGAGGGTGTTATCATTTACGGCTGTATCCGTGATTCAGCGGTGGTCAATGAAATGGAAATCGGCGTCAAGGCATTGAATACCAATCCCACCAAATCCCATAAAAGATATCCCGGTATTGTCAATGAACCGGTCAATTTCGCTAATGTCGGCTTCGAGCCGGGGCAATATGTCTATAGTGATGAAGATGGAATCATCGTCAGTGAGGGAAGCCTGATACAGCCATCCTGATAGGGAGGACTGAATTTAGTGCTAAGAACTATTTTTTAATTGCAAGTGTTATCTGTTTATGGAAATTACACTAACAACACCGGCTATCTTGTTTTCAACGGTTTCTTTGTTGTATGTAGCTTATACTACCCGTTTTGTCGCCATATCCAATCTTATCCGAAGCCTGAAGACCCGGTTTGATGAGACGAAAGATCAGAGTATCTTAAAACAGATTTCCAATCTGAGAACTCGGGTGTTGCTCATCAGAAATATGCAGTTTGCCGGGATCACGTCGTTAATCCTGAGTGTTATCACTATTATCTTTATTTACATTGAAGAACAAAAGGTTGGATTTGTTTTGTTCGGCCTGAGTTTGTTGTTTCTGGTATATTCCATGCTGCTGGCAGCCCGTGAAATCTGGATTTCAGTACATTCTTTAAATATTGAATTGGATTCCATTCAGGAACTGAAAAAAGAAGATTTGGATGAAGGATTACTTATCTCGCACAATTTCAAAAAAATAACCAAAGCAACTAAAGGTTTGTTTGAACAGCATAATGAGGAAAAGTAACGGTTTCTGTTAGTTGGTTTTGTTTGGGCTCTCTGTATTTTATTATTCAACAAAAGTGTATAACCTTGCGTTTTTTTGCACTTAAAATTATTCCAACTTTAGATTGGAATAATTTTTGATTTTATTCGTTATCATTCATAATTAAACAGTACTTATGCGGAAAATAGTTTCGGTTTCTTTGATTTCTTTTTTATTGGTATTCAAGTGTTATGCACAGGCTACATATAAACAGACGGACATTCTAAAATCTTATAAAGAAGCGGAGGAGCTTATTAATCTGGGGAAATACGCAGTTGCCCAGCCATTGCTCCATGATTTTATCCAAAAGTATGAGAATAAGACATTAGATAAATCCGGTCTTATTTATGCGGATGCCATTTATTTGAAAGCATTGTGTGAAAAAGAAACCGCATCACCGGAAGCAGAAAAGGATTTGCAGTATTTCGCGGATAATTTCAAGGGACATCCCAAAACCAATAATGCCTATTTTCATCTCGGTGATTTAGCCTATGCAAAAGCCAATTATACGGATGCTATCGCATTCTTTGATAAAGTGGATGAGAAGGCGTTGACAGGCAGAGATGTTACGGAATTTCAATACAAAAGAGCCTTTGCTTATTTCGCGCTTAAAAAATTCAGTCAGGCACGCATGTATTTCAACCTGATTGCCAATGATAAGAAACATCCGTATAATGAAGAGGGACTTTATTACTCAGGGTTGTCCAGCTATTACCTGAAAGATTATAATGCGGCCTATAAAAGTTTTCAGCAACTGGAACTGTCAAAAAAATATGGAAAAATCGTCCCGTATTATATCGCGTCCATAAAGTTCATTAATAAGGATTATAAAGGGGTGGTGGACTATGCGGAACCGAAATTAAAAGAGAATATCAGCTATCAGAATGAAATCCACCATTTGCTGGGGAGTTCCTATTACGAACTCAAAGATTATGATAAAGCGTTGTTTTATTTAGAGAAATATACACAAAATGCCGTTAAGGTAACGCCCGAAGATTATTATGCTTTAGGGTATGTGCAGGCTCAGAAAGGTAAATGTGATAAGGCGATTGCCAATCTGGTGCAGTTGTCGCCTTTGCAAAATGCATTGGGGCAGAATGCGATGTTTTTGTTAGGGCAATGCTATGAGAAAACAGGCAATAAAGCGGATGCGAGGACAGCTTTTCTGCAGGCCGCCAGAATGAGCTTTGATAAAAATATTCAGGAAGAAGCGTGGTTTCAGTACGCCAAGTTGTCCTATGAACTGGAATATACAAATGACGCGCTGGTTTCATTAAAGAATTTCATACAGGCTTATCCTAAGTCAAAATACATCTTAGAGGCAAATGAATTGCTTGCGGATTTGTTCCTCATGACCCGCAATTACGAAGAGGCAATGAGCATCATTGACAATTTGCCGACTAAAAGTACAAAGTTGCTGGATGCTTATCAAAAGATGGCGTATTACAGAGGTGTGGAAAATTATAATGATTATAAGTTTGACAATGCAGAAGTATTTTTTGACAAGTCGCTCAAATATCCCAACAGCAAAAGTATAGAAGCGTTGTGCTATTACTGGAAAGCGGATATGGCCCATCAAAAAAATGAACCGGATAAATCCATCGGATGGCTCAATAAATTCCTTCCGATAGCGTCTGCTGTAAAACAGGAACATTCGGATAAGGTTAATGAGGGTACAGGAAATTATTTGCAGGGGTATAATTATTTTAAAAAGAAAGATTACACCAATTCCAACAGCTATTTTTCAAAAGCGGTGGCGGCACTAAAAAATGATAACAATGTATCCAATAAGCAGCAGATTTATCCGGATGCAATGATAAGGCTGGCGGATGGTTACTTTATGCTCAAACAATATAAGTCTTCCGCGCAGTACTACGACGAGATCATCAGAGCTAATGCGCAGGGAGCAGATTATGCCCTGTATCAGAAATCCATTATTGACGGATTAGGAGGGAAATACACTGATAAGATTGCGGGTATGAAAACGCTGGTTGTACGTTTCCCTAATTCTGCCTTTGCGGATGATGCTATTATCCAAACGGGAAATACCTATCTGGCATTGGATAATGACAATGATGCCATTGAAACGTATAAATCACTGATGCAGAAAAATCCAAAATCCGATTTGATTCCGGAAGCCTATCTGAAACTGGGTTTGATTTATTTCAACAGAGATAATTACGATGAATCGCTCTCCTGGTATCAGAAAGTGGTACAAAGTTATCCGGCTACGCCTGCATCCAACGAAGCGATGCTGGCGATAAAGGAAATCTATATTGCTAAAGGCGACCCATCCGGGTACGTAACTTTCGCTAACAAATACCCGGGTTCTAAAGTGACGGCCACCGAACAGGATTCCATTATGTACCTGTCGGCTGAAAACCAGTTCTTCAAAGGTAATATGGATAAGGCTTTACAGGGTTTTACCGATTATATCACCCAGTTCCCGAGAGGATTTTTCGCCTTGCAGGCCAATTTCTACAGATCGGAATGTTTGTTTACCAAACAGGATTTCCCGAATGCGCTGAAAGGATATGAGTATGTTATCAATCAGTCGCAAAATCGTTTTTCCGAACGGGCAACTGCGCGCGCAGCCAATATTAACTATTATGATTTAAGAAACTATGTGCGCTCCTATGAGCTGTATGTCAAGTTGCAGTCCATCGCAACGCTGGATGAAAATAAACGGGAATGCCAGATTGGCCTGATGAGGACATCATTCTTCCTGAAAAAATATCAGGAATGCCTGGATAATATTGCGAAAGTAGCCGCTCTGCAAGGCCTTCCGGAGTTTTATAAAGCGGAGATGGCGTACTATAAAGGGATGAGTCTGTACAACCTGAAGGATTATGACAAGGCGCTGAAAGAGTTGGAATTTGTTACGAAAAATGCCAATAATGAACAAGCAGCAGAATCAAAATATACATTGGCTAAGATGTATTACTTGAGGAAAAACAATAAACAGGCGGAAAGGGAATGTAACGACTACCTTGATAAATTTCCTTCTTATGAATACTATCTGGGCAAGACGTTTATCCTGCTGAGCGATATCTATCTGGAAGATAAAAAAATATTACAGGCAAAGGCGACCTTGCAGAATTTGCTGGATAATTATTCACAGGAAGATGATGTGACTGCGGAAGCTAAACAGAAACTGGATGCGATTCAGCAAAAAGAAATGGAAGGCAGTAACCTTAAGTTAAAAGATAACGGCACTGAAATGCAGTTTGAAAACGGTAAATGATTTATAGAATATCCAAAAGAAAACAGATGAAAAATTCAAAGCATATAATTTCGACTTTTTGTTGCTCGCTGCTTGCGCTTGGCGCCGTGAAGGCTCAAAGCAATGTAGATACGCTACCTCAGCTGGATGAGGTTTCGATTGTGAAAGCATATGAACCGATATTGATATCTTCCAATAAGATACCGTTTGCCCCGAACTTGCCTAATATCGTGAAGACAAAACCGGATGCGCAAACGTATCAGTACTCTGATGTAAAAGGCAAGATTGACTATCAGCCGGAAGATATTAAGCCCATTAAATCAGCGGGTAAAAAGCCGGAAAAAAATCAGTTCTTTTATGCAAAAATTGGATTTGGATATCCCGTAACGCCGTTATTGAAATTGATTCTGACCAATCCCGTTCAAAATAACTACCGTGCCGGACTGGATGTCGATTTCATGATGACCATACACAATAAACCTAAATTCCAAAACTATACCGATTTAAAAGTAAGAGGATTCGTAGAGTATTTTATAAAGAAAAAAGCGGCTGTAGGCGGTGATTTCTTCTACCGGTTGAATCAGCATAATTTTTACGGCTATTCAGATGTGGTATTTACGAAAGATTCTCTGAAAACGAATTACAACCGATTCGGAGGTGCCGTTAAACTGAGAGGTATCGAAGATGCTGCGTATTATTACAGCGGAGAACTGAATTTCAATACCGTTAAAAATAAAAACATCTTTCACGCTCCTAAGGAATTTACCATTAACGTGAATGCAGACGGTGGCTATACGATTAAATCAAATTATACGATTGGCGGGAGAATCAACCTCACCAATGTGTCCTATAAAGATGATTCGGTCTTTTTGAGTAATCAGAACCATTTTACTTTTCAGGCTATACCATATGCAAAAATTAAATTCAAGATATGGCAGTTGACCGCCGGGCCCAATATATTTAGTACCAACAGAAGATTTTATGTGTTGCCGGAAATTATCAACCAGTTACAGATATACAAAGATTACCTGGTTATGTATAACGAATGGAAGACACAGGTAAAGATAAACAGTATGTATAATTTATCGCTGGAAAATCCTTTCATCGTAACTTCTAATTACAATAACTCGATTGATGAAACACGCACAATTATCGGTCTGCGTGGCAGCATCAAAGGGTTTGGCTACGATTTCCGTTTCAGCCATTTAAGATCGAGGATGAATGCTCAGTTTGTCAATACTACCCAATTCGCAAGCGGAGAGGATATGGGAATGGATGTGCAAAGTGTAGCCAGCCTGAGTGCATGGAATCCGCATGTAGGTATTTCGTACAACAAAGGTAATCAGTTCGGCGCTAAAGTGTGGTTCGATTATTTTATCTACAACAAAAATGTAGCCACAGAATTATCCTATATTCCTACGTTTAAATATGGTTTTTCTGCTTTCTATAACTGGAAAGATAAACTATATGTAAACATGGATATTTCCGGACAAAGCAAGGTAAAGAGTGTTCAAATAAACAATAATGAATTCCCTCCTTTTGTCACAACGACCATTCATCCGCTGAAAGGGTTGATTGATGTGAATTTGTCCGCCAATTATTTTATCACAAAGAACATAGGTGTTTTTGTGGATGTAAATAACCTCGGTTTTCAGAAATGGCCCAGATTTTATAAATATCCCACATATCAGTTTCAGGTTATCGGCGGGGTGAAGCTCGCATTCTAACATAAGGCTGAACGGAAAGTGCATTTTATCCTGTAAAAAACAGAAAAAAATAGTAGCTTTGCCAGTATGGTAGAGTTACTACAGGAATTATTATTAACTCATAATTGCGTTATTATACCGGGATTCGGGGCGTTTATCGGGAATTATCATCCGGCAGAACTGCGTTTGTATGAAAACAAAATTTACCCGCCGAATAAAGATATAGCCTTCAATAGAATGTTAGTGGTGAACGACGGGTTACTCACGAATGCGGTGGCAAGCCTGTATTCGTTGTCATATAATGAAGCGGAGGCAAAAGTAATGGCTTTTAGTAAGGAGTGTTCAATGACACTGGAGCAAAATAAAAGCTTATTGTTTAAAGATATAGGAAAACTGTTTTTAGACGAACATCAGAATACACAGTTTCAGCCTTTCTTTACCAGAAACTATTTACCGGAAAGTTTTGCTCTGGAAAGTTTACAGATTCAGCCGATACAGCGATTAAAAGATGCGGAAGTGGCTATTCAGGAAAACTGCCAGCGCATCATGAACCCCGAAAAAATGGGGGATGCCGTTCATCCACGCAAGAAATCGTACGTTTCTTACTGGTTGACAGCGGTGATGGCCGTTACATTTTTGGTGTCTTCATTAGGATGGAATATACATAAAAGTAATCAGTATCAAAGCCATTCTTCTCTGCTTCCAGTAACGGAGGAGATGCACACTCAGCCGGCCGGGCAAACGAAGGAGGTAGAAATAATTCATCCGGAAGCGCCAGAAATACAGGAAATACAAGAATCTTTGCCGCAACAACTGCCTGTTGAAACTGTTGCCGCACCTGCGCCTGCAGAGCAGGTAGCTCCCGCAGCAAAAAATGTGATGTTGAATACAGCTAAATCTTATGTGGTCATCGGTGCGTTTTTTGATGAACTTCATGCAAGAAAAATGAAAGATCAGGCGGAAAGTAAAGGATATCAGGCTGTTATTTCTATGGATTATAACAATCAGATTTACCGGGTGAGTGTAGAACTGGATAGCGAACAGGTTCAGTTATCACTACCCAAAATCAAGGCGGATATCAATCAGCGGGCATGGGTGTTCTGTACCAATTGCAGCCTTTAATCAAACCTCATACACGATAGTATAATAACCAGTGATTTCCTGCCAAAATATCTATAAATCGTATGAACAGCTTCACGTTTTAAAAGGAGTTTCCTTAGAAATTCAAAAAGGAGAGTTGGTTTGTATAGTGGGGCCTTCCGGAGCAGGAAAGTCCACCCTTCTGCATATTATAGGCACATTAGACAAAGCAGACAAAGGAACTGTAATGATTAACGGTCAGGATATAGCAGCATTAAAAGATGCGGCATTGTCGGATTTCAGGAACAGGCATTTAGGCTTTGTTTTTCAGTTTCATCATTTATTGCCGGAGTTTTCAGCATTGGAAAATGTCTGCATCCCGGCGTTTATTGCTAAAAAAAATGAGACTGAAGCTAAGAAAAGAGCAGAATCCTTACTGGATTTTCTGGGTATGAAGGATAGAATGCAGCATAAACCGAATGAATTATCCGGCGGAGAGCAACAACGGGTTTCTGTAGCAAGGGCGCTCATGAACCAGCCATTGGTGATATTGGCGGATGAGCCTACCGGAAACCTGGATACGGAGAGAAGTGAGGAACTTCATCAGTTATTCTTCGATTTAAAGAAAGAGTTTAATCAAACCTTTGTCATCGTGACTCATAACGATTTGCTGGCAGCCAAGGCTGATAAGAAATTAATGATGAAAGATGGATTGATAATTAATTAGTTAGGTAAGTATTCCAGCTATCTTGACAATTTAATGTACATACATTAACATAACATCATTTTCAAATTCCATCCTTTTTAAATCTTCAAATTTAGTGTTATCTTTGCACTCCAAATTTATTGGACCTGTAGCTTAACTGGATAGAGCATCTCACTACGGATGAGAAGGTTAGGGGTTCGACTCCCTTCAGGTTCACTAAGAAGTTCTATCACATGTATTATGTTTATGTTCTTAAAAGTGAGAAAAGTAGTAGTTTGTATAAAGGCCAAACCGACAATTTAGAAAAACGTCTGAAAGAACATAACAACGGAAAGGTTAAGTATACGAAGTCGTACATTCCCTGGGAAATCATTTATTATGAAGTGTTTACAACCAGAGAAGAAGCAGTAAATAGAGAAAAGTACTTAAAATCAGGAATTGGCAGACAATTTCTTAAAGAAAAAATTAAACGTGGATGAGAAGGTTAGGGGTTCCCTGTCTGCCGACAGGCAGAGACTCCCTTCAGGTTCACTAAGAAGTTCTATCACATGTATTATGTTTATGTTCTTAAAAGTGAGAAAAGTAGTAGTTTGTATAAAGGCCAAACCGACAATTTAGAAAAACGTCTGAAAGAACATAACAACGGAAAGGTTAAGTATACGAAGTCGTACATTCCCTGGGAAATCATTTATTATGAAGTGTTTACAACCAGAGAAGAAGCAGTAAATAGAGAAAAGTACTTAAAATCAGGAATTGGCAGACAATTTCTTAAAGAAAAAATTAAACGTGGATGAGAAGGTTAGGGGTTCCCTGTCTGCCGACAGGCAGAGACTCCCTTCAGGTTCACTAAGAAGTTCTATCTCATGTATTATGTTTATGTTCTTAAAAGCGAGAAAACTAATAGTTTGTATAAAGGTCAAACTGAAAATCTAGAAAAACGCCTGAAAGAACATAACAACGGAAAGGTGAAGTTTACGAAGGCGTTCATTTCCTGGGAAGTCATTTATTATGAAGTGGTTACCACCAGAGAGGAAGCTGTTAGTAGAGAAAAATATTTAAAATCAGGAGTTGACAGGCAATTTCTGAATGAAATAATTGAACGTGGATGAGAAGGATAGGGGTTCCCTGTCTGCCGACAGGCAGAGACTCCCTTCAGGTTCACTTTTTTGAACTATAAACATTTGTGAACAAGGTGTTTTGATTTATCGGATTTATTTCCGATATTTGCACCTCTTTAAACAGAAAAAATATGGCAAGGTTTTGTGATTTATCAGGTAAAGGTCCAATGACAGGTAATAGTGTCTCTCACTCTAACATTAAGACGAAGAGAAAATTCTATCCTAATTTACAGAAAAAGACTTTTTTTATCCCTGAAGTAGACAGATGGATAGAGTTGAAAGTATCAACTTCTGCGATTCGTACCATCAACAAGAAAGGCATTTATTCATACCTGAAAGAATTAGAGAAAAAAGGCGAAATTCAATTAGGATTCTAAATTATAAACAATGGCAAAGAAGAAAGGCAATAGAATTCAGGTCATATTAGAATGTACTGAACATAAGACTTCCGGATTAGGTGGTATTTCCCGTTATATTACAACTAAAAACAGAAAAAATACACCGGAAAGAATCGAGTTGAAAAAATTCAACCCGATTATGAAAAAAGTAACTGTTCATAAAGAAATAAAATAAAAAGTCATGGCAAAAGTATCCAAAAACGCGAAAGTTGACAGAGGTAAGAATGTGGGTGAATCCAAGAATATGGTGAAAATCATTAAAGCTGTTAAGTCAACAAAATCAGGTGCTTATACTTTCAGAGAGAAAGTCGTTCACAAAGATTTGCTGCAACAAACATTAAAAGATTTATAATCTGATTATAAACCGGTTTATAAAGCTTCTCATCTAATGAGAAGCTTTTTTGTTTATATTTGTTCACTTATTATAAACGCATTTTTAACGAATTATTTTTTATTCAGTATAACTTAAAGCAGTGGGTATTTTTGATAAAATATTTGGCAAATCAAAGTCCGAAGAGGAATTACAGGCGGAAGAAAAGCAGCTAAACGAAGGTCTGGAAAAAACCAAACAGGGTTTTTTTTCTAAAATTTCCAAAGCTGTCGCCGGGAAATCAACAGTAGATGAGGCATTTTTGGATGAGCTGGAGGAAATTTTGATTTCGTCAGATGTTGGTTTACCGACCACCATAAAAATCATCGACAGGCTGGAAGCCCGCGTTTCAAAGGATAAATACCTGAACACAAATGAATTAAACCAGATTCTGAAAGATGAAATTGGTAATATCCTGGCTGAAAATAATACAAAGGATTTAACCGACTTTATTCCGTCAACGGTTAAGAAGCCGTATGTCATCATGGTAGTGGGTGTCAATGGCGTGGGAAAAACAACAACTATTGGTAAGTTGGCTTATCAGTTGAAAAAAGCAGGAAAAGAAGTGCTGTTAGGAGCAGGAGATACCTTCCGTGCTGCTGCTGTCGATCAGCTCGTCATTTGGAGCGAACGGGTAGGTGTTCAGATTGTTAAACAAAGTATGGGCAGCGATCCTGCTGCCGTCGCCTTCGATACAGTACAGTCCGGCATGTCCAAAGGTGTAGATGTAATCATATTGGATACAGCCGGTCGTTTGCATAACAAACAGGGATTGATGGATGAACTGTCCAAAATAAAAAAGGTGATGTCTAAAGTCATCCCCGATGCTCCGCATGAAGTCTTACTGGTGTTAGACGCTTCCACCGGACAAAATGCCATAGAACAGGCAAAACATTTTTCAGCCGCTACTCAGGTCACCGCTTTAGCCTTAACCAAATTAGACGGTACAGCCAAAGGTGGCGTAGTATTGAGTATTGCTGACGAATTTAAAATCCCTATAAAATATATTGGCTTAGGCGAGAAAATGGAACAGTTACAGGTGTTCAACCGTCAGGCATTTATTGAAACCTTATTTCAATAATTCTTACTTAGTATCCGTTGAAAACAAAATTCCATACAAAAGATAAATACAACGTCATTACGTTGGGCTGCTCCAAAAACCTGGTAGACTCGGAGGTGTTGGTGACGCAGCTCAAACACAACGATTTTGAAGTAGAACACCAGTCTGAAAAAAAAGATGCCAATATTATCATCGTGAACACCTGCGGATTTATTGACAGGGCTAAGGAAGAGTCGATTAATACAATTTTGTCGTATGCAAAACAAAAAGAAAAAGGCAAAATTGATAAGTTATATGTTACAGGTTGTTTGTCGCAGCGATATAAGGATGATTTAGAGGCAGAGATTCCGCAGGTAGATGCATATTTTGGTACACTGGAATTGCCCCAGTTGCTTGAAAAATTAAATGCTGACTATAAACACGAGCTGGTCGGCGAGCGGTTTTTAACGACACCACAGCATTATGCCTATCTGAAAATATCAGAAGGATGTAACAGAACCTGTACATTTTGCGCTATCCCGCTGATGCGCGGCAAGCATATATCCAAGTCGATAGAGGAGATTGTGGCAGAGGCAAAAAACCTTGCCAAACAAGGAGTAAAAGAAATTATGCTGATTGCCCAGGAGTTGACTTATTACGGACTGGATATCTATAAAGAACGAGCACTGGCAAAATTGCTGTATCAGCTTAATGAGGTGGAAGGAATCGAGTGGATTCGTCTGCATTATGCATATCCCAGCAAATTTCCTTTAGATGTACTGGATGCCATTCGTGACTGCGGCAAGGTTTGCAAGTACCTTGATATCCCGCTCCAGCATGCGAATAATGAGGTGTTGAAGCGAATGCAGCGACAGATTTCACAGGAAGAAACCAGGGATCTTATCCGACAGATTCGGGCAAAAATTCCGGGTATTGCCATCCGCACTACCATGCTGGTTGGATTTCCTGGCGAGACAGAGGAAGAATTTCAGGATTTGTGCGATTTCGTTCAGGAAATGCTGTTTGAACGTTTGGGTGTATTTCAGTATTCTCATGAAGACGACACAGCTGCCTACAACTTGGAAGACGATGTCCCGCAGGAGATAAAGGAAGAACGTGCCGGTAGGCTAATGCAAATCCAGCAGGAAATTTCCTTTCAAAAAAATGAAGCAAAAGTCGGTCAGATCTTTAAGGTCTTAATTGACAGAAAGGAAGGGGGCTATTTTGTAGGAAGAACCGAATTTGACTCGCCGGAAGTGGACAATGAAGTATTGATAGATGCAAAGAAGAATTATTGCCGTGTCGGTGATTTTTGCAAGGTGAAAATCTACGATGTCACTGATTTTGATTTATACGGGGAAGTAGTTTAGTATCCGTTTCCTCCTAACAATTAATATGTCCTTCATGCCATAAAAGACGAAATTGTGTAAATTAGTATGTCTAAATTCACAATTGTGTCCGCTATGTTTATCCTGCCCTTCTCTAAAATTCATAATGCAGATATTGCCATCGTAGGAGGTAAGAATGCTTCTTTGGGCGAAATGCTGAGTAGTCTGGGTGATAAAGGCATCCGCATTCCTGATGGATTCGCTACAACGGCACATGCTTTTCGTTTCTTTTTAAAAGAAAACGGCTTGGAAAAAACACTACAGGATTTACTTCAAAGTCTGAACACCGTTTCATTTTCCAACCTGAATGAGATTGGTGCAAGATGCAAACAGCTTGTTCTGGAGGCGAAGATGCCGGATGAATTACGTGCAAGCATTGTTGCGTCTTATCACGGATTATGTGAAAAACATGGACGCGAACTGGATGTTGCAGTGCGCAGTAGTGCGACTGCCGAAGACTTACCAAATGCCAGCTTTGCTGGCCAGCACGATTCTTTTTTAAACAGGAAAGGAGAACAGGATGTGGTGTTTGCCGTGCAACAGTGTTTTGCTTCTCTGTTCAATAGCCGCGCCATCAAATACCGCCATGATAACGGGTTTGAACATATGAAGGTTTATTTGTCTGTCGGTGTTCAGGTGATGGTGCGTTCCGATTTATCTTCCGCAGGCGTATGTTTTACCATCGATCCTGAATCCGGATTTGAGCAGGTTATTTCCATCACAGGATGTTGGGGACTTGGAGAGAATATCGTACAAGGTGCAGTAAATCCGGATGAGTTTTATGTTTTTAAGCCTACGCTGGCATCCGGAAAGATGGCTATCTTATCTAAAAAATTAGGAGCGAAAGCGAATACGATGGTCTATTCCGATAGTCAAAATACAGGAGCTGCCATAATAAATATAGAGACACCTATGGACAAAAGAAAACAATGGGTGCTAAATGACGAGGAGATACAAACTATCGCACGCTGGGCAGCTATAATTGAGCAACATTACAAGTGCCCGATGGATATTGAATGGGCAAAAGATGGCTTGACAAATGAATTGTTTATTGTACAAGCGAGACCTGAAACCGTACATTCCTTAAACAAACAACGGCATATCACTGAATTTACATTGAAAACGAAAGGCAACGTGTTGGTGAAAGGCAGTGCGGTAGGTTCCGGTATTGCTGCCGGACATGCCAGAATTATTCTTTCTCCTAAAGATGCCGATAAACTTCAGAAGGGAGAGGTATTGATTACCGATATCACTAACCCGGATTGGGACCCGATTCTGAAAAAGGCGGCTGCTATAGTGACGAATAAGGGCGGAAGAACCAGTCATGCAGCTATTGTTGCCAGAGAGGTTGGAGCTGTAGCAATAGTGGGTACGGGAAAAGCCACTCAAACAATAAAAGACGGACAATTGGTTACAGTTAGTTGCGCCGGCGGAAAAACAGGTGAAGTGTATGACGGACATATCGAATGGACTCAACATGAAATTGATTTCAAAAAGATTAAAATGCCAGTCACTTTGCCAATGCTGATTTTGGGCGATCCGGATAAAGCTTTCCGCCTGTCATTTTACCCGAATATGGGCGTTGGATTAATGCGTCTGGAATTTATCATCAACAGTTCAATCAAAGTGCATCCGATGGCGTTGGTAAAATTTGAAGAACTGAAAGATGAAACTGTAAAAGCGGAGATAAATGCACTGACTTACGGATATGCCGATAAAAAGCATTATTTCGTGGACAAGTTGGCACAGGCTGTAGCAACCATAGCTGCCGCATTCTACCCTAAAGATGTCATTGTCCGAATGAGTGATTTTAAAACAAATGAATATGCAAACCTGCTTGGAGGTGCACAATTTGAACCCAAAGAAGAAAACCCGATGATAGGATTCCGGGGCGCTTCCCGTTATTACAACGAACGCTATAAAGAAGGATTTCAATTGGAGTGTGCCGCCATGAAGCGTGTGCGGGAAGATATGGGACTGACGAATGTAAAGTTAATGATTCCGTTTTGCCGGACAGTGGAAGAAGGAAAGAAAGTAGTAAAGCTCATGGAAGATAACGGCCTGAAAAGAGGTGATAACGGATTGGAGATTTATGTTATGGCGGAAATTCCGAGTAATGTGATTCTGGCAAAAGAGTTTGCACAGGTTTTTGACGGATTTTCCATAGGCTCTAATGACTTGACCCAACTGACTTTGGGGTTGGACAGAGATTCCGCTATTATTAGTGATTTGTTTGATGAAAATAATCAGGCGGTGAAAACTATGATTGCCAATGTTATTAAAACAGCCAAAGAGAATAAAGTGAAGATAGGGTTGTGCGGTCAGGCGCCGAGTGATGATGCTGCCTTCGCTGCGTTTTTAGTTGAACAAGGCATTGACAGTATTTCGTACAATCCGGATGCTTTGTTAAAGGGTATGGAAAATATGGTCAACGCGGAAGAAAAATTAAACCAAAAAAATTAATGAATATGGAAAAGATATTTGCAGGTAAAGTAGCTATCGTTACAGGCGGTAGTTTTGGAATCGGAAGGGCAACCGCTGTCGCATTTGCTCAACGGGGCGCAAAAGTAGTGGTGGCGGATTATGTTGAAAATGATGAAACGGTAAATCTTGTAAAAGCAGCTGGAGGAGAAGCGTTGTTTGTAAAATGTGATGTCTCAAAAAGTACAGATGTGAAAGAAATGGTGGACAAAACCATAGCCGCTTTCGGCAGGCTTGATTATGCTTTTAATAATGCGGGAATTGAAGGCACTATGGGCGCTATTACAGATTGCACAGAAGAAAACTGGGACCGAACAATTAATATCAATCTGAAAGGAATTTTTCTTTGTATGAAATATGAGATTCCTTATATGCTGAAAGCAGGAAAAGGAGCGATTGTCAACTGTGCTTCAGTAGCAGGCTTGGTGGGCTTTCCCGGTCTGCCGGCTTATGTGGCATCTAAACATGCTGTCGTGGGGCTAACAAAAACTGCGGCTTTGGAGTATGTGAAGGCGGGTGTCCGGGTGAATGCCGTTTGTCCGGGAGTGATTAAAACAGATATGATTGACCGTATTACAGGTGGTAAAGAAGAAACAGAGGCACAATTTATAATGGGCGAACCTATAGGCCGTATGGGTACACCACAGGAAATAGCCGAGGCAGTGGTTTGGTTATGTGCTGACAGCGCTTCTTTTACTACCGGACAGGCTATTGCGGTCGACGGCGGATGGGTAGCTCAATAATCGTTTGTATATTTGTATATTCGAGCGATTTTTTGCAATGACTATAAAGGATATCTCATTCCGGCATACCAACTTATTTTCCAATCTGATATTGGATTACATGTCACAGCACGATAAGGTGAAGGATTTTTATCACTACCCACCTACATCTGATGCAATCGAAACGATAATAGAGGATAAAAAACGGGAATCCATAGACAGAATAGTTTTGGCAGATACGGTTCTGCGTCAATATGAAGGTTTTTCCATCTCCACCGTAGTGACTGAACATATAGAATCGCTCAGAAATGAAAATACATTCTGCATTGTTACGGCACATCAGTTGAATATATTTACCGGCCCGCTTTATTATATTTATAAGATTGCTCAAACAATTTCTGCCTGCAGACAACTTAAAGAAAAATATACTGCGTATAATTTTATTCCGGTCTACTGGATGGGCAGTGAAGACCACGACTTTGAAGAAATAAATCATATTCACCTCTTCAATAAAAAAATAGAATGGGAGAATAAACAAGGAGGAGCAACCGGCGACTATAACACCGCTTCTCTTTTGCCATTAGTGGATGAACTTGAACGCTTGTTAGGATCAGCACAATATACAGATGTGCTTTCAGAACATTTCAGAAAAGCTTATTTACATAAGGATTTATCAAAGGCTACACGATACCTGGTGGATGTCTTATTCGGGCAGTATGGATTGCTGGTGATAGATGGAAATGACAAAACATTAAAACGAATTTTTTCTGATGTAATGAAAGATGAATTGCTGAACAGGCATTCCTATAAACTAGTAAAGGAGCAATTGAGCAAACTGGAAGCAAAAGGATATAAACAGCAAGCGACACCACGAGAACTGAATTTATTTTATTTAAGTAAACACAGCAGAGATCGGATAGAATGGGAGGAGTCATCTGCAACCTATAAAGTGGTTAATACTTCTGTCCGTTTTACCAAAGAGGAGATAGAGAAAGAAGTAGAAAATTACCCGGAGCGGTTTTCTCCAAACGTTATTTTGCGGCCGTTGTATCAGCAAAAAGTGCTGCCTTCCTTGGCATATATCGGCGGTGGCGGAGAGGTGGCCTATTGGTTGCAGCTGAAACCGGTTTTTGAATATTACAACATCAATTATCCTCAGCTTTTAGTAAGGAACTCCGCATTGCTGATAAACGGACATACACTAAAGAAGATAGAAAAACTGGATTTCAGCCTGCTCGACTTCTTCAAAGATTTAGAGACGCTCAGAAAAGAATATATTGCCGCGCATACGGAAGAAAATATCGATGTGACTGTCTATAAATCGGCAATTTCAGGTGAGTTTGAAAAACTGAAAGAGCTTGCAAAGAATATTGATGCCTCACTGGTGAACACGGTGGGTGCGGAAATGCAGAAATCCCTCCAGAGTATTGATGCGATTGAAAAACGACTGATGAAATCGTTGAAACAGAAAAATGAAACGGCGCTGAATCAAATCGAAAAACTTAAAGGGCAATTGTTCCCGGATAATTCACTTCAGGAACGCAAAGAAAACTTTTCCGTTTATTACAATACTCAGGGACAAGAGTTTATTGAAAACCTGATTTCAGAATTTGATGTGTATCATAAACAATTTTTAATCTTTCAGTATTCTTAACACTTGTTTTTGAAGATTCGGTATGTTTTTTGCGTTTTGAAGAGTATGAAACCACTCGGCATTTTCAGTTTGTTGTTAATATCTGTGCTCTTTTCCAATGCACTGCCACCGACGGGTTCAGATGCCTACAAAGAATTTTATATCTGGAATAACACTAAAAAACTGACATGGTCTGACTTCAGGGGCAAGCCTTTCCCGAATGCATCAGAGGCGGCTATGACAGCCTCATCCGTGGAGTTTTCTTATTCTGCCAAAGATAATTTGCTGGAATGGAATGTAAATGCAAAATATTACCCGCAATTATCGTGGAGTTACAAAAGCAAACAATCGGATTACATATTACAGCACGAGCAGTTGCATTTTGACATTACAGAACTTTATGCCCGCTTGTTCAGAAAACGCTTGTCGGATGAAGTGAAATCTCTAAGAGATATAAAAAAGATAAATGCCATAGGAAAGCAGATACTTAGTGACTGGGATAAAGAGCAGAAGAGTTACGACAGGGAAACCAATCATAGCATGAATACCAAGGCGCAGATGGAATGGATAGCAAATGTGCATGAACGCATGGAGGTGCTGAGTGAATTTGCCAGCAAATAATCCGCTTATCCTGTAAATATGGGATAGCTCAGCTCCGGAATAATCTTGTTTTCCTGAGCAATCTTATAGAGCGTATTTACCGCGAGTTCCCCTTCAAATCCAAGCTGAATACTATATTTGTTGACATATAATTCTATATGCTGCCGGCATACCTCCATACTCATTTCCTGAGAGTGCTCCCGGACAAAATCTGATGAGGACTGCGGATGGGCAAACGCAAATTCAATGCTTCTGCGAATGATGCGCTCTACAGTCAGTTGTAATTCGTTAGAAAATGTCCTCCTGATAGCGATACCACCGAGCGGAATCGGGACTTTGTAGGTTTGTTCCCAATAGGCTCCCAAATCAATAATTTTTTTCAAACCTTTTGAGGCATATGTAAAACGATTTTCATGAATAATAACACCCGAATCAAATTTATTATTCAGCAAATCATCCTCTATTTCGGAGAATACAACAGCTGTTTTATGGGTGGCAAATGGATATTTTAACGAAAATAAAAAATTAGCAGTGGTATATTTTCCGGGAATGGCAATCGTCGCATCTGTAAGCTCTTCTTCCGATAATTCCCGTTTGCTGATAAGCAGTGGTCCGCAGTTTTTGCCCAGAGCGCTTCCGGAGCGTAACAGGATATATTTATCAGAAACATAAGCAAAGGCATGATAGCTGAGTTTGGTTATATCATATTCCTCTTTAAAAGCGGCTTGATTTAGTTGCTCTACATCTGCGAAAACAAGTTTGAACTCCAGGCCTTCCGTATCAATCTTATGATGCAGCAGGGCATCAAAGATAAACGTGTCGTTCGGACAGGGGGAAATGGCAAGTGTCAGAGGTTGCATGTGTAAATATAATCTGAAATATTTATGTAGCCAACCTGAGCCGATTTCGGAGACTATTAAAAAACAATAAATTAAACACCTGAAAATGTTATTTTTGAATGTGGTACGAAAGCATCCTGCATTTATTTATTTTATTGCATTTCTGCTGGCGCTCGCTGTGAATGTATATTCGTGGCATCTGCCATTTTTTTGGGATACGTTGCTTACGTCTACCATTACACAGCATTTTTATGATAACGGATTACATACATGTATAGCACCATCCAGATGGGATGTGGGGCATCCGCCACTGTTTTATCTGTATGTGACGGCTTTTTATTATTTATTTGGTAAGTCACTTTTGTCGGCGCATCTGGCGCTCCTGCCTTTTACGATAACGGGTATTTTTTCCTTTATCCGTGTACTGAACTATTTTTCATTCTCAACGAAGCAGCAATGGACAGGATTGCTCTTGTACTTAACCATTCCGGCCGTCATTACGCAAAATCTGCTCGTTAGCTATGATACGGTTTTACTAAGCATGTATTTAATGGCGTTGGCTTCGTTCTTATATGATAAGAAGCTGCTTTTTGCAATTGCTTCCGTAATTATTGCAGGTGTTTCCATCAGAGGACTATTTGGCCTGACTGCACTTTCTGCTACCATTTACTTTTGGTTGAATGGGAGTCTGAAAAAATGGATGACATGGAATTTGTACTTTTTGCCGGCTTCTCTGTTGGCAGTTACTTGGTATTACTATCATTTTAGGGTGACCGGCTGGGTGTTTGCCACGCATTCTCAGGAATGGTCGGCTCAAAGAGGTATTGTAGATTTGGGCGGCCTGATGCGAAATATGTTTTCTGTAGGGCGTGCCATGATGGATTACGGAGTGGTTATCTTATCTGTGCTCAGTATATTTTATATGATAAGTACCAGAAAATTGGATAAATATTTGATGTTGTGGATGGTTCCCTTTACTGTATTTGTATTGCTCTTATTGCCTTTTTCGAATCCTGTCAATCACCGGTATTTTCTCATAATATATATATTGATGCTGCCGCCTGTTATATTATTTCTCTCCGGCAGAAACATAATTTTTACCATCCTTACTGTTATATTGTTGTTTATCGGAAATTTTCAGATTTACCCTGCTTCTATATCCAATGGATGGGACTGCACACTGGCGCATCTGTATTATCATGGCGGTATGGAAAAATTCATTAATGAATATAACAACAATGTGTATATAGATAAGAAACAAATAGGAACGGTTTTTCCGATGAATGTCAGCACTTATCAGTACAGAATGGATGAAAACAGAGATAGGCTGATAAATGTAAATGGCCAATTAATAGATACCGTTCCATATGTGCTGTATTCGAATGTGGGCAATGATTTCTCAGATGAGCAGTTGAATCGGCTGAAAGGATGGAATGTTGTCTGGAAGTGTAAAAATGGACTGGTAGAATTTGAATTATTAAAAAACCCTCAAAAATAGTGGCTTAAATAAGCTAATGATACTTTCAAATTTGTAAATTTATACTGTGGATATATCAGTTGTCGTACCTGTTTTTAATGAAGAGAACAATTTAGCCGTATTGCTGGACAGGATTGTTAATACCGTTACCTCGATAAGCAATGATTACGAAATTATATTTATCAACGACGGCAGTAAGGATAATTCATTATCAACGATTAAAAAATTTACAGAATCAAACAGGCAGATACGATATATCGATTTCAGTAAAAATTTCGGGCATCAGTTAGCGGTTTTTGCCGGTTTGGAAAATGCAAAAGGAGAAGCAATTGTCATTATTGATGCGGATTTGCAGGACCCGCCGGAGCTGATCAGGGATTTATATTTCAAAATGAGAGAAGGCTATGATGTGGTGTTTGCACAGCGCGAACACAGGGAAGGGGAGTCGTGGCATAAATTGATGACTGCCAAACTCTTTTACCGGTTTATCAATCGCTTGTCCGAAGTGAACATTCCATTGGACACAGGTGATTACCGTATTATTTCTAAAAAAATTAAAGATATTATTGTGGCCATGCCTGAACGCAACAAATTTCTGCGTGGCCAGATAGCTTGGGCTGGATTTAATCAGACCTCTATCATTTACAAACGGGATGAGCGCTATTCCGGCAATACCAATTATTCCTACCCGAAGATGTTTGCTTTTGCATTTGACGGAATTACGGCCTTTTCCAATCTGCCTTTGCGATTGGCAACGTATCTGGGTTTTGTCGTCTCACTAATCTCATTTTTTGTCATTTTGTATACCCTGTATCAGAAGTATTTAAACAACAATACGGTTCAGGGGTGGTCCTCACTGATGATTAGCGTGCTATTTTTAGGTGGTGTTCAGTTGATTTGTCTGGGCATTATCGGAGAATATCTTTCGCGGATTATGGATAATGTAAAACAGCGTCCGCTTTATATTGTAAGAGAATCTAATATCGGTAGTTAAGCATACTGATGGATTATCTTCAGTAGCGTCGCGTTCAGATTTGTTACTGCTATCTGAATATCCCAGTTTTCTTTATTTCTTTTTTCTACATAATTGGAAACAGATCTGATTTCAATGCCGGGTTTTCCTGTTAGTTTTAACACATAATAAAAGGCAAGGCCTTCCATGTTTTCCGTGTCTGCATTATATTTCTCCTGAATGATTTTTATGGTCTTTTCATTTCCGTGAACTTTATTCACGGTTATTGAAGTTGCTTGTGGTAACAGGATGTTTTGATGCCACTCACTTTCAATGGGCGAACATAAACCATATTGAAATGCATCTTCTTTTTTGTCGATGAAACCTAAGTCAAAAAAGTCCTGAAATTCCTCATCATTTTCTACCCCAAAATCGCCGTATGTTTCGGAAATAATCTGCACCACATCTCCAATCTTAAAATTCCTGTTGAATGCTCCGCATAAGCCAGCATCGATATAAAAATCACGCTCAAATTTTGAGGTATATAGTGTCAGATGTGCAGCCGTATTCATCATACCCATTCCGGTTATCAGGAAATGGAGCGACTCGTTGGCAACATATAAACCGGTAAAATCAGTTTCAGCTGGCTTGTAAATTTCAAAAAGCGGCTTTACTTCTAGTAAAGTTGCAGAAACAATGGTAATCTTTATTGGCATAGTTCCAAATTTAATAAAAAAAATACAAGACTTATTATGAATCGCTACTCCTGATTGCCTAATTTTATAAGGTGCTTTATTTAACTAGACGGGAAACTTTTAATGCAGCGCACAGGCTGTACAATCATCATTGGTCGGAAGAACAGAATGATGCCGTGTTTGGTAAATGCGCTAATAAAAACTGGCATGGTCATAATTATGTGTTGTATGTGACAGTCAAAGGTGAACCGGATCCTGAAACCGGTTTTATTATTAATGTAAAAGAGCTGAGTCAGATTATTAAAGAAACAGTGGTGGACAGGCTGGACCACACCAATCTGAATCTGGATGTAACTTTTATCCCTGAAAACATTCATCCGACTACTGATAATCTGGCCCGAATTATCTGGAACCAGCTGGAGCCTCATATAGTAGGCTGTCAGCTGCATAGTATTAAGCTGCAGGAGACTGAAAATATTTATGCTGAATATTTTGGTGAAGAATAATGCGATTCATTTTTAAATATTTCGATGATTTGACTCCCTCCGAGTTGTACGATTTGCTGCAATTGCGCGAAGAGGTTTTCCAAATCGAACAAAATTGTATTTATAAGGATATTGACGATAAAGACCGAAAATGCTGGCATTTGCTGTTGTATAAGGAGACTGGACTGGCAGCGTATGCCCGTTTGGTTCCCGAAGGAGTTTCCTATAGTGGTTATACATCTATCGGGCGTGTAGTCAGTAAAACTGAGTGGCGAAAAGAAGGGTTCGGTAAGCAGTTAATGAAAGAAGCGATAGTAAAATTGTTACAACTGTTTCCGGATAAAGATATTAAGATTTCAGCACAGGCCTATTTGCAAAAATTTTATGAAGATTTTGGATTCGTACGTGCGAGCGAACCCTATCTGGAAGACGATATTCCGCATATCGCAATGGTGAGATCTGTTGAATTATAACTCAATGGCACTTCTTACATCCTGCACATCCTTCTCAATCTGCACTTTCAGTAAGTCCCAATTGTCGTATTTTATCTGCGGACGAAGATAAGCGACAAAAATCATGTCTAACGGTTTGTTGTACAAATCGCCTTCAAAATCAAGGATGAATACCTCAATGGTTAATTTGCTGTTGTCAAAGACAGTTTCCCTGTAACCAATACTTAATGCACCTTTATAAAATTGATTATCCACTTTGATTTTTACCGCATAAACACCGGATGCCGGTATAAGCTTGTGAGGGTTCGATATTTCAATATTGGCGGTCGGAAAGCCAAGTACCCTGCCGATTTTGTCGCCATGTACCACCTTTCCTTTTATCGTAAAAGGATGTGCCAGCAGTTGATTAGCAGTCAGGATGTCGCCGTTGAGCAGGGCATTGCGCACCTTTGTTGAACTGACAGAAATTTCGTCAATGGTCTGTGCCGGAATTTCTTCCACCTCAAAATGATAGGTGTCTGCAAGTGAACGCAGCAAATGGATATCGCCTAACCGGTTTTTACCAAAACGATGGTCGTATCCAATCACTATTTTTTTAGGATGGAAATTGGCAATCAGGATTTTTTCTACGTATTCGCGGGCATCCATAGAGGCAAACGCTTTGGAGAATTCCGCAATGACCAAATGGTCTAATCCGAAAGCAGCAAGGAGCTCTTCTTTTTCATCTATGGTGGAAATCAGTTTCAGCTTCTCGTCATCGGGATGCAAAATCAGGCGGGGGTGCGGGTCAAAAGTCAGCAGCACCGTTTCTCCGTCTATTTCATGTGCAATGTCTTTCAGCCGCCTGATGATCTGCTGATGGCCGAAATGGACACCGTCATAAGTCCCGATAGTGAGTACGGTATTATACAATACAGGTAATTGGTCTAAGCCTTTGTGGATTTGCATACTCTAACGGAAAGTGGGCAAAGTTACTACAAACTTTCAGAATTAAGATTGAGGGGGATGTAAACTTTGAACAAAATCTTCCAGTTGCATCGCATCCTCAATGGAATAAGCGCCGATTTTTGTGCGCCTAAGGCCATAGAGATATGCTCCGTTGTTTAATCGTTTACCAAAATCGTTTGCCAGACTGCGGATATATGTTCCTTTTGAACAGGCTACCCTGAAATGTATAAGCGGTAATGCGATACCGGTGATTTCAAATGTTTGAATGGTAATCTGCTTTGGCTTTACGGCAACCTCTTTTCCTTGCCTGGCCAGGGAATAAGCTCGTTTGCCGTCAATTTTTACGGCAGAATGTACGGGCGGGAATTGTTCCTGTTCACCTACAAAACTTTCGGCGCATTTCAGTATTTCATCCTCCCTGATCTGGCCGATATCAAACGTTTGGTTTATGGGCTTCTCGGAGTCATAACATTCTGTAGTAGCGCCCAGAAAAAACGTTCCTGTATATTCTTTCGCTGCATCCTGAATCTGCTGTATGTCTTTAGTCTTCTTTCCGGTGCAGAGTATCAGCAAGCCTGTAGCTTTTGGGTCCAGTGTTCCGGCATGGCCAATTTTTAGGTTGCCGTATTTTTTCTTTAAAGCAAATTTGACTTTATTAACGACATCAAAACTGGTCCAGTCTAAAGGTTTATCTATCAGTATGACTTCACCTTCGGTAAAATTATAGTTGGGGTTTGCCATCATAAATTAGTTATTGGATGATGCCCAGTTGTAAAAGAATTAATACAATTGCTCCAAGCACAATGCGGTACCATCCGAATAGTTTAAATCCGTTCTTTTGCAGGAAACGTATAAAGAATTTGATGGCAAGCATGGCAACAATTAAAGCAATCATATTTCCCAGCGCCAGCATATATAAATTATGCTTGTCTTTCAGTATTTCCGGATGTGTGGAGAAGGTTTTAAGCAGTTTATATCCTGTAGCGGCAGCCATGGTGGGAACAGCTAAGAAAAACGAAAATTCCGCAGCGATATTCCTGCTGAGGTTTTGCTGCATGCCTCCGATGATACTCGCGGCACTCCTGCTCACTCCCGGAATCATGGCCAGACACTGCCAGCATCCGATTATAAATCCTTTAGAAAAACTGATGTCTTTTTCTTCTTTTATCTCTCCTTTTTGGAACAGGTTATCAATAAATAATAAGACGATTCCACCGGCGAGCAAGCTGATGGCAACTGTTGTCGGGCTTTCCAGCAACGCATCTATTTTGTCAGAAAGCAGTTTCCCGAAAACAAGTGCCGGTATAACGGCCACTATGAGCTTCAGGTAAAATTGCCATTTGGAGAAATCGAAGAACTTTTTCCAGTATAATACGACCACAGATAAAATGGCTCCCAGTTGAATGGCAATTTCAAAGAGCTTGGTAAATTCATCTTTTTCAATGCCCATGACGGAACTTGTCAGAATCATATGGCCCGTAGAAGAGATGGGAAGGAATTCGGTAAGTCCTTCAACGATGGCAAGTGCAATGGCATGAAAGATGTCCATAGTCAGATTAAATGTGAACGGATGAAAAAATATTTTTGATAAGCAAAAAAGCCATGCTGGAATCAGCTAATAGTTAACCTTGTGTAACAGAAGCCGGTTTTTTCAATATAGCAACAATAATCACGATGAACCCGAGGATGACAACAATAGGAGCCAGGGTAATTCTACGGAACGAATAGATTTCCGCTTCATTGAATACCTTCGGGTCTGAGTTGCCGCCGCTCATTAAGATAAAACCTAAGATAATGAGTAAGGCACCGATGCCCAGTATAATGTAATTGACTTTGTCGAACAGTAAAACTTCATTCTGGCTTTTGGGGATTTTAAACCAACTGCCGCCTTTCGCTTTATTAGCCGATGAAACGCTTCTTACTGCGGGTTGAGGTTGCTTTGCCTGTGGAATCGGTTTTTGAACCGGTTTATTTTTTGCCATTTTTTAAGGTTTAATAGAGTTCGTCCAGTTTAATCTTGAGGTATTTATTGACCGCTAAGAAGGTGCTCGTAATGGAAATTAAAATACCAAAGCCGATTAATCCGAGAGCGATGAGGAGCAAAGTTACAAAATCCTGTCCTTCTATTTGAACGGAAAACTTATAAATTGTTAAGTAGACGATGCCGGCTAAAAGCAGGATGGCAATAGCGGAACTGATTAATCCGGAAATAATGGATTTTAAAATATAGGGTTTGATGATAAACCACTCATTGGCTCCAATCAGTTGCATACTGCGGATGGTGAAACGCTGGGAGTACATCATTAAACGGATGGTATTGTCAATAATCAGGAAGGCTACTACCAGCATGATAAGACTTAAGATAACAACACCAATGGTGACAGGGCGCAAGGTGCGTGCAGCGGTACTCACTGCCAGGTCGGAGTAAAATACTTCCTGTACTCCGCGTAACCCGATGAGCGCCGATTTTACGTCTTTAACAAAATCAGGATTGGAAAATTCCGCCTTCAGGTTGATGATATAAGCATCATATAGCGGGTTGCTACCTAAAATTTCACGAAAATTCTGCCCCAGTTCCTGTTCGAATTGTTCAGCCGCCTCATCTTTACTTTTATAAGTGATTTTGGAAATATAATTTTGTTTTTTTAAGTAATCAGAAATGGCTTTCTTCTGATTTTCGGTAATGTCTGATTTTAAGTTAAGGTCAATCTGTACACTTTCTTTTATCTTATTAATTTCTTTTTGAACGACAAAAACACCAAAGGAAAATAACCCAATCAGCAGCAATATCATGGCAATACTGATGATGGCATAAGCAAAACTGGGCTTGCGTTTTTGCGGTATCTTTTGCTGCAAATCTTCTGACATGTGACGAAAATAAGGATTTTTTAATTACTTAATCTCTTACTTTATTCACAGCCTGTGCGATTTTGTACTTTTGTGTCATGAATAATGTGTCTTTGGGAATTGATTTGTATTTACAGCCTACCTTCTTTATTGACAGTGAGCAACCCGACATTCAGCGCTTTGTTAAAAATACCATTGGCAACGAAGTTGACAAAACAAAAAATGCCATAAAGTTATATTACGCGGTACGGGACGGATGGCGTTATAATCCTTACAATATTGATCTTCGCCACGTAGCGATGAAAGCCAGTTCGCTGTTCAACAGAGAGAGTAAAAGTGGCTATTGCATTGAAAAAGCGTGTCTGCTCAATGCATGTTTGCGTGCGGCAGGTATTCCAAGCCGGTTTTGTTTTTTTGATGTAAAAAATCATATTGGCGTGGAAAAACTGATGGAAACCTTAAAGACGGATGTATTGGTCTTTCACGCCTGCTGTGATATTTTCCTAAATGGAAAATGGGTGAAAGCGACTCCCGCATTCAATATAGAACTCTGTCACCATTTGGGAGTAGCTCCGTTGGAATTTGACGGAGTCAATGATTCAATATTTCAGCAGTATGACTCCAATGGCGGCATATTCATGGAATACCTTCGTGATTATGGTACGTTTCACGATGTTCCGCACGATATGTTTGTGATGCTGCTTAAGAAAAACTATCCTCATTTTTTCCTGAATCAGGAAGAAAAAGCCTTGCTGCGTTAGTTGCAAAATTTCCAAAACTTATAAAAATCACTTATCGGGATGATTTTTGTCATACTATTTTATCCGGTTAAATGACAATTTCGTAGTAAATAAAATGATTATGACGTCACAAAAGTATTTATCTGAACTACACCATGACCACAGAGAATGGAAAAACCTGCTTTCCTTTTATGAAGAGGATTTGAAAATCATGAAAAAGCGCCTGGAGGAAATATCGATGAAGAATTCTGATAGAGAGATGCATGGATGGGTGGAACGGTTTCAGAATAAATTAATCATTCAGGAAGAACAAATCGACCTTTTAAAACATGATATCAACGTCTGCGAAGGAGATGTGGTGAAAAATATAGAAGACAATCCAACAGCCAGCGACCACAGAAAAATTGAAGATCATACCGATTTAAGAGAGAGAGTGCAAACATTTGAGTTATTATTCAACAAGCTGCGTAAGGACTTGAATACCTTTGTAGCGAAGTGGATGTAACGAGTTTTTTTCATTATTTTTATTACCCCGGCTTGTGCCGGGGTTTTCATGTCTAAGCTAACAATACCATAAAACCCGAAGAATCAGAATGTGCAGGCAATTCGCTAATTTCGTGTTTTATTTTTTGACCTATTTATAACAGTTATGCAGTACAACTTTTCAGAAATTGAAGAATTAGCCAGAAAAAAATGGGATGACCAGAAAGTGTACAACGTCAGCAATGACAGCTCTAAACCTAAGTATTATGTCCTGGACATGTTTCCCTATCCCAGCGGCGCCGGTTTGCATGTAGGCCATCCGCTTGGGTATATATTTTCCGATATTTACGCCCGATTCAAACGTATGCAGGGTTTTAATGTGCTGCACCCTATGGGCTTTGACGCGTTTGGTTTGCCTGCTGAACAATATGCCATACAAACCGGCCAGCATCCGGAAATCACCACCCAAAAGAATATTGAAACCTATATCAGCCAGTTGAAGAAAATCGGGTTTTCTTATGATTGGGACAGAAAGGTTTCTACCTGCGAGCCGGAATATTATAAATGGACACAGTGGATTTTCCTTCAGTTGTATAATTCCATTTATTGCTACAAAAACCAGCGCGCTTACAATATTGCTGTTTTAATCAAACATTTTGAAGAGCATGGCAATAATCATAATACAGCTTATACCGGGGCAGATGTCCCTGCATTTTCCGCTGAAGACTGGAAAAATTATACGCCATTGGAAAAACAGGAAATATTAATGGAATATCGCCTCGCCTATCAGAAAGAATCGTTTGTCAACTGGTGTCCGGCATTGGGTACGGTTTTGGCTAATGATGAAATAGTGAACGGTGTTTCGGAGCGCGGGGGACATCCGGTGGAAAAGAAAAAAATGTCACAATGGTTTCTGCGTATTACGGCCTACGCCGACAGGCTGTTAAACGGACTCGATACACTTGAGTGGACAGAAAGCATGAAAGATATGCAGCGCAACTGGATTGGAAAATCTACCGGAGCAATGGTTTCTTTTCCGCTGAAAGGTCATGACGGGAAAATTGATGTTTTTACGACACGGGTGGATACTATTTTCGGAGTAACATTTTTAGTGATTGCACCGGAACACGAATTGGTGAAACAGATTACAACTCCCGGATATGCCGCTGATGTAGAGGTGTATATCAAAATGTGCGCCTCAAAGTCGGATATTGAACGGCAGGCGGAGAAAGTGGTTTCCGGTCAGTTTACCGGCGCATATGTTTTACATCCGTTTACTCATGCGGAAGTGCCCGTTTATATCGCGGATTATGTGTTGGCGGGTTATGGAACAGGTGCTGTGATGGCGGTTCCAAGCGGCGACCAGCGCGATTATTTGTTTGCCGAAAAATTCAACTTGCCGAAACCGGCCATACTGGATGCGCAGAAGAATCTGGATGCAGAAGCTGACCCGACAAAAGAAGGGAAATACATCAACTCTGATTTTATCAATGGATTAGAGTACAAAGAAGCGACCGCTTTGCTGATTCAGAAACTGGAAGAGCAGAAGCTGGGATATGGGAAAGTGAATTTCCGTATGCGGGATGCAGGTTTCAGCCGTCAGCGCTATTGGGGCGAGCCATTCCCGATTTATTACGACAAGGATGGAATTATTCATACTATTCCTGAAGATAAATTGCCGGTGAAACTACCGAAAGTGGAAAGTTACAAACCTACCGGTACCGGTGAAAGCCCGTTGGCAACTGCCACTGAATGGGTGACACAGTACGGTGAAGGAACCCGTATGGAAACCGATACCATGCCCGGATATGCCGGCAGTTCCTGGTATTTTCTGCGCTACATGGACCCGAAGAATACGGAAGAGTTTTGCAGCAAGGAGGCATCCGATTATTGGCAAAATGTGGATTTCTATGTAGGCGGCAGTGAGCATGCCGTTGGGCATTTACTGTACTCGCGTTTCTGGCATAAATTCCTGAAAGACATTGGAAAAGTAAGCACCGAAGAACCATTCAAAAAAATGGTAAACCAGGGAATGATACAAGGGGTGAGTAGAAAAATTTATAGATTTCAAATCAAAGATAATTCTGATAATGAGTTTGTAGGTAATACTGAAACATTCTCAGATAAAGATTCTAATAGGTATGACTTTTTTGATAATTTTTACACAGAAACTAATACAATCTATCCGTGTATTTATTTATCTTCTGATCATATTTTTGATTTTTCAGAAAGAACAGGTGTTGTAATTAGTGAATTAAATATTCCAATTGAATATGTAAATATCAACGGTGAAGTTGATTTAGATAAATTAAGAGATTTCAATGATGATTTTAAATACGGAATATTTTTATGTCAAAGAAAATATTACCAAAGAGGCGTTGCCTTTGATTACAATTTTTACTCAGCGAAAAATTTTGATTTAACCTTATTGTCTGACAAATTTACCGCTTTTTCCGAAGTAGAAAAGATGTCTAAGTCAAAATGGAACGTCGTCAATCCTGACCATATCATTGACCAATACGGCGCCGATACCTTCCGCATGTATGAAATGTTCCTCGGGCCGATAGACACCGCAAAGCCCTGGGATACCAACGGTATTTCCGGTTCAGCGAATTTTCTCCGCAAATTCTGGCGCTTGTTCTTTGACGATTTTGGAAATGTAAAATATTCAGAAAATGCACCGGCAGAGGAGGAGTTGAAAATTCTGCATAAGACAATCAAAAAAGTGAATCAGGATATCGAGAACCTCAGTCTCAATACTTGTGTATCTACGTTTATGATTGCAGTGAATGATTTGTCCAAATTCAAATCCGTTTCCAAATCCGTTTTGCAGGAGTTGGTTAAATTGATAGCTCCGTTTGCACCGCACACCGCTGAAGTCCTTTGGGCACAACTGGGAAACGGCTCTTCTGTTACGGATGCTCCGTATCCCGTTCATAACGAAGCGTATCTGGTAGAATCCGCTTTTAATTATCCCATTCAGATCAATGGCAAGCACCGGGCAAATATGGAAATACCGCTGGATATGTCAAATGATGACATTCAAAAGCTGGTACTTGCAGACGAGAAAGTGTTAAAATTTACGGAAGGGAAACATCCTAAAAAGTTTATTGTCGTCGCTGGCCGCATTATCAACGTGGTGGTCTGATAATTATAATCCTTTATTTTTCAGAATATTAGCCACGTTTTTGGATGCCAAAACAATGTAATTGATTAATTATCAGTAAATTCTAAATATTTCTGAATGATTAATTTTTATCCACACAGCCAATTTGTATTGGTTAATGTTTATTAATTAGTAAATTTACATTAATAAAGCCAACTAAGATGATAAAGAGAATTTTACTAACTCCAATGTTAGTTTCCCTTGTATTTTGCCTATTTGCAGGCAGTGTCAAAAATGATGCTATCAAATACATCCAATCTAAAAAAACAGAATTTGCATTGTCTGACAACGACATTGCGAACTTGCGCGTATCCGATGAATACGCGGATGTCACTACAGGAATTACACATATCTGGTTTCAGCAATGTGTAAACGGCATTGGTTTAAAAAACAGCTCTATTGCACTTCACTACAAAGACGGAAAATTAATCTACAATACGTCTAATGGCGTGGTGGATTTAGCTTCCAAAGTGAATACGGTGGATGCTTCCCTGAAACCGGAAGATGCCTTAAGGAGAGTCGCGTCGTTGATGAATTCAACAGCAATCGGTGCGTTCAATCTTGAAAAAATGAACAGTGCGAATGACATGGTATTTAAACCGGTAAACAGCCTGACGGATGAACCCATTTATGTGAAAAAACTCTTCTATACAGATGATAAAGACAAAATCAGACTGGCTTGGGAAGTTTATATTGAAGAATTAGGTCATAACCATATCTGGACATACGCCATTGACGCTAATTCAGGCGAGTTGATCAGGAAAACAGATGAGGTGGTACATTGTAAAGTGGAGCCCGGGATGTTTGGTGCTGCATCATCAGTTTATGATAATATTCCTAATCCCAACGGGCAAAATGAAAGGTTAGGTAATGGCCCCGATGACCAGCAATTAGCAGTGGCGCAATACAGGGTGTATCCTTATAATGTGGAAGCGCCATCTTTTGGCCCCCGTCAGTTAATATCTGACCCTTGGGATTTAACAGCTTCTCCTTATGGCTGGCACGATACAAATGGTTCGGCAGGTGCTGAATTTACATTTACACGTGGAAATAACGTCAGTGCTTATCAGGATGTGGATGCCAATAATATTATTGATGCAGGTTCCCAACCCGATGCAGGTGCATCGTTGGTTTTTGATTATTCGATTGATTTTAATTTTAGAATGGATAGTGCAACAAATGCAAAAGCAGCTGTAACTCAGTTGTTTTATATGAATAATATGATGCACGATATTTTTTATAAATATGGCTTTACGGAAGCTGCCGGAAATTTCCAGTCCAGTAATTATGGCAGAGGTGGCACAGCAACGGACTTTGTTTTTGCAGAAGCACACGATGGAAGCGGTACGGATAATGCGAATTTCAGTACCCCGGTAGACGGACAAAAACCACGTATGCAGATGTATTTGTGGAGCAATGGCGCCGTGCCTACGCTTACGGTTAACCAACCTGCCGGTATTGCTGGAAATTATGCATGTCGTCCGGCGAATTTTGGCCCATGTGCTTATAACATCACAGGTTCAATTGTAAACGCAATCAGTAACGGCTCTACACCCACTTCTTATGTATGTAGCACCGTATCTAACGGTTCTTCTGTATCCGGAAAGATTGCCTTGATTGACAGAGGTACTTGTAATTTCTCTGAAAAAGTTTACTACGCTCAGCAAGCCGGCGCTATTGGTGTAATTATTATCAATCGTCAGTCTGCAGGTGATAGCTTGGTTACCATGGCATCCGGTACTAATGGTACTTTAGTGACTATTCCGGCTGTATTTGTTACGTATGCGACCGGGCAGATACTGAGAAATAATATAGCTACAGCCATAGTGAATATGACTAACAACGCTTGCTTGAAAGTAGACGGAGATTTGGATAACGGCATTGTTGCACACGAATATGGTCATGGTATATCCACCCGGTTGGCAGGTGGTCCGTCTAACAGTTCTTGTCTTGGAAATGCAGAACAGGCCGGTGAAGGATGGAGTGACTTCTTTGCATTGGCTGTAACACACAAAGCTTCTGATACCAAAAACACCGCTCGTGGTATGGGTACTTATGTTTTTGGACAAGCAACTACGGGAGATGGAATCAGAGTATATCCTTACTCTTATGATATGTCTATAAACCCTTGGACTTATGCTGATTTAGCTTCTATTCCGGATGCAACAGGCGGTACTATTTTAGGGCCGGAGGTGCATACACTAGGAGAGGTTTGGTGCGCTGTCATTTGGGATATGTACTGGAATTTAATTGACAAATATGGATACAGTTCAGATTTATACAACGGCACTGCCGGAAATAACAGGGCAATTAAGCTGGTTTTAGAAGGGTTAAAATTACAACCATGTAGTGGTGGATTCCTGGATTATAGAAATGCCATATTGAAAGCGGACTCCACCCTTTATGGTTATGCTGATAAATGCGAAATTTGGTCAGCATTTGCCCGAAGAGGTATGGGATATACTGCCTTACAAGGTTCCGCAAATAATGGACGTGACCAGACGGCAAAATTTGACATGCCGCCTTCATGTACTGTAACCCCTACTGCTACCGCCTCCTTTACGATGAGTGATACAGCGGTCTGTATAGGAGGCAGTTTGACTTTTACGAATACGTCAACGGCATCGAGCGGATCTCCTGATTCAGTGAGGTGGACGATAAATGGAGGTACTCCATCGACATCTACTTCAACGACAACGGTAACATCCGTATTTAATACGGTAGGTACCTATACGATAAGTCTAGTGGCTTACAAAGGTGGAACGGCAAGTACGCCTGCGACCAAAACGATACGAGTGAAATCAAAACCAACGGTTACGGTGAACTCCCCGTCAATCTGTGCAGGCCAGACAGCCACCTTAACAGGTGGAGGAGCGAGCACATATAGCTGGACAGGTGGTTTAAGCGGTAACCCTGCGACCACACCGG